>CAVWTB010000016.1:0-81413 GCA_963757845.1 uncultured Alphaproteobacteria bacterium
TGTATCGCCCGCGTACGAGATCGATCATGTATTTGTTTGTACGTCAGTCGGCGCCCCCGAGGCCGAACAGCGGACCGCCTTCGGCTTGACCGAAGGGTCGCGTTATCTATCATTCAGGCCAAGGCACCGCGGAACCGAAGGTTCTTCTTCTCAGAATGCGATGTCGAACTGCTCCGGGAGAGCATCCAGAGGAGGCGCGAAGTAAAGAAGTACGCCGTCTCGGTTTGTGGGAACGGTGATCGCAACGTGCCCTGGGCGCATCCCCATTCGGGATTTGCTATCGGCCAACAAAGGACCCTGCCGAACCACCGCCGTTTGAGACTTGGACGTATCGACCGGCATATGCTCCGATCGAGATCGCGGTCTCGTAAAGTCAGCCGACCCGCGCCAACCCCTGCTTTTTTATCTGCCATATCTACAAGCGAACCAAGACGAACCGCGCACCCACGCCAAGAACATTCGCAATCTATCTTCAGTCGTGATCCACGGCCCCACTATCGAACTGACTTTCGATGAAGGCGCGCGGACGTTGCGGCACGACTTCCATCCACAGTTGCCGCTCACGGTGTTTTGGTAACGGATTGTCCGTCCGTGCCATCAGGCGAATTCGAGATCCATCTCCCCGCACAGATGTCCGTGCTTGTCGGCGGTCCAGACATGCATGCGGCGATCGCTTGCAGCGGTCCCTCGTATCGAAACCGGGTCGCCGACCCACAGCGGATAGGTCAAACGGGCCGTCAGAGCGCGCAGCTCCGACGGCGCGCGCTTGAGCGCCGCATCGATCATCAGCTGCATCGTCAGGCCACCGTTCTGCACAGTCTGCTCGTACCCCTCGACGGAGCGCGCGTAGTCGGCATCGTAGTGGATGCGGTGCGAATTCCAGGTGACCGCGGAGTAACGAAAGACCAGCGTCTCCGACAGCAGAATTGTATCGGCCCAGGCCTGGTCGGTCGGCGCCGCCGCCGGCACGGTTGCTGTGGTCTTCTGCCCGGGCGGCGTCGCCTCGCGATAGATGGCATCGAACTCGTCCACGGCTACCACCTTGCCGGCCTGCTCGATCGTGTTGCGCAGGGTCAAGACGAAGATGCTCCCCGTTCGACCGGTCTTGGGCACGATATCGACGACCTCCGACTTGCGCGCCGCGGGCTCAGCGACACGCAGCCGGCCCATGATCTTGAGACGCCGGCCCGCGCCCATCCGCCGCGGCATCGGGATCGGCGGCAGCACCACGCCACCGATCGCATGCCCGTCTTCTCTCAGATCGGACTGCCGCGCGATATCGGCGAAGAACATCGAGAACCAGTGCGGCGGGAGCTCCATGCCCGGCCGGAAATCCATCCGGATCAAGGTCGAGCATGGCTGCGATACGCCGTACCATCGGCATGGCGATATCGTCCTCGATGACCCGCACGCGCCCGATCCAGGGACGCAGGCTGACCATGGCTTCCTCGATCGATTGGTCCATTCGTTCGCCCCTTCTTTTGTGCTGGTCGATGGAAGGCTAGCAAGCGCCGGGCTTCGGAACAATGCGGGCGCTGCTTCTCAGTTGTTGCGCGGCGGCTTGCTGCCGGCAATCGGATCGCCGGAGTCGCGCTCCTTCACCGCCTGATGGAAGCCGACGTCCTGCGCGCGCTGCTTGAACCAGATGCCTTCCGGCGAATGGCGGGTCATGCCGTCGAACACGGTCGCCAGCGTCTGCGTCGTGCGCAGCCCCATGTTCTCGAACGCGCTGTTGATGGCGGTCTTCTGCATCCAGAGCTGGTTCTTCGGCACGCCCTTGATGCGATCGACAAGCTTCCTGGTCTCCGCATCGAGCTCGTCCGCCGGCACGGCCTTGGTGATCAGCCCGATACGCTCGGCTTCCCTGCCATCGATCAGGTCGCCGGTGAACAGCAGCCGCTTGGCGCGCTCCGCGCCCACCCGGTAGACCCACATCATCGTCGTCGGGCATCCCCAGACGCGCGAGGGCGGATAGCCGATCTTCGCATCCTCCGCCATCATGACGAGGTCGCAGGAGAGCGCGATGTCGGTGCCGCCGGCGACCGCGTAGCCGTGCACCTTGCAGATCGTCGGCTTGTAGCTGCGCCAGAGCGACTGAAAGCACTGGGTGTTGTTGTCCATGCCGAGAAAATCGAGGAACGGATCCCAGGGCATGTCCTGGCTGCCGGCGCTGCCGCGCGGCTGTTCCGCCGAGTTCTTCAGGTCATAGCCCGCGCAAAACGCCTTGCCCGCGCCCTGCAGCAGGATCACATGCACGAGGTCGTCGGCATTCGCCATTTCGACGGCTGCGCGGATCTCCTGCGGCATGCCGCGCGCGATCGCATTCAGCCGGTCGGGCCGGTTGAGCGTGATGGTGGCGACACGGTCGTCGCGCGCATAGGTCAGGTGTTCGAACTGCACGGCTTGTTCCCTCCCACAATGAGACGTCACATTTTGGAAGGTGCGCAGGCTGTGCGCAACGTCGCAATCGGAACCGTGCGAAACGCTGCCTGCGTTAGCAGGAATGAGTGAGAAACGACTGAGCAAGGGCGGCGACAAGGTCGTCCTTGCCGACGCCGCCAAGGCGGAACGGAAACTGCGGCATCGGCCGAAGCAGCTGCCGGCGCTGGCGATCTTCGTCGCCATCAGCATTGCGCTTGCCGTCTACAAGCTTTTCTTCGAACGTTAGGAACCGCGCTCCGCCGGCTCTGACAGGCCGGGTGCGGTTTACGCGTTCTTCCAGAGCCGTTCGGCGTAGCTGGTGGCGACGTTGTCGTCGATCTGCTTTGCAGTCACGCCGTCGGCGCCGAGTTTCGGGGCGATCACCTTGCCGAACGAGACGCGCTTCGCCTCGCCCCAGGACTCCGGCTCCCAGAGTTTTGCCCGCAGGAACGACCGCGCGCAGTGAAAGAAGCACTTCTCGATGTGCACGCGGATCGCCAGCAGCGCCGGCCGCTTCTCGGAGCCGAGCCGCTGCACAAGCTCCGCATCGTCGAACACCTCCGCTCGGCCGGAAACGCGCAACGTCTCGCCGGTGCGCGGCCTGACGAAGATCAGCCCGATGCTCCCGGTGGCGAGAATATTCTGCAGGCCGTAGGCGAGATTGTTGCCGGCGCGCTCCGGGATCAGCAGCGTCCTGGCGTTCTCGATCTTGGTGAATCCCGGCTCATCACCTTTCGGCGAGACCTCGACAGTCCCTTCCTTGTTGACGGTCGCCAGAAACACGAACGGACTTGTCTCGATGAATTCCGTCGCCTGCTCGTCGAGCTCGGGAAGGATCTTGAGCTTCGTCGTTTCACGCGGCTGCGGGAGGACCTGCCTGAGCTCTTCGACGGTGGTGATGCGCGCCATGACGCCCCTCTCGTGATGTGACTGCGTCCAAGCCTAGCCGAAACCGCCGCCGATGCCAGCCACCGTCAGCAGAACGTTGAACAATTCCAGGTCAGGAGTGATGGCACCGATCGGGCTTGATGTCGATCAGCGGCGTGCCGTCCAGGCAATCGAGCCCGCGCACCGACACCACATTGCCCTCGATGCCGACGAGATTCACCGACGAGAGGCCGAGAGGGTTCGGCCGCACCGGCGAACGCAAGGCAAATGTGCCGGTGGTCGCGCCGTTGCTGTGCGGGCTTTGCGTGACGAGATCGCGGCGCGACTGATGCAGCCAGTAGAGCACGAAGATCGTCTCGAATTCCTCGAGCCCCCTCAGGGCGGGCACCCATTTGTCGAACACCTCGATGCGGCAGATCGGACCGTCGTCCCTGCCCTGCCGCGGCGTCTCGGCGCGCGTCTTCCACGGGGTGTGGATGCGGCCGATGAACTCAAGCCCGGCGTCGCGGGCCGCCGGCGGCTCGACCGCAACTTCGCCGGCACGGATTTCGTTGATATCGGTCATGCGATGTTTTTAGCCCAACCACCACTTGCCGCCAAGCAGCACCAGCTCGGCGCCGATCACGCCGGCGAGTATCGAGCGTCCGGCAAGAAGCCAGATCACAAAGCCCGCAGCGAACGCGGAGAATCGCACCGCCGCTGGCACGCGTCGCCAGCGCGCCCGGCGGCACGATCAGGACCTGCACGACCACGCAGCCGACGATCGCGGTCGCAACCGCCCTCACCCACACCAGGATTTCGGCGCCCTCGTCGATCCTGCGGCCGGCGAGAAAGCCGAGCACGCGCCAGATCTCGTTCGGCAGCACGCCGACGATCAGCAGCAGCCACAGCGCCTGCCAGTCGCCGACAAAGGCGCTCATGCGCGCCTCCTCAAGCGATGCACCGCATAGGCGATGGTGCCCGCCGCAACGCCCGCGATCAGCATGTCGACGCCGGTGTTGAGCAGGCTCATCAACGGCAGCAGCGCGACGCCGAGCCCCAGCGCCAGCCGGTCCATCAGCACGCGACTGTTGGCGGCGGTCGTCAGCAGGAAGCTGATGGGCGTGAGGAACAGCACCGCCGCGCCGAACAGCGGCGGCAGCGTGGCCGCAAGATTGTAGCCGACCAGGGTGGAGATCGAGGCCGAAGCCATCACGCCGGTGCCGAGGCCGTTGACGAAGGCGATGCGTCGCTCGCGCGGCACCGAGGGCACGATCCGCATGCTCTCCACCCACACCGTGACGGCAACGAAATGCGTCGGCAGGATCAAGTGCCAGGTCTTCGTCTTGGGTCCGCGCAGCATCGGCAGCAACGCGACCACCATCGGCATCAGCCGGATCGCGCTCAGCGACACCGCGGCCGCCGCCTCGATCGCAACCCCGCTGCCGCCGAGCGCGGTCAGCAGGATCATTTGCGCCGGCGCGGCCCACACCAGCATCGTCGCCAGCAGCGCCCACAGCGGACTGAAATTGAGATCGTGCGCCAGCGCGCCGACGCCGAGATAGGTGGCGAACAGCGTGTACGTCAGGATCGTTTGCGTCGCCGCAAGCATTCCCCTGCCGAAAGCGTGCAGCGCGCCTGGCCATGGCGCGCTGCAGTTCGGTTTGCGGCAATTCTTCGACATTTTGCACGCGCGCATGACGCAGACCGAGCGGTCCCTCGTCAAGGGAAAGTGGCATGCCGACAAGGCAAGGCGGATAGTCGCTCGCGGCACAAACGGTCCAACACAAACGTTATCGTCATGCGCTTTATCGCAAAGCGGCTTCGTGCTTCGATGAGGTTTCGCGCGTTCAGCAAGGGAGCAACCGGTGTTGCATGGCGATGGTCGCGGCCTCAGCGCCCGGGCAGCTCTTCTTTGTTGTCTTGCGGTTCTCCTGATATCGCCGGCATCAGCCCAGTTGCGCGGCCACGGCGGGCCGGTGCGGGCGCTGACGATTTCGGAGGACGGCAAGACTCTCCTCTCGGGCAGCTTCGACGGCAGCGCCATCCGCTGGTCGCTGGAGCGCGATGCCGCCGAGCAGGTGCTGCGCTTTCACGACGACGCGGTCAACGCCACCGCGCTGTTCAAGGACGGCCGCGCGGCGACCGCCGGTGCCGACGGCCGCATCGCGATCTGGAGTCCCGGCAAGGCCGCAGCCCGATCGCGTGCTCGAAGGCCATAGCGCACCGGTCGCAGCGATTGCGCTCTCAAGCGACGGAACGATGCTGGCGTCGGCATCGTGGGATCACGACGTGCGCCTGTGGCCCGTGGCCGGCGGCGCGCCGCGCGTCTTTCAAGGCCATACGCAAAACGTCAACGGCATCGCCTTCTCCGCGGATGGACGCGCGCTGGTGACGGCGAGCTATGATCTGACCGTGCGCGTCTGGCCGCTCGATGGCGGCGCACCGACGATCGTCACCCTGCCTGCGCCGCTCAATGCACTGCGCGTCGCGCCCGACGGCGAGATCGCCGCCGCAGGTGCGGACGGAAAGGTCTACTTCGTAACGAAAGAGGGAAAGCCGAACGGTGACGTGGCGCTGGGTCCGATGCCGCTGGTGAGCCTGGCCTTGTCGAGTGACGGCGCGACCATCGCGGCCGCGGATATTCGCGGCGCGGTGACGATCATCGAGCGCAAGACGCACAATTTTACGCGCAGGCTCGTCGGAGCAGACCGGCCCGTGTGGTCGATCGCGTTCCTGCCCGACAACGTCACGCTGCTCTCGGGCGGCACCGACGCGTTGATCCGGCGCTGGAATGCCGCGACCGGCGAGCCGATCGGCCCGACGGTCCAGCAAGGCCAGAGCGATCCGCTCGCGGCCTATGCCGGCGATCGGGGGGCGGAGATCTATCGCGCCTGCGTCGCCTGCCACACCCTCACGCCGGATCAGGGGAACCGGGCCGGTCCCTCGCTGGCCGGCCTGTTCGGGCGGCGTATCGCCACGCTCCCCGGCTACAATTTCTCCGAACCGCTGAAGAAGCTCGACATCGTCTGGACACCGGAGACCGTGTCAAAACTCTTTGAAATCGGGCCAGCGGCCTACACGCCCGGCACCAAAATGCCGGAACAGGTGATCGCGTCCGAGGACGACCGCAAGGCTCTGGTGCATTTTCTCGCGCGGGCGACGAAGAATTAGCTCGGCAAGCACAACGACTTACGCTTCGACGCGTGCACCGCAGCATCGAAACGCGTACCGCACAGCGGAATCGCAAGAATTCGTCAACCCGCGCTGGCTAGCCTTTCACGTCCGCTCCTGGCTCGGAGCGTACGGGGCGACAGAAAGTCATGACGCTTTCAGACGGTTTTGCGGTGCAGATGGATGCCTCGGCCCTGGTCGGGGACCGCAGCGAATGGGACCGCAAGGTGCGATCCGACCTTGCCAAGGAACTGGAAGCGAGTTTTCCGGGACCGGCGTTCAGCGTGCTCGGCGCGCAGCGGATGCTCGCGATCAAGGGATATCGCGAGCTCAAGAAGTGGATGGAGCAGGAAATCGGCGACAAGCGCGGCGAAGACGCGTTGCGCGGCTGCGCGCGGGCGATCCGCCTCTATATCCATGCGCGCCCCGGACTCGCGTCCGCAACCTGGCTGTCGCCCACGACCAAGGACAAGGAATGGAATGACGCCCTGGAGAGCGTGGCATCCATCATCCGACAAGCTCTCGGTGAATGCGGCCTGCACGGTGAAGCCGTTCAGCACGCCATGCACTGCCTGCGCAGCCTCGTCCGCGGCTACGTCGTGCACGAGATGACCGGCTCCTTCGTCAAGCCGGTGAGCCTCGACCACGGCTTCGAGCTCGGCATCTCGATCTTCGTGCGCGGCCTCTCGGTGCTGCGCGAGCAGCACGACGCGACCGAAGGAGCGCCCGCCCTCAGCCCTGCCGAGTAGCATCGGCCGTGCGCTAGTGCAGAAAGTGCCGCACGCCGGTGTGCAGCATCACCATGCCGTGGTCATCCGCTGCGGCAGTGACTTCGCCGTCGCGCTTCGAGCCTCCGCTCTGCACGATGTGGCTGACGCCGGCGGCCTTGGCGCGGTCGATGTTGTCGCGGAACGGGATGGCCGCGTCGGACGCCATGCAGATCCGTCGCTGACGCTGGATCCATGACGCCTTCTCGTCGCGCGTCAGCGGCGAAAAATCCGACGCCAGCCGGTCGCGGACGGCCGCCTGCTCCACGGCGGTCAGAGCTTCGAAGCGCAGCAGCAGCTCGACCACATTCATCTTCTCGATCCGGCCGAGCCCCGATTTGAATCGCAAATCGAGAATTCGCGGATGGTCGTAGAGCAGCGAGGTCTCGGCCTTCTCGCACGCGATCCGCGTTGCCAGAATTCGCGACTGCTGCCCCGCGCCGATGCCGATCGTGCGGCCGCGCGCCGCGAGCACGACGGCATTCGACTGGGTATGCCGGGCGACAATCATCGCCAGCGACAGATCGTCAGTATCGCTCTCGTCAAGTCGCGAATTCGCGGTCACGACCTGCGACGGCGAGAGCGCCGGGGCGTCCGACGTGTCACGTTCCTGAACAAGCGTCAGGCCGAACTCATCGCGGATTTCGACCCCCTCCGGTTCATAGTCGGGATCGATGGTCAGCACGAGGAAGCGACCGTCGCGCTTGCCGCGCAGGATCGACAACGCCTCAGGGTTGCAGGCAGGCGCGATTACCCCGTCCGATGCCACGCTCTTGATCACCTGCGCCGTTGCGAGATCGATGTTGTCGCTCAAGGCGATGAAATCGCCATACGAGGCGATGCGATCGGCTTGGCGCGCGCGGACATAGGCGATCGCCAGCGGTGAGAGCGTCCAGTCGGCCAGGAAGTGCGCGCGGCGAAAAACCTCGTCGAGATTGCCGCCGCCAAGTGCCGCCCCGGCCGGATTGACGTGCTTGAACGAGGCCGCCGCGGGACGCGCAAAACGCCGCCGCAGTTCCTTGACCAGCTTCCAGCCGCGAAGCGCGTCGAGCAGATTGATGTAGGACGGCGCGCCGGAAAGCACCGCGAGCGGGGAGGTCTTTCCGCTGCGCAGCTCGGCAAATGCCTGTTGCGGGTTCGACCCGTAGCGAAGTCTGAAATCTTGCAGGCGATGGTCCATGATCGTCCGGGCTCCGTTGGTGCGGATGTGCCGATTGAAAAATCGGCGGCCCAGGCGAACGGCCGGTGATCATCTGCGCTTCCCGATGGTGGCCCATCTGTCTCGCCAGTCACGCAGATGCAGCAAAATTATCTGCTCGCCGTCATTGGAGCAATCGCAAATGCCGCGCGCAACCGTCGCCTTCGCGCACCGTCCGCTTGTGCGCCGCGGTGCCTTGCACCGCGTGACCATCTGCCACGGCAATATGCCGATTGCGTAGGCACGCCATGGCGAGAGAAGTTTCTCAGCGCGCAAACCTGTTTTTGACAGCCTGCAGGGTTCATGACAGATTTCTCGCGCTGGGGTGAGAAACTCCCGTCTTGCTGCCTTTGCAGGCCGCGCCAAAAAAAGAAACCGCCCCAACAAACATGCCGTCGAGCTACGCCGGTGCCCCGATCAGGGCATTTCGGTCCGCGCGCGGTATTGGCCGCCAAAGGGGAGGAATGCTCATGAGAAAATCCGTACTCACATTGGTATGGGCGGCGCTTGGTGCTGCCCTGACGCTCGCAGGAGTCACCACCAGCGCCGACGCGCAGGACAAGGTTCGCTGGAAGATGCAGAGCGCGTTCGGCAGCCAGCTGACGCACCTTGGACCTTCAGGCGTGCGCTTCAGCAAGGACATCGAGCGCATGTCCGGCAGGCAAGTTCGAGATAAAATTCTACGAGCCGGGAGCACTGATCCCGCCTCTCGAGTGCTTCGACGCGGTTTCCAAGGGATCGATCGAGTCGTGCTGGACCACGCCCGGCTACGATACGGGCAAGTATCCCTCGCTGGCCTTCTTCACGACGGTGCCGTTCGGTCCGAGCTTCGGCGAATTCCTGGCCTGGAAGTGGTTCGGAGGTGGCAACGCGCTGCGTGACGAGATCTATGCGAAGCACGGGATGATCGCGCGGGACGTCTTCTGCATCGGTCCCGAGACGTCGGGCTGGTTCCGCAACGAAGTCAAATCCGTCGAGGACCTGAAGGGCATGAAGATGCGCTTCTTCGGCCTCGGCGCCCAGGTCATGGCCAAGCTTGGCGTATCGGTGCAGTTGCTGGCGGCGGCGGACATTTATCCCGCGCTCGAGCGTGGCGTGATCGATGCAACCGAGTTCTCGATGCCCGCCATGGACGTCAAGCTCGGCTTCCATCAGATCGCCAAGTACAACTACTTCCCGGGCTGGCACCAGGGCGTTTCCTGCAGCCATCTGCTGATGAACAAGGCGGCATGGGACAAGCTGCCCGACGCCTACAAGGCGATGATCGACGTGGCCGGACAGGCACAGGTGTCGTTCACCTTCGCCGAGTCCGAGGCTTCGCAGTTCGACGTCATGGCCGAGATGCGCGACAAGCACAAGGTGCAGGTCAAGCGCTGGGACGACAACGCACTGGCGGCGTTCGAGAAGGCGTGGCTCGAGGTGCTCCAGGAAGAGTCGGCCAAGGACGCAACCTTCAAGAAGATCGCGGATCACTACCTCGACTTCCGCAAGAAGTTTGCGATCTGGGGTACGTCGCAGGAATTGAAAGCGACCTACCTGAAGCCGAACTAGAGCGATCCAGAGAGTGTGACGGCCGGCGCAGCGCAATGCGCGGCGCCGGCGCTTGCTTGCAGGCTGCGAGCGAGCATCGCGGCGAAACAACCGTGACCGATGCTCCGGTTTGTTCAAGCGCTTCGCCGGCCGGACGGCCGGGAGATGGCCAGCGAGGATCTCGGGAGGAGCACTGTTCCGATGAATGCAATGTTGACTGCCTCGGAGATCCTGCGGCGTCTGCTCGAACGAATTGCTCTGGTGTCGGGTTGGCTTCTCGTCGTCATGGCGGTCGTGACGACGTTCGATGTGGTCGCGCGAAAATTCGGCCTTCGGTTGCCCTTCACCAAGCTGCAGGAGCTGGAGTGGCACTTCCACGCCGCGATCTTCTCGCTGTGGATGGGCTACTGCTACACGATCAACGCCCATCCGCGGGTCGACAGCTTCACCGAGCGCCTGTCGCACCGCGGCCGGGCGTGGGTCGAGCTGTTTGGCTGCCTGATCCTGGCGCTCCCCTATGTCGCGCTGGTCGCCTACTACAGCATCGATTTCGTCGCGCTGTCTTATAGCCTGGGCGAGCGGTCCGACAGCTCCGTGGGCCTGACCAACCGCTGGATCATCAAGCTCATCTACGCCATCGGCCTGTGGCTGGTGGTGCTCGGCGTCGTCAGCGTGCTGTTGCGCGTCATCGTCTTCCTGTTCAGCGGCAAGACGGAGAAAGAGGTCAATCTGCAGATCGGCCACGTGGTGACGGAGGTCTGATGTGGTTGACGATTCGACGTATCAGAACCGGGGGCAGGTATCGTGTTTGACTGGCTGATCGACAACCTCGCCCTGATCATGTTCGTGTCGATGTTTTTCTTCATTTTCATCGGCTACCCCGTCGCGTTCATCATGGGCGGCCTTTCGCTGGTCTTTGCGCTGATCGGGGTATGGGGCGGAACTTTCAACCTGATCGGCCTCTCGGATGTCGTGCTGCGCATGTGGGCAGGCGTCGCCGCCGACCCGGTGCTGGCCTCGATCCCGATGTTCATCTTCATGGGCGCGATCCTGGAACGATCGGGCTCGGCGAAGGACATGCTGGACGCGACCGAGGTGCTGATGAAGTGGTGTCCCGGCGCGCTGGCGGTCTCCGTCATGGTGATGGGCACGATCCTCGCTGCGCCCATCGGCGTGGTTGGCGCCGCCGTCATCACGCTGTCGGTGATCGCGTCTGCCGCAGATGCTGGCCGCAGGCTATGACAAGCGGCTCGCCATCGGCACCATCGCCTCGGCCGGAACGCTCGGCATCCTCATTCCGCCGGCGATCATGCTGGTGGTGATGGCGGAGATGCTGGCGACGTCGGCGGGCAACCTGTTTCTGTCGACCATCATGCCGGGGTTCCTGCTGTCCGGTCTCTACCTTGTCTATATCGTCAGCGTGGCGATCTTGAAACCGGGCGCGGCGCCCACGCTGCCACCGGGCTACGGACCGCAGACCCGCAAGGCCTTCTGGTACGCGCTCTGGCGCGGGCTGTTTCCAATGACGGCGCTGCTGGTCGTCGTGCTCGGCTCGATCTTCGCCGGCTGGGCGACGCCGACCGAAAGCGGCGCGGTGGGCGTGATCGGCTCGATGTTCATTGCGGCGCTGAACCGCCGCTGCACGATCAAGATGTTGAACGAGGCGATCTTCTCGTCCTGTCGCGCCAACGGGCTGGTGTTCCTGATCTTCCTCGGCGCCACCGGCTTCTCTTACGTGTTCCGCGTGCTTGGCGGCGACGACCTCATGATTTCGACGCTGGCGTATTTCGGCATCGACACCAAATGGGAGATGCTCACCTTCGTCATGGTGTTGATCTTCCTGCTCGGCTTCCCGTTCGAGTGGATCGAGATCTGCCTGATCGTCCTGCCCGTGTTCGGACCGATCCTCGCCAAATACGACTTCTCCGACCATATCGGCAACAATGGCGCCCTCATGACCTGGTTCGGTACGCTGGTTGCGGTCAATCTGCAGACTGCGTTCATGACGCCGCCGTTCGGGGCCACGCTTGTTCTACATGAAAGGGACCGTCCCGCCGGGCGTGACCATGGGCGACGTGTTCTATGCGATGTATCCGTTCGTCGCCTTGCAGGTCGTCGGCCTGTTGCTGTGCATCTACTTCCCGGGCATCAGCCTGTGGCTGCCGCGGTTGGCAGGTTTTCTGGAGTAGCAAGCCGCTGTCGGATTATCTCGCAATCCTCACGCAATCCAGGGCGGCGAGACCATCTTCCGCGCCTGCGTCGGGTCGGTCGCGATAGCATCGATCAAGCCCCGCTCGGCATCGGACAGCGATTGATGGTCCGTGGAAGCGTCGCGCCACGAATCCCAGACCGAGACCTCCGATCCATTCAGTACGTAATGGTCGCGCATGACATTGACGCGGATGAACCACAGTCCGCACGCTGGCCCATGTCCGAACATGCTTGCGTCACCCCCTCCGGTGCGACACCGAAGCCAGGCTTCGCCCGCGCTCATGAACGCGTCCCGCGCAAGGTCCGTCGGGTCGAAGGCGATGCCGAGATGCTTCGCCAACACGCTATCCAGTTGCGGATCAATCCTCCGCCAGCGCCGCTCGGTCGGCAGCCAGCCTTCGCAGATCCAGTGGTCTTCCCAGCGGCCCTTTTTGAAATAGGCCGCGAAGCCACATCGAACGCGCGCCGGGATCCCCTGATGTCGGAGCAGACCGCACAGCATCAGCGCGAAATCGCGGCAGGTGCCGGGCGCGCGAGCCTTCGCCGGGCGCTGAACGAGAAGCGATTGTGGACCAGCATCCGCAAGCTGGCGCAAGCGGCCCGAAAGCGGCAGCGTTTCCCGCGAGGCACGCGTAAGGTCATCTGCCGACAGTCCATACGCGGCGACCCATTCAAGATGGATGAGAGCGCCCTGAACGATCCGGCAAAGCTCGCCGATGTCGGCCGGAAGACCGTCGAGCATGGGCGCTTCAGGGCCAGGATCGGTCATTTCCGTTTGGCGCCGCCAGCGCCGCGGATCATCCTGCGCCGAACCGTCAGCCTGCTGCCCAAAATCTGCCGAAGGATGCATCGCTTCGCGGATCATTCGGCGGCCTGCGCCACGACCGGCGGCTTCGTTTCGGCCGGCAGCGGCGACTTGTAGGCGAACGTCTTCGTGCGCTGGGCGAAGTCGGCCTTGGCGCTCGCGAGCAGCGCCGGATCGCGCAGGCAATCGAGCGCGGTCGCCGCCATCGCCTTCGCCGACGTGCGCCATGCCCTTGTGCGCGGCGGCGGTCTTGCCCTGCGCCACCATCTGCCAGGAGTGCCCGGGCGTTCCGATGGCCCAGGTCGCGCCATAAGCCTGCACGGTCGGCACCACCCAGCTCACATCGCCGACGTCGGTCGAGCCGCGCAACTGCGCGCGCGGCGAGTCCGCCGGCACGACCACCTCGCCGAGTGCGGCATCGCCGGGTGTGACGCCGAAGCGCTTGCAGGAGGTTGCGATGTCCTCTTCCTGGAACGTCGCCTGCATCTTCCGCGCGAACGCGCGATCATTGTCGTCGAATGGCGGCGGACCGAGGTGCTGCAGGTTCGCCTGCATCGCCTTCTCCAGCGGCGAATTGCCGAGCAGGTTCGACATAGCGCTGTAGACCTCGGAGGTGACCGTCGTCTCGGTCATCAGCGCAGCGCCTTCGGCGACCTTCTTCACCCGCTCGAAAATGCTCCACATGGTCGGCAACTCGATCGCCCGCACCATGTAGCGGACTTTTGCTTTCGCCTGCACCACGTTCGGCGCGATGCCGCCGGAATCGACGATGGCATAGTGAATGCGCGCGTCGCTCGGTACATGCTCGCGCATGTAGTTGACGCCGACATTCATCAGCTCGACCGCATCGAGCGCGCTGCGGCCGAGATGGGGAGCCGCGGCCGCATGCGAGGCACGGCCCGAGAACGTGAAATCGATCTGGATCATCGACAGCGAATTCGCGACGTTCAGCGCCATGAACGGCGCCGGGTGCCAGGAGATCGCGATGTCCACGTCGTCGAAGGCGCCCTCGCGCACCATGAACGCCTTGCCGGAACCGCCCTCTTCCGCCGGGCAGCCATAGTAGCGCACGCGGCCTTTGAGGCCGTTCTTCGCGAGATAATCCTTGATCGCGGTCGCAGCCAGCATCGCACCGGCGCCGAGCAGGTTGTGACCGCAGCCGTGGCCTGCGCCACCCGAGACGATCTCGCGCCGTTCGGCGACGCCTGCTTCCTGGCTGAGGCCGGGCAAAGCGTCGAACTCGCCAAGGATGGCGATCACCGGACCCTCATCACCCGCTTCCCCCATCACCGCCGTCGGCAAGCCGCCACAGTTTTCCGTGATCCGAAAGCCCTCGCTCTGAAGGACCTGCTTATGCAGCGCGACCGATTTGTATTCGCCGAAGCAGATCTCCGGCACCGCCCAGACGTCGTCGGCGAGCTTTTCGAACGCGGCCTTCTTGCTGTCGACGAACGACCAGATCTCTTCGGTGTTGCGCATCACTGCCCCCGCTTCTTCGATTTGTCGCTTTGGCCATGACGCAAACAAAACGGCCGGCAGTCAAGTTGACGGCCGGCCGGTCTGGTATCTGAAAGCGGAAGGCGTCCCTTACACCTTCACGAGCGGTCCCTTTGCCGGACCGGACGGGCCTTCGTTGCCGCCTTTCGGCTTCTTCGGCGCGGCCCGCTTCCTGGCGCCGGGCAGCTTCTCCGGCTTCGGCGTCACAGGTCCCTCGACGAACTCGAAGCCGAGCTTATCCTCGTTCTTCTCCTCGTCCTTGACCACGACGACGCGGACATGGCCGCCGCCCTTGAGCTTGCCGAACAGCACCTCGTCGGCGAGCGGCTTCTTGACGTATTCCTGGATCACGCGCGCCATCGGCCGCGCGCCCATCTGCTCGTCGTAGCCGCGCTCGATCAGCCAGGCCTTTGCCGGGTCGGACAGCTCGATCGTCACGTCGCGATCGGCGAGCTGCGCCTCGAGCTGCAGCACGAACTTTTCCACCACCATGCCGATCACGTCGGTGTTGAGGTGGGCGAACGACACGATCGCGTCGAGCCGGTTGCGGAACTCCGGCGCGAACTGCCGCGTGATCGCCTCGGCGTCGTCGCCTTCGCGCTTGCTGCGGGTGAAGCCGAACGCCTGGCGCGCGAGATCCGCAGCTCCGGCATTGGTCGTCATGATCAGGATGACGTTGCGGAAGTTGACCTGCTTGCCGTTGTGGTCGGTCAGCTTGCCGTGATCCATGATCTGCAGCAGCACATTGTAGAGATCGGGATGCGCCTTCTCGATTTCGTCGAGCAGCACCACGCAGTGCGGATGCTGGTCGACGCCGTCGGTCAACAGACCGCCCTGGTCGAAGCCGACATAGCCCGGAGGCGCGCCGATCAGGCGCGACACCGTGTGCCGCTCCATGTATTCCGACATGTCGAAGCGCAGCAGCTCGACACCGAGCGAATTGGCCAGCTGCTTGGCGACCTCGGTCTTGCCGACGCCGGTCGGGCCGGAGAACAGGTAGGAGCCGATCGGCTTCTCCGGTTCGCGAAGCCCTGCCCGCGCGAGCTTGATCGACGCCGCCAGCGCCTCGATCGCCTTGTCCTGGCCGAACACCGATCGCTTCAGGGTCTGCTCGAGGTGCTTCAGCACCTCGGCGTCGTCCTTCGACACGCTCTTCGGCGGGATTCTCGCCATCGTTGCGATGGTCGTCTCGATTTCCTTGATGCCGATGGTCTTCTTGCGCTTGTTCTCCGGCAACAGCATCTGCGCGGCGCCGAACTCGTCGATCACATCGATCGCCTTGTCGGGCAGCTTGCGGTCGTGGATGTAGCGCGAGGAGAGCTGCACCGCGGCTTCCACCGCCTCGTTGGTGTATTTCAGCTTGTGGTAGTCCTCGAAGTACGGCTTCAGACCTTTCAGGATCGCGATCGCATCCTCGACCGTCGGCTCGTTGACGTCGATCTTCTGGAACCGGCGCACCAGCGCGCGGTCCTTCTCGAAGTGCTGGCGATACTCCTTATAGGTCGTCGAGCCCATGCAGCGGATGGTGCCCGATGCCAGCGCAGGCTTGAGCAGGTTCGAGGCATCCATCGCCCCGCCCGAGGTGGCGCCGGCGCCGATCACCGTGTGGATCTCGTCGATGAACAGGATGGCGTTCGGATGCGCCTCCAGCTCCTTGATGACCTGCTTCAACCGCTCCTCGAAGTCGCCGCGATAGCGGGTGCCTGCGAGCAGCGTGCCCATGTCGAGCGAGAACACGGTGGCCGCCGCGAGCACGTCGGGCACTTCCGAATCGACGATGCGCTTGGCGATGCCTTCGGCGATCGCCGTCTTGCCGACGCCGGCGTCGCCGACGAACAGCGGATTGTTCTTCTGCCGGCGGCAGAGGATCTGGATCGCGCGGTTGATCTCGGCGTTGCGGCCGATCACCGGATCGATCTTGCCCTCACGCGCCTTCTTGTTCAGGTTGATGCAATAGGCGTCGAGCGCGTCGCCCTTCTTCTTCGAATCTTCGCCCGCCTTGCCTTCGTTCTCTTCCTCGGCGCCGCGCACGGGGCGCGATTCGGATGCGCCCGGCCGCTTGGCGATGCCGTGGCTGATGTAGTTGACCGCGTCGTAGCGCGTCATGTCCTGCTCCTGCAGGAAATACGCGGCGTGGCTTTCGCGCTCGGCGAAGATCGCTACCAGCACGTTGGCGCCGGTCACCTCTTCGCGGCCCGAGGACTGCACGTGAATCACCGCGCGCTGGATCACGCGCTGGAAGCCCGCGGTCGGCTTCGAATCTTCGCCGCCCTCGACCACGAGGTTTTCGAATTCGGTCTCGAGATAATTGACGAGGCTGCCGCGCAGCTTGTCGAGATCGACATTGCAGGCGCGCATCACCGCAGCGGCATCGCTGTCGTCGAGCAGCGACAGCAGGAGATGCTCCAGCGTCGCGTACTGGTGGTGACGTTCATTGGCAATCGCCAGTGCACGATGCAGGGATTGTTCTAGGCTCTGGGAGAAAGTCGGCATTCGCGTCCCTTTTTGGCCCCGCCAAAATTTCAGGTTCCAGCCGTTCCAACGCAGACCGGACCTGGTTGGTTCAGGCTACTTCTTTTCCATCACGCATTGCAAAGGATGTTGGTGCTTGCGCGCGAAATCCATCACCTGCGTCACTTTGGTCTCGGCGACTTCGTAGGTGAAAATACCGCACTCGCCGATCCCGTGTTGATGAACGTGCAGCATGATCTTGGTCGCGGTCTCCACGTCCTTCTGGAAGAATCGCTCGATGACATGAACGACGAACTCCATCGGCGTGTAGTCGTCGTTCAGGATCAGGACGCGGTACAGGTTGGGCCGTTTCGTCTTCGGCTTGACCTTGGTGATCACAGAGGTACCCGGGCCGCCCGGCGTGCCGGGACGGCCCTCGTCACTGCTCATCTGCGGCCGTTTCGCCGCGAAATTCGAGGTCTTTGGAGATCGAGACAAGGTGACCGGCTGGAACATGGCAGAATGCGGAGCATCCCCTAAAAGCGACTGCGACGAACCAAATCAGGCCCGCCCCCAAGCCATCATAAAGTCCGCTACCCTCGGATTCCAGACCGCCGGGCCCCCTTGACAGTGCAAGAACCGGGCCTTGTCGGTTGAAATCCTCTAATTTTTAATAATATGGGTTGGCTCCCCATCCGCCGCAACCGGCCCCTCCGCCTGCGTCTTAAGCCTGTGGACGACCGCCTGTCCCGGCCGCTCGGCGGGCCGTGGTTAACGGAAATCGGGTCTTTTTCGACGAAAAATCGGCGGTGCGAATTTAGGCTCCGTTTCCGATATTCCGTGAACATTGCATTCGAAGCAAAAGCCGCTCGATCATTCGCATAAATTCGGAGATCGGGTTTACCACCCCTTCACGGCTGAGACCTACCGATGGGTTCCATAGTGGACCAGTCTCAGGGGCAGCCGATGACGCTCGAGCGGATTGTTAATCGTTTCAAATCGAATTGCGCCCGTTTTGCCCGCGCCGAGCGCGGCAACGTGGCGATGATGTTTGCCATCACGTTGCCGATGCTGCTGACAGCGGTCGGCGCCGCGATCGACTACTCGCGCTTGGCGAACGCGCGCTCCGCCATGCAGGCTGCGATCGACGCTACCGCGCTGATGATCTCGAAGGAAGCAGCCAACATGACGCCTTCGGACATTTCAAAGAAGGCGGACGCCTACTTCAAGGCATTATACAACCACCCGGAGGTCGGCGTTGCGAAGTTCGAGGCCGCCTATACCGCCAATTCGGGCAACGGCGCCAGCGTCACCCTCACGGCAACCGGCACGATGCCGACCGACTTCATGAAAATGGCGGGCATTACCTCGATGCCGCTCAATGTCTCCACCACGACCAAGTGGGGCAACACGCGCTATCGGGTGGCGCTCGCGCTCGACACCACCGGCTCGATGGCGAGCTCCGACAAGATCGGTCAGCTCAAGATCGCGACCAAGAAGCTGATCGACGACTTCTATGCCATGGCCGGCACGAAGGACGATGTCTACATCTCGATCGTCCCGTTCGGGAAGGGCGTCAACGTCGGCACCTCCAACGTCAATGCGAGCTGGCTACGCTGGGACAAGCTGCCCGAGGAAGCCGCGATCATCGACACCGCATGGGAAGCGGAGCCTCCAGTCATGAGCAACTGGATTGACGCGAACAAGACGACCTGGGAGCAAACGGGTCCCGGACAGCACTTGTCCCCTGACCAATTCGAACCACGGATTCAGCTGCGCTCCGAACCCGACCAGCACTTCGACGGTGAGCAAGGTGCCTGACAGCGGGACCTATAAGGGGTACATTTGCCCGAGCACCGATAGCGGCACAGTGGTGTCGTATCGAAGCGGCATTCAATACAACGGCTGCTACAATAGCGTCGAAAGCAAGAGAGATATCGCCTCAGGCAGTAGCCGCAAGTTGCGGAGGAGCGGTCAACTGCTCCTGCTCGGGCAGCGGCGCCAGCAAAGTCTGCAAGCAAACCTATTATCAGCACACCTGGATCAAGAACGCGCACAGCACGTGGAACGGGTGCGTCGCCGATCGCAACAAGGACTATGACATCGGCAATACGACACCCTCGTCCGGCGTTCGCGGCACCATGGCTCACGCCGAGCAGTACGGCTACTGCGGTAAATCGGTGTTGGGCATGACTTCGGTGAAGCAAAACAAGGCGGACCTGATCAGCAAGGTCGACGCCATGTTTCCGAACGGGAGCACCAACCAGGGGATTGGACTTGCCTGGGCGTGGCTGACGCATGCGACCTCCGGGCCTTTTCCGGCGCCGGACAAGGATTCCAACTTCAGCTATCAGGACGTGATCATCCTGCTCACCGACGGCCTGAACACCCAGAACCGCTACGCCGGCAATGGTTCCGACCATGCGTCTGCTGTCGACGACCGGCAGGCGCTCATGTGCACCAACATCAAGGCCGCGCAGATCAAGATTTTCGCGGTCCAGGTTGCCACCAGCGGCGATCCGCAGTCGGCTATGCTGAAGACCTGCACCAGCGAGCCGAACAATCCGAACTACTTCAGCTACATCACGCAGGCTTCGCAAATGACGGTGAAGTTCCAGAACATCTTCAAGGAACTCTCCAAGCTGCGCCTCTCCTCCTGAGCGCAAGTTCAACTTCGACAAAAGCCCGGCGCTTGCGCCGGGCTTTTGCTTTTCCGGCGGCAACCACGCCCAGCGGTCAAGCATCCACGGTCAGTAGCGCATCGTCGACCGCACGCCGACGACGACGGCATTCCTGATCGGTTCGATCGGCGAAGCATTGCCCGCCACATGTCCGCCGGGATTGAACACCAGCTGCAGGTTCGGCTGCACCGTCCAGCCTGGCACGATGGTCGCGGCGTAGGAGATATCGAACGACAGCTCGTAGTCGCGCAGCGGTACGGGCAGACCGGTGAACACCTGCGTGTCACGGTCGAGGCCGCGCGCGCGGTTCGAGATGTGGGCATAGAGGAACGATGCGCCGAACGCATCCAATGGCCGTGACGGAATGAGGCCAGCGAAGATAATGCCGCCATCGAGATAGAAGTCGTTCAGGCTGCGGTCCGGCGTGCTGTAGGCGGCGCGGGCGAACAGCAGCACGCCGGAATTGGCGTCGCCGCCAGGCGGCCGGTAAAGCTGCTGATCCCACACGGCGTAAACGCCGTCATTGCCGCGCAGGCGGCGCGCGATGCCACTGCTCAGGGGGTTCGCCAGCGAAAAGCCGTTGACGTCGAAGCGCAGATCGTCGAACCGGCCGAAGTGATGCCAGGCGCCGATGCGTACGCCGCCCGCAAGTCCGCGCGAGGTCGGCTCCTGATTATAGCGGTACTGAACCTCGCCAAGCAGATACGGCGGATCGTTGACGCGGAAGTTCAGGCCGTGGCGGTTGCAGAGTTCAGGATCCCGGCCGCATTGGCCGGCCGGATCGCCGTTGAACACACCGAGCAAGGCCGTGGTCTGCGGCGTCGGATCGACCTTCAGCCGCACGCCCGGCGTGGACAACGGATAGGCCGCGCCGCCGCTCGGGATATTGACGGCAGGATTGGTCGGCCAGTCGCTTGACATGAAGAAGCTGAAGTACTGGCTGAACAGGAACTCGGTATCGACGACAAGCTGGCCCGCTCGCAGGTTCGCCTTGCCATCCCAGAACCGCTGCTCGAGCCATATCTCCGACAGCCGCGTCGTCGGCAGCGCCTCGATGTTGCTGATGGTGTTCAGGTTGCCGACCAGATTGCGACCGGGTCCGCTGTCGCCGTGCAGCTGAAAGATGTTCGAGTAAAAGCTCAGGCCGTCGAGCCCGGCGAGCCGGCCGAAATCGATGCCGACGATCGCCTCGAGCTTTCCGCCGACCACCGAGCCGCGCTTGATGCCGCCGGTCAGGTTGGCGAAGGCATCGACCGTATGCACGAGGCCGAACGTGACCCCGCGCTCGGCAAGCCAGCGCCGCGTGCCGAACGGGTCGCCATCAGCCGGCAGGCTGGTCGCAATCGACGGCTGCGGCGCCACGCCCTGCGGCGGATAGCCTTGGGCCGTTGCGGGCGACGCAAGAGCCGCGGCCGCTGCTGGCAGCAAGAGCACCCGCCGCAAGGTCGTCCATAGCCGGTTCAACAGCATTCCGTTCCCACGTACCCGTCGCATCGACAGCTCTTCCGAGACCGCCACCTGCTGGGCTGCACGCCAAAAAAGCCAACAGCCGTAACGGAGCGATGACAAGACTGTCGCCGATAGCACTCCACAAACACTCTGATCCTCTACTCAATAATGCGAAGCGCTTGCAACGCGCCTGCTTTCGCGACCAACGGCCCGCCAGCTGTTGGTCCAGCCCCCGGATGTTGCAGCGGCCAGGCCGACGCGGCGGGCCCACAAATCACATCAAGTCGGGTTCTCAAGCGTAAACACGTCTGCGTCCTCGTCATAGGCAAAATACTCGGCATAGCGAGCCCAGCTCGTGACGGCCCTCAAGGTGTCGGCCGCGGATTGTTCCGACATGTGATCCTCGAGTTCATCCCGGAAACGCCGCGCCGGTGCCTGATGGCTCGGCCGCTCATCGAGAACGCGGCGGATGTGCGCGGCCAGCGGCACGTAGGTGGCCAGTTGCTGGGCGATCAGCCGTTTGCGTTCGTCGATCTCGCTCAGCGCGAAGCGCATGCCGGCGGCGGTCAGATGGATATCGCCCCCTTCCAGCTCCGCAAATCGCAACAGCTGCAAGGTCTCGGCGATGGGAAAGAGGTCATCGATTTCCAGTTGCAGTCCGGTTGCAAGCGGCGGCAGATCAGCGTGGCCGCGGTAGGGTTCGGCCGCCACAGCCTCGATCAAGCCTGCGAGCAGGTTGGGCGACACCCGGGGCAACACCATCGCGATGCCTGTGCCGGCAAAAACGCCATCGCGCGCCGGCGCGCCGGTCTTCGCCGTCATGCGTGCATAAACATCATCCACAAGCGCGCGAAACGTCGGATCAAGGCGGTTGCGCGGTTGCGGCAGGTTGACCCGGATTTCACCGATGACCCGCCCGGGATTGGACCCGAAAATGAGGATGCGGTCGCACATCAGCACCGCCTCCTCGATATTGTGGGTCACCATCAGGATGGCCTCGATCGGCATGCGGCCCTCGCACCACAAATCGAGCAGATCGGTACGCAGCGTCTCGGCCGTCAGCACGTCGAGCGCCGAAAAGGGCTCGTCCATCAGCAGGACCTTCGGATGTACGACGAGCGCCCGCGCCAGGCCGACGCGCTGCCGCATTCCGCCCGAGAGCTCCTTTGGAAAGGCGCTCTCGTAGCCGTCGAGGCCGATCAGATCGATCGCGGCCAATGCCCGTCGTCTGCGCTCGGCGGGCGCCAGACCGCGTGCCTCGAGGCCGAGCTCCACATTCTGCAGAACGGTCAGCCAGGGAAAGAGCGCAAAGCTCTGAAACACCAGCGCCATGCCCGTCGGCGGCCCGGTAACGGGCGTATCTGCGAAAGTGATCTTCCCCTCTGTCGGCCGGAGCAGACCGGCGATCGCGCGCAGAAGGGTCGACTTGCCACTGCCGGAGCGGCCAAGCAGGCCGACGATTTCGCCCGCGCGCAACGCCAGGTCGACGTTGTCGAGAACGACAAGCGGCCCCGACGCTCCCTTGTCGTAGGTTTGCCGCACGCCCCGCACGGAGACGAGGGGCGCTTCGTTGACAGCGACAGTCGCGTCCATGGCGGTCCTCCGCTTTGGTTGATCAGTCGAGCCGCAGGCGACGCTCTGCAAACACGTAGAGCGGTCGCCAGAGCGCGCGGTTGAAAAGGGTGACGAAGAGCGACATCACGGCGATGCCAAGGACGACGCGCGGAAAGTCTCCCGCTGCCGTAGCCTTGGCGATATAGGCTCCAAGTCCGTAGGCCTGGAGTTTGGTGTCGCCCCAGCTCGCCACTTCGGCGACGATGCTCGCGTTCCACGAGCCACCCGAAGCCGTGAGCGCTCCTGTTACGTAATAGGGAAAGATGCCGGGCAGGATCACCTTGCGCCACCAGGTCCAGGAACGCAGCTGGTACACGGCCGCCGCCTCCCGGAGGTCGCTCGGAAACGCGCTTGCGCCCGCGATCACGTTGAACAGGATGTACCACTGTGTCCCAAGCACCATCAGCGGCGACAGCCAGATGTTGGGGTCGGCGCCGGTCGCCACGATCGCAACCACGGCAAATGGAAACAGCACGTTGGCCGGAAAAGCAGCGAGAAACTGCGCAAGCGGCTGGACGCGCTCGGCCACCGCCGGCCGCAGCCCGATCCACACGCCAATCGGCACCCAGATCAGGCTCGCCACGGTGATGAGAATGACGACGCGCAGCAGCGTCGCCAGGCCGCCGCCGAACGCCTGCAGCGCATCGCTCCATGAGAGCGTCTGACGCACGTAGTCGAAAGCTGTCCAGACACCCCAGGCCGTCACGGCGAGCACCAGGGCGAGCCAGAGGTAGTCGAGCAGTCGCGTTGCGCGCTCGCTTCGCGCCGATGCGAATTGCGGTTGGCGGCCCCCAAGCCGAACGAGCATCAGGCTTTGCCAAACCCAGCCGAGCGGCGCCGTCAGACGTTTGATCCAGCGCGTGCGGCGGATCAATGCGTACACCCAGGACCGCGGTTTCTGCTTGCCCGCCGTTTGCTCGAAACGGAACTTGTCCGCCCATGCGACGACGGGCCGGAACAAGAGCTGATCGTAGAGTACGATGACGATCGCCATAGCCAGAACGGCCCAACCAACGGCGGCAAAGTCCTTCTGCTCGATGGCGAGAGCGAGATAGGAGCCGATCCCGGGAAGCTGCACCGTCGTGTCGCCAACCGTGATTGCCTCCGAGGCGACGACGAAGAACCAGCCGCCGGACATCGACATCATCGTGTTCCAGACGAGACCGGGCGCTGCAAACGGCGCCTCCAGCCGCCAGAACCGCTGCCAGGGTGAAAGCCCGAAACTGCGGGTTGCCTCATCGAGATCGCGCGGTACGGTCTTCAGCGACTGGTAGAATGAAAAGGCCATGTTCCAGGCCTGGCTTGTGAAGATCGCAAAGATCGACGCGCACTCGGCCCCGAGCTGGCTTCCGGGAAACAGACCCATGAAGAAGCTCACGGTGAACGTGAGAAAGCCGAGCACGGGCACCGACTGCAGGATATCGAGCGCCGGAATGATGATCAGCTCGGCGCGGCGGCTTTTGGCTGCGAGCGCCGCGACGACAAACGTGAACAACAGCGAGGCGAAGATTGCCGCGAACATGCGCAGCGTCGTGCGCAACGCATATTCTGGAAGCTGGGCAACATCCAGCGAAACGGGCGCACGCGACAACGCTTCGAGCGAAGCGCGCATGCCGATCGCTCCGTGCGCAACGAGGATGATCAGCGCCGCGATGATTGCGACCGCGGCCAGATCGTAGACGTTTGGCAGAGCGCGGGTTTGGGCGAGCGCGGCAACTGCGCCATGCGCCGACCGGTTATGGGGAAGGATCACCATGGCGAACCTCATCGCGACAGAAGGAACATTGACGGGAGTGTCCGGAGGACGCGCCGCGGTGCCACGCCGACGACGTGACGCAAGTCGATCGTGAGCCTGTGGGGCAAGCATGCGCCGGCGCGGTCAGAAGCTGTGACCGCCCTCACCCGGGCATGACTTGGTGCGGTGATGAGCGCACATGATCGGTGGGAGCAGGCACTAGGCGGCTTGCCGCAAAAGGTTGCCGCGACTGACGCCCTCGTCGACTGCGGCGCTTCGCGCCGTCGTCCAGCGGCACTCGGGCCGCCCGCTCACCGGGTTTGTGCGCCAAACTGCAACCAGCACGCCGCGGGTCGGCATTGCCGACCGCCTGTCGCTGCGGATGCTGATGACTTTGCCTGCCTTGAAGGTCTTTGCCCGCGCATCCTGGTGCGCCGGCACGACAACATTGCCGCGAAAAAACGTCACGTTCTCGTTCATGATACACCTCCCGGGATGGCTCCAGCGGAACCCGGGAGGCGAGCGGGTCAGGCCTCGCCAGGCCGTCCCGATGCTCGCCCGGCGGGGTGTGCCGGGAGCAATCCCGTTGACCGGTTGAGTGCCCGACGGAGACATCGCGCTCCCGCCGGACAGCGACTAGGGTAGCTATCCATGACCTGCTTCAGTCGGTTGATAGTAGCTCCGGAAGTTCCGCAGCCGCGGATCGCATGCTCCCCGGCATGCGGCTTGTCAAATATACTCATGTATACCCGATCAGAATTTAGAGATCGCCGGAGCTGCCAACGATACCTATGTTCGCATGACGAATGCGACGATGGAGCTGCGAGATTGGTTCGACCCATTCGATCTGTGGTGGCCGCCCTTGTTCTCGCGATCGCGGTCCATCTGCCGATGGCGCGAGCCGCCGAACCGGTCGACCTGCTGCTGGTGCTGGCAGCCGATGTGTCGCGCAGCGTCGATCAGCCGAAATTCCAGCTTCAACGCCAGGGCTATGCGGCCGCGATCGCGCATCCGCGCGTCCTGAACGCCATCACCTCCGGGCCTCACCAGCGGATTGCGATTTCGTTTGTGGAATGGTCGGGACCGACTGCACAGAAGGTCGTGATCGACTGGACCGTGATCGGCGATGCGGCCGCGGCACGGCGTTTCGGCGACCTGTTGCTTGAGGCGCCGCGCTCGTTTGCGGACCGCACGTCCATCAGCGCCGCAATCGATTTCGCAGCAGCTCATTTCGATGGTGCGCCTTACGAATCAAGCCGCCGTACCGTCGATGTGTCCGGAGACGGGACCAACAATTCCGGCCGCGAGGTGACGGAGGCGCGCGACGCTGCCCTGGCAAAGGGCATCACCATCAACGGCCTGGTCATCCTGACCGAGAATCCGCAGTCGTGGAATCCCGAGCACACCAATCCGCCCGGCGGGCTCGAGAACTACTATCGCGACAACGTCATCGGAGGGCCGGGCGCATTCGTGATCGTTGCGCAGAACTTCAACTCGTTCGGCGACGCGATCATCAAGAAGCTGGTTGCGGAAATTGCAGCGCTGTCCCTTCCGCAACAAGCCGCGGTCGGGCGTTGATCGGCCCGTCGAACGCGCGGCCCGGATCGAGAGCGGCTGATGTCAAAGCGCGGGGCGTCGACGGGCGGCGGAGGCATGGCGGGTGCCGGCAGGCCTAATACCGCATGGTCGAGCGCAGGCCGAGCACGACGGCATTCCTGACCGGTTCGATCGGCGAGGTGGCGCTCGGCACGTGTCCGCCGGGATGGAGGATCACCTGCAGGTTCGGCTGCACGGTCCAGCCCGGAACGATGGTCGCCGAATAGGAGAGATCGAACGACAGCTCGTAGTCGCGGAGCGGGATCGGCACCCCGGTGAAGATGCGGGTGTCGAGATCAAGCGCGCGCGCGTGCTTTGAGACGTGCGCGTAGAGGAACGACGCGCCGAAGGCGTCCGCCGGGCGCGACGGAATCATCCCGGCGAAAATGATGCCGCCATCGAGGTAGAAATCGACGACGTTGCGGTCCGGAGGGCTGTAGGCCGCACGGCTGAAAACCAGCACGCCCGAATTGGCGTCGCCACCGGGCGGCCGGTAAAGCTGCTGGTCCCACACCGCATAGACGCCGTCGTTGCCGCGCAGCCTGTGCGGAATGCCGCTGCCGAGCGGATTGGCGAGCGAAAAGCCGTCGCTGGCAAAACGCTGGTGCTCGAAGCGATCGAAGTGATGCCACGCGCCGAGTTCGAACCCCGCCGGCCAGGCCCGTCGCCGCAGGGTCCTGATTGTAGCGATATTGCAGCTCGCCGATGAGATAGGGCGGATCCTTGACGCGGAAGTTGAAGCCATGGCGGTTGCATTGCTCCGCCTCGAGTCCGCACTGGCCGGCCGGATCGCCGTTGAACACGGCGAGCAGCGCCGTTGCCTGCGGCGTCGGGTCGACCTTGAGCCGCACGCCCGGCGTCGACAACGGATAGGCGGGCCCGCTGCTTGGAATGCCGGTCTTCGGGTTGGTCGGCCAGTCGCTTGAGATGAAGAAGTTGAAATACTGGCTGACGAGAAATTCGGTATCGACGACGAGCTGGCCTGCCCGAATGCTCGCCTTGCCGTCGAACAGCTGACGCTCGAGCCACACCTCGGACAGCCGCGTCGTCGGCAGCGCTTCGATGTTGCTGACCGTGTTCAAGCCGCCGACCAGCATGCGGTTCGGACCACGGTTGCCGTGCAGTTGAAATCCATTCGCGTAGAAACTCAGGCCGTCCCAACCGGCCAGCCGTCCGAAGTCGATGCCGACCATCGCTTCCAGCTTCCCGTCGAAAATGGTTTTCCGCGCCAGGCCGCCTTTGACGTTGGACAACAGTTCGGTCGTATGAATGAACCCGAACGTCACTCCTCGCTCGGCAAGCCAGTGCCGCGTGCCGAACGGATCGCCATTGGCGGGCAAGCTGGTCGCGATCGTTGGCTGCGGCGCGACGCCCGGCGGCGGCTCATTCTGGGCGACCGCAGGCGAGCAGAGCGCCAGCGACAGGAAGGCGGCGCGGCGAGCCTGCCGCAAAGCCGACGACCCTTTGACGCCCCTCGCCTCGCTGCACTTGAACATCGCCACACTTCCAAATCCGACGCGATGCCGCGCCCGGTTCCGTCTTAAATGAAAATGCGAAGCATTCGCAAGTAGCAATTTGCGAATGCTCGAAACCAACCCAATACGAAGAACAAAAGCCGAACACTTTTTCAACGACTCACGTATAGTGTCTCGCCCTGGATTCAGGTTGGGTGGGGAAAATGTCTGAAATCGCTTGTGAATTTTCTGCAGTCGTGCGGCTCTGTGAGTATTGCCGTGAGCTGGAGCGGCTGCACCTTTGGGGCGACGACGACGACATCGACCGCGAGTTCAACGCCGTCTGCCGTGCGATCTGGGCTTACACCTGTGACGATTTCCACGACGACTCGCTCTCGGTCGACGATCATGCCTTCCTCGACAACCTGACGAAGAAGACGGCCTACGAGTTCGCGCTCGAGAACGGCTACGATCTCGCCGACTATAACAATGGCGGCTACGTCTCGGACTGGTGGGGTTTCGCCTGGATGATCCTGGCCGAGAAGCGCGGCCTGTTCACGCCCGAACAGCGCGCCGCCGCCTGGGCCAAGCACGATGCGAAGTTGCTCGCCGAGACCAAGGTGATCGGCGTTATCCGCGGCAGCAACCTTCAGAGCTGAGCCGCACACCTCGCCAATCCGCGGAACATTCTGCCGGTATTCCTTGCGCGAGTGGTCCGGTTCTAACATTCGCATCCCGCTTTGGCAGGCACGTTTGCGAATGTTAGAACCAGGAGGACCAACATCCCCTGCCCTCTGACGAGACATTCCATGCTCAAGCTCTATTTCGCTCCCGGTACCTGCGCCCTCGCCTCACATATCGCGTTGATCGATGCCGGCGCCGACCACGAGGCGATCTTCGTCAACTTCAAGAACGACGAACAGCGCAAGGCTGACTATCTCGCCGTCAACCCCAAGGCGCGGGTGCCGTCGCTCGTCACCGAGCGCGGCGTGCTGACCGAAACGCCCGCCATCCTCGCCTTCATCGCCCAGAGCTTTCCGCAAGCGAAGCTTGCGCCGACCGATCCCTACGAGTTCGCGCAGGCGCAGGCCTTCAACAGCTATCTCTGCGCGACGCTGCACGTCGCGCATGCCCACCGTGTGCGTGGCGCTCGCTGGGCCGACGAGCCGTCATCGTTCGCCGACATGCAGCGCAAGGTGCCGCGGACGGTTGGCGACTGCTTCGCGCTGATCGAGCGCACCATGCTCAAGGGCCCCTGGGTGCTGGGCGAGAACTATTCGATCTGCGATCCCTATCTCTTCACCGTCGCGCAATGGATGGAAGCCGACAGCGTCGATCCGGCGAACTTCCCGAAGGTCGCCGATCATCGCCGGCGCATGAGCGAGCGGCCGCAGGTCAAAAAGGCGCTCGACGTCGAACTTTCCAAGCGCGCGGCATGACCGCGCCGCGCACGCACTACCTGCATCATCGCATCGAGTGCGAACCGCTCGCATGGCAGGCGGTGGCGCAAACGCTTGCGTCGAAGACCGCCGCCCTCGAAGCGGCGAACGGCCTGCTCTACGGCATCTGGCGCAGCCAGATCGGCCAGCCGCGCGACATGCTCAATGCGATCACCGTCTGGGATGACGATGGCAGCGCCGGCATCGCGTTCATGGAGTTGTTGAACGCGACCGACCGCGTGCGCGCGCACGACGCCACCGCGATGAAGCCGACCTTGCGTCCGCTGAACGACACGCCGCCGCGGCGCCAGGGAAACTTCGCGTTTCGCTGGTTCGCAACGCCGCGGCAGAACTGGCGGGAATTCCTCGACCTTTGCGAACAGGCATGGCCGGGCTTCGAGGCCTCCTACGACTCGCAGGTGATCGGACTGTGGAAGGTCGAGGATGCCTCCGAGCCGCAGGTGGTGCGAAGTCTTTTGATGACGCGGCGCCCTGATCTTGCGATGTGGGAGCGTTCGAAGATCCCGCAAGGCGAGGCCGAAATAGCGGTGCGCGAGAAACTCAGCCGACGCTACGACCTGTGCACGTCGACCTACGTCTACACCACCACCCTTCTGACGGCAGAGGATCGTGAGGACCGGGAGCGCTGGACCTGACGGCGAACGGGTTCCGCAACTGATCTTAAGTCCAAGCTATTCAGGCGCAATTTCGCGCAATAAACGCTTGCCATCGTTCAATTAAATCCGCATCGATACGGCCGCGCTGAACGAGCCGGAACCGGCCGCACAGGCAATCGGGGCGCGGGGGACACGCATGTCGTCGATCTGACTCGCCGGGCAAGGACGAGACGAAAGCGGTCTCGGCCGAAGCACTGGCCAAAGCCGAACATTTCATCGAGGCAGAAGAAGGCGCGACCAATCGCCTGTCCGGATGGGCGGGGACCGTGGTGACGTCGATCGCCGTGGCGATGACGCTTTTCCATCTCTACGCGGCCTACGCGATCGTGCCGACGCAGGAATTGCGCTACATCCACGTCGCCTTCACGCTGATCCTGAGCTTCCTCTTGTTCCCGCTGGCGCTGCGCTTTCGCAACCGCGTGCGCTGGTGGGATATCGTGCCGGGAGTGCTCGCCGTCGCAGCCATCGGCTACGCGCTGTGGGGCGGCGAGGACTTCACCGATCGCGCGACCGTGCCTGAGCGCTGGGACATCATCGTCGGCGTCATTTTCATCATTCTATTGCTTGAAGCGACGCGGCGCACCACCGGCGCGATCATGCCCGTGGTGGCGATCCTGTTCATCGCCTACGCGATGCTGGGCCCTTATCTGCCTGCGCCATGGACGCATCGCGGCTATGACGTCGCGCGCCTGGTCGGACACCTCTTCATTACGCTGGAAGGCATTTTCGGCGTCGCGGTCGACGTCTCGGCGACGCTGATCATTCTCTTCACCATCTACGGCGCGTTCCTGCACCAGTCCGGCGCGGGAAAATTCTTCATCGATTTCTCGCTCGCGCTGATGGGCGGCAAGCCGAACAGCGCCGGTCGCACCGTCGTGCTGTCGTCGTTCCTGCTCGGCGGACCGTCGGGATCGGGCGTGGCAACCACGGTGATGATCGGCACGGTCGCCTATCCGATGCTGGACAAGGCCGGGTTCGAGAAGAACGCCGCCGGCGGGCTGCTTGCGGCCGGCGGCCTCGGCGCGATCCTGTCGCCGCCGGTGCTCGGCGCGGCAGCCTTCCTGATCGCGGAATTCCTGAAGATCAGCTACCTCGAAGTGATCTGGATGGCGGTCATTCCGACCTGCCTCTACTACCTGTCGCTTCTGATCATGGTCGAGCTCGATGCACGCCGCTTCGGCACGCACGACGTCTCGTTCAAGCAGGATCTGACGCTCGGCCAGATGACGCTGCGCTACGGCTTCCACTTCGTCTCGCTGCTCGCCGTCGTCGTCTTCATGCTGTTCGGCTATTCGGCGTCGCTGTCGGTGTTCTACGCCACCGTCGTCACCTTCCTGCTGAGCTTCCTCCGCCGCGAAACGGCGCTGATGCCGAGGAAGCTCGTGCGCGCGATGGCGGACGGCTCGATCGGCGCGCTGAATGCGGCGACCACCTGCGCCTGCGCCGGCATCGTCGTCGGCGTGGTCACGCTGACCGGGCTGGGGTTGAAGTTCTCCTCGATCGTCATCGCCTATGCCGGCGGCAGCCTGCTCTTGACGGCGCTCTACACGGCCCTGATCGTCTGGATCATCGGCCTCGCCGTTCCGGTCACCGCCTCCTACATCATATGCGCCGTGATCGCCGCGCCCGCGCTGACAAAACTCGGCGTGCCGGATTTCGCCGCCCACATGTTCATCTTCTACTACGCGGTGCTGTCGGAGGTGTCGCCGCCGACGGCACTGTCGCCGTTCGCGGCCGCCGCGATCACCGGCGGCGATCCCTACCGGACAACGCTGCAATCCTGGAAATACACCCTGCCCGCCTTCCTCGTGCCGTTCGTGTTCGTGCTCGATCCGCAGGGCGTGGGCCTGTTGATGAAGATCCCGAAGGACGGCTCGTGGCTCGATATCCTGGAGATCACCTTCAAGACCACGCTGGGACTGATGGCGCTGGCGGCCGCCGCACAGAACTGGACGCTGCGAAAGAACACGTCGCTGGAGCGCGCACTGCTCGTGCTGTCGGGATTGCTGCTGGTGTTCCCCAGCCTGATCGAGGCGCTCGTCGAAGCGATCATCGGCCGCGACATTAGTTATACTTTCGTCCCGGGACTTCTCATCGGCCTCGGGGTGTTATTGTGGCAGATGAGAACACCGGCTCCCAAGCGGCCGGTACCGACATGACCAGGGAGTGAAATGATGTCGAAAAAAGCCTTCAAGACTGCAACCGCGCTGACGGTGGTCGCCGCAATCGGCCTCGCCTGCGCCGGCATCGTGCACGCGCAGCAAAAGACCATTTCGATCGGTACCGGCGGCACCGGCGGCGTCTACTATCCGCTCGGCGGCGCGGTCGCCAACGTGCTGTCGAAGAACCTCCCGAACGTGCAGGCGACTGCGGAGGTCACCGGCGGTTCGGTCGACAATCTGAAGCTGATCGGCGCGGGCAAGAGCGAAATCGGCTTCACCATGGCCGACGCCGCGCTCGACGCGCTGAAGGGCGAGGACAAGTTCAAGGGCAACAAGGTTGCACTGCAGACGCTGCTGGTGATGTATCCGAACCGGATGCACGTGGTGACGATCGAAGGCACCGGCATCGAGAAGATGGCCGATCTCAAGGGCAAGCGGGTATCGACCGGCTCGCCGGGCAGCGCCACCGAGGTGATGGCGTTCCGCGTGATCGAGGCCGCCGGCCTCGACAAGGACAAGGACATGAAGCGCGAACGACTCGGCGTCGCCGAGTCCGTCAACGCCATCAAGGACAAGAAGATCGATGCGTTCTTCTGGGTCGGCGGCATTCCGACGGCCGCTGTGACCGACCTTGCCGCAACGCCCGGCGTGAAGCTCAAGCTGATCGACCACAGCGAGGTGGTTGCGAAGATGAACGCGAAGTACGGCGACCTCTACGCGACCGGCAAGATCCAGAAGGGCGCCTACCCCAGCTATGACAAGGACAACGCCATCGCCGAGGTCTGGAACATCGTCGTCACCGGCGACAAGATGAGCAACGACGAGGCCTACAACATCGTCAAGACGCTGGTGGAGAAGAAGGCCGATCTGGTCGCGGTGCACAAGGAAGCGGAAAGCTTCTCGCTCGAGAACCAGAAGCAGGCGAAGTCGCCGATCCCCTTCCATCCCGGCGCGCTGAAATACTTCAAGGAAAAGGGCGTCACGAACTAGACCAGAACTGACTGCCGTATGTCGAGGGAGCCGCCTGCGCGGCTCCCTTTTTCGTTTGGCCAACAAAAAGCCCGGCTGACGCCGGGCTTCTTCATCGGTCGCAACCTGGAGGAGTTGCGAAAAAACGGTGTAGCTAGGAAAACGCTCAGGCCGCCTTCTTCGGGATGAAGGACTCGAACGGCTTGTAGGTCTCCTTGGCCAGATCCTTGTAGAGTTCGCCGATCTTGGTCGTCTCGGCGACGAAGGTCTCATACGCGGACTTGGCGTAGTCGGTCTGCACCTCGAGCGCCTTGTCGAGCGAGCGCACGCCGGCGAGCTTCTCGAGGAACGCGGTGCCGTCTTCGTACGACTTCTTGGCGTAATCGGTGTAGGCGGCGGCGATCGCCTGCAGGCTCTTGGTGCAGGTGCCGGCAGAGGCGACGGCGGCATCGAACTGCTCTTTGCCGTAGTTCTGGAACTCTTCAACCTTGAGCATCGTGATCTTCCCTGGGCTGTGAATACAAAATGCGAATGCGCATTCGCGCGCGGGCCAAACCGGCCACCCCATCCACATTGACCACCATACTGCACTGCACAAATAAGTCAATGAATATTGTGCGACGCACAACATAAACCTTGCATAAAACCTGTGAGTCGATCGCAAGGGATGATTAACCTTTTGGCAACCCCTGCCTCCTACCGTGATTCCCGTACAACCTTGTGTCGGCACGGAGCCAGAAAGTCGAGTTCCGACAGAGCTTTAGGGCGGAAACCGAAGTTCGGTGAAAACCCTTGGGCAACCCGTTGAACCGAATGACACAAAATGGCCTTCTGGATGCTGCTCAACGGAGCCGTCACGGTACCGTGAGCGGCCGGAATTAGGGGGACGGGAAGTTCATGTTCCGCGCAATCGCTGCGTCCTCTCGCGGGCGTCGTCTGTTCGTGCTCGGCCTGATCACCGCGGTGTCGGCCACCGTTTTCACCGCCGACTATGCGGAGGCGAAGCGCAAGCGCGGCAAGCGCATCCATCACGCGCGCGTTGCTCCCTATGCACCGCCATTCTCGACCATCGTGGTCGACGCGAATTCCGGCGCGACGCTGCAGGCGAACAATCCCGATGCGCAGCGTTTTCCCGCTTCGCTCACCAAGATCATGACGCTCTATCTGCTGTTCGAGAAGCTCGAGTCCGGCAAGATGAAGCTCGACACCATGATGCCGGTGTCCGAATTGGCGTCCGAACAGGCGCCGACGAAATTGGGCCTGCGCGAAGGCGACCGGCTGAAGGTCGAGGACGCGATCAACGGCCTCGTCACCCGCTCCGCCAACGACGCGTCCGTCGTGATCGCTGAGGCGATCGGCGGCGATGTCGACGAATTCGCGAAGCTGATGACCCGCAAGGCGCGTGCGCTCGGCATGAGCCGCACCACCTACCGCAACCCGAACGGCCTCCCCGATCCCGAGCAGGTCACCACCGCGCGCGACCAGGCAACGCTTGGCCGCGCAATCCAGGACCGCTTCCCGCGCTACTACAAGTATTTCGCGACCAACAGCTTCAATTATCGCGGCAAGGCCATCCGCAATCACAACAAGCTGCTCGGCCGCGTCGAAGGCGTCGACGGCATCAAGACCGGCTACACTCGCGCTTCGGGCTTCAACCTCGTCACGTCGATCAAGCGCGGCAATCGCCATCTCGTGGGCGTGGTGCTTGGCGGCCGCTCCGGCGGCTCGCGCGATTCGGTCATGCGCAACCTGCTCGCCGAGCATCTGGAGCGCGGCGCGACCAAGCGCACCGTTGCTGCGATCACCGAAAACGGCGCGGCCTCGGTCGTCGCGCAGGCGGACGACGAGCCGGCCGCGGCAACGTCCAAGCCCGCGATCAAGCCGGTCGAGAGCAAGACCGTCGAGCTGAAGCCGACCGCTGCGGCCGGCGACTTTGATGGTGAAGGCAATCCCGCGCGACGCGAGATCGCGCCGGCGCAGGTTGCGACCGCCACGGCCGAACTGGTCGCAGCGCCTGCGCAGGCGAGCGCGCCGGCCACCCCGCAGCAGCGCATGGCGCCATTGACGAACGGCGTCGTTTCCGCCCAAGCGCTCGCTCCGATCCCGGGTTCCACCGAGCCGATGACGCCGGTGCGCGTGAGGACGCTGCAGGTCAAGGCTGGTCCGATGAAAGTCGCAAGCGCCGGCCCGAGCCAGATCGTTCCGCCGCCGAACCCGCCGCAGGTGGCGCCATCCAGCCGGCCGCGACCAGCACAGTCGAGCCGCCGAAGAGCAACTCAGTCGCGAAATCCGATCTCGCGCCGCTCGCCCCCCATCACGGCAAGGGCTTGGGCATCCTCGGCACCCTGCCCGCCAGCGCGATGGCCTCTGCCGATCCCGCGCGCACCGCCGCGACGCCTGCGACGCCCCGCCGGTCGCCGCAGCCCCCGCGCCACCGCAGGCCCAGGTTGCATCGCTTGCGCCGAAACAGGCTGAAGTGCCGAAGCCGTCCATTCGTCCGGGCAGCTGGATCATTCAGGTCGGCGCGCTCGAAAGCGAAGCGGAAGCCAAAACCCGCCTGAACGAGGCGCGCGACCACGCCCGCGCGATCCTCGGCAAAGCCGAGCCGTTCACCGAGACGGTCGCCAAGGGTGACAAGCAGCTTTACCGCGCCCGCTTTGCCGGCTTCGTCGACAAGGACAAGGCCGAGGCCGTATGCAAGACCCTGAAGCGGTCGGACGTGCCGTGCATGGCAATGAAATACTAACCATCGCTCTCTAGAATTTTTGAGTTCGGCCTCGAACGCGGCGGAAAAGCCGGGAGGGGTCAACAGGCGCTTCAGACAGACGTAGGAGACTGGCCGCTCGCGCAGCGTTGCTTATGCGTGCGGAGTTAGTTGCGATGGCGTCGAAGAAGGGTGTCCTTGGCCTCGTTTACCCGCGAGGCGAGGTACGTCGACCCCCCTTGGTCGGGATGGAGTTTCTTCATCAAGGAACGGTGCGAGCGGCTGATGTCGTCTTCCGACGCCCCCGGCTGCAGGCCAAGGATCTGATAAGCCTCCTGCTCCGTCATTTTCCCGGACGCCGCACTGCCGACATTGCCACCCTGCCGCCCTGCCCGTTCGCGCTCCGTGTTGTCACGCCAGGCGGGAAACCGGCGGTCCAGATAGCTTTCCAGAAGAGCGAGAACTCTCGCCGTCGAAAGCCGAGCCGATCGCCACGAGCTGGCTTAGGTCGAAATCATCGAGCGAGCGGCCGGCATGCTCGCCGGCGATGATCTGGCCGGCCAGATTACCGCTGTCGTGATCCAGGGTCATGTCGAGGAAGGCCGAGCGGACGCGCGAGGTCTGCCCGCTCGAGCGTCGCGATCCCCAGCCGGGAATGCTGAAGCCGCCGGCGCCGAATGGCGACCAGCCGAGCAGGCCGGCGCCGAATATCCCAAGCGGGATCGCAACCGCGATCTCGCCGCGGACGCCGACAAAGGCCGCGACCGCGAGACACACGATGCCGCCGCCCAGCTTCAAGCCGCGCGCCAGCACCGCTGGATTCGTGTTTCGCAGCACCTGCAGCAGCAGGTACAGCGTGGCGACGGCGACGATTCCTGCGACCAGGGACATGGTGCATATGTAGTCGCGGAAAGCGCGCCGAGGTAGTGGGCAAGCCGCCGCGCTTGCGGTGGCGCAGCAGACCGGGGACGCCTGCTTCGCTCCCGACGCAAGGCGCTCTGCCCGCCAGTCCTCGCCGGCCGGGGCTTGCCCTAGACTAACGCATCTGCCCGAGCAGCAGCGTCGCCCCCTGCGAGGCGGACGACAGCCGCTTCAGCGCCTCGCGGCCACCCGCCGCATAGGCCGCCGCCGCCCGCAAAAGTTCGCGCAGTTGCGCGGCCGAGCCCGGATCGAACCGGCACCAGGCGCCGCCCGTCAGCCGTGCGATCTCCTTGAAGGCGCGCTCGGCCTCGGCGTCGTGCCCCTCCTGGAACATGAAGCACGGCACCTTCAACAGGCCCAGTTCGCCCGCACGCGCGCAGAGCTCGTCGATGTTCTCCTCCATGGCGTCGCCGACGAACACCAGCGCCTGCACGCCCGATGCTGACGCCTCCCGCCGCGCATCGGCCAAAACCTTGCCGATCTGCGTATGTCCGCCGACGCAGCCGATGCGGCCCATCAATGCTGCGAGCTTTGCCGTGTCGGTCACCCATCCCGTCGCACGGCATTCATTGAAGCCGCGGTAATAGATCAGCCGCATCGCCAGCTTGCCGACGCTCGCGGCTTCCTTGAACATATCGGCCTGCAGGTGACAGGCCATGTCCCAGGTCGGCTGGCGGCTGAGCGTTGCGTCCAGCGCAAAGATCAACCGGCCCGCAGCGCCGTTGCCGGCCGGTCCCATCGCCTTCACCTGCGACAGGAAGCTCGAAATATCTGCGGCCGACGACTGTGCCGCGGGCGACTTGCCCGGCGCAGGCGCCGGCGTTTTGCTGTCATCACGCGTCATCGGCCTGGTCCCGGTTTCTGAAATATGTGGAGTGCAAGCCTGTCGCCGTCAATGAATGCATCGCCAACTTCATCCCGGCCTGCTAGATAGGCCCGCTTCTCATTTTACATCAAAAGGTGAAATCGCATGAACCTCGCCCGCACCGCCCTGATCGCCGCCGCGCTGATGCTGCCGGCCGCCTCCGCCAACGCCGTGGTGCTCGACCTCTACACCATGACCTGCAAGCAGTTCGTCGAAAGCGACAAGGACACGATCGCGATGATGCTGACCTGGCTGGACGGCTGGTACAAGGGCGACTCGGACGAAGCGAAGATCGACACCGACGTGTTCGTCGAGAACGCCAAGAAGATCGGCGAATACTGCGGCAAGAACCCCACCACCAGCATCGTCAACGCGGCAGAGGCCGTGCTGGGGAAGTGACCTCGTCATTCCGGAGCGTCGCGAAGCGGCGAACCCGGAATCTCGACGTGATTTGCTCTGAGCTTACCAACCTCCGGATTCGCGCGTTCCGCGCGCCCCGGAATGACCCGGTCTTACCTCAATCTCCGCCCAGCGCGCGCGGCAACATCCGCTGCAGCACGCCGTCCTTCTTGATGAAGTAATGCTGCAGCGCCGCGCCGATGTGCATGGCGGCGAGCGCCGCGATCACAAAACCGAAGAAGCGGTGAATGGCGAACACCTGCTCGGCGAACGCCTGGTCCTTGCCGCGCAGCGCGGGCAGTTCGAACAGTCCGAAGAACGGCGTCGGCGCGCCATAGGCGGAGTTAGCGAGCCAGCCGCCGACCGCCTGCAGGATCAACAGCACGTACAGAAGCCCGTGCGTCGCCGATGAGACGATGCGCTGCCAGCGCGCGAGGCCGGGTGCCGGCGCCGGCGCGCCGACGACGAGGCGATTGATCAGCCGCGCGACCATCAAGGCCAGGATGAGAATGCCGAACGACTTGTGCGTCGTGTAGAGCGCGTCCTGCAGCGGCCCCTTGCCGACGCGGCCCATGGTGATGCCGATCGGGATCATGATCAGCACGCTGCCGGCCACCATCCAGTGCAGCCACTTCGAACTCGACGGATAGCCGTCCGCCAGTTTGCCGTAGGTCATGGTCGAGCCCCCTTCCCCAAGCCTCAATCGAGAATGAACTTTCGCCCCGCCTGGAACTTAACATTGGAGTCACCGGGATGACATTCTCGATGGCCGATGACGTACACAGTTTTTAGTCAAATGATGTGGGAGCACATCAAATGATCCTGGCACGAAAGCCCAAGACCCGAAGCACGCGTAAATCGGTCCAGCACCCCGGCTGGCTGATTTTCGAGGGGAGCTTCGCGGCACGGCCCTGCACGATCCTGGACATGTCCGACAGTGGCGCGAGGATCGAAGTGAGCGACGCGGGCGCGGTTCCTCCCAAATTGCGCCTCGCCTTCTCGCGCGACGTCAGAACCGGCCGCCCTTGCGAGGTCGTCTGGCAGCGCGGCAGGACCATCGGTGTGAAGTTCACCTGAGCGGCGCTGAGGTGCAGCTGCCGGCCGGAGCACTTAAGTCTGATCCAGCTTCGCTGAATCAAACTCATCGCTCAGCTATCTGTTTGTGCATGATCTATTCCGAAAACCGCCACCCACTTTTCGGGATCATGCCTACCCCTCGACGATGTCGTGCGTCTCGAGCGGCTTGTCGACCTGGGCGAACCATTCGGCACGAGCGTTGGCTCTGCGGCGGCCGCGCTCGTCGATCGGCAGCTTCAGATGGCGCAGCAGGTTCGTCACCTCCTCGCGCGCGGTGACGTGGGCCATGTTCGGCCGTGTGCCGAGCGTCTCCGAATTCAGGTCGTCGAGCGCGGTCAATCCGCGCGGGAACAGCTCGCGGTAGACGACGCGTTCGGCAAAGCCGTCGACCGCGCGGAAGCCGACGGTGGAGGCCAGCGTGTTCAAACCTTCGGCGATCAGCTGCTTGTTGCGCGAGGACAACAGCGACAGGCGGTTGCGGACCACGATCCAGTCGGTCGAGGCGCCGTCGACCTGGCGGCGATGACGCCGCGCTTCGCGCACCATCTTCGCGTAGTGGCTCTCGCCGGTGACCCAGTAGGTGGCGGGATCGACGGTTCCGAGCACGTCGAAGTCGACAAAACTGTCGTTGATCGGTGTGATCAGCGTATCGGCCATCGAGTGTGCGAGCCGCATCAGGTAGCTGTCGGTTCCCGGCGTATCGATCACGACGAAGTCGAACGAACGCTCTACCCGGGTGATCGCCTGCGAGAACTGCTCGAACTCGGATTGTTCGTTCTCGCCGATGTGCATGCTCGCACCGAGCGCGACATGGATGTGGTGCGGCAGCTCGAGCATCAGGCCGGTGCGGCGCGCCCAGGCGGCGCGGTTCTCGACATAGTGGGTGAGGCTCTTCTGCCGTGCGTCGAGGTCGATGGTGGCGACGCGCTGGCCGGCCTTCAGGAGCGCAACGGCGATGTGGAACGCCGTGGTGGATTTTCCCGAACCACCCTTCTCGTTACCCAACACAACGACATGCGCGGAGCCGGACTGAGCCGGACTGGCCTGCACCAACATTTTATGGAGCCCTCTCCCGTGCCATCATCAAATCGCAAACGGTTGTGGTCAAGTGAAATGCGCGGGCGGTCGTCGTTAATCGTAAACGTCGATGCGTCGCGTGTCGGCAAGGCAACGAAGCGGGCCGACGATGTTCATCCATGCGCACACGGACGATTGTCGGTGAAGACCGGCGTTTGATAGGTTCGCGCGCCTTCGAGGTTCTGCGCCTGAGAAGGAAACGTCCTGCCAAACTCAAGGTCCACGATGCCCAAGCGCCCTCCCGTCGCCCGCACGCTGCCCGCGCTGCACCGCGCGATCGAGAAGCTACGAAACCGAAAGGCCAAAGTTGCGATTGTTCCGACGATGGGGGCGCTGCATGACGGCCATTTGACGCTGGTACGGACGGCGCAGCGCCGCGGCTTGAAAGTCGTCGTATCGATCTTCGTCAACCCGACGCAGTTTGCGCCGCACGAAGATTTCACCTCCTACCCGCGGACGATGAACGCGGACCTCGACAAGCTGGCCGCGCTTGGCGCGGATCTGGTGTGGGCGCCGACGGTCGGCGTGATGTACCCGGAAGGGTTCGCATCGCGGGTCGCGCTCGAAGGTCCGGCGGTCGCGGGGCTCGAAGACAGGTTTCGTCCGCACTTCTTCGGCGGGGTGGCGACAGTGGTCGGCAAGCTGTTCAACCAGTGCCGGCCGGATGCGGCGATGTTCGGCGAGAAGGATTATCAGCAGCTCAAGGTCGTCGCCCGCATGGCGCGCGATCTCGACATGCGCGTCAACGTGATCGGCGTGCCGACCGTGCGCGAGAAGGACGGTCTCGCACTGTCGTCGCGCAACGTCTACCTGGCAGAGGACGAACGCCGCGCGGCTCCGGTTTTGCATCGGACCATGAAGGACGTAGCGGCGAAACTTCGCGCGGGCGCTGAACTGGAGCCGACGCTCGCCGACGGACGCGCCGCAATCGCGGCTGCCGGATTTGCGATCGACTATTTCGAGGCGCGCAACGCCGAGACCCTGGCGCCGATCACATCGAGCAAGCACGGTCCGGTGCGATTGCTGGTGGCGGCGAAGATCGGCCGGACCCGGCTGATCGACAACATGAAGGCTTAGCTAGTCGTCCGTGAAGAACGTGGTTTCAGGCTGGGATGATCTGCATCCTGAAGGTCAGCTGGACGAGGATTCGGAACAACAAGAGCCTGAGCCAGCGGATGAGGCGTCGGAAGTTGTATCCGACGGCGGCCAGGACGGCGTTGGTGGCGTCGCCGTGGCGGTGCCAGAGATAGTTGCGGGCCATTCGATGCTCGGACTTGAGATGGCCGATGACCGGCTCGACGGCGGAGCGCCTGCGCAGCTCGCGTTTGATCTTCGGCGTCATCCGCCGCTTCTGGCCTGAAGTGAAGACCCTGAACTTGTAATCGGGCGGCGCATTGTGGCCGCGATAGCCCTTGTCGGCGAGAATACGCTCGATGGTGTTGCCGAGGAGCGCTTCCATATCCGGGATGACGGTTGCCAGGGTGTGACCGTCGTAGGGGTTGCCGGGCAGCGCCTTCACATGCGTGACGAACTGCCCGCCCTTGGCGCGGGGGAGCGTTGTTGCCACGGAGACCTTGACGCCGAACTCATAAGGCCGGTGCGCCTTGCCCTTGCCGATGCACTCCACCTCCGGTGCGTGCAGCGAGTAGACCTTGGGTCCGCGCTGGTGCTTCTGCTGATCGCGCACACGTCTTGCCAGCGACAGGATGTGGCCGAAGATCACCTCCTTGAGCCAGCCGTCGCCCTCGATCTTGCGGGCGATGTCGCGGATGACGCGGCCCAGATAGGTCCTGAGCTTCTTCAAGGCCCTGTTGGCGCGCTTGAACTGCTTGGCGTGGGCATAGCGCTGATGCTTGATCAGCGCGAACTTGCCCACCCGTGCATAGGATTGGCGCAGCCTGACGCCTCGCCGCTTCGCCAGCCGCACCAGGATCTCGCGAGCCCGGTTCAGAAGCCGCGCGTCGGTGGGGAACATGACGTTCTTGGGCTGCACCGTCGTGTCGACGATGATGCGATTGAGATCGGCCGGCTTGATCGCCTCGGTCCTGGTGGCGACCGAGAGGCTCTCCTGCAGCAGAGCCTGCAGCTTCTCCTCGCCCATGCGCTGGCGCCAGCGCGTGAGTGACGAGCGATCAAACACCAGCCGGTGCTGGAAGAACTCCTCGCCGCAGAAGAACTGGTAATACGGGTTCTCCAGCCAGCGTTCGCACAACACCTCATCGGAGAGGTCGTGGGTGTGCTTGAGAATGGCCAGCCCCGCCATCAAGCGCGTCGGCAGCGGCGGCCGGCCGGGCGTATCGTCGTAAACCGCACCAAACTGCTGCTCGAGGAACGACCAGTCGATCGTCCGTGCCAGCTTCACCAGTGGGTGGCCCATATCGATGATCGCGTCCAGTCGCGATCGCAGCAAGTCGGCCTGACCGCCATCTCGTCGTTCCCTGGGTCGCATCAGTCCCTCATCCGAAGCACTTCGCGACCACAGAATCACGAATCAGATTTGCAAGGAATCCCCCTCGGCAACCTTCATTTCCGGCAAAAACCGATCAGCCAATTCCTGCCGTTTCCGATTCCAAATCAGAGCGTTGGCGGTTCTTCACGGACGACTAGCTAGCGCTGCCCGGCACCGCCTCAGTTCCTCATCCTGAGGAGCGCGAAGCGCGTCTCGAAGGATGTGGCCACGGACGTCGCGACAGCGTACGGGCCTCGCCCTTCGAGACGAGCGCTTCGCGCTCTCCTCAGGGTGAGGGTCTAAGGCCGCAATATGTTAAATCAGCCCCAACTCCCGCAGCTCACGCCGCAAAGGCTCGGGCATGGCGGCGAGCCCCTTGCCCGCCTTGTCGAGATCGGGCGGGGCATCCTTGATGTTCAGGTAGCGCCAGCCCTGAAAGGCTCGCATCGGCCGCGGCGTCACGGCCACCACTTTCGGCTCCATCACGATGCGGCAGCGGCCGACCCCCGCCGTGTCGCGGAACGGCTCGATCCCGATCAACCGCTCGCGCGCGGCGATCTGGCCCTTGATCACCCAGTAGAGTGAACCGCCGTCGAGCAATTCGTCATTCCGTTTGGGAGTCATGCGGGTGACGTGGATATGCCGGCGCGGCAGTCCCTGCTCCTTCGCCCGGCGCATGCGCTCGCGCACCCAGTCCTGCAGTTCCTTGACCAACTCGCAGCCGACCGCGAGCTTGATGAGATGAAGCGTCATGGGCGAAACTTAAGACAAAGCCTTGGGCCGAGAAACCCGGCGCGCGCAGAAGCACACACCTAATCCCGTCATGGCTGCTGCGCCGCGTGAGGGTTCCCAGCGGCGCCAAAGCATGATCCGGAAAAAGCCTGCCCCGGACTTGGTCCGGGTACCGGTTTTCCGGCAAGATCATGCTCAATCAAAAGCTAGTCGTCGCCCACTTGCGACGGCACGAACGGCACCGGCGCCACCACGCGCGGCCGGCCAATCGACGCGGCGGGCTGCGATTGACCTGCCGTCGCAGGCGCAGCCGCCGTCGCAGGCGGGCGCTGCTTCGGCTGTGCCTGTGCCTGGGCATTGGTGGATTTTGGCGACGGCGCAGGCGCAGGTGCTGCGTTGGTCGACTTGGCGGATGGGGCGGCCGCGGGAGCCGTTGGCTGCGCCGGCGGATCGGGCGTCATGATGCTGACCGGCGGGATCGAGGCCGAGTTTGCAAAATCCACCGTTGTCGGCCGACCGGTCGGCGCGTTCGCAGGTGCGGCCGAAGGAACACCCGTCAGCATGTTGGATGCAGGTGCGGCCGCGCTGGTCCAGGAAGGCGCATAGCGTGTGACCAGCGCGTCGTAGAGCCGGTCGTTCATGTTGGCCTTGATCTGGTTCGGATCCGACAGCGCCCGGAACAGCGGGCAATCGGTGACGACGCAGCGGTCGCGCACCATGATCACCTGCGCGACAAGGCCATAACGATCGCGCTCGACCGCGCGCTTGAGGATTTGCTGCTCCGGCGTGAGCGTCCGTGCGTTGCTCGCTGCAATCACCCGCGACACCTGGCCCGCGGCATAGGACACCGCAGCAGCTGCCGTATCGGCGGAACCGAACACCGCCTTTTCGCAAGCCGCCTCGACGCTTTCGCCTGCAAGTCCGTCAAGACAGGCGAGCGCCGGTGCAAGCGCCACATGCTGGGCCTGGCCGCGCATGTCGATGGTCGAATCGGCGGTCCGGCTTGGCGGGCCGAACCCGCGTACCGTGGAACTCGAAGCGATGCCGATCGCGAGCAGCGCAATCACCGCCAGCGCGCCGTTCGCCACGGTCTTGTCGGCGCGCAGCAGCACGATCAGCACCAGCAGTGCGGAGAAGCCAGCCGCCATCAGCGTCGCCCACATCGGGAGCGACGGCGAGCGCCACAACTCGTCAAGCGACGTTGCCCATGCCCATTGCATGCCAAAGTGCCCCTGCTAGTGATCGCCGAAAAGCGGCCCACGCACTCACTCAGAGCGCTTCGAACGATACATCATCAATTCGGGCGACGCACTATCCCCGCGTCACGCCCATCCGCAGGCAAGAGTGAGTCACGAACGCGACATCAATGCGGCAGCAACTGCCCGTTCAGGCAGCTTTCAACTGGCTTTCCTTCGCAACCCGCTCGAATGCTTCAGTCGTGCTCTTGATTCGATACTGGCAATCGTCGCCATCGGTCGGCAGCAGCCGGATCACCTCATAGGTTCCGGTCGCTGCCGGACGCGACACGTTGCTTGCGGTGAAATAGACGGTCTCTCCGACCTTATACTTGTGCGTCAACGCCCTCTCCTTCACGCGATACGCGAGAACGCCATCGGCCCCCCGAATTCGAGGGCCGCCTGGCAAAACCACCCGCTGTGGATATAGCACGGCGAGACACAATTTGGCCAGCATTTCCGAGCGGGTTCCCGCGCGCCAAAGCGCCCGTAAATTCAGAGCGTTAGCTGGTTTCCGGCCGCCGCATTTTCGGCAAACCCCGACGCGGTCCGCCCATGGGGATAACCCGCTAGTTGAGCCAGAATGTCGCACCCGTTTTTAGACGCACCGAGGCGCCGACGGGCCACGCCAGGTTGCACGCGGCGAACGGCCCTGCGACATCAATCGTTGTCGAACTTCTCGATCGCCCAGGCCTCTTTCAGGGCGGCTGCATTCCACTCCTCGAACGCCGGGTGCGCCTGTATCGCGCGCATGTAGTCTGCGGCAGGACCCTTCACCTCGACACCGTAGATGCGGAATCGGTGCACCACCGGCGCATACATGGCGTCCGCGCCTGAAAATGCGCCGAACAGAAACTGTCCACCCTGCCCGTACGTGCTGCGGCAGGTCGCTCCAGATCTCCTGCACGCGCTCGGCGTTGGCCTTCGCATCGGCCGACAACGCCCGCTGATGCACCGGCCGGCGAATGTTCATCGAGCATTCGTTGCGCAGCGCCATGAAGCCCGAGTGCATCTCCGCCGAGATCGAGCGCGCATGCGCGCGGGCGGCGGCGTCCTTCGGCCAAAAGCCCTTCTCGGGAAACTTTTCGGCCAGATATTCGATGATCGCGAGCGAATCCCAGGTCGCGACCGCACCGTCGATGAGGATTGGGACTTTTCCGGCCGGCGAATAGTTCAGGATACGCTGCTTGTCCGCGGGATTATCCGTGTAGAGCGGGATGACGACCTCATCGAAGCCGATGCCGGCCGCCTTCAAGGCCATCCACGGCCGCATCGACCAGGACGAATAGTTCTTGTTGCCGATCACCAGTGTCAAAGCCATGGCGCACCCGCCTCCGCAAAAAATCGGGGACCGGCTTTTAGACGAAAGCACAGAAACCCGCCAGATGACTTGCGAAGTCGCTTGCACGTCCGGCAGCGATTTCGCTAGATTTGGCGCGGCCAAACCGGTGGCCAACGGTCCGCGTGAAGGGCACAGCCCGCCGAATTCGACGACATCGCCAGCCTTACTTCCTGCCCAAGGCCGCGGACGCTGGGCATGAGGAAGGAAGGTCTTTCATGTGCGCCAAACGCACGCCTCCGCGCGCCATCCGCGAACTCCCCGCCCAGCCAAACTTCGAGCACTTGAAGAACGAGGCCAAGCAGCGCCTCAAGATGCTCCGTGCTGACGATCCGGCGACAAGACTTGCGTCCGCCCAGCTTGTGGTTGCCCGGGACTATGGCTTCTCAAGCTGGCGCCAGCTCAAGGCACATGTCGAGCGCGAGAGCAGCGACCGGCCGCGGCGCGAAAAAGTGTTCGCGGCAGCGCAGAGCGGCGACGTCGACACGGTGCGCGAAGCCCTGAACAGCTGGCTTCGATCCGCGCCAGACCGATGCGCATGGCCGCACCGTGCATCAGATCGCCAAGGAATATGGACACGAGGCGATCGAACTGCTCGCGCGCGAGCTCGAAGAGCGCGATACCCAACCCCCCGAACTGCGCGGCGCGGTCGAGAGCATCCTCGACGCCGCGGAGAAAGGCCACGCCGACAAGCTGGCAAAACTGCTCGACAGTCATCCTGACCTGATCGACGCCCGCGGCGGCAATTTCCAGAAGCAGACCGCCCTGCACAAGGCGGCCTGGCGAAACCAACGCGCCTGCGTGGAGCTGTTGCTCGCGCGCGGCGCCAATGTGCGCATCCGCGACACCGGCGACAACGCCTACGCCCTGCATTTTGCTGCCGAAGCCGCCGACCTTGCGATCGTCAAGCTGCTGGTCGAGGCCGGCTCCGACGTGATCGGCGAAGGCGACGATCATCGGCTTGACGTGCTCGGCTGGGCGACATGTTTCAAGACCACCCGCACCGACGTCGCCGACTACCTGCTGGCGCAGGGCGCAAAGCTCAATCTCTGGTCGGCGATTGCGCTCGGCCGCGTGGACGACGTCCGCGACTTCATCAAGGCCGATCCGGCGCTGCTTGCAGCGTGCATGAGCCGCAGCGAGCACCGCCGCACGCCGCTGCACCACGCGGCGGCGAAGGGTCAGGCCGAGGTGGTGCGGCTCCTGCTCGCACTCGGCGCCGATCCGAACGCGACCGACCTCACCGGCGCGACGCCGCTCGTCGCCGCCGCGCAGGAGAGCGCCGACGGAGGCGTGGCAGCGCTTCTGATCGACGCCGGCGCCCGGATCGATTTCATCGCGGCGTTCAGCCTGAAGCGCTACGATCTCGCCGAGGCGATGCTGCGCGAGAATCCGGCGCGCATCGGTTCGGACGGCGAAGACACGATCGCGCTGCATGTCGCCGTGAGCAAGCAAAACGCCGCACGCCGTGCGCTGGCTGATCGACCACAAGGTCGACGTCAACGCCAAGCGCGTGATGTGGGACTGCAACCACACGGCGCTGCACATGACCGCTGCCGACGGCAATGTCGAGATCGCGCGGATGCTGCTGGACGCCGGCGCCGATCCCTCGATCCACGACGACAAGTACGACAACACGCCGCTCGGCTGGGCCGAGTTCTGCGAGCAGCCGCAAGTCGCGAAGCTTTTGCGCGAGCGAGGCGTGACGCGATGAAGCGCCTTGCCTCACGCAAGACTTTCCGGCAAGGCAAGCCGATGTCCAGTCAAGATTCGGCCGATGCCGCCTCCCCTCTCCCTCACTCGAAACCGCCCTGCTCGCAGCGCTCGGACGCGCTCGCGGGCAAGACGCTGAGCGCGCCGGAGCTTGCGCAGGAGATCGCGGAAGAAAGCGACTGGCATAATTTGATCATGCCGATCCGCCGCGCGGCGGTGAAGCTCGCGCTCGACGGACGGCTCGTCATCTACCGCAAGGGCAAGCCGGCCGATCCGAACGATTTCAGGGGCGTCTATCGGCTCGGCCTGCCGCGGCACGACTGAGGTCGATCACCGCGGCCGGCAGTTATCCTTCGCCGATGCGTTGTCGCAGCCGCCAGCATGCGCGGGCCCGGAAACAGCTCGCTGCTGCGGCCGGTCAGCCAATAGACGACCAGGCCCGTCCATTCGTGGATCGCGACGTCGGCGCGCGAAAGCCCGCTGCTGACGCGGTCGAACGGCTGCGTCGCATCGCGCCAGCCGCGCGTGCGCCAGTCGACCGGATAGGCCTCGACCTCGAAGCCGGCGCGGCGAAAGGCGCCGATCGAGCGCGGCATGTGGAAGGACGACGTCACCAGCAGGAAGCGCTGTCCCGGCACAGGCTTCAGCATATCCAGCGTCCGAACGGCGTTCTCGTAGGTGGTGCGCGAGCGTCTCCTCGAAGATGAACCTGTCGCCGCTCATGCCGAATTCGGCCAGCAGCTTTTTCGCAAAGGGCGTCTCCGCAGGCGAATTCGGCGTCAGCTTTCCGCTGCCGCCGGAGAAGACGATCGCGCGCATTCGGGAAAGCGCCGCGCCAGCGTCAGCAACGCCACCGCCCGTTCGGCCGAGGAATCCAGCTCGATCACGCCGCGGGCGTCGGACACGTCCGGATCGATCACGCCGCCCAGCACGATCACGCCGTCCGGATCGATGCGGCCGGCCTGCCAGGCGGGAAACCGTTCCGACAGCGTCAGCAGCAAGACGTTGCTCAACGGCGAAAGCCCGAGCACGGCCAGCATCACCACGCTGCCGATCAACAGCGTCAGCGCAAGCCTGCGCCAGCGCGTCAGCAGCAGGCAGATGCCGGCAACGCCCGCGATCATCAGGGCAGTTGGACGGGACGGTCAGGAAGCCGAGAATCTTCGAGAGCACGAAGAACATGTGGCGCTACATGCGCGAAGCCGCTGGCAAGATCAATCGGCATCCGCTGGCCTCCGTCAGTCCTCATGGCGAGGAGCGCGGCGTAGCTCGGAGAGCCTGCCGGGCTTGTGCTGAAAGGCAACTCGCGGCATGTCCGCCTCATTCGCTTCACGGCCGTATGGCGTCCCCGCTTTCGCGAGGCAGAATGTGCATCGAGTTAGTCCCAGTTCGCGCCGCCGACATTCACCATCCGCCCCGCGCTGCTGCCCATGGCGGAGATCGTCGCCATCTCCTCCTCGCTCAGCTCGAAGTCGAACACGCCGAGATTCTCCTGCAGCCGCTCGAGTTTCGAGGTGCGCGGGATCGCGGCGACGTTTTGTTGAACGAGCCAGCGCAGGCAGACCTGCGCCGCGGTCTTGCGGTGACGTCGGCCGATGCGCGCCAGCGTGCGGTCGTCCTTGACCCGCCCTTTTGCGATCGGCGAATAGGCGACGGTGGCAAGGCCGAGACGGCGGCAGGCCTCCAGCACCTTCGCCTGGTCGAGATAGGGATGGTACTCGACCTGATTGCACACCAGCGGCTCCTTCGACAGCGCCACCGCCTCCTCGGTGAGCGCGACGTTGAAGTTCGAGATGCCGATATGTCTTCGCAAGCCCCGACTGCCTGGCATGCGCAAGCCCGTCGAGGGTCTCGCTCAGCGGCACGCGCGGGCTCGGCCAGTGCAACAGCACCAGATCGACCTCCGTCAGGCGCAGCTTGACGAGACTTTCCTTCAGCGAGCGGATGAGATCGTTCGGCGCGAAATGCGTCGGCCAGATTTTTGTGGTGAGGAACACCTCGTAGCGCGGCGCGCCGGAGGCGCGAAGGCCCTCGCCGACCTCGCGCTCATTGTCGTACATCTGCGCCGTGTCGATGTGGCGATAGCCGAGCCGCAGCGCCTGCTCGACGATGCGGGCGCAGGTACGGCCGCGCAGCTCCCAGGTTCCAAGCCCGATGGCCGGAATGCGCGCGCCGCTCGCTTCGATGATCTGCATGAGCCTCTCCGGATCAGGCGAGGTGCAACGAGGACGCGATCATGCCGCCGGCCGCGTGTCCTTGCCAAGCCGGAAATCGCAGGCGTCAGCTATCAGTGCGCCGATGACGCTTTCGCGAGCAGCGCAAAGGTGAGGTCCGGCGCCCGCGCGATCAACTTCAGCAGACGCGCGCGCTGGTCCGCGCGGCTCGCGCTTGCCCTGCTCCCAGTTGCGGATGGTCTCGAGCGGCACGCCGAGACGTTCGGCGAATTCGACCTGGGTCAGCTGCGAGCGGTTGCGCAGCGCACGAACATCAAGCGCCGGGGCCGAGAGGTCGGCGCCTGGCGGGAGCACGGGAACCAGCGGCGCTTCATGGCCGTCCTGCAGTTCGACAATACGCCCGTCCGCCTTCAATCTGAGCCGTCGCATGGGGATGTCTCCGAATCCGTCCATGCTGGCGCACTTATGGTTAATGAAGGCTTAACGATCTGCTACTGCAGCCCGAACCACAGCGTCGCGATGCCAAGGAACGAGAGAAATCCGACCACATCGGTGATCGTCGTGACGAACGGCCCGGAGGAAACGGCTGGATCGACGCCGAGTCGGTTGAGCGTCAGCGGGATGACCAGGCCGCCGAGCGCTGCGCAGGTCAGCACCGTCACCATCGCCAGCCCGATGACCATGCCAAGGTTCACCAGCTTGAAGGCTGTGGCCGCCGATCACGCCCAGGATGATCGCGAAGCCGAATCCGTTCAGCACGCCGACCATCAGTTCGCGCCGGAGCACGCGAAGCGCATTGCCGCGGTTGAGCTCCCGCGTCGCCAGCGCCCGCACTGCGACCGTCATGGTCTGGGTGCCGGCGTTGCCGCCCATGCTGGCGACCACCGGCATCAGCACTGCCAGCGCCACCATCTTCTCAATTGCGTCCTCGAACCTGCTGATCACAAAAGCCGAGAGGCAGGCCGTCAGCATGTTGACGAACAGCCACGGGAAAGCGTCCCTTGGCGATGGTCCAGACCGTGTCGGACAGCTCTTCGTCGTGCGTCACGCCGCCCAGCGCCCTGATGTCCTCTTCGGCCTCCTCCTCGATCACGTCGACCACGTCGTCGACGGTGATGACGCCGACCAGCTTGTCGTCGCTGTCGACCACCGGCGCTGCGACGAGGTTGTATTTTCCGAACAGCCGCGCGACCTCCTCCTGGTCGTCGGTGGCGAGCACGCGACGGCGCTCCTCGTCCATCAGTTCGGCGATCGGAACCGGCCGGCGCGCGCGCAACAGCGCGTCGAGCGCCACCGCGCCGCGCAGCCGCCGCTGCTCGTCCACCGAATAGAGCTCGTAGAAACGGTCCGGCAGATCCGGCGTCTCGCGCATGTAGTCGATGGTCTGGCCGACGGTCCAGTCCGGCGGCACCGCGATGAAGTCCGTCTGCATCCGCCGTCCGGCGGAATTTTCAGGGTAAAGCAGGCCCCGCTCGATCTCCGCGCGCTCGGAGGCCGGGATCCTCTCGAGGATCTCCTCCTTGCTTTCCTCAGGCAGATCCTCGAGCAGTTCGATCGCGTCGTCCGAATTCCAGCTCGCGCACGCCTTCGGCGACGGTCTCTGGCGGCAGTTCCTCGAGGATCTCCTCGCGGACGCGTATCGTCGACCTCGTTCAGGGCGGAGAAGTCGAAGTCGCGGCCGGCGAGTTCGATCAGGCGCGGGCGAAGCTCGGGATCCAGCGCCTCGATCAGGTCGCCGAGGTCGGCCTCGTGCAGTTCGCCGACCAGAGAGCGCAGGAACGCAGCGTCGCCGCCTTCGATGCCGGTGGAGATCTCCGTGATGAAGGCTTCGCGCACCGCGCCGTCCTCATCGCGCATCGGCATGCGCGCGAGAAAGGCTTCGCCTTCGGTCGGCGCATCAGCGGTGGCCTGGTCTCGATCGTCGGCCATGAAACCCCACACCCCGCGCTCGATATTGTCCCAGCCCCGCCTTAGCCAATTGCCGCGGCAATGACAAACGCCAAGGTTCAAGAAAGCCAAGCCTCAAGAAAAGCCGAGGCGCAAGAAATTGCGAGTGCCTTCGCTGTGGTCTAGATTGCCGCGACACGCTCAACGATGAATGGGCCGCCCTGCGGCTTGTAAGGATCAGATGACTTCCAAGACCCTCTTTCGCGCAACGCTCACCGCCGGCCTCCTGGCTGGAGCACTCCCTGCCGCCGCCGGCCCCAGCATGAGCACCGGATTGCAGGCGACGACGCTTGACCTCGCCGAGTGCCTGAAGCGCGGCGAAGTGATCATGCGCGAGGCCGGGCTGACACGGAACCTGCAGGTGTTGCAGTTGACGGTCTACGGCGAACAGGGCGAATACACCGCCTCGGTGCGATGCGTGCCCGGCCACCAGATGGTGTTCTTCGTGGTCGCAGGCCCCCGTCCCGACCGGGCCAGCAAGTTCATGGCCGACCTCAGAGGGCAAGTTCTGACCGGGCAGCGTCGATTCGAGAGTGGCACGGACGCCCCGGCATCAGCACCGCGCCGACGACCGCGTCCGCGGTGCAGACCTCCTGCGGAGCTCCGGTCTTCATTCGACGATACCGCCTTGTGCGCGCAAGACTCTCTCTTTGCGCGCCGAGAACCGGCCGACAGCGCTCCAGACCAGCGTTGCCACCAGCAGCGCCAGGATGCAGGCCGCGATCGGCCGCGTCACGAACGCCAGATACCAGTCGCTGCCGTAGAGCTGGAACATGCGGATCAGCTCGTTGTCGGCGATCGGCGAGAGGATGACGCCCATCACCGCCGCTGCGGGCGAATAGCCCGTCCGCTTCATCAGGTAGCCGACCGCACCGCACGCCAGCATCAGATAGACGTCGAACGCCGCATTGCGTGACGCATAGGCGCCGATCACCGAGAACAGCACCAGGATCGGCACGAGGATCCGGGTCGGCACGCTCAGCGTCCCCGACAGGCTGTAGGCCGCGAATACGGCAGCAGCGACCATGAAGACCTGCGAGATGATGGCGGCCGCGATGATTCCGTAGACAAGCGTTTGCTGCTGGGCGACGAAGTTCGGGCCTGCCTGCAATCCGTGCATCGTCAGCGCGCCGAGCAGGATGCCGGTGGTGGCGCTGCCCGGCACGCCGAGCACCAGCGTCGTCATGATGTCGCCGCCCGAGCAGGCGTTGTTGGCGCTTTCGGAAGCGACCACGCCCTCGACGCTGCCCTTGCCGTACTCCTCGCTGCGTTTGGACATTTTGCGCGCCAGCGAATAGGAGGCGAACGAGGCGGCCGTGCCGCCGGCTGCGGGCAGCAGCCCGACGATGACCCCGAGGCCGGTGGAGCGGAAGAACGCCGGCAAGGTCCACGCCGGCAGTCTGAAGCCGCGGAAGATATCGCGCAGGCTGCGCTGGACGGTGATCGTCGAGTCGATCACGTACTCGCGAAACGACATCAACATCAGCTCGGAGAACACGAACATCCCGATCAGCACGGGAATGATCGGCAAGCCCTCGGCGAGATATGGCTCGCCGTAGGTGGCGCGCCACTCGCCCGTGGGCACGATGCCGATAGTGCCGATCAGCAGGCCGAAGACGCCCGACGCGATGGTCTTCGCAACGGACGCAGTGCCGACCGCGCCGAGCACGGTCACGCCGGCAATCGCCACCAGGAACATTTCCGGAGGACCGAACTTCAACGCGACGGTTGCAACAAAGCCGATCGACAGCAGCATCGCGACGTAGGAGATGAGGCCGCCATAGACAGACGACGAAATCGAGTAGCCGAGCGCCTCCGCCGCACGCCCCTGCTTGGTCAGTTCGAAACCGTCCAGCGTGGTGACCGCGTTCTGCGGCGATCCCGGCGTGTTCAACAGGATCGCGGTCAGCGCGCCGCCGTAGCCGACCGACACATAGATGGAGATCAGGAAAATGATGCCGTGCAGGGGCGTCATGGTGAAAGTGAGCGGCAGGAACAGCGCGACCGACATGCCCGACGACAATCCGGGGATGATGCCGGCGAAGGTGCCGATCAGGGTGCCGAGGATCATCATGAGCAGCGCCTGCATACTGCACCGCGTTGATGACGCCCTGCTGCATGTGGTTCAGTGTGTCCATCGACGCGCGCCCCTTCAGCCGATGCCGAGAATGCCGGCCGGGAAGCGGGCATAGAGAACATACTTGAAGACCGCGTAGGTCGGCACCGCCACCGCCAAGGCGATCAAGAGGCTTTGCAGCGGCGAGCGGAGGCTGAAGATCGCCTGCGCACCAAACACGATCAGAACGAGCGCCGGCAGCACGCCGAGATAGTTGAACGAAGCGACAAGGATTGCAGGCAAGGCGACGAGCAGCCACGGCGTCGTTGCGACGATGGGACCGCCCTCCTCGTCATCCTCTCCCCCCGCCGGCTGCGCAGCTGCTCCTTCGCCTCTCAGATACGCCCCGAGCGCCCAGACAAGCGAGGCCACCATGACGACAATCAGCACGACCGGGAACACCAGCGCTTCATAGGAGAGGTGCGTGGAGTCGTAGACGAACAGGGCGACGGCAGTCGCCATCACGCACGGCACCGTCAACTCGCGAAAGAGCTGATGTTGTGACGCGTTCGACATCTGGTCTCCTCGGAGTTCGGCGTCGCGCGCCCTACTTGAGCTTCGGAATCTCGGCAAAGTCGGCCACAAATCCCGATTGCAGGGCCTCGCCCGTCTTGCCGATCGACAGATCGTTGAGCGCGTTCCTCTCGAAGAAGGACTTGAACTCGGGCGCATTCGCGCGCCTCGATCAGCGCCTGCTGCAACTTGGCGTAGGCAGCCGGATGTTTCGCCTTGAACGCGGCCGGCACCACATAGACGCCGTAGCGCGCGAGGAAGTCAGCCGACGGCAGCTTCACGCCGTACGGTGCGACTGCATCCTCAAGCGTCGGCGCTTCCGACCAGCGCGGGCTCTTTGTCTTTGCGCCCACGAACAGCGCTTTCGTCTGCGAGCGGATGTTCAAGCGTGCGGAATCGTCGCCGATCGCCGCCGTCACGTCGCCAGCCAGCATCGCGTTGGCCGCGGGACCGCCACCTTCGTAACCCACGGTACGGACCTGCAGACCGAGTTTGCCGAAGAGCCATTTTGCGAACAGTTCCTGCGCGCTGCCCTGCGCCACCGAAACCGCGAGCTTGCCGGGCTGCGCCTTTGCCCGTTCGACGAAATCCTTGAACGTATCGATGTCGGAGTCCTTCTTCACCAGCATGATGCGCGGATCGACCACGTCGACCATGATCGACTGCAGATCGCCGCTTTTGTAGGGCGGGCGGCTGAACACCGTGCTCATGAAAAGGTCCGGTTCGTTGGTCGCCAGAATCGCGAGCCCCTCCATGCCGTCGCGCATGACAGCGGTCGCCGCGACCTGGCCGCCCCCGCCGGGCAGGTTCTGGACTGTCACCGGCTTGCCGAGAATCCTGGACAGCGACGGCGCCAGCAACCGAGCCAGCGTATCGGTGCCGCCGCCCGCGCCGTAGGCGACAAGGATCTGCACCGGGCCGCTCGGGTAGTCCTGGGCGTTGACTGCGTGCGGCACAAGCAGCGCTGAGGCGCACGCCAGCGTTGCGAGGACGAACCGACGGCGAAACTGGCGCAAACGCATCAACATGTGAGCCTCCAGACTGGTCTTGAATTCACGACAGCAGGCGCTGGTCGTAGGGTGTGTGATTGAGTTGCTCGGAGCCGCCGGCCGTCACGACGACGACGTCTTCGAGATGCGCGCCGCCGACGTCGGGCCGATCCGGCAGCACGATCCTCGGCTCGAGGCACATCACCATGTTCTCGACGACCGCGAAGTCGACGTTCCTGTGCACCAGCGGATCGCCGTGCAGGCCAAAACCCAGCTGATGACCGGTGTTGCCGCTATAGAGATATTTTCCAAAGCCCTCCGCCTCGATCACCTCGCGTGCGCGCTTGTCGATGTCGTGGCAGGTGACGCCGGGCCGGATGACCTTCTTCGCCTCCTGCAGGGCGAGATGGGTGGCCCTGTAGATCGCCTTCTGCTCGGCAACGGGCTCGCCGCAGATCACCGTTGTCGCAAGATCGCCGGTGTAGCCTTTGACCACGGCGCCAATATCGAGGATCACCATCTCCCCGGACTGAATGTGCTTCTCGGTGGCGACGCGCTCGAACAGCGACGTATTGCTTCCCGACGCGACGAGCGGAATGAACGGTTCGAACTCCGAGCCGCGCTTGCGCATGGCATAGACCGCTTCGGCTGAAACTGAATGTTCGGTCACCCCCGGCCGGATCGCCTGCACGGCGGCGGCGACGCCGGCGTCGGCAACGCGGACCGCTTCGCGGATCAAATCGATCTCCAGAGGGTGCTTGATGGCAGTCAGTCTTGACCACGCGCTGCTCGCGTCAACGAACGCCAGCCCCGGAAACTGCCGCTTCAGCCCGTCGTGGACCATGTAAGGCATCAGATCAGTTCCGATGCGGGCGGCGGCCAGGCCATAGTCGGAGATCATCTGGCCGATCACGCTGGCCCAATCGGCGACCTGCGGCAGCTTGCGCGCGTCGTCGATGTCCGAGCGATAGCGGATCCTCAAGTCGTCGCTGCCGGAAATGTAGCCGACCGCCGGCGCCCTGCCCTTCACGGCCAGCACCACATATTCCGGCTCCATGAACGGACGGAAACCCTTGACGTAGAAATCGGTGATGTAGCGGACTGCCTCCGCCTTGAAGAGCAGGAACGCGTCGAGGCCCTCCACTTCGAGCGCCCGCTGCACCTTTTCCCGCTTGATGCGATGCAGCTCGTCGCCCGGATAGAAGATCGGGCTTTGTTTCGTGAGTGCACCGGATTGCGTGGATCGGACGTTGATCGACATCAGGCGGCCTTTCGGAGCGGCTCGACCACCTCGGTGAACCGCGCGATCGCCGCATCGACGGCTGCTTCGTCGATATGATAGTGCGTGACGAAACGGATCTTCGTGCGCTTGTGGTTGGCCAGAATGCCCCGTTCCTTCAGGGCGCGGTTGATCATCGCCGCATCGTCGGCAAAACGATCGACGAAACAATTGACGATGTTGGTATGGACCCTCTCGACCCGAACGACGCTCGGGTCGACCGCGGCAAGACCCCGGGCCAGCCGCTGCGCCAGTTCGTGGTCGCGCCGGTGCACGCTATAGGGATCCTTCAGCGCGACGATGGCGGGCGCCGCGATCAAGCCGGCCTGGCGCATCGCCCCGCCCAGCATTTTCGCCGCCTGGCGCGCGCGCGTCATGAAGTCGCTGTCGCCTGCGAGGATCGCGCCGACGGGTGCGCCAAGCCCCTTGCACAGCGCAAACCACACCGAGTCAGCGTGCTTGCAAATCTCGACAATCGGCACGCCAAGATACGTCGCGGCGTTGAACAGCCTTGCGCCATCGACGTGCAGCGACAGACCCGCCTGCTTCGCGACACCGTGGATCGCCGCCATATTCTCGAGCGGAAGCACCATGCCGCCCGACGCGTTGTGGGTGTTCTCAAGGCAGATCAGCTTGGTCGGCGCCAGCGCCGACTGCCCGCGCTCGACGATCGCGGCCCTCACGTCGTCAGGATCGAGCACGCCATGCTCGCCGCGCACCGGCCGCGGCACGGCGCCGGCAAGCACCGACAGCCCCCCGCCTTCGGAATTGAAAATGTGCGCCGACGCTTCGACGATCACCTCGCCGCCGTGGGAGCCGTGCGCAATGACCGCTGCGAGGTTCGCCATCGTGCCCGAGGGAACGAACAACGCATCGTCCTTGCCGGTCAGCGCCGCACCGAGTCGCTCGAGCTCATTGACGGTCGGATCGTCACCGCGTGCCGAATCGCCGAGACGCGCGGCATTCATCGCCGCCATCATCTCTTGCGTCGGCAGCGTCACCGTATCGCTTCGGAAGTCATAAACGCTCACGCGTCCCCCGTCCGTCGATCATCGCCATGACGTTTCGTTCGAAGCGCCAGCGGCCGCTCCACCACGGAAGCGGGCCGTTCTGGCCGCAAATCACTGATCTGCAAGGATATCTCGGCGTCGTACACGATCGGTTCGCTCAGCTCCTCAACCGGAATGTCACTGACATTTCAGTTAAATCCCAGCACCAGGTCAAGTACTATTTGCGAACACCGCATTCGCAGGGAGGAAATTGCGTGGCCAGTTCGACGAGCATGATGCGGACTGACGTCTACGATCAGTTGAAGGAGCGGCTGTTCACCGGCGAACTGCGAACCGGCCAGTTCGTCTCGCAGCGCGAGCTCACCTCGTTGCTCGGTGCAACGCTCAATCCCGTGCGCGAGGCGATCCGCAAGCTCGAGATCGAAGGCCTGATCAACGTCTATCCGCAGCGCGGAATCCAGATCATCGAGGGCGGACCGAAGGCGATCAACGATGCCTATGAGTACCGCCAGTTTGCTGGAACTGAATGCGGTGCGGCATTTCGCAGCTGCCGCCTCGGACGACGCGATCGATGGGCTGATGGCCAAGGTCGGAAAGTCGATCCGCTCGCTGGAGCAGTCTCCGGACGACGTCGATGTTCGCTGGCACGTGCTGGATGACGACTATCAATTCCACAAGGATCTCGTCGACTTCCAGCAGAACGAGATCCTCAGCAAGCATTACAGCCTGAATGCCGCGCGCCTGAGGCTGTTCCGAATGAACATCGGTCAGCCGCTGCTGCGGCTGGACACGGCAGCCAGAGAGCATCTGGAGATTCTGGAAGCCTGCAGGAAACGCGATGCGGAGACCGCCGTCGACCTCCTTGCCAAACACATCGAGATCTCGCGCGAGCACACGCTGGGCGTGCGCCCGATGGCGCGCTTCGCCGATCATCGAGGGGCTCGACCGGCGAAGCCCCCTCGCCGACGCGCAAGACCGGCGTCAGCCGAAAGCGATAAGCTCCGCGTCGAGTCGCCAGGTTGACCTCTCGCACGCGTGCGTGTCGTTGGCGCATTCCTGAACGATCGATGAGTGCTCGACACGGCGCGGCATCGTCGGACGCCGCGCCGTGACGCGAGGTTCAAAGCCGCTTGCTGCGCTTCGGCATCTCGGCCATCGCCGACGCTCGCGGGTTCGGCTGGCAGAACCCATGGCCTGCAAGGTAGGTGCGGCATTGGTCGATTGTGTCGTAGAGGCACGACTGGCCACCGCCGTTGGTCGATTCGAACGCGCACCAGGCAAACTCGCTGGCCGCCCGAGCCGGTGTGGTGGTGCCGGTCGTTGCAGCGCCGAACGCTGCGACTGCGATGAACAGGGACGCAGAGACCCGTCTTCATGATGATCCTCTCTGGTTGGGTGGCGCTTTCGGCTCGCCAGTGCAGGCATCATTTGCGATCGATGATCGAATGACGAATGCCGAGGTTCTCTTGTCGCGATAGCCGGCCTCTATCGATCACTCCGCGGCCTGCGGCAGCTCCATCACCTGCTCGTGCAGGATCACGCCCTCGAGCGGATCGAACTCGCCCTGCCACGGCGCCTCGCTCAGCACGCGCCTGGTGTGCAGGTAGCCCGCTTCCCAGCGGCGCTGGATGCCGGACGGCGTGAAGTCGACGTCCTTGGTGTGGTTCTCGTTGTCGAGCCGCGGCGCCAGAAAGCCGCACGACGTGCATCTGCGTGAAGCAGCCGTAGCTCGCGAGCTCGCGCACCTCGGCGCTGTTGCGCACGTCGTCGGGCAGCTTCGCCGCGAGCTGGTTGATGATGTGGCGCATCCGATGCGCCTGCTGCTGGCGGCTGATGTGGCTGGCGATCCGGCTCGAATACTGGATGTCCTTCTGCCGGTGCAGCACCTCCCAGATCGATTGCGGCTCGGGTCCCATCGGATTCCACATGTGCACGGCGAAGATCAGCGAATTCTTGCGCGGATTGTCCTCGAACACGGCTTCCGTCGGCGTGTTGGAGAGAATGCCGCCGTCCCAGTAGAGCTCGCCGTCGATGCGCACGGCGGGAAACGCGGGCGGCAACGCGCCCGACGCCATCACGTGCCTGGCGCCGATCTCGGTGGTGCGGCTGTCGAAGTAGCGCATCTGGCTCGAGCGAACATGCGCGGCGCCGACCGTCAGCCGCGGCGAGCAGCGGTTGACCTTTGCGAAGTCGACCAATTCGTTGAGCGTCTGTTCGAGCGGTGCGGTCGAGTAGTAGCCGGCGCGATCGGCACCGAGCGGATGATGCACGCCCCAATGGGCGCAGCAGGTTCGGCTTGAAGAACGCCGGAATGCCGCCGAGCACGGTCGACCAGTACGAAGCCATGTCATGGAAGCCCGGCCACGCGCCGGGGAAACCCCAGGCCGGATTGCGCTCCATCCGCCGCCAGAACTCGCGCAGCCTGGCCAACCGATCCTGCGGCTCGTTGCCGGCGATCAGGCACGCATTGATCGCGCCGATCGAGGTGCCGATGATCCAGTCGGGTTCGATGCCGGCCTCGTGCATCGCCTGATAAACGCCGGCCTGATAGGAGCCGAGCGCGCCGCCGCCCTGCAGCACGAGGACGACCTGTCCGGGCAGACACGCGCGCAGAGCTGCCTTCGTTGGCTGTCGTGAGTTCATGCGCTCGAGATCCTTCCTCTAGTGCGCGGTCCAGCCGCCATCGACCGGCAGCGCAATGCCGGTGATGGAGGCGGCCGCCTGGCTTGCGAGAAACACGGTCAGCTCGCCGAGCTCTTCGACCGTGGCGAAACGCTTGTTCGGCTGTTGCGCGCAGCAGCACGTCGCGGATCACCTGCTCGCGCGCAATGCCGTGCGCCTTGGCCTGACCTTCGATCTGCGCTTCCACCAGCGGCGTGTAGACATAGCCCGGGCAGATGGCGTTGCAGGTGATGCCCTCTTCGGCGGTCTCGAGCGCCACGACCTTGGTCAGGCCGACGATGCCGTGCTTGGCGGCCACGTACGCCGCCTTGAACGGCGACGCGACAAGTCCGTGTGCCGAGGCGATGTTGACGATGCGGCCAAAACCGTTTTTGCGCATCGACGGCAGCGCGTGCTGGATCGTGTGGAAGGCCGATGACAGGTTGATCGCCAGGATCGCGTCCCACTTGGCCGGCGGGAATTGATCGATCGGCGCCACATGCTGGATGCCGGCATTGTTGACCAGCACGTCGAGCCGGCCGAATTCCTCGACCGTGACTGCGACCATGCCGGCGATCGCATCCGGCTTCGTCATGTCGGCCGGCCGAGTAGCCGCACGGCGACGCCGAACTCGTCGACGATGGCATCCTGCGTCTGCTTGATCTGGTCGGTGGGACCGAAGCCGTTCAGCACTAGGCTTGCACCGGCGGCAGCGAGCGAACGCGCGATGCCGAGCCCGATGCCGCTGGTCGATCCGGTGACCAGCGCCACCTTGCCGCTCAGCGGACGCGCGTGACTATCCTGCGGCTTCATCTGAATGTTCATGGGGCTTCTCCGCGTCCTTCCCGAGCGGCTTCGGGCCGCCTTGCCAGGTCGCAATCTGCCCTCGTGAGCTGCGCAACTGAAATGCCTGCTGGCTAAGCAATCGATACGCCCGCGCTATCGCCGTTTCGCGCGAATTTGCTTGCCCGCGGTGTGGTCATGTCAGTATGTCGCAACATCCGGTTCTGACGACGGATTTCGCGATGGAAATGCACCAGGTCCGCTACTTTCTGGCGGTCGCACGCACGCAGAATTTCACGCGTGCGGCGGATGAGTGCAATGTCACGCAGCCGTCGCTGACGCGCGCCATCAAGCAGCTCGAATACGAGCTCGGCGGCGACCTGTTCCTTCGCGAGCGGCCGGCGTCCCAGCTCACCGAGCTCGGCCAGCGCATGCGGCCGTTCCTGCAGCAGTGCTACAACGCAGCCACCGAGGCCCGCTCGGTCGCCACCTCCTTCAAGGCCGGCGAAGTCGGCGCGCTGAAACTTGCCTTGTCGCGCACCATCGACCTGTCGCTGCTGCTGCCGTTCCTCAGCGAGATGTCACGGGTGTTCAAGGGCATCGAATTCAAGTTCCTGCGCGGCGACGCCCATGACGTGATCGAATTCATGAAGAAGGGCGACGCAGAGCTCGGCGTGGCCGCCACCCGCTCTGACGACTGGGACCGGCTCGATATCTGGCCGCTGTTCGAGGAGCCGTTCGATCTCGCCGTGTCGAACGCCCACCCGCTCGCGGGCAAATCCGGGGTCAAGCTGGCCCAGCTGAAAGGTCAGCGCTTCCTGCGCCGCGCTTACTGCGAGCACACCGATCAGATCGGAGCGAAGCTAAAGGAAAGCGCCGTCGACAATGGCGGCTACCACGAGATTTCATCGGAGCGGGACCTGATGAAGCTCACCGAAAGCGGCGTCGGTATCGCGATCCTGCCGAGCAGCACCGCCACCAGCGTGGAGGCAAAACGCATCCCGATCGAGGACCTCGAGCTGAACCGCACGATCTTCCTCTACGGCATCGCGGGCCGGCAGCGTTCGGCGATCGCCTCGACCATGGCCAAGCTGTTGCGCGCTGCAGACTGGTCGAAGATTAGTGCGAAGGCCTGAGCCCTCCTCCGTCATTGCGAGGTCATAGCCGTTCGAAGAACGGCGTCGCTTCGCTCGCCTATGGCGACGAAGCAATCCGGCGTGCGCGAGGCGCACTGCCGAAAAACGTGGACCCGCCGCGAATACCGCGCTTTTTGTTTGCGCGCTAACGCGCGGCTGGATTGCTTCGCTTCGCTCGCAATGACGCAGAGAATTACCGCGGCCTCAACACTCGCTAACCCGCACTGCTGAACGCGGCGAGCAAATGGTCGAGCTCCATCCGCTTGCGGAAATCCGGATCGATGAAGCGTGCGGCGACCTTGCCGTCGCGGCCGACCACGAACGTCGCGGGGATCGGCACCATCCAGGCGTCATTGCCGTGATACTTTGGCAGATCGATACCTGACCGGCTGAAGAGCCGCACGATGTCGGGCCCGAGCCAGATCGCGAGATTGAGCGACATGGCATAACCATTGTCCATGTCGGTCAGGAGCAGAAATCGTCCCTGCGCTTCCGACCACAACTTCTCGACGTAGCGTTGTCGCTCCGGCATCACCACCACGACGCGCCCGCCTGCGGCGGAGATGTCCTCGCTGCTGCGCGCAACCGCATTGATGTTCAGCCGGCAATACGGGCACCAGTGACCGCGATGGAACATGATCGCAACCGGACCGTCCGAATAGAGGTCCTGCAGGTTGATCAGCCGTCCCGCCTCGTCCGGCAGCACCGTCGACGGCATCTCGTCGCCGACCTTCGGCGCATGTTTCCAGCCATCGGCCTCGTCGAGGCGCGCCACCAGCGTATCGACGGCCTTGCTATAGGCTGGATGCCGTGCGCGGTGGGCGTCGGAAAAAGCCGCAAGCCGTTCGCTCAACGGCCCCTCGGCGTCGCGGTATTTCAGCAGCAGGTCGAGGTCTGGATCGGCGGTAGAAGCAGGCATCTATGGTCCACGTGCTGCGCGTCAGCTCGCGCTCTTGAAGGCGTTGAGCAGATCATCGAGCTCCATGCGCTTGCGGAAATCCGGATCGATGAAGCGCGCCACGACGTTGCCGTCGCGACCGACAACGAAGGTTGCCGGGATCGGCACCATCCAGGCATCGTTACCCTGAAATTTCGCAGACGTCGCGCCCGGAGTTGCTGATCAGCTGGATGAAATCGGGGCCGAGCCAGATCGCAAGGTTGAGCGACATGGCGTAGCCGTTGTCGAGATCGGTCAGCACTGGAAATCGGTGCATTCGCCTCGGTGCGAAAGCTTCTCCGCGAACTCCTGCCGCTCCGGCGTGACGACGACGACGCGGCCGCCGGCGGCCGCAATCGCCTCGCTCGCTTTTCGCCGACAGCATGCAGATTGAGGCGGCAGTAGCCGCACCAGTGGCCACGATGGAACATCACCGCCGTCGGCCCTTCGCCGGACCAATTCGTGCAGGCTGACCAGATGACCCGATCTGGTCCGGCAGCATGAACGGTGGCAACGGCTCGCCGACGCGCGGCGCATTCTCCCATCCGCCGTTTTCGTTCAACCGCTGCACCATGCGATCGATCGCCTCGCCATAGGCCGGCCGAAGCTTGCGGCTGGCCGCGGCATAGGCGGCGAGCCGCTCGTTCAACGGCGCTTCCTGATCGCGAAACTCGATGAACAGCTTGGCGAAGATCAGCGGCAGGCGTGGTGGACATCACCGTGTATCCTTGAACCGATGCATGTCTCCGGTCAGTTGCTCAGGCGCCGCGCACACGCGTCGCCGCGAGAGCCTTCTTCATGCCGTGTCTTGCGCATGGCGCGAGCCGGTCAGGCCGGTGATCAGCCGCGTGCCGCGCTGGAAGGTGATGTAGCTCCAGGCCCAGTGCAGCGCGACGATCGTCCGCCGGCGAAAGCCGATCAGGAAATAGATGTGCGCGACGCTCCACAGCACCCAGGCGACGAAACCCGACAGGCGCACCTTGCCGAAGTCGGCCACCGCATGCTTGCGGCCGATGGTGGCAAGCGAGCCGAAGTCGCGGTAGCGGAACGGCGGCAGCGTCTTGCCGCTGCGCGCGCGCGACCAGAAGCTTCGCCAGATACTGCGCCCTGCTGCTTGGCGACCGGCGCGACGCCCGGCAGTTGCTTGCCGTCTGGCATCGAGCGCAAGCGCCGTATCGCCGATGCACGAAGACGTCCGGATGTTCCGGCACCGACAGATCAGGCTGCGACCTTCACGCGCCCGGCGCGATCCGCCGGCGCACCAAGCCAGTCCGCCGCGGGCGATGCTTCCACGCCGGCCGCCCACATGATCGTGCGCGTCGCGATGCGTTCGTCCCGATGCGCGACATCCTCGATCGCTGCAGGCCGTCACCATCGCATTGAGGCGAACCTCCACGCCGAGCTTCTCCAGCGACGCCGCGCCTTCTCCGACAGCGTCGGGATGGAGCGCCGCGAGCAGACGCGGGCCGCCCTCGATCAGAACGATGCGCGCGCTGCGCGGGTCGATATTGCGAAAATCGGCGGCCAGCGCCCATTTCGCGAGTTCGGCGATCGCGCCGGCCATTTCGACGCCGGTCGGCCCGCCGCCGACGACGACGAAGGTCAAGCAGCCGCGCGCCGCTCGGCGGCGTCGGTCTCCGCCTCCGCGCGCTCGAAGGCCAGCAGGATACGCCGGCGCAGATACGTCGCGTCGTCGATCGTCTTCAGGCCCGGTGCAAACGGTCGCCCAGTCGTCATGACCGAAATAGGCGTGCTGCGCGCCGGTGGCGAGCACCAGGATGTCGTACGGGATGCGCCTGCCTTCGGCGATCACCTCTTTTGCGGCGACATCGACGCCCGACACGTCGGCGAGCACGACTGTCGACATTGGACTGGCCGCGCAGGATGGCGCGGATCGGGCGCCGCGATATCGGCAGGCGACAGCGCCGCGGTTGCGACCTGATACAGCAGCGGCTGGAACAGGTGATAATTGTGGCGGTCGATCAGGGTGACGTCGTAGGGCGCTCCGCGCAAGACCTTTGGCCAGCGAAAGCCCGCCAAAACCTGCGCCGACGATGACGACGCGGGGTTTCTGATTTCGCCTGCCGGTGCCGGCATGCCAAGCTCTCCATGTTGGCCCTTGTCCTAATCTGGCGTTTCGCCCGCGAAGTCCAGATCAAAGCCGATAGATGGCAGCTATGGGTTCGATGGCGGAACGGCATTTCATCTGCGCACCGCCAGGCGCGTTCATTGCAGGCCAGCCAGATTGCCACGGAGGAATCCCATGTCGCTCATCGCACTTTCTGGACCAGGGCCGCGACGCTGGCCCGCCGCATTCCGTTCAGCGCGCTCGCGCTCGCCTCGCGGCTGTCGATCGCCGCGGTCTTCTGGCGGTCGGGCCAGACGAAGGTCTCCGGCTTCGCACTCGCGCGAGGAAACGTTCGTGCTGTTCCGCGAGGAGTACAAGGTGCCGCTGCTACCGCCAGACCTTGCCGCCTACCTCGCAACGGCGGCCGAGCACGTCTTTCCCGATCCTGCTGGTCGTCGGGCTTTGCCGACCCGCCTGTCCGCTCTCGCGTCTGTCTCGGCATGACGGCCGTGATCCAGCTGTTCGTCTATCCCGGCGCCTGGCCCGAGCACGCGCTGTGGGCGACGCTGCTGCTGTGGACTCATCGCACGCGGACCGGGCGTGGTGTCGCTCGACCATCTGATCTGGACGCGCAGCGCGCAGGTCCCGGCGATTGCGAGGCAGCGAATCGTTGCATCCCGCCGTTGCAGCGAAGCGAAGCAATCCAGTTCTCACCGGCAGGCGCGAAAGAATCGCCGATCTGCCACGACTGCCGTAGTTTTAGTTGGCGCGCTTCGCGCGCGCTGGATTGCTTCGTCGCTGCGCTCCTCGCAATGACGCAGAGGCGCTTCGCGAGCGCGCTTTGTCCAACATTCAGACTGCTGATACGGTCCGACCAAACGCCAGCGACTTCAACGTGATGTTGCGTGCGCCACGATGCCTCATTCCAGTCATCCCGGAATGACTTGCTTCACCGCAGCTCCACCACCGCGCCGGATGCCCCGCCAGCATGGCGAAGTTGGCGGCGAGATCAAAGGACGGATCATCGCGGACGCCCGCTTCGATTGCACTGCGAGCGCAGAGCCGTGCGCGAGCGACGAGAGGAAGGCAACGCCGCCCTCGGGCAGGCGCGCGACCTGCACCTCATGGCGCGGGCGCGCGACAATCGCGTCTTCGCCTTTCCAGCAGCGGATCGGCTGATCGGCGCCGACCTGATTTGCCCTCCCAGGCCGAGACGACCGGAAATCTCGAGCGCAGACAGCGTCAGCGACGGATGCAGCAGCACCCGGAGGCGCCGGCAGTTGCTGCCGGCGTCAGCTCGGCGAAACGCTCGGGCGTGACGGGTGTCGGCGTCGGCCGCGTGAAAGGCATGGCCGCGCGCCACCTCCAACGGGCGATGTCGGCAAGATAATCCGCAGATCGAGCGTCGTCGCTCAGGCCGCGCAGGAATTGCGGGAAAGCCCTCGCCATAAGCCAGCAAAACCGGCGAGCGCGGCGGATAGAGCGCGATGAAGCGCAAGCGCCAAGGCCTCGAAACGCCTCCGTCGCCGATCAGGCGGACGATGACCGGAAAGCGCGCCATCAGCACGTTGATCAGGCTGGACGCGACATTGTTGCGATAGACGGCGAAAGGCGACTCGCCGCCCGCGGCGACGAGGCGTCGCGAAGGAACGCCGGCGGACCGGCGCGCGGGATCGAGCAGCGCTGCGGCGAAGGCACGCTGGCCATGGGCAGAGACCGAACGGCATGGTGATCTCTCCGTCAGGCTGCGATCGGCGTCGATCGCGCCGCGCGGCTTCGCCGGCGAGCGCCGCCCTCGGCCCGCGCCACCTCCGCCGCGAGCACCGTCGAAACGCCGGAACGTCGTTGTCCCATTCGATCAGCGTCGGAATCGGTCCGGCGCGCGTTGAGCGCGCGCGCGGTAGAGGCGCCCAGACCGGCGTCGGCGACCGGCGAGCCGTGCGCATCGATCAGCAGCGGCGCGCCCGTCGCATCAATCGGTCCTCGGCAAAGCCGGCGAGATGGATCTCGCCGACATACTCGACCGGAAACGCGTCGAGATAGCGCGTCGGCATCGAAGCCGTGATTGATTGCCGAGACGATAGACGTTGTTGACGTCGAGCAGCAGCCCGCAGCCGGTGCGCTCGGCGACCGCGCGCAGAAATTCGACCTCCGCACATCGTGCTCGCGCTCGAACTGCAACGTAGGTCGAGGGATTTTCCAGCAGCATGCGGACGCCGAGCGTCGTCCTGCACCTGGTCGATGTGGCTCGCAGACCCGCTCGAAGCGTCGCCGCGTCGTAGGGAACGCGGCAGGAGGTCGTTGAGGAACACGCCGTCGTGGCTCGACCAGGCGAGATGCTCGGAGAACAGTCGCCGGCTCGATAGCGCTCGAGCAGCGTCTTCAGCCGCGCCAGGTGATCGCGGTCGAGCGGCCCGGCGCCGCCGATCGACAGGCCGACGCCATGCACCGAGAGCGGAAAGTCGCTCGCGGATGCGGCGCAAGCAGCGATGCGGCGGGCCGCCGGCGCCCATGTAGTTCTCGGCATGGACCTCGAAGAAACCGACGTCGGGCAGCGTCGTCGAAGATCGTCGGCGTCGTGCTCGCGGCTTCAGGCCGAGCGCCCGCGCGCTGGCGCGCGGCCGCGCGAGTGGCTGTCCGAACGAGTCTTCGTCGAGGCTGCGCGGCATGCCTGTCTTCCTCGCGTCGCGAGCATTCCGGGTTCGCGGCGCAGGCGGATGCGCGGAATGACGGGTTGAGCCGCGCAGCGTCAGGCCGGCCGCTTGATCGGGTCGAGGCGCCCTAGGCCGAGCGGCGTGCTCGGTGGTCGACGCAGGCTGCCCTTGGCGACGAGCTTCCAGGCGTTGCCCTGGTAGTCGACCTTGGAGGTCCCGGCGCAGGTGGTGCCGGCGCCGGCGGCGCAGTCGTTCTGGCCCTTCAGCGCCACGCCGAAGCATTTCTCCTTGGTGGCCTCCTGCGCGACCGAAGGGGTCGCGGCAACGCAGCGCCAGCGCGGACGTCAGCGCGCCGGCGATGGCGAGCGATGTGATCGAGAGCGTCTTGTCGGACATGGGGTCTCCTTAAGGTGTGTGGACATGGGCACGCCCGCTCACCGGGCGCTGGCCTATCCAACGTCAGAGACCCAAATCATTGAAATGCCGATCACCAATCGAGACGATAGCCGCCGCGCATGGGACTACTGTGACTTTCTCCTCATCCGAGGAGCGCCGCGAGGGTTGGAGAGTGAGCGCGGTTGCGCTCGATCTGGGAGCCCCCCATAGCGCCGCGCTATCGTCTCGGAAGCGAACGGGCATTTCAGTCTTCTCGCGTTCGAAGCGATTGTTGGACTGCCAAACAGGTCCTCAAGGCCGCTTCAACCGCAAGGAGTTCATCACATGTCAAAGTCCACCATCTTTGCAGCAACCGCTGCCCTTCTCTCCACCGTCGTCGCCACCTCCGCCCTCGCCGGAGAATGCCCCGCCGACAAGTTCAAGCCGGGCGCGCGCGAGATGGTGAAGCTCGAAGCGGTCGGCGTCACCGACACGACGCTCGGCGCCATCGACCTGGAAAAGCAGCCCGCCAGGATCAAGGGTCGCGAGCTGCGCTTCCGCAAGCTGGTGATCCAGCCCGGCGGCATCGTGCCGTGGCACAGCCATGACGATCGTCCGGCGCTGATCTACGTCGCCGAAGGCGAGATCATCGAATACGCGAGCAACTGCGGCGCGCCGATCCTGCACAGGGCCGGCGAGATCGCGACGGAAGTCGCCGGCACCTCGCACTGGTGGAAGAACTCGGCGACAAGACCGTCGTGCTGTTCGTCGGCGACGTCCGCCGCGATCCACACGACAAGCATATGTGAGTGTCATTGCGAGGACCCGCGCGAAGCACCGCCCACCTCTGATCCTCATGGTGAGGAGCACCGCGCAGCGGTGCGTCTCGAGCACCGCAAGTCGGATTTATTCCGACTTGCGCATGTTGAACTGCCGATCTCGGGTAAACCCGAGATCGGTGGCTCGGGCGCTTCGCCGGGTCTAATGCACGGGCCTTCATCCTTCGAGACGCGCCGCATCGCGGCGCTCCTCAGGATGAGGAGTTAAGGCAGGCACACGGAGCCCATCATGACGAGCATCCAGCAAGCCATGCCGGTCGGTCACGCCTCGCCTGGCGTCCTGCTCCGCTCGGCCGTGATCTGCACGATGGCCTTCCTGACCGTCGTCGACCTGTTCGCGACGCAGGCGATCCTGCCGACGTTGACGCGGCATTACGGCGTGTCGCCCGGCGCCATGGGACTTGGCGGTGAATGCCAGCACCATCGGCATGGCGATCGCGGGCCTCGGCGTCGGCCTCCTGGGCCAGCACATCGACCGGCGGCTCGGTATCGTCGCCAGCCTGATCGATGCTCGCGATCCCGACCCTGTTGCTGTCCGTCGCGCCGAACCTCACCGTGTTCGCATCCTTGCGCATCCTGCAGGGCCTCTGCATGGCCTCGGCGTTCGCTCTGACGCTCGCCTATCTGGGCGAGGAGTGCAGCGCCGCCGATGCCGGTGGCGCGTTCGCGGCCTACATCACCGGCAACGTCGCCAGCAACCTGTTCGGCCGGCTGGTCTCGGCGGCCGTGGCTGACCATCTCGGCATCGCCGCCAATTTCGTCTTCTTCACCGGTCTCAATCTAGCCGGCGCCGCCCTCGCCTATGCCACCATCCATCGCGCAAAGCCCATGGTGACGGCGGCGGCAGCGCCCGCGCGATGGCGGACGCGTGGCGCGACCATTTGCGCAACCCGGCGCTACGCGCGGCCTTCGGCATCGGCTTCTGCATCCTGTTCGCCTTCATCGGCACCTTCACCTTCGTCAACTTCGTTTTGGTGCGCGAGCCCTTCATGCTGAGCCGCATGCAGCTCGGCTTCGTCTATTTCGTCTTCCTGCCCTCGATCGTCACGACGCTGATGGCGGGAGCAGCAGTGCACCCGCTTCGGCACGCGACCGTCCATGTGGGCCTCGCTCATCGTTGCGGCGATCGGCCTGCCGATGCTGCTCTCGCCGGCGCTGCCGCTCGTCCTGAGCGGGATGGTGCTGGTCGCGGTCGGAACGTTCTTCGCCCAGGCCGTCGCCACCGGCTTCCTGAGCCACGCCACCACACACGGACGCGGCGCCGCCAGCGGCATGTATCTCGCGTCTTATTTCTTCGGCGGCCTGGTCGGCACAGCGGCGCTCGGCCAGATGTTCGACCACCTCGGATGGCCGGCCTGCGTGGCCGGCGTCGGCGCGTCGCTCGTGGCGGCCGCCCTGCTCACGCAGCGGCTCAAGGCGCGCTCGTAAGTCCATCGGGCGAAACAAGACCGCCGGAGACTTTTGTCCCCGGCGGTCCCTTCATCGGCGTCGTGGCCGCACGACGCTGCGATGAAGTTCGGGTTCGATCATGCCCTGACCGGCGCAGGGCCGCTGTTCCCCAGGTTACAGCGCTTGCGTGCAGGCCATTACCAAGCAAATTCAATAGCTTGCGACGGCTTTCGCGCTCAGTGCTGCAAGCCATCGCGGGAAAGAAACGCACCGCCTCATGAACTTGCGGGCTTCTCCGGCTGACCTAATCGTCACGGCCTGCAACAGAAGGAATGGCAGATGAAGATTGGGGCAATTGCTTTGGCGGCGGTCATCGCGCTGCTTGGGCTGACGATCGTGTTGGGTAGCTGGTTCACGGTCGATCAGACCGAGCGCGGCGTCCGCTTGCGCAACGGTGCAGTGGTCGGCGTCGCGCAGCCCGGGCTTGGCTTCAAGGTCCCGCTGATCGACACGGTGGAGAAGATCAGCGTCCGCACGACGACATGGACCTACGACAAGATGAATTCGTACAGCTATGACCAGCAGCCGGCCGATCTGAAGATCAGCGTCACGCTTCGTATCGCGCCGGAGAAGGTCGCCGAACTGTATTCGCGCTTCGGTGGGCTCGACACGGCGGTCAGGCAGGTCGTCAATCCGACCGTCAACCAGCAGGTGAAGATCGTGTTCGGCCGCTACACGGCCGTCAAGGCCATTCAGGAGCGCGGCACGCTGAACGGCGCCATCCGCGACGCGATCACGGCGGCGTTGAAGGACGACAGCATGATCGTCATCGAAAGCGTCCAGCTCGAGAACATCGAGTTCAGCCACGTCTACCTGCAATCGATCGAGCAGCGCATGCTGGCCGAGGTGGAGGTGCAGAAGCTGCAGCAGAACGCTGAGCGCGAAAAAGTACAGGCGCAGATCACGGTGACGCAGGCGACTGCACGTGCGAACGCCGTGCGCGCCGAAGCGCAGGCGCAGGCAGACGCGATCAAGCTCCGGGGCGAAGCGGAAGCCACCGCCATCCGCGCCCGCGGCGAAGCGCTCGGCCAGAACCCCGGCCTCGTGTCGCTCGTGCAGGCCGAACGCTGGGACGGCAAGCTGCCCGCGACCATGGTGCCCGGCAGCGCCCTGCCGATGCTGAACATGGGTGCGGGGTCGCGCTGAGGCGCGACGCAGGCCACCCTAGTGTTCTAACTCATTCATTTGCATCCCGCTTTTGCGATGGCGAGCGCTTTTTTGGCTCGGCGGTGCTTTGCGAGGATGGATTTGGCGCTGGCAGTCCACTTGAAGGGCTTTGGGTTTTGGTTTCGATGCTCGATCCAGTCGTCAATCGCGGTCTTGAGTTCGGTGACGTCGTTGAAGGTTCCTCGCCGGATACGCTGGCGAGTGATTTCGGCGAAGAGCCGCTCGACGAGGTTGAGCCAGGAACAGGATGTCGGCGTGAAGTGCAGCGTGAAGCGTTTGTGTCGCGCCAACCAGCGCTTCACGGCCGGCGTCTTGTGGGTGGCGTAGTTGTCGAGGATCAGATGCAGATCGAGATGTGCGGGCGTCTCGCGGTCGATTGTTTTCAGAAACGACAGGAACTCGTCTGCCCGATGGCGCGCCAGACATTCGCCGATGACAGTACCGGCCGCTACATCGAGCGCGGCGAAGAGTGTCGTGGTGCCGTTGCGCTTGTAATCATGGGTCATCGTGCCGGCACGGCCCTTTTTCAAGGGCAAACCCGGCTGCGTGCGGTCGAGTGCCTGGATTTGGCTCTTCTCATCGACGGAAAGCACCAGCGCCTTCTCCGGCGGATCGACGTACAGGCCGACGATGTCCTCGACCTTCGCGACGAAGTCGGGATCGTTGGAGATCTTGAAGCTGCGCACGAGATGCGGCTTGAGGCCGTGTTCGGCCCAGATGCGTTGCACGCTCGTGTGGCTGATGCCCATTTCTTCCGCCATCGATCGCACGCTCCAGTGCGTGGCATTGGCGGGACGCTCCTTCACGGTCTTCTCGACGACCTTGAGCTTCATGGCCGCGCTGAGCGGCTTTCGGCCAGGCGGCTTGGAGCGGCCTTTGATCAGACCATCGACGCCGGCCTCGGCAAAATAGTCCTGCCAGCGCCAGACGGTGGTCTTCGAAACCCCGACCTCACGCATAATCGCCACGACGCCATGACCGTCCGCCGTCATCAGCACGATCCTCGCCCGCTTGGCGATCTTCTGAGCCGTGTTTCCATCGGTGAGCAGTTGCTCCAGTTCCCTGCGAGCCGTGCGATCAAGTACAATCAAGTCGTTTCCCATGCCGCGAGTGAATCATGTTCGCGACAAGTTGGGATTCAAATGTCAGTGACAGAACACTAGACCCTCATGGTGAGGAGCCGCGAAGCGGCGCTCGAACGATGAGGCCCGGCACGGGCCACATCCTTCGCAGACGCGCTGCTTCGCAGCGCTCCCGAGGATGAGGAGAAAGACTGCAACGCAGATCCAGCGGCACTCTCGGTGCGAGCGTGCTAGCGAACCTGAAACACCAGCTTGCCGCGAAAGTGGCGTCCTTCGCTGACCTTGTGCGCGGCCACCGCATCGCCGAGGCGATAGAGTTTCGTTTCCGGCGGGCGGACCGCGCCTGTGGCGACCAGCGCCGCGATGCGTTCGAGATGCGGCCGGTCGCGTCCGACGTTGGGTCGCAACGCGACGACATCGGTGCGATCGGGCTTCGGCGCCTGCGGCCCCGACGCGATGAAGGCGGCGCGTCCGCCGGGTTTCAGCACGGCAAAGGAGCGCTGCGCGACGTCGCCGCCGACGGTGTCGAACACCGCGTCGCAATCCTTCACGACTTTTGTGAAGTCGCCGTGTTGTAGTCGATGATGACGTCGGCACCAATTTGTGCAGGTAGTCGTGGTTCGCGGCACTCGCGGTCGTGATGACGCGCGCGCCCAGATGTTTTGCCAGCTGGATGGCGAAGGCCGCAACGCCGCCTGCCCCACCCTGGATCAGGATCGTCTCGCCGGATTTCAGCTTCAACGTATCCTCGACCGCGCAAATGGCCGTCAGGCCCGCGAGCGCCATGGCCGCCGCATCGACATGCGACAACGCGGCGGGCTTCTTCGCGACGATGGCGGCCTTGATCGCGATCTTTTCGGCATAGGCGCCTTCCTGGCCGACGTCGCACACCGCGAACACTTCGTCGCCGACACGGAAGTCCGTAACCCCTTCCCCGACCGCCGAAACGACGCCGGAGAAATCCCGCCCCAGAACATACGGAAAATGCGCAAGCTGACCGGACTTGCCTTCCCGCACCTTCCAATCCGCGCCGTTGACGCTGGCTGCAACGATATCGACCACGATCTCGCCCGGCTTCGCCGCGGGATCCGGCATCTCGCCGAATTTCAGGACCTCGGGCGGACCGTGGCGCTCCATGAAGACGGCTTTCATCGCTGTATACCTTTAATCGACCTGAGAGCACGAAACGGGCAGTTGCTCTGATTCATTTAATCCATTCGGCGAGCGGAGGAAATGAGCGTGGCAGTCGATCTGTTGAACATCAAGGGCCTGAATGAGCTGGACGAAGGCCCGGTCGTGATGCTGAACCTGATGCGCTTTCGCGAGCGCTCGCTCGACGGCAACGGTTCGGGCTGGGACGCCTACAAGCGCTACAGCGCGCTGACCGTGCCGATGATCAAGGCGCGCGGCGGGACGCTGATCTGGACCGGCGATGCCAAGGCGTATGGCGCTGGGCGAACAGACGCGCGGCCGGTGGGACTACGTCGCGCTGGTGTACTACCCGTCGGTGGCGGCGTTCCTCGACATGATGACGTCGCCTGACTACGAGAAAAAATCCGACCCGCACCGCATCAACGGCTGCGAGGACCACCTGATCATCTGCACCCGCGAGGCCTACAGCAAACTCAAGGCCGGATGATTGGTCGGCACCGCCGTCCACGTCGCTATTTGGTCAGAAGCTGATAGGCGCCATCCCAATCCTCGGGCGGAGGATTGGTCAGGAAGGCCTCGATCCGCTCCGCATAAAGCTCGAAAAGTGGACCAAGATCGCCAGCTTCTTTGCTTCTCGCCTTCGGTCGATCACTTGCAGCGCCCCTTCCCAGTCGCGGCCGCGGTAACGCTCGAGCAGTTCAGCCAGAAGCGCGCGCATGCGCTGGAATTCGTCGGTCGCTTCAATCTCCTTCCGGCCAACGACCGCATAGACGGATTCCGGCTCGGTTTTCCCCTTCACGATCACGAAATCGATTTCAAGAATCGCAAACTCGTTCTTTGCGGCAAGCGCCGTCTGCGCACCCGCTGATGATCGGAAGACCGTAAACCTTCGACTGGCTCTCAAGGCGCGACGCAAGGTTAACGCTGTCGCCCAGCACTGAGTAGTCAAAGTGAACGTCCGAGCCCAGGTTTCCGACAAGACACACTCCGGTGTTCAGACCCACGCCGATTTGCAGCGGAATGAATGGCCGGCCGCTCTCTTGCGCTTCCTCCTCGAGCTCACGGTTAAGAATCTCGAGCCGATCGAGCATATCCAGCGCCGCTGCGCATGCATTGTTTCGATGCGACTTGTCGTCCAGCGGCGCGTTCCAGAACGCCATGATGGCATCGCCCATGTACTTGTCGATCGTCCCCTTGCGATCGAGGATGGCGTTGGTCAGCGGCGTGAGAAAGCGGTTCATCAGCGTCGTCAGACCGCGGGATCGTTCTTGTAGGCTCAGAGATCGAGGTGAAACCCCGGACATCGCTCAGCATGAAGGTCATCTCGCGCTCTTCGCCCCCAAGAACGAGCCGCTCCGGCGACTGAGCCAGCTGCTCGACCAGGACAGGCGACAGGTATTGACCGAAGGCAGACCTGATCCGCCGTCGCTGCGCCTGCTCACGGAAGAAGCCGCTGAACACGAGGACCAGATAGATCAGCAAGCTGGAAGCCAGGGGAAAGGTAAAGTCGATCAGCAGGCGTTGGTAGGCATAGAAGTACCAGGATGTTGCGATCGACAGGCCGACGATCCAGGTGCCGAACGCAAGCAGGATTCGAGCTCCGAAAAGCGGCGCAAGCCAGATAATGAGAAGTCCCAACAGGATCGCCGTGATCAGCTCCGCGCCGATCGCATAATTGGGCTGGGACAGGATCGACCGGGTCAACATGCTTTCAATGACCTGAGCGTGGATTTCCACCCCGGCATGATCCGATCGACCGGCGTCGTCTTGGTATCGAGCAGGCCGGCAGCCGACGTGCCGATCAGGACCAGCTTGCGCGCAACCGACTGTGGCGAAGCCCGCCCATCGAGCACATCCGCCGCCGACACATAAATCGATGGGTCGTGCCGGGCGAAATGAATCCACAGCTGGCCGTTCACGTCAGTCGGAACTTCAAAGCCCTTGACGGCGACGCCCTTCACGCCCGCACGATCCGATCTCACGAGGATCGTGTCCGACCCTGTGACCACACGCAGGATTTCAAAACTGAGCGACGGCACCGTCGCATCCTGGGCAACGACGATCATCGGCACCCGGCGTACGATCCCGTCGCGCTCGGGCCGGATGGTGAGGATGCCGCGTCCGGTGGCGGCCTGTTCGAGAACTGGAATGTTGCGAAGCAGTCCCGCAAACTCGAACAAGAACGGCCGTGGATCTTCGCCGAGCGTCGCCACGCCCGTCATCGGCAGCGGCTGCTCGGATTGCTGGCACGATCGACGGCAGACCGGTTTCTCCCAACACGACGCGCGCGCCACCGATCGCTTCGGCGAGCACCTGATCATTACCGGGCAAGGCTCGCAGCCTGGTTCGGGTTTCCTCATCAAGATTTCTGAATGAATTGGCGGCGATCGCCGGGCTCAGCCTGTCCGGCTCGGGAAACATCACGTCGAATGCGATGACAATCGCACCCATCTTCGCCAGCGCGGTGACCAGATCCGCGACACGGGTTCTCGGCCACGGCCACTGGCCGTATTTGGCAAGACTGGCTTCATCGATGTCGACGATGGTGACCGGCCTTGCCGCCTTCCCGCGAGGGTCCAGCACCTGGTAGGCATCAAACGTCCTGAGACGAATCTCTTCAATCACATACGGGTCGGCGATGCGCAGTGCTGCGAACGAGGCCAGCAGGACGAGGCAAAACACCCTTGCCAACCCGAACCGTCGCGCAAACCGCTTAAGCCGCCGCGGCACCTTCATGTGAACTGATTTCTGGCCGGCGCAAAACAGCAGATCACTTTTCACGAAACGCGCGCATCAGATGATCGTGCAACGGCTTCATGAGATAGGACAACATCGTCCGGTGCCCCGTCTGGATGAAGGCTTCGACCGGCATGCCGGGAATCAGCCTGACCTCGCCCAGACGCGCAATTTCCTCCGGCGGCATCGAAATGCGGATGGTGTAGTGGCTCTGCCCGGTGCGCTGATCGACCGTGGTGTCGGGCGACACCCGGCTGACGATGCCGTTGAGTTCGGGCGTCGTGCGTTGATTGAATGCCGACAGACGCAGGAAAGTCGTTTGCCCGATCCGCAGCTGATCGATGTCCTGAGGATTGATCCTCGCCTCTACCGACAGATTGTCGGTCTGCGGCACGATCAGCATGATGGCATCTCCCGCCGGGACCACACCGCCGACGGTATGAATCGTAGACTGCAGCACCATCCCGTCCTGCGGCGCGCGAATGTTCGATTTGGCGCAGCTGATCTTCCGCCGTCACCTTCCGCTCGACGAACTCTCCGATCTTGTCGGTGGTCTCGCGCAAGTCCTTCGTCACCTCGCTGACGAGATCCTTGTCGATCTGGATGATCTGCAATTCGATCTCGGTGATCTTTCCCAGGACTTGCGCCTTCGCAGCAACGAATTGCCCCTGCTCGCCGGCAAGGCGGGCGGCGTCCCGCTCCAGAATCGTGAGGCGGGAAATGCCGACAAGATTCTTGCTGTAGAGATGGCGAACCCCGACCAGTTCCCTTTGAACGAGTTCAATCTCGCCGTTCTTGGCGCTCGCCTGAGCCGAAAGCCCCAGAACCTCCTGATTCAATTGTGCGATGCGCTCCCGCAACTGCGCCTTCTGACCGGTTCTCCCGTTCAATCGCACCTCAAACAGCTTGGTCTCGCTCGCCATGACTGCGGCGGCTTCAGGATCGCCAGAGTGGTCCAGCAGCGCGGCCGGAAAGACGACCTTGTCCGCTCCGCGCTGTTCGGCCTCCAGGCGCGCGGCGCGCGCCAGCAAACCGTTCAGGCTCTTGGTGACGATCGCGAGACCCGCCTTGGTTACGGTGTCGTCGAGGCGGACGACAACATCGCCGGCCTTGACGATGTCGCCATCTTTCGCGCGAAGCTCGCCGACGACGCCGCCGGTCGGATGTTGAACCTTCTTCACATTGGAATCGACCACGACCTGACCAGGCGCGATGAGCGCACCGGCGATTTCGGTCGTCGACGCCCATCCGCCAAGCCTCCCGCAAGCAGCGCGACAACCACCAGTCCAAGCAGGAGATGAACACGGATCGAGCGCCGTGTGCGCGTTGATGCGGTGTCGGTCATGGTCTTCCAGCCCCTGCATCCGATACGATCTTGATGGGCGGGGTGTGCGGACCGGGGCGCTGAAGCACCTGCCCCAGGACCGAGTCCTTGGGCCCGAACGCCTGCACACGGCCTTCCTTCATCACCAGCAGCAGATCGACGCCTTCAATTCCGACCGGCCGGTGCGCGACCACAATCACGATCGCGCCGCGGGCGCGCGTCGTGCGGATCGCGCGCGTCAGCGCCTCATCGCCCTCGGCGTCGAGGTTGGAGTCCGGCTCATCGAGACGACGAGAAACGGATCGCCGTAAAGGGCGCGCGCCAGCGCAATGCGCTGAGCCTGTCCCGCCGACAGCACGCCTCCATGCGCCCGATCTGCGTGTCGTAGCCGTCGCGCATGCCGACAATCAGTTCGTGGACGCCCGCCTGCTTTGCCGCGGCGATGATGGCTTCGAGGGCCGGCCTCAGGATCGGAGCGCGCAATATTCTGAGCGACGGTACCGTCAAACAGCTCGACGTCCTGCGGCAGGTAGCCGATATGCCGTCCCAGCTGTCCGCGGACCACTGGTTGAGCGCGGCGGATCGAGGCGAACGGTGCCGCGCACCGGCGACCACACCCCGACGAGCGCGCGCACCAGCGAGGACTTTCCTGACCCGCTCGGCCCGATGATGCCAAGTCCGTGTCCGGCGTCGAGCGCGAACGTCACATCCTGCACCACGACCTTCTGGTCGCCGGGCGGGACGATGCTGATGCTCTCAACGAGGAGTCGCCGGGACGGAGCATCCAGCAACGTCGGAGCACTCTCCGCGGCAGGAACTCCAGCAGCTCGTCAACCGGCGCCAGCTCTACGCGCCGCCACGAAGCCTTCCAATGGCAATCGCCGGGTCTACCGGCGCGAGCGCACGCGCGCTCAGGATAGAGCCCGCAATGATGATACCCGCTGTCGCCTCTTGATGAATCACCAGATAGGCGCCGACACCCAGCACCGCCGATTGCAGGGCCATCCGAAAGACCTTTGCGATGGCGCCAAGACCACCCCGGATCGCTGGTGCGCTGGTTGCCTCCATATTTCCGGTTGGCCTCCGTCCACCGCCTCGTGATATGCCTGGACATTCCCATTCACGCAGAACTTCCGCATTACGATGGCTGGCATAGGCGATCTCGCTGCGATGCGTCGCGAGCGACGGCGTCATCAGACGAACGCGCGTCAAATTCGGTCAGGATCGTCAGCACGATCAGGATGACTGCACCAACGAGCGCCGTCAGTCCGATCAGGGGATGGAACACGAAGCAGATGGCCAGATACACGGGAAGCCACGGCAATCGAAAAGCGCGCTCGGTCCCATGCCGGAAAGAAAGGAGCGGACGTTGTCCAGATCGCGTAGCGGCTGCAGCCCCTGGTCCCGCCGCCGACCAGGGGAAGCTGCACCAACGCCGCGAAAACGCGGCTCAGAGCTTCTCAAGTCAGGTCCCGATGCGCACCAGGACACGGGCACGAAAGATCGAGAAGCCCTTGCGCGGTGAACAGGCCGCCGGCGAGAACGAAAGACCGACCAGCGTCGAAACGCTCCGGCTCGGCAGCACGCGGTCGTAGATCTCCAGCATGAAAAACGAGCCGGTGAAGTAGAGCACATTGATCATGCAGCTCATCAAGGCAACGCCGACGAAAGCGCCGGGCAGGCGTGGATCGCTCCGCTGAGCTCAGACCTCGGCGCCGCTCCTTAGAATTTGCGCCTTGCCTCTGTGCATATTCACCCATCCTTGAGCCGGACTTCCGGAAAATCATTCTGCGACGCCGGTCATCTTCTTTTGCAGACCATCGCATGGCAGCGGTTCAATTGAAGCTTCCGTTCGGATTGACGATGAAATCGCTGCCGGAAAGGCTCGTGGCATGCACGTTCTGCAGCGTGATCGTCAGACCGCCGTCAATCGAGATCAGAGTGTCCTGACCGTCTGCGGTGGGATGGGCTGCGATCCACTCGTTGACATTGTTCGTCGTAACGATGCTCGATAGATCGAGATGGTCCTGTCCGCTTGTAAAATCACCGATCACGGCATGGCCGGCACACGCGGCGAACTTGAAGTTATCCGCACCACCACCGCCGCAGATCAGATCATAGCCGCCGCGGCCGTCGATGATGTCGTCGCCGCCGTTCCCAGCGAGGGTATCATTCGCCGACGCGCCGTAGATCTGGTCGGCCAGCAGGTGTTGCGACCTTGACGACAATGCCCGGATCGGCCGGCTCGTTCGGAAAGATTTCAACGCTATAACCGCGTGCCTGGAAGTCGCCGGGGGTGTTGTCGACGAACACGGTATTCCAGGTATCACCTTCGCCCATCGGATGTGTCGTCAGCCAGCTTTCAAGTGAAACAGACGTTGGATTGCCGGCACCGTTCGCAACGAAGATCTGGCTCGCGTCGACAGTCTCGACTCCACGAGCCCCGTCGCGGAATTGAAGAACCACGTCTGGATTCGGACAGCCGTCGAGGTCGTCTATGACAGGGACAAACCGGGTCCCGGTGGCGTCTTGGGTGATATTGAGGAAGACAGTAACCTCCGTCTCGCGAGCCTCACCCGCCGCAGTCCCGATCCCCTGTTCATGTAAAGGAACGGGCGTTCCGATCGGCGTCTTCTGAAAATCAGTCTGCACTACGATGGCGAGCGCGCCGCCACCGGCGTTGATCGCGTCCGCCTGGTCCTGCGAATTGACCTGTGTCGCGGTTTGAAATTTCCTGGAGGTCAGCGGGCTCTCAGCCCGGAGGTCGCTCGAAAGGAATTGACAGGGATGCGGTTCTGGACCACTTCGTGGATGCCGATCGTCGGGGCGACATGCACCTGAAATTGTCAAAGACATCCAACACCAGCGTCGTATTGATCGCGTCGGAAGCGCAGTCCGTCGGACGGTAGACAAGATCGTCGAGCAGAGCGACGGAAGTTGACGGGTCATAAAGCAACGTGCCGCATGTCAGCTCGACGTAGCATCAACCGTCGAAATAGAACACGCCCTGCGGAACCGCCCCGGTTGCCGTGACGGTCACATTGTCCCCATCGATATCGGTAGGATGACTCACCAGCAGCCGATAGCCGTCTGGGTAGCTCGGCGTACCGGCCCGTCCGTCGGCCAGGATCGCTGGGCGTCCAATTCTGCGTGTTGACGACGGACGGCGCGGTTGTTGTTGCCGAGCACCGTGATGGTGCAGCGTCGCACCAGTCGAGGTCGCCGTTCCGTCCGTCACGGGTAGGAGGCGAACTGATCGGTCGCGGTCTCCCCGCTGCCCAGTCCCTGCACGGCCGCTTTGTCCAGCACATACGTGTAGGTGCCGTTTGCGTTCAGCGTCAGCGCGCCGTAGCTCCCGCAAAGCGCCGCGCCCACGTTGCCGCCGGAGCCGTTCACAGTATTGACGGCCAGCGTCTCAGTGTCCGCGTCCGTGTCTGCTGCGTCCGCAAACGCACCGTTCGGCGGGTTGTCTTCCGTATTGTCGGGCGAGTGGTTCGCACCCAGGATGACATTGCCGTCGATGCAGGTGTGCAGGCTCTTCCTGGGCCCAGTTCGTGTCCGCGATCGCCACCGGCGCGTCGTTGTTACCGAATACCGTGTGATCGTCAGCGTCGAGGTGTTCGAGGTCGCCTGTGCCGTCCGTCACCGTATAGGTGAACTGGTCGGTCACCGTGTCGCAGCTGTCGGAGCCCCTGCACCGCCGTTTTGTTCAGCACGTAGGTGTAGGTGCCGTTCGCATTCAGTGTCAGCGTGCCGTAGCTGCCGCAAAGCGCGGCGCCGACGTTGGCTGCCGGAACCGTTCACTGAATTCACG
>CAVWTB010000017.1:0-30595 GCA_963757845.1 uncultured Alphaproteobacteria bacterium
GGACGCCACTGACCGATCGCCCCGGATTTTTTCCTGAGGACATCGACGAAAACGATCCGTGGCAGTTCAGGAATATTCTGGTGCGGTAACATCCGCCGTCATTGCGAGGCATAGCCGTTCGAAAGAACGGCGTCGCTTCGCTCGCCTGTGGCGACGAAGCAATCCAGCGCGCGGAGCGCGCCAGCAAAAAGCGCAGCAGTCGCGACAACCTCAGCGCTTTTTTTCGCGCCTGCCGGCGCGAAGCTGGATTGCTTCGCCATAGGCGAGCGAAGCGACGCCGTTCTTCGAACGGCTATGGCTCGCAATGACGCGGACTGGCGTCTGCGTCACTTCCGCTGAATCGGCGGCGCCGTTTTTTCCGCAGGCGCAGGCGGCAGCGGCGTGCCGGTCGCCGGCGGGCGATCGGCCTGTGCTCGTCGATGCGGGCGAGCGCCGGTGGTCGAGCCTTCGTTGTTCTGCGGACGCGCGGGCTCCGGCGCAGGCGTGGTCGGCCGCGTGCGCCGGGCATCACTGCGCAGGTTTGCATCTCGGACGAGCAGCAGGCGGCGCCGTTTGCGGCGTCACCTGCGCATGCACCTGCCTTCCGCCCATCCGCGTCATCGAAACGCCCGGATCGCGAGACCCGCGACGAGCATCGCCACGCCCAGCATTCGTTCCTGTCGCATCGACATCCGCCCTTGGTCGACAACCGCCTCTTCATGACGAGCTCCACGATTGCGCGACGGGATAACGTGCACATATGTGGCGCGGTTCCGCGCGGGCGGCCTGTTGCCGCATGGCGAAATTGACGTCGATCGTGCCAAAAGGAACGAACTAAAGCGTCAGCAGGCCGCCGGCGCCCTGCTCTGTTGCGAAGGCCAGCGTCGCGCCTTTCGCGTCCCAGGCCAGCGCCGACACCGGCACGCCGTCGCGCGCCCGCGCCAGGATTTCCGCGCCGTCGTTGAGCCGCACCAGCAAGACCGTGCCGTCGCTGTAGCCGGCGGCGAGGATGTCGCTCTTCGGATGGCAGGCGACCGCCGTCACCTTGCCCTTCATCGGCGCGAGCATGCCGGGCTCCTTGCCCATCGGGCCGTCCTTGGCGACGAACGGCCAGACGATCACGCAATCGGCGCCCGAGGTGGCAAGCCCCTTGCCGCCCACGCTCCATGACATCGAGCGCACGCGGCTCGGATAGCCGCTCATGCGCATGTGCTTGGTGTCGGCGAGCCGCCAGCCGTGCAGCGCGGACTCGTGCATGGTCGTCACCATGAAGCGGCCGTCCGGGCTGAAGGTGACGCCGAGATGCGAGCCCTTCCACTCCAGGAATTCCGGCTTCGACGCCGCCATGTTCGGAAACCACATGCGTCACGCCGTTGTAGTGCGCGATCGCCAAGGCGAAAACCCTTCGGCGCAAACGCGAGGCCGCCGACGGTGGACGGAACGTCGAGCGAGCGCGGCTCGCCCTTCGGCTGCTGCACGAATGCGGTCTTGCCGGCCGACCAGGCGACCGAGCCGTCCGCATGCAGCGCGACATTGTCGATCCAGCGCCGCTTCGCGTCGGTGGCGAGCACCTGGGTCTCGCCCTTGGCGTCGAGCGCGACCAGCTTGCCGTCGTCGCCGCCGAGCACGATGCGCTTGCCGTCCGACGCCGAGCAGAGGATGCCGCCGCCGCGACCTCGACCTTGCTGAGTGCGCCGTCGTCGGCCGCAAACGTGACGGCCTCTTCGGCGCCGACGAACGCGGCCTTGTCGCCGAGAAAATATGCGGCAGCGACCGGCGCGCCGATCTCGATCCTGCGGACGCGATCGGTGACCGATGGCGACGGAGGCCTGCGGGCCGGTGGAATCGAACTCGACGCTCACGACGCGATGCAGCTCTCAAAGCCTTCGCGGATCGCCTGCTCGGGCAATTCGCGGCCGATGAAGACGATGCGGCTTTCGCGCTTCTCGCCGTCCTTCCATTTCCGCTGGTGGTCGCCCTCCAGCATCATGTGCACGCCCTGGAAGACGTAGCGGTCGTCGTCGTCCTTGAAGGCAAGGATGCCCTTGGAGCGGAGGATCTTCTGGCCGTCGCGCTGCACCAGCGCCTGCAGCCACGGCATGAACTTGTCGGCGTCGAGCGGCTTTGAGGTGCGGATCGAAATCGATTGCATCTCCTCGTCGTGATAGTGCTTCAGCCCGCCATGCGAATGGCCGTGGTCGTGATGATGGTGATCGTGGCCATGGTGATGATCGTGATCATGGTCATGATCGTCGCCGACCTCGAGGAACTCCGGCTCGATCTCCAGAATGCGGTCGAGATCGAACGCGCCGCGCTCCAGCACGTCCTCGAGCTTCACCTGGCAGCGCTCGGTGCGATGCAGCTTGGCGTAAGGGTTGATGCCGCGGATGCGCGCCTCGACTTCGGCGAGCTCCGACTTCGAGACGAGGTCGGTCTTGTTCAGCACGATCACGTCGGCGAACGCGATCTGGTTCTTCGCTTCCGGCGCGTCCTTCAGCCGCGCGCTGAGCCATTTGGCGTCGGCGACGGTGACCACCGCATCGAGCCGCGCGTTGCTCTGCACGTCCTCGTCGACGAAGAACGTCTGCGCGACCGGCGCCGGATCGGCAAGGCCGGTGGTCTCGACGATGATGGCGTCGAACTTGCCCTTGCGCTTCATCAGCCCGTCGAGGATGCGCACGAGGTCGCCGCGCACGGTGCAGCAGATGCAGCCGTTGTTCATCTCGAACACTTCCTCGTCCGCGCCGATGACGAGGTCGTTGTCGATGCCGATCTCGCCGAATTCGTTGACGATCACCGCATACTTCTTGCCGTGCTGTTCGGACAGGATGCGGTTCAGCAGCGTGGTCTTGCCGGCGCCGAGATAGCCGGTGAGCACGGTGACGGGGATTTTTTCGGACGTGGGAACGGACATCGATAACTCCAGCAGCGGCCCACCTTTAGGAGCGCGCCGCGTCTCGCGAAGGATTCGGCGTTCGCGAAGGCGCGGGCCAGGAAGCGCTCGGGAGCCGCGCCAGCCTAGTCGGCCAGCGCGCTCGTCAGCGCCTTTATATTGTAACGGATCATATCAATGTAAGTGGGGGCAGCGCCCTTTTCGTCGGTCAGGGAGTCGGAAAACAGCGTGCCGCCGAGCTTGGCGCCGGATTCCTGCGAAATCCGCCGCATCAGCCGCGGATCGCTCACATTTTCCAGAAACACCGCCGGAATCTTCTGGGCCTTGATCTGGGTGATGATCCGCGCCACGTCGCGCGCGGTCGCCTCGGCCTCGGTGGAGACGCCCTGCGGGGCGATGAAGACGATGCCGTAGGCGTCGGCAAAATAGCCGAACGCATCATGGGTCGAGATCACCTTGCGCCGCTCGGCCGGCAGCTTTGCAACCGCCTCGCGCACCTCGCGATCGAGCGCATCGAGCTTCGCGATGTAGGCTTCCGCGTTCTTGCGATAGGCCTCTGCGCCGGCGGCATCGGCCGCGATCAGCGCATCGCGAATGTTGGCGACGTAGATCTTTGCATTGGCGACCGACTGCCAGGCATGCGGATCGGCGTCGTCGTGGTCGTGGCTGTGCTTGTGGCCGTGCGCGGCGGCCTTCTCCTTGCGCGGCGCGATGCCCTTGGTGGCGGTGATGACCGTCGCCTTGTTGCCCGCCGACTTCACCAGCCGCGCCAGCCAGCCCTCGAAGCCGAGGCCGTTGACGATCACGAGCTTGGCCGCGGCCACGTTGCGCGCGTCGGCCGGCGTCGGCGTGTAGACATGGGCGTCGCCGCCCGGGCCGACCAGCGTCGCCACATCGACGCGGTCGCCGCCGACGTTCTTCGTCGAAGTCGGCCAGGATCGAGAAGCTGGCGACGACCTTCAGCTTCTCCTGCGCCTGGGCCGACGCCGGAAACGGCCGCAAGTGCCGCGATCAGCGCGAGAGATCCGAACGAATGCGCGGCGGATCATTGCCTCATGCCTCCAGATGGCGGTGCGGGAAACAGCTGCCGCAGCAGGCCGCTGACCGGGCCGAACAGCAGCGACACCAGATAGACGAGCGCGGCGACGAGAATGATCGCCGGGCCCGGCGGCACCTTGGTGAAGAACGACAGCACCAGCCCGGCATAGCCGGAGACGATCGCCGACAGCACCGCGATCACCATCATGCCGGAGATGTCGCGCGCCCAGAACCGCGCGATGCCCGGCCGGCAGCACCATCAGCCCGACCGCGAGCAGCGTGCCGAGCGCGTGAAAGCCGTTGACGAGGTTGATGACGACGAGCGCCATGAACGCGATATGCGCCGGCGCGCCGGCGCGGCTCACCGAGCGCAGGAACAGCGGGTCGACGCACTCCATCACCAGCGGGCGGTAGATCAGCGCCAGCACGACCATCGTCACCGTGGCGTTGATGGCGATCGCCAGCAGCGTCTGGTCGTCCAGCGCCAGCACGTTGCCGAACAGCACGTGCAGCAGATCGATATTGGTGCCGCGGATCGAGACGATGGTGACGCCGAGCGCCAGCGAGAACAGGTAGAACGCCGCCAGCGACGCGTCTTCCTTCAGCTCGGTCACGCGCGCGACAAGGCCGGCCAGGATCGCGACCGTAAAGCCTGCGATCAGGCCGCCGACCGTCATCGCAATCAGGTTCAGGCCCGACAGCAGGAAGCCGACCGCGGCTCCGGGCAGGATCGCATGCGCCATGGCGTCGCCGACGAGACTCATCCGCCGCAGCATCAGGAAAACGCCGACCGGCGCGCCGCCGAGCGCCAGCGTCAGCACGCCCGCCAGCGCGCGGCGCATGAACTCGAAGTCGACGAAGGGGCCGATCAGCGCGTCGTAGATCATGGCGCGTCAGGCCGCGCGCGCGGACGACGGCGCATCGACCGCGCAGGCCGCGGCGTGCTCGTCGAACGCCTCGCACATCCGCCGCGCGGTCGCGAGATTGTCGGCGGTCAGCACGTCCGCGGTATTGCCCCAGGCAACCGGCTCGCGCGCCAGCAGCAGCGCGTCGGGGAACGTGTTGCGCACGAGATCGATGTCGTGCAGCGCGGCGAGCACCGTGCGGCCTTCGCCGTGCCAGCGGCGAACGAGCTCGAGCAGATCGGCCGACGTCTTCGCATCGATGGCGTTGAACGGCTCGTCCAGCACGATGATGCGCGCGTCCTGCAGCAGCAGCCGCGCAAACAGCATGCGCTGCATCTGCCCGCCCGACAGCGTGCCGATCGCGCGCGCCTCGAAGCCGGTCAGGCCGACCGCCCCCAGCGCATGCTCGACCTGCGTCGCGCTCCTTGCGCGCCGATGCCGCCGAACAGTCCGGTCTGCCGCAGCAATCCCATGCCGACGAAGTCGAACACCGAGATCGGAAAGCTGCGATCGATGTCGGCGACCTGCGGCAGGTAGGCGACGTCGCGCGCGCTTGGCGCCGCCAAGCGAGATGGTGCCCGACAGCGGCTTCAGCATGCCGACGATGCCGCGAAACAGCGTCGACTTGCCGGCGCCGTTCGGCCCGACCACCGCCAGCAATGCGCCCGGCGCCACGTCGCCGCTGAGATGATGCACGGCCGGATGCCGGTCGTAGCCGAGCGTCACGTCGCGGAATGTCAGCGCGCCCATCATCTACCTCATCGCCAGCCAGACGGCGGCCCACAGCGCCGCGCTCGCCAGCGAGCACGACGCCAAGCCGCACGCCGAGCGACAGGCGCATGAACGACGGCGGCAGCGCCATCGGCGGATGCGGCGCGGTCGGCGCATGGGCGTGGCCGTGATGAACGTGGCCGTGCGCGTGATCATGGCCGTGTGGCCGTGATCGTGCGAATGGGTGTGGGATGGCATGGCGAAATGTTATATTATAACACTTTCGATGTCCAGCGCCGTCCGGCCGGACAAGTATTTGGTCCAACTGGGCAATCAGGCCAGCTGGCGGATCAGCATCAAGCCCGCGAACAGGCCGAAAATGGAGACCGCGCCGGAGGCCGCCACATAGGCGAGCGCCAGGGCGATCTGGCCGCGCTCATACAGCGCGATCGCATCGAGCGAGAATGCCGAGAAGGTGGTGTAGCCGCCGAGGATGCCCGTCATCAGAAACAGCCGCCAGCTTTGCGCGGCGTCGCCCTTGAAGGCGAAGTAGCCCGCGAGAAGTCCCATCACGATCGAGCCGGTGACGTTCACCGTCAGCGTGCCGTAGGGAAAGCCGGTGCCGAGCCACCGCGCGGACAGCACGTTGACGCCGTGGCGGAGCATCGAGCCGATGCCGCCACCGAGAAAGACGATCAGATAATTCATGCCTGGCCGCTGCTCATGAAAAACGGGGCCGCCTTCGCAGCGGCCCCGCATCTTCAACGTTCTGTCGCAGCGATCAAGCTGCCTGATCAGGCCTTGTCGATCAGGCCTTGGAGAACAGCTGCTCGACATATTCCCAGTTGACGAGGTTCTCGACGAAAGCCTTCAGATAGTCCGGCCGGCGGTTGCGATAGTCGATGTAGTAGGAATGCTCCCACACGTCGCAGCCGAGGATCGGCGTCGCCCCGTGCACCAGCGGGCTTTCGCCGTTCGGCGTCTTCATGATTTCGAGCTTGCCGCCCTTCACCGCGAGCCAGCACCAGCCGGAGCCGAACTGGCCGACGCCCGCGGCGATGAAGTCTTCCTTGAACTTGGCGTAGCCGCCGAGGTCCGACGTGATCTTCGCCTCGAGCTTGCCGGGCAGCTTCTCGCCGCCGCCGTTCGGCTTCATCCAATTCCAGAAGTGCAGATGGTTGTAGTGCTGGCCGGCATTGTTGAAGAGGCCCGCGTTCTTGCCGAACGAGCCTTTCACGATGTCTTCAAGTGACTTGCCTTCGAATTCGGTGCCTTTGAGCAGGTTGTTGCCGTTGGTGACATACGCTTGGTGATGCTTGTCGTGGTGGTATTCCAGCGTCTCCTTCGACATGTAGGGGGCCAGAGCATCGTGGGCGTAGGGCAAATTCGGAAGCGTAAAGGTCATGGGCCTAAGTCCGGTTTTGGGGGGAAGTCCCGACCAACGCGCCGCGGCGAATTTTGTTTCACAGCTTGGCGATGGTCAGTATGCGGATCGACATTAGCCCCGGGAACTCGTCATGGGAAGCGGCGGAAAAGCTGCTCGATATCGTCTGGCCGGACGATGTCGTGGCGACGCTCGCCTGGCGGGACGTCGAATGGGCGCACGCCGACCAGCGCGTCATGGTGCGCGAAGACGCTCCGCCGCACGAGCTTGTGTGCCATGTGGGGCTCTTTACGCGCACCGCCCTCTGGAATGACAGGGAGGTGACGATCGGCGGCATCGGCGGCGTGGCGACCCATCCGGGCAAGCGCGGGTCAGGTTTTGCGACCGCGGGCATGCAAACAGCGGTGCAATGCTTTGCGCGCGAGGACAAGGATTTCGCGGTGCTGTTCTGCGAGCCGCACAACTACGCGTTCTACCGCAACCTCGGCTGGCATCAGTTCGAGGGCGAGGTCTTCGCGGAGCAGCCGCAGGGCCGCGTCCGCTTCGAGGCGATGGCGCCTTTCGTCTATGACCTGAAGCTCGCACCGCGCACCGGTATCATCGACCTGCGCGGACTGCCATGGTGACATGCGGCCTATGCGCTCCGCGCGCCTGACGGGCCGGAAGCCGGTGCTATACCGGCCCGGACGAGCCGACTGTTTTCACTGACGGCCAGAACCACAACGCCGCGCGCGACAAAAATCTGCGGCGAACCGGGAGGAGAGATGGCCGATCTTGGACAGACGGAGATCGCGGCGGCTGAACCGCCGCCGGCTCCGTCGAAGATCAGCGCCATCGCGCAACCCGATCCTCGACGACGCGATCACGCCGACGCTGCTGCGGCTGGCCTTGCCCAACGTCGTCGCCATGGCCGCCAGCATCAGCGTGCTGATCGCCGAGACGACCTATATCGGCATTCTCGGCATCGCGCCGCTCGCCGCGATCGCGCTGATGTTTCCGCTGATCATCCTGATGATGACGATGTCCGGCGGCGCCATGGGCGGCGGCACCGCGTCTGCGATTGCGCGCGCGCTCGGCGCCGGCGACAGGCCGCGCGCAGCGACGCTGGCGATCCACGCCTTCGTGATCGGCATCGGCATCGGCGTGATCGTTCAGCACGCTGCTGCTGATCTTCGGCGAGCAACTCCTGACATGGATGGGCGGCCGCGGCGCCGTGCTCACCGAAGCGCTGGCGTTCTCGCAGATCTATTTTTCCGGCGTCGTGCTGATCTGGCTGATGAACACGCTGGTGGCGATCCTGCGCGGCACCGGCAACATGGTGCTGCCGTCGGTCATCATGTTCACGTCGGCAGCGTGCCAGATCGTGCTTGGCGGCATCCTCAGCCTCGGGCTGTTCGGCGTGCCGCAGCTCGGCATTCGCGGCATCGCCATCGGCCAGCTCAGCGGTGTCGCCATCGGCGTGCTGGTGATGGGCTGGTACGTGCTGAGCGGCCGCACCGGCATCTCGCTGCGCGTGCCGCGGCTTCTATTTCCACCGCGAGATGTTCGCCGAAATTCTGAAGGTCGGCGCGCTTTCCTGCTTCTATCCCGTTCAGTCCGTGCTGACGACCAGCGTGCTCACCTCGATGCTCGCGCGCTTCGGTCCGGAAGTGCTGGCCGGCTACGGCATCGGCGCGCGGCTGGAGTTCTTCCTGACATCGATCGCATTCTCCTGCGGCGTCGCCTCGATGCCGATGGTCGGCATGGCGGTCGGCGCCGGCAAGATCGCTCGCGCACGACGCGTGGCCTGGACGGGCGCCGCGATCTCCGCCATCGGCGTCGGCGCGCTGGTCGCGCCGCTTGCTGTCTTTCCGGACATCTGGACCGGCCTGTTCACCGACAATCCGCTGGTCCGCAAGGCGGCTGGCGAATATCTGCTGGTCGCCGGCCCGATGTTCGCGGTGCTCAGCATCGGCATCTCGCTTTACTTCTCATCGCAGGGCGCGGCGAAGGTACTGGGCTCCGTGCTCGCCCAGACCGTGCGCCTGTCCGTGGTGCTGTTCGGCGGCCTCTGGCTCTTGAGCATCGGCGCGAGCTACATCTGGGTTTTCGTGCTGGCCGGCGCGGCAATGGCCGCTTTCGGGCTGTTCACCGCGGCGATGGTGCGCGTGACCTCCTGGGGCACGGAGCTGCGCGCCGCCAGCAAGTGATCCGGACGACGAACGCAATACAGCGATGCTGCATGGCGCGGTTTGCAGAGCCGTCCAACTCGCCTAGAACGCGGACATGACGAAATCGCAAGCGGCGCGCGTTCCGCCCCCGGACGAGCCTCCTGCGCCCGCCCCGCCGCCTCCCTACAATCCGCTGCTCGACGATCCGATCCTGCCGCGGTTGTTGAAGATGGCGACGCCGAATGCGCTTGCGCTCGGCGCAGGCATGGCCGTGGTGATCGCCGAGACCTCCTATGTCGGCAGGCTCGGCACCGAGTCGCTCGCGGCGATGGCGCTGGTGTTCCCGTTCATCATGGTGACGATGACGATGTCCGGCGGCGCGATGGGCGGCGGCGTCACGTCGGCGATCGCACGCGCGCTCGGCGCAAGCGACGACGACCGCGCGTCGGCGCTGGCGCTGCATGCGCTGATGATCGCCGTCTGCTTCGGCCTCACCTTCACTGTCGTGATGCTGGCATTCGGACGCGATCTGTTGACCCTTCTCGGCGGACGCGGACGCGTGCTGAACGAGGCGATGAGCTACGTGTATATCTTCTTCAGCGGCGCCGTGATTCCGTGGCTGATGCAGACGTGTTCGTCGATCCTGCGCGGCACCGGCAACATGAAGCTGCCGTCGGCGCTGGTGTTTTCCTCCGCCGCAATCCAGATCAGCCTCGGCGGCGCGCTTGCGCTCGGCCTTGGCCCGTTTCCACAGCTCGGCTTGCGCGGCGTTGCGACTGGAACGCTGGTCGGCGTTTTCCGTCAGCATCCTGGTGATGAGCTGGTTTTTGATATCCGGCAACAGCCGCGTCAGACTGACCCTGAAGGGCTTCCGATTTCGCCGCGAGATGTTTTTCGACATCCTGAAGGTCGGCGCGATCTCCGTCTTCTCGCCGTTGCAGTCGGTCGTCACCATCACGATCCTGACCTCCTTCCTCGCCCAGTTCGGCACCGCGGTGCTGGCCGGCTACGGCATCGGCACGCGGCTCGAATTCATGCTGACGTCGATTGCGTTTGCGATCGGTGTCAGCGCGACGCCGATGGTCGGCATGGCGATCGGTGCCAACCGCGTCGCGCGGGCGCGGCAGGTCGCCTGGACCGCCGCCGCCGTTGCTTTCGTCACCCTCGGCGTGATCGGCACGCTGCTGTCGATGTTTCCGGATCTCTGGGTCAGCATGTTCACCGACGATCCCGCCGTGCGCGATGCCAGCCGAAGGTACCTCCACATCTCGAGCCCCATGCTTGCCTTCATCGGCCTCAACATGGCGCTCTACTTCTCCTCACAAGGCGCGGCAAAGATCATCGGCCCGGTGCTGTCGCAAACCGGCCGGCTGATCTTCATCGCCGTCGGCGGCAGCCTGCTGGCAGCGGCCAACGCCACCGACACGAGCTTCTTCATGCTGGCAGCAGCCTCGATGGCGACGCTGGGGCTGACCACCGCGCTCGCCGTTCGGCTCACCACGCTGGGGGCCAAAGCCCGCAAAACCTTGAGCTTTTCACCGCCCGCCGCCCTCCCGGCATCGCAGCCATGACGAATTGGAGGCCGGCCGGCCCTTCTCTTTTTGTATGATGATAATAATATTTCAAGTGCGTCGCTGAGGGCGCGCGTCAAGGAAAAACAATGACCGACAATACGATTGACGCGACGCCGCGGCTCCCGCCGGTCAATCCGATCTTCGACGGTCCGGTGCTGTCGATCCTGCTGCGCTTCGCGCTGCCGAACATGGCGTCGATGACGGCGGCGACCCTCGTCGTGATTGCCGAGACGAGCTACATCGGCCGCCTTGGCCTCGAGCCGCTCGCCGCCATCGCCCTGGTATTTCCGTTCATCGTGCTGATGGGGATGATGTCGGCCGGCGCGATGGGCGGCGGCGTCTCTTCCGCCGTCAGCCGCGCGCTCGGCGCCGGCGACGTCGACCGCGCATCGGCGCTGGCGGGCCACGCACTTGTCATCGGCTTGTGCGGCGGCCTGGTCTTCACCGTCGTGATGCTGGCGCTCGGCCCGACGTTCTTTTCCCTGCTCGGCGGCCAGGGACGCGTGCTCGAAGAAGCGGTCGCCTACGCAACCGTGCTGTTTTCGGGCTCGGTCGGCGTCTGGCTGACCAACACTTTCGCATCCGTCCTGCGCGGCACCGGCAACATGAAGCTGCCGTCCGCCACTCTGCTCATCACGGCCGCACTGCAGATCGTCATCGGCGGCACGCTCGGGCTCGGCCTGTTCGGCGTGCCCCAGTTCGGCATGCGCGGGGTCGCCTCGGGCCAGTTGATCGCCTACGCGATCGCCGCGCTCTTCCTCGCCTTCTGGCTGTTCTCCGGCCGCAGCAAGCTCAGGCTGAACCTGCGCACCTTCCGCCTGCAGCGCGGCATGTTCTTCGACATCCTGAAGGTCGGCGCCATCGCCTGCTTGTCGCCGCTGCAAGCCGTGATCACCGTGCTGATTTTCACGCGGCTCTTGTCACCCTACGGCACGGTCACGCTTGCGGGCTACGGCATCGGCGCCCGGCTGGAATTCATGCTGGTGCCGATCGCCGCCTCCATCGGCATCGCCTCGGTGCCGCTCGTCGGCATGAACGTCGGCGCCGGCAACATCGAGCGCGCGCGCAAGGTTGCATGGACGGCCGGACTGCTGGCCGGCGGCGTCGTCGGCTCGGTCGGCCTCATTCTCGCGGTCGCGCCGGATCTCTGGGCGGCGAATTTCACCAGCGACCCGCGCGTGCTCGACGCGGCCCGGCAGTATTTCCATCTGGCCGGTCCGGCCTTCGGCTTCCTCGGCCTTGCGCTGAGCCTCTATTTCGCCTCGCAGGGATCGGGGAAGATCCTCGGCCCGGTGCTGGCGCAAAGCGGCCGCCTCGTGGTGGTCGCCGGCAGGTGGAATATTATTGCTGACATATAATGCACCGGCCTGGACGCTGTTCCTGCTCGCGGCGGCGTCAATGGTGGTGTACGGTGTTCTCGCTGTCTTATCGGTGTGGTTGACGACCTGGGGCCCGCCAAAGCCCGGTTCAAAAGCGGTCTGAAATTTCGGAGATGTCCTAGCGATGCGCTACGGCAAGGAGCACAAGGAAGAAACCCACAAGAAAGTCGTCGAGGCTGCGTCACGCCGATTCCGCAAGGACGGCATCGAGGCGACGGGCGTCGTCGACTTGATGGCCGATGTCGGCCTCACCCACGGCGGCTTCTACGCGCATTTCTCCTCGAAGGAGAACCTGGTCAAGGAGGCGGTTGCCGCAGCCTCGCTCAAGAGCCGCACGCATCTGCAGCGCGAGATCGAGAAGGCGCGCGCCGAGGGCCGCGATCCGCTCGAGGCGATCGTGCGGAGCTACCTGACCGTTCTTCATCGCGATCGTCCGGATCGCGGATGCAGCGTTGCCGCGCTCGGCTCCGAGATCGCGCGTCACCCGCGCAAGACGCGCGAGGCCTTCACCGAAGGCCTCGACAAGACGATGGGGATCATCGCCAGCGCGCTCCCGGACACCGTCACGACCCAGCGCAAGGAGAAGGCCTACGCGATCTTCTCGACCATGATCGGCGCGCTGCAGTTGTCACGCGCGGTATGCGACGGTCCGATGTCGCAGTCGGTGATCGACGCCGGCATCGCCGCCGCCTTGCAGATCGGACGCGGCGGCTCGAACTGAACGATGATTACATCCGTCAGCCATCTCGCCTTTGCAGCCGACGATGTCGAGGCTGCCGCCGCCGACTATGAAATCGTGCTCGACCGCAAGCCGCAACGGCTTCAGTCGGCTGACGGCAAGCCGCTCTGTCGCTTTCAGCTCGCAAACATCGCATTCGAGATCGCCGCGGCCGACGGCCATGGCGAAGGCCTCAAAAGCATAGCGTTCGAAGCCGTCGACATCGACGCCACCGTGCGCAAGCTCGGCCGTCGCGGCCTCGCTGTCGGCGACGTCGCCGAGCAGACATTCAGCGCCTCTGGCGGCAGACGGAATGACACGTCGGCTGGCCGACATCGCGCCGGCCTCGACCCACGGCGTGACGATGACCGTGGTCGAAACGCTCACGCGCGCGACTGACAGCTCGCAAGGCTCCTCCGTCAGCGGGCTCGATCACGTCGTGATCCGCAGCCCCAACCCTGAACGCGCCGTCGCGCTGTATGGCGGCCGGCTTGGACTGGACTTCGCGCTGGATCGGACCAATCAGGATTGGGGATCGCGCCTGCTGTTCTTCGTTTGCGGCGGCGTCAGGGTGGAGATCGGCCATTCGCTGGCGAAAGGCGTATCCGACCTGCCCGATTCGCTCTGGGGTCTCGCCTGGCGCGTCACCGACACCTCGGAAACCCAGGCCAGGCTGCAGCGCGCGGGCGTGGACACCTCGGACGCAAAGTCCGGCCGCCGGCCCGGCAGTCAGGTGCTCACCGTGCGCTCGAACACCGGCAATGTCCCGACCATCATGCTGAGCGCGGTGCCGAAGGACGCGGCTTAATTCTTCAGTTTTGTTGTGTGTGAACGCCGCCCGTGCAGGAGCGGCACGGTGTGGCTTTGCGGCGATTGTCCCGTTGCGGGCTGCCAACTAAACTCCTGATACTGGAATTGGACTGGAGGGTTTGCCTTGCGGCTGCCTGCATTTTCGAGCTTTTTCATCATATTGGTTGCGATACTGCTTTCAGGGACCCTCCCCGCACGAAGCCAATCCGATCCCTCCGGCGTCTGGCTGACGCAGGCCGGCGACGCGCGGGTGCAGGTCAGCCGCTGCGGCGGCGGCATTTGCGGCAGGATCGTCTGGCTGCGCGATCCGATCGACTCGAGGACCGGCCAGCCTCAGGTCGACGACAAGAATCCGAATCCCGGCCCTGGCGCAGCGGCCGATCATCGGCCTGTCGATCTTCAGCGACATGCAGCAGGCCGGCGCGAGCAAATGGAGCGGCAGGATCTACAACGCCGACGATGGCCAGACCTACGTGGCCCACGTCACCGTGCAGAGCGACTCTACGCTTGAGGTCCAGGGCTGCGTGGGCGCGCTCTGCGGCGGGGAGATCTGGACCCGATTTGCGGCCGCGCCGGCCGCCACACCTGGCGCGCGGAAGAAGAGCGCGAAACCGGCAGAATAATCTCCGCCGTCAGCCGAACGCAGCTTTCAGCGCCGTCGCTGCTGACGCATAGCCGCCTCTGGCACCATCGATGAAATGCACGTGATCGCTGCGCGAAGGCGTCGGCGTGAAGCATGTCATCATCGCTGCGTCCTGCCGGTGCAGCCCGTAGCGGACGATGCGGCGCGCCGCGGCATCTGCGAGGTTACGTTCGATCTCGGCGGCCAGTTCCTCGGTGCAATCGAGGATCATCCGCAAGCCATCGTCGTATTTGCGGAAATCGCTGTTGGCGACGACTTCACCGATATATTTTTCCGGAATGAAATTGCCGACGCGAAGCCCCAGCCGCAGGATCACGTAGCTGAACAACGTCGTGGCGGCGAAGATCGAGCGACGGACGAACACGCGGCCCGCGCTTGCGTGGCGCGCACCTCGAGCTCGAAGCCCGCCGGCGGCCAGCGGAATTGCAGTCCCTTGGCAGTGCACAGGACGGCCGGCATCGGGGCTTTTCTCCACCAGCGAGATGACGCGTTCGATCACGCTTCGAAATGCGTCGGCATTCGCATCGGCTGCGGGCATGACCAGCGCCGACAGAATGATGCCGCGCTCGGACGGAAACTCCTCGAAGCGGCAGGACAATCCCGACAGATCCGGCGCGGTGCCCGGCGGCGCCGGCGCAATCGCGAACTCGCCGCGCTTGATCGCGGCTTCCGCCCAGGCAAGGCCGCCGCCGGAAAACATCGCATAGGACACGTCCTTCGACGGCGCGAAGCGCGCAACACGAATGTCGAGGCCTTTTGCGCGAATCTCGGCGACCGGCACCAGCGCCACACGCATGTTCAGGCCGAGATCGTCGCGCACCCAGGCGGCGGTCGCCGCCATCGCCTCGCGTGCCAGCGCCAGATCGGCGGGCGGCACGGCAAAGCTCGCGCCGTCGCCGCCGAACACGAATGGAAACTCGCGCTGATCGAGCGCATTGGTGACGGAGGCGATGACCGCGGCACCGGCCATGTTGACGGCCTTGTAGCGCTTGGCGGCGATCGCTGCGGTCGATTGCACCACGTCGGCGATGCCGACGGTCCAGTCATCCGGCAGCCGAATGTAAAGCGCCGGGTCCATCAGCCTGGCAAAGCCGCGAAACACCGGAACGCTGGCGTAGAACGAATCCTGTCGCGCGGCGATGTCCATCGCACCATACTATCCGTACTAGTGGTCCGGTTCTAACGTTCGCATCGCCTGGCGGAAACCTCATTTGCGAACGTTAGAACCGAAAGGGACACTAGAACTTTATGAAACTAGTGCGGTTTTTGGATTTGACGTTCGTACCGAGGACTCGCGGCAATGCTGGTACGAACGTCAAATCCACCGCACCAGCGAAGATTTCCGACAGATACGTAGTACCGCTGCGCGTAGTTTCCACAAGGAACTCCGACCGTGACATGCGAAACGAGCCGTCAGAAATTCGGATCGATCTCCTCGCGGATGCACTGATAGAGCTTGTCGGCGCCGCCGAATTTCTCCAGCGCGGACGCGCCTGCATCCGTCACCCGCGCGCGGGTGATCGGCCGCGCCAGCACGAACTCGTTGCCGGGCATAAGCAGGATGGCGGAGGGGCCGGCTTGAAAGCGCGCAATCGCATCCTGGCGATGCTTCGGCACCTCCGTTTCGGCAAGTCCGTTCAGCGCCGCATTCATCGCGACGGTGGCTTCGCCGATCTCGTTTGCAGGGCCGAAGTCGCCGACGATTCCCGGAACGACACGCTTGGTAGCGGTCTTAGAGAGGGCCACGACGATGCTGCGCTTGTCGATCTTCATCTGCCCGAACTGCGATCCCTTTGGCAGGACGATCGCTGGAACCGTCAGCGCGTCGATCCATTTCGACTGATCGCAATCGCCGGCCCTGTTGAAGCCGCCATCGACGGCGACATCGGCCGTCATCGACACCAAATAGCCGTCCGCCGAAACGCACGGCTTCTTGGTCGTCTTGTTCTTTTCGATGATCGATGGGCTCAGCACCTGCCATGTTCGCGGGACGGGATAGCCGGCGTCGCGGACGGCCGCGAAATCGCTTTCCGGCCTCAAATGATTGTTGAACGCGTTGCGGATGTTGTTGATTGCGCAGGGCGTCCCGGACGAATTGTTCTGACAGCGCCGCCCGGTGACATCGTCTTGATGGTAGGAGATTTTCGTGCCGTCGGTATTCACCTTGAGCGAGGTGATGAACAGGAGCGGCTGCTTGTTGCCGAGTGCCGGCACCGGATTGCCCCTGAAGACCTTGACCTTTCTCGTCCCCCGCTCATCCGGCCGTTCGAACGCAAGCCGGAATCCGCAACTGGCACCAAATGCATTCGTCGACATCGATGCAGCAAGCGCGACCGCCGCCGCGCCCCGCAGGACTTTCCCGGACCGCATCATCACTGCCCCTCGCGTTCGAATGATGTTACCGGCCGCACCTACTCTCCAGGCGAGCACTACGCATCATCTAATCGGATGAAGGGCAGCCTCGTTCACTTCGCGTCGTGAAAGATGATGCCGGCGGTGTGACGATGGCCGGACCGCAGCCGGCTGACGCCGTGCCGCAAGTTGACGCGATAGGTTCCGCGCGTGCCCTGACGGGCCGGTGATGGACCGCAAACACCGCGGCATCGCCGCGCCGCAGCGGCACGACTTCCGCGCGCGACTGCATGCGCGGCCGCTGTTCGGTCAGCACGAACTCGCCGCCCGAAAAATCTTCTCCCGGTTCCGACAACAGGATCACCACCTGCAGCGGAAACACGTGCTCGCCGTAGAGATCCTGATGCAGGCAGTTGTAGTCGCCTTCGCCGTATTGCAGCAGCAGCGGCGTCGGCCGCGTCTGGCCGGCCTTGTGGCAGCGCTTGATGAAATCGGCGTGCGCCGCGGGATAGCGCACATCGATCCCCATCGCCTCGTTCCAGGCATTGGCGATCGGGGCGAGCCCGGAATAGAGCGCGGGACGCAGCGCAGCGACGAGTTCCGGCAGCGGATAGGCAAAGTACTTGTACTCGCCTTTGCCGAAACCGTGCCGTGCCATGACGACGGTGCTGCGAAATGGTCCGTCTTCGTCGTAGAGACCACTGAGGCTGGCGCATTCCGATGCCGTCAGCAGCCGGCCGAGCGACGCCCAGCCAGAGCTGCCGAGGCTCCCCGAAACATCGCTCCAATCGATCGCCGCGACCCGCGCGGCGATATCCTCGACCTGAGCTTCGATCCGTTTCCTGTTCGCCGATGCCCTCATGAGCTTGCTCCTTCAGCCCCTGCGCTTTCAGCTAGGGCGATCGCCGTCGCATAACCACCCGTTTCCCGAAGGGAACCGCCGCGCCGGACTTGATGGTTCCTTTGCCATGGCAGGCGACGCGACCCGCTATCCGCGACCGTCTCGCCATTTACACAAATCTTAACTGTGTTTTGTACGAGCCCCTTAGTCTCCAGGCGCTAAAGAAAAGGACGACCACACGTCCTGCGTCTGAGAGATGATCAAGTCACGGATGTATGCGGCGCTCAGCGCCACCAATGAAGCGATCCTGCGGACCAGGGCGCCGGAAGAGCTGTTCCAGCGAGTTTGCGATGCCGTCGTGCATGGCGGCGGCTTCAAGATGGCCGGCGCGATGCTGCCCGATGCGGACGGCTGGCTGCGCATCGCCGCCATCGCCGGCTATCACAACAAGCAGCCGATCTCGACCGTCAAGATCTCCATCAAGGCGGAGTCGGATCGGGGCCAGGGCCTGGCCGGAACCGCATTCAGAACCGGACGGCCCGCCGTCTCGAACGATTACAAGAACGACTTCCAGAACGAAGAACGGTTCCGGCCGTTTCGCGAGGACGAGGAGAGAACCGAATACGGCGGAGCGGCGGCCGTCCCGATCCTGAAGGATGGCGCCAGCGTCGGCGTCTTCCTGTTCTACGTGGAAGAGGCCTATTCGCTCAACCGCGAGACGGTCGCGTTGCTCGAGCGTCTGGCCGAGAACGTCTCCTTCGCGCTTGCCAACTTCGAAATGGACGCGGAGCGAAAGCGCGCCGAGCGCGCAAGCCGCCGCGCCTCGGACATGTTCGCAGCTCTCAGCGCGACCAATACGGCGATCCTGCGAGCGCGAAACAAGGACGAGATGCTGCAGCTCGTCTGCGATTCGGTCACCAAAGGCGGCCGATCGCTGGGCGCTGCGGCGATCTTCATGAAACAACCCGATACGCCGTGGCTGAAGTTCGCGGCGGCCTCCGGCCTCGAGGTGGCCTCGATCGCGAAGATGCCGCTGTCCGTCGATCCGAACGACGTCTACGGCCAGGGCCTGCACGGACCGGCTTTCCGCGAGCAGAAGCTCTTTATCTGCTACGACGTCTCGGCGGATCCAGGAGCCAGGCCGTGGGTCAAGCCGGATGCGCCGCCGCATGGATGCGCCGCCGCGCCGCTCCTCAAGGAGGGCGAGTCGGTCGGCGTGCTCTTGTTCTTCTTCGGGCGGACCTCGGGCCGTGAGGATGAGGGCATCAAGCAATTGATGATGGACATCGCCGAGAACGTGTCGTTCGGCCTCGACCTGTTCGAGCGCGCAGATCAGCAGCAGCGGCTGTCGCGCATGTTCTCGGCGCTCAGCAGCACCAACGAAGCGATCATGCGCGCAAGGACGCGTGATGAGCTGTACCAGATGGTTTGCGAGGCGGCAGTGAACGGCGCCCATTTCACGTCGACGACGATCCTTCTCGCGGAGGCGGATCAGGATTACTTCCGCCTGGTCGGGTCGGCCGGACCGAACGTCGATATCATCAAGTCGCGCCGCTACTCGCCGCGCATCGATTTTCCGGAGGGACGTGGCCTGACCGGAACGGCCTATCGAACCGGCAAGCCTAGCGTCGCGAACGATACGCGCGCCAGCGAACGGGCCGTGCAGTGGCCGTATGCGAACATCGAGGAGAGAAGCGCGAAGGCAGGCGCGGCGCTGCCTCTCTTCAGCCAGCGCGGCATCGTCGGCGTGCTGTTGTTCATGGCCGCCGAGAAAGGCGCGTTCACCGACGAGTTCGTCGAACTGCTGCAGCGGCTGGCCGAGAACGTATCCTATGCGCTGGAAACCTTTGACCGCGCCGACGAGCAGAAGGCGGCCGAGAAGCGTATCGAGTATCTCGCCACGCATGACAGCCTCACCGGGCTGCCCAACCGCGTGATGTTCAACCAGTTGCTGGAGCAGTCGATCAAGACGGCGCGGCGCCGCGCGTCCAAATGCGCCGTGCTGTTCATCGACCTGGATCGCTTCAAGATCATCAACGATTCACTCGGCCACGCCGCCGGCGACACGCTGCTGATCGATATCGCAGGCAGGCTGAAGAACTGCCTGCGCGAGAGCGACGTGGTGGCGCGATTGGGCGGCGACGAATTCGTCATCATCCTGAACGATGTACGAGACCGGGACACGGTCGAAGCGGTAGGCCGGAAGATCCTCGCGAGCCTGTTGCCTTCGCTCAATCTCGGCGGCCATGAATGCCGCACCACCGGCAGCATCGGCATCGCCATCTATCCGGACAACGGCAGCGATGCGCACACGCTGACGAGGAACGCCGACATCGCCATGTATGTCGCCAAGGAGGACGGCAAGAACGACCTTCGGTTCTTCTCGCCCGAGATCAGGAGCCAGTCGATCGAGCGGCTGATGCTCGAAGCCAACCTGCGCCATGCACTCGAGCTCGACCAGCTCACGCTGCACTACCAGCCCAAGCTTGACGTCGCCACCGAAACGATCAGCTGGCGTGGAAGCCCTGCTGCGATGGAATCATCCCGATCTCGGCAACCTGTCGCCGATGAAATTCATCCCGCTCGCCGAGGAGACCGGCCTGATCATTCCGATCGGCCGGTGGGTGCTGCGCACCGCTTGCGCGCAGAACATGGAATGGCAGCGTCAGGGCCTTCCGGTCATCACGATGGCGGTCAACCTGTCGCCGCGCCAGTTCCTCGACGAGAGCCTGCTGCGCGACCTCGACGACGTGCTGCGCGAGACGGGAATGCCGCCGCATCTGCTGCAGCTCGAGATCACCGAGAGCATGGTGATCCAGAACGTCGAACGCGGCATCACGCGTGCTGGACGCGATCCGGAGCCGCGGCGTACGCCTTGCGATCGACGACTTCGGTACCGGCTACTCGTCGATGTCGCTGATGAAGCAGTTTCCGATCGATACGATCAAGATCGACCGCTCGTTCGTCCGCGATCTCGCCGAGAACGAGGAAGACCGGGCGATCGCCACGGCGATCATCAATATGGGCAAGGCGCTCGGTCTCACCGTCGTCGCCGAGGGCGTCGAAACCACCGAGCAGGATGCATTCCTGCGCCGGCAGCGCATGCGACGAGCTGCAGGGATACCTGTTCAGCAAGCCGGTGCCGGCGAACGAAATACCGCCGCTGCTGACGCCGCTGGTCGCATCGCCGCCGATCCAGCCAAGGCGCAACGACATCGGCGCAAGCGGTCGGATCGCGCCGCAACGGATCGCGCGAGCGCGCGCGACGATAGGTCAAACCGGGTCGCTATTCCTTCTTCGAGAGCCCCAGCCGCTCGATCAGCGCCTTCTCGATCTGTACCTGCTGCTTCACCGCTGCCACATAGTCCGCGGTGCTCTTGTAGTCCGGCTTCATCTCGTAGCGTTCGAGCGCCTCGAGCACCGCCGGCTCCTCGATCGCCTTCTTGAAGGCGTCGTGCAGCTTGGCCACGACCTTCGGATCCATTCCTTTCGGACCGGCAATGCCCCACGGCGATTCGACCACGAGGCCGTATCCCAATTCGACCAGCGTCGGCACACCCGGGAACGATTTGCGCGGCTCGGCGGTCCAAACGTTCATGTAACGGGCCTTGCCGGCCTCAACCAGCGGCTTTGCCGCGCCGATGCTGCCGGCGCCGAGCATGACGTGACCGCCTGCTACCGCCGCAATAACTTCGGCCGTTCCCTTGAACGGCACGTGGGTAAGCTTGATACCGGCCTTTTCAGCGATCTGCTCGACGCCGAGGTGCAATGAGGTGCCCGCGCCCGGCGTGCCGTAGGTGACCTTGCCCGGATTGGCCTTGGCGTATTCGACGAGTTCCTTCCAGTTCGTGAACGGCGCCGATGCGCTCGAATAGATGCCGAACACATAGCCGGTCAGATGGATGATGTAGGTGAAGTCCTCATGCGTCCACGAGGTCTTCTGCATGAACGGCAGGCGGAACACCGTCACGGCGACCTGGCCGATGGTGTAGCCGTCGGGCTTCGCGCTCGCAGCCATCGACGGCGATGCCGACGGTCCCGCCGCCTCCGCCCTTGTTCTCGATCACGATCGGCTGGCCGAGATGCTTTTGCGCAGCCGTCGGCGACCGCGCGCACCGCGACATCGGTCGGACCGCCGGCAGGCCACGGCACGATCAGGGTCACCGGCCTCGCCGGAAAATCCTGCGCGTAGGCATGGCCGGACAAGAGCAGAAGACAGCCTGCCGCTGCGAGGAAGAGCGAACGTAGCCACGATGGCATTGAGCGCGACTCCCTTTTTTGACTGCTTTCTCGAATTCGCGCCGATGATAGTGAGCGACCAAATGCCGGACAACGGCTGATGCCGTACGATGCAGCGGCAAAATTGTCGCGGAACGCTCATCACGTTCCGCGACAAGGACCGGATCGATCTCTCGCATGAAGATCAGTGGTCTCGGACTGACCGTCAGTCGAAGATGTCGGTCATGCCGGCCTTGGTCAGCGCCGCCTTGCGCGCCTTCATCCACTCCTCGGTGAATTTTGCAGGATCGGACGACGGGTTGCCCTTGCTGAAGTCGGCCCATGCCGCCAGCAGAACCTCCTGCCGCTTGAACAGCGCGTTGTTGTGCTTCTCCTGGTCGTCGCTCCAGGCGCCGGCTTCCTTCAGCGCCTTCACCGCGCCCTTGTGCACCGGCACCGCCCAGTTCTTGGTCTGCGTCTTCACGCCGAGCCCGACGCGCCGGGCGCGTTGTCCTTGTAGGCGTCATAGCCTTCGATCAGCGCCTTGGTCAGCATGTAGACGTCGTTCTCGGGCTGGCTCGCATAGACCGTGAAGATCGGATACGGATAGGCGCCCATCTCGACCGGCTTGTCCTTGGTGATGCCGCCCGCGCCGCAGGTGGCATTGTGCTCGGTGAAGAACGGGCCGACCTTGCGCACGCGTTCCCAGCCCGCCTTGTCGGAGTGCGGCAACGGCGGCCAGACGATGCCGCGCGGCGAGGTCTCGAGCTCCTTGGCGGGCCCCGCGATCGTCGAGCCGAACATGGCGTCGACGTCGTTGTTGACCGCGCCCTTCCACATCGCGTTGTTGCTCGCGAACTCGACGATCTTCACATCCTTGGTCGTCAGGTTGGCAAAGGCCAGCATCGCCATCGCATTCTGGTTCAGCGCGGGCGAGCCGACGACGAAGCCGACGCGCTTGCCCTTCACGTCCGCGATCGATCTTGACGCCGGTGTCGGCGGCGACCGCCAGCGACAGGCCGTTGCAATCGACCGAGCTCAGCGTGATCTGGACCGGCCTGCGGCCCCCATTCCCTGGTCGCGAATTCGAACACGCCTTCCTGCGCGAAATAGACGCCGGCGCCCATCGCCGAGATCGCCGCGCGGCCGACCCGCAGCGGCTGCAGGCGGGCGACGTCGTTGCCGGCGGGCAGCACGCGCACATCGGAGCCGTACTTGTCCTTCAACATCTTGCCGATGGCGACGGTGATGTTGAAGCCGGACGTGCCGGTGTCGTACGCCGTCATGGTCACGGTCGGCGGCAATTTGACCTGCGCCAGTGCCGCCGATGCCGTGACCGCGGTAGCGGCCAGCGCAATTGCCGCAAGCTTGATGACCGGATTGATCATTCCCATTCCTCCGTTTCGCCGCTGGCGCGGCGTTGAGCGTTCTTGGCTTTGTCGAAGACCCGCATCGTTGGCGGGGATTTGGCGTTCGCAGCGGTCGAACCGAACGCGTGCCTTGTTGGGATAGGAACCTATGCGGACCAGCCCGCCCGACACAAGCCTTCGAGGGCGACATGCGACATCCGGCCCTTGCGGCGGGGCTGTCTGCTATCGGTCAATCAAGCAGCTACCCAAGTTTGGGACCGGTCGCAGCACGGCGCAAGGCCGCGATGAAGGTTGTCAGCCCCTCGCGAGCCGGCGAGACCGATTCCTAGAACGGAAGCCCCACGTAGTTTTCCGCAAGCAGCCGCAACGCCGTCTCGGACGAGAAAAGATAGGCGAGATCCGTCTGCTGCAGCTTTTGATCGTAAGGGATGTGGTCCGGGAATCTGTGCAGCAGCGTCGTCATCCACCAGGAGAAGCGCTGCGCTTTCCACACCCGCGCCAGCGCCCGGTCCGAATAGCCGTCGAGCCCCGTTTCGTCGCCGGTCTTGTAGCGAGCGGTGATGGCCTCGTAGAGATAGTAGACATCCGATGCGGCGGTGTTCAGCCCGCGGGCGCCGGTCGGCGGCACGATATGCGCGGCGTCGCCGGCAAGGAACAGCCGGCCGTAGCGCATCGGCTCGGCGACATAGGAGCGCAACGGCGCGACGCTTTTCTCGATCGAGGGACCGGTGATCAGCCGCGCCGCGACCTCGTCCGGCAGACGGCGCTTGAGCTCGGCCCAGAATGCGTCGTCGGACCAGTCCTCCACCCGGTCGCTCAATGGGACCTGGACGTAATAGCGGCTGAGCACCTGCGAACGCATCGAGCAGAGGGCAAACCCGCGCTCGTGCCTGGCGTAGATCAGTTCGCCTGACACAGGCTTCGTGCGCGACAGCACACCGAGCCATCCGAACGGGTAGACCTTTTCATATTCCCGCAAAACGCCGTTCGGGATCGATTTGCGGCTGACGCCGTGGAATCCGTCGGCGCCGACCACGTAGTCGCAATCGACACGCAGGGTCTCATCGCCGGAACGCCAGGTCACGAACGGCGCATCCGAGTTGACATCGTGTAGCGCGACGTCTTCGGCATTGTGCACGACCTTGCCGCCGAGCCGGTCGCGCGCCTCGTAGAGATCGCGCGTTACCTCGGTCTGGCCGTAGACCATCACGGACTTGCCGCCGGAGTATTTAAGCAGATCGACGCGGTCGAGCACGCCGTCATGCGCGATCTCGAAGCCGTCATGGATCTCGCCCTCGCGGTCCATGCGCTCGCCGCATTGCGCCTCGCGCATCAGCCTGGCGAAGCCCTGCTCCAGCACGCCTGCGCGGATCCGGCCCAGCACGTAGTCGCGGCTCTGCCTCTCGAGCACGACCGTGTCGATGCCCTGCAGATGCAGGAGCTGCGACAGCAACAGCCCGGACGGCCCGCCGCCGATGATGCAAACCTGCACTTTCATTTTTCCGACCTCCCTTTCGGGAGGATTGCAGGATTTTCAGCAGAAATGGATAGAGCGATCCGCCGTTGTCATGTACAATTCGAACATGCACGACGACCGGACCATCCACGTCTACAACCTCTTCGGCGAGGCGGGAGATCTGCCCGACGTCGTGCATTGCGAAACCATCCCGTCGCGGTCGGTGCTGCACGACTGGAAGCTGGCCCCGCACCGCCACGCGCGGCTGCACCAGGTTCTGCTGATCGAAAGCGGCGGCGGCCAGGCGACGCTGGACGGACAGGACCACGCGCTGCGGCCGATGCACGTCGTCAATGTGCCGGTCAACCATGTCCATGGTTTCAGCTTCCTGCCTGGCACGCAGGGCTACGTGCTCACCATCGCCGCGGAGGTGCTGGATGAGGCCCTGCTCTCGTCCGAGGGATTGCGGAGCGTGCTTTCGCAGCCGGCCATCGTCCGCGGCACGCCGCGCATTCGCGCCGCCGTGAAGCAGATCTTCGCGGAGCATGCGGCGCGACATTTCGCCAGGGCGCATATCCTGCGCGCCCTCTCGTCGGCGTTGATCGGCCTGGTCGCGCGCGAGCTCAATGAGAGCGGCGCAAGCCGACAAGGCGCGGCAAACCCGGATCTGGTCCGCCGCTTCGAGGAACTGCTCGAGCAGCACCTGAAGGACCGCTGGAGCGTCTCGCAGTATGCGGCGGCGCTGTCGGTGACGCCGGCGCATCTCAGCCGCGTGACGCGCGCCGCCACGGGACATTGCGCGTCGGATCTGATCCTGCATCGGACGATCCGCGAGGCGCGGCGCAATCTCGTTTACACCAACCTGCCGATCTCAACGATCGCCTACACGCTGGGCTTCGACGATCCGGCCTATTTCAGCCGCGTCTATTCCGCCGCGACCGGGCTGTCGCCCAGCGCGTTTCGCGAGCGTCTGCACAGCGGCGACGGTTGAAAGCGTCGCTTGGGCCGGCGATCAACGGCCATCCAACCGAGGGATCGGCGGCAGGCGTCGCTTGATCGGCGAAGATTGGATAATCGACGTGTTGGTCGTGGCATAGGGAATCACCTGGTCGATCAGCTTCTCCAAAGCGTCGATGGACGAGACGTGAGCGCGTGCAATGAAGCAATCCTCGCCGGTGATCCGGTCGCACTCCACGATCTCGGGCAACTCTCGCAAAATCTCCGCCACCTTTTGCAGTTGGCCGGGGGCGGGCCTGATGCGCAGCCAGGCTGCAATCGGCAGGCCGAGCGCTTTTGGGCTAACCGTAAGCGTGTAGCCTTCGATGACGCCCGCGTCCTCCAGACGGGCGATCCGTTCCGAGACGGTCGGCGCCGACAAGCCGACCAGTCGCGCAAGAACGGCGACACTGGCCCGCGCATCATCGACCAATGCAGCGAGAATCCTGGCGTCAACCGCGTCAATTTCGCCGTTTTCGTATCGAAGGCGTTTCATCGATTTGCCTTCCGTTGGCCAAGTGACTTTCAGAAATAGCACTCCGACGATCATGGAAGAAGGCCATCAGCCCTTCCATGCTCGGAATCATGGAAATCGGTCCGTTACAATGGAGGATCACATTCACCGCCATGGCTCACTCCGCCCCGCCACACGTCTGGTTCGGGGTGAGCGCGCTGTTTCACTATCTCGGTCCGTCCTTTGCGGTGCTCTTGTTCCCGTCCATCGGCGTTCTTGGCGTTGCGTGGATCCGGATTGCCTCCGCTGCACTGATCTTCGCGCCATGGACGAAACCATGGCGCACGATCCAGGCAGCCTCGCCGCGAAGTCGATACCTGCTGATCGGCCTCGGCGCCTGTCTCGCCGCAATGAACACGTCGTTCTACCTGGCGCTCGACCGCCTGCCGATGAGCCTTGTGGCGGCGATGGAGTTTGTCGGGACCATCGGCGTCGCCTTGTATGGTCTCCGCACCGCTCGCAACGTCGCGGCGCTTGCGCTTGCCGTACTTGGCGTATTCCTGCTGATCGACGTGAAATGGTCGAGCGATCCGCTGGGGCTGTTCTGGTCGTTTCTGAATGGCGCGCTGTTCGTCGGTTACATCGTGCTCGGCCACAAAATATCTCAAGCTGGCGCAAGTGGTGGCGTCGTGCAGCTCGGAGCGGCGATGGCGATCGCGGCGCTCTTCGTGATGCCGGTCGGCTTCGTCCAGGCCGTCAGAGCGTTCGCCTCACCGAGTTGGTCATCGCCGGCATTGGCGTCGGCGTCTGTTCGTCAGTCATACCCTATGTCTGCGACCAACTGGCCATGTCGCGACTGAACCGCGCGAGCTTCGCCCTCATGCTGGCGCTGCTGCCGGCGACTGCCACGATCATCGGCATCATTGTTCTTGCGCAGGTTCCCAGCACGCAAGATGTCCGGGCGTGCTGCTTGTCATGCTGGGGGTCGCGAGCCACAAACGCCACGGCAGACGAGCCCACTAGGCGGCTTGCTCATCAAATGTCGAAGAACACCGTCTCGTCCGGGCCCTGCAGGTGAATGTCGAACGTGTAGACGGTCTTCCCGGCCCGCTCGCTGCGCCTGGCGATCAGCGTCGACCGGCGCGCCGGCTGCTCGATCAGGTTCAGCACCGGATCGGCCGCGTTCGCCGCTTCCTCGTCCGAGAAATAGATGCGGGTGTTGAGCCCGATGTTGATGCCGCGCGCGACGACCCAGACATTGATGTGCGGTGCGCTGGTGCGGCCATCCGCGTGGGTCATCGGGCCCGGCTTGATGGTTTCGAACGCGTACAGGGCGCCGTCGAAGTCAGAGCCTGCCCGACCGAAGCCGCGAAAATCGTCATCGAACGGCTGTGAACCCGTATCTTCCGGGTGATTGTAGCGTCCGGCGGCATTCGCCTGCCAGATCTCCAGCAGCACGTCCCGCAACGGCGTGCCGGCTCCGTCGAACACGCGGCCTTCGACGACGATGCGCTCGCCTTTTGTGTTCGGACCCGCGAGAACGTTGCCGAAATTCTTCTCGAAGATCTCGAACCCGGCCATCTGCGGGATCAGGCCGATATGGACGTAAGGTCCGGCGGTCTGGGAGGCGGTTTCCTTCAGGTAAGGCAGCGGGTGGCTCATCGCTCAGTTCCCCTCGGGACGGTTTTCAAAGAACGTCGAGCGCCGGCCGCGCAACACGATGTCGAAGCGATAGGTGAGCGAGTCGAACGGCGCGCTGGCGTTCAGATCGAGCTGCGCGACCAGCCGCTCGACCGCGTCCTTGTCCGATATCGCGTTCACGATCGGGCAGGTTTTGACCAGGGGATCGCCCTCGAAATACATCTGGGTGATCAGGCGCTGCGCGAAACCTGAACCGAACACGGAGAAATGGATGTGTGCGGGCCGCCAGCTGTTGGCGTAGTTGCGCCACGGATAGGGGCCGGGCTTGATCGTGCGCAGGTAGTAGTAGCCGTTCGCATCGGTCAGCGTGCGGCCGCAGCCGCCGAAGTTGGGATCGATCGGCGCGAGATACGTGTCCTTCTTGTGCCGGTAGCGTCCGGCGGCGTTGGCCTGCCAGAACTCGACCAGCGTGCCCGGCACCCCGCGGCCGGTCGCATCGATCACGCGGCCATGCACCACGATGCGTTCGCCGATCGGGTCGCCGTCCTTGGCGTAGTTGCGGATCAGATCGTTGTCGAGCGCGCCGATGTCGTTGTGGTTGAACACCGGACCCGTGAGTTCGGAGATCGAGCTGTCCAGCGACAGTAGCGCGTTACGCGGCGAACGCAGCGCGGAAGACTTGTAGCCCGGGGCATGGAGCGGCGGATGGAGGCTCCAGTCGCGCGCGAAGAAGCCGGCCTCGCGTGGCGACAGTCCGCCACGGTTGGTGCGGCCAGCCTCCGGCCCATCGATGCGAGTGGGTGCGTTCATCCAAGGCGTCCTCTCCCGACCGGGCGACGCTGCCCGGATTGATGCTCGTTTCCTTGGCCTCAAGATGACGCGCCCTATTCTCAAAATAAATAGATGAATTATGATGAATTACATGAAGAAAATCGATCATTTGGCGCTGGACGGCCACGCGTTGTCGCTTTTCCTTGCCGTGCTGGAAGAAGGCTCGGTGACCCAGGCTGCGACCCGGCTTGGGATCACCCAGTCGGCGGTGAGCCATGGCTTGCAAAAACTTCGCCGCGTCGTCGGCGATCCGCTGTTCGCGAAGTCCGGCCGCGGCATCGTCGCGACCACGCACGCCCAGGCGCTTGCCGCGCAGGCGCGCGCGCTGATCGACGGGATGCGGACATTTGCGGGCAGCGCCAGCTTCGATCCGGCCACAGCGCAGCTGTCGCTGACCATCGCCGCCAACGATTTTCAGCGCGACCTGCTGCTGCCGGACTTCTTCCGTCGCATCGAGGCGTCGGTGCGGGACCTGAGCCTTCGCGTGATCCCGTCGCAATCACCCTCGCCGGCGATGCTGCGCGAGAACCGCTGCGACCTCTTGATCACGCCCTTGCCGCCCTCGGGCATCGATATCGTGCAGAAGCTGCTGCTGAAGGACCACTACGTCTGCTACTACGATGCGAGCGTACGTCGCCCGCCGGCCACGCGCGCCGCCTATCTCGCCGCCCGGCATATCACCGTGGTCTACACCGACAACGAGCGGCTCGATTTCGATCGCAGGCTGGCGGGGCGCGGCATCCGCCGGGACATCGCCGTCGCCGTGCCGAGCTTCAACGGCGTGCCGGCATTTCTGAAAGGTTCAAGCATGCTGGCGAGCATGCCGAGCAGGCTTGCAAGCCACCTGATGCGCGATTTCGCAAGCATGCGCATTCCACTCGCGGAAAAGGCCCGCGCCATCGCGGAGCTGCCGATGTACATGGTCTGGCACCGCCGCTTTCAGAAGGATCCCGCGCATCTATGGCTGCGCGAGCAGCTGGAGGCGACGGTGGCCGGGACTGGGAGCGGCGTGCGGCGTGGAGTCGAGGGCGCCCGCGACCGGACATGAAAAAGCCCGCACGAGGCGGGCTTTTCGTGTCGATGCGTTTGGCCTCAGCCCTCACGCCGCCTTGATGCGGCTCAGGAACTGGCCGACCTCGCTGCCGAGCGCTTCGGATTCCTCGGTGAGGCGGGTCGTGGATGTCAGAACATCCTCGGCCGTGCGGCCGCTTTCGTCGGCCGCGGCCGACACGCCGGCGATGTTGGACGACACTTCGCGCGTGCCCGCGGCGGCCTCTTGAATGTTGCGCGCGATCTCGGCGGTGGCGGCGCCCTGCTCCTCGACCGCGGAGGCAACAGTGGTGGCGATCTCCGACATCTTGTCGATGATCTCGCCGATGCCCTTGATGGTGTCGACCGCTTCCTGGGTCGATCCCTGGATCGCCGAGACCTGGGCCGTGATGCCCTCGGTCGCCTTGGCGGTCTGGTTGGCCAGGCTCTTCACCTCCGAGGCCACGACCGCAAAGCCCTTGCCCGCTTCGCCGGCGCGCGCCGCCTCGATGGTCGCGTTGAGCGCCAGGAGATTCGTCTGCTCGGCAATCGTGTTGATCAGGCTCACCACCTCGCCGATCCGCTGGGCGGCCTGCGCCAGCGCCGTGACGGTCGCTTCGCTGCGTCCGACCTGCTCGACCGCGCGCCCGGCGATGCGCGCCAATTCGCCGACCTGCCGCGAAATCTCGGTGATCGAGCTCGTCAGTTCCTCGGTCGCCGCCGCCACGGTCTGCACATTGGACGCCGCCTGCTCCGAGGCGGCCGTCACCGCGCTGGTCTGGACTTTTGCCTGCCGCGCCACGTTGGCCATCTTCTCCGCGGAGTCCTTCATGTGCGCGGCCGCAGCCGACACGGAAGAGAGCGCCTGGGACGCCCCATCGTTGAATTCGCGCGTCAAGGCATCGATCGCTGCTGCATGCTCCTGCTTGGCGCGCTGCTCTTTCGCCTGTTCGGCGGCCGCCTCGTTCGCCTGGACAATTCCGGTCCGGAACACGGCCAGCGCGCCCGCCATCTGGTCGACTTCGTCACCGCCCGGCCGCACATTGATCTCGGCCGAGAGGTCGCCGCCGGCAAGCCGCGTCATGACGCTCTCGAGGCCCACCAGCCGGGCGACAAGGTTGCGGCCGATGTAGAGCCAGACGATCAGGAGCGCACCGACGACGCTTGCTGCCGCGATCGCGACCATGGTGAGGGTGCCGAATGCGATGGCCGCATCCGCGCGA
>CAVWTB010000018.1:0-13327 GCA_963757845.1 uncultured Alphaproteobacteria bacterium
TGAACCGGCGGGTGAAATGAGACAGATCCGAAAATCCCCAATCGAATGCGATCGAGCCGATGTTGGTTGCCGCCATCGCCGCATCCCTCAGGTCGCGCGCCGCGCCGTCCAGTCGGCGCTCCATCACGTAGCTTGCAAAGGTCCTTCCGGTTCTTGCGAACAGCTTGTGAACATAGCGCTCGCTGATGCCGACGGCAGCCGCGACGTCGGCCACCGAGAGATTGGGTTTGCGAATCCGGTCGTGGACGGCCCGCCGCAGGGAGAGCATCGTCGCATCGATGAGGGTTTCGGATTCCGCCGCGTGCATCGGGCGTGCCGCGCGACAGGCTGAGAGCGACGAGATCCAGCAAGACGCCGAACAGCCGGGAACCGTCCTCCTCGGAGACATCCGCCGCGCTGACGTCCAGCGTGCGCGCCGTCTCGGCGATGAGATGCCCGACGAGGGGATCGTCGGACAAGCGCGTTGCGTCGACATCGCAACCCGCAGGCAGCCGGTCATGCAGCGCCTGATGCGGCACCCACAACGACACGACGGCAAACGGCCGGCTGCCCGCATGGAGCAGCGAGAACTGCCGGCCGCTGTCGAACAGCGCGACCTGCCCCGGGGCGAGATCCACGTCTCTGCCGCCCTGCTGGATGCGGCAGCGGCCCGCGAGCATCAAGTTGAGATAGTAGCAACGGCTGGTCGAGGCAGCGATGTCGGCGGTCGAGCGCCGCACCGTATGCGCGGGAAACACGACGCGGTTGATGGCTGCATCGCCGATGCGGATCGACTCGATCTGGGAGGAAAATGATGCCTGCGAGGCCGCCTCCGGCGAGAGCGTCATGAACGCCTTGCAGACCGCCTCGCGATAGAACGCGAATTGCTCCACCGGCCTGACATCCCGCGTATCCCACGCGAGCCGGCGCGGCCGGGCGGCGTGAAAGGACGTTGAGGCCGGACTCGCCGCGTCAACCGGCCGGTCGTTGCTTCTCACCGCGTGCGCTCCTGGACCAATTTTGTGCAGCGTCAGCCAAGCACGGCTCCACGCGCAGCCCCTACACTTCCAGAAAAAAGTCCGGCGGATCGCATTTGCGAAAAGGTCTGGATCGTCACGTCCAGGCCGCCGCCCAGGGATCAGATCACAATCTCGAAGGGAGAAACAGCATGTCGACCTACGTTCTCGTTCACGGAGCATGGCACACGGGTGCGGAGCTCGAGCCGGTCGCCGCACCGATCCGATCGGCCGGTCATCAGGTCTTCACGCCCACCATTCTCGGCAACCGCCCGGGCGACGCCAAGACCACCGGGCTCGGCGAAGCCATTCAATCGATTGTCGACTATTTGGCCGAGACCGGCCTGACCGACGTGATCCTGGTCGGCCACAGTTATGGCGGCATGATCATCACCGGCGTCGCCGACCGCGCGCCCGAACGGATCCGGCGCCTGGTCTACTGGAACGCGTTCGTGCCCAATGACGGAGAATCGCTCAACGACATGGTGCCGCCGCAATACGTCGCGCTGTTCGACCAGATCCACGCCGAACGCGGCGACGGGTCCGTCGTTCTGCCGTTTCCCATCTGGCGCGAGGCCTTCATCAACGATGCGGACCTGGCTACCGCTCAGCGAACCTACGACATCCTGAACCCTCATCCGCTGAAGACGTTCAGCGACAAGATCGCTCTGCGCGTCAACCCGGCCGACATGACGGTGCCGAAGTCGTACATCAACTGCACGGAGGATACCGCGCTCCCGCACGCGATGCCCTGGCACCCGCGCCTGTCGCAGAAGCTCGGTCTGTTTCGCCTGATCCAGACGCCGGGCAGCCACGAATTGTGCTTTTCCGATCCGGGGCGCCTGGCCCAAGCCATCATGGAGGCGGGTCGGGATTGAGGCTTTCGCGCAAAGCAACTCAGGCCGAGAGCGGCAAGTCGCCCTGCAGCAGCGCCGCGACCGGCGCAAAGAATTTTCGATGGTGCACGGTGGGCCCGAGCCGGCGCAAAGCTTCCAGATGCTGCGGGACGGCGTAGCCCATGTGGCTCTCGAAACCGTAGCCCGGATGGTCGAGCGCGAGGCGGCACATCAGCCGGTCGCGCGACACCTTCGCAACGATCGAGGCTGCCGCGATCGACGCCACGATCGCGTCGCCGCCGATCACTGCATCGCAGGCACAAGCGACCTCGATCTTGTCGCGGCCGTCGACGAACACATGCTCCGGCCGATCAGGCAGTGCATGCACGGCCCGCGCCAGCGCCCACAGCGACGCGCGCAGGATGTTGTCACGATCGATGCGCGCGACCGAGGCGACAGTGACGGCGACCTGCGCAGTCGCGCAGATCTTCTCGAACAGCACTTCGCGTTCGTCCCGCGTCAGTTGCTTGGAATCGTTCAGGCCTCTTGGAATGCGCTTCGGATCGAGGATGACGGCCGCTGCAACCACCGGACCTGCGAGCGGCCCGCGCCCCGCCTCGTCGCAGCCGGCGACCAGCTGGATGCCCTTGTTCAGGACCGCACGCTCGCGCCGGAACGATGGACGCGCTGAGGCGTCCGCCCGTTTCGCCTTCTCTTCTTTCTTCGGGGCTTCTTTCGCCGCGGCCTTGCTTCGAATCATCGCGGGATGTTGGCGAAAGCGGCCCGCCACCGCAACGGCGCCTCAAGCGCTTATCGCCGCAATCCACGCAACCCTCAGAACAGGCTGCCTCAGAACCGCTCCCTCAGAAAAGGCTCAGCTGCGAGCCTCCGCCTTTGGGCCGGACAAAATGGTCCGTTGTCAGTTTTGATCGCTTTTTGTTCAACCCGAGCTTGGTGCAGGCGATCTCGAACCGGCGGCCGATCATCCAGGCCATCGGCCCGGTTCCCTTCATCCGCACGCCCCACTGCGAGTCATAATCCTTGCCGCCGCGCATGTCGCGGATCACGGTGAAAACGTGCCGGTACCTGTCGGGATAGTTGGCGATCAGCCATTCGCGGAACAGGTCCCGCACTTCGAGCGGCAGCCGCAGCAGGATGTAGCTTGCCTCCGGCACGCCGATATGCGCCGCTGAATCGAGGATGCGTTCCAGCTCGAAGTCGTTCAAGGCGGGGATGATCGGCGAGACCATCACCTTGGTCGGAACGCCCGCGGCGGACAGCGCCTTCAGCGCCTCGAGCCGCTTGGTCGGCGTCGACGCGCGCGGCTCCATGGTCCGCGCCAGCTTCGAATCGAGCGTCGTCACCGAGATACCCACTTTCACCAGATTGCGCTTCGCCATCCGCGCCAGGATGTCGATATCGCGCACCACCAGCGCCGATTTGGTGACGATGCCGACCGGATGCGACACGCGATCCAGCACTTCAAGAATGCTGCGCATGATCTTCAAATCGCGCTCGATCGGCTGATACGGATCGGTGTTGGTGCCGATCGCGATCATGCGCGGCTCATAACTCTCGTGCGACAGCTCCTTCTCGAGCAGCTCCGCCGCGTCGTGCTTGGCGAACAGTTTTGATTCGAAATCGAGGCCGGGCGACAGGCCGAGATAGGCGTGCGTCGGCCGCGCAAAGCAGTAGACGCAGCCGTGCTCGCAGCCGCGATACGGATTGATCGAGCGGTCGAAGCCGATGTCCGGCGAGTCGTTGCGGGTGATCACCTTTCGCGCGATGTCGGCGGTCACCGTCGTCTTGAAGGGCGGCAGGTCCTCGACGCTCTGCCAGCCGTCATCGAAGGTGACGCGCGCTTCCGCTTCATAACGGCCGCTGGCGTTCGACTGCGCGCCGCGCCCGCGCCGCCGTTCCTTCTCGACGGCGGCCTCGATCGCCGGAAACGGCCCTGCGGCCTCCGGGAGACTTGCCTTCGGATTCCGAGACTTGCCTTCGGGACACTCTTTGCTGATGACGATGCGGACCTTGCCATAACGAGAACAATACCAGAAAACGAGAACATAACAAGAACATAAATATGACGCCTCATCACTTATTCAAGGAAATCGACACGCGCCCTCGGAGGACCCTCGCGGCGTTGTGATGGGTGCGCGGCCGGCGAGGCTTTATTCAGCGCTCGCGAGGCGGCCAAGTCAGCGCGATCGCCAAGCCTGCCGCCAACGGAGAGAACAATGCAGCTGAAGATCCTCGCCGCCTCGGCACTGGCTGGCGGAGCGATGCTCCTCGCCGGGGCGCCCGCAAAGGCGCAGGGCTACGAATATCCATACTGCACCAGCGGCGGCTGGGCGACCGACGGCATGTGCCGCTTCAGAACCTTCGAGGAATGCCTGACCTTCGTTCAGGGCGTCGGCGGATCGTGCGCGCGCAATCCACGCGTGTCGCAGTATCCCGCCCCGCAGTATCCGCAAGCCATCCAGGGATCGACGCGCCAGCGCCGCTAGCGCGCGAAGCCTCACAACGAACACGGATTTCACCATGCGCCACTTCATTCTCGCGGCTTCGACGCTTGCTCTCGCGGCGCTCGCTGTCCCGCTCGCCGCCACGGGCCCGGCGAGGGCAGTGGAATATCCCTACTGCGCCTCGGGCCAGTGGGCCGGAGGCGGCGGCTGCAGCTATACGACGCTCGAGCAGTGCCGCGCCGCCATCAGCGGCGTGGGCGGCGGCTGCGTCAGCAATCCGCGCTACGCGCTCAATCCGAACGCCGCCACGCGCGCCCCGCGGACGGCGCTAGCAGCACGACGTAGCAAGCGCTGCGTAACAAGGGCCTCTTGCAAACGTATGTTGGTCGAGACTTGAGGGAGAGCAGCATGCGCAGCACATCAGCCGTCGTCATCGCATTTGCGTCAGTGATGCTCGCCGCAACAGGCGCGTTCGCGCAGGCGAACGTGGAATATCCGTTCTGCGCCTACGGCAGCAAGTCGTCCGAAGGCTCAACGCGCTGCGACTTTGCAACGCTCGCACAATGCCAGGCCTGGCTCGCCGGTGGCGGCGGCAGTTGCGTGCCCAATCCGAGAACCGCGCAGGGCGCTCCGCGTCAGCAAAACGCAGCCCCGGCCAGCCGTCGCTGAACGGCGCGCGATGCCCGCATCACGTCTTCGTGCGGGATGATCACGGCAGGCGCCGTTGTCCGTAACTTTACAGATGCAACGTCCTTAAGGGGCCCCGACCATGCGCAAGTTGATCCTCGGCACGGCAGCTCTCGCTCTCGCCGGCCTCGCTCCGCTCGCCGCGGCAACACAGGCCCGGGCCGATATCGAGTATCCCTATTGCGGCTACGCCCGCGAGGGCGCCGGCGGCTGCACGTTTTCGACGCTCGATCAGTGCCGCGCTTTCGTGAGCGGCACGGGCGGCGCCTGCACCAGCAACCCCCGCTACACGGCCAGCGCGGCCGGCATGACGCGCACCCGCCGCTAACCAAGCGGGCGAAATGCTGCCAATCCGGGCTGTTTCGGGGGTCTTCCGGTGCTAACAGTGCGGTCCTGACGGTCTCATGACGTCACGGACCCTGTAAATGCTGAGTGCGATCGTATTGGCCAGAGAGGACGAGCGCGGCGTCGTGGCGACGCTGGCTGCGCTCGTGCCGGGCGCGGCCGCGGGACTCGTACGCGACGTGCTGCTCGTCGATCGCAAGAGCGAAGACACCATGGCGCGCGTTGCCGATGTGGCCGGCTGCAATTTCCTTATCCGGCAGGGTTCCGACGGGGTGCTGCTGAGCGAAGGCGCGAAGGCGGCACGCTCCAACTGGCTGCTGTTCCTGCGCGCCGGCGCCATCCTGGAAGGCGGCTGGATCGACGAGATCGCGCAGTTCATGGAGAACGCATCGCTGGCGTCGCGCCCGCGCGCAGCCGTGTTCCGCTATGCGAGATCGCCGCACGCGGACGTGGGGATGCGCGACGCGTTCAAGACGGCGCGGCGCGTCCTGCTCGGTCCGTCCGCGGATCAGGGGCTGCTGATTTCCCGCACGCATTACGACGCGCTCGGCGGCCACCCGCAGGCGTCCGAGCGTGCCGAGGCAAAACTGCTCGCGAAACTGCGGCGCAAGGACCGCATCATCCTGCGCAGCCGGATCGTTGTCGGAACTCGCGCCTGATCCTGCCGGGCCGGATCAGTACAGTTGACTTAGTCAATCAATTAATTGATGATGTCAATCAATTGATTGAGGCCGCCGATGCTCGCAAAAGCCGGATCCAAAAACCTTGCAGCCCAAAACCTTGCAGCCCAAGATTGCAGCCGATGTCGCGGTGCTGCGCCGCTTCAACCGCTTCTATACGCGCCAGGCAGGGCTGATCGAACCAAAGCACCTGCACACCGACGTCTCCCTGCCCGAGGCGCGCATCATCTACGAGCTGGCGCAGCGCGAGCGCTCCTCGCCGGCGGAGTTGATCCGCGATCTTGCGATCGACCCCGGCCAGCTCAGCCGGATCCTGCAGGCGCTGCAGCGGCGGCAGCTGGTGACGCGGAAAATCTCGCGCACCGACAAGCGGCAGATCGAAATCGCGTTGAGCGCGAAAGGCCGCGCAACCTTCGCCGAGCTGGACAAGCGATCGCAAACCTTCGCCACCGATACGCTGGCGCAGTTGCCCGCGGAACGGCGCGCAAAACTGGTCGAGGCGATGAGCCGGATCGAGCAGGCGCTGGCCGCAGACGCTCCCGCCCGCGCCGCAGTCGTCCTGCGCGCGCACAGGCCAGGCGATATCGGCTGGATCGTGTCGCGCAACGGCGCTCTTTACGCCGAGGAATACGGCTGGACGATCGCATACGAGGCGCTGGCGGCGGAAATCGCCGGGCAGTTCATCAGGGATTTCGACGCGGCGCGCGAGCGCTGCTGGATCGCCGAGGTCGCCGGCAAGCGCGTCGGCAGCGTGATGCTCGTCAACGCCGGCAAGAGTGTTGCAAAACTCCGCCTCCTGCTGGTGGAGCCGAGCGCACGCGGTCTCGGCGTCGGCAAGGCGCTGGTGACCGAATGCATCCGCATGCGCGCGCGAACTCGGCTACACGTCCATGACGCTGTGGACGCAGAGCATCCTCGTTGCCGCGCGCGGCATCTACAAGCAGGCCGGCTTTCGCCTCGTCGACGAGAAAGCCGCATCACAGTTTTGGGCAGGATCTCGTCGGCGAGACGTGGGAGATGGAGCTTTGACGTAAGGTGTCAGCAAGACTAACATCGTTTCCACTGGGGCGGCGCAGCGCGCCCCGGGGAGGATGACGATGCTGACACGCAGAGCATTCCAGACCGGCGCGCTGCTGGTGGTCGCGGGTGGTACGACGTCAATGGCTGATATCGCAGCGTTGACCGGCACATGGTCGGGCGTTTTCGAGGTCGGCTCGCATCCCCTTCGGCTGAAGTTCAACATTAGCGACGATGGCTCGGCGAAACTGTTTAGCCTGGACCAAGGCGGTCAACCGATCGCCGGCCAGGTGAAGTCGGCCGGTGCTGTGACCGAGGCCGAATTCCCAGCCATCGGCGGCCGCTTCACCGTGCGCTCACAAGATCGTAACCGGATCGAGGGCGTCTGGCGTCAGGGCACTCTTGAACTTCCGTTGGTGCTTGAACGCGGTGAAGCCTCGCCCTCGCCCCCATCCGTGTCAGCACTGACCAACGAACGCCTGACCGCGCTTCGGACCCAGGCGGGATCGCCGGCGATGATCGCGGCGGCCGCACGCGACAACGCACCGCTGCGGATCTGGGTGAGCGGCGAACGTGCGGTCGGGACCAGAATGCGGCCGGGGAGAGCGACCTCTGGCATCTCGGTTCGATCAGCAAGTCGATGACGGCGACGCTGGTGGCCCGTCTGGTGGATGCCGGCGAACTTCGATGGGACGATACCGTCTTCGATCTTCTCGGCGCGATCGCGCCCAGCATGAACGACGCTTACCGGTCGGTGACGTTCCGGCATCTGCTGTGCCATCCCTCCGGCCTGCCCAAGGACATCCCGCTCGAGCAATTCCTGAAATTTTCCCGCGAGGCAACGGACGCGCGCGACGAGCGCAAGGCTTTCGTTCGCCTCGCCCTCGGCATGCCCCCGAGAGGCGCGATGGGCGCGACCTTCGAATATTCAAACAACGGATACGTCGTGGCCGGCGCCATGCTTGAAGCAAAGCTCGGGCAGAGCTGGGAGGACCTGATCCGCGCCCGCCTGTTCGATCCGCTGAAATTATCCACGGCCGGGTTCGGCGCGCCCGGCCGCAAGGGCGCGACCGATCAACCGGTTGGTCACGCATCCGCGCCGGAGGGATTGCGCGCATATCCAGTCGGCGGCGAGATCACCGATAATCCGGCCGTGCTGGGTCCTGCCGGACGCATTAACATGAGCATGCGGGATCTGCTGCAATTCCTGAAAGCCCATCGTGATCGCACAGCGTTTCTGCGGCCCGAGACGTGGCGCGCGCTGCACACACCGCCGTACGGCGGCGACTATGCCATGGGCTGGATCGTGCGCAGCGACGGCGCGCGCTGGCACAACGGTTCCAATACGCTCTGGTACGCCGAAGCGATGTTCAACGAAGCCAGCGGCACTGTCTCCGCGGCCGCGTGTAACTATGGCAATCTGGCGAGAAGCACGCCGGCGGTCGGCCGCGCGCTGCTCGAAGCCGCCGCCGCGACCGGATGAAAGCTGCGCTTGCATGACGATCGACTACGAAGCCGAATACAACAACCGCGCGCGGGTGAAGGAGCATCCGGAAATCCTCGCGCGCCTTGCCGATGACGCGGCCGCCTATCGCGCGCAGGCGACGGACGAAGGGCGCGCCGAGCTCGGCGTCAGCTACGGGCCGAGCCCGCGCCAGTTTCTCGACATCTTCTTTTCCGAAGCGGGCCCCGATGCGCCGCTGGCGCTGTTCATCCATGGCGGTTACTGGCGATCACTCCAACCGCAGGGTTTTTCCTCACTCGCCCGCGGGCTGAATGCGCACGGCGTGACGGTTGCGCTTGCAGGCTATGACCTCTGCCCCGACGTCTGCATCGCCGACATCATCGAGCAGATGGAGCGCGCGTGCCTGTTCCTGTGGGATCGCTTCCGCAAACCCATCCTCGTGCACGGCCACTCGGCCGGCGGACACCTTGCCGCCGCGATGCTCGCGACCGACTGGCAGACGCACGGCGCGCCTGCCGATCTCGTGCTGCCGCGATGGCCATCTCGGGCCTGTTCGACCTTGCGCCGATGATCGCGACCTCGATGAATGTCGACTTCAATCTCGACGAAGCCGAGGCGCGGCGCCTGTCGCCGCTGTTCTGGCCGCCGCCGGCCGGACGCACGCTCGATGCCGTCGTCGGCGGCGCCGAGTTCGAGCGAATTCCTGCGCCAGAGCCGCATCATCGCCGATCAGTGGGGCAGCGCCGGTGTCGCGACACGCTTTGAGGCGATCGCGGGCGCCAACCATTTTACGGTGATCGAGCCGCTGGCGGACCCGCAGTCCGCGATGGTGAAGCGTCTGCTCGCGTTGCAAGCCCGAGCCTGAATTCTTCGTAGCCCGGATGCAGCCAGCGGCATAGCGATACTCCGCAGCGATTCCGATTTCCCTCGCAGAAGTCAGCCCCGCATGGCGCTTCGCTTATGCGGGCTACGAAGCAGCTCAAAGCTGATCAGCGCAGCGGCTCGCCGCTCGATGATATGGAAGTGCAGGTGCTTCGAATCCTGATAGCGGCCGAGATTGGTGAGAATCCGCGCCGCGCCGTGCTCGGCGGTCACTTTTGCCGACAGCGTCTTCAGCACCTCGACCATCTCCAGGAAAATCGGCATGTCGTCGGCGGACAGCGTCACGAACGAGGCGATGTGCTTCTTCGGGATGACGACGATATGCACCGGCCAGAACGGCCGCGTGTGGTGATAGGCGAGCACCGCCTCGCTTTCATATTCCTTCCGGAGCGGCACGACGCCCTTCAACGCGACATCGCAATAGAAGTCGTCGCCGGAATAGTTTGAAGCAGCGTCGGTCAAACCGTTGCGCCCTTCGCCTTGTCGCGGCGCAGATGCTCGTCGAGCCGCGGCATGATCTCGACGAAGTTGCACGGCTTCGTGCGGTAGTCGAGCTGGGCCGCAAGGATGCCGTCCCAGCCGTCGCGGCAGGCGCCCGGCGATCCCGGCAGGCAGAAGATGTAGGTCGCGCCCGCAACGCCGGCGGTCGCGCGGCTCTGGATCGTCGAGGTGCCGATCTTGGCGTGGCTCAGCATGTGGAAGGCGATCGAGAAGCCGTCCATCCGCTTCTCGAACAGCGGCTCCAGCGCCTCCGGCGTCACGTCGCGGCCGGTGAAGCCGGTGCCGCCGGTGGTGATCACCACATCGATGTTCGGGTCGGCGATCCAGATCTTCACCTGCGCCTGGATGCGCTCGATGTCGTCCGGCACGATGTTGCGTGTTGCGAGCTTGTGGCCTGCAGCGGTCAGCCGCTCCGCAAGCGTTGCGCCGGACTTGTCGTCGTCCAGCGAGCGGGTGTCCGACACGGTCAGCACCGCGATGTTCAGCGGGACGAATTGTCTTGCCTGGTCAGCCATCGGTCACACGCTTACAAGCGCACGCCCGGCGCGAACGTGTTGCACGCCCGGATTGAACCTGACTGATAGCCGGTCATGAACCAGCGGCGGCGCTGCTCGGCCGAGCCGTGCGTGAAGGAGTCCGGCACCACCCGCCCCTGCGCCTTGCGCTGCAAGGTGTCGTCACCGATCGCAGTCGCCGTCTGCAGCGCCGCATCGATATCGCCTTCCTCGAGGAAGTTCGGCCGCTTCTGCTTTTCCTTGTTGACCCAGACGCCGGAGAGGCAGTCCGCCTGCAGCTCCACCTTGACCTGAAGCAAGTTCGCTTCGGCGCGGCTTCCGGCCCGCTCCTGCTGCTGCCGTACCTGGGTGAGAACGCCGAGCAGGTTCTGGATGTGGTGCCCGGCCTCGTGCGCGATGATGTAGGCCGTGGTGAACTGACACGCCTTGCCGGAGCAGCCGCGGAAGCGCGTCTCGACCTCGCGGAAGAAGTTCGTATCGAGGAAGATCTGCCGGTCAGGCGGGCAGTAGAACGGGCCCATTGCGCTCTGCGCCATGCCGCAGCGGCCGCCGTTGGTGGCATTGCGGAACAGGACCACGCGCGGACCGGCGTAGCGCTGGCCGGACTCCTTGAAGATTTCGTCCCAGCGATCGTCGATCTCGCCGAGGATGCCGGCGATCATGCTGCCCATCTCGTCCTGCGGCGCACCACGCTTCGGGCTTGCGGACGACGGCCGATCCATCTGCACCGACGGCGCGCCGCCGCCGCCCCCCAGAATCTCGGCGCCGCCGATCAGGATGCGCGGATCGATGCCGACCGCCCAGCCGATCAGGCCGAGCACAATGATCGTGCCGATGCCGAGGCCGCCTCCGCCCATCGGAATGCCGAAACCGCCACCGCCGCCGCCACCGAACCCGCCGCCATCGTCATCGCGCCGGTCGTCGATGTTGTCGCTGCGACGAAAATCATCGTAGCGCATGGCGGCTCTCCTTCATTCTCGCTTCCGTCCGGCAATTGCTGCCGCGTTTTTGCAGAGCAACATCTGGCGATTTGCGTCAACGATTCAATAACCTGCTAGGCAAACTTTGCCTAGCGAGAAAGGGCCGCACGGCGGTTGCCGATAACCGCACGTTTACCTCGCTCCGGCAAGGTGGGCGCAGTCGGTTTTAGTTAGTCCCGCGTCGCCGGCTGCGTCGCCTGAGTCAAAGTCTTCGAGTCATGGGTGTGTCGCGTCGCGGGGCGTCTGCAAGGGCGCCCCGCTTCTTTTTGGAGTCCGTGCAGGATTCCCGTATCGTCGTCGGCGATTGCGTCGCCGAGATGTCGAAATTGCCGGCCGGTTCCGTCGATCTCGTCTTCGCCGATCCGCCTTACAACCTGCAGCTCAAGGGTGACCTGAAGCGTCCCGACGAGTCGCACGTCGATGCAGTTAACAACGACTGGGACAAGTTCTCGTCATTCGCGGCGTACGACGATTTCACCCGCGCATGGCTGCTTGCCTGCCGCCGCGTGATGAAGCCGTCCGCGACGATCTGGGTGATCGGCTCCTATCACAACATCTTCCGCGTCGGCGCGATCATGCAGGACCTCGGTTTTTGGGTCTTGAACGACATCGTCTGGCGCAAATCGAACCCGATGCCGAATTTCCGCGGCCGGCGGTTCACCAATGCGCACGAGACCATGATCTGGGCCGCGCGCGACGAGAACGCCAAGGGCTACACCTTCAACTATGAAGTGCTGAAGGCCGCCAACGAGGACGTGCAGGCGCGCTCCGACTGGCTGATCCCGCTGTGCACCGGCGACGAGCGGCTGAAGGGCAAGGACGGCAAAAAAGTCCACCCGACGCAGAAGCCGGAAGGCCTGCTCGCGCGCGTGCTGCTGTCGTCGTCGAAAGCCGGCGACCTCGTGATCGACCCGTTCAACGGTACCGGCACGACCGGCGCCGTCGCAAAGCGCCTCGGCCGCCGCTATATCGGCTTCGAGCGCGACGGTGTTTACGCCAAAGCCGCCGAGGAGCGCATTGCGGCGATCGAGCCGTTGCCGGAAGCAACGCTTGCGCCGTTCATGACCGCGCGCGATGCGCCGCGGGTCGCGTTCTCCGAGCTGATCGAGCGCGGGATGATCTCGCCCGGCACGAAACTGGTCGACGCCAAGAAGCGCCATGGCGCACTGGTGCGCGCCGACGGCGCCATCATGCTGGGCGACAAGGTCGGCTCGATCCATCGCATCGGCGCGGTGGCGCAAGGCTCGGAAGCCTGCAACGGCTGGACCTTCTGGCATATCGAGACCAAGAAGGGTCTCAGGCTGATCGACGAACTGCGCGCAGAAATCCGCAGCCAGATGGCGGCGGGCTGACTTCGCTGGCCGCGAAGGCATCACTGACGCATACTGCGGGTCAGGGATGCCACATGCGGAAAAGCGACTAGAGCATACAGCCTTCACCTTGTGCCGCATCTTTTGCGGATGGCGGCTCGTGAATAGCTACAAGGAAATGATTTCGCTGGGCAGCGGCGAACTGACTATCGATGTCCCCAGTGCGGCCTGTCGCTTCAACGGGGCAGCTATCCCGTCGCTTCGGATCGCCGGCGAATTGCAAGCCTTCTACGGCAATGAACTTGCCACGCACGAGATACCTGCGGAGGGAATCCGATCGGCGACGCTTTTTGCACGGCTCGACCTGCAGAAGATCGATCGCAAACTCCGTAGCGCGCAATCCTATTTCTTCGCACCGGGCGGAAAGTACATTCACTCGCCTCGGCTCTATCAATGTCGAATTGAGTACGAGAGCAGCATCATCACTGACGATATGGATTACCGCGGGAAACATGCCGGCATCGAGGAATGGCCGGAAAATCTGTGACCGCCGACCGCGACAGAGCTCATGACCAGGATCAGTCGAACCAGGGCAACGGCCGTTCACGAACAGTTAGCTTGTACCGCCGGGGGTTTTGACGCATGCAGC
>CAVWTB010000019.1:0-18493 GCA_963757845.1 uncultured Alphaproteobacteria bacterium
GCATCTGCCCGGCGACGCGCGGACCTTGCGCGGGGCGGCCATCCAGATCGCAAAGATCGACACGCCGCACAGCACGATGCCGATCCGAAGGCGAGAGCGTAGCTGCCGGTCTGGTCATGAATCACGCCGGTGATCCACGGACCCGCGGCGCCGCCCGCCAGCGCGGCGAGCGTCAGCGTGCCGTAGATGCTGCCGAAATGCTTGCCCTCGAAGATCTCGATCGCGACCGCGCCGATGATCGAGGTCACGCCGTAGCCGAGAAAGCCCTGCGCGAACACCATCAGATAGAGCAGCGCCATCGACGGCGCGTGCTGAAGCGCGATCAGGGCCAGAAAGCAGATCGCAAAGCCGACGCATGCCGACGCTCCAGATCCACTCGCGGCCGATCCGGTCGGACAGGTGACCGAGCCAGATCTGGCCCGGAATACCGACAAGGCTGACGAAGCCGAGCGCCCACGCGGCCGCGGTCGCCGAGAAGCCGATCTCGACGAGATATTTCGTCTGATGGATCTGCACGGCATACCAGCCGTAGAGGCCGGTGAAGAACGCCAGCGCCAGCCACCAGAAGCGCTGCGTGCGCAACGCGCGCGCCAGCGTCCAGTCGACCGCCGCCCAGGCGGGATCGACGACGTTGGACGCGCGCTCGACGTTTGCCGCGGGCGCGGCGTCGCCGTCGGGCTGGAGTCCCGAGGTCCTGCGGCCGCTTGCGCAGCAGCAGGTTGATCGGCGCGAGCACGATCAGGATCAACAGGCCCAGCGTCCAGCAGGCGGTGCGCCAGCCGGCTTGCTCGATCAGCGTCTGCGTCCACGGCAACAGCGTGATCGAGCCGATGCCGACGCCGGCAAAGGCGATGCCGACCGCGAGCCCGCGCTTGCGCACGAACCAGTTCGGCAGGAACAGCGACTGGCCGGAATAGCCGAGACACACGCTGCCGGCGCCGACCAGCACGCCGATCGTCAGGTAGAGATGCCACGGCTCGCTGGTCAGCGGCGCCAGCAGGAAGCCTGCCGCCATCATCACCACGCCCAATTCCATCACCGTGCGCGGACCGGTGCGGTCCATCAACCGGCCGATCAGCGGGCTGAAGATCGCCGACACCACGAAGCCGAACGAGAAGGCGCCGGCGGTGACGCCGCGCTGCCAGCCGAACTCGTCGATGATCGGCGAGAACAGCAGCGAGAACGACGTGCGCGCATTCACGCCGATCCCCATCGTCACGAAGGTGACGGCGACGACGATCCAGCCATAGAAGAAGGGGAGGCGCATGGGGGGCTTTCTTCGTCATTGCGAGCGAAGCGCGGCAATCCAGCCCGCGCCGGCAGGCGCGCAGATAAATCCGAAGTCGCCGCGTCTGCTGCGCATTTCGTTTACACGCTTCGCGCGCGCTGGATTGCTTCGTCGCTTCGCTCCTCGCAATGACGTGGGAGGTTATTGACGTGATAGTTCTGTATATTCCAGCTACCGCAGCTTGCCGCGCGCCGCGACCGGCAGCGTGCCGAGGATCTCCTCGCCGCGCACCATCACCACCTCGTCGACCATGTTGACGACGACGCAAACGTGATTGGGCACGATGCGCACCACGTCGCCGACGTTCGGCCGCGTGTTGCTGCGCGCAAGGTCGAGGAAGCCGTGCTCCTCGGCGAAGCGGGCGATCTTCGCCTCGGGATGCTCGAGGATCAGGCCGTAGCCGTCGAGCCCGCCGCCGGGATCCGACGTCAGCGTCTTCGAGCCCGCATCGAGAATGCCGCGGTCCGGAGCTGCGCGGCTCACCACGGTCGAATAGATGTGCAGCGCGCAGTCGTCGAGGGTGGCGACGCCGGCGGCAATCTGCATGCGATCGTTGTAGATATAGGTGCCCGGCCGGTGCTCGGTCGCGCCTTTGAGCCTGCCGAGATTCTTCAGGTTCGGCGAGCCGCCCGTCGACACCATCGTCGCATCGAGCCCGGCCTCGCGCACGCCCTTCAGCGCCTCATCGTAGAACGACTGCGCTTCGGCCCAGCCGTTCTCGGTCGGGTACATCATGAAGCCCGCGAACGACGAGGCCTTTCGACGCGGCGATCTGCCTGGCAAGCGCAATGGCTTCGCCGGGCGTTTCCACGCCGGCGCGCTTGCGCCCGGTGTCGCATTCGACCGCCACCGACAACGGCCGCTCGGCTTGCGCTGCCGCCTGCGGCAGGCCGGCGACGACCGTCGCGTTGTCGGCGACGACGGTGATGTTGATCCGCCGCATCAGCGCGGCAAGCCGCGCCATCTTCTCCTCGCCGATCAGGTTGTAGCTGATCAGGATGTCGTCGAGCCCGCCGTCGGCCATCACTTCGGCTTCGCCGAGCTTCTGGCAGGTGATGCCCTTTGCGCCGGCGTCGCGCTGGAGCGCGGCGAGCAGCGGGCTCTTGTGCGTCTTGATGTGCGGGCGATTGGCAACGCCCGCGGCGTCGCACTGGGCCTGGACCCGGGCGATGTTGCGCTCGACGCGATCCATGTCGATGACCACGGCCGGCGTGCCGTAGTCGCGGGCGATCTTCTGGGCGAGGGATGTCGTCATGGGCGTTGTCGTTGGAGCCTCCGGCTGGCTTGCGGCTTCGGCGCGCATTGTTGCGCGCATCGATTTTGTTCCGCACGGAACTTTCGCGTTGGACAGCTATGATGTCTGTGCAGAAGTGAACATACAAGTTGCTCCGACGTTTGCTAGGGAAAGCAAGCGAGGATCTTATTTTGGATCGAATTACTATTTGCGGAGGCGACAGCCGGTGGCGATCGGCCGCAGAATAATTTGTTGCGCGCGCTGCGACCGGGCGACTATGCGCTGATCGCTTCTGCGCTCGAAGTGGCAGATTATCCGGCGCGGCACCTGCTCTACAATCCGGGCGATCATGTCGGCACGGTCTATTTTCCGTGCGGGCCGAGCCTCGTTTCCTACCTGGTGACCAACGAGGACGGACGCGAGGTCGAGACGGTTCTTGTCGGCCGCGAAGGCGCGGTCGGCGGCATCGTCAGCCGCGGCAACCTGCCGGCCTATACGCGCATGATCGTGCAGTTCGGCGGGACCTTTCGCCGAGCTTCGTCTCGATGTGCTGGAAGCGGCGAAGAGCAAGTCGCCGACGCTGAGCGGCATGTTCGCGCGCTATGCCGACTGCATGCTGGCGCAGATGGTGCAGGCGGCCGCGTGCAACGCGACGCACGCGATCGAGCAGCGCACCGCCAAATGGATCGTCTCGGCGATGGAGCGCACCGGCGACCTGATCGTGCCGCTCACGCAGGAGCAGCTCGCGGCCATGCTCGGCGTCGGCCGCTCCTATGCCAGCCGCGTCATCCAGGCGTTCCGGCGCGAGGGCTTGCTGGAAACGCGACGCGGATCGCTGCTGGTGACGAACAAGGACGCGCTCGCTGCAAAGGCATGCCTCTGCAACGAGCAGGTCAAGGGACATTTCGAGACGGTTTTGAGCGGCGTCTATCCGACGGAGGACGCCGGGCTGTAGGGTCCGGAGTCAGAGCCCGGTAAATCCTTCGGCGACGGGATCGCTGCGACCTTCCTTTTCGCGCAGATACACGAGGCCGCAGACGGCAAGACGGCTTTCGTCGGTTTCGCCTGCGGAATACATCTTCTCCAGATAAGCGACGACGCTCTCGCGCGCTTCCGCCGCCTTGTCCGTATCGAACATCAAGGCGTAAGTTTCGAGAACGCGGCGCGTGGCGATTTCGATCGCATTCGTCGACATAACAACTCCCCTTCAGTCCATTGGAACGTCAACGCGCAAGGGAACCGAAGGTTCCGCGCGCGGACGCGTCGTCTGCGCGGAACTTCCGACGAATATGCAGATCTGGTGCCGCGCTATTCTTCGGGCTCGGTGGTGAACATCAGCGGATAGCCTTTGGCGCGGCCGAGATCCGTCGCGCGCGTCGCCTTGGTCTCGGCAACGTCGCGGGTGTAGACCGCGACCACGCAGACCCCGCGCCGGTGCGCGGTGATCATCACCTTGTAGGCCTCATCCTCGGTCATGCTGAATTCGCCCTTCAGCACGGTGACGACGAATTCGCGCGGCGTGTAGTCGTCGTTGACGAGAATCACCTTGTGCAGCCGCGGCCGCTCGACCTTGGTCTTGACCTGGGTGCGCGGCTTGATCACGGTCTGAGGCATCGGACGGGCTCGCGGGATGTCCGACGCGCGCGCGGCATTTTCTCATGCCGCGCTGCGTCCGTCCATGCGCGATCTGCAGGCGCCGAAATTGCTACCCCGCGTAGCCGCCCTCGTCGAGATAGCGCTGCTCGTCCGCGGTCATCGCGCGTCCGAGGATCGGATTGCGATGCGGAAAGCGGCCGAAGCGGCGGATGATGTCGCGGTGCCGCTTCGCGTGCGACAGGTCCGGCTCGCCGAGCGCCTCGTGCCAGCGCGACCGAGCGCTCCTGGTCGGCAGGGTCCTCGGAATGGCCGAACGGCAGATAGATGAAGAGCCGCAGATCCTTCGGCACGGCCTGGTCATGACCGGCGTCGATTGCGGCCGCGGCTGTCGCGCGCGCCTTCGCGTCAGTCGCATACATGCGCGGCGTTCCGCGAAAGGCGTTGCGCGGAAACTGATCGAGCAGCAGGATCAGCGCCAGCGCGCCGGTGGCCGTGGCGAGCCAGCCGTCGAGGTCGCCGCGCGCCGCCGCCTCGTGGGTCGATAGCAGCCGTTCGCGGAAACGCCGGTCGAATTCCTTGTCCTTGGCGAACCAGAGCGATGGCCCGGCCTCCCGCCAGAACTCGACGACGCTGAAGGCCGAAGCCCGCGTCGATGCGCCGGACGCCGGCTGGGCGGGCAGCCGGTCCCGGCCGGCGTGAAATTCCTGCTCGATGAACGCTTCGCGGCTTTCTGCCGCGGCCGGTCCTTGCGCAGCAGGGAAGGTGAGGGATGACATGCATATTTCTCCAGACGTTGACGGTTGCAAACCCCGCCGCTTGCGCGGTGCGTCCTCGGCCGCAGGTGTGGCGCTTGGTGCTTGCTGAATCCAGTGATATGATTTCAGCGATATGCTGAATGAAATTGATCTATCCCGCGCCGACCTGAACCTGCTGACGCTGTTCGAGGTGGTCTTGCGCGAGCGCCACGTCGGCCGCGCCGCCGCGCGGCTGAACCTGTCGCCGTCCGCGGTCAGTCACGGGTTGAAGCGGCTGCGGCTGTTGCTCAACGATCCGCTGTTTCTGCGCACGCCGAAGGGCGTGGTGCCGACCGCGCGGGCGGCGCAACTGGCGGAGCCGATCGCCGAGGTGCTGGCGCGCGTCCGCAACGTCATCTCCGAGTTCAGGCGCCTTCGATCCGGCGACATCGTCGCGCCGCTTCATCATCGCCGCACCCGACGGCATCTCGTCGGTGATCCTGCATCCGCTGCTGGCGATCCTGAAAGCCCGCGCGCCCGGCATCGACATCGGCTTGCGCCAGCTGCTGCCGACGCAGGCGGGCCTTTCGACGGAGCGGGCGTGGGAGTCGGCGCTGGTCGGATCTCGAATCCGGCGCCATGGACATCGCGATCGCTCCGATCGACAGCGTGCCGGCGCGCTTCGTCGCGCGAACGCTGTTTGAAGAAGACTTCGTCGTCGTCGCGTCCGCGCGCCATCCGTTTGCGGCGAAGCCGACGCTGGATCAGTTCTGCCGGATGCGGCATCTGGTGGTGTCGCTGACCGGCGATGCGCACGGCTTTGTCGATACGGCGCTCGAAAAGCAGGGGCTTGCGCGCCGCGTTGCGCTGACCGTGCCGGATTTCGCCATGGGGCTTGCGACCGTCGCCGACACCGACTTGATCTCGGCGATGCCGCGCCGGTTCGTCGGCGATGCATGCCCCGCGCTTCGGGCTGGTCAGCCGCGAGGTGCCGCTGCGCCTGCGCAAGTATTCGATCCGCGCCGTTGCGACCAGGGCGGCGATGATGGATCTCGGATTGGCGTGGCTGTTCGGCACGCTGCAACAGGCCGCGAACGGCAGCGACAGCGCCTGCTCGTCAGGCGACGAGGTCGCGCAAAACTATTCCCTGACTCTCCAGGGCTTCAACAGCGCAAACCGCCAGGCGGCCTGACGCGGCGGCGGCCAGCGGCCGAGGCGAGGCTTTTCCTCAATGGCGGGTTTTGCGGCGCGCGCGGCCGTCCGGCGCCAGCGCTGGCGCGTCGCCTCCTGAATCGTATCGACGAACGTCGACTTCTCGGCCATGGCTGACCTCGCGCGCCTTCGCGCTTCTGCCTCAGGAACGGTCGAGCTTGCGCCTCGGCGATGAACGAATGGTTGATAAGCCGAGATGAATTGGATGGGATCGGCCCCCATAGCTCGTCGACGGACGGGCGTCCGGCCATAGCCCTGCGGCCGCTACGAAGCGGGATCCCGTCAGCCTTCGAGATACCCTGCCGCAGGCTGAGGCGAGGCTGGCGCTTCAGGCCGGCAGCCGCGCCTTGTTGGCGGCGTCGTAGATTTCGACCCGGAGCATCGGAAACCTGCTCTTCAGCTCGGTCGCCGCGGCCTTCGCACCCTTGAGATCGTCGAACTGGTTCTTGAAATGGCCGTCCACCAACAGCGTGAAGCCGTCGGCCGGGGGAAGATCCGCGCGCGTCGCGGCGGACTCCGTCGATCTTGCGCACGACAGGCGGCGGGCTTCGCGACGGGCGCTGCGCTCGGTTTTGCCGCGGGCAGCGTCAGCGGCCCGGCTTTCCGTTCGATCGGCGGCTTGGCGACCACTTTGACGTCGGCCACGACACTGGTTGCAGCCTTTGCCGCACTCGCCTTTGCCGGCTTCGCAACGCTTGCCTTGCGCTCGCCTTGGCGGGCTTCGTCGACAGCCGTCTTCTTCGCCGCTTTGGCCACGCGCGCGCGTGGCTGCACGCGCCTGCGTCTTCGCAGGTTTGCGTTTCACCGCGGCGGCTTTCGTCTTCGCTTTGGCCAAACGTTGCTCCTCTCGGGCGTCCAAAAGGCGGAAACTCTCCGAGGGCGCGCCTTTTAGGACATGATTGCGGAAAGTGGAAGCCCGGATTCGAAGAAGATTTCTACGACACGATGGTTGTCGTATCGCGTGGGTAAAGCAGAAAGGCGCACCGGGAGCTCCCGATGCGCCTTTCCTTCAAACTCGCTGGTCCTGGCGCTGAGGCGCCAAAGCTCTAAGTCAAGCTGTCAGGCGACCCCAGCGAGGTGACAGCGCTTCGAATGAGACACTGGATCACCTCCTTTCGTTGGTTGACGACGCGGACGAATATGGAGCCCCGCGGCGGCAAATACAAGACGCAAGCCTCACACCGCCAAAAGCGAGCCCGCGCCGATTGCAATCGGCGACGTTTTTGGGAACTCTGGCGCCGTGAAAGAAAAGCACAGAGTGTGCAAGGGAGGTTTCCGCCATGGCCTTTACGCTTTACGACGCGAGCGTCGCGAATTTCCTGCAGATCCTTGGGGCCGTCGGCGGCGTCCTCGACAAGGGTGCCGCGCATTTCGGCGAGAAAGGTGTCGATCTTGCCGAAATCATCGAAGCGCGGCTTGCGCCCGACATGCTGCCGCTGACCTTTCCAGATCGCCTCGGTCACCCATCATTCGCGCGGCGCGATGGACGCCGCGAAGAACGGTCTGTTCGTTCCCCCGACGGTGAAGCCCGGCATCGACTATGCGGGACTGCAGGCGCAGGTGAAGGAAGCGCGCGACGAGCTCGCGTCGCTGACGCCTGACGCGGTCAATGGTCTCGTTGGCCGCGACGTCACCTTCAAGCTCGGCGAGCGTTCGCTGCCGTTCACGGCGGAAGGCTTTCTGATGTCGTTCTCGCTGCCGAACTTCTACTTCCACGCGACCACCGCCTACGACATCCTCCGCCACAAGGGCGTGCCGCTCGGCAAGCGCGATTTCATGGGCCGGCTGAAGCTGAAGACGTGAGTTTTTGTGCCGTCATTCCGGGTCTGCGCGAGCCAGCGGTCGCGCATCCCGGAATGACAGCGGTCCTCAGCCGAACCTGACGCCGAGCTGCCGGTCTTTCCGCCAGACCACCGTGCAGTTGCGCGCGGCCGATTCCATCTCGAGCACGAGCGTGAACTTGTCGGGCACGCTCGCTGCGTGAGCGAGATCGATCGCCGCGCCGGTCGCGGACATGTCCCGCACCGTGCAGATCTCGCTGGATTTCCCGAAACGAATTCGTCCGGTCTTGAGGACCGTGCGCCGCGCTGCCTTTCGCTTGTCGACTCGCGGGCTGTTGCGTCTGAACCGTGCTCTGCCGTTTCGCGCGGTCCGATGCGGCCTGTGTGTGCGCGGTCGCGCCGTTGGCTTGCGGGCCCTGCGAGACCCGCGCCGCGATTGCGGATGGTCGCCGTCGCGCCATCGCGTCCGACAGGATCATGCCCGCGAACGTCAATTGCGGCCTCCCCACGAAATCCCGTGCAAAACCTTGTCGCTCGATCGCTCCCTGAAAGCTGATCAACTGCAGCGAGGCGACGATCTGCTCCACGTGCTCGCCGTCTCCGAACGGCAGCAGCAACCGCTCGCACTCGACCACGTGCGCGTTCGCATCGACCGTGGTGATGATCTCATAGATCGCGCAGCCGCTCGCGACGCATTCACGCGCACCGTTCAGCGAGATCTCGCGCAGCGGCGGCGGGGCCAGCTCTTCCATCGTCTTGCCGATCGGGCCAATCGGGCTGTCGCCGATCGCCTCCACCGCGCGCAGGCCCACCTTGCGGACGCGGAAGCAGCTGCTGCCGGCTTCGCCCGCGCTCTCGACATCCCACACGATCATCTGCTCGGGACTGTGGCCGGTTGCCTGCGGGTTGAACGCGCCGATCGCCGGAAAGCCGCGATCGCTGGCGAGCGCGTTCCAATGCGTTGCGAGCGCGCGCTGGTTGCTCGACCTGATCGAATGCATCGATACGGGCTGAAATGGCATGACGATCTTCAGCTGCGAAGTTCCTTCGACAGCCTGAAAATGCCAGCAATGGGTATACGAGCCGGTTGAGCGACGTGCCGCAGCGATCATCGCGCAGGCGTTAGCCATGCGATGCGCGAGCAGTGGTGAAGCAGCGCGGATTAATTCGGACGGCGCGTCGCGCCTCAATCACCCAGCTGAAACCGCTCGAAACGACCGAGCTCCTCCTCGATGCTGCGCTTCAGCTCTTGTCGCGCTGCCTTCTTCGTGCCGTCGCCGACCCAGGTCCACTTCTGCATCAAAAGTTTCCTGTTCTGGCGGTCGGTCTTGAGGTCGAGCGCTGCGACGATGCGGTCGCCGACCAGCACCGGCAGCGCGAAATAGCCGAACTGCCGCTTCTCCTTCGGCAGGTAGGCCTCGAACTTGTGGTCGTAGCCGAAGAACAGCTTTGTGCGCTTGCGCTGGATGATCAGCGGATCGAACGGCGACAGGATGTGCACGAGGCCTGCATCGGTTGCCTCGCCGCTCGCCTCGATCATGTCCGGCCGCGCCCAGTGCTCCTGCTTGCCGGCGCCTTCGAGCGCGACCGGTATCAATTCGCCGCGGCGGACGCGCTGGCCGATCAGCTTGCCGACGGCCGCCTTGCGCGGCGCATCGAGATGGCAGATCGAATCGAGGCTGACGAGGCCCTGCGCGCCGAGCGCCCGGTCGAGCAGGTACGCGGTCGTCTCGGTGGCGGACGCAGCCTTCGGTGGCTTGTCCCAGCCGAAATGGCGCGACATCAGCTCATAGGTCTTCAGCATGCCGTTGCGTTCGCTGATCGCCAGCGCGCCGAGGAAGAAGGCGTATTCCAGCGCCCGCTTCGACGGCTTGCGGCTGGCCCACAGATGCTGCTTTTCCTGTGGCTCCTCTTCGATATCGCGGATCGTCAGCGCGCCGTCGCGCTTCACCAGCCGCAGCACCTTGCGCAGCTCCTTCGGCTGCACGGACGAGAACCAGCGGCCCGGGTTCGTGCTTCAAGTGCTTCATGTCGGCAACGAAGAAGCGCAGCGTTTCGGTCGGCAGATAGGCCAGCGCATGCGCCCAGTATTCGAACACGCTCTTGTCCGTCGTCTGCGCCTGCTTCAGGTCCGTGCGCCGGTAGGCCGGAATGCGCGAGAACAGAATGTGATGGTGGCAGCGCTCGATCACGTTGATGGTGTCGATCTGCACATAGCCGAGATGCCTGACCGCTGCCGCCACGGCCTCGGCGCCTGCGCCGAACGGCTCGCGCTCATCGAGCCGCTGCGCCCGCAGCCAGATGCGGCGGGCCTGGGCGTTGGTCAGGGGCAGGGGTTTTGCGGCAGCGCGGGGCATGGGCGGAAGTTTAGCGGATTGTGCGCCGGGCGGTGACAGCAGCTTTTCGTTTCAACAGGTTGCTGACAGCGCGCCGACGGTCGGCCCCGATATCGCCACGTGAACAGTATAACGTCACGCGAAGGTGGTGGATGAACGTGATGCCGGAATGCGATCTGCCGCGTCTGTGTCCGTTCCGCCCTTGACCCTGCACAGGCGCACAACTACGAAGGACGCACAGGAGAGCACGCGTTGCGCCGTCTCGGACCCGTTTTTGGAGCTGCGCATTGGCGCCGGCTGATCACGCTGGTGTGTATCTGCTGCGTTCGTGTTCGTCGCAGTCGCCCATGCGGGCCATCACATTGCGCCGCTCGGTGAGAAAGCCGCGTTCAGCACGCCCGCCGTTCCGTCGGATTGCGCTGACGACAACGAACCGGCGGCTGCCGACACCATCTGCCTGTTCTGTGCACTCGCTGCGGCCGAAATGCATCTCCACCGATACGCTCTCGCGCGCGCGCATCAGCGAGCGCGTCGAGACGCGGGTGTTCGCGCTGACGACGCGGCCGGTCCCGGCCGAATTTCCACCACCTATCGCCTGACATCGAGAAAACGCGCCTGCGCGCGGGCGGACGCCTGTCCGTGACCACGCGCCGGTTTGGCTTTTCCCGTTAGTCAGGATTTTTCCATGCGTGCGCGCCTCTCCCTGGCCGCTGCCGTTCTAGCCAGCTTCCTGCCGCTTCACGCCCATGCCGAGCCGGGCGATGGCGCTCTGACGCTTGCCCGCGCCCTTTCGCGTGCGCTCGCCGCCAATCCGCGCCTCACCGCCGCCGAACGCGACATCGGCATCGCCACCGGCCGCCGCATTCAGGCCGGCGCGATCCCCAATCCCGAACTGTCGGCCGAGCTCGATGATTCTTTCGGCAGCGGCCAGTATCGCGGAACGCGCTCCGCCGAGACGACGCTGCAACTGAGCCAGATCGTCGAGCTATGGGGCAAGCGCGACGCGCGCATTGCCGCCGGTGCTGCCGAAGTCGATGCCGCGACCTGGCAGCGCCGCGCGACGCGGCTGGAAGTGCTGTCGGAAACGGCGATCGCCTTTTTCGCCGTGCTCGGCGCGCAACGCCGCGTCGAGATCCTCAACGAGCAGGTCGCCTCACTCGACCGGCTGACGCCGCTGTTGCAGCGGCGCGTCGATGCAGGCGCGGCTTCGCCCGCTGAAACAGGCCGCGCCACCATCGCCGCCGATCTCATTCGCGTCGATCTCGAACGGACGCGCGGAATGCTCGCGAGCGCGCGGCGCGATCTCGCGGTCCTGATGGGCGACAGCGTTCCGAAATTCTCCTCCGCCGCGGGGCGCTCGATCGCGATCGGGCGCGCGCCGCCTTTCGCCACCGTGCTCGCGGCGATCGACGCCAATCCCGCGTTGATGCGCTGGACGTCGGTGCGGGCGCAGCGCAACGCGGAGCTTCTGATTGCCCGCCTGAAGCCAATTCCGGATCTGAAGGTCAGTGCAGGCTGGCGGCATTACAACGAGACCGGCGACAACGCCGTGCGGCTCGGGCTTTCCATTCCGATCCCGCTTTGGGATCAAAACCGCGGCGACATCTTCGCGGCGGAGCAGAGCCTCGACAAGGCGCGTGCCGAGCAGGCCGTGAACCGGGCCGCGCTCGTGCTGGTCGCCGGCCGCGCCTACGATTCACTGACAGCGTCGCTGCGCGAACTGCAAATTCTCCGCAATTCGACCATCCCGACCGCGCGCACCGCCGCGGAAGCCATACAGGCCGGTTACGGGCAGGGCCGTTTCACGCTGCTCGAAGTGCTCGATGTGCTCGGCAGCGTCGGGCAGGCACAGCTGCGCGAGCAGGAAGCGCTGCAAAATCTTCACACCGCGATTGCGACGATCGAAGGCCTCGTCGGCAATCCCTTTGCACTGACCCGGGGTGGCAGCCGATGAGCCGTATTCTGCAAGCAGCGTGTCGTGCTGCTGCTGCTGGCGGCAGCCGTCTTTGCGGGCCTGAAGATTCTCGAAGCGCCGGTCGGCAAGAGCGCGACGAAGGGGCACGGCCATGGCCACGGCGGCGAGGAGCACGTCCACGGGCCGGCTTCGGCGACGATGAGCGACGCGAAGGTTGCCGCCGCCGGCATCCAGCTTGAAAAGGCCGCGCCCGGAACGCTGCGCGACACCTTGCGCCTGAACGGCGTGCTGCAGCCAAATCAGGAGCAGACCGTGCAGATCACGCCGCGTTTTCCCGGCGTGGTGCGCGAGGTGAAGAAGCGCGTCGGCGATCGCGTGCAGAAGAACGAGGCCGTCGCCATCATCGAGAGCAACCAGAGCCTGATGCCCTACGAGCTGCGGGCGCCGATCAGCGGCACGGTGATCGAACGGCAGATTGCGCTCGGCGAATATGCCTCGGAGCAGAAGCCCGCGTTCACCGTCTCCGATCTTTCGAGCGTGTGGGTGGATCTGTCGGTGCCGCGGCGCGATCTCCGGCGCGTCAAGGTCGGCGACACGGTGATGGTCGACGTGGAGGATGGCGGCGAGCCGGTGACCGCCAAGGTCGGCTACCTCTCGCCGATGGGGGCGATCGACACGCAGAGCTCGCTCGCCCGCGCAACGGCGGCCAATGCCGGACGGCCGCCTGCGTCCCGGCCTGTTCGTCACCGGACGGCTCATTCTCGCCGAGAAGCAGGCCCCGCTGGTCGTGAAACTCAGCGCGCTGCAGACGCTGGAGAACCGCAACGTCGTGTTCGTGCGCGAGGGCGAGAAGTTCGAGCCGCGCGAGGTCGAGCTTGGCGACAGGGATGCCGAGCAGGCCGAGGTGCTGTTCGGCCTCGGCGAGGGCGACGTCTACGCCGCCCGCAACAGTTTTGTGATCAAGGCCGAGATCGGCAAGGCCAGCGCCGCGCACGAGCATTGAGGTCACGCGATGATCGACCGCATCCTTTCCTTCTCCATCCGTCAGCGCTGGCTGGTGATGTTCGTCGTTCTCGGCATCGCGGCGTTCGGCGCCTGGAGTTTTACGCGCCTGCCGATCGACGCGGTGCCCGACATCACCAATGTGCAGGTGCAGATCAACACGACCGCGGCGGGATACTCGCCGCTCGAGATCGAGCAGCGCATCACATTCCCGATCGAGACCGCAATGGGTGGCCTGCCGCGGCTTGAATACACCCGTTCGCTGTCGCGCTACGGCCTGAGCCAGGTGACGGTCGTGTTCCTCGACGGAACGGACATCTACTTCGCGCGGCAACTCGTCAACGAGCGCATCCAGCAGGTGAAGGATCAGCTGCCGCCCGGCGTCGAGACGGCGATGGGGCCGGTATCGACCGGCCTTGGCGAGATCTTCCAGTTCGCGGTGGAAGCGCGGCCCGATGCGAAGAACGCCGAGGGCAAGCCGTTCTCGACCACCGAGCTGCGCACGATCCAGGACTGGATCATCAAGCCGCAGCTGCGCACGGTTCCGGGCGTCGTGGAGGTGAACACGATCGGCGGCTACGAGCGGCAATTCCACGTGCTGCCGGATCCGGCGCGACTGATGGCCTTCAAGCTGTCGTTCCGCGACGTGATGACGGCGCTGGCCGGCAACAACGCCAACGTCGGCGCAGGCTACATCGAGCGCAACGGCGAGCAGTACCTTGTCCGTACGCCGGGGCAGGTCGCGACCATCGACGAGATCAAGGACATCGTCATCGGCTCCAGGCAGGGCGTGCCGATCCGCATTGCGGATATCGCCTCGGTCGAGGAAGGCAAAGAGCTCCGCACGGGCGCCGCCTCGGTGAACGGCGAGGAGACCGTCGTCGGCACCGCCATGCTGCTGATCGGCGAGAACAGCCGCGCGGTTGCGCAGCGCGTCGACCAGAAACTGAAGGCCATCGCGGCATCGCTGCCCGAGGGCGTGATGGCGCGCACGCTCTATGACCGCACGGTGCTCGTCGAGGCGACCATCGCGACCGTCGAGAAGAACCTGCTCGAGGGTGCGCTGCTGGTCGTCGTCGGTGCTCTTTCTCGTGCTCGGCAATTTCCGCGCCGCGATCGCAACGGCCCTCGTGATTCCGCTGTCGATGCTGATCACGGTGGTCGGCATGGTCGAGACCAGGACCAGCGCCAATCTGTTGAGCCTCGGCGCCATCGACTTCGGCATCATCGTCGACGGTGCGGTGATCATCGTCGAGAACTGCCTGCGGCTTCTCGCGCAGGAGCAGAAGCGACGCGGCCGCGTGCTGTCGACGCCGGAGCGCTTCGACACGATCCTGCGCGGCGCCAAGGAGGTCATTGGGCCGAGCCTGTTCGGTACCCTCATCATCGGCGTCGTCTACCTGCCGATCCTCACGCTGGCCGGCGTCGAGGGCAAGATGTTCACGCCGATGGCGATCACGGTGCTGTTTGCGCTCGGCGCCGCCGCGGTTCTGTCGATGACGTTCGTTCCCGGCAGCTGTCGCGCTGCTGGTGCGCGGAAAGGTGTCCGAGCACGAGAACTGGTTCATGCGGCTCAGCAGCCACCTCTACGCGCCGCTGCTCGACGCCAGCATTCGTCATCGGGGCATCGTTGCGCTGGCGGCGGCGATCGTCGTGGTCCTGACCGGCCTCGTCGCAACGCGCATGGGCGGCGAGTTCATTCCGAGCCTCGACGAAGGCGATATCGCCATGCATGCGATGCGCATTCCCGGCACCAGCCTGAGCCAGGCGATGGAGATGCAGAAGTCGCTGGAAGCCGCAATCCGCGAGTTTCCCGAGGTGAAGGAAGTGTTCTCGAAGGTCGGGACGGCGGAAGTCGCGACCGATCCGATGCCGCCGAACGTCGCCGACAATTTCGTCATGCTGAAGCCGCGCGAGCAGTGGCCGGATCCGAAGCGCTCCAAGGCCGACCTCGTCGCAGCGATCGAGAAGCGCGTCGAGGACGTGCCCGGCAACAACTACGAGTTCACCCAGCCGATCCAGATGCGCTTCAACGAGCTGATCTCCGGCGTGCGCAGCGACGTCGGCATCAAGGTGTTTGGCGACAATCTCGATACGCTGCTGCAGCTTGCGAACAGCGTTCAAGCGGTTATCCAGGAAATCCCGGGCGCGGCCGACGTCAAGACCGAGCAGGTCACCGGCCTGCCGGTGCTGACGGTGAAGCTCGACCGTGCCGCCTTGGCGCGCTACGGGCTTGCCGTCGGCGATGTGCAGAGCATCGTCGAGATCGCGGTCGGCGGCAAGCATGCCGGGCTGGTGTTCGAGGGCGACCGGCGCTTCGACCTGGTCGTGCGGTTGCCGGAGCATCAGCGCGTCGACATGGACGCCATCGGCGCCTTGCCGATTCCACTTCCCGAAGAAAAAGTGAGTGGCGCGCGTGCTTCGCTCGCGAGCCTGTCGCCCGCGCTTCAGCGCTACGTCCCGCTTTCAGCCGTGGCGACGATCGAATCCGCGCCGGGGCCCAATCAAATCAGCCGCGAGAACGGCAAGCGTCGCATCGTCGTCTCCGCCAATGTCCGCGGCCGGGATCTCGGCTCGTTCGTCACGGAGGCGCAGACGGCCGTTGCGCGCGACGTGAAATTGCCCGCCGGATACTGGATCGGCTGGGGCGGTCAGTTCGAGCAGCTGGTTTCGGCCGCCAAGCGCCTCACCATCGTCGTGCCGGTCGCCTTGCTGCTGATCTTCCTGCTGCTGTTCATGAGTCTCGGCTCGGCGGCGGATGCGGCGCTGGTCTTCAGCGGCGTGCCGCTGGCATTGACCGGCGGTGTCGTCGCGCTCCTGCTGCGCGACATTCCGCTCTCGATCAGCGCCGGCATCGGCTTTATCGCCTTGTCAGGTGTGGCGGTGCTGAACGGGCTTGTCATCATCGCCTTCATCCAGAACCTGCGCGCGGACGGCCGCGCATTGATCGACGCGGTGCGGGAAGGCGCGCTGACGCGCCTGCGGCCGGTGTTGATGACCGCGCTGGTCGCCTCGTTCGGCTTCGTGCCGATGGCGATCGCCACCGGAGCCGGCGCCGAAGTGCAGCGCCCGCTCGCGACCGTCGTCATTGGCGGCATCATCTCGTCGACCGTTCTCACGCTCCTCGTTCTGCCGGCGCTCTATGTGCTGTTCCGGCGCGAGGCGGCCCCGCTCACCACCCTGCCCCCAACCACGTAAGGAGAATGTCTGTGCGTAAATTCATGATCATCACAGCCGCAGCACTGTTGCTTGCCTCGCCGGTACTGGCACAGCACAAGCACGGCGCGATCAAAGGCCCGAGCGGCGGACCGGTGGAGGATGTGGCGGGTGTGCATGCCGAATTCGTCGCAAGCGGCGCTTCGCTCACCTTCAACATCCTCGATGAAGGCAACAAGCCGCTCCCGGCCAAGGGCTACACCGGTTCGGTGCTGATCGTGAGCGGTTCGGAGCGTGAGACCGTGCAGCTGACGGCGACGGATAACGCGCTAAAGGGCGAAGCGAAGAAGGCCGTTCCGGCCGGTGCTGCCGTCACGCTGCAGCTCAAGACCGACGCCGGAAAGTCCGGCCAGGCGCGCTTCAAGAAGTAGGCGCGGCGCTGGGCCCGCGTTGATCGACGGAAACGCCGTTCGAGCAACGGTATTTCTGTCGGCAACGGTCAGTGTGCAGCCAGCCTCAGCGATCTGTCGTTGGCGCCCTGCCGCGACAGATCGACTCGTCACGTCAGTCAAACCTTGCGGCTCGCGATGCGCGACGACCACAAGCGTCGCATCCGGCAGTTCGGTGCGCAGCAGCGTCATCAGCATGCGTTCCAACTCGATGTCGAGAGCGCTCGTCGCCTCGTCCAGGAATACCCAGTCTGGTTTCGCCGCCAGCACGCGCGCCAGCGCAAGACGCTGCTGCTCGCCGACGGAGAGGCCGTTCGTGGCGTTCGTCTCGCGGTCGAGGCGATGGCCGAGACCGACCTTGTGGAGCAGGACATCGATCGCGTCGCGCGAAAGCGTGTCCGGCAATGCCGGATAGATCGCGGCTGCGGCGAGCGTATCGAGCGGCAGGTAGACCTGTTGCGGCAGGACGTACATGCGTGCTTCCGGAAAATTTCGATCGCACCATCCGCGTGAGGCCATAGTCCCGCCAGCGTCTTGAACAGCGTGCTCTTGCCGAGGCCGGAGGCGCCGCTCAGCCAGACTGTCTGCCCGCGCGCGATTTCAAGCTCATCGATCTGCAGCAGCGGCCGATCGTCGGGGTTCGGATGGTGAGATTGGAAACACGCAGGACGCCGTCTTTCGATACCGATCGCGCCGGACCGGAGTCCCGGCGGAGATGTCCTCCGTCGCATTGAAGAAGCGCTGCAGACGCCGTGTCGTCGCGACGAGGTCCGACACGAATTTGTAGTTGAAGATGAACCAGGACAGAGTGGTCACCACGTTCTGGAAGGCGGATGCGAGTTGCATCAGCCCGCCCAGCGTGATTTCCCAGCCAGGAATGCCGGCAGCGCAAGGAACATCGGGATGCGCAGCACTGTCTGGAAGTAGGGGCGCTGGAACAGGCCGTAGATGAATTCTCGCCGGATCACGCGCCGCCAGATATCGACGATGCTCTCGAACCGCGCCGCCAGGATGCGCCGCTCTGCGGCCTCGCCTGCCGAGAGCGCGACCGCTGCCGCATTCTCGCGGACGCGCATCAGTGCGAAGCGGAAGTCGGCCTCGCGCTTTTGCTCCTCGACGAGCAGTCCCGGCAATTCACGCCCGAGCACGTGAGTGAGCAAGGTGGCGATGAGCACGTAAACGGGCGCCACCCAGAACAGGTATTCCGGCACGACGAGATCGTAGCCGAACAGACCGAAGGAGAGATCGAAGGTGGAGAGCTGCCAGAGCAGCGCGCCGTAAGAGGACAGGCCGATCAGTTTCATGATGAAGTCGAGCACGCCGGTGCGCACGCCTTCGCCGCCGAGCATCGATGCCACGAAGATGTTCGCATCCTCGGAAATGCGCTGATCGGGGTTGTCGATCGCCCGCTTCGCCGAGCAGGGCAGGACCCAGAAACCAGAATGCCTTTGCGCGATGTCCAGACCCTGCACCAGCGTGTCGGTCAGCCGCCGCCGCCACCGGATCTGCAGCACCTTCTTGCACGTAACGGCCAATGAGATACAGCCCGGCCGACGGCACCGGCCAGCGCGAAGAACACGCCGATCTGCGTGACCGATGACGGGGACGTCCAGCTTCTGCAGGGCGTTGTAGAAATCCGCGTACCAGTGGATCAGCCGCAGCGTTGACCTGGATGACGGTCAGCTGGCAACGCGATCACGAACAACAACAGCGTGAGGCTCAGCCATTTGCCCGGCCCGCTCGCAGCGATACGGAGAAAGCGCCAGATCTGCTTCAGGATGTCACGCATG
>CAVWTB010000020.1:0-10450 GCA_963757845.1 uncultured Alphaproteobacteria bacterium
CGCATATGCCCAGCAATATCGCGTAGGCAGTAATGGCGGTGTTCGGTCGCGTCAAATTGCTACTAGAATGCCCGTAACGCGGCTGCTGGCGCAAGCCAGCAAGCAGGAACCCCGCGGCCGAAGTTTCTTGAGGACAAATGACAAGTCAGGCGCTCGTCGAACAGTTTCGCCAGGACATCGGCAATGTCAGTTCGACGGTTGATGAACGTCAACGACGCCAAAAGTCTCACGACTTTCACTGGTACAGCCCAGTACTGACCCCGCAACTTCAGAAGTGCATGGCGGACGTTGTGGTTCAGCCGCGCAGCGAGGAGGAAATCGCCGCCGTGGTCGCGGCCGCCGTCAAGCATCGAATTCCATTGACCGTTCGGGGCGGCGGCACGGGCAACTACGGGCAATCGGTGCCGCTCCAAGGCGGCGTGCTCGTCGACATGACCGGCTTCAACAAAGTCATCGCGGTGGAACCCGGCAGCATTCGCGTGCAAGCCGGGGCGGTTATTGGCACGGCGCTCGAAGCGGCTCTGGCATCGCGCCAGCAACTGATGATGTATCCATCGACAATGCGATCGGCCACGATCGGAGGCTATCTCGGTGGCGGCTTTGCAGGCATCGGCTCCGTTCGTCACGGCATCATTCGCGATTCTGGAATGATCCAGTCTCTCAGAGTTATGACCATCGAAGAGACGCCGCAGATTCTGACGCTCTCCGGCAGCGACGTCGGTTTCGTTTTTCACTCCTGGGGCACGACCGGGATCATACTCGAGGCGCAGCTCAAGCTGGTTCCGGCAGAGAAATGGATCGACTGCATCGCGACATTCCCAAGCTATGGAGACGTCATCGCCTTTGGAAATGCGGCATTCGACAGCGATCTCGACATCTTCCTGCTGAGTGCCGTCGAGCGCCGGTTTGCGCCGTACTACAAGCGGATGAGCGAGTATTTCGATGGCAGCCGCGACGCGATGTTTTCGATGGTCAAGGAGAGCGACGTCGATCGCTATTTCGCACTCGCCGCCAAGTTCAACGGGCAACGTTCGATGGCGGTCAGCGCGCACGGAAAGCGCCGCTGCCAATTTGCGGCGCATCCACGAGACGGCGTTCAATCATACGACGTTGATGGCGTTGCAGGTCGATCGGGGCTGGACCTATCTGCAGGTCGTGATGCCGAATCCGTACGAACCGAAGCTCGTGGAAGAGCAGATGCGGCGCTTCGGTGACGAAGTTCTGATGCACCACGAATACACCAAGGAGAAGGGCCGTGTCCGGATCGGCGGCCTGCCCCTCATTCGATACACGACGGAGCAGCGGCTGAACGAGATCATGCGCTCGTTCGAGGATGACGGCTGCATACTCAACAACCCGCACATCTTCAAGCTCGAGGATGGCGGCCGCTTCGATCCCGAGGGGCGGAAGATGGCCTTTCGAGCTTCCGTTGATCCGATGGGGTTGTTGAACCCGGGCAAACTGCGTTCGGTGTCGTGAGCTGGATTGCGCTATCCCGATCCGTTGCCGCCGGGGACGATTGCGCGCGCGACTGCCAGAACGACCAGGCTGTCACGGTCCGCTGTTGGCACGGTTGCTGCCTCAAAATTAGCGGCAAGTGGAAAGGTTGCGACAAATGCTCCAGTCGCCTGCGGCTGCGTTTGCGCCATGAAATAAGATGTGAGATCGTCGAAGGCGCCGGATACAGGACTTCGAGGGCAAGTCATGAAACCAATGGCAAAGATGCTGAAAGCCGCCATGCTGGTAGGTCTGCTGGCGATGCTGACGATGGCCGGCGCGCCTCAGAACGTCGCCTATGGGCAGAATCTCGAAAAGGTGACAGTGCGCTTCACCTGGAAGCTCAAGGGCGAGTATGCGCCGCTCTACGTCGCCTTGGAGAAGGGTTACTACAAGGCCGAAGGCCTCGACGTGCAGCTTTCCGAAGGCAACGGCGCGCAGAACGTGCTCAAGGCGCTGGCGGCCGGCAACGAAAAGTTCGGCTACGGGCCCGCGGTCGCCGCCGCGCAGGCGGTGAGCCAGGGCCTGCCGGTCAAGGTCGTCGCGCTCTATCAGACCAGCGCGCCGATGGGCGTGATCGCGTTCCCCGAAACGCCGCTCAAGGGCCCGAAGGACCTCGAGGGCAAGCGGCTCGCGATTTCGGTCGGCGAGACCTTCGGCGACATGATCCGTCCGTTCACGCGGGTCAACAACGTCGACCTCAGCAAGATCCAGCTCATCCAGATGGACGCGTCGGCGCGCACCATGCAGTTCCTGACGCGCAAGATCGATGTGATGTCGGTCTATCTCAGCAACGAGCTGCCCGCAGCTCGAGAAGCGCGCCGGCGTGAAGTTCAACGTGATCAAGGTCACCGACTTCGGCCTCAATGTGCTCGGCTCCTCGATGTATGTGAGCAACGCCTTCGCCGAGCAGAATCCCGAGACGGTGAAGAAACTCCTGCGGGCGACCGCCAAGGGCTATCGCGACGCGATGGCGGACCCGAAAGAAGCGGCGAAGATGATGGCGAAGCATATGGCGGTGCCGGAGCAGCCGGACGTGCTCGATCAGCAGGTCGAGGCCACCGTCGTCTCCACCAATGCCCCGGCAGGAAAGCCGATCGGCTGGCAGGCTGACGCCGACTGGCAGGCCAACCTAAACCTGTTGAAGGAAACCGGCCGCATCCCCGACATCAAGGCGCTGAACGTCTACTTCACCAACGAGTTTCTGCAGTAAGACGCCGGACGGCGCGGTCAAGCAGACGGGACGACGCGGCTCATCGGCTTGGCGCGCGCCGTCGCCGCCGCGCGCGGGGAGGCTATTCATGGCAATCGTAGCAACGGCGGCAGCGCCGGCCAAGGTCGGCAGGGTCCGGGCTTGGATCGTCAACAACGGCCCGGTGCTCTGGCATCTTCATTGCCATCTTCCTGCTGTGGGAGCTGTGCTGCGGCTGTTCAACGTGCCGGATTTCATCCTGCCGAGCCCGTCGATCATCATCGACAAGATCGTTACGTCGTGGCGGCTGCTGCTGGTGAACGGATTGGTCACCGCGCAGGAGATCGTGCTGGGCTTCGGCATGAGCGTCGTCATCGGCATCCCGCTCGCCGTCCTGGTGGTCTATTCGCGCATCTTCGAGCGCGTCGCGTTCCCCTTCATGGTGTCGCTGCAGACCATTCCGAAGGTCGCGCTCGCGCCCATTCTGGTGATGTGGCTCGGCTACGGCATTCTGCCGAAGGTGATGGTGGCGTTCCTCATCTCATTCTTTCCGATCGTCATCAGCGCGGTGGTCGGGATGCGCTCGGCCGAGAAGGAGATGATCTATCTCGTGCAATCGATGGGCGCGAACGAGCTGACGACCTTCCTCAAGATCCGGCTGCCCCGGGCGCTGCCGAGCATCTTCGGCGGCCTGAAGGTCGGCATGGGCCAGGCGGTGGTAGGCGCGACTGTCGGCGAATTCATCGCTGCCGAGCAGGGTCTCGGCTACCTGCAATTGATCTCCCAGGTCCGGCTCGACACGGCGCTGCTGTTTGCGGCCGTGGTGGTGCTGTCGCTGCTGGGCGTGCTGCTGTTCAACATCGTCGCCTGGGTCGAGCGGCTGGCGTTGCCGTGGAACCGGCTGCGCACCGAGATGATCGAGTAAGGCCGATGGCGGCTTCGAGTTCCGGTGTTCAGATCGGTCTGCGCGGCGTCTCGAAGCGCTACATGACCGCGAGCGGCGACGCTGTCGATGCGCTCGACGAGATCGATCTCGACATCGCGGCGGGCGAGTTCGTCGCGATCGTCGGCCCGAGCGGCTGCGGCAAGAGCACTCTGATGATGCTGGTTTCCGGCCTGATCCCGGCGACCACCGGCGCGATCACGGTCGGCGGCGTGCCGGTGAAAGGCGCGGTCGGCAAGGCCGGAATCGTGTTTCAGCGCGACGTACTGCTCGACTGGCGCACCGTGCTTGGCAACGTGATGCTGCCGGTCGAGATCAAGAAGCTCGATCGCGAGACCCATTTGAAGAAAGCGCGCGATCTCCTGCGCTCCGTCGGCCTTGCTGAATTCGAGGAGAAATATCCGGCCGAGCTGTCGGGCGGCATGCGCCAGCGCGTGGCGATCTGCCGGGCGCTGGTGCAGGACCCGGGCCTGCTCCTGATGGACGAGCCATTCGGCGCGCTCGACGCGCTGACCCGCGAGCAGATGAACCTGGACCTCCAGCGCATCTGGCTGCGCGACCGCAACACGGTGATTTTCATCACCCACAGCATCGAGGAGGCGGTGCTGCTGTCCGACCGCGTCGTGGTGTTTACGTCGCGTCCGGGCCGCATCGCCGACATTCTCAAGATCGATCTGCCGCGGCCGCGCGGCGCCCACACCCGCAGCGAAAAGATGCTTCGTCGATTCCGTCGAGCGCATCCGGCGCCATTTCATGGCGATCGGTGTCCTGTCGGAGACTTAAAGGCTCGTGGGTCCGGCGACTTGTCGGCCGGCCTTGAACACGATCCGCCCGGCCGGGCGTCGCGCCAACGCGTCTTCGATGGAAGATGCCGGCACCAGCACGAGATCGGCCGGTTCGCCCGGCGCAAGCGCCGGGCGGCCGTCGCACAGGCCGGCGAGCAGGCTCGCGTCGTCGTCGACGCCGGCGGCGACCGCCGTGAACAGCGCGGTGTCGAGCATGTCGCCGTCGCCGAACGGGAAGAACCAGTCGCGCACGTTGTCGGTGCCGAAGCGGACCTTGACACCGGCAGCAATCAGCTCGCGCACCAGCGTGATCCCGCGCCGGCGCGGCGTCACATCGCCACGGTCCTGCAGGAACAGGTTTGTCTCTGGCAGCGCGATCACCGTGATGCCCGCCTTGGCGATGCCGTCGATCAGCGCGCTCGCATCCGTCGGTTCGAGCGTCGCCAGCGCGCAGAGATGGCTGAACGTGACGCGGCGGCCGAAGTCGCGGGCTGCGATGACCTCCACCGCCATCGGCGCCACCATTTGACCGGCCAGCAGATGCTCATCGATGTGAAGGTCGACGGGCAGGCCGCTCTCCTCGGCCAGATCGAGCAGCACGTCGAGCGCCTGTTCTTGGGTCTGCGGCGGAATTGATGCTGAGCCCAAGGAAATCGGGCTTGCGATCGATCGCATCCTTCAGACGCGAGACCGCGTCGGGCTGAGGCAAATCATTGCGCGAGGTCGAGAACGCGATCACGTCGACGTCGATCCGGCCCGCCATTGCGGCCTTGGCCGCCAGAACGCCCTCCATCGAGGTCATGCCGACCACCGGATCGACATCGGTGTGCGTGCGCACGCGCGTCACGCCGTGGGCGAGCGAGCGCTCCAGGAACAGCGTCGCGCGGCGCTGCACGTCCTCGCTGGTGAAGGTGGCCCGCGCCTTGGCGGACGCCGCCAGCGCGTCGGCGAACGAGCGCGGCCGAAACGAGGTGACCGTGAAGGAGCGGTCGGCATGGGCGTGCAGATTGGCGAAGGCGGGGAGGGCAAGCCATTGCGAGGGGCCGCTGCGCGCAGGCTGGAGCGATGTCCGCGATCAACCCATCGCGCAGCGAGATGCTGTAGGTGCCTTCGCGGCCCGGCAGCATGACGGAGGCGAGCGGCGGCGACAATTCTGCCTCAATAGCCCTGCGGCCCGAACACTGTGATGCCGAAGCGCTTTTCGAGCGCGCGGCCGAAACGGTATTTCATTTCCGGGCCCTCGTAGGTCATCGGTGGCGTGCGCAGAAAGCCAGTCTCCGCCTCGACCCGCAGCAGCGTGAACGAAGGACCATCCTCAGCGAGCGATGCCTGGCATCGCCTTCTCAAGCTCGTCGAGCGTCTCGATCGTCCGCGCTCGCGCAATGCCGGCGCCGCGCGCAATGGCGGCATAGTCGGTGCGGCCCTGGTTGACCATCGGCAGCGCGCCGACGGTCTGATAGACCTGATTGTCGATCACGAAGTGCTTGAGGTTTTTCGGCGCCTGCGAGGCTTCCGTCAACAGGCAGCCGAGATTCATGCAGAGCGAACCGTCGGCGTTGATCAGCCAGATCGGCGCCTTCGGCAGCGAAAGCGCGAGCCCGAGCGCGAAGCTCGCGGCGAAACCCATCGCGCCGTGCATGTAGAAGGCGTCCTCGCCCTTGGTCACCGCCCACCATTCGTTCGCCGCCATGCCAAGCGCGCAGACCGCGACCGCGTCGCCGCGGTGCTTGGCCACCACCTCGATCGCCTCACGCGCTCTCATGCGCCGTCTCCCTTCATCAGCTTGCGCGCGAGGAACAGCATGAACGGCCGTTTTTGCAATCGGCAGGTTTCGTATGCGTCGGGAATGGAGGAGATTTCGTCCGGCTTGCTTACGATGTGATAGGGAAAATCGTAGGCCTGAAGCAGCGGGATGGTGCGGCGGCCCTGCACCTCCTGGTAGATGCGATGGTCGTCGATCGAGCCGCGCAGGCTGACGATCACGAACACAGGGATCTGGTGGCGCAGATTGAGTGTCGCGAGTTCGCCGGTGCAGGTGAGAAGCCCTGTCCCGCCCATCAGCGCCACCGAACGCACGCCGCCGAAGAACGCCCCGCTGCAAACGCGATCGCCTCCGCTTCGCGCGCGACGCGGACATGACGCATGGTGTTGTCAGCCGCGATACGGTTGATCAGCGGCGCCACAAAGTCGTCAGGCAGCGACGCCGCCAGCGTGACGCCGGATTTCTTGAGCTGTTCGTGGATTTTTTCGTTTACGTCCATGGCCCGCGCCACACTCCTTCCTTCGAGCCTCATTGACTATCCGACCGCGGGTCCGGCCGCGATGACCTCGACCTCGACGAGGAATTCGGGGCGCGAAAAACCGCTGACGATCATCAGGGTCGACGCAGGCGGAGGATCGCTGACGAACTGGTCGCGTGCCGCCATATAGCCTTTCAGATGCTCGCGCCCCGTAACGAAGGCATTGATCCGCACCACATCCGCAAACCCGAGGCCGGCGTCCTTCAGCACCGCTTCGATATTGCGAAAGCAAAGCTGCGTCTGCTCCTCGACAGTCTCCGGCACGCGGTCGGCCGGATCGATCCCGAGCTGGCCCGAGCAGACCAGGATGCGATACCCCGGCGGGATTTCGACGCCATAGCTGTAGCGCGCGAACGGTGGACGGATGCCTTTAGGGGTGATGTGTCGCATGGTGGCGATGCTATACCATGGCGCGACGGCCTGAAAGTGAAGCCATGTCGCGAAAACGATTCTGGGGCGAGCTGAAGTCGAGCGAGTTTTCCGAGCTCGATCCAAACGCGACGGTTGCGGTTCTTCCCGTCGCGGCGATCGAGCAGCACGGCCCGCATCTGCCGGTCATGACCGACACCGCGATCATGCAAGGCATGATCGACACGGTCCTGGCCCGGCTGCCCGACGAGCTTGCAGTGTTGTTCTTGCCGATCCAGACCATCGGAAAATCGAACGAGCACCTGCGTTCAAAAGGCACCATCACGTTTTCGGCAGAAAACCTGCTGCGCATCTGGTTCGAGATCGGGGAGGCGGTTCATCGCGCCGGCTTGCGCAAGTTGGTGATCGTCAACTCGCACGGCGGCAATGCCGAGGTGATCGGCATCCTGGCGCGAGAACTTCGCGTGCGCCTCGGCATGCTGGCGGTGACCAGCCAATGGCGCCGCTTCGGCCTGCCGCCGAATACATATTCGGCCTACGACGCAACCTATGGCATCCATGCCGGCGACATCGAGGTCTCGCTGATGCTGCACTTCCGTCCCGATCTGGTCGACATGTCGAAGGCGAAGCTGTTTCCCTCCAAGGCCGCGGATATCGAAAAGCAGTTCACGCATTTGCGGCCGATCGGCACCCATGCCTTCGGATGGATCGCGCCAGACCTCAATCCCGACGGCGCGGTCGGCGACGCCTCGGCCGGGACCGCGGAAAAAGGCAGGCTGACCGCAGAATTTCAAGCCGACGGATTTATCGCGCTGCTGCGCGACGTGGCGCGGTTCTCGTTGGATGAGCTGGTTAAGCCCGGCAAACTGACGACCTTATGCGGGCCTGCAAAATGTGCAGGGCATGCCGTCATCTCTGGCTTGCAATTTCGGCAGTTCTCGCATGAGTTATGGTGACCTGAGTGGAGGCACGCCCGTGAGATTGAGGTTCTTGGCGCTGGTCGCCGTGTTGCTGGCGGCGGCTAGTCCTGCGCCGGCGCAAACCGCCGATCCGGCGGCGGACTATCCCGATCGACCGGTTCGCTTCTACAATTCCGGCGGCGTCGCGAACACGGCGTCGCGCGTCCTGGCCGAGAAGCTGACCGCGTCGCTGGGCAAGCCATTCGTGGTCGAGACGGTTGCGGGCGCGGGCGGCTTCCTGGCCGCCACCAAAGTCGCGAGCTCGCCGCCGGATGGCTACACCATCTTCATGGCGGGCGAGGGCGCGATGACCTCGAATGTCGCGCTGTACAAGTCGCTGCCCTACAACCCGCTCAACGACTTCGTTCACATCACGCTCGCGGCCGATTCGATGAACATCCTGGTCGTCAATCCGGCGCTGCCGGTGAAGACGCTCCCGGAGCTGATCGCGCTTGCCAAGGAGCGGCCCGGCAAGATCACCTTTGCCTCGTCGGGCTTTGGCAATTCGCCGCATCTTGCCGGCGAATTGCTCAAGTCGATGGCTGGCGTCGACATTCTGCACGTGCCGTATCGCGATGCCGGCGCGGTCCTCCCCGACCTGATCGCCGGCCGGATCGACATCTATTTCGGCAACACGTCGGCCATGGTGCCGCTCATGCGGGAGGGCAAGGTGCGCGCGCTCGCGGTGACCGGCGCGTCGCGCAACTCGATCGTTCCCGAACTGCCGACCGTCGCCGAGCTGGGCTTTCCCGGATATCAGGCCACCACCTGGATCGGCATTATCGCGCCCGCCGGCGTGCCGAAACCCATCGTGTCCAAGCTGCATCGGGAGTTCACGCAGGCTCTGGCTTTGCCGGACGTGCGAAAGCGGTTCGTCGACATGGGCCTGGATGTGATCGGCAGCACGCCGGAACAGTTCACCGCGCAGATCGCTTCGGATATTCCGAAGAAGATCAAGATCGTGACCGACGCCGGAATCGAGCGGCGCTGATTCCAGTATTGCGGCTCAATTCACCGGCGCCGCAATGCCAAGGTGATCGCGCAGCGTCGAGCCCGAATACTCCCGACGGTACAGCCCGCGCCGCTGCAATTCCGGCACCACTTTGTCCACGAAATCGTCGAGCGCGCCGGGAAAATATGCCGGCTGGATCATGAAGCCGTCCGCGCGCTCCGCGGCGAACCATTCCTCCAGCGTGTCGGCGATGCGCTTCGGCGAGCCATAGATCACCCAATGGCCGCGCGCCGCGGCGGTGACGTTGTAGAGATCGCGCAGCGTCATGTTCTCCCGGCGCGCGCGCTCCAGCAGCGTCTTGGAGAACGACTGGGCACGATCGGTCTGCTCTGGAAAATCCGGCACCGGACCGTCGAGCGGATAGCCCGAGATGTCGAAGCCAAGCCGCTCCGACACCAGCGCCATGGCGTTGGCAGCGCCGAGCCAGCTCTGAAGCTTGGCGAGCTGCTCCTTGGCCTCGTCGTCGGTCTCGCCGATGATCGGCATGACGCCCGGCAGGATGGTTACGGCTTGCGGCGGGCGGCCGTGCTTCACCACGCGCGCTTTCAGGCTGTCGTAGTTCGCCTTGGCCGACACCGGATCGCCGTTCACCACCGAGAACACGATGTCGGCTTGGCGCGCCGACAACTCCTGACCTGGCGGCGAGCCGCCGGCCTGGATGATCACGGGATGGCCCTGCGGGCAACGCGCGATGTTGAGCGGTCCCTTGACCTTGAAGAAGCGCCCCTTGTGGTCGAGCGTCTTGACCTTGGAGGCGTCGAGATATCGTCCGCTCGCCTTGTCCGCCACGATCGCGCCGTCGGACCAAGTGTCCCACAAGCCGCGCACCACGTCGACAAACTCGCCGGCGATCTCGTAGCGCAGGTCGTGCTCGTTGAGGCGCTCCTGGCTGAAATTGAGCGCGGCGACGTCCTTGGTGCTGGTCACCACGTTCCAGGCGGCGCGCCCGTTGCTCAGGTGATCGAGCGAGGCGAACACGCGCGCCACATGGAACGGCTCGGAGAAGCTCGTGGACATGGTGGCGCCGAGGCCGATGTGGCGTGTCATCACGGCGAGTGCGCTCAAGATCGTCATCGGCTCGAAGCGGTCGATGAACGAAGGATGGTCGCGCGGGTCCATCGCCAGGTTGTCGCCGAGGAAGAACAAGTCGAACTTGCCGCGTTCCGCGGCTTGGCCAATCGCCTGCATTACCGGCCAGCTTCGATTGCTGGTCGTGCCGCCCTGATAGCGCCAGCCCGCCGTGTGGTTGCCGGTTCCCAGCACGAACAGACCAAGATGCATCTGACGCTTGGGGCAGGCATGGGCGCCGTATCCTAAGGACGATGTGGCTTTTTGGGTACGGATTTCGGCTACGTCAAGAGAGTCCGTTAGCCGAGCGTCGTCAGCAAGCAGC
>CAVWTB010000021.1:0-42912 GCA_963757845.1 uncultured Alphaproteobacteria bacterium
AAACATGCGAGCGCGCCGTAACGACTGATGCTGCGCAAGATCCAGAAGGGCGAGGAATGCCTGCCGAGCTTCCAGCCCCAGCGGCCAAACTGTTCCGCTGCCCGGATCGCTCCAAGGTCCTTTGGCAAGTGGAACGGACCGCTCAAGCCTCAAGCCCCATGCCCGCAATGAGGGTAGCTGCGAAAACTTGCACCTTCAACCGGGAAGTGTGACATATATGTCGTATGTCGCGTGAGGGGTAGGAAGCCTTTCCGAACAGCGCACTCGCGCATCGCCGCCGACCTGTACGCATTGGGTCTAAAGGCGGCGGCGACGCGTCGCGCGGTTTTCTGACCAACGCGTGGTCGCGTTGGAGAAACCGGCGAGTGCGCTAGGGGAGACCCCTGGACCCCCGCGCCCCCAAAAAAGGAAGGCGCGTTTACATCCGAGGTCGGGGGCGATGGCGGAGAAGCATCTCGTCGTTGAGGTCGACTGGTACCGACCCTTTTCACTAACGAGGGAGAGGGAGGACCGATTAGATTGGCTTGGCACACCGCAAGTGGAGTGAAACGAAGGGCGGGAGCGCGAACGTGACCGATAAAGCGTACTGTTCGAACCGCAGCAGGGCAATCCTCCGCCGGCTGATACCCCGCCAACTGCGCACCCGCGATTTGTCGGGAAGCTGGACGACGAAAACCCGATCAAGAGCGTTGTTGGCATGAGTGGCGGGCCGATCTTTGGCTTCGTACTAGGCCAACAGACGCGCTACTGGGTCGTGGCCCTACAAAGCTCATGGGATCCCACAAAGCGGATTGTTTACGGCTGCCAGCTGCCGATCCTGGCTTCTATTCTGACCAGGGCAGCGAAGGGTGAGGCTATCGGACCTTCAGGTGAATGAGCCGTTTTCTGTTGACACCGGCTCTTCGCGGAGTTTCCGCCGCGGCCATCGCTTTCGGTTGTTCTGCGAAGGAGCTGCGGCGCGGGCCGGCACGACTGGATCTGCGCGCCGGAATTCTCCGAGGAAATCCATCGCCTGATCCGGATCCGATCTCCGCATCTTCGAAGAGAGCAGCCATTCGGTACGCGTCGACGAGCCCGAGAAGCTCATCGATGCGATTGCCGGCTTCATCGTCTATCAGCGCAAATATGCGAGCGCGCCGTAACGGCGGATGCTGCGCAAGATCCAGAAGGGTGAGAAGCTGGCCCGCCGGGGTCACCAGCCCCGCGCAGACCAGGCCTCACCTCACCAGAACGAACACCGCCAACAGCGCGAACGAAGCGATGACTCCCACTCTAAAGAACGCGACGAGCTCTGCGTGAGCCTTCATTGTTTCCCCCTAGACCTGGGCACACGACTCCCTCGGCCGAAAACCGATTGTTCAGACTGGCTTTTACGCAGAACGCCCCCACGCGCCGCTTTGATGAAGTCCCACTCAGCGAGCGCAATTCACAGAGTAAGGCGCATTGAGGCGGGATTTTGTTCGACGAAGAAATGCACACCCAACACACAGCCGTCAGTGCAATCTCGCGGACCGCGCCTTCGCCGCCTTCACCGTATTCTCGATCAGGCAGGCGATGGTCATCGGTCCAACCCCGCGCGGCACCGGCGTGATGGCGCCGGCCACCTGGACCGCCTCGTCAAAAGCCACATCGCCCCGCACATCGTAGCCGCCTTCGGGCTTCGCGACGCGCGTGGTGCCGACGTCGATGACGATCGCGCGCGGCTTGATCCAGTCTCCGCGCACGAGGCCGGGCTTGCCGACCGCGCTGACCAGAATATCGGCGCCGCGGCAGATGGATGCGGTGTCGCGGGTATGGATGTGGGTTTGCGTCACGGTCGCCCGTTCCTCCAGCAGCAGCGCGGCCATCGGCTTGCCGACGATGTTGGAGCTGCCGATCACCACCGCATGGCAACCGCTCAAGTCCGAAACCGTCGACTTGATCAGCTTCAGGCAACCCAGCGGTGTGCATGGAATAAGCGTATCAGCGCCATGCACCAGGCGGCCGGCATTCAGGGCATGCAGGCCATCGACATCCTTGGCCGGATCGACGGCAGCCGTGACGCGCCGCGTGTTGATGTGCGCGGGCAGGGGCAGCTGGATGAGAATGCCGTCGATATCGTCCCGCGCGTTCAAGGCCGCGACGACCGAAAGCAGCTCGGCCTCGGTGGCGCCGCCGGGCAGGAGTTCTGTTTCGCTGCGCAGGCCCAGCTTCCGGGCCATCTTCATCTTGGCCCGGACGTACATGTGACTGGCCGGATCGTCGCCGACCAACACCACGGCCAGGCCCGGAGCGTGTGTGAGATGACCCACCTCGACTGCAATCGTGTCGAGCAGGTCTCGCGCGTGTTGATGTCCGTCGATGAGTGCAGCCGTCATGGCACCTCCGTTGAGAGTGGTGCCCAGGCGCGCGGCGAGCCGTCTCTGCGCTTCCCGATGGTGATCCATCCAAGCGCCAGTCGCGCAGAGGACGCTCTCATACCGATTTAGGTGCGCGAAGGCAATGGCCGGCGGGCGTCGCGTAACCGGCGACGGTGCATTTGCGCTTCAGAATGACAATGCCAGCTCGCGCAAATCCTGCTCACACCGGCGCGCCGTCGTGAACAGCTTCGCCTCGAGTCCCACCGACCTGGCGCCGTCGATGTTGACCTGAAAATCGTCGAGAAACACCGTCTCGCTTGCCGTGAGCTTGAACGACTCCAGGAGATGCCGGAAGATCGCCGGATCCGGCTTCATCAAGCCGATCTCAGCCGAGACGACCGCGCCTTCGAACAGGTGCCAGAACGTATTGCGCGCCTTGTGGTATGCGACGATCTCGTGGACGTTGTCGGTGAGGCCGAAGACGCGATAGCCGGCCTCCTTGAGGCGCTGTGCGATCGCCACCGTGCCGTCGATCATCTCCTGGTGGTCCGTCACGTGAAAGAACAGTTTCCGGGTTTCTTCCTTCGTGAGACCGAGCTGGGCCTGATAAGCCAGTTCGGCCTCGAGTTGGGTCAACTCACCGAGGTTGAGGCGCCTCCAGATCGCCGTGCGAAACAGAGCTTCAGCGCGCTTCAAATTCGCCTCGCTGTCCGCTGCCAGATCAAAGCACCGCCTCACGATTTCCGGCGGGGACCACCGCACGAAAACATTGCCGACGTCGAAAACAACATTCCTGATCATTCGATCGATATCTCTTCTCAAAACGACAACGTGTCTTCGACATGCGCTGCTCATCATCCTGAGTTGAGTTGGCGATATGGTCAATGCAGCCGGCTGCTCCTGTCCAGCATCTGTGCGATGAACAGTGATTGCAGTTCTGTAACAGGGCATCGAACCGAGGTGGTTTCTTTCCTGCGAAAACTCGACCGTCCTCATCAACAAGCTTGACCTGCGCGATCAGGCTGCGCTGGACGAAGGCGACGAATCCGAGTTGGCCAAGGCATCAAGCGACTGGTCACCTGAAGCGTCATCAGTTCAGGTTTAACCACGTCAGAGCAACCTTCGGCGTGGTTGCCGCGCCTCAATCTTTTCTGATTCTCAGAAAAAATAGTTGATCGATGTTCGCTTTTTGTTCTTGACGGTCGCCATAGGACAAATATCATCGCCGCCATCCCGCTCCGGTGAGGGGCGCGTCGCGATCGTCTTCGATACGTGGCAGCGGGATGCGGATGGCCGCTACGATGCCGGACCCTGGACGCAGTGAGGATCGCAGATCCTTAGAAAACGGACAGGGACAGACGCCGGCAACACGGGCGGACGGTCCAAGTGCATGTCCGGGCGACAGCTCGCACGAACGGGGGCGCGTCGGCGCCAGTGACAACCCCTGGGACATGCAGCAAGCCGCAAAGTCCATCCGCGTGCGGAACGCAGGCGAAGATCTGCTTCCACGGCCCGGTTCAGCCCAACGATCTTCGGCGTTGGGCTGGGCCACTGCCCGGGTGCCGCGCGAAAGCGGCATGCGGGCTGCCCGCATCCAAACCATGCGGGCGCCGCGGGCGCGGTGAAACGCCCTGTCGTTCCGCACGCCCCTACGGGGAGAAGGAACAGGAAGACCGGCGAGCCCTGCGCCGGCTCAAAGCGGGGGCTGATTTCGCACGTCTGTAGCCGGCGCAGATTTTGTTTGGCGCGAACCGGCAAGCCCGGGGCGGCCGGACAAGACACGGGGCGATGACGCAGTGTCTGTAGATCCTATGGGGTGGCAGGTGGTCAGAGGGTAAGCTGAGTGTACCACCAACCAACTCACCCGAGGATCAACGATGCAAGCCGATCACCCTGACACACCTGCCGGAAGCGAGTATGGCACGGTTTACGTTGCATTCGAACTGAGCAAATCGAAGTGGCAGCTTGGCGTGCTGCTGCCTGGCGCCGAGAAGATGAGCCGTTACCAGATCGAGGGTGGCAACATCGCGGAGTTGTCGAGCGTATTGGCGAAGGCCCGAGCCAGGGCGGAGCAACAGGGCAGGCCGGTTCGGATTGTGTCCTGCTACGAGGCGGGCCTGGACGGTCACTGGCTGCATCGCTGGTTGATGGATAACGGGGTCGTCAATCACGAGATCGATGCCTCCAGCCTCGAGGTGAAGCGTCGGGCGCGGCGGGCCAAGACCGATCGGATCGACCTGGGACAGCTGATGCGGGCACTGCTGGCTTGCCTGCGCGGCGAGGTGGGCGTCTGCAGCATGGTCCGGGTTCCCACGCCTGAGGACGAGGATCGCAAGCGTCGCACGCGCGAGCGCGAGCGGCTGGTCAACGAGCGCACCGCGCACAGCAACCGGATCAACGGGCTGCTGCAGGGACAGGGCATCCGCGACATGATGCCGTTGAAGCCGGACTTCCTGTCGAAGCTCGAGCAGGCGCGCACCGGCGACGGGCGTGCTCTGCCGCTGCATTTAACGGACGAGATCCGGCGCGAGCATGAGCGCCTGCTATTGGTGCACAAGCAGATCAAGGCGCTGGAAGCGGCGAACATCGCCGCCCATCGTGCGGTAGCGGAGGGCTCGGTGGAAGCGAAGGTGGTTCAGCTTGCCCAGCTCAAGGCAATTGGGCCGCAGCTCGCCCAGGTTCTGACCAACGAGGTGTTCTATCGTGACTTCAAGAACCGACGTCAGGTCGGCAGTTGCTTCGGACTGACTGACACGCCGTACGACAGTGGCGTCAGCCGCCGGCAACAGGGCATCAGCAAGGCCGGCAACCACCGCGCGCGAGCGAGCGCGATCGAGCTCGCCTGGCTGTGGCTGAGGCATCAGCCTGACAGCGAGCTGAGTCGCTGGTTCCGCGACCGGGTCGGTAAGATCAAGGGCCGCGTCCGCAAGATCGCCATCGTAGCGCTGGCCCGCAAGCTGATGGTGGCGCTATGGCGCTATCTGCAAACCGGCCTCGTGCCGACTGGCGCTGTGATGCGCCCAAGCCTCTAACGAACGCCGGTGCGCCAATGACGGCCGACGTGACCCAGGACAGACGCGTGACCGGATCCGGGCTTGGGTCTTCGGATTCCGCTTTCGTAGATGGGTCCCGTCTCTTCTGGGCCTTCCCTTCACCCGTGCATGAAAGATCAGGGTCCGGGTCACTACGCCCGACCGGATACAAGTTGATGCGGTGTCTGCCGCATACTGCTTCACGGCCCAGTCCAGGTAGTCAGGTCACGACGTTCATCGCGCGCCGACCCGCTCCGATCAGAAAGCCTCGCACCGGACTGCAGCCGCCATCAAGGTCGCTGCGCGCCGCCTCCGGCGGTGGCCTGCGGCCAACCTTGACGGCGGCTGCAGTCCGACGCAACGGGACCACCATCGGAACGAAAACACCATCATGAGCGCTTCGCGCTCAACGCCAACGATCGAGGAAAAAGCATGACCTGATCAATCACACCTCTTGACAACCACTCCCTCATACAAGCCCGGATGAGCGAAGCGACATCCGGGAGTAGCTGCAAGTCAGCCCCGCATATCGCTTCGCTCATGCGGGCTTCTGTAACGGGCCTTGGTTAGTCAATCCCTTTTTGCGTCATCCACTCGCCGGGCACTTGCTTCTGTACGGGATCGGCGCTGCGGCCGTCGCCTGATGGGGTGCATTTAAGGGGACCGGCCGGTCCAATCTACGGAAGCGTGGTTGTGAGCCGACTTCCCGCATGGCGGCCTGACCGGATCCTCGTCCCGGCGAAGGGACTTCGCTTCGGGGAGAGCCTGGTGTCGTGGCCCGCCCGAAAACCCGATTGATGTTTCTCCTTAAGCGGCAGCGGTCATGGTGGTGGCCCTGGCCGCGGAGTTGAATGGTTGTCCGTCAGCAAGCATGCGATGCAGGATGACGGCGAGCTTGCGTGCCAGCGCCACCTTGGCCTTGCGCATGCCGGCGCGCTTTGCGATCCGCATCGCCCAGCTCTTCAGCGCCGAGCAGTTCTTGATGGGTTTGGTCAGCATGATGTGGGCAGCCTGATAGAGCGCCTCACGGACCGAGGCATCGCCGACCTTGGTAATGCGGCCGGTGATATCGGTTTGTCCCGATTGATACTTCCTCGGCGTGAGGCCGAAGTGCGGACCTGCCGCCTTCGATGATTTGAACCGCTTCGGATCGTCGATCGCAAAAGCATAGGTGAGCGACACGACCGGACCAACCGCCGGCGTCGTCATCAAAAGCTTTGCCGGTGGGTATGAACGAGCCATCCTGGCCACCCGCTTGTCCAGCCCGTTGAACTCGCGCAGCAGCACGGCGTGCGCGGCGAGCAGCGCTTGTGCAACGACCTCGAGCGCTGAATGACCGGCGACCAGCTCGTTGATGCGCCTGGCGAAGGTGCGATCGGTGGTCTTGCCCACCTTCAGTCCGAAACCGCGCAGAATCCCGCGCAGGCTGTTCTCGACGTCGAGCAACTTCGATAGCAGCAGTTTACGGCCGCTCAGGACCGCACGCGCCTCCTGTGCCTCGATCGACTTGCAGTGCACCGGCCGGAACCAGCCGAGCCGCATCAGTTGGGCGATTGCGCGAGCGTCGTTGCGATCCGTCTTCACCGACATCGCCTTGAAAGCGTCCCGCACGTGCCGTGTCTCCAGCAGCTCGACCGCAAGTCCCGCCTCACGCATGGCCGCGCACAGCCATTGCGACAAGGGACCAGCCTCCAGTCCGATCCGCTCGATCGGCAACCCGAGCGCTCCGAACCAGGCGATCAGCGCTTCAGGCTCGCTCGCGACCTTGCCCTCGCGCAAAATCTTGCCTGAGGCATCCACAACGCACACGCTTGAGCATTCCAAAGACACGTCGATTCCGGCATAATAGTTCATGGTCGTCCCTCGATGATGCTTGGAGCGGGCTCGCCCGACTCCGTTGTTTGACACCATCAATTTGAGGGACGACCGCCTCTCCGCCAAGCCGCTCGCGAACGCGCCTCCAAATAGCGCCGTAGTGAGCGAGCGGCTTGTTCGGCCGGCCCGTTACCCCATCTACGGGCCGGGCTGTTTGACAATTGAATCTGAGTGAAGTCCCGCGCCCGAGGCGCGCGCATGAGGCAGGTCTACCTGCAGGATGATCCAACTGGCGTTGGAAGGGCGCCCGGCTCTAACCGAGCTTGGCCCTTCCGAGTTCGTCCAATAGCGCCGCGCCCGTGCGGATGCCGTTGAAGAAGCATTCCACTTTGAGATTTTCGTTGGGCGCGTGGTTGGCCTCGTCGGCATTGCCGTAAGGTGTCACGAACGCGTCGATGCCGAGGATCTCGGTGAAGGCGTAGCCGGGCAGGCTGCCAAAACCGGCCGGGAAGATCAGCGGCTCGACGCCATGGGCTGCGAGGATCGCCTGGCGGATCGGCGCCAGGTGCTTCGACGTGATCGGAGTTTTCGAGGGCTGCATGCCCGGCCCGTGCGAGACGACCGTGACTTCGGGCGCGTGCTTGCGCACGTGCGCCTTGACCTTGCTCAGGATGTCGGCGGCGTCCTGCGCCGCGACGAGACGGATGTCGCATTTGGCGATCGCCTCGTGCGGCAGCACGGTCTTCGAACCCGGTCCGCCATAGCCGCCATGCAGTCCGTTGATGGTCAGCGTCGGGCGGAAGCACAGCCGTTCGTAGTAATCGCGCTCCAGCGGTGCATCGAGGCGGCTGAGACCGAGCGAGCGCTTGACCTCGTCGAGATCGAGCGGCAGCCGCGCGGCGGCTTCCAGTTCGTCCTGCGGTCGGCGCCGCGACGTCATCGTGAAGTCCATCGATGGTGATCTCGCCGCGATCGTTCTTCATCGTCGCGAGCAGGTGCACGAGCGTCCACAGCGGGTTCGGCACAACGCCGCCGAAATTGCCCGAATGGACATCGCGGTTCGCGTGCTTCACGACGAGATCGAAGCTGATGACGCCGCGCGAGCCGAGCTTGACCGTCGGTCGGCCGGACGGAGGGAGCGGACCATCAGCCGTCACCGCGAAGTCGGCTTTCAGCAGGTCGCGATGCTCGCGCACGAAATCGGCGACATGCGGGCTGCCGATTTCTTCCTCGCCTTCGAGCAGCAGGATGACATTGCAGGGCAGGCGGCCGCGGACCTTCAGCAGCGACTCGATCGCGAGGATCTGCGCGAGGTGCTGGCCTTTGTTGTCGGCGACGCCGCGCGCGAAAATGCGGCCGTCGCGGATGGTCGGCTCGAATGGCGGACTGATGCCACAAGTCGAGCGGGTCGGGCGGCTGCACGTCGTAATGACCATAGAGCAGCACCGTCGGCGCGCCTTTCGCCTCGAGCCAGCGCGCCACCACCATCGGATGCCCCGCGGTCGGCACCAGGCGCGTGTCGAAGCCAAGCTTGCCGAGCATGTCGAGCAGAATGTCGGCAACTTCCTTGATGCCGATATTGTGTGCGCTGATGCTCGGGTGCCGGACATAGTCGATCAGCCGATGCAGGAAACTTTCGCGCTGCGTATCGATGTGGGTGAAGACGTCGGACAGTTTTGAATTTGCGGCCATGGCAAGCAGCGTATCAACGGGCGCAAATCCCGTCTACTGCGCAGGCCTCAACACTGTTACGCTGGTCGAGACGATAGCCTCGGCGACATCTCACTCCGGTTTGATCCCCACGCCCTCCAGGAATTGCACGAACAGCGGCGTCTGTTCGGCGAAAAGCTTTTGCGCTTCATCGTGCGGGATCGGCGGGTTGAGGAAGAACTGGTCCATCGTCTGCTTCACCTTCGGATCGCTGCTGCCTGCGACGATGACGTCGGAGAGCTTCTTGACGATGTCCGGCGGCGTGCCGGCGGGCGCGGCAAAACAGGTGAAGCCGCGCAGCTCGTAGAGTTTTGATTTGGCACCTTGCTCCACCATCGTCGGCACATCGGGAAGCACGGGCAGCCGTTGCAGGCCGGTCGTGGCCACAGCCTTGCCGCGTCCGCTCTGCAGCACCGGCAATGCCGCGTTGTAGCTGCCGACGGCCGCATCGAGCGACTGGCCGCCCACGTCGGCCCACATCGGCGCCTCGCCGCGATAGTGCACCGGCTCGATGTTCAGCCCATACTGCTTGTTGAGCTCGACGGCCATCAGGTGCGCAGCAGAACCCAGCGCCCAGCTGCCCAGGCTCACCTTGTCGTTCTTCTTCGCGTAGTCGACGAACTGCTGCAGGTTGCTCGCGCCGGTCTTCTCGCTTGCCGCCATCACCAACCCGATCTGGGTCATCAGCGACGCCATGACAAAATCCTTGTCGGCGTCATAGGGCAGGTTCTTCACCATCACCCGGTTCTGGATCATCGTCGCCGCGATCGTCACCATCAGCGTGTAGCCGTCAGGCGCGGCGCGCTTCACCTCGACCGCGCCGAGGATCCCGCCGGCGCCACCCTTGTTCTCCACCACCACCGGCTGGCCGAGCTGCCGCGAGATGTATTCGCCATAGGTGCGCGCGATGATGTCGGCCTGCCCGCCGGCAGGATAGCCGACCACGATCTTGATCGGCTTGTTCGGATAGGCCTGCGCGGATACCTCGACAGCGAAAGCCGGCAATGCGGCTGCGGCCGCACCTGTGGCCAGAAATGTTCGGCGATCCATCGTGCTTTCCTCCCTGGCGCTTCTGCGACGCCATGATCGTTCTTCGTTCGCGAGCATCGCCCCGGACGCTTCCGGCACCTATCAGAGTCCGGTCATCGCGATAATCCGTTGGCCCCTGATATCTTCATTAGGAACGGTTATGAGCCGTCCTGGTGTCGCTCGCGGGGACTGCATGCGCGTACCCGCTGGAAATCTTGCTTGCTGCAAGGCGATGCGACTCGCTCCCTCCCGGCGGCCTATTCCCCTTTGAGGCCCGCCTCGCGGATCAACTCGCTCCACTTGCGCGTCTCGTCGTCGACGAACTTGCCGAATTCGGCGGCGGTGCCGCCACGCGCTTCCAAGCCTTGCGCAAGCAGCTTTTGTTTGACCTCGGGATCGGCGAGCGCGCGGACGATCTCGCTCTCCATCCGATCGACGATCGCTCGCGGCGTTGCGGCCGGCGCCATGAAGCCGTACCAGCCGGACGCAATCACCTTGGGCAAGCCCTGCTCGTGCAAGGTGAGAGCCTGCGGGTAGATGGGGCTGCGTGTGGCGGACGCCACGCCCAGCACGCGCAACTTGCCGGTTTCGATGTGCGGCAGGGCCGTGCTGATCGCAGTGAGGGTCGCGTCGATGCGGCCGGCCAGCAGTTCGGTGTAAGCCGGGGCGTCGCCGCGGAAGGGAACGTTGAGGCCCTTGACCCCGGCGTCCCTGAACAGCAGCTCGGCTGCGAGGTGCGGTTGAGAGCCTGCGCCTGGAGAACCAAAGGTGAGGCCGTCGGGCCGCGACTTGCCGTACGTGATCAGCTGCTGCACGTTCTTGAAGCCCGCCTGCGTGTTGACGACCAGAAAGATCGGAGCCATGACGGCCATTGCCACGGGCTGCAGGTCTTTGCGGTCGTAATTCTGTTTTCCGTATAGCGCTTCGGCTGTCGCATACGGCGCCGCGGCGTAGAGGAAAGTGTGTCCGTCCGGCGTCGCGCGCGCGGCGAATTCGTTGGCAAGGCGCGTGCCCGCGCCCGGCTTGTTCTCGACGATGAATTGCTGGCTCAGACGACGTCCCAGCTGCTCGGCCAGGATACGCAATGAGATGTCGCTTGCTCCGCCTGGCGCGTAGGGTGAGACAAGCCGCACAAGACGCGACGGCCAATCGCCCTGTGCGAACGCGCGGAAGGAAGAGCCTGCGGAGAGGCAGGCGGCGGCGGTGCCGAGCAAAGTCCGGCGCGTGACGTTCATGAATGTCTCCTTGGAATTGAGAGCCGGGTGTCAGCCGCGACTTTGCGGTGCAGCCTGACGCGCAGGCTTTCATCAAGCCGCTTTGCGCGAGCATGCTGCCGGTCATGGCGCGTTGTTCTCCGGGCGCGACGATAGATACGCGGCCTTCATAGGACAATGTGTATTTTTTGACTGATTTATCGGCTGTACCTATAAATGCGGCAAGGCGCAGGGAGAGACAGCGATGACGATGGACGTAACACTGCGGCAGTTGCGCGCGTTCGTGGCCGTCCTGGAGGCCTCAAGCTTTTCGGAAGCCGCCAAGGCGATGCACTTGTCTCAGGCGGCGCTCAGCGGACTGATCAAGGAGCTCGAGAACCGCTTGGGCGTCCGCCTGCTGGACCGCAGCACCCGCAGCGTCGCTGCTTCGGCGGTCGGCGAGACGTTCGAACCCATGGCGCGGCGCGTGCTCGCAAATCTTGATGAGGCGCTGGAGAGACTGACCCATCTGAAGGATCTGCGCCGCGGGACTGGTGCGGGTAGCGGCACCCGAGACGCTCTCCTGCACGCTGCTGCCGGAGCTCATCGCCAAATACAACAGCGTGCATCCCGGCGTGGATGTGCGATTCGATGACGTGCCGATCCAGCAGGTTCTGGCGGGCCTCGAGAACGGCAGCACCGACATCGGCTTCGGGCCGGCAGGGGTCATCACGGACGAGCAGGTGGAAGTTCATATGTTTTGCGCCGACCCGCTGTGGGTGGCCTTGCGCCCGGATGATCCGCTGGCCAGAGGCGGTTCGGTCAGCTGGAAGGATTTGCGCGACCGGCCTCTGATCAACTACATGCCGAATATCGCCATCAACGTGCTGAGCAACGTGCCGCCTCGGCATCATCCCAGGACCATGCTGCCGGTGAACCGGGTGAACACCGCCCTGTCCATGCTGCGGGTGAGACAAGGTGCGGTGATCTGTCCCTCGATGGCGGAGTCGCTGGTGCGCGGCTTCGGCCTTAAATTCCTGCCGCTGATGCAGCCCACGGTGGGGTGGAAAATCGCAGCGTTCGTACGGCGGCAGACGTCGCTCTCGCCCGCGGTGGAGAGCTTCCTCAAGTTCACGCTGGATTTCAGGCCGAAGGGGGCCGCAACCGGCCTCGAGAGCCGCCGCGCGGCCCGGCGGCCCGGGACCGCTTAGCGCAAGACATCAACGATACGACATCAACGATGCGATACGCGCCGGCGGCCCGGCGCGCGCCCCCCGAATAGCTAAGCAGGCGGCGCCGGCTGAGCTTTGGATCCGGACATTCGGCCAAGCCTGGCACGCACGAGGGTGACGAACCTCGCCGCAGCCGGCGACAAGCTGCGGCCGATCTTGCGGATGAGCGACATCTGGTACTCGATGGCGGGGCCGACCAATGGTTTCGCAATCAAGGTGGGAAACTGCTGACGAACCAGAAGGTAATCGGGCAGGATCGTAATTCCGACGCCGGATGCGGTCATCGACAGAGCCGTATTGAACAGCGACACCTCGAAAGTCGGAGCAAACCTTCTTCCGGACTTTGCCAGCGCCGTATCGATACTCGCCCTCACCATATTCTCCTGGCGCATGGTGATCGTCTGCAACGACGACAGGTCATCCCATGAGATCTGCTTTCTTGCTCCAAACGACTCTTTGGCAACTCCGATCGCGCTGATGCGTCCCTTCAGAATGCGTTCGATCGTGACATCCGGCATCTGGCCCTGCACGCTGCCGATCGCAAACTCCGCATCGGTCGTCAGCAGCTTGTCGACGAGTTGGGCGGCGGGAACGTCATAGAGGACGATGTCGATGGCAGGATGGGCCGCTCTGAACTCGCGAAGGATCGGTGGCATGAACGTCGACGCAAAGCCGGCCGAGACGGCCATCGCCAGCTTGCCGGCGTTCACGCCATTGAGATTGCGCATCTGATTGGTGAGGCTGGCGGTGGCGGCGAGGATCTGCTCGGCCGCAGCGATCGCCTGCATGCCCGCGTTCGTCGGCACGAGCTCCCGGGTGGTTCGGTCGAACAGACGCAAGCCGAAAGCCTTTTCCAGCTGCTGAAGCTGCAGGCTGACGGCGGCCTGGGTCAATCCGAGCTGCGTCGCCGCGCGCGTGAGATTCCCGGCCCGATGGACATGAACGAGGATCTGCAGCTGGCGGAGCGACGGATTCATAAGTCTTCCTAATGAAGATATCACTGGCCAACAGATTAACTTGATGCCGTCATTTTGCTAGGTCGAACAACGGCCGGGCCGTGCCCGGGACAGCAAAAGGACAATCAAGCCGTGGAAACGCCAGGGACACTTGCACGGCCGACGCGTCTTCGCGACGTGGCCATCGGCTGTATCTGCGCATTCGGATTGCTGCTCGCGACGGTGCTCCCGCTGGGAGGCACCGCATCTGCGACCGACGCCTATCCGACGCGGCCGCTTCGCATCATCGTGCCGTTTCCTCCCGGCGCCATCACGGACGCGATGAGCAGAATGCTCGCGACCGAGCTTGGCAAGGTCGTGGGACAGACCGTCATCGTCGAGAACAAGCCCGGCGCAGGGACTCTCGTCGGAACGCAGGCCACGAAGAATTCTCCCGCGGACGGCTATACGATGCTCTTCCAGCTGGGGTCTCTCGCGACGAATCTCTATTTGCTCAAGCAGCCGGGATACGCGTTGTCCGACTTCAAACCGGTCGCGATGCTCGGCCAGAGCGCCTACGTGCTGATCGCGTCGAAGAAACATCCATACGGCGCGCTTAAGGATCTGGTCGCTTTCGGGAAGGCGCGTCCCGGCCAATTGAATTGCTCGGGGACGGGCGACGGCGCCGCGACGGTCATCGGCTCGAAGCTGCAGCAGGCGGCCGGCATCGATTGGGCGCTGATAAACTACAAGGGCGGGGCGGAAGCCGTGCAGGCCGTCATGAGCGGCGAAGTGGATATCTCGCTTCCGACCCAGGCCGCGCCGCTCATTTACGCCAATCCCGACAAGCTGAGCATTCTGGCCATCACAAGCAAGAAGCGTGTCGAATTCCTGCCGGACGTTCCGACATTCACGGAGCTTGGCTATCCCGCCATCGACGCTCAGACCTGGTTCGGCCTGTTCGTCAGGTCGGAGACGCCGCCCGCCGCGATCGACAAGCTCAAGTCGGCATTGGCTGAAGTTCTGCGTTCGCCTTCGATGCAAGAACAGTTCCGCAAGCTTCGCATCTCACCCTACGAGGGATCGCTGGATGACGTTCCTGCCAGACTTCAGCAGGAACTCGCGGATTTTGCCCAGGAGGCAAAGAAGGTCGGCCTCGAGCCTCAATAGTCAAAGCAGACATCGAAGCGCCGTTCGCAGGTTGATTGGGAAGGAACGTCATGCGCCCGCTGGAGGGTATCCGCGTCATCGATCTCACGCATGTGCTGGCGGGTCCGTTCTCGACGCATCAGCTCTGCATGATGGGGGCTGACGTCATCAAGATCGAGAAGCCGGGGCAGGGGGACCAGACGCGCGGCCTTGCGTTGCAGCCTGAGCTGAACGGGCTTGCGCCCGGCTTCGTCGCGCTCAACTCGGGCAAACGTTCGGTCGTGGTGGACCTTAAGACCGACGAAGGCCGCCGGGTCGTTGAAAAGCTGGTGGCGACGGCCGACGTGTTTGTCGAGAACTTTCGTCCAGGCAAGGCGGCCAGGCTCGGACTGACGCCCGAGCGACTGCACGCGATCAATCCGGCACTGATCTATTGCTCGATATCGGGGTGGGGACAGGTCGGCCCGAATGCGTCGCGCCCGGCCTATGACCATGTCATCCAGGCGGCGACAGGGATGATGTCGCTGCAAGGCGACAACCCGCAAGCGCCGCCCATCAAGGTCGGCTTCCCGGTCATCGATATCGGCACCGGGATGTTGGCCGCAAATGCGATACTGGCGGCACTGCTGCGCCGCGCCCGGGGTGACCAAACACCGATCGTCCTCGATGTATCGATGGTCGATGCATCAGCGCTCATGATGGTCGGTGTCGTGGCGAATTATTGGCTGGCGGGCATCGCTCCGAGCCGCGTCGGCAACCAGGGTTTTGTAGGCAGTCCCGGCGCCGATACCTTCCCGACCGCCGATGGCTGGATTTCGACGGCCGCGAACACGCTGCGCCAGTTTCAGACGATGTGCGGCGTGCTCGGTCGACCGGATATTCTCATCGACAAGGCGCTTCTGCCGAAGCTGCCCGATTCTCCTGACGGATTTCTGTCCGACCTCGGCAACAAGGCGGTGCGCGACGAGCTTGTGAAGGCGTTTGCAGCTGACAGCGCTGCCGGATGGGAAGAGAAATTCGCAGCTGCCGGTGTGCCGGCTTCGAAGGTGCAGACGGTCCCGTCCTATCTCGACGGTCACTACATGCAAAGTGGCGGGGCAGACGTCGAACTGGAAACGCATCCAATTGGTCGGAGCACGCCGGCGCGCATCTTCCATGAAGGATTTCGCTGGACCGGTGAAGCCCGTTCACGCCCCGGGCGTCCGCCGCGGCTTGGGGAGCACACAGCCGCAATTCTCGAAGAGCTGCGCCTCTCGGAGACGAGTATCGCGAGATCCTCGTCTCCTGAAGGCCATGTTGCCGCCGACGTTACGAGACTGCGGCAATCACCATGATTTCGATCTTGAGCTCGGGGCGCGCGAGCTTGGCTTCGATGGTCGCACGCGCCGGCGTCGCCTTCGGATCGACCCATGCGTCCCAGACCTTGTTCATGCCGGCGAAGTCCTTGATGTCCGTCAGGAAGATTTCGGCTCGCAGAAGATTGGATTTTGAGGTCCCCGCCTGAGCCAGCAATTCGTCGATCTGTCGCAACACGTCGGCGGTCTGGCCGCCAATATCAGCCTCGGTATTGCTTGGCACTTTTCCTGCGAGGTAGGCGATGCCGTTGTGGATGACGACGTCCGACATCCGCGGCCCAACGTTGATTCTTTTCACACTCATTTTCAGTTCTCCGACACGGGTGACGTGGACGCGCGTATGCGCCCGCCCGCTGACTGTTTCCAGGGCGCCCCCTTCTGCCAGCTAGTTGCCAGCTAGTCGAGTGCTTCGAGCACGACCTCGATCGTCATCAGCACCGGATCGTCGCCTTGCGTCAGCCGGCCGTCGGCGATGCCGCCTGCCACCCCACCTGCATGATTTGCCCATTCCAGGCACATCACGCGCACAGTATCGTCCTTCTAGCGCTGAGACGGCTTTGGCGCGGCAGCAGCTACGCTCGACAATCGAAGCGCCTCGGGTGAGAGGCGCCCGAGAGAGGCGAGCACGCCATACGAGGTCACGACACGATCGCGCTGCGTCATGACGACCGTCATCCTGGCGTTGACCACCTCCTGTTGGGCGTTGAGCAGATCCAGCGTGGTCCGCTGGCCGGCGTGTGCTTCCTGCATCACCCCGCTGAGCGCCGATTCGGCCGCCATCACTCCGGCATTCGCGGCTTCGATCTGGGCCTTCGCCGCGGCGGACTGTCCCCACAACTCGACGACGCCGGCACGGACGAGATCGCGAACCCGGTCGAGATCGAAGCGCTTCTGGCCGACAACCTCCTTCGATTCGCGGATCGAGGCGTATTCGGCGCCTCCTTGATAGATCGGCACCGAGAGCGTCACAAAGGCGCCCGCCGAAAGCTGCCGGTTGAGTTGGGAGGTCACGTCCCAGCCATATTGAGCTCCTGCATCGAGCCTCGCGGTCGGATAGAGCGCGCCTTCCGCGATCTTCACCTGAATGGCGGCGACGTCGACGCCAAGCTGGGCCGCAATGATCTGCGGGTTTTCGGCCAGCGCAATGTCGACCGCCTCCTTCTGGTTCTGCGGCAACAGTCCGTCGACGGCGGCAGTCGGCATCAGCTTCTCCTCCGGCTCCTCGCCGATCACGCGCCGATAGCCGGCGCGCGAGGTCGTGAGCGCCGACTCGGCGGCGAGCCGCTGCCAACGCGCCGCCGCCAGCCGTGTTTCCGCCTGCGATACGTCCGTCGTCGTCACCTCCCGCAGCACGAGGCGCTGACGAACCTGCTTGAGCTGTTCCTGCAGCATCTCGACGTTGTGTCGCTGCAACTGCGCCGTGGCCGTGTCGCGAATGGTGTTCATGTACACGGTGGCGGCGTCGAGCAGAATTTGCTGCGTCATCAGTCGGAGCACTTCCCTTGCGGCGCGTACCTTGCCTTCCGCGGCCGACACCTGATTGGGCGTGCGGAATCCGTCGAACAGGGTCTGCGAAGCCGTCACGCCCACGGTGCTGGTCGTGAGCTGTTCGCGCTTATGGATCGAGGTTTCGCGAAATCTGCTGTCCGTATGTCGCGGGCCCGTGCTTGCGGACGCCTCCACCTTTGGCAGGTAACCCGCCGTCGCCACATTGACCTGCTCCTCGGTCTGGCGGACATACGCGCGCTGCGCATTCAACTGCGGATTGTTCTGATAGGCTTTGGCGAGAACTGCGGGAAGCGTCTCCGCCGCGGCGCGACGCGGCGCGACGAGTTCGACGTTCGATGCCGCAAGAAATAGAATCGCAAACGTGCAAGCCGAACGACTCCACATGAAACACCCCCCACTGCAACCTCAAGCACGACCCGCGGACGGGCCTGCGAATACGTAATTCTTTCAACGTTCCCTGAAGGACTTGGCCACCTGATCGCTGAGCGGCCGGAGCAGGTAGCTCAGCGGAGATCGCGACCCGACCTCGATGAGGACGTCTGCCTGCATGCCGGCGGCGACGTTGACGCCGCGCAGCCGTTCCAGCTCGGACTTCGCAACGGTCACGCCGACCGGATAGAACGGCGCCGAGCCGGGCGAGTCCTTGGAGACGTCGGCTGCGACCCGCGTCAGGGTGCCGTTGAGCTCCGGCGTGTTGCGCTGATTGGAGGTATGGACGCGCACGGTAACCTTCTGTCCAATCTGTAACTGATCGCGGTCGTTTGGTGTCACCTTCGCTTCCACCATCAGCTCCTCCGTGGAGGGAACGATCAGCATCGCGGGTTCGGCCGGGCGAGAGGACGCCGCCGACGGTGTGGACCGTGAGCTGATGGACCGTGCCGGCGCTCGGCGCACGCAGTTCGACACGCTTGAGGTTGTCGTCGGCGGCAATGCGCCGTTCGGACAGCTCGGCGATCTTGCCCTGGACCTCGCGCAATTCCTTTTGGGTCTCGGACCGCAAGTCCTCATCGATACGCGCGACCTGCAGTTCGATCTCGGCGATCTTGCCCTCGGTCTGCGCGATCTGCGCGGTCAGCTGACCTTTCTGACCGGTGAGGCCGACGGCCTGACGTTCGAGCCCGTTCAGCCGCATGATCGGGGTCAATCGCTTTTCGTAGAGCTCCCTGACCCCCTTCAGTTCTTCGGTGATGATCTGCGTCTCGCGTGTGTTTGCGTCGAGTTGCGCGCGAAAACCGAGAATTTCGTTCTGGAATTGGGCGATCCGCTTGGCGAATTGCGCGCGCTGGCTTTCGCGCGACGCACGCCGCGCATCGAACAACCGGCGTTCGGCGGCGATGATCCGCTCCGCCTCGGCATTGTTCGCCCGGCCGGCGAAATCTGCCGGAATCTCCAATGTGTCGCGTCCGTCGCGCTCGGCTTCGAGGCGCCCCTTGCGACCGAAAAGCTCATAGAGCTGGCCGGCGACCACCTGGAAATTGGCGCGCGTGACGGTCTCGTCGAGACGGATGAGCAGGTCGCCCTGCGAAACCTGGTCGCCTTCGCGCACCAGGATCTGGCTGACAATGCCGCCGGTCGGATGTTGCACTTTCTTGATGTTGCCATCGACGACGAACTGGCCCGATCCGATCACCGCGTTCGACATGGTGGTGGCGATCAGCCAGAACGTCAGCGCGCCGCCGAAGACCGCGATGAACACGAGGCCACGCCGCCATAGCCGCTGCAGAGCGATATCGTGATCAGCCTCCTTCTCCGGCTGCAAGGAGAACGCCTCGGCCACGTTGCGCGCCGCGATGGCCGGCAGTTTGACCGTGGTGGTGGCTACCGATCTTCGCGATGGTCGCGATCTCGGGCGGCAGCACGGCGGGTTTGTTCGGCGGGATGCGCAATGTCGAGGTTATTGTGTGCGACGGGGCCGAGCTGGGCATGATCGCGGACGACTTCGAGCGCAGGTTGATCTCGGCGGCGACGATCGCTTCCGGCCTCCAACCCGGAGACACGAGCGGTGGCCTGAGCAGTTTCTATCCAGCGCAGCTGGTGAACATTGCGGGGCGCGTCCACGGCCGGTCCGGGCGAACGGTTCGCATCCACGGGCGAATGGCACATGCTGCTCGGGAATCAGGGTGACCCTGCCGCGCAGAAGCGCCTCGCGCTCCCGAAAGGCCTCGAGCAGAAGATCCTGAAACGCGCGCTTTGCCGCGGCGTTGCGTTGCCGTGGCTTGCCACGTTCCCGTTCCAGCGTCAGATGGTCCATCGGTCCTCCTACGCGGTCTGCGCGATCGTTGGTTGTTTATCTTCGCGCGTATCCGGTGCGCGCGTGTCGGGTGATTGTGGCTGGCCTTGCGCCGTCATGCGTTGCATCACTTGCTGCTTGGGGCCAAAAGCCTTCAGGCGGCCCGCGATCATGACCGCGACCAGGTCCACGCCGGCGAGCGCCGTCGGTCGATGCGTGACCACGACAACAATTCCGCCGCGCTGGCGCACGCGCATGATCGCGTCAACCAGCGCATCCTCGCCCTCGGAATCGAGATTCGAGTTGGGCTCGTCCAGCACGACGAGGAACGGCTGTCCGTAGAGCGCGCGCGCAAGCCCGATGCGCTGGCGCTGTCCGGCCGACAGCGCGGCTCCGCCGTCGCCGACGCGGGTCTCATATCCCTGCGGCAGAGCCAGGATCATTTCATGCGCCGAGGCAGTCGCGGGCCGCTTCGATGATGTCGTGCGGTTGCGCTTCGGCGTCGAACCGGGCGATGTTCTCGGCGACGGTCCCATCGAACAGCTCGACATCCTGCGGCAGGTAACCGATGTGCCAGCCGAGTCTCGTCGGCGTCCCAATGGTCGATCGACGCGCCGTCGAGGCACACGCGTCCCCTGGCGGCGGGCCAGACACCGATGAGCGTACGCGCAAGCGTCGATTTGCCCGAGGCACTTGGTCCGATCACCGCGAGGCCCTGTCCCGCCTTCATCTCGAAGGAGACGCCGTTGATGATCGGCTTCTGCTGGCCGGGCGCGACCACGTAGATGCCCTCGACAGAGAGCTTGTGACGGGGAGGCGGAAACACCATGCGTGGCGTCGCCTGGTTCACATCCGCGAGCAGCCTGCGGAGCCGACTAAACCCCTGGCGGGACGCGATCAGGGCGCGCCAATTGGCGACCGCCACTTCGAGCGGCGCGAGCGCGCGCGCGGTGATGATCGATGCGGCAATCATCGCGCCCGCCGAGACCTCGCCGGCGATCGCGAGCCAGGCGCCCACGCCGAGCACCGCGGACTGCAGCACGCCGCGGAAGACCTTGGCCATCGAGCCGATCCCGCTTGCCGCATCGGCGCCGTCGAGCGTGTGCGAGGCGAAGCGCGTGTTGGCCGAGACGAAGGTCTTCGTGAAGTTGTCCGTCATGCCCATCGCCTTGAGGGCTTCGGCGTTTCGGAAGCTTGATTCGGCGATGGCGTGGCGGGCCGCGGCGCTGACCGTGGCCGCCATCGTCGGCTCGCGCGTGCGCATTTCGGTGAGCACCGAGAAGATGACGATCACCACGCCGCCCACGACGATCAGGCCGCCGAAGATCGGATGCATCAGAAATGCGACGATGAAGAAGACCGGCATGAACGGCATGTCGAAGAACGCGGTCGGTCCGGAGCCGGACAGGAATCTCTGAACCTGATCGAGATCGCGAATGGCCTGGGTGGCGGCGGCGGGACGCATGCCGTTAAGGGCGAGTGTCGTTCCTGCTGTGTAAACGCGGCCCATCAGCTGTGCGCTGAATTTGGCGCCGACGCGCGCCAGCATGCGGCAGCGAAGCGCATCGAGCATTCCGAGCAGCAGATAGGCGCCAAGCGCCAGCAACGAGAGGAATACGAGCGTGGAAATGCTGCGGCTGGCCAGCACCCGGTCGGATATCTGCAGCATATAGAGAGCGCCGGTCAGGCTCAGCACGCTGATGCATGCCGAGAACACGGCGATGCCGCCGAACGTCGAGCGGCAGCCCTTCAATGCGGCGACGACCTCGTCGGACGAATGCGCGAGGTCGGAGACAGACGTGCGTGCCGGCATGGTCAGCACATTGACGCGCTGTTTGTGATGACATCCGCTGCCACGATCGCGGCGCGCTTGGCGTTTTCTGTATTGAACAAACCAAAGAATGAGATCATGGCAATTCGTCCCCCACGCGAAACTGAAAGTGTATCGCATTGCAGATTGCAGAAAGTTTGCTTGCACTGCGGAGAACCGAAGGCAGTCTGCGGGCGAGCGCGTTCTCACAAGCGACGCAAAAGCGTCGCGGCATGGCAGAACGTTTGCCGCTGTGTGGTCCCTCTGCCGGCTCGATTGAAGTGTTTGCTTGATGCTGCAGGGGGACTTGTGCCCCGCTTCCCTTTCTGTGTCGTCGCCGCTGCATACGCTGCGGCGACAGAGTCGTTTTGCGTGTGGGGCACTTCAACTGAAGAGGTAAGCGATGCCACGTTTCAATCTAAGTTCGTTCTTCAACAACAGCCGCTTCGAGGATTTCTTCGCCTCGATGACCGGCGGCAGCAGCGGACATGATCATCTCAACGGCTCGACAAACGGCAACGTCCTGTTCGCCGGTCGTGGAGACGACACGGCCGCCGGCATGCAAGGCAACGACACGCTCAACGGCGGCTCAGGGAGTGACACGCTCTGGGGTGGATCTGGCAATGATCGGCTCGACGGCGGCACCGGCGCACGATATTCTGGTCGGTGGCTTCGGCGCCGACCGGATGGAGGGTGGCGACGGCAAGGACGTCTTGCTCAGCCGTTCGGATGCCGGCGAAATGGTGGCGGCACAGGACGGCACGACGCAAATCTTCGCCGCCGAGACGGCCGCAGTTCACCCAGACCGGCGACACGCTTGTCGGTGGCCGTGGCGGCGACACCTTCCGCTTCGAAGGTTTGCTCAACGCCCGGACGAGATCATCGCCAAGCACGTCAACGCCGACGGCACGATCGACTGGGCGGGAGTGACCGGTGAGAACACCAACGTTCACGACCACTGGATCGACGGCTTCGGTAGCGACGTGATCCGCGACTTCAACCGTTCGCAGGGCGACAAGATCGAGATCGCCGCGCACACGGCGGAAGTGCAGTCGATCCAGCATCTCGACAGCAATGGTGACGGCAGGAACGACTACAGCGTCATCACCGTGATCAGCCAGCAGGGCGCAGCCGGAGCGCACGACGAAGATCTGCTCGGCACGATCACCGTCTATGGCAATCTGGTGAAGGCGAGCGACATCACGACCGATGCCGGCGTCACCTACGGCGCCTACGAGAGCGTCGGCGAACTGCCCGCCGGCGTGCACTATGAGCTGGAAGACGACGGGGTCCTGCCTGGCGGCGCCAGCGATGGCGGTCATCACACCGCGTGAGCCGGGACAGCAACAAAGACAGCAACACAGTTGCCTGTTGATATGGGGGGCCGGACGAAATTCCGGCCCTTCATTTTTGCGGCGTGCCGATCAGCGCGACACGCACCGCGCAGGGTTTTGCCAAAATTATCGGGGGGCGCGGGCAGACCTTTGGTCAGCGCGCGGTGTCTGACGGGCCGGCGGCGCTGTTCGGACGATCTCCCGGCGTGTCCGGGCAGGTGCGGCTGCTCGGTCGGCATGGTGATGCTCTGCGCGTCACCCATAAGGCGATCGACAACGCGCGAGAGCAGCCCGGGCCGCGTTTCCGTCTCCGATGAGCTCGGCACGAACGCATCCGCATAAAAGGTCGCGCCGCTCTCCACGGCGATGGACCGCACGGCGTCGACCAGCTTCGGCGAGCCAGCCGCGTAAACGATATCCGCAGGATTCAGCAGAGGTATGTGATCGATCGGCGATCCGCTCCGGATCGGAGCAGGCGGCTCCTGCGGGCTGCCGACGACGGGAACGACCGTGGCGTTCGGACATCCTGCGAGGCGCCACAAGGCCGGGATCATATAGAGGGATTCCATCGAACGCGCCCCGACCACCACGAGCATCTCTCGCCGGGGATTTTCCCGCATGGCCGCATCCGCGATCGACCAGACCGGGGCAAACCCCGTTCCGCTTCCGACCAGCACCAGGCGGCTTGTGAGACCCGGTCTGAGATAGGCCGAACCGAAAGGTCCGGTCAGCTTGACCCGATGTCCTTGCTTGATGCTTGCGCCCAGGGCCGACGACACCCGGCCTCCGCGGACCCGCCGCACATGAAGATGGATGCTGCGTCCGTCGCCTCGCCGATCCACCGGGACCGTCGGACTGTAGCAGCGCGCGCCAAAACCCTTGAACTGGACCTGGAGATATTGTCCCGGCAGAAATTCGATCGGGTGCCTGGGCGCGATCGATACGGCGACGACGTCCGGCGCCACGGGCCGCACCGCGGTCACGCGTCCGTTGACCGTCGCGATCTCCGGCACGTCCTCGATCGCAATCTCCACGTCGGAAACGATCCAGCTTTGACAGGCCTTCGTCGTCGCAGACCCGCCGTTACCAAAGAGTTCGCCTTGGACGATGCGTACGCTGCAGGTCCCGCAATGACCGGACCGGCAATCGTGCGGAATATGGACGCCGTTCTTGAGCGCGGCATCGAGCAGCACCTCGCCACGCGCGGCGGTGAACTGCTCACCATTGACGATAACGCGATGGGTCTTGGCGCATGTCATTCCACCTCGATCCGGATCGGCCGGATATGCCGCGTGTGGCGAATCTGCGATCGATCGAAAACGCTGACGCGCATGAACACACCGCTGGCGATTGCAACGTCAAACCGGCTCTTCGTATCGAGACGGCGAGAGACTTCGAGCGCCCAGCGCCCCGCCGCCCAGCGCGCCGCGCCGCGGACGTCGGCGCGATCGCCGGTAAAGTCGCCTGCGACGATGACACCGGGAATGACCGCGTTGAGGGAATAGAGGGCGTCGCGCTCGGCCGAATAGGGCTCCGATTCAGCCTCGGTCATCCACCATTGGGCGCCGTCGCTTTCGCCGATATTCGATCTGAGGTCGATCTGACCCATGGCGGACCAGGTCGACGACCAGTCCTTTGGCAATCGCTTCGGCTGAACGGGGCGATCGTAGCCGCCCGGACCGCGCTGTGCGAAATTATCGGCGTAGTTTGCAGTGCCGGGATCTGCCGCGAACCCGCCTTTGTACGGGGCGCGCCCTGCAATCTCGTCCGGGTTCGGTTCGGCGGGCGGTCCGAAATGTCCGTCGTCGACAAATCCCAGGAGGCCGCCACGCGTGGCTTTCCATTGCCAGACATCGGCGATCTCGCCACTCGTGTAGTGCAGGCCGCGTCCCGACAGCGTCGCGGGCTTGTTTTCGGCGGGCGCCCGCCCGGCATGGAACGTTCGATCTCCCGCAAGCAGTGCGTCGCTGTTGGTGAGCAGGACCGAGAACTTGTCTTCGTGATATTCGTGCTCGTCGCCGATGTCGTACTTTTCCTGCATGACGTGCCACCCGTCCGCCTTCTTGATGAGCGGCAGATGCTTCAAGGATCGGGTCGGGTCGCTCCAGACGAACGAGAAATATGCAGTCTCGCCGTCATGCACGGCGCGGATCTCGACTTCGGATGCTCCCTTGCCGTCGAGGTTGGCGCCCTGATTGGTCAGCACCACCACCGATCGCGCCGATCGCCAGACTGCATCGGACAGATCGCCGTCGAGAGTCGGCGCTTCGGATGCTGCGATCCTTCGAATGTGGAGTTCATCGCGCATCATTGTGCGATCGACGACCGGCAGCAGAAGCGTGCCGAGAAGCCCGACGCTGAGTGCGACGGCCAATGGGTGTGCTTGAAGCATGGCATCCTTCCTGGATGATCGCGCCGGCTCAACCGGCCGACGCGGTTGTTGCTGCGAGTCCGCCGGCCGTCGCTCCTGCGAAGGATGACGGGCCGCGGATTGCTTTTGGGTGACGAGCAAATCGAACGGATCGAGCGGTGGCGCCGAGGTGGGGAGTCGAGCGGGCCGAAACATTCGCAGCAATTGATTGACGCCGCCGATCGCCAGGTGCGAGGCGATATGTCCCGCCGCGCTCGCCAGAAGCGATCCATGTGCCGAACCGGTGCGCTGTGACGACTGCGCCGCCATAGCCGAGATACATCAGCCAGCCCGTCGCAAGCAGCAGCAACAGCGTGAGGAGCATCATCCACGTGAGGATGATGCTGATCGCGCTCCAACGAGGTTGGCCTCGGCGAAAGATGCCGCGCATGCGCACCGCGTCGGGCGCGATGCGGCGTGTGAGGCCGGCTCGCCGGATATAGATTGGATAGGCGAGGGCGAGGCCGAACAGCGCCAAGGCTGCGGGGATATGCGCGGTCCAGACGATCGTCGAGGGCAACAGGGCGTCGAGCCACTGCAGCCATCCAAAGTCGAGCGGCGATACAGTTGCGATGCGCAGGCCCGTGGGGACGCTGACGACGAACAAGCCGACCAGGGCCCAGTGCAGGATGATGGTCCCGAAGTCGGTCTTCGTGCTTCTTCGGCGCCCCATTCCCACCCCCAACGCAAACACGGCCTCCGGGGCTGCATCTCGCGCCCCGCAGTCATCTGGCCCTCGCTCTTGAAGCGTCTTGCAAACCCACCTGGCTCGCAGCGGCGCATCGTTTCCTCGCGTGCAGTTTGTAGTGATGGAGTATGGCCATTTGCCGATGCGAATGCGGAGCAATCCGACAATGAAGCGGCCGGAAACATGGCGGACGATCGACGCGTACACGCGCGTGCTTTTTCATTTCACATTGTGTGAAATGAAATCCTGCGTCGGCATTTTTCGCTGTCCTGTCAGCGCCATGAGATTGTCGCTCTGGCAGAGCTTGGCGATTTGCGAGCGAAGAGACATGCTCGACGTCGTCTCGCGAGCGCGCAGCTTGCCGTCTACATTTCAAGAGAACGATCAGCACGCTTCTAAAGGCTAGTCGTTCTTGCTGGTGCTGATGAGAAATACGCGCACGCGAGCGCGCCGTCTGCGGATGATCAGTCGTGACGTCGGATCGCCTTGATCAGCGATACGAACGACGCGACGCGCTTGTCGCCGCCATCGTTCTGGCGGTGCTGATCCGGTCCGGCACATTCACGCGGCCTACGACGTGGCCGGGCCCACGACGTCATCTCCGCTGCGCCGAAGTGGCTGCGCACGTTCGTCGCTGCTGTGAGAAAATCCGCCTTTCGGAAATTGCGGAAGGGCGCGACCGAGGTCGATCACGATGTCTCCCCGACTGCGCCCCGGCTCTGGCGATTTCCCTCCGCGAACGACAACAGGGTCATGATCCGACCTCGGGGCGGCGATTTTCGATAAATGAACGCGAAGGGATAGTAGCGGCGGCGAATTCCCGCAGAAGATATTCTGCCCAGCAAGGTTCTTGCCATAATTTTCGTAACTGATAGTATTTTCGAAAATCTATTCAGGGCGGCTTCGATTACCTTTTCGGAAGGGCGATAAGCGCAAATGAAGGCTGTACTGGTGCAACGGCCCGGAGGCCCGGAAGCGCTCGACTATGTCGAGGTCCCAATTCCCTCGCCGGGATCCGGAGAGGTGCAAATTCGCGCCGAAGCCTTTGGCGTCGGCCAGCCCGACGTGCTGATCCGCCGTGGCGTCTACAAATGGATGCCGCCGCTGCCTGTAAATCCGGGTAACGACGTCGCCGGCCGCATCTCGGCCGTTGGCGTCGGCGTCAACGGCTTTCATGTCGGTCAAAAGGTTCTGCTCAGCGCGCGCGATCTCGCGCAGCGAGGCGGCTGCTACGCGGAGTATGTGGCGGTCCCTGCTGACGCAGTTCATCCGCTGGACGAGAGCATCGATCTGAGCCTCGCCGTCTGCCTTGCGAATTATCAGGTCGCGCTGGCGCTGCTGCAGGAATGCGGCCATCGCCGCCCGGCCGAGAGTGTCCTTGTGGTCGGTGCCGCAGGCGGAGTCGGCACGGCGCTGGTGCAACTCGCCAAGCGCGCCGGCATGACGGTGATCGGCACGGTCAGCACGGAGGAGAAAGCCGACTTCGCCCGCGCCAACGGCGCCGATCACGTGATCTTCTATCAGCGTGAGGATGTGGTGGAGCGCACGCGCGAACTCACCGGCGGCCGTGGCGTCGGCCTCGTGCTCGATCATGTTTGCGGTCCGGAATTCGCCGGTTATCTCGGCGCGCTCGGCAAATGGGGCACGCTGGTTTCCTACAACGCATTCGCCGGCTTGCCGGAAGAGAACCTGATGGCTGCGATGCGCAATCATCTCGATATCTGTCCGGCGGTGCGCTGCTTCTCCTTCCACATATACGACCATGACCGGGAGGGGCGGCGCGCGTTGATGAGCGAAATCATCCAGGCGCTGGCGCGCGGCGAGATTCAGCCTGCCATCTCGGCCCGGTTCGGCCTTTCGGAGGTTCGCAGGGCGCATACGCTGCTCGAGCAGGGCGCAGCGCTCGGCAAGATCATCATGACGCCTTGAATGCGGCGCCTGGAGGAAACGCGCCGCGCAGCGCGAAGCACAATGACAAGGGAGGGGATCTTCATGCTGCACCGCAAGTGGTCTGCCATCGGTCGAATGGCACTCGCAGCCGCTGGTGTCTTCTGGTCGCCGCGCCCGCGTTGGCCGACAGCTATCCGTCCCGGCCGATCCGGCTGCTGCATGGCTTCGCCGCGGGCGGCGCGGCCGATGCGCAGTCGCGCATTATCGCGGACGGTCTGTCGAAGAGGTTAGGGCAGCCGGTGATCGTCGAGGCCAAGCCGGGCGCCGGCGGCAACATCGCCGCTGACGCGGTCGCAAAATCGGCGCCGGACGGTTACACGCTGGGCCTGGTGACCGGCGCCCACGCCATCTCGGCCGCGACCTACAAGAGCCTCAGCTATCATCCGACCGACAGTTTTGAGATGGTCTCGACGCTCGTCTACTACGCGCTGGTGGTTGCCGTACGCAGCGACAGTCCTGCGAAATCGCTCGGCGATCTCATTGCAATGGCCAAGGCGAAGCCGGCGTCGATCAGCTTTGGATCGGTCGGTTTCGGAAGCACGCACCATCTTGCCGGCGAGTTGCTGAATGCCGCCGCTGGAATTGAAATGGTGCATGTGCCGTATCGCGGGGATTCGCAATCCACGACCGCCCTGTTGGGCGGCGATGTTCCCGTGGTCGTCGGCACCGCGGTGCTGCTCGCGCCTCAGATCGAGGGCGGCACGCTGCGCGGCCTGGCTGTCACCTCGCCAGCCAGGATCCCGTTGCTGCCCAACGTGCCCTCGGCGGATGAAGCGGGGTTGAAGGGATTCGACGTCCGCACCTGGGCCGGATTGGTCGCGCCGAAAGGCACCGAGCCCGCTGTGGTCGCAAAGCTCAACGCCGCCGTGCTCGACTCCCTGAAAGATGCAGACATCAAATCGCGACTGGAGATGGCGGTCGGAGGCGAAGTGCGGGGCAGCACACCGGCGGAGATGAAGAAGCTGATCGAGACCGAGATCGCCAAATGGTCGGCGGTGGTCGACAAGGCCAAGATTCCGAAGATCTAATCTGCTTGAAGCCGCGCGCCCGATCGCTTGAAGGAAACGGCGCGCAAGGCTAAGCAACACATATGAATAAAGTGGCGATCGTCGGCGCCGGAGCGATCGGTGGTTTCATCGGCGCGCGGCTTGCGGCTGCGGGGCGTGCCGATGTCAGCGCGTTGGCGCGCGGCGCAACGCTCGCCGCGCTGCAACGTCACGGCTGGCGCCTGAGCACCGCGGACGGCCTCGTGCAGGCTCCCGCGTCTGCAAGCGCGGATGCGGCAGATCTCGGGCCGCAGGATCTGGTGATCATCGCCGTCAAGGCGCCGGCGCTGACGCAAGTGGCGCGCGTCATTGCGCCACTGCTGGCGCCCCACACGCTGGTTCTTCCGGCGATGAACGGTGTGCCGTGGTGGTTCTGCACCGATGTGCCGGAGTTCGCAGGACGCAGGCTCGAAAGCGTTGATCCGGGCGGAACGATCGGTGCGGCCATTCCTTTCGATCAGGTGCTGGGTTGCGTCGTGCTCGGAAGCGCCAGCACTCCCGAGCCCGGGCTGGTCCAGCACAGGATGGGAACGGGCGTCATCGTCGGCGAACCAAGAGGCGGTACGAGCGAGCGCGCGCAGAAAGTGGTGGACCTGCTCGCGCATGCAGGTTTCGATGTCACGCAATCGGCCGACGTGCGCTACGACATCTGGTTCAAGTTGTGGGGCAACATGACGATGAACCCGGTGAGCGCGATCACGGGCGCCACGGGCGATCGCATCCTCGACGATCCGCTGGTTCGTGAGTTCTGTTCGGCGGCGATGCGCGAAGCCGCGACTATCGGCGAACGGATCGGATGCCGCATCGAGCAGAGCCCCGACGATCGGCACGCGATGACCGCCACGATCGGCGCCTTCAGGACCTCGATGCTGCAGGACGTCGACGCGGGGCGCGCGATCGAACTCGATGCGCTCGTGACCGTCGTACGCGAAATCGGGCAGAGGTTCGGCCTGCCGACGCAGAACATCGATACCCTGCTCGGTCTCACCCGTCTGTTCGGTCGCGTCCGCGGGCTTTATCCGGAAGCGGCGGCATCGGGCTGACACCCTCACACGGTCGCGGACAGGGTTGTGGTGATCTTTCTTGGGTTTCTAGCCGAATTGCCTCTCGGCAATGCCGCGGACGCCGAGGCCGGCGATCGCAAACAGCGCGCCCGCATTCGCATGGGACGACACCATGCGGCCGGTGCCGGAATCCTTGATCGACGTCACAAAGAGCGTATCCATGTTCTTGCCGCCGAAGGCGGGGCAGGAGGGGAAGTCGACAGGGATGTCAATTGTCGTCACGACTTTCCCGGCGGGCGACACCCGAGCAATCTGGCCTCGTTGCACAAGCGCCACCCAAAGATGACCATCGCTGTCGACGGTCGCTCCGTCGGGCGCGGAGCCCAGCGACGTCGTATCCAGAAACACGCGCGGCGGTCCCACGGCGTCGCCACGCTGGTCATAGTCGTGGACCATGATCTTGTGTGACAGGCTGTCGGCGAAATACATCAAGCTTCCATCAGGACTGAAGCACAACGCGTTGGATATCCGTATGCCGTCGGCGAGGCGCTCCAGTCTGCCCGGTGCGGTCAATCGATACAGCGCGCCACGTGGATCAGCCTTCAATCCCATGCCGCCGCACAGAAATCTGCCGTTTCGATCCATCTTGCCGTCGTTCAAGCGCATCAGCGGATCAGCGTCGTCCAGACGCACGATCGGCTCGATGCGGGATGTGCCAAGCGAAAGGCGGTAGAACCCGTCCTGCAGAGCGATAACGAGACTGTCGTCGCCAGCTAGTCCGATTGAGCCCACCGGGCTTGGGGTTGACCACGACTGCTCCTCGCCGGAGGAAAGATGAAGCGAGCGAACTTTCTTGCTCACGACGTCAACCCAGAACAGCCGTTCCGACGCAGGGTCCCAAAGCGGACTTTCGCCGAGCATATCAGGCGCGACATCGAGTTTCTCGATCTTCACGATTCCCTCCCGCGTCTTCGGTCGCTTAGGCGTTTTTGATGAGCGCTCGCGCGCCCGCACCTGTTTCGTTTCAGAAGGAGACGTTGATCCCGCCGTCGACAAAGATCGATTGACCGGTGACGTGGCCTGCTTCGTTCGACAACAGGAAGACAGCCATGCTCGCGACATCGTCCGGCGTGGTCAGCTTCTTCAACGGTGTCTGGTCGGCGAGCCGCTGCTGATCGGCTGGGTTGATGATCGCGTCAAGCAGAGGCGTTGCGACAAAGCCCGGGTTGACGGCATTGATGCGGATGTTGCGGTCGGCGACCTCCATCGCCGCGACGCGCGTCAGCGCGTCGACGCCGGCCTTGCTGGCCACGTAAGTCGAGATGTTCTTGTAACCGTGCGGAACGACTCCGCTGGAGGTGTTGACGATGGCGCCGCCGCCGAAGCGCAGCATCTCGGCGATCTGGTACTTCATGCAGAGAAAGACGCTGCGCAGGTTGGTGTCCATGATGCTGTGCCATGTGGCGAGGTCCAGCTCGTGCAGCGGCTTGCGGTTCTGCTGCGCGATGCCGGCGTTGTTGAATGCAAGATCAAGCCGTCCAAAGTCCGCGACCGTGCTTTCGACCAGGGCCTGAATATCCGCCGGCTCGCGGACGTCGGTGCGCCGCGATCGCGCGCTTCCTCCGTTGCCTCTGATCGTCTCGACCGTCTCTGCGCCGCCGTTGATGTCGGCGACGACAACGTTGGCGCCAAGGGACGATAAGCGTATCGCGGCTGCGCGGCCAATGCCGGAACCGGCGCCGGTGACGATCGCGACCTTGTCGGCAAAGGTATTCATGTCCGTCCGATTGCTTTGCTGGTTGAGATGGCTGGATGTGCTGCAGAGCAGGCCCCTGGATCATGCCCGGTCCTGTGGACACTGCCACGCCCGACACCCAAATTTCACATGCGTGAATGTCAGCTGCAGCGGCCTGCAACAATTGTCTCAATCGCACCATTGGCCTAGCGTCCCGCCGTCAAGACAAAAAGATGTTTGCAAGGGAGGTGCGATGCCGCGCGTAATGCTCGACGATCCGGACGGCACGCTCTCGATGCTGCGCGAAAGTGTGGCGCAGTTTGCCATTCAGCACAGCGGTCCCCGGATATTCCGCGACAAACGCGAGCGCGCGGGCGACCTCGACAGCGCGGTTTGGACCGCCATGGCGCAGGCCGGGTGGACGGGTTTGTTGCTGCCGGACACTCTCGGTGGCGCAGGGCTCGGCATGCGCGAGCAAGCAATCCTGAGCGAAGCCCTGGGCCGTGCGCTGATCGCGGAGCCTCTCGCGTCAGCCTCGGTTCTGTCCAGCGCCCTCGTAGCCGCGGCACCGGATTCGCAGGAGTGCCGGCGATTGGCAGACGGCATCGCCAGTGGACGGCTGATCGTGACACCAGCCTGGCAGGACAAGGTTGGCGCGCGCGGTGGAATGATGGTCTCGGCGACCCGCGAAGCCGACGGGTTCGTGTTGAACGGTACCAAGCCGTTCGTGGATGCCGCCGGCTCCGCAACCGATTTCTTCGTCACCACGATGAGCGTGGACGGCAGCTTGCTGATCAGTGTTCCTGCGGATGCGCCTGGCGTGGTCATGGCCGATCGTCCGGGGATCGATGGCGCGGCAGTCGCGACGGTTTCTCTTGTGGAGTGTTTCGTCCGGTCCGATCGTGTGCTCATCAGCGGTGACGCCTGCGAAGCGGCACTCCAGCGGGCGCTTCTTCACGCTAGGCTCGCGCTTGCCGCTGAGCTTGCAGGCATCGCATCGAGCGCGCTCGAGCGCACCATCGCCTATACCCGGGATCGCATTCAATTCGGCAAGCCGATCGCGAGCTTTCAGTCCATCCAGCATCGCCTGGTCGAAATGTGGATGGATGCGGAGCTCGCCTGTGCCGCTGTCGCCAATGCGGTCGAGGCGCTGGAAGCGGGGGACGGGTCCGCGGCCCGGCTCGCGGTGCTGGCCGCGAAGGCGAGGGCGGGCGACGCGGCTTTCTCGATCTGCCGACGCGCGGTGCACCTTCATGGTGCGATGGGTTTTACCGACGAATGCGACATCGGCCTCTACCTCAAGCGCGCCATCAGCCTGAACGTCTCGTTCGGCCAGCCCGAGCAGCTTCGCCTGCAATTCGTCAATCTTGAACGCGCCGCGTGATGCACGGGAATCCAATGGAAAACAAACTGATCAAGACCGAAATCAAGAAGCATGTGGCCGTCGTCACAATGGATGCGCCGCCGGTCAACGCGCAATCCAGGGAGTTCGTCGACGAGTTGATCTCGGTCTTCGATGAACTCAATGCGACGGCCGAAGTACGCGCGATCGTGCTGACAGGCGCGGGCAAGATCTTCTCGGCCGGCGCGGACATCAAGTCGCGGAATAGCTCCCGAGACATCACCGCCGACACCTATCGGCATCTTCGTCGCGCGCGCGAAGTTGGCTTTTGCATCATGGAATCCAACAAGGCTGTGATCGCCGCGGTTAACGGTCCGGCGCTCGGCGCAGGCATGGGCCTTGCGGTCTGCTGCGACATCATTGTTGCCTCCGAGAACGCGGTCTTCGGCCTGCCGGAGATCGACATCGGCCTGATGGGCGGCGTGCGTCATACGATGCGCCTGATGCCGCTGTCCCTGACCCGGAAGATGGTGCTCTCGGGCTATCGGGTTCCGGCGGCCGAGCTCTACCGCCGCGGCATCATCGAAGAGTGCGTTCCGCTCGACCAGCTCATGCCGGAGGCGATGAAGATCGCGAACGAGATCGCGAAGAAGAGCCCGATGGCGCTGAAGCTCGCCAAGCGCGCCATCAATACCGTGGAAACCATGGGTCTCAAGGACGGCTATCGTTTCGAACAGAACCTGACTGTCGAGATGACTCAGCACGAGGATTCCAAGGAAGCCATGCGCGCATTTCTCGAAAAGCGCGAACCGGTGTTCAAGGACGTCGTCTGATGTCGGAGGATTGCAACGACCTTGCGGATGAGGAATTCAGACATCTATTCCGAACCTGGGTCGAGGCGAACTGCCCGCCACGCTTGCGCAACATGCGCAAGCAGCGGCCCCTGTTCGATGAGGTCGCAGACTGGTATCGGGCGCTGGCGGCAAAGGGCTGGCTGGCGCCGACCTGGCCGCGGCAGCACGGCGGCATGGGCCTGTCCCCGGGCAAACACATTATTTATGTCGAGGAGTGGGGGCGGCTTGGCTGTCCGCGCATTCCCGATCACGGCATCGGCCTGGTCGGCCCGCTTCTGATTCAATATGGCACCGAGGAGCAGAAGGCGCATTACCTGCCGCGGATCCTGTCGGGTGAGGATGTCTGGTGCCAGGGATATTCGGAGCCGAACGCCGGTTCCGATCTCGCGAGCCTCCGCACCGAAGCGGTGCGGGACGGCGACGATTTCGTCGTCAATGGCCAGAAGATCTGGACCACGCTTGCGCATTGCGCGAACTGGATGTTCGTGCTCGTGCGGACCGACAAGACCGTTAAGACCCGGCAACGGGGGATCACCGTTCTTCTGCTGGATCTGACTGATCCGGGGGTGACGATCCGGCCGATCACCAATCTGCGGGGCGAGGCGGACTTTTGCGAAGTCTTCTTCGACAATGTCCGTGTGCCGGCAAGCAACCTGGTCGGGAAAGTTGACGAGGGTTGGACGGTTGCGAAATCGGTGTTGGGCCACGAACGCATCTTTCTCGGCGCGCCGACACGTCCGGAGTATGCCCTGCGCCGGCTGGAGAAGCTCGCCGAGGCGAAGGGAGCGTTCGACGATGCTGCGTTCGTTTCGCGGTACGCGCGGTTGCGGCTTGATGTCTATGACCTTGGCTCCGGCTTCGAACGCTTTGCGAACGTGCTCCGCGCCGGAGGCGAACTCGGTGCCGATGTGTCGATGCTGAAGATATTTGCGACCGAGCTTTACCAGCGCATCACCGAGGAAATGCTTGCGGTCGCCGGCGACGAGGCGCGTTTCGCAGACGATATTCAGGCAGGCAACGAACACATCGACGCGATGAATCTGTTCCTGGATTCGCGGGCGCCAGCCATATTCGGCGGCTCGAACGAAATCCAGAAGAACATCCTCGCGAAAGCGGTGCTGGAGTTGCCGGGGTGATGGCAAGGACGGCGCACAGATGGCGCCTGCAGCGGAGTAAGGCCACCGGTCCGCTGTGCAATCCAAGGCGTGCGGTCTGTCAGAATTCGATGTCGATCGGTTCATCGAACGGACGGCTGGGGCGCATCGATCGCGCCGCGCGTTGCAGGACGGCGAGATAGCGATCATGGTTCTGACGAATGCGCTCGTTGGCGCCTCCCAGGCCAAGCACGACAGGCTGGTTCTGGATCGTCACCGGCAACAGCACACAGATCGTTCCGCCGCCCAGGAACGGGACGTTCTCGGCGGAGCAATAGCCCTTGCCGCGGATCTGTCTCACCCGCTTCAGCATGTCCGCTACCTTCACACGCTCTGACGCCTTCTCGGTGGCGATGTTGGCGCGGCGGATGATGTTGTCGAGCTTGTCGTCGGTCATGGTCGACATCAAGAGCCAGCCGAGCGCCGACTGGGTGAGGGGACGCAGCGTTCCCTCATCGACATGAAAACGGAGTGCGTGGACGGATTGAATGATCTGCACGTACTGCAGATAGACGTCGTTCTTGGTGCCTATTGAAACCGTTTCTCCGGTCGCCGCGTGAACATCGCGCATGGTTTCCAGCACGCGGGTGCTGCCGAACAGTGCGCGTGGAATCCAGTCTCCGAGCGTAGTCACCTTTGGTGTTGGAAAGTACAGGCGTTTCCCCCGGTCAAAATTGAGGTAGCCGAGCGCAATGAGGGTCTTGAGCAGGACGGTCGTGCTCGACGGTGGATAGCCGAGCGTCGCCGAGATTTCGGACATCGCGCGCGGCTCCCTCACGCGCGTGAAGAACTCGAGAATTTCGATCGCGCGCGTCGCCGACTTGACCTGTGAAGCGTTCATCGTCGCTCCTCCCTGCCGGGCCGTTTTTTATAGATGTGAAATTGAGCGGCACATACGAGTTTATTTGGCCCCTCCAAAGTGCGCATGAGAAGGTGCCCTCAGTCAAGGAGCGGCGCATTTCTCAAGCCGCGCGAGAAGCAACGAGACGGCGGATGCCGCTCGGGTGGAGGAAATTCATGAGGCTTGGAGTCTTCTACGAACACCAGTTGCCACAGCCGTGGGAAGAAGGAAGCGAGCAGAAGCTGTTCAACGACGCGCTCGAACAGATCGAACTCGCCGACCGCCTCGGCTTCGACAACATGTGGGAAGTCGAGCACCACTTCCTGGAAGAATACTCGCACTCGTCTGCGCCCGAGGTGTTTCTCGCGGCGGTTTCGCAGCGCACCAAGAAGATCCGGCTCGGTCACGGAATCTGCCTTTCGTCACCGAACTACAACCATCCCGCGCGCGTGGCCGAACGGCTCGCCACGCTTGATCTGGTTTCGGGCGGAAGGCTCGAATGGGGAACGGGCAAATCCGGATCGCTGATCGAAATGCATGGGTTCGGCATCGAGCCGGAGCAGAAGACCGCGATGTGGCGCGAAGGCGTCGAGCAGACCGCCAACATGATGACAATGCGGCCTTACCCCGGCTACGAGGGCAGTTCTTCTCGATGCCGATCCGCAACATCGTCCCGAAGCCGGTGCAGAAGCCGCATCCGCCGATCTGGATGGCGTGCTCTCGCCGCGAAAGCATCCTGCGCGCGGCCCGCAACGGCGTCGGCGCGCTCGTGTTCGGGTTCGTCGAGGCATCGCAGGCCAAGATCTGGCGCGACGAGTATTACCAGATCATCAAGTCCGAGGAGTGCGTCCCGATCGGCCATTCGGTGAATGCGAATTTCGCGACGCTGAACGGCATGATGGTGCACGAGAATCACGACGAGGCCATGCGTCGTGGCCTCGATGGCTTCCGCTTCTTCGGCTACTCGATCGCGCACTACGCGGTCTACGGCGAGCATCGTCCGGGCGTCACCAATCTGTGGAAGCGCTTTCTCACCATCAAGGATGACATGAAAGAGACGCCGGGCTCCGGCAGCATCGGTACGCCGAAGAGCGTGCGAGAGCATCTCAAGAGCTATGCGGATGTCGGTATCGATCAGATGATCTTCATCCAGCAGTCCGGGATGAACAAGCATGAGCACATCTGCGAGGCGATGGAGCTGTTCTCGAAGGAAGTGATGCCGGAATTGAAGGAACGCGAAGACGAACGCGTCAAGAAGAAGGAAGAGGAGCTCGCGCCCTACGTCGCGGCTGCGCTTGCCCGCAAGCCGCGGATGCAGCCACTCGCGGAGAAAGATGTTCCGAACATCGAGTCGATCGGCATCGTGCTCGAGCGCCGCGCCGGCAAGGACTACGCGACCGCCGGCGGCACCTATGCCGACCCGACGCGCGGCGGCGCCATTCCAATGGCCTCGCGGGCGACCTTCGCGAAAGCTGCGAAGATCGGCTGAACGCTACCCGACGAAGGCGGTAGCAATGACGAAGCGGCTGCAAGGGCGCGTTGCGCTCGTGACCGGAGGTGGACGCGGCATTGGCCGGGCGATCGCAGAGGCGTTTGCCCGGGAAGGCGCCCTCGTCGGCATGCTCGACCTGAAGCCGGAGGTCGCCAATCAGGCGGCCAAGGCGATCGAGGCCAAGGGCGGCAAGGCGCTTCGCTCGTCGGCAACGTCGCCCGGCGCGACGATCTCTTCGCGGCGGTCGACCGGGTGCGCGACGCTTTCGGACCTGTGACCATCCTCGTCAACAACGCGATGTGGAATCGCTACGGACCACTGCAGGATCAGACCGAGGACATGATCGGCCGGATGATCGACGTCGGCTTCAAGGGCGTGATCTGGGGCTATCAGGCCGTGCTCGATGACATGACGAAGGCCGGCGGCGGTTCGATCATCAACATCGCGTCGCCTTCGGCGGTGCTGGCGATGAGCAATGGCATCATGTACAGCGGCGTCAAAGCGGCGGTCGCAGGCACAACCCGCTCGGCGGCGGCAGAGTTCGGCCCGCGCAAGATTCGCGTCAACGCTATTGCACCCGGCCCGACGCCGACCGACGGCGCAAATCTCGTCGTCACCGAGGAGGCTTGGGAACGGCGCCGCGCGCGCGTCCCGATCGGGCGGCTCGGGACGACCGAAGACGTCGCCAATGCCGCGGTGTTTCTGGCAAGCGACGAGTCCAGCTTCATCACCGGCGACATGCTGTTCGTCGATGGAGGCATCACTTACGCGTTCTCGTAAGGCCGATGACGATGCCGCGCACCGCGGGGCTCGGAAATACGACGACCAACAAAATTCATACATGGAGGAAGAAATGATCAAATTGATGGTTCGGACTGCCTGCGTCGCGGCGCTTCTGTGGCGGCGACGGCGGTATCGCCGACGAACGCGCAGGGCATCTCGGGCGATGTCATCAAGATCGGCGTCATGAACGATCAAAACGGCCCTTATGCCGACAATTGCGGGCCCGGAGCGACCGCGGCTGCGCGGCTCGCGGTTCAGGACGCGGGTGGCGCGATCAACGGCAAGAAGATCGAGATCGTCGTCGCGGACGATCAGAACAAGCCGGATATCGGCCTCGGGACGGCCCAGCGGTGGCTGGATAACGAGGGCGTCGACGCGATCGTCGGCTGTTCGGCGTCCTCGATCGCGCTCGCCGTGCAGGACGTCATGAAGGCGCGCAAGAAGCCCTACATGCTGGCCGGCACCGCCTCTTCGGCGTTCACCAACGAGAAGTGCTCGCCGATGACCACGCAATGGGTGCAAGACACCTACGCGCTGCCGCGCGCGACCGTTAAGTCGCTGCTGGCGCAAGGGCTCGATAGCTGGTTCTTCGTCACGGTCGACTACACGTTCGGCAAGGCCTGGCAGACGGATACCACGAAATTCATCGAGCCCGGTGGCGGCAAGGTCGTCGGTTCGGTGCTGCATCCGCTCAATTCACCGGACTTTCCTCGTTCCTGTTGAGGGCGCAGTCGAGCGTGCGAAGGTGATCGCGCTCGCGAACTCCGGCGCGGATTTTGCCAACGCGGTGAAACAGGCGCAGGAGTTCGGTATCTCGAGGGCGGGCAGAAGCTCGCGCCGCTCGGCCTGTTCCTCAATCAGACGCACGGCATCGGCCTCAATTCTCTGCAGGAAGTGCGCCTGACGACGCCGTTCTACTGGGATCGGACCGACGAGACGCGCGCTTTCGCCAAACGCTATCAGGCGGCATTCAGCGGCCGCATCCCGAACGAGGCGCAGGCGAGCACCTACAGTGCCGTGCACCACTATCTCAAGGCCGTCGCCGCGGCGGGTACGGACGAGGGCGATGCCGTCATGAGGAAAATGGAGCACCGCCGATCAACGACTTCGACATGAAGGGCATCAAGATCCGCGCCGACGGCCAGGTGATGCGGCCGCTCTATGCGGCCCGCATCAAGACGCCGAAGGAGTCGAAGTATCCGTACGACTACTATGAGATCACCGCGACCGTTGCTCCCGAGGATGCCTGGCGGCCGGTATCCGAAAGCGTATGCGGCCTGCTGAAGACCCAGTAAGTCGGCCTTTCGAACCGACGATGGGGGCCGGCCTCCATCGGCGTTCGTCTGTTGCGCGCATCGGGAGGAGGGGGCCTCCAGGAAACACAGATGATGCTCGACCGTCGTTCCGGCTTGCCCCTTTTTGTCGCCGCGCTCGGTCGCGCTCGTCGGCGCCTCCGAAAATGCCGCGCGTATCGGCGGGCGGCCGCTGCGCTATCTGCGCGACGGCGGGTTCGGCGGTGCGGTCTATCCGGTCAACCCGAATCGCGACACCGTTCAGGGCTTTGAAGCTACGCCTCGCTCGACGCCCTGCCGGAAGCCCCGGACGTCGCGATCCTCGCGGTGCCGGCTGACCGCACGATCCAGGCCGTCAAGGATTGCGCCGGCCGCAACGTGAAGGCAGCGATCGTGTTCTCGGCCGGCTTCGCCGAGACCGGTGACGCCGGCCGGGCGATGCAGGACGAGATTGTCGGTATCGCGCGCGAAAGCGGTATGCGCGTGCTCGGTCCCAACTGCCTGGGTGTGTTCAACGCCGCGAGCGGCTACTACGGCACGTTCTCGGCCATTCTCGATAGCGAGTTCGTCAAGCCGGGGCCAGTGGCCGTCGTCTCGCAAAGCGGTGCCTACGGTTCGCACATCGCGCATCTGGCGCGTCAGCGCGGACTCGGCATCGGGCATTGGATCACGACGGGCAATGAGTGCGACATCGATGTGGCAGAAGCGTTGCGCTGGATCGTCGATCAGCCGGACGTCAGCGTCGTGATGGCGTACGCGGAGGGCATCCGCAATCGGGACACTTTCCTCGAGGCGCTGGCCGCGGCGCGCGCAAAGGAGAAAGCTGTCGTTTTCATGAAGGTCGGCCGCTCCGAGGTCGGCGCGCGCGCGGTGAGTTCGCACACCGCGGCACTGGCGGGGTCGGATGCGGTGTTCGACGCAGTGCTGCGGCAGTACGGTGTCTATCGCGCGCGCACGACCGCCGAGCAGCTCGATATCGCCTATGCGTGCGCGCGTGGAGTCTATCCGGCCGGCAACACGCTCGGGATATTCACGCTGTCCGGCGGGTTCGGCATCCAGATGGCGGATGACGCCTCGCTCGCCGGGCTTGACGTTGCGCCGATGCCCGAGGCGGCGCAGGACGAGCTGAAGGCGATGCTGCCCTATGCATCGCCGCGCAATCCCGTGGATGCGACCGCGCAGGCGCTGACCGACCTGCCGCTGATGACAAGCTACATCCGCACCATGCTGGTGAAGGGCGGGTACGACATGTTCGCGGGCATCTTCGGTAGCGGCCCGGCAAGCCCGAGCTTTTCCGCAACCCTTCGCCAGGCGCTGCAAGCCGCGACCACAGGCCAGGGCGGCTGCATTCTGTCGCTTACCATGTCGGCTCCGCCCGACATCGTCCGCCCTACGAGGCCGAAGGATTTCTGGTTTTCGAAGACGGTTCCGCGCTGGTCAACGCGCTCGCCGCGCTCGCGCATTTCCGGCGAAGCTTCGATGCGGCGAAAATGAAGACTGGAGTTGCCGACGGGACCGCGCGCGTCGCGCTGTCCGGCGGCGACGCTGAGCGAGCACGAAGCGAAGTCGATCTTGAGCAAGGCGGGGATTTCTTTCCCGAGGAAACGCTGGTGCGGCCGCACGAAGACGCCGGCCTTGCCGCGGCGGCGCTCGGCTTTCCGGTTGTCGTCAAGGTCTGCTCGCCCGATATCGCCCACAAGACCGAAATCGGCGGCGTGATTGTCGGCGTCGGGAGCGAGAGCGAGGCGCGCGAGGCTGCGCGCACGGTCCTCGCCGCCCGCGAGAACGTCCCGAATGGGCGGATCGATGGCGTGCTGGTTTCGCGGATGATTGCCGGTGGCGTCGAGACCATCGTCGGGGTGGTGCAGGATCCGACTTTCGGGCCCGTTGTCATGTTCGGGCTGGGTGGCGTTTTCGTCGAAGTGCTCAAGGACGTGACGTTCCGTGTCGCGCCGTTCGATGTCGACGAAGCACGGCGCATGATCCGCGAGATCCGCGGCTTTGCGATGCTGGAAGGCGTCCGCGGGGCGGCGCCGGCCGACGTCGATGCCCTGGCGTCGATGCTCTCCGCGCTCTCGCATTTTGCGGCGGACAACGCCGACTCGTGTGACAGCATTGACCTCAATCCCGTGCGGGTCATGCCCGCGGGCCACGGCGTCGTGCCGCTCGACGCACTGTTGGTCCCGCGTCACGGCTAATGTCGGCGTGGAATAGCCGCCGAGGAGGCGAAAATGGGAACCGAAGACAGCACGGCTGACGGAGTTGCTCGACCGGGAAGCCATTCGCGACTGCATCTATCGCTATTGCCGCGGCGTTGACCGGGCAGACGAAGCGGCGCTTCGCAGCTCGTATTGGCCGGACGCGATGGACCGGCACGGACCCTATTCGGGGCCGGTCGAAGGTTTCTTTCAGTGGGCGCGCGAAGTCTTCAAGACGGATGCGCGCAACGTGCATCAGGTCAGCAACATCCTGATCGAGTTTCTGGACGCTTCGGCGGCCGCGGTGGAGTCCTATTTCGGTGCGCTCCAGCGTGGCGCGGGAAAAGACGGCGTGACGCGGCAGTTCCTGCTCGCGGGCCGCTATTGCGACCGGTTCGAGAAGCGTGGCGGCGAATGGCGTGTTGCGCGCCGGGTGGTTGCCTATGACTGGGTCGAGGAGCAGCCGGTGCCGGAAGGCTCCGAGGAAATGCGCTTCGGTCCGCGTCAACCGATCGGCGCGAAATTTCCGAACGATGCCGTCTACGACCTTCTGGCGTCCGCCGTTGCTTGATGGCCGTCCTGGAATGCCCAAGCCACCTGCCGGTGTCCGACAATCTATGACAGGAGCTGCGGGTATGCGCGCCAAAGCCGTTGTTCTTGATCACGAGTTCAAGCTCGGCATGCGCCAGGTCGTATCGTCGGTCGCAGTCGTGACGAGCCGGGCAGGTAGCGTCCGCAACGGACTGACGGCAACCGCGGTTTGCTCGGTCTCCGCAGAGCCGCCGACGACGTGGCTTGCATCAACCGAAACGCCTCGGCGGAAGCCATCATCGCCGAAAGCGGGACATTTCGCGATCAACTTCCTCACCGAGGCCCAGCACAACATTGCGCGGCTGTTCTCGAAATCGAAGCTCGATCCCGAGCGCACGGTTCGGGGAAGGAAACTGGTTGTCGATGGTCACGGGTTCGCCGAATTCTCGACGGCGCGGTGGCAAGCTTCGACTGCGAAGTCGAAGAACGGATTCCTGCCGCCTCCCATCACATCTACATCGGGCGCGTCGTGGCTGTGGTCTCGAACAGTTTTGACGCGCTGCTCTATCGCGACGGCTTGTTTCGCCGACTGACGGCTTCGGACTCATAAGGGCTATCGCTAATCGCGATCTCGGCGGGGCTCACCAGCTAGGCTTGCGCTTTTCGACGAACGCGCGAAGTCCTTCCTGGGCATCGTCGGTCAGGGCGACGTTGCAGAAATCTTCAACGGCGTTGGCGATGCTGCGGCGATAGTCCAGGTCGTTCTGGCGCATGAAGGCCGCACGCCCCATGCGAACGACGGTCGGCGACTTCGAAGCAAATGTCGCGGCGAGATCCATCGCGGCGGCGTCAAGCTCTGTGTCCGGAACGATCCTGCTGATCAGCCCGAGCGCGTGCGCCTCGCTGGCGTCGAAGGCGCG
>CAVWTB010000022.1:0-8792 GCA_963757845.1 uncultured Alphaproteobacteria bacterium
CAAATTCTCGATCGGATCCTCGAACAGGGATACGCTCCCGGAGGCCGGCAGGACACGCCATTTGACCGAGAACAGCAGAATGAAGAGGATTCCCAGCCAGAAGCTCGGCATGGAAATGCCGAACAGCGCGATGCTGCGCGCGACGTAGTCGATCGCACTCCCTCGCCAGATCGCGGCCAGCACGCCCATCAGGACACCGAAGGTCAGCGCTACCGCCATCGCCAGCGTCGCGAGTTCGAGCGGTAACCGGAACCTTCTGCGCGAGCAGTTGCGTCACCGGCTGCTGGGTTCGCAGCGAGAAGCCGAGATCGCCATGCGCAAGTCCCGCGATCCATTTGCCGTAGCGGAGCAGCAAGGGATCGTCGAGGTGATATTTGGCGCGGATTTCGGCGACGACCGCCGGCGAGGCCTCGTCGCCGGCGATGGTGAGCGCGGGGTCGCCGGGCAGCAATTGCTGCAGCGAAAAGACGATGACGGAGACGAAGAAGATCGTCGGCACCATCAAGGCCAGTCGCTGGAGCAGGAAACGCAGCACGGCGGAGACCTCAGTTGAGCTTCAGGTTGGTGAAGCGAACCAGCCCATCGGGATAGGCGACGAAGTTCTTCAGCTCCGCCCGCCGTGCCCAGAAATACTTGCGGTGAAAGGCAAACAGCATCGGGCGGTCCTTGAGGATGATGGCTGCAGCCTGCGCCCAAGCTCTTGCGGCGGCTGTCCGGGTCAGCGGTCTGGCGCGCCGCCTTGAGCGCAACATCGACATCGGGGTTGCAGTACTTGCCGATGTTGAGCGGCGCCCCGCAGGCGGTAAAGTTGTAGATGTTGCCGTCCGGATCGGTACGCCCACTCCAGAAATAGGTGAACATCTCGAAATCGCCCTTCTGCGTGATGTCGAGCGCAGTCGCGAACTCCGTCGCCTGGATCTTCATGTCGAAACCGGCCTCGCGCGTCATGGCCTGGATAATCTGCGCGAACAGCATGGTTTCGGACTGCGTCGGAGTCACCAGCGTGATCACGGGATGCGGCTGGCCGGCCGCGGCCAGCAACGCCTTGGCCTTGGCGATGTCGCGCTTGGGGACCGGCATTTCCTTGACGTAGTAGGCGTTCGACGGCGAGACCCACTGGTTGCCCGGCGTATATTGTCCCTTCGACATCGCCTGCACCAGCCCGTCGCGATCGATCGAAAGCTCGAAGGCCTCGCGAACGCGCGGATCGGTGCCCATCGGGTTCTTGGCCTTCTCGCCGGCGCCGACATTGTAAATGATGCCGTTCCAGCCAAGCTCGGTGCCCTCCTCGACCACGAAACGGTTGTCGGATTTGACGCCGGCGACGTCGATCGGCGCCACGCGCTCGATCAGGTCGAGTTGCCCGGAGCGCAGATTGGCAAGGCGGACGGTTGCGATCCGGCAAGCGTCCGGAAGATGACCTGATCGAAATTGATGTTTTCCTTGGCCCAGTATTTGTCGAACTTGTCGACGACGATACGGTCCTGCGCGATCCGTTCTTTGAACTTGAACGGCCCGGCGCAGACCGGCGCCGTCGTGAACTTGTCGCCGAGTTCCTTGGCGGCTTTCGGAGACACCATCATGCCTGCGCGGTCGGACAGATATCCGACCAGCGGCGCGAACGGAGCCGACAGATTGAGCCGCACCGTCAGGTCGTCGACCACATCGACCGATTTCAGCGGCCCGAGTTCCGCCTTGCGCTGGGAGCCGGCCATCGACTGATGCCGCTCAATCGTGAACTTCACTGCCTCGGCGTTGAACGGCTCGCCGTCATGAAAGACCACGTTGGGCCGCAACTTCAGCGTCAGCGACAGATTGTCGTCGGACCAGGACCACGATGTCGCCAGTTGCGGCACGAATTTCAGGTCCGGCGTGATGTCGATCAGCTTGTCGCAGAGCGCGCTGAAGATCATCCGCGTGGTGTAGCCGCGGCTCAAGGTCGGGTCGAGGATGTCGACATCCTCGTTGAAGCCGAAGCGCAGGGTTTGCGCGGAAGCGCTGCCGGAAATGACCAGCGACATCAGCGTGGCAAGCACGAACCGTTTCATGGACAGCTCTCCTGTGGGTGAGGATTGGCAGGCGCGGCCATCCTGAAAGGAAGCCAGCAGCCTCTTGATGCGCGCCGAGGACGTCTCGTCCGCGACTGCTTGGGCGACCGGCATCGGCGCGACGTCGCGCCAGCGATGGCAGGCCACCGAATGCGCCGGGCCGATCGTCTCGAGCGGCGGCGATACCTTTGTGCAGATATCCACCTTGAGCGGGCAGCGCGTATGAAAGCGGCACCCGGAGGGCGGATCGATCGGGCTCGGAACATCGCCCTGGATCGTCGCGGAGCGCTGATGGCCGAATCCCGGCACGAGGGATCGAGGCCAGCAAAGCGCGCGTGTAGGGATGCCGTGGCGCGGCAAACAGTTCGGGCGCAGACGCGATCTCGACGAATCGGCCGAGATACATCACCGCGACCCGGTCCGAGATGTGCTTTACGACCGCAAGGTCGTGCGCGATGAACAGCAGGCTCAGGCCGAGCCTGGCTTTCAGCGCCTTGAGCAGGTTGAGAACCTGCGCCTGCACGGACACGTCGAGCGCCGAGACCGCTTCGTCGCAAACGATAAAGGACGGCTCTGCTGCTAGCGCCCGGGCAATGCCGACGCGCTGGCGCTGGCCGCCGGATAGCTCATGCGGATAGCGTCCGGCAAACGCCGCCGGAAGCCCGACCATGTCGAGCAGTTCCCCGACGCGCGATTTGCACTGCCGCTTCGGCCGCAATCCGTGCAGCCGCAATGGCTCGGCAATGGTCTGGCCCACCGACATGCGCGGATTGAGCGACGCATAAGGATCCTGAAAGATGAACTGGATCTTGCGCGACATCTGTCGCGGCGCGGTCGAACCGCCATCTATGCGATGTCCCTCGAACTCGACCCGGCCGGACGTCGGCGCGATCAGCCGGACCAGCATGCGGCCCGTGGTGGATTTCCCGCAGCCGGACTCGCCAACCAGCGACAATGTCTCGCCCCTGCCGACCTCAAAGCTCACGCCATCGACGGCGCGCAGCCATTTGGTCGGACGGCCCAAAAAGCTTCGCTCGATCGGATAGTGCTTGGCGAGCTCGATGGCCCTGAGAATCGGCGGCGTCATAGCGGCGCTTTCCAGCACGCCACGCCGTGGTCGGGCCGCGTCTCGCTCAGCGGCCGGAGCCGCGTCACACGCCTCATCCGCAAACGGGCAGCGCGGCGCAAAGCGGCACCCCGGAGGCGAGTCGGAGCCGAGCGGCAGCGAGCCGGGAATCGTCGGCAACCATTCCTGGACGACGTCGACGCGCGGGATCGAACCCATCAGCCCGATCGTGTAGGGATGCTGCGGATGTTCGAAAACCGACCGGGTCGGCCCCTGTTCCACGATGCGTCCGGCGTACAGCACCGCCACGCGATCGGCGTTCTCGGCGACGACGCCAAGGTCGTGCGAAATGAAGATCATCGCCGAGCCGAGTTCGTCGCGCAGTTCGCGCAGCAGATCGAGGATCTGCGCCTGCACGGTGACGTCGAGCGCGGTGGTCGGCTCGTCGGCGATGAGCAGCGCCGGTTTGCAGATCAGCGCCATCGCGATCATGACGCGCTGGCGCATGCCGCCGGAAAGCTGATGCGGATAGGCATCGAAACGCCGCTCCGGCGCCGGCAGCTTCACCTTGCGCAAGAGCTCTATGGCGCGCTCGCGGGCTTCACTGCGGCCGGTCCTGCGGTGCCGGATCAGACCTTCCGCGATCTGGTAGCCGACGGTCAGCGCGGGATTGAGGCTCGTCATCGGATCCTGGAAGATCATCGCTAGGCGGTTCCCGCGCAGATCTCTCATGTTCGCAGCGCGGCGAGCGTCAGAAGATCGACGCCGCCGAACAGAATGGCGCCGGATGCCGAGAGCCCTTCGGGAAGCAGCCCCATCAGCGCAAGCGACGTCAGCGATTTTCCGCAACCGGACTCACCGACGATGCCGAGCGTCTCGCCGGCTTTCAGGTTGAACGAGATGCCGTCGACCAGCCGGTACCCGTTACGGCCGATCCCGACCGTCAGGCCACGCACGTCGAGCAGCGGTCGCGACTGATCCTTGCCGCACGCAGCCGCGCCTGCGTCGGACGCGCCTCGTGTCAGTTTCGGCAACCTGAAACCAGGACGAACGAGGTCGATGCGCTGAGTACGAAGCGCCCGCTCCCGCGGCAAACTGAGATTGTTCGAACCATTTGCCAACATCGCCGGAGGGAACGCCGATCCTTAAAACCGGCTCCAATGTCGGCGGATCAGGCACTCCGCAGCAATCAACCAAACGGTGGATGCAACAGTGAAGACAATGATTTACGCGGCAAAGTGCCTCGGGCGTGGCGGCTCTACGATCCGGCGGGAAGCAAGCAACGCCCTGTCAGTGAGGCCGCGACATCAACGCCACGACGGCGGAACGTGTCTCGACGCCGAGCTTCTCGAAAATATGGATCAGGTGCGTCTTCACCGTGGCAAGCCCGATATTCAGGCACTCGCTGATCTCGCGATTGGTCCGGCCGCAGCAGAGCAGCTCGACGACCTCGCGCTCGCGCGAGGTCAGGCCATAACGCGCAGGCTCGTCCAAAGCGGGCGACAGGCGGCTGGTCAGGTTGAACTCGAGATAGTCGTGGATCTTCTCGGCGATGTTCATCGTGCTGTCGGGAATCTTGCAGCCCGCCCCCCACAGCACGCTCATCCCGGCAACGATCCGGTCATTGCGGCGGAAGAAGAATTCGATCATGTCGGCGATGCCGCACTGACCTGCGAAGGTGCGGTAGGTGGCCGTTTCCTGCGGTGGCGGATTGATCAATGGCGACGCTCAGCCTGGCAAATGGCTGATTGGTCGCAGACGCGCGGATGCAGCGGATCGAGCCGGCTCATGCCGGCCAGATATTGGTCGTGAAAGCCCGCCGGGATGCCGCTTAAGAGCACAAAGCGATTGAGATTGAGATCGCTGTCGACCTCGTAAAACGCAGTCGCAGAACCTTCGAAAATCCCCCTCGCAAACTGAATGGCTTGAGTGGTTGCCGGATCTGGTCGGCCCAAAAGCGCGATCATGACCTACCTCCCAATTTGTTTCCCCGATGGCGGACGTCTGCGCGTCGCACAGTCAGCCACGCTGGGACAGACACGTCACATCAGTCAAGCAAAATACGGGCCAAGCAATTTTCTTGCGCAACCGTCCTGCGGTTACGGCGGAGTAACCGATCGCACGCCTCCACCATCCGGTTGATTGCCGGCCATGCGCCGCCACGCTGAATCTGCAGACCGATTTCCCGAAGCGCTTGCCGGACCTGGAATGAATTCACGTCACATCATGGCCGCCTTCCCTCCGGCCGCGGACGCGCAGGTTACGCTCGCCAACTGGCGGCAGCATCCATTCAGCGAATGGGCTTTCCGCAATGTGCGCGAATTGCTGCCAACGGCGAACATCGCGCGCTCACTGGCGCCGACATCGCTGTCCTTTGCGCAAAACTATCTCGAGGATGTCAGCTTCGAGAACCCGCGCGGCGAAACGACGGCGTCGCCGACGCCTTGCGCACAAGCTACATCGACGGCTTCGTGGTGTCGTATCGCGGCCGGGTCGTCTTCGAGTGGTATGCCCACGGCCTCACGCCCGATACGCCGCACCTGATCTTCTCCGTCAGCAAGTCAATCGCCGGCACGATGGGCGGCATCCTTGCCGACCGCGGCAAGCTCGACGTGGATGCGCCCGTCACCCGCTACATCCCGGAAATGAAGGGTTCGGTCTACGGCGACGGCTGCGCGGTGCGGCACCTGCTCGACATGAGCGTCGGCATCCGCTTCGACGAGGACTACATGGCGCGCGAAGGCGACGTCATCACACTACCGGCGCTCCGCCGGATGGGAGCCGCCGGACGCCAGCATTCCGCCGACCCATCTGCGCCATACCTGCAAACGCTGCGGCCGGACGGCACAGCCGCACGGCCACACCTTCCACTATGTGTCGACCAACACCGACGTGCTCGGATGGGTCTATGAGCGCGCCTGCGGCATGTCCTACGCCAAGATCCTCTCGCAGTATCTCTGGCGGCCGATGGGCGCCGAGCACGACGCCTACATCACGGTCGATTCCCGCGGTGCGGCGCGCGTCGCCGGCGGCATCTGCGCAACGGTGCGCGACCTCGTCCGCTTCGGCGAGATGATGCGCAATCACGGCGTCAGCAACGGCCGGCAGGTGGTGCCGAGCTGGTGGATCGACGACATCAGGCACAACGGCAATGCCGAAGCCTGGTCGCGCGGCGAACTGACCAAGGTGTTTCCGAACGGCAACTATCGCAGCAAATGGTACACGATCGAGCGCGGCCAGACGCCGTTTGCCGCGGTCGGCATTCATGGCCAGTGGATCTACATCGATCCGGCGAACGAAACGGTGATCGCGCGCGTCTCGTCGCAACCGCTGCCGATGGATCTTGATCTCGATCACATGTGGTTGCGCGGCTATCGCGCGATCGCGAGCAGGCTCAGCGGCAGGTCCTGAGGGATTGCCGCTCGCGACAAGGAGGATGGGTCATGGGGCAATCGGTCGATCGGCGTCAGCTCTTGCAGATCGGCGCCGGCGCAACGCTGGGGCTTGCGATGCCGCGCATCGCGCGCGCAATCGTCGAAGACGATCACCGCCGTCATGCACGCGCCGCTGCGCGCCACCGATCCGATCATGACGACGGCGTGGACCGCGCGCAACCACGGCTACATGATCTACGACACGCTGTTCTCGACCAATTCGAAGTTCGAGATCAAGCCGCAGATGGTCGAGGCCTGGGAAGTCTCGGCCGACAGCCTGACCTACACGTTCCGCCTACGCTCCGGCCTCAAGTTCCATGACGGCACCGCGGTCACGTCAGCCGACGTGATCCCGTCCCTGCAGCGCTGGGCCAAGCGCGACACGATGGGACAGAAGCTGTTCGATTTCGTCGCCGAGCTGAAGGCGGTCGACGAGCGGACCTTCCGCATGGCGCTGAAGGAGCCCTGCGGTTTCGTGCTCGCCGCGCTCGGCAAGCCGACCGCCAACGTGCCGTTCATCGTACCGGCCCGCATCGCGGCGACGCCTGCCGACCAGGCGATCACGGATCACCTCGGCTCCGGGCCGTTCCGCTTCGTGACGTCGGAATTCCAGCCGGGCGCGAAGGCGGTCTACGAGAAGAACAACGACTACGTCTCGCGCGACGAGCCGTCCGACGGCACCGGCGGCGGCAAGGTCGTGAAGATCGGCCGCTACGAATGGATCAGCATGCCTGATTTCCAGACCGCGACCAACGCGCTGATCAACGACGAGATCGACTATTTCGAAGTGCCGCCGCACGACCATCATCCGATGATCAAGCGAGCGAGGAATGTCGAGCTGACGGACTACAACACGCTCGGTTTCTCCGGCATGTGCCGGATGAACTGGCTGGTGCCGCCGTTCGACAGGCCGGAGATCCGCCAGGCCGTGCTTCATGCCGTAAACCAGAAGGACTGGCTCGACACGCAGATCGGCAATCCCGACTACTACAAGGTGACGCCTGCGATCTTCATCGCCGGCACGCCGTTCGAAAGTTCTGTCGGCTGGTCGACCAAAGCGGATACGACAAAGGCCAAGGAGCTGCTCAAGCAGGGCGGCTACAAGGGCGAGCCGGTCACGATCCTGCACGCCACCGACGCCCCGATCATCACCGCGCTCGGCACGGTCACCGCCGAGGCGCTGCGCTCGATCGGGATGAACGTCAATCTCCTCGCCATGGATTGGGGATCGGTGGTCGCGCGGCGCGCCAAGCAGTCGCCGCCTGCCGAAGGCGGATGGTCGATTTACCACTCGACCTGGGCCAGCGCCGACCTGATCAATCCGATCGGCAACGCCTGCGTCAATGGCAAGGGCAAGAATGGCGGCTTCTTCGGCTGGGTCGAGGACGCCGAGCTCGAACGCCTGCGCGACAGTTTTGCAAGGAGTGCGTCGCCGTCCGACCAGAAGACGCTCGCCGATCGCATCCAGGGCCGCGCCTACGACGTGGTTACCCACGTTCCGACCGGACAGTACAACCAGCCCGCCGCGACGCGGAAGATGCTGAAGGACATCGTCCGGGCGCCGGTGCCGCTATTCTGGAACGTCGACAAGACAGGCTGAGGCCGCGCGCGAGTCGAAGCTCCGGGTCGATGGCGCGATGCGTCCAGCCAACATCATCGCGAAAGTGCGACTACACGCCATGGAGGTACTGAAACGGACCTCACCTGGAGCAACGATGTGCGCCGGCGAGGTTGTTGGCCTCCAGGCCTGGCGAGGTACCGCTGCGTGGGATGTCGACATGACCTCAGGTGCCCGGGTAGAGGATCAGAGCAAATCGTAGGCCGGCGCGGGAAAATCGTGGGTCTTGGCCTCGGAGCCAAGATTTGGGCCTACATGGACCTTGAGAGCCCTGCCGTCGAGAATTGCGGAATTGGACTGGGTATTTCTAGGGACGCGAATTTCGAATGCTTCGGCGTCGATCGAGAAAGCCAGTGCCTATCAGGCCGAATACCTGTCCTACGTACAGACGCTGGGAAGCGACCTCACCCGTGTCGATGTTGCTGCGGGGACAGCCAAGCTGGCTACGGATCAAGCCCAACTGACAGCATCCTACGCCGCCATCGCAAAGGTCCAGAGTTCGAACCTCTTTGATCTCCCGGTGCACACATCGTGCACACGCCGCCTTCCAAATAATTGAAAAACTTGAACTCTCGTTCCAATCCATCATGGGCAAGTTTGAGCCAGGTTCAGCCAGCAAAAGCAAG
>CAVWTB010000023.1:0-13670 GCA_963757845.1 uncultured Alphaproteobacteria bacterium
GGGAGGCAGGACTCGAACCTGCGAAGCCATGAGGCGGCTGATTTACAGTCAGCTCCCTTTGCCACTCGGGACACTCCCCCGGAGCCATCGCGGACAAGGCTTTGATGTTGGAACACAAAAGCCTCGCGCACGGGGCGACCCACGCGATTTGCGGCGGGCGGTTTATGGGCACCGGGAGGCCGGAAGTCAATCGAAATGGCCGGCTCTGAGGACATCTCGCCGGCCATCACATTATATAGGCAAGGAACGCATCAGCGCGCATCCTGCAGATCGGCAATCTCCGACACGAGCCAGCGCTTGAACACGGCGAGTGCGCGGTTGCGCCGTGCGAGTGGCGGGTGCACCAGAAAATAGCTCCCGGCCGAGGACTGGAACGAAAACGGACGACAGATCGCGCCCTGCCGTTCGCGCTCGGCGAGGAACGGGCTCATGCCCAGCGCAACGCCGGCGCCTTGCTCGGCGGCTTGAATGGCCGCGACATAGTTGTCGACCGCGATCGAGCGGACAGGTTTTAGCCCGGCAACACCGGCACGCTCCAGCCATTGCGGCCACGCAGCCCGGAAACGGCGTGACGTGGATCAGCACCGCGCGGGCGAGATCGCGCGGCTCGCGAAGTTTGAGACGGCGCGCCAGCGCCGGAGTTGCGATCGGCGTCGCACGCAGAGGCGCGAGGTGCAGCGCGTCGAGCCCGGCAAACGAGCCGTCGCCGACGCTGATCCCCGCATCGAATGCCTCCACGTCGAAGTCGATGGTGTAGCTCGAGGTCTCGATCGCAAGATCGATGTCCGGATGTTTTGCAACGAAGCCGGCAAGGCGCGGGATCAGCCAGGCCGAGGCGAACAGCGGGAACACCTTCAGCTTCAGCCTCTGGCGGCCCGCCGTGCCGCCGGAGGGCAGGTCCACGCGGGCCAGCTCGGCAAAGGCCCGGCCCGTCGCGGCGGCGAGCGCACGTCCCTCGGCGGTCGGCTCGATCGCCCGGTGATTGCGCACGAACAAGGCGGCGCCGAGCGCCTGCTCGAGATTGCGGATGCGATGGCTGACGGCGGACGCGCTGAGATTGAGCGCATCGGCCGTGTCCTTGAAGCTGCCCAGCCGGACCGCCACGTCGAACGCCTGCAGCGCCAGCAGTTGCGTTGGCTTGAGCGTTGCCGCGGCAATGCGCGGCGCGGCCGAGCGCAGCCGCCGCGCGGTCATCTGCTGGGCTCGCTTTCGGTTCGGCTGGGCGCGCTTCATGGGGGCAGTCTAGGCCGCCCGCAGCGCGAGAGCCAATGTTTCGGATGAATGTGGCTCATCCGAAACGGCTGCGTTTTCTCTTGCGCGCCGGTCCTCGCCCCGAAATGCTGTTGCCCAACGACAGCATTCGGGAGGAGCCCATGACCGCAGCCTTGACCACAGCCCTGGCCGACGATCGCACGCTCATCGCGCGCATCCTCAATCATATCGACCACAAGACGACCGATATGAGCGATGCGGTCTGGCACGAGCCGGTGGTGCATTACACCTCGAAGGACCGGCTGGAGGCGGAGATCGCAAAAGTGTTTCGGCGTACGCCGACGCCGTTCTGTCCGTCCGCGGCGCTGCCCGAGGTCGGCTCCTACGTGGCGCGCGAGGCGGCGCTGACGCCGATCGTCGCGATGCGCGGCAGCGACGGGGTGGTGCGCGCGTTCCGCAACGCCTGCCGGCATCGCGGCGTGCAGCTCGTGGACGGGGCAGGGTGCAAGAAGGCGCTGACCTGCCGCTATCACGCATGGACCTACGGCCTCGACGGCGCATTGCGCGGCGTGCCGGACGAGCACGGTTTTCCGGGGCTCGACAAGAGCGCCTACGGGCTTGTGCCGCTCAAGACGATCGAGAAGAACGGGCTTGTGTTCGTCACCCAGGACGAGGCGAATGCGAGTGACGTTCGACGAGGATCTCGTTCCGGAGCTGCTCGGGCCCGAGTGGCGGCTGTTCTCGACGACGGTGACGGAGTTCGCCGCGAACTGGAAAGTCCTCGCCGAAGGGATGCTCGAGGGCTACCACATCCGCTCGACGCACCACGACACGTTCTATCCGCGGCAGTACGACAACATCAACGTCATCGAATCCTTCGGCCGCAACAGCCGCATCACCTTTCCGTACCGCACCATCGAGAAACTGCGCAGCGTGCCCGCGGCCGAGCGCAAGGTCGGCGGCACGCTGACCCACGTCTATTATCTGTTCCCCAACGTCTCGATCGCCACGTTCCCGAACAACCGGACGCTGACGGTGCTCGAGCCGCTTGCCGTCGACCGCACGCGCTTCGTGACCTACACCTTGACCGATCGCGCCGAAAGCAATGAGGATAAGGCCGCCGTGCAGAAGGCGAGGGATTTCGTCACCGCCGGCACGGCGGAGGATCGGGAAATGGCCTACGCCATCCAGCGCGGCTTTGCCGCGGACGCCAACGAGGTTTTCACCTACGGCCTGTTCGAAGGCGCGATCGCAAACTTCCACCGCAATCTCGCCAGCGCCATCGAAGGAGCGTGATGCGCTCAGGCAAAGGCGCAGCGCAATGGTGAAGACGAGCCGCACGGCGTTCGTCGTGCTTGGCGTCTGCTTTGCGCTGTCGATGCTGGGGCGGAGCGGCAGCGAGACGTTTCCGGTGTTCCTGCTGCCGATCTCGACCGAGTTCGGCTGGGATCGCGCCGCCGTCGTTTCGATCTTTTCGCTGGCTGCGCTGTCGGCGGGGCTTGCGTCGCCATTGGTCGGCAGGTTGTTCGATCTGTCCGGACCCCGCGCGGTGTATGGCCTCGGCCTGCTGCTGCTCGGCGGCGGCTTCTCGGCCGCCGCCTTTGCGCAGGCGCTGTGGCATCTTCAGCTTTGCGTCGGCCTTGCCGCCGGCCTCGGTGGAGCATGCCTCGGAAACGTCGCGAACTCGCTGCTGCTCGGCCGCTGGTTCGGGCCGCGGCTGCCGACGGCCATGGCGGTCGTTTTTGCGGCCTCCGGCATCGGCACGCTGATATGGCTGCCTTTGTCGCAACTCCTCATCGACAGCTACGGTTGGCGCGGCGCTTATCGCACGATCGGCGTTGCACTGTTGATCATCGCCGTTCCACTGCTCGTGCTGCCGTGGCGCCGGCTCGCGGCCGGCGCGAGCGAAGCGGTTACGGCGCCGTCGGACCAGACAAACGGGGACTGGAAGCTGTCGTCGGCCATGCGCCATCACGCCTTCTGGGCGCTGTTCGGCACGTACTTCTTCACGGCCGTCGGCATGTTCTGCATCTCGGCGCAGGTCGTCGCCTATCTGGTCGAGGCGGGATTTCCGCCGCTGCAGGCGGCGACGGCGTGGGGTTTCAGCGGCGTGTTGCTGGCGATCGGCATGGTGAGCGTCAGCCTGCTCGACGGCCTGCTCGGCCGTCGCGGCGCGATCCTGTTCGCCTACGGCCTTTCGGTCGCCGGCATCGTCATGCTTTGGCTCCTGCGCGCCTACCCGAACCTCTGGCTGCTGGCCGGCTTCATCATCTGCTTCGGCAGCACGATCGGCTCGCGCGGCCCGCTGATCTCCGCCACCGCCATGAGCATCTTCCGCGGCAACCGTGTCGGCACGATCTTTGGCGCGATCTCGCTCGGCAGCGGGCTTGGTGCGGCGCTCGGCTCCTGGAGCGGCGGCCTCATCCACGACTGGACCAACAGCTACGACCTCGTGATCGTCTTTGCGCTGGTCAACGTTCTGTTGGGTATGATGCCGTTCCTGGTCGTGCCGGCGCTGCGGCGCTGATCACCGGCTTTTGGCTTCGCAAGGCGCGCTCGCTTGCCTATAGGCTTGAGAACCTTAAGCTGTTTGGGCCAGCCACGAGAGAGGAAGCCGCACCATGAAGCTGACGCGCCGTAGCTTTCTCGCCGCATCCGCGGGCTTCCTCGCGATGCCGCACGTCGCCGCGCAGCAGCGGTGGTCGATGCCGCCGGCCGTTCCGTCACGGTCCCTGCGAACGGGTCGAGCGCGTGTTTCCGGCCGGTCCCCCTGCGGCAATCACGCACTACACGCTGCAGCCGCGCACGCTGCTCGGCTGGCCGCGCGCCAACCGCGCATCCGAGCTCGCCTTTCTCGATCCGGAGGTCGGCGCACGGCCCGAGCTCGGCCGGCTGACCGGGCGGGGCAACACCACCAATCTCGAAGTGCTGCTGCAGCTGAAGCCGGACCTGATCTTCGACATCGGCTCGACCGCGCGCACGTTTGTTGAGACTGCCGATCGCGTGCAGGAGCAAACCGGCATTCCCTACGCCTTGCTCGACGGCCGCTTCGACAAGATCGCCGAAAGCTATCGCCTGCATGGTCAGCTCGTCGGCGAGGTTGAACGCGCAAACGAGCTCGCGAAGTATTGCGAGGAGACGGTCCGCACCTGCCAGTCGCGCATCGCGACGGTGCCGGCGGACAAACGCCCGCGCGTCTACTATGCGCGAGGTCCGCGCGGGCTCGACACCGCTCTTGGCGGCTCCATCAACATCGAGACCATCGAGTTCATGGGCGCGAGCGAATGTGGCGGGGCAGACGCGCGGCGGTCTCGCCAGCGTTTCGCTCGAGCAGGTGCTGGCGTGGGACCCGGAGGTGATCATCACCATCGATCAGGATTTTGCGACAAACGTCCGCAACGATCCGTCCTGGGCGGGCGTGAGGGCGGTGCGCGACGGGCGCATCCACCTGTCGCCAAAAATGCCGTTCGGCTGGGTGGACTTTCCGCCGTCGGTCAATCGCATGCCGGGCCTGATCTGGCTCGGCAAGCTGCTTTATCCGAACCTGTTCGGCGAAAATCTGACCGAGCTCACGCGCGACTTCTACACGCGCTTCTATCACCGCACGCCGACCGATCAGCAGATCGCCTCCGTGCTCGAAGGACGCGGATGAGCGGCAGGTTTGGTGCGATCGGCGGATCGGTGCTGGGCCTCGGCCTGGTGATCGTCGCCGTAGCGCTCGCATTTTCGGTCGGGCGCTTCCCGGTGAACCTGATCGATCTTGCGACGGCCTGTGGTCGGGCGTGACGGGCGAACCGTCCGGCCTTACGCCGGCCGCGGAAGCTGTGATCTTCAACATCCGCGGGCCGCGCGTGCTGGCCGCCATCCTGTGCGGCTCGGCGCTGGCGGTCGCGGGCGCCGCCTTCCAGGGCCTGTTTCGCAATCCGCTGGTCTCGCCGGACATTCTCGGCGCGTCGTCAGGTGCGGCGCTCGGCGCCATCACCGGCATCTTCTTCTCGCTCGGCATTTTCGCCATCCAGGGGCTTGCCTTCGCCGGCGGCCTTGTGGCGGTGGCGCTTGTTTACGTCATCGGCTCGTCGATCCGCTCCGGCGACACGGTGCTGATCCTTGTGCTGACGGGCGTCGTCATCGGCGCGCTACTCGGTGCGGGCGTCGGTCTGCTGAAATATCTCGCCGATCCCTACAATCAGCTTCCCGCCATGACGTTCTGGCTGCTCGGCAGTCTCGCCGGCACGGACAAGCACGATCTGCTGCCGCTGTTCGGTCCGATCGCGCTCGGCACCGCCGTTCTCCTGGCGTTGCGCTGGCGGCTGAACGTGATGTCGCTGCCGGAGGAAGAGGCGCGGGCGCTCGGGCTTCCGACCGGCGTCTTGCGCATCACCATCGTCGCCGCGGCAACGCTCGTCACATCCGCAAGCGTGGCGGCCGCGGGCATCATCGGCTGGGTCGGCCTGATCGTGCCGCACATGGCGCGGTTCATGGTCGGGCCCGAGTTTGCGCGGCTCATTCCGACCACGGCACTGCTCGGCGGCGGCTACCTGCTGCTGATCGATACGCTCGCCCGCAGCATGGCGCAGGTCGAGATGCCGCTCGGCATCCTCACCGCGGTGATCGGCACGCCGGCCTTCATCTGGCTCCTGATCTCGGCACGAAAGAGCTGGTCATGACGCTCGCGGCGGAAACCTTAGGCATCGGCTATCCCGGCCGCACCATCGGACGGGACGTCTCGCTCGCCGTTCAGCCTGGCGAAGCGCTGGCGCTGCTGGGGCCGAATGGCGGCGGCAAGACCACGCTGCTGAAAACCATGCTCGGATTGTTGCCGCCGCACGCAGGCGCCGTGTTGCTCGACGGACGTCCGCTGTCGGCGCTCACGGTCGGCGAGCGCGCAAGGCAGATCGGCTACGTGCCGCAGGTGCATACCGGCATCTTCGCGTTCGCCGTGCGCGAGATGGTGCTGATGGGTCGCACCGCGCATCAGGGGCTGTTCGCAAGCCCGTCGGCAAAGGATCGCGCCGTGGTGGAGGCGAAGCTTGCCGAGCTCGGCGTCACGCATCTTGCGGAGAAGGCCTACACGATGATCTCGGGCGGCGAGCGGCAGCTCGTGCTGATCGCGCGGGCGCTTGCGCAAGAGCCGCGCTATGTCGTCCTCGACGAGCCGACCGCGAACCTCGACTTCGGCAACCAGGGCAAGGTGATGCGGCAGATCAGGGCGCTGACGGCGCAGGGGCTCGGCGTGCTGTTCACGACCCACGATCCGAACCAGGCGCTGCGCTACGCCGACCGTGTCGCGCTGCTGGCCGACGGGCAACTGAAGCGGACGGGACCGCCGGGTGACATCCTCACATCGTCGACGCTTCAGGAGCTGTACGGTGCGCCAGTCGAGTGCGTCGGCGATGGTGGCAACACTGCGTTCCTGCCAGCGTGAGACTGAATCCCATGCGAACGACGCGCTCGCTAGCTAGAGCGTCGTGCGTTCTACGCATCGCCTACATCGAGCAGGGGCGGGGACCGGTAGCGCTGTTCGTGCACGGCGTGCCGGTCAACGGCTATCACTGGCGCCATATCATCGACCGCGTGAAGGATCGTCGGCGCTGCATCGCAGTCGACCTCATGGGCCTGGGCTATACGGAGATTTCTTCCGCACAGGACGTCTCCTTCACAGCCCAGGCGCGGATGCTGGCCGAGGTGCTCGACGCGCTGGGGATCGAAAAGGTAGACTTGGTCGGTAACGACAGCGGCGGCGCTATTGCGCAGATTTTCGCTGCAAACAATTCCAATCGGCTGAGATCGCTGGTGCTGACCAATTGCGATGTGCACGATGGTTGGCCGCCGTCGCAGGTGCTGCCGTTGATAGAGCAAGCGAGAAAGGGGGAGGTCGCACCGATCTTCAAGCCCACGCTTGAGCGGCCCGATCTTGCGCGCGAACGCTACGCACGGGGTGAGTCGGTCCCGTTGTTTCGCAGCTACGCGGATCCGTCGATCAGTCGTGCATGACGCGTTCTGGAGTGATGCGCCGATCTCCTGAATTGGCGCCGTGCTGGAACAAGCATGCGACACGTTCCGAATGCCGGAACGTTTTCTGATCACTGAGGAAATTTTGCACGCGGCACGCTGTACGCGCGTGCTCGCGTCGGTATGATGCGCGCACCAAAGACCAAGAAAAATAGCGCGGCATGCGTCATGGCTGAACTCAGCGCGCCGATCAGTGAGGAAACGACCAGGCCGCTCGGCATTGTTGCCGCGCGCATGCGCCAATTTCTCACGCCGACAGCCATCGTCTCGCTGATCCTTGCGCTCATCCTGATCTTCCTGGTCGCAAATCCGCTGCTCCAGCTGGTGAAGGAAAGCCTGACCAGCGCCCGGACCGGCGACTACACGTTCGGCAACTACGTCGCTGCCTTCGCGCGACCGCGCTACGTGCAAGCCTTTATCAACTCGCTGCAGCTTGGCGCCTGCGTCGCGGTCGTCGCCGGCCTGATCGGCGTGCCGCTGGCCTGGGCGGTGTCGCGCACCGACATGCCGTGCCGCGACCTCGTGCACGGCATGGTGATCGGCTCGTTCCTGATCCCGCCCTTCGTCGGCGCGATCGGCTGGATCCTGCTCGGCGGTCCGAACGCCGGCTGGATCAACCGCATCTACATGGCGATCACCGGCGCTTCGTCAGGGCCGTTCAATATCTTCACGTTCTATGGCCTGGTGCTCGTCATCTCGCTGTACGTGTTTCCGCTGGTCTACGTGTTCTCCAAGTCGGCGCTGGATCTGGTTTCGACCGAGATGGAGGAGGCGGCCGCCATCCTGGGCGCAGGGCCCGCGAGCACCACGCTGCGCATCACGCTGCCGCTGGTGCTGCCGGCGATCCTCGGCAGCCTGTTCATCGTCTTCCTCGAGGTGCTGGGCCTCTATGGCACGGCCGCCCTGATCGCGATTCCGGCGGGTTTCAACGTCGTGACCACGCAGCTTGCGGCCTTCTTCGAGAATCCGGTGCGGGTCGAGGTGGCGGCCGCGTTCTCGATGCCGCTGATCCTGATCACCGTGATCCTGCTCGGCGCGCAGCGGCTGCTGCTGGCGCGCAAAGGCTATGTGACGGTGAGCGGCAAGGGCGGCCACCGGTCGCTGATGTCGCTCGGCGCCTTTCGCTGGGTGATGCTGGCTTATGCGGCGCTGGTCGGTACGCTCTCGGTCGCGGCTCCCATGTACATCATCCTGCAGAGCGCGTTCACGAAGGCCTGGGTGAAGGGGTTGTCGGTGAACAACCTGACGCTCGACAATTTCTACCAGGCACTGGTCAGCCAGCCATCGATCCGGCAGTCGCTGATCAACACCTTCCACTATGCGTTCTGGGCGGCGACGATCTGCACCACCCTCGGCTTCGCGGTCGCCTACATCTCGCGCCGCAAGCTGCTGCCGTTTGCCGGTGTGCTGTCCGCCATCACGCTTGCGCCGTTCGCGGTGCCGGGCATCGTGCTGGCGATCTGCTTCTACGCAGCCTACGCGCCGCCGCCATTCTCGCTCTACGGCCTCGGCGCGCTGATCGTCATCGCCTTCGTCACGCGCTTCCTCCCCATCGCCTTCGTCAATTCGAACTCGGCCATCCAGGGCCTGCATCCGGAGCTGGAAGAGGCCGTGCGCATCGCCGGCGGCTCGCAGGGCCGCGCGGTGTGGGAGGTGGTGCTGCCGGTGCTGAAGATGTCGCTGCTCGGCAGCTGGCTCCTGATCTTCGTGATCGGCACGCGGGAGCTGTCGACAGCGATGTTCCTGTCGGGCCCGCAGACGCGCGTCATTTCCGTGCTGACGATCGAGATGAGCGAGCAGGGGCAGTACGAGATTCTGTCGGCGATCGCGGTGCTGCTGCTGCTCGTGACCGGGATCGTGGTGGCGATCGGCACCAGGATCGTCGGCCGCGACTTCATGCTGAGGCGAACGTAATGGACAAACTGCGGCTTCGAGGCATTTCAAAGACGTTCGGCAACCTGACGGTCGTCGACAAATTGAACCTGACGCTGCGCGCGGGCGAGTTCGTCTCGCTGCTCGGGCCGTCCGGCTGCGGCAAGACGACCACGCTGCGGATGATCGCAGGCTTCATCGTGCCGAGCGCCGGCATCATCGAGCTCGATGGACGACAGCTCTCCTCGCAATACGAGTCGCTGCCGCCGGACAAGCGGCGCATGTCGATGATCTTCCAGAGCTACGCACTGTGGCCGAACATGACGGTGGAGCAGAACGTCGCGTTCGGGCTGAAGATGCGAAAGGTGCCGAAGGAGGATGCGCGCAAGCGCGTCGCAGAAATCCTCGACACCGTCCGCCTCAGTCAGTTCGCAAAGCGCTATCCGAACGAACTGTCCGGCGGTCAGCAGCAGCGCGTGTCGCTCGCCCGTGCGCTGGTGGTGAAGCCGGAGGTGATGCTGCTCGACGAGCCGCTGTCGAACCTCGACGCCAACCTGCGCGAGGAGATGCGCGGCGAGATCCGCCGGCTGCACAACGAATTCGGCATCACGTCGATCTATGTCACCCACGACCAGGCCGAGGCGATGACGACGTCCGACCGCATCGCCATCATGAGCGAGGGACGGATCGAGCAGATCGACGATCCGCTGACGCTCTACAACAGGCCGAAGACCCGCTACGTCGCCGAGTTCATCGGCCGCTCCAACATCCTCGACGGCAAGACGAACGGCGCAGGTGTCGCCTTCAAGGGCTTTGACGTGCCGGCGGCGCGGCTGAATGCGGCCGGCGCAATTGCGACCGACATCTTTTCGCTGCGGTCGCAGAACATCGGCCTGCATGCGGCGAAGCCGGCGAATGGCGACGACCATCGTGCTGGCGGGCAGCATCCTCGATCGCGCGTTCCTCGGCGAGACCTGGGACTATGCGCTGCAGGTCGGCAACGGCGATCTAAAGCTGCGGGTGACCTCGCCGCCATCGAATATCTTCAGCGTCGGGCAGAGCGTGTTCGTCGAGATCGATCCGGCGAACATCGTGCCGATCCAGGATGATCAGGCGGCGTGATGAAGGCATGAGGAGCTGACGATGAGCTTGAACCGCAGAAGGCTTCTTCAATCCGGCGCGATGCTCGTCGCGATGCCGATGATCGCAAGACAGGCGTTCGCCCTGACGCCCGATCCCTATTTCGCCGACCTCTACGAGAGGGCGAAGAAGGAAGGTGAGGTGACCTGGTACATCGGCCACTGGCGCACCGAGACGGCCGAACGGGTCGGCAACCTGTTCAGCGAGCTCTATCCGCGACGTGAAGTGCAACGTCGTGCGCGCCACCGGCCAGGTGCTCTACCAGCGTCTGATGCAGGACATGAAGGCGAAGGTCGCCAATTGCGACGTGTTCTCGTCCACCGATCTCGGCCAGTACGTCACGCTGCGTCAGCAAAAACTGCTGCTGCCGTTCAAGCCGAAGCGGCTTGCTGAATGCGAGCCGCTGGCGCGCGATTTCGATCCGACCAACCAGATCACCATCACCGACGCGAACACGACGGTGATGTGCTACAACACCAACCTGGTCAAAGCCGAAGACGCGCCGAAGAAGTGGACGGACCTGCTCGATCCGAAATGGATCAACCAGGTGGCGGTCGCCCATCCCGGATTCAGCGGCGCGATGGGCGGCTGGGTCGTCTCCATGAACAACCTCTATGGCTGGCAGTTTTTCGAAAAGCTGAAGGCGAACAGGCCGCTCGTCGGCCGCTCGCTGGTCGATCCGCCGACGGCGATCGGTCGGGCGAACGCAAGGTCGGCATCGGCCCCGGCAATCTGACACTGAACCTCGAGGCGCGCGGCACGCCGCTCAAGACCATCTATCCGGAAGACGGCACCATCATCGGCTTCAGCCCGACCAGCGTCATGGCGGCGTCGGTGCGGCCGAATGCGGCAAAACTGTTCGTCGAGTTCCTGCTTGGCAAGGAGTGTCAAACGGCGGTCGGGACCGAGTACACGACGCCGACACGGCTGGACGTGCAGCCGCAGCCGGGCGTCGTACGCCTGGGCGAACGCAAGGGTATCGCGCGCGATCCCGAGCAACTGCATAAGGAACTGCCGGACCTGATCGAGAAGTGGCGGGACACGTTCGGGGTCTAGGCGCATTGCAAGTAAGGGGAGGCGGACATGATTGTCGATCGCAGGACGCTTCTCGCGATCATCGCTTGCGGCCAGCGCCGTCACTGCGCTCCCGTCGCAGCCTCCGGGCCGCAGGACAACGCCGCCTATTTCGCCGATCTCCACGAGAAGGCGAAGAAGGAGGGCGAACTCACCTGGTACATCGCCCACTGGCGCGTCGAGATCGCCGAGCGCGTGGCGAAGCGCTTCACCGAGGTCTATCCGGCCATCAAGTGCAACGTCGTGCGCGCGACGGGGCAGGTGATCTACCAGCGGCTCACCCAGGACATGAAGGCGAAGGTCGCCAACTGCGACGTGTTCTCGTCGTCCGATCTCGGCCAATACGTGTCGCTCAAGGCGGCGAAGCAGCTGATGCCGTTCGTGCCGAAGAATCTCGCCGACTGCTCGCCGCTGATCGCAAAATTCGATCCGGACGGCGCCTACACCATCACCGACGGCAACACGACGGTGATGTGCTACAACAGCGACCTGGTCGGCGCGGCGGATGCGCCGAGGAAATGGACCGACCTGATCGATCCGAAATGGCGCAACCAGGTCGCGGTCGCGCATCCGGGTTTCAGCGGCGCCATGGGCGGCTGGGTGCTGTCCATGACCAACCTCTACGGCTGGGAGTTTTTCGAGAAGCTGAAGGCGAACCGGCCGCAGATCGGCCGCTCGCTGATCGATCCGCCGACCATGGTCGCCTCGGGCGAGCGGAAGGTCGGGATCGGCTCCGGCGTCAGCGTGTTCGGCTATTCGGCACGCGGAACGTCACTGAAGGGCGTCTATCCGGAGGATGGCACCATCATCGGCTTTCAGTCCGACCGGCATCCCGGCGACCACCGTGCGTCCGAACGCGGCAAAGTTGTTCGTGGAATTCCTGCTCGGCAAGGAGGCGGCGGAAATCACCCGGAGCGAATTCGCCGTGCCGGTGCGCAACGACGTCACGCCCGCGCCGGGGATCCATCCGCTCGGAACGTTGAAGGGCATCAGCAAGGACCCAGCAGGAAATGCACGAAAAGCTGCCCGAACTGATCGAGCGCTGGCGCGACACGTTCGGGGTGTGAGCATTTTCCAGTTGGTTTGCACTGTTCTCTCAACCGTCATGCGCCGGGCTTGACCCGGCCGTCCGAAGAACGGCGACGCTGTGCGCTCGCCTAAGTCCCGAGCATCGCCGGGTCAAGCCCGGCGCATGACGACTCACTGCGTCATCAGCTCTGTGGAAAACGCTCTAGCCGCGTCTCTCAGAGAAACTCCCGATAGAACGCCAGCGCAGCCTGCACCGCTTCGGCGCGCCTACAGGCATAGAGATCGCAGTGGCCGCCCTTCAGCATCACCAGCCGCTTCGGCTCGAGCGCGCGATTGTAGGCGGCAAGAATCTCGTCGGTCGGCGTCACCGTGTCGTTGTCCATGGTGATCATCAACAGCGGCGTCGGCGAGATATGCGCGACGTAGGCGCCGGGCTCGTAGGTGCGATAGAGCTCCAGCGAGCGCAGCGTCAGCTTGTTGCCCCAGCCGGTGAGCTTTTCCGGCGGCGTGGCGCGGACCCAGTCGGCCGATGAATTGCCGGGCCGGGCGTCGTCGATCGCGAGGTCGTTGCGCGCGATGTCTTCGGCCGTGACGTCCGGCATCATCGCGCCGACCGCCATCGGCGCGCCCTTGAACACCGCGTCGCGATCCTTGGCGAAACGCTCCGCCATCTTGCCCCAGCTGTCGCCCGGAAACCGGCGGAGCGAGTCCGATGGCCGCTGATGGTCGCGCCCTGGAGACCACCGCGCGGATGCGCCGGTCGGTCGCGCCCATCACCAGCGCATGGCCGCCGCTGTAGCTCGTGCCCCAGATGCCGAGCCGCGCGCCGTCCACACCGGCCAGATTGCGCGCAAAGGTCACGACCTCGCGGCAATCGGCGACCTGCTGCCAGGGATCGATGTGGTGGCGCGGCTCGCCGCCGCTGGCGCCGAGGTTGCGGTGATCATAGACCACGCAGTTGAAGCCCGCCGGCCGCAAACACGTCGGCGATCAGGTCGAGCTGCATCTCCTTCACGGCGCCAAAACCGTGGCTCATGACGATGACCGGCGCGCCCGGCTTCGGCCTGCGCATAGTGCCAGCCGCGCAGGATGACGCCGTCGGGCAGGGGAATGTCGATGTCGCGGCGGGTCCAGCTTCGGCGCTCTCCGGCATCGGATTTTCTTCCCTTAAAGACCGGTTCACGGCAGGACGCCGGCCGCTCGTTGTTGTTGAGACCTGGCATACCCATGCTAATCGAACCCGCAACGCGGGTGTAGCTCAATGGTAGAGCAGCAGCCTTCCAAGCTGAATACGAGGGTTCGATTCCCTTCACCCGCTCCAGCCTTCGCTT
>CAVWTB010000024.1:0-13553 GCA_963757845.1 uncultured Alphaproteobacteria bacterium
CGGCAAGGCGGCGTGACGTACACAAGCTGCCGTCGGCATCATGTGGTTTCTGAAAAGGGAAAGCTCGCGCTGAAACCTCGCCCGGCAACGGCATTTGTGGCGTTGTCGTTGCTCTTCGGATCGCTTGTCATCCTCGTGACGCCTCCGTTGCGCGGGCCCGACGAGACGGCGCATTTCCTGAGGGCATATGGTATCGCGCAGGGAGACATCATTCCCTCACTTCACGACGGTGAAAGCCGCAAGGGCGTTCTGCTTCCACCGCGGCTCTATGCGGGCTTCGACTTCTTCGAAAGCGCACGCGTCAAGGAGAAGGAAGCCGGCTTCAGTTATCGCTTCGTGCTCGAAGCGTATTTTGCCAACCCGACCGCCAAGGTCGCTCCGTCCGGCAGCTTCGTCCCCTACGCGGGATCTGAGGGCTATTCGCCGATTGCCTACTTGCCGCAAGCCGCCGCCGCGCTGCTCGCCGCGCACTCGACCTGACGTTTCTTCCCACGCTTTATCTTATGCGCTTTGCCGGCCTGCTGGTTCTGACGGGCGTGATCGCGTGCGCCATTGCCATCGTACCCACTGTCCGCTGGGCCTTTGTCGCGATCGCCATGCTGCCGGCGGCATTTTACGGACGTTCGGTCATCAACGCCGACGGCAGTGCGCTTGCAGCCGCGATAATGGTAACGGCCCTTTGGCTGCGCGGAGCGATCTGCCCGCAACGCCTGGCGCCTGGCTGGCAATCGCTGTGGATGGTGCTCAATGCACTCACGAAGGCGCCCAACGTGACTTTCGTTCTGCTTGAGCTGCGACTGTTGACGGAGCAGCGAGGCTGGCGGCGGCTGGCGCTTGTCGTGCTGCCGGCAATCGCGGCCGCGGCGGCCTGGACGCTTCAGCAGCGGCGCCGATACGGCAAGCTGGCGGATGGTCGAGATCACGGGCCGGAGCCCGGACGCATTCGATCCGTCCGCAAAGCTCTCCCACATGATCGAGCATCCATTGCACTTCCCTTTGGCCGTGCTTGGCGCCCTGGATGCGAAAAGCGTCGCCGAGCTGTGGCGACAGACGATCGGGGTCCTCGGCCTGTTCGATACGGTGTTGCTGGCTGGGTCTATCCGGCGGTCAGCGCGCTCGTGCTGGGCTACCTTTTTCGCTCCGCTGTCGCTCTCGCGGTCCGACCGCTTGCAAATTCCAGCTTTCCGCGGCAGTCACCGCGATCGCTTACATCGCGTCGTCTACCTCATTTCATATATGGTCTTCACGCCGTCCGATGCGAACAGCGTGTGGGGCGTGCAAGGCCGGTACTTCATCCCGATCCTTCCGCTCGTCGCGATCACGCTCGGGTCGTTGGCCAGTCGCGGTTTCGAGCGAACGCGCAACTGCGACGCTTGCGATCGCCTCATCCGTCCTGTCTGGCGGCGCGAGCGTGGAGGCGATCCTGAGAACCGATTGGTTCACTGCATAACCGCATCCGGTTGATGAATACCCGTTCATTTTGCGCGTGAACGATTCAAGACCTCGGCGGTTTGTTTGCGTCGAAGTGTCTCGCGGGCAGGGCATGTCGCCAAGGAACCTTTGCAGCGTGCGCGTGTTTGCTTTTCGCCGCTCGCCGGAAGATCGCATCCGGGCGAGCATCGAGGAGCGCATGGAAACGCGTGTGGCTGGGGAGGTGCGGGAGGCTGAACGCTCGCAGCGTTCGATGTCGCCCACCGAGAGAGCAGGCGAGGACGCGGTACGGCGAGCAGAGCGACAAAAGCCCTGGCTCCGGGCAGTGTTGCGCGCTCGCTGAGCTGTCCTGCCTGCGGCCGCACAACCGCCCATCGGTTCCTCTACAGCAAGAACGATTGCGAGATTTTGCGCTGCGAGGAGTGCGGGCTCGGGCGAGCGGAGACGAACGGCTTCGACCCAGCGGAGTACTACACGGCCGATTATTTCTCCGGCAAGCGCTCCGACGGCTATGCCGACTATCTCGGCGCGGAGCGGGTGCTGCGCCGCGAGTTTGCTCAGACGGTGAAGTTCATCCGCAAGTTCCGTTCGTCCGGCCGGTTGCTGGAGGTCGGATGCGCCTATGGATTTCTTCTCGACGAAGCAAAGCGCGATTTCGATGTGACCGGCATCGAGCTCGCTGAGCCCGCTGCCGAACACTGCCGCCGCTCGGGCTTGCACGTCCTGACCGGCGCGGTCGATGGCCGCCTGCTCAAGGAGCTCGGCATGTTCGATGTCATCGTCATGCTGGATGTCATCGAGCATCTGCCTTCGCCGCGCGATACCGTCGCGCTCCTTGCCGGACATTTGAAGCCCGGCGGGATCATCGTCATCACGACCGGAGATTTCGGCGCGCTATCGGCGAGATTGGCGGGAGCGCGATGGCGACTGATGACGCCGCCGCAACATCTCTGGTTCTTTTCGCTGGAGAGCATGCGGCGAATGGCGAGCTCGATTGGCCTCAAAGCGGAGCATGTCGATCATCCGTGGAAGACAGTTCCGCTGTCGCTGATCAGCTTTCAGCTTGCACGGATGATCGGCTTTGAACCCCGTCGAATTTTGCCCTGGGGCAAGCTCGGCATCCCCCTCAACCTGTTCGATGCCATGCGCGTCGTTCTGCGGAAGGAGGGCCCATGAGCGATCGTCTTTCGGCTGGCCAATCGCCATTCTCGTTGCCTATGCGGCAGCAATGGCCGGCGGCCAATTGCTCTTCAAGACGGCAGCAATGCGCGGAGCCGGCGCGGCGTCGCTCACCGAGAGGATCGCCGGCTCACTGTTCAACGGCTACTTCATCGTCGCGCTCATCCTCTATGCGGCGTTGACCGTTCTGTGGGTCTGGATCCTCAGTTTTACTCCGCTCTCGCGCGCGTATCCGTTCGTGGCGCTTGCGTTTGCGCTCACGCCGGCGCTCGGGATCCTGGTCTTCGGTGAAGCGGCATCGCTTCGGCTCGCAATCGGCATCGCGCTGATCGTGTGCGGGCTCTGTTTGATCGCGGTATAGGGCGATGGTCCGGCGAGCTCCGCAAATATGGGTCGTGATCGCCGCCTACAACGAGGCCTCGGTCATCGGACGCGTCGTCGCAGACGTCAAACGGGCCGCGATATCACGTCGTCGTCGTCGATGACGGCTCGAGCGACGGCACAGGTGCGGCCGCTTTTGCGGCCGGCGGCGTTGTCGTTCGCCATCCTATCAATCTTGGGCAAGGCGCGGCGCTTCAGACCGGAATCACCTTCGCGCTCGCTGAAGGAGCGGATGTGATCGTGACGTTCGATGCCGACGGGCAGCATCGGGCGCGAGACATCGCCGTGCTGGTCGATGCACTCTCCACGCACAATGCGCATTTCGCCCTCGGAAGCCGGTTCCTCGGTCGGACGCTGCGCCAGCCGCTGTCGCGCCGCATCCTGCTGAAGGCAGCAACCAGCTTCACGCGCCTGACGACCGGTTTGAGCGTGACCGATACCCACAACGGCCTGCGCGCGATGACGCGCGCCGGCGCGAGCCGTATCAACCTGCACCAGAACAGGATGGCTCACGCATCCGAAATACTGCATCAGATCGCGGAGAGCGGGCTGCGCTATGTCGAAGCGCCCGTGACCATCGAATACAGCACCTATTCGCTCGAAAAAGGTCAGCGGCTCAGCGATGCCTTGATGATCCTCGTCGATCTGTTTGCGCGGAGGCTGCAGCGATGATCGCGCAATTCATCCTCACCGTGCCTTTGCTGGGAACCATGCTGTATGCATGGATCGAGTACCGGCGATCGCCGGTCGTCGGGCTGCTGGGCTGGGTCGCGGCCGTTGGAGGGTTGTATTTCGTGTGGGCGCCTTCGCAGGCGACGTACCTGGCCGAAATGGTCGGCATTGGCCGCGGCGTCGATCTCTTCATCTACGTTTGGGTCGTCATCAGCGTTCTGATCCTGCTCAACCTGCATCTGAAGCTGCGGGCGCAAACGGAGCTGATCACAGTGCTGGCGAGGGAGCTCGCAATCGCGAACGCACGCTCTCAACCATCGAGAGTCATGAGCCAAGCGGCCGCAGCACAGTACGGGCCGATCAGCGCAAGATTGTAGCGGGTCGACTCGTTGGCGAGCAGGGCGTGCAGGCCAAGCATCACGAGCGCAGGCGTCGCGTAGAGCAGCAGGTACGGCCGCCGCTTCCGTGCGGTCCGTACACATGCCAGCGCGAACAGTGGGACAGTGACAAGCGCCCAAAGCCCTCCGACCCACATGCCGCACCAGCCGAGCGGGATGCTCACCAGCAGATGCCGCCACCAGTTCGTGCGCATGTCGTCGATGACGACCTGCGAGATGATCGGATCGAGACGCGTATACTGCTCTAACAACGCATCGCGATGGCCGCGGCCGGCATGAAAGATGCTGTCGGGAGCGTAGATAAAGAAAGCGGTGCATCGAACCGGTGACACTCTCCTTGTCGAAGGCGATGTCGCCGAGCGCCCGGCACGCAGTAGGCGAACAGGCCAATGAATTCTCCCGGCGTCATGTGGTTGTATGCGAGCCGTTCGATCAGCACGGCGGCGGCGTATTCCTCGGTCAGTCCCAATTTTCCGACCGAAAGCTGATTGCGAACCATCCACGGTCCGACGACCGCGAGGAACATCGCCAGGAAAGCGAGCGTCGCTCCGAAAAGCTTGCCTTGCCGGTCGGGGCGCCAGCCACATCCCGTTCAACAAGCTGATGGCCAGAAGGACGGGGCAGAGGACGACGAAGGAGGGCCGCGTCAAACACAGCAGGCCCAGCAACAGGCCCGTGACGACAAAGTAACGCAGTCGTTGCGTCTGCCAGGCCAGCAATGCGAACAGCATGACAAGGGCGTAAAGGGCAACCGTCATGCTCTCGGTCATGATGAACGAGAACAGATTGGCGTAGGTGGCGAAGCTTGCCGTGGCGAGCGCGCCCGCCAGCCAGAACACCCGCGCGCTGCCGAAGATCAGCTCCGCAGCCGTTGCGAAGGCAAGCACCGCAATGGCCAGCAGGAACGCATGGGCCAGATGGATCGGCAATGCGTAGTCCTCGCACGTGGTTTCATCCCTCAACCCATGATTGCCCTCGACGCTGCATCTCACCGCCTCGCCGAAGCGGGGGTCCACTTTCATTGCGGCGAGGACCAGCAAGGGATAGCCCGGAACGAAGAACATGCCCGGTGCCGGCATGTCGCGGGTGCTGTCGGTGCCGTCGAAAATACCGCTGGAGAAAACGCCATGCCGTTCGATGTCATAGGCAATCGTTGTGTAGAACGATTGATCGAAGTCCCTCAGGCGCTTGGAAGTTTGGGAGGTGATCGCAATAGCCAGGAGTAAGAAGGCTGCGAGAAAAAGAAGGCTCTTGGCTGCGAGATGCGTGTTCTGAGGGCGAAGCATACGCTGATCTGAATGAATAAACGTTCACCTCGAGATTGCGGCGTACATCCGATCCGCTGGATCGCCTCTTTATACGAACCAGGAGCCAATATCGTTCCTTGACAGCGGCGTGCGCGACGTGAAGACGCGTAGGTCACCGCCGCAGAGCGGTTCGGGACGCGGCCGCAGACTATTCGCGGCACGAGCAGTCAGGCCGATTATCTTACCGCGTCTGGGTGCGCAGGACGTGGATGGCGAAGAAACCGAACACGCCGGCGAACAGGTAGTCGATCGCCCGCATCACCTTCGGGCTTCCCTTCATCACGCGGATGAAGCGCTCGGCGACCAGGACCAGCAGGAATCCCGCGACGACCGCGAAGACGACGAAGTAGGCGCCGAGGAAGAACAGCTTCTGCGCAGCGTGCGGATCGTTGGCTGCGATGAACTGCGGCAGGAAGGTGAGGAAGAACAGGACCACCTTCGGATTGGTGATGTTGGTGCCGACCGCCGAGCCAGAAGGTCGCGCTCGTCGACGGCGGCGCGCCGGCCTCGCCGTCGACACGAAGTGCCGAGCCGTGCCTGATCGCGTCGTAGGCGAGATAGAGCAGGTAGAGCGCGCCGACGATCTTCATGATCGTGAACAGCGTCGCGGACGCTGCGATGATCGCCGAAAGACCCAGCGCCGCGGCGGCCGAGTGGACGAGACAGCCGGCAGATGCGCCGAGCATGCTCGCCATGCCGGCCTTGCGCCCGCCCTGCAGCGTCTTGGCGAGCATCAGGCTCATGTCCGGACCCGGCGTGATGAACAGGATGACGCACGCGACCGTGTAGGCGAGCAGGGTGGAGGTGTCGGGGATAAAGGTCATTTGCGCGGTCGTCCTGATCAGGGCGCGACCCACATAGCAATGCGGGCTGTTCGTGCAATGCCTGAAGCGGCTGTTCGGTCTAGATCCGAACGAAGATCGCCATACTTCGCGGCACGCTCGGGAGCGAACTGCGGATTCGATGAGGACACTGGAAACTTATGATTCTAGGTCGTTATGGTTCAGATCGCTCGATCCACGCCATAGCCGTTCGAAGAACGGCGTCGCTTCGCTCGCCAATGGATGGAGCCGAATTTCTGAACCACGGCACTAGCCGGCGGAAGCCTCAGGTGTTGCCGCTGTCGAAGCCGTAAAGCGTGGCCGGATTGTCGGCCAGCACCTGCTCGCGATCACCAGGATGCGGCACGCATTTTTCCAGCATCGCGAGGCCCGATGCGAGGTGCGCCGTGGCGTCGCCATCCGGCTGTTTGCCGGAGCCCCAGATCAGCCGGTCCTTGCGCACCGCCTGCAGGGCGCGGGCGAGCGGCGAGCGGCTCGTCCCAGAGCTTCAGCTGCGGCGGGGCAAGATCGTTGCCCGAAAGCTTCAGCCAGTAGCGGCCAAGCTGCATCATGCCGAGCACGAAGTCGAAGGCCGTCCGCATGACGGTCCTGGCGATGACTGCCGAGCCCTGAGAAACAGACGGCGAGCGGAAACTGCATCAGCCGCCACTCGGCCTTGGCGAGCGCGCGTGCCGCACCGGGCGCGCCGAGCTTGAGCTCGACATGCCAGCCGAACGGCACGATCCGGTCGGCGAATGTGCAGCAGGGGATCGAGGCTGTCGCCGGCCGGCGTGCCGAACTCGAAGCGGACGCCGCGCACGCCGACCGCATGCAGTGCGGCAAGCGACTCCTTGCCGGTGTCCTGCGGCAGGTCGATCACCGCGCGCCAAGGCGGCAGTCCGCGACCATCGGAGACCGGCAGCCGCGTCGCGCCCATGGCAGGCAGCCGGCTCAGCACCACCCGGCCGATGCCGGACGCGGCGAGCAGCTGCTGCTCGCCCCGATCCCAGGCGTCGGGATCGAAATCGCAGTCCGTCTTCAGTGCCGTGCCGGATGGAAGTGAAAGAAGGCCGGCGGCGGTCTCGCCGCGAGCCAACCCATAAGTACGCAACACACGCGTCAGCGTTTCCCGCAAGAACCCGCTCCCCCCGTGCCTGCCTTGCTGATGGCGTCCCTAAAACCCTGACCAGCCAGCCGAGCACGTTACCCATACGCAACTCTCTTTTGATTCGCTTTGGTTTTGGGCGAGGTCAGGGCGGGAGCGGGCCGTTTTGGCGGTTTGAATTGGTCGCAAACCGTCGCGCCCTTGCTTTTGTACATTTGACCAAATAACGTGGTCGCAACAACAATAAGCGGTTGGGGCACTCTCAATCGGTGTGACAGCGTGCCGCGCGCCGTCATTAGCCGAAATGTCCAACTCAAAACCGCTTGCGTCCAATCTCCCAAATTGCACGCAAAGTGCTGTTTCGGCTACGATTGTCGCAACAGCCGGACGACAGCGGCGTAAAATGCGCGGGGAGGGATCATCATGGCGTTCAAGCTCAAGTCCATTATTCACATCGCAGCAGGCGCGGCGTTAGCCGCGAGCGTCAGCGCGCAAGCGCTGGCGCAGGAGACGGTGAAGATCGGCCTCATCGTGCCGCTGACCGGCGGCCAGGCCTCGACCGGCAAGCAGATCGACAACGCCATCAAGCTCTACATGCAGCAGAACGGCGACACCGTCGCCGGCAAGAAGATCGAGGTCATCGTCAAGGACGACGGCGCGGTGCCGGACAACTCAAAGCGCCTGGCGCAGGAATTGATCGTCAACGACAAGGTGAGCTTCCTGGCCGGCTTCGGCGTGACGCCGGCGGCGCTCGCGGTCGCCCCGCTCGCGACGCAGGGCAAGGTGCCGCAGGTCATCATGGCCGCGGGCACCTCGATCATCACCGAGCGCTCGCCCTACATCGTGCGCACCTCGTTCACGCTGGCGCAGTCGTCCGAGATCATCGCCGACTGGGCGGCCAAGAACGGCATCAAGAAGGTCGCGGCGCTGGTGTCCGACTACGCGCCCGGCGCGGACGCGTTGAACTTCTTCAAGCCGAAATTCACCGCCGGCGGCGGCGAGGTGGTCGAAGAGGTCAAGGTGCCGCTCGCCAATCCGGACTTCGCGCCGTTCCTGCAGCGCATGAAGGACGCCAAGCCCGACGCGATCTACGTGTTCGTGCCCGCGGGCCAGGGCGGCAACTTCATGAAGCAGTATACCGAGCGCGGGCTCGCCGGCATCAAGGTGATCGGCCCGGGCGACGTGATGGACGACGACCTCTTGAACAGCATGGGCGATGCGGCGCTGGGCGCGGTGACCGCGCACCTTTATTCCGCGGCGCACCCCTCGCAGAAGAACAAGGATTTCGTCGCCGCCTACAAGAAGGCCTTCAACCAGCGGCCGGGCTTCATGGCGGTCGGCGGCTATGACGGCATCCACCTGATCTACGAGGCGCTGAAGAAGACCGGCGGCAAGACCGACGGCGATGCGCTGATCGCGGCGATGAAGGGGATGGAGTGGGAGAGCCCGCGCGGGCCGATCTCGATCGATCCCGAGACCCGCGACATCATCCAGAACATCTATATCCGCGAGGTGAAGAAGGTGGACGGCGAGCTCTACAACGTGGAGTTCGCGACCTTCGAAGCGGTCAAGGATTCCGGCAAGACCAAGAAGTGATTGCCGGACTTCTCGCCCGATGCCATACGTCTGCGTCATTCCGGGTCCAGCGCTTCGCGCTGGCCCGGAATGACAACGGCTAGCCGAAACGCTTGACCACCTTCCTCACCATCCTGTTCGACGGCGTCGCCTACGGCATGCTGCTGTTCGTGCTGGCCTGCGGGCTGGCGGTGACGCTCGGGCTGATGAATTTCGTCAACCTCGCGCACGGCGCGTTCGCGATGGCGGGCGGCTATATCTGCGCGATCCTCGTCAACCGCTACGGCGTGCCGTTCTTCGCCGGCCTGCCGCTGGCGTTTCTCGCCAGTGCCGCGATCGGCTTCGTGCTGGAGCGGCTGCTCTATCGCCACCTCTATAACCGCCCCCATCTCGACCAGGTGCTGTTCACCGTCGGCCTCGTCTTCATGTCGGTCGCGGCGACCGACTATGTGATGGGCTCCTCGCAGGTGTTCATCAACCTGCCGCCGGCGCTGCAGGGACAGATCGACCTGTTCGGCGTCGGCATCGGCCGCTACCGGCTGATGATCATCGTCATCTGCGGGCTGTTGACGGTCGCGCTGCAGCTGACGCTTTCGCGCACGCGGTTCGGCAGCCGCCTGCGTGCGGCGGTGGACGATCCGCGCGCCGCCGTCGGCCTCGGCATCAACGTGCCGTGGGTGTTCGCGCTGACGTTCGCATTCGGCTCCGGCCTTGCCGGCCTCGGCGGCGCGCTCGGCGCGGAGATTCTCGGCCTCGATCCGCACTTTCCGCTGAAGTTCATGATCTACTTCCTGATCGCCGTCACGGTCGGCGGCTCCTCCAGCATCACCGGGCCCTTCCTGGCGTCGCTGCTGCTCGGCATCGGCGACGTCGCCGGCAAGTATTACGTGCCGAAACTCGGCGCATTCGTGATCTACACCATGATGATCGTGATCCTGATCCTGCGTCCGAACGGTCTGTTCGGCCGAACCGTGACGCGCTGACATGCCCTGGCGCGACCGCACCGGCATCGCTGCCAGCATCGCCGACCTCTCGCGCTGGCGCTGGGGCGAGATGCTGTTCTGGACGCTGGCGCTGATGGCGATCCTGTTGTTCCCGAACCGCTACCTGATCCTGACCGAGATCGCCTGGCTCGCGCTGTTCGTGCTCTCGCTCGATCTGATCCTGGGCTATGCCGGCATCATCTCGCTCGGCCACGCGGCGTTCTTCGGCGTCGGCGCCTATGCGGCGGGCCTGCTGGCGCTGCATCACATCGTCGACGAGCCGGTGCTGGCGCTGCTGGTCGCGGGCCTTGCCGCCATGGTGCTCGGCTTCGTCACCTCGTTTCTCGTCATGCGCGGCGCCGACCTGACGCGGCTGATGGTGACGCTCGGCATCGCGCTGCTGCTGCGCGAGCTCGCCAACCGCTTCTCCGAACATCACCGGCGGCTTCGACGGCCTGCAGGGCATCGTCATGGCGCCGGTGCTCGGACTGTTCGAGTTCGACCTGTTCGGCAAGACCAGCTTCATCTACTGCCTCGTCGTGCTGTTCGTGATGTTCCTTGCTCGCGCGGCGCATCGTGCATTCGCCGTTCGGCCTGTCGCTGCGCGCGATCCGCAACAATCCGCTGCGCGCGGCCGCGATCGGCATTCCGGTCAATCGCCGGCTGATCGCGATCTACACCATCGCCGCGTTCTATGCCGGCATCGCCGGCGGGCTGTCGACGCAGTCGACTGCGCTCGCCTCGCTCGACGTGTTCTCGTTCGAGCGTTCCGCCGACCTGCTGCTGGTGCTGGTGATCGGCGGCACCGGCTATCTCTATGGCGGGCTGATCGGCGCGGTCGCCTTCAAGCTGCTGCAGGACGTGCTGGCGACCTGGACGCCGCAATACTGGCAGTTCTGGATCGGGCTGATCCTGGTCATCCTGGTGCTGGTCGGCCGCGAACGGTTGCAGCGCTGGATCATGTGGGGGCCGGACCGCATCAAGCGCGCTGTTCGACGCAGCGCAAGGGCGGCGGCCGCGGCCGGGGAGAAATCCCCGTGACGCTCGCACTCGAAACCCAGGGGCTGATCAAGACGTTCGGCGGGCTGACCGCGACGCGCGACCTGTCGCTGAAGGTTGAGCGCGGCGCGCGCCACGCTCTGATCGGCCCGAACGGCGCCGGCAAGACCACGGTGATCAATCTTTTGACCGGCGTGCTGCGGCCGAATAGCGGGCGCGTCCTGCTGGAGGGCACGGACATCACCGCGCTGCCCGCGCACCGGCGCGCGCTGATGGGGCTGTCGCGCACGTTCCAGATCAACCAGCTGTTCGCCGATCTCTCGCCGCTGGAGACCATTGCGCTTGCCGTCTCCGAGCAGCGCGGCGAAGGGATGCGCTGGTGGAGCTCGCTTGTGCGCGACGCATCGGCCGCGGCGGAAATCGAGGCGCTGCTGCAGCGCTTCCATCTGACCGACGTGATGAACGTGCGCACCGCGACGCTGCCGTATGGCAAGCAGCGCCTGCTCGAGATCGCGCTGGCGATCGCGGCCAAGCCGCGCGTGCTGCTGCTGGACGAGCCCGCCGCCGGCGTGCCCGAGGCCGAGCGCCACGACATTCTCGCCGCGGTCGCGAGCCTGCCGCGCGAGGTGTCGGTGCTGCTGATCGAGCACGACATGGACCTGGTGTTCTCGTTTGCCGATCGCATCTCGGTGCTGGTCAACGGCGCGCTGTTCGTCGAAGGGCCGCCGAACGAGGTCGCGCGCGATCCGCGCGTGAAGGCCGTCTATCTTGGCGAGGCCGCCGATGCCTGAGATGCTGGTGATCGAGGACCTGCGCGCGGGCTACGGCGAGGCGGTGGTGCTGCCGCAGCTGTCGCTGACGCTGGCGCAAGGCGAGGGCCTTGCGCTGCTCGGGCGCAACGGCACCGGCAAGACCACGCTGATCAACTCCATCGTCGGCGTGACGCGGCGTTTTGCCGGGCGCATCGTGCTCGACGGCAAGGACATCACGCGGCTGCGCGCCGATCAGCGCGCGCGCGCAGGCATCGGCTGGGTGCCGCAGGAGCGCAACATCTTCGCCTCGCTCACCGTCGAGGAGAACATGACCGCGGTGGCGCAGCCGGGGCCCTGGACCGTCGAGAAAGTCTACGCGATGTTTCCGCGGCTGGCCGAGCGGCGGAAGAATTTCGGCAACCAGCTGTCGGGCGGCGAGCAGCAGATGCTGGCGATCGGCCGCGCGCTGACGCTGAACCCGAAACTGCTGCTGCTGGACGAGCCGCTGGAAGGGCTCGCGCCGATCATCGTCGAGGAACTGATCGCGGCGCTGAAGAGCATCGTGCGCGAGCGAGGGCACCTGCGCCATCGTCGTCGAGCAGAACCCGAAGAAGGTGCTTTCGCTGGCCGGCCGCGCCGTTATTCTGGAACGCGGCGCGATCGTTCATGCGGCTTCCAGCGACGCGCTGCGCGACGATCCGTCGGTGCTGGACGATATCTTGGGGTATCGGGGGCGGGATGATCGATGGCGACAGGACTGAGGCGAACCCAAGTTCGAGTGGGACGCGCCCACGATCCGTTTTTTCTGCCGCGTCGCGAATTCATTCGTGGCGAGCTTTGCTCGCGCCACGGAATGACGCAGAATTGCTAGTAAACCGCAAACGGCATCCCAGGGAGTACCGCCATGCAACGTACCAAACCGCCATTCCGCGCCGACGAAGTCGGCAGCCTGTTGCGTTCCGAGCGCATCAAGGACGCGCGCGCAAAGCTCGAGAAGGGCGCGATCAAGGCCGACGAGCTGCGCAAGATCGAGGACTCCGAGATCGAGAAGATCGTGCACAAGCAGGCGTCGATCGGCTTGAAGCTTGCGACCGACGGCGAATTCCGCCGCTCGTGGTGGCACTTCGATTTCCTGCGGCATCTCGACGGCTGCGAGATGTATGCCACCGAAGGCATCCAGTTCGCCGGCGTGACGACGCGCGGCGAGGGCATTCGCGTCAAGGGCAAGCTGGATTTCCCGGCCGATCATCCGATGCTCGAGCACTTCAAGTTCCTGAAGAAGTGCTGCGAGCAGGCGCACGTCACGCCGAAGATGACGATCCCGTCGCCGGCGGTGCTGCACTTCCGCGGCGGGCGCAAGGCGATCTCGACGCGACGCCTATCCGAACATGGACGACTACTTCATGGATCTTGCGAAAGTCTGGCGCAAGGCCGTGAAGGCGTTCTACGACGCGGGCTGCCGCTACCTGCAGCTCGACGACACCGTGTGGTCGTATCTCTGCTCGAAGGAAGAGCTGGAGAAGATGCGCGCGCGCGGCGACGATCCGACCGGCCTCGCGCAGACCTATGCGCGCGTCATCAACTATGCGATCGCCGAGCGGCCCGCCGACATGACCATCACCACGCATGTCTGCCGCGGCAACTTCCGCTCCACCTGGATCGCGTCGGGCGGCTACGAGCCGGTGGCCGAGGTGCTGCTGCGCGAGGTAACTATGACGGCTACTTCCTCGAATACGACAGCGAGCGCGCCGGCGGGTTCGAGCCGCTGCGATTCCTGCCGAAGGGCAACAAGATCGTCGTCGTCGGGCTGATCACGTCGAAGAGCGGCGAGCTGGAGAAGAAGGACGACATCAAGCGCCGCCTCGACGAGGCATCGAAGTTCGTCGCCTACGACCAGATGGCGCTGTCGCCGCAATGCGGCTTCGCCTCGACCGAGGAAGGCAACATCCT
>CAVWTB010000025.1:0-39440 GCA_963757845.1 uncultured Alphaproteobacteria bacterium
CACGCCGCCTGCTGCGTGTCCTTCTTCTCGTCGCGCAGCGCGCGGCGGAGGATTTTGCCGACGTTGGTCTTCGGCAGGTCGTTGCGGAACTCGATGTGCTTCGGCATCTTGTAGCCGGTGAGCTGCGTCGCGCAGAACTTGATCAAGTCCTCCGGCGTGACGTCGGGTCCTTCTTGACGACGAACGCCTTGACCGCCTCGGTCGACTTCGCGTCCGGCACGCCGATGACGGCGCATTCGAGCACGCCCGGGTGGCTGGCGATCACGTCCTCGACTTCGTTCGGATAGACGTTGAAGCCCGAGACCAGGATCATGTCCTTCTTGCGGTCGACGATCTTGACGAAGCCGTCGGCGTCCATCACGCCGATGTCGCCGGTGCGGAAGAAGCCGTCGGCGGTCATCACCTGCGCGGTCTCCTCCGGCCGCTGCCAGTAGCCGACCATCACCTGCGGGCCCTTGGCGCAGATCTCGCCCGGCTGGCCGAGCGGCACTTCGTTGCCGTCGTCGTCGCGGATCGAGATCTCGGTGGAGGGCACCGGAATGCCGATCGAGCCGGTGTACTCGGTCGAATCCGCCGGATTGCAGGTCAGCGTCGGCGAGGTCTCGGACAGGCCGTAGCCCTCGATGATCGGGCCGCCGGTGATCTGCTTCCACTTCTCGGCGACCGCCTTCTGCACCGCCATGCCGCCGCCGTTGGCGCCAGGAGCTTCGAGAAGTCGACGTCCTTGAATTCCGGGTGCTGCATCAGCGCGTTGTAGAGCGTGTTGACCGCCGGGAAGCTCGACACCTGGTACTTCTTCAGCTCCTTGACGAAGCCCGGGATGTCGCGCGGGTTCGGGATCAACAGGTTGCAGCCGCCGGCGCGCACGGCGAGCAGGAAGCAGGCGGTCAGCGCGAAGATGTGATAGAGCGGCAGCGCGCAGACGATCATCAGACTGTCGTCCTTCGGCATGTTCTTGATCGCGGGCTGCAGCCACGCGTCGTTCTGCAGCACGTTCGCCAGGATGTTGCGATGGAGCAGGGTGGCGCCTTTCGAGACGCCGGTGGTGCCGCCGGTGTATTGCAGGAAGGCGACGTCATCACGGGTCAGCGCCGGCTTGGTGAAGGTCTTGGTGCGGCCGGTGGCGAGCGCGTTGTTGAACGAGACCGCCTGCGGCAGCGAGAAGGCCGGCACCATCTTCTTCACGCGGCGGACGACGAAGTTGACGATCACGCCCTTGAAGCCGAGCAGGTCGCCCATCGAGGCGAGGATCACGTGCTTGACCTTGGTCTTGCCGATCACCTGCTGCAGCGTGGTGGCAAAATTCTCGACGATGATGATGGCTTCCGCGCCGGAGTCGTTCAGCTGGTGCTCGAGCTCGCGCGGGGTGTAGAGCGGGTTGACGTTCACGACCGTGAAGCCGGCGCGCAGGATCGCAGCCGAGGCGACCGGGTTCTGCAGGATGTTCGGCAGCATGATGGCGACGCGCGCGCCCTTCTTCAGGCCGAGGTTTTGCAGGTAGGCGCCGAGCGCGGTCGACATCTCGTCGAGCTCTTTGATAGCTGATCGCCTTGTCCATGCAGATGAACGCCGGCGGTCGGCGAACTTCTTGAAGCTCTCGTCGAGCAGGTCGCTCAAGGAGCTGTATTGATTGGTGTCGATGTCGGCGGGCACGCCGGGGGGATATTTCTTGAGCCAGATGCGATCCATGGTTCTCTCCCGAGGTTGCGGCAGGCCCCTTCAACTTCCCTGAACCGGACGGGGCTCGTCTGATTGAGGACAGTATTCAGAATGGCGGCGAATGTGGCAAGCGCCGGCGCCCGCCGAAGGCATCAGGCCGCAGCTTCCTATGATAAAATCCGCCATGCGCGGGCGTGGAGCGGCGAAGAACGGCGTCGCTTCGCTTGCCCGTAGCGGTTCGAAGATCGGCGTGGCTTTGCTCGCCTATGGCCCGGCAATCCATCTCCTTAAATGGATTCGTCTTTAGCTGGACGGATACGCCGTCGCCCGCGCATGCGCGGAGAGAAAGGGCGTCTTCAGTTCTTGGTGTCTTTCGCGGCCGGCTTCGGCTTGGCGGCGGCCGGCTTGGCGGCCGCCTGCTTGGTGGCGTCCGGCTTGGTGGCGTCCTTCTTGGCGACGTCCTTGGCGGGCTTCGGCGCGGCTGGCTTCGGATCGGCGGTCGGCCTCGCGGCCTGCTTGCTACGGCGGGTTTCGCCGCGGGCTTCGCGGCCGGCTTGGCGTCGGCCTTCGGATCCGGCTTGGTCGCGATCCGCACGGTGACGCCCTTCTTGCCCTTCTTGCCGCGCACGGTCTGGCTCGCCTCATCGGCGGCGACGGCTGCGACCAGGGCCGCACCGGAGCGCTTCGGTCCGGTGTAGACCACCATCGGCTCGGCGGCGGCGGCCGGCATCGCCAGCATCTCCGACGGCTTCATCGCTCCCGACGCAGCCGCAGTGGAGTACAGCGTGAAGCTGTTGTCGCCGGACTCGCCCGTTCCGCTGTTTCCCGCGGCGATCGCGACGTTGTCGTCGTCGGATTCGATGCCGCGCCGCTTGCGCTTCGGCCCGCACATGTCGTCGCGCAGGTTCGGCGGCTCGGCGGCGATCGGCTCCATCGAGGCCAGCGTGCCGAGCGACGGCGTCAGCCAGCTCAGGCCCGAGGTGCGGGCGAACCCGCGCTCGAGCAGCTGCGCGGCCTTGGCCGCGCGCACCGGCGAGGACGGCGCGCCGAGCACGACCGCGATCATCCGCTTGTTGTTGCGCGTGGCGGAGGCGACGAGATTGAAGCCGGAGGCGCAGATGAAGCCGGTCTTCATGCCGTCGGCGCCGGGATAGCGGCCGATCAGGCTGTTGAAGTTGCGGGTGATCCGGCGGCCGAATTTGATCGCCGGGATGTGCGTGAAATATTCGTACTCGGGCATGTCGCGGATGATCGCCCGCGCCAGCATCGCCATGTCGCGGGCCGAGGTGATCTGTCCCTCGGCGGGCAGGCCGTTCGGATTGACGTAGGTCGTCTGCGTCATGCCGAGCCGCAGCGCGTTCTTGTTCATCTCGTCGGCGAAATTCTCGATCGAGCCGGAGACGCCCTCGGCGATCACCGCCGCCATGTCGTTGGCGGACTTCACCATCATCATCGCCAGCGCGTTCTCCAGCGTGACGGTGGTGCCCGCCTTGAAGCCCATCTTCGAGGGCGCCTGCGAGGCCGCGATCGGCGAGACCGTGAGCAGCTTGTCGAGCTGCATGCGGCCTTCCTTCACCGCCTTCAGCGCCACATACATCGTCATCAGCTTGGTGACGGAGGCGGGATACCAGGGATAGGTCGCGTTCTCCTGGTAAAGCACGCGCCCCGAATCCGCTTCGACGACGATCAGCGCCTCGGCGCGCGCCGGCTGCGCAGCGCACAGGACGACACTTGCGAGAATTGCGAAGATCGCAGAAAGGCGAAACGGCGAAAAACGATTGGTTGCTGTCACGTGATGCACGATCCGGTTCCGGTCTGAAAGGCGCATCCTCAAAAAGAAGACACAGGCCTTCGCCAAAGCTGTTTGTCTTGCGACGGACGGGCTTCTACCCGCGAAGCGGTGGCGCATTCTAGCAAAACTATGCCGCGCCGTAAGCTCAGAATAACGGCTATCACCGTTCAATCACGTGCGAAATTGGTGAAATTTCGACGCCGAAGAGTATTGCGGCGACGCTCTATTTGTTGAGTTCCGCCGGGGCCAGATGCTTCGAAGAGGCCTCGGCGCGCGCCTGCTCCTGCACCATGAATTGCGCGCGTGCGAGCTCGGCGAAATGGCCGCCGCGCGCGACCAGTTCATCGAAGGTTCCCGTCTCGATGACGCGGCCGTTCTGGAACACCAGAATGCGCGTGGCATTGCGGATGGTCGACAGGCGGTGCGCGATGACGAAGGTGGTGCGGCCCCTCATCACCTCGTCAAGCGCCGCATTGAGCCTCGCCTCGGTGACCGCATCGAGCGCGCTGGTCGCCTCGTCGAGGATCAGGATCGGCGGGTCCTTCAACAGCGCGCGTGCGATCGACAGGCGCTGGCGCTCGCCGCCCGACAGCATGCGCCCGCGCTCGCCGGCGTTGGTCTCGAACTTCTGATCGCCGCGCTCGATGAACTCCAGCGCCTGGGCGCGCTCCGCGGCCTTGCGCATCTCCTCTTCGGTGGCGTCCGGCTTGCCGACGCGCAGGTTCTCGGCGATCGAGCGGTTGAACAGCAGCGCTTCCTGGAACACCACGCCGATATTCCTGCGCAGCGCCGTGAGCGTCAGCCCCCGCACGTCCATGCCGTCGATCTTGATGATGCCGGACTGCGGATCGAACGCGCGATGCAACAGCGCGATCGCGGTGGACTTGCCGGCGCCGGTCGGGCCGACCAGCGCGATCGTCTGTCCGGGCAGCGCCGTGAAGGAGAGGTCCTCCACCGCGGCCCGCTTGCCGTCATAGGAGAACGACACGTCGTTGAATTCGACCAGGCCGGAGAGGCGGCCGGGATCGATCGCGTCGGGACGGTCGCGCACCGCGGGCGTCGCGTCCAGGACATCGTAGAACTGCTGCAGCCGCGGCGCTTCCATGAAGATCGAGTTGATGAAGCCGACCACCTGCTCGAGCTTGACGATCAGCATGGTGGCGAAGTTCACGAACATCACCATCTCGCCGATGGTGGCGAGGCCCTGCGCGTGCAGGAGGATGCCGACGACGAAGATCGCCAGGATGGTGATGGTGGTCGAAGCGCGCGTCATCACCGTGACGAGCGCCCACCACGACAGCACCGGCATCTGCGCCGAGAGCAGCCGGTTGGCGACGTTGCGCAGGTCCTGCACCTCGGCGTCGATGCGCACAAAACTCTGCACCAGCGCCACGTTGCCGAGCGCGTCGGACGCGCGTTCGGCGAGAGCCGAATAATGCTCCTCGACCTCGCTCTGCATGCCGTGGGTCTTGCGCACGACGATGGTCGTCAGGACCGTGAACACGCCGCACAGCACGAACAGGAGGATCGCCAGCCGCCAGTTCAGGTAGAGCGACAGCGGCAGCAGCACGATCAGCGAGACGATGGAAGCGAAATGCTCGCGGAAGAAGCCGAGCCAGATGCGCCAGAGCGCGTCGGTGCCCTGCAGCATCACCTTCATCAGCCGCCCGGAATGCACGCCGGTGTGATAGGTCAAAGGCAGCTGCAGGATGTGGTCGAAATAGTTGGTCAGCACCGCCTGGCGCTGGCGGTGCGCCAGCCGGTCGGCATGCAGGGCGACGAACACGCTGCAGCCGATGGTGAACAGCCCGAACGCGACCCAGGCGCCGAGCAGCGGCCAGACCGAGGCCGATACCGTTGCGCGCGTGCCGGCCGCCTGGCTGTTCGACAGGGCGTCGATGATCCAGCCGAACAGCACGGGCTCGGCGAACTGCGCGACCGCGAGCAGCACGTTGGCGACGCGAGCAGCCAGCCCAGCCGGGCTTCCGGTCCAAGCGATTGCAGAACACGACCGTAGAGGCGAAGAAGCGACATTCGTGACACTGACCGACGGGAAGAGGCGCAGCACGCGCTCTGCAATTTGAATTCAGTCGATCTTACGCGATCCGGGAGGCGGAAGGAAAGCGTCGTCGAAGATGTCCTTCAGGGCGGGGCGGTTGCGGAATTTGAAGTCGAACGCGATCTGCTCGAGCGACTTCTCGAAGCGCTCGGCTGATGCCGCGCCGATCCCGTCGCGCCGGACCTCGGGCGTGGCGATGTTGTCGCGCAGCACGGTGCGAACGCGTTCGAGCTCGAGCTCGCGCGAGCCGCCGTCCATTTGAGTCAGAACGTCGTCGGCGGCGCGGGCCGGATCCTTGACCGCAAGGCGGGTGGCGTTGATGACGGCGCGGATGAAGGCCGACACGGCTTCGGGATTGGCGGCGGCGAATGCGGGATTGACCACCAGCGCCTGGCCGTAGGAGCGGTCGCCGAAGTCGGCGAAGCGGATGATGACGAGGTCGGATTGCGGCACGCCGCGGTCGCGCAGGTTGAGCGCAGATGCGTACGACATGCCGCTGACGGCGTCGACCTGGCCGGCCGAGAGCATCGGCTCGCGCACCGCGGCGCCGATCTTCTCGAGCTTGACCTTGCTGGCATCGAAGCCGATGTGCTTGGCCACCGCCGGCCACATCCTGATCGCGAGGTCGCCCTCGGCGACACCGAGCGTCTTGCCCTGCAGATCGGTCACGCTGTCCACGCCGCGGCTGCGGCGGGCGATGATCGCATAGCCGTTCTCGTTGTGCAGGATGAAGACCGCCTTCAGCGGCATGCCGTTGCCGCCGTCGCGATAGCGGATCAGGTCGTTGAAGTCGGCGAGCGCGATGTCGGCGTCGCCCTTGGCGAGCCGCGCCAGCGCCTCGGTCGAATTGGTCACCGTGTTGGTCTGGACCTCGAGATTTTCGGCGCGATAGAGGCCGCGGTTGCCGGCGACCGCGAACGGCACGGCGGCGCCGTCCATGCGCTTGTCGAGGGTGAAACGGACGAAGGACGCAGCTTCCGCCGGGCTCGCAACCGCGCCCACGAGCGCAAGCGCACTGAGGAGCGAGACCAAAAAAAATCGTCGAGCGGCTGGCTGAACACGCATGGTACGAACTTCGATTATTGGGCGTCGACTCAAGCAATGAGGCCTTGCGCCGAAGGCATAAAAACACAGGTTCGCGCGCAGCGCGACAGCGAATGTATCCACGGGCCGAATGATGGTTACGTGACGCTGTAAAGGCCGCCTGGGGATGGACGAAAGGTCGCAGGGCGGAACACGGCCGTTCAAGCGGCATTCAGGTTCGCGGGACTAATCTGGAGTGTTGAAGCTGCGGCCTTAACCTTAAGGATCGTCCAACGGGCGAGCGCTGCCGCACGGCATATGGTGACATGATGCTTTATCGTTCGGGTACTGCCGGTTCGCGGTTGCTGAGTGCGCGGGCCTTGCTGCTGGCGTCGATCGCGGCGCTGGTCGTGACGGCGTTCGACGCGCACGCAGCGCCGCTCGCGCGCGCGTCGACAGCGACCGGCGAGCAACTGGCTGCCGCTGACGGCGCCGAGTTCGGCTCGCGCAAGCGTTACCGCGCACGGCGCGGCAATGCGGCGGGGCTTGCCATGATGGGCATGGTGGCAGGCACGATCGGTGCGGTCATCGCCAGCCGATCAGCAGCGGCGCGCCTACCGGCGCGCTCAATACTACTATGACCCGTACGGTTACGATCCCTACGTCTACCGGCAGCCGTACGCCTATAGTGGCGCGCCGCGCGTCTACCACCAGCCGCGTGTCTATCATCAGCCACGTGCTTACCGGCAACCTTACGGTGGCGTGGCGAGCCCGCACGACCGCCGGCAGCGCATCGACCCCCAGAACCCGAACTCGGCAAACCCCACCGGTGTGCCCCGGATCGGCTTTTAGTGGTCGTCGTCCCTTAAGGGCGACATGATCCTGTCACATGCGCCAGCGGCGGCACAGTCATCGCCAAGTGTTTACCAGAGCAGGCAAATTTTCGGCCGGCCGTTAACACGTGGACCATGCCTTTCCGTTAGGATGGTTCCATGACTGATTCGGTAGATCGCCTTTACAAGGCGATCATTGCAGCAAAGGAGCTGGACCCCGGCGTCTCAAGGACCGCGCGGCTGTTCCAGCATGGCCATGCCAAGATGGCCAAGAAGCTCGCCGAAGAGGCCATCGAAGTGGTCATCGACGCCATGAAGGGTGATCGCGACGCGCTCGCGCGCGAAAGCGCCGATCTGATCTACAACCTTACGGTCATCTGGGCCGCCTCGGGCCTGCGCCCGCAGGACGTCTGGGCCGAGATGGACCGGCGCGAACGGATGCTCGGCATTGCCGAGAAACTGCCGAAATCGCGTGTCACCGCAAAGCCGGCGCCGCGAAAACCCGTTGTCAGCGTCGCCAAGCCCGCGGCCGCCATGGCCGTGCGCCGCCCGGTGATCGCGCTGGATGCCCGCCGCGCGCCGAAGCGGCGTTGACATCCGCACCTCCGTCATATCCCTGACAGCGCGAATTCTTCTTTCGGAGCCGGCCGCCTCATGCTGCGACGACTGTACGACTGGTGTATCGACGCGGCCGACAAGCCCTATGCGGTCTGGATCCTCGGCATGGTCTCGTTCGCCGAAAGCTCGTTCTTTCCGGTGCCGCCCGATGTGATGCTGATTCCGATGTCGCTGGCGCAGCCGCGCAAGGCCTGGCTGTTCGCGCTGGTCTGCACCATCACCTCGGTGGCGGGCGGCGTGCTCGGCTACGCGATCGGTGCGCTGCTCTACGATTCCATCGGCGGCTGGATCATCCAGCTCTACGGCTACGGCAACAAGATGGACGCATTCCGCGAGTCCTATGCGGAATGGGGCGCGATGATCATCCTCATCAAGGGCACTGACGCCGATCCCCTACAAGCTGGTGACGATCAGCCTCGGGCTTTGCCGGCTACAACCTGTTCCTGTTCATCGTGCTGTCGATCATCACCCGCGGGGCGCGCTTCTTCCTGCTCGCGTTCCTGCTCAATCGCTACGGACCGCAGGCGCGCGAGATCATCGAGAAGCGTCTCGGCTTCTGGGTGACGATCGGCGCGGTGGGGCTGGTGCTCGGATTCGTCGTCGTCTTACTGGCTGTTTTGACGCCGCGCAGCGTCGGTCATCGCCCTTTCTCCGACGCGCGCGACGGCGTAGGCTGACCGCATGCTGCTGACGGCGATCGTGAGATTCTCGGCAAGTGCCCGTGGCGCAGCGTTTGCAGCCGCGCTGATGCTCGGCTCATTCGCGCTGATCGTCGAGGCGCAATCGCAGGCGCAGGCGCAGACGCCGCCCGCGGGCGAGCCGCCGCCGGCATCGTTCGCGCCGCAGCCGCCCGCTTCGCCGCCGCCCGCCGACCCGCAGCCGTCGAGCCGGCCCGGACTGCTCGACAAGCTCGGCGACTGGCTGCGCGATTCCGCCGACGGCATGTCCAGCCGGATTGAAGGATACGCAGCAGCGCATCCAGGACATCAACAAGGGCACGCTCGACACGCTGACGAATATTCCGGTCGCAGGCTTTGCGAGCGGGCGCGCGCTGTGCCCGCGCTCCGCCAACGGCGCGCCCGACTGCTACGCCGCGACCGAGACGCTCTGCAAGGACAAGGGCTACACCACCGGGCGGAGCCTCGACACCGAGTCGGCCGAAACCTGCAATCCGCGCATTTACCTGCCCGGCTACCAGCGCAAGGCGGGCGACTGCCGCATCGAGACGTTCGTGACCCGCGCCGCCTGCCAGTAGGCCAACGCCGCGGGCGCGGCTGAGACATGATGCCCATCATCGCACGGTTGCGGCGGGCGCATTGGCCTATCGCGAAAACGGACCGATCTGGCGGATTGCATCTGGACGGCGTTCTGGCATCGTGCGCGCCACATTCAGTCCCGCCGCGGCCGAGCGATCGGCCGGACGCGGGCGACACCAAACACCCTGAGGGATTTCGAAATGCCAATTCCTGCCTTGTTCAAGAACCGGCTCTCCATCCCGGTGATCGGTTCGCCGATGTTCATCGTCTCGGGACCGGAACTCGTGATCGCCCAGTGCAAGGCGGGCATCGTCGGCTCGTTCCCGGCGCTGAATGCGCGGCCGCAGTCGATGCTCGACGAGTGGCTGGCGCGCATCAAGGAAGAGCTCGCCGAGCACGACCGCAAGAATCCGGATCGCCTGTCGGCGCCGTTCGCGGTCAACCAGATCGTGCATCGCTCCAACAACCGCCTCGATGCGGATCTCGCCATGTGCGAGAAGCACAAGGTGCCGATGATCATCACCTCGCTCGGCGCGCGGCCCGAGCTCAATCAGGCGGTGCACAACTGGGGCGGCATCGTCTTCCACGACGTCATCAACCAGACGTTCGCGCACAAGGCGGCGGAGAAGGGCGCCGACGGACTGATCCTCGTCGCCGCGGGCGCCGGCGGCCACGCCGGCACCGTGTCGCCGCTCGCCTTCGTCACCGAGACGCGCGAGTGGTTCAACGGCCCGATCGCGCTCTCGGGCGCGATGGGCACCGGCCGCGCGGTGCGCGCCGCGCGCGTGCTCGGCGCTGACTTCGGCTACATCGGCACGGCCTTCGTCGCCACCCACGAGGCGAACGCGGCGCTTGGCTACAAGGCGATGGTGGTCGAACACGGCGCCGACGATATCGTCTACTCCAACGCCTTCACCGGCGTGCACGGCAACTACCTGAAGCCGTCGATCAAGAACGCGGGTCTCGATCCGGAAGCGCTGCCGACGTCCGACAAGACGCAGATGAGCTTTGCCACGTCGGAGTCCGGCGAGCGCACGAAGCCGAAGGCGTGGAAGGAGATCTGGGGCTCCGGCCAGGGCATCGGCAGCGTCAAGGGCATCCTGTCGGTGGAAGAGTTCGTCGCGCGCCTGCGCAAGGAATATGCCGAGGCGAGCGATCCGGCCTTCGACGGCTGGACGGCGAACGCAAGGGCTGCGTGACCGCGGACGGGGCGCGAGCGTGCGTCCGGAATCGCGATCTGTGCAGCGGTAATGACGACTTCAGCGTTGCTGTTCGCGTTCGCTTCCAACCAAGTCCTTCGCGAGCTTCGGCTGCGGCCTCGCGGCAGGCCTTGAGCATCCTGTCCGAGGTCGCCTCGTCCGGAACGGCGCGCGCGAGCATCAACCCGCCGGCGCACAGGGCCAGGATCGCGAACGCGCGATCCTCGCCGCGCTCCGTCGTCCTTCGCCGCAGCCCTTCGCGAGCTCGGCTCGCCGCCTCGGTGAGCATCTTGCCGAACAGCCGATGTGTCTCGCCTGGCCTGCGCGCGCGGCATCGTTCGCAAGCGTCGGCAGCAGGCAGCCCTGGCCGACGGCATCGCGTCGGGCAGGCGAGAGATAGCGCCTGCGCAAACAGACCTGCCCAGCGCGCACCGCGGCCGCCTTCGCCGGTGCGCTTGATGCCGCCGATCAGCCGCGCAAATCCGGCCTCGACCGCATCACGGAAGACATCCGCCTTGGACGGGAAGTGCGCATAGAACGCGCCGGACGTCTGCCCGGTCTCGCGCGCGATTGCGTCGATGCCGGTGGCGGCAACACCTTGCTCGCGAAACAGTTTTCCGGCGGCGTCGACCAGGGCGGCGCGCGCCTTGTCCTTGTTTTCCGGGGTCATTCGCATCGGCAGAGCCTTTCGATAACGAGCGTTATCTTTTCTGTTTACGCGTAACGATCGTTATGTATAACGTTTTGCAGCCAATGCGCATCCGATGCCCAGGGAGTTGTCCTCGTGAGTGATGTACCTGCAGGATTTTCACCGTCGAAGCGTTCTCGGGCTACCTCGATCTGATCGGCCCGATCTATGAGGCGGGCGAGGGGGCGGACTATCGGCTCGGCCTCAGGGTCGACGCGCGCCACGTCAACACCCGCGGCACCTGCCATGGCGCGCTGTTTTCGGCGCTCGCCGACGTCCATCTCGGGCGGCTGCTGGCGATGAGCACGACACCGCCGCTGGCGCTGGTCACCGCGCATCTGAGCCTCGATTACATCTCCTCGGCGCCGATCGGTGCGTGGCTCGAGGCGGTCGGCCAGGTCGATCGCGTCGGCAAGACGCTTGCGCATTCATCGGGCCGGATCCTTGCCGACGGCAAGATCGCGCTTCGCTGCGCCGGCGTGTTTCAGGTAACGTCGCGGCCGGTCCCGGGGAGGAACGCGTAAGAATCCTCGCCGATTGCGGACGAGGACAAATCGATGACCGCTTTCAAGCGCCCAGTGTTGCCTCTGACCGGCGGCTGCGCCTGCGGCGCGATCCGCTACGAAATCACGGCGATGCCGTATCTGCTCTACGCCTGCCATTGCACGGAGTGCCAGCGCCGGTCGGGCAGCGCGTTTGCGCTGAACATGCCGGTCGCAACCGAGACGCTGCGCATCGTCAAGGGCAGCCCGAAGGGCTGGCGCAATGTCGGCGCGAGCGGACGGCGACGATCAACTGGTTTTGCGCCGACTGCGGCGGCCGGATCTATGGCGAGCGGGACGGGCGGCCGGAGGCCATGACGATCCGCGCCGGTTCGCTGGACGATACGTCGTGGCTCAGGCCCGCGGCGCATTTCTTCATGCGCAGCGCGCAGCCGTGGGAAACGATCGCGGGCGAATGTTATGACACCGCGCGCCAGATTTCAGGCCGCTCGCCCAGGCCTGGCAGGCGATGATGGCCGAGGATAGCGATTCGCAATGCCGAAATGGAATCCGGGTCGCCGCTGCGTTGCGGTGCAGTAGTATCAGAATACGGAATCACCTAAACGATGAGCCATCGTGCCTGCCGCGCGGCGTGAATGGCGCATCAGAGCAGCACCGCGTGAAAGCTGCCACGGGAGTGACGAACTTCAGCGGCTCCGGTCGTGATGCTCCGCATCGGTTCGCCTCCAAACTGGAATTTCGCGAGCGAGATCGCTCTCTCTGAGCGAACTCGTTTCGCCTGCATACTGCATACGCGCTTCGTAAATTCACCGTCAGCCGGGAGGCCGCGCCCTTGACGATCATCAGTTACTGTTATCGCTTCGTATCGAACTTCGCCTTCCTCGCCGTCGTCTATTTCACGCTGAACTTTCTGACCAAATACGAAGAGCGCACGATCATCGCAGGCCTTGTGCTCGCCTACAGCCTCATGCGCGTCGTCTCGGCGCTACGCCAATTCCACTTCTATTCCCGGATCGAGCGGCTGGAAGCCGAAGTGAGGAATGCGGTCACCAACGTCGCCAACTCGCCGGGCAAGAAGCAGGCGATCCGCGAGGTGGCGATGCTGCGGCATCAGGGCGAACTGAAGGCCTACATGGATCTGTTGTTTCTCGGACTGATCACGCTGCTGTGCATCGCCAAGATCGTCGGCGGCTGACGTTCAGGGCCTGCCGCGAAGTTTGCGCCCAAGCTCGGACCGCACCGCAGTGATCGTCTTTGATGGCGGGTGGTCGTGTCAAGGGCACGGGCCGCACGCACAACCGCTCTTTCTGGCCGTTCTGGCGTGCAACGGGCTCCGCGGCAACGATCGACACCCGAAGGGCCGAGACGAAGAGCGGCTCGGCTGCGCCGCAGGCGCAGGAGAGCGTGACCCGACCAGCATGAGGGGGCCGCCCAAAACCTCCGAGATCTCATTCACAACGTACTGGAAGACGAGCGTCTAACGAACGAGGCCGCTTGTGCACGGCAGCGATCCCGTCAGCTTTCTGAGGTACTTGAGACAGGCTCGGCTTGATGTGAGCACTCCCGTTCGTGACCCGCAGCAGACGATTTTGCTGCCGCCGCCGCGGTGCATGACCTCGAATGACCGGTCTACGGCAGGGAAAGTTCGGGACGCTTGCGCTTTCTGCGCGAGCAGGTTAGAAACTGAACTATATGGTTCAGTATGTAAATCCTCCCCTCGATCTCTCGTTTGCGGCGCTGTCCGATGCGACCCGCCGCGGGATCATCGATCAGCTTGGCCGAGCGGACGCGTCGATCACCAGTCTCGCGGATAAGTTCCAGATGACGCTGACCGGCATGAAGAAGCACGTCCAGGTTCTCGAGCGGGCGGGGCTCGTCGTCACGCAGAAGGTCGGACGGGTGAGAACCTGCAAGCTTGGGAAACACGGCCTCAAGGCGGAGGCCGAGTGGATCGAGGCGCACCGCAAGCTCTTCGAGGCCCGCTTCGAAGCATTGGACGAAATCATCAGCGAAATGAAACAGGAGGGAAGCGATGAACCAGCAAGTTAACAGCGCAGGTGGTGCGCAGAACCGCACGTCAGTCGAGCGCAGAGGGGATCGCGAACTCGTCGTAACGCGGACATTCAATGCGCCGCCGAGCACGGTTTACAGGGCGTGGAGCCAGCCCGAGCTGTTCCAGCGCTGGTGGGTGCCAAAATCGGCATCCGGCGTTTCGCTCGTATCGTGCGATATGGACGTCCGTACCGGCGGCAAATATCGGCTGGAATTCGGCGCCGGCGGTTCGGACACCATGGCCTTCTACGGCAAGTATCTCGAGGTGGTGCCGAACGAGCGCATCGTCTGGACCAACGACGAGGGCGAAGAGGGCGCGATCACGACCGTGACCTTCGAGGACCAGGGCGGGAAGACACTGCTGAATTTCCACGAAGTCTATCCGTCCAAGGAGGCGCTCGAGGAAGCACTACAGGGCTCGGCGGCCGCATTGCCGGAGCAGCTGGAGCAGCTCGACGAATTGCTTTCCAGCATAGGCGAGTAGCGCGGGTCGGGAAATTCGCCTCGGGGGAACGTCTGCTCTTGGCACGACCCTGAAGTTCTCGCAGATGCAGCAAGTTCGACAGCTATCAGGGGTGCTACAGACGAACCGAGCTGGCTGGGAAGCGCTTCGCATTTTGGCATGCAAGAACCGTGGCCCGACCCGAGGTGAGAGAGTCAGCCTTTGCGCGGATCGCAACTCGTTGAAAACAAACTCACTCCACACAGCGACCGATGCCGGGCGCAAGGTTCTTTACGAGGTCGGATTGCCCGCCTCAGGATGGGCTTCGTCGAGAAGATGCCTCACTGGGTTACCCGCGCGGTGCGTCCAGGGCCCGCGACGATCGCTACGAGGTCAATCTGCCCGTCGTCCCGGCAGGGACGCCTTCCGCTCGCGCGGAAGCTGTGTCGTGGTGGATCAGGCTATCCAAGGCCTCGGCCGTCTGCCACTCGAACTCGGTGCCGTTGCGCCAGATGGCATGCAGGATGACGGCAAGTTTGCGGGCCACGGCAATGGAGGCGCGCTTCCAGCCGATGCGCTTGGCAAGCCGTAGCGCCCACATCCTTCAGCGGACATGATCGCGGCGGACGCGCGTCATGAGCACGCCGGCGGCTTCGTACAGATAGCTGCGAAGCAGCGGATCGTTGGTCTTGCCGATGCCGCCAATCCATTCGCTCTCGCCCGACTGATACTGCCGCGGCGTCAGCCCGAGGTACGGACCGACTTTGGTAGATGAGGTGAAGCGCTTCGGGTCGTCGATGGCTGCCTTGAATGCAAGCGCCGTCATGGCGCCTATGCCGGGCACGGTCATCATCCGGCGCACATCGGCGTCCTCACGGGCGGCATCGAGAACGCTAGCCGAGACAACCTTCAGCTGCTTCGCGATCGAGGCGTGAGCGGCGATCAGCGGATCGAGCACGGGGCCGAGCCAGTCGTTGTCGGCACGCAGCTCGGTGACACGCGGCATGAAGCGCACGTCCCTTGGTCGAGCCCGGTCATCACGCCGAGCGTCTTGAGGGCTCCTCGAATCTGGTTCTCGATGCGCGGCGCGCCTGCAGCAACTGCTGCCGGGATGAGCAGCATCGAACGGATGAACTGCGCGTCAATCGATCGGACGCGCGCTTCGCGGTACCAGCCCATGCGAACGAGATCGGCGAGGCCGCGTGCATCATTGCGATCATTCTTGTTGCGCTTCATTGACAGCACGCGGTGCGCATGACGACTATCGAGACAGATGACAGGCAAACCGAGGCTTGCGAAACTCGCGCCACAGCCAGGCCGAGGTAGAACCACTCTCAAGGCCGACGCGCTCGAGGCCAGGAGCATGCTTGACGAGGTACTTGGCGATCACCTCGAGGATCGGTGGCCACCGAGCGCTCGAATACGATCTTTCCGGCATCATCAACGACGCAGATGGCTGTCTCCTTCAGCGACACATCGAGACCGGCGTAAGTCTTGGCTGCTTTATTGATCGCGAGCTCCTCGTCATGGGGTGCCCTCCCTGGCCGAATCACTGGAGCGGATCAGGTGAGCACTGCGGAGTGCCCTTGACGCGACCAGCCGCCATCACCCCATGTCACCCGACGTCATACGCCTGCATTGCCTGAAAGCAGTGCACCATCGAGATAGTCCTGCACGCCGTGCTGCAGGATCGACAGTGAGGCTGTCGAAACCGCACTGCGCCATCATCTCCGCGGAGAAACCGGACGAGCCTTCCATTGCTCCCGGATGGTCTTGACTTTGTTCGCCATTTCTCGCGACGCGCGTTTTTGATGCTCAACCCGCCTCGCTCAACCGCCGCATCGCGTGTGCGCAAAACCTTTGGCTGGTGGCGTATGCGCCGCGTTCTGCGCGGCGGACCATATCCGTTGCGCAAGCTTTGACCTGCGGCATCAATCTGCTTGGGCGGCAGAGACGAACGCGCCTAGACTGATCCGAACTAACAAGAAGACGGAGTCGACCCGCAAATAACATTCAACGGAGGAAAAAAATGACCACCAAACTTACGCGCCGCACTCTTCTTCGCAGCGGCGCAGCAGCGGCAACGTTGCCGCTCATCGGCGCACCAGCCATCGCGCAGAGCTGGCCGAACAAGCCGATCAGGTTCGTTGTCAGCTATCCGCCAGGCGGCGCGACCGACATCTTTGCCCGCGCCTATGGCGACTACATCTCGAAGCAGGTCGGACAGCCGGTCGTCGTCGAGAACAAGGCCGGTGCCGGCGGCACGGTCGGCGCCGTCGAGGTCAAGCGTGCGCCTGCCGACGGCTACACCATCCTCTTCACGATCTCGACGACGATGATCATGAACAAGGTGCTCTACAAGAACCTGCCTTATGATCCCGACAAGGACTTCGTGCTGCTGTCCTACATGCCTGCCGGCAGCCTGCCGACCATCGTCGCCACCTGCACCGGCATCACCAATCTCAACGAGCTCGCCGAGTATGCGCGCAAGAACAAGACGAACATCGGCACCTATGCCGCCGGCTCCTACGCTCATCTCGTCGTCGCGGAGCTGAACAAGCACTACGGCCTGAACATGGAGGCCGTGCACTACCGCGGCGAGTCGCCGATGTGGGCCGACTTCCTGGCCGGATCGCTGCAAGGCGGCACCGGCGCCTGGTTCGTCGCGCAGAACGTGCTTCAGACCGGCAAGGGGCGTGCGATCGCGGTGTCGCAGAAGCGGATGAAGAAGCTGCCCGGCGTGCAAACGTTCGCCGAGCAGGGCGTCACATCAAAGGTCTTCGGCCTGCAGGGGTTTGTGTGCGCGGTCGGACCTGCCGGCATGCCGGACGAAATCGCCAACCGTTTCTCCGACCTGTTCGTGGAAGCCGGCAAGGGCGAGAAGATCCAGCAACTGCTCGACCAGTTCGGCATCGATGATTCCGCCATCGGCCGTCCGGGATTCGAGAAGCTTGTGAAGGAAGAAGGCCCGATCTGGCTGAATGCGGTGTCGAGCCTCGGACTGACACCGGAGTGATTTCGGACGTCGAGCCGGACGATCAATACCCGGTCGGCGTTCGAAAACTTGCTAAAACTGCTGTTGCCGAAGCTCGCTTGAGCGCGAGCTTCGGAAGCGATCATGCAAACAATCCAAAACCAAGAAGACGGAGGTTGACCCGCACACCCAACAAGGAGGGAAACATGCCAATCAAACTTACGCGCCGTACGCTTATTCGAACTGGCGCAGCAGCGGCCACACTGCCGCTTATTGGTGCACCTGCCATCGCGCAGGGTTGGCCGAACAAGCCGATCAGATTTGTCGTCTCATATCCCGCCGGCGGCCTGACCGATATTTTCGCGCGCGCCTACGGCGACTACATCTCGAAACAGGTCGGACAGACTGTCGTGGTCGAGAACAAGGCCGGCGCCGGCGGCACGGTCGGCGCCCTCGAAGTCAAGCGCGCGGCCGCCGACGGCTACACGCTGCTGTTCACGATCTCCACGACGATGATCATGAACAAGGTGCTCTACAAGAGCCTGCCCTATGATCCGGACAAGGACTTCGTGCTGCTCTCCTACATGCCGTCGGGCAGCCTGCCGTTCGTCGTGAACACCGGCACGGGCGCGACCAACCTGAAGGAATTCGCCGAGTACGCGAAGAAGAACAAGACCAACGTCCGGCACTTACGCGGCGGGCTCCTACGCCCACATTGCGATCGCCGAGCTGAACAGGCATTTCGGCCTGAACATGGAGGCCGTGCATTATCGCGGCGAAGCGCCGATGTGGACCGACCTCGCCGGCGGATCGATCCAGGCGGCGACCGGAAGCTGGGCGGCGGCGCAAGGCGTGCTGCAGACCGGCAAGGGCCGGGCCATCGCCGTGTCGCTGGATAAGCGCATGCGCAAGCTCCCCGACGTCCCGACCTTCAAGGAGCAGGGCATCATCTCGGATGCCTTCCGGCTCAAGGGCTGGATCTGCGCCGTCGGGCCGACCGGCATGCCGGAGGAACTGGTGAACCGCTACTCGAACCTGTTCGTCGAGGCTGGCAAGAGCGAGAAGGTGCAGCAGATCCTCGACACCTTCGGCATCGACGAATCCGCGATCGGCCGCGACGGGATTCCAGAAGCTTTTCAAGGAGGAGGGGCCGATCTGGCTGAGGCTGGTGTCGAGTCTCGGCCTGACGCCGGAGTAAGACACAAAAGCGTCGTTTCGATCGCGCTAGGAGCGGCCAGCATCACGCTGGCTGCCCAAATTTTCGCCGGGCATGCGGGCTTAGAATGCTTTTCATCGGTTGCAAACTGCACTTAATTGCAGCCAGTACGTGCTAAACGGCAACCCGTTCTTAAGGGGCAACCCGTCTTAAAGAGACGGCAACAACAACTTGGAGACAAGAATGTCATTCGACTTCACCCGTCGCAATTTTCTCGCCACGGGAGCGGCAGCGGCCACGCTGCCGATCATTGGTACGCAGGCCTCCGCACAAGCCGCCTGGCCGAACAAGCCGATCAAGATCATCGCCGGCTATCCGGCAGGCGGCCAGACCGACCTGTTCGCGCGCACCTATGGTGATGTGATCTCGAAGAAGATCGGACAGCCGATCATCGTCGAGAACAAGGCGGGCGCCGGCGGCACGGTCGCAGCCCTCGAGGTGAAGCGCGCTGCGCCCGACGGCTACACCTGGCAGTTCACGATCTCGACGACGATGATCATGAACCGCGTGCTGATGAAGGACGTGCCTTACGACGCGGACAAGGATTTCATCCTGATCTCGATCATGCCGGCGGGCAGCCTGCCGATGGTCGCGAGCGCAGAAGAGCGGCGCAAAGAACCTCAAGGAGTTCGTCGACTACTGCAAGAAGAACGACAAGGTGAGCGTCGGCACGTACGCGGCCGGCTCGTTCGCGCATATGGCGGTGGCCGAACTGAACAAGCAGTACGGACTGAAGATCGAGCCGGTGCACTATCGCGGCGAGGCGCCGATGTGGGCCGACCTTGCCGGCCAGACGCTCGACGCTGCGATCGGCAGCTACGGCGCGCGCGCAGGCGGTGCTGCAGGGTGGCCGCGGCGCGGCGATCGCCGTGTCGCGCCGGCGCAATCCGCTGCTGCCGGATGTTGCGACCTTCCAGGAGCAGGGAACGACCTCGAAGTGCTTCGAGCTGACCGGCTTCCAGAGCTGCTCGGTCCCGGCCAACACGCCGAAGGAGATCGTCATGAAGATCTCCCAGTGGCTGGTCGAGGCGGGCAAGAGCGACAAGGTGCAGGAGATGATGAAGACCTTCGGCATCGACGAGCCGGCGATGACGTTCGAGGAGACCCAGAAGCTCTACAACGAAGAGAAGCCGGTCTGGATCGATCTGGTGAAGAGCCTCGGCCTCGAGCCGGCGTGATACCGAGCCGCGAGATGCGGTATTTGAGGCGTCATGCCCGGCCTTGTGCCGGGCATCCACGTCTTACAGCCGCTGATGAGTGAAAGACGTGGATGGCCGGGACGAGCCCGGCCATGACGAGCGGGGCATTTGTGAGATTCGACAACGCCCTCAAAGCGGCGCGGTGGTCTTCGTCAGATGCACGACGGCTGTCCCGGACGCCGGCACATGGCCGCCGTTGAGGAACGTGGCGAGCGAGCCGCCAAGGATGCCGAGCGTGAACACGGCGATCAGGACGAAGCCGAAGCGGCGATCAGGTTTCGTGCGGTAGTAAGATAAGGACATGGCGGTCTCCTCCAGTTGAGAAAACGCCGCCGGATCGCTCGAGGTCCTGCCGTCCGGCCGCGATTGCCTTTGTCCCCTGGCGCCGCTCGGATCGGCGGCGCTTCTTCGAGATTTCAGATTACTTCGGAAACACGGCCTTGCAGGCCGGGCTGAGATTGGTGAAGTTCTTCTTCATGCACGCGGTGATCGCCGGGATGTTCGGGATCTCGCTGGAGCAGAGACGGAAGGCGTCCGGCGTGCAGGCCGCGCGCTGTTCGGCGGTCGCGATCTCTGCGGAGCTCGGCGCGGCGAAGGAAATCAGCGAAGCGGCGAGAACGACCGCGCTGATACCGGTGCGAAGGGTGTTCGAGAAGTTCATGGCAGCCTCCTGTTGGTCACCCGGTTGGGCGGTTCGTTCCTCAATGTCGTTCACACCATGCCCGGTCGCTGTGTGTGATGCTGTGCGTGACGTCACATTCGCTGGGAAAGGTACGGAACCGGGGTGCGGCAGGTTGCGGACGTGACTTGCCTCACATTGGCCGGGGTGGCTGGCGGCTAAGCAGGGTCAGCCCCACGCGAAACGGACCGCCATCCCATGAAGAAGCTTCTGATTGCCGCCGCACTCGTCCTCGTCAGCGCCTCCGCGCACGCCAGGACCTGGTCTGACGGCGGCAACCGCGTCGTCGTCCCGAAGGGCTGCACCTCATGGTCCTGCATGTCGGTGTCGGTACCCGGCCACTATTCGCACAACGTCAAGCCGGTGAAGAAGGCGCGCGTCCGCCAAGGCGCGCGTTGAGCCTGGCAGGACCTTCACGTCGGGATTGCCGGCTAGCCGTGTGCAGCGGCGCGGCGATTGGCTAAGCTGATCGTCTCCTTGCGAATCGAGCGACCGAATTCCCGATGCGATTGTTGATGATTGGCTGCCTCGCCGCAGCAGCGCAGCTCGCTGGCGCGGACATGCCGACGGCTGAAACCGCGCCGATGATCCTTGCCCAGACCGAGCAGCCGAAGCAGAAGCCGCCGCCGCAAGCCCGCCCGCGCGGCATGAGCGACCGGCAACTGCTGCAGAACCCGCTTGCGCAGCAGATCCTGCGCGATCCGGAGCTGCAGCAGCAGATCATGGACGATCCGCGCTTCCAGGACCTGATGCAGGACCCGCAGATGCAAAAGCTGATGCGGTCCCCGCAAGTGCAGCGGCAGCTGCAACAGAACCAGCAACTGCGCGAGCTGTACCAGCTGCAGCGCCGGCCGCTGCCCGGGGTCGCGGACGACGACGATTGAAGCGTTGGTCGTTGTCATCGTTCTCAGCCAAGTGGTATTGTTCCATCCATGAGACGCGTCGTTACAGCATTCTCAGTGCTGATTGTGATTGGTTCCGTGACGCCGCTCTCGGCTCACGACCAGTCCTCAGAACGTACTGAATGGAAGGCCGAGATTGCTGTGGCAGCAGCTCGTGCACGGGCTTTGCGCGAGGAGCTCAAAGCCGATTTTCTGCGTCGAAAGGCCGAACGTTCGCTGAATCCACCTGTGTCAGAGGAGGCAGAGCGAGCGCGCCGAGCCTCGGATCAGGTGCGCAATGACTTCAGTTTGCAAAAGGGCGACATCGTTTCCACGACGGATGGCATATTTGTTTTCGTCGGCAGCAGCGATGGCAAGCGCACGCCGGCAGATTTCGTGCCGCTACAAATGCGGTGAAAGCCCGGGATATTTGGGCGTGTCGGACACTCGATTGAATTCCAGGTTGGGACCGCGATGTCTAGCGCGCGAGCTGGCGGTGCGTTTGCACTGCCTCCATAGTGACTCCCGGGTCTGGGACGGCATGTCGCAGCGTGCGGCCGGCCGCGGGCGATATGATCCAGCAGCTAGACGTGAGGGTGGTTGGTCATGTCCGACAGTTCAACTTCCGGCAATGACGGGAAGGCCGCGTTGGGACGCGCGGCGAAATTCAGGGGCGTCCTGCAACGCCGCGGCAAGCAGCTTCCGGTCATGCTGCTGCTGATCGTCGTGCTTTCCATTGCGATGGTCTATTCGCTCGTCACCACGGTGATGATGTAGCGGCATGGCCGTCGTGTCCGTGTCGGACGCGAAGGACCGGCTTCGTTTGGAACGGCGGCCGAAGGCAGAACGATCGTTACGCGCAGAGAGGCGAGGATAGCGTGCCGCCGAGCGGCGCTGTTGCGGCCGGCGTCTCGCCTAACCATGACAGCAGCAACGCCATCGTTTCACGATCGCCGGGGCACTGCGCCGCATGCGCCGAGAAACAGACCGCGGCGCGGTCGCGCGCTTCGCAGCGCACGAACAGCATGCCGAGGCGCGGCAGCGGAAACGCCGCGGCGTCGCGGTCATGCCATGCGATATCAAGCTCCATGCGCGCATCGGCGGTCGCGTCAATATCGATCAGGGCCGACGCGAGGTTCAGCCGCGCGTCGACAAAGCGCGGATTGATGCGTGTCGCTTCGCGGAACTGCGCGGTCGCCTCGGCCGTGCGGCGCAAGGCGACAAGGGCGATGCCGAGGTTGTTGCGCGCCTCCGCATAGGCGGGGTCGAGCGCAATCGCCTGCGCGTAGAGCTGTGCGGCGCCGGCCATCATGCCCTTGCGCTTCAGGATATTGCCGAGGCTGTTGTGCGGTTCGGCCAGCTCCGGCGCGCAATCGATCGCGCGTCGCAGATGCGTGATGGCTTCCTCGAGCCGCCCTTGCTCGCAGAGCACGTTCGCAAGATTGGTGTGCGCCTTGGCAAAGCTTGGCGTCAGCGCGAGCGCCTGCCGAAAGCCGGCGATGGCCTCGTTCTGCCGCCCGCGCGACGCGAGCGCGGCCGCCGCGGCGCAGATCGTTCCGGCATTGCCGCCCTTGGCTTTCGCCCGCCGCATGCTGCGGTTCATGGCCCCGTCCCCGTTCCTTACCCGATCATTAAGAAACCGGGTTAACAGAGGGTTAAGGAGCGGTTTCAGCGTCAGGCGCTCGACACGATTTCACATTCACCGTGGCCTCGGGGACGTCCCGATCCCATCGATGATCAGCGTGAACTGCGCCTACTGCGCCACCGTTGCGACCTTCGATCCGGCCGGGACCATCGCCGTCTTCTTCTTTCCCGTGGCGTCGAACTGCTTGAGATAGGCGAGGATATCCTCGATTTGCTTCGGATCCTTCAAGCCCGGAAACACCATCTTGGTGCCAGGGATCTTGGCCTTCGGATCCTTGATGTACTCACGGAACGTGGCTTCGTCCCAGGTGATCCCGGAGTTCTTGTTGGCGGGCGAGTAGCTGAAACCTTCGATGGTGCCTGACTTCCGGCCGAGCAGGCCGTTGAGCACCGGCCCGACGCCGTTCTTTGCGGTCTCGCCGACCTGGTGACAGGCCTTGCACTGGAGGAAGACCTTCTCGCCCGAAGCCACGTCCTGGGCTTGGGCGAGGCCGATTGCGAAGAGTGCTGCTGCAAGGACGACAATGAAACCACGCATCCGACTGTCTCCTAACCTCCTGAGGCGAAAAAGATCACCCGGGTGAGATGCGTGTAGTCCGACTCAAACACCATGATCGCCACAAACACCATCACCGCGATCGGCGGCAGCAGGATGGCGTAGCACAACGCCAGCCGCTCCCAGGCCATGTGCATGAAGACGGCAACGATCAGGCCGGCCTTCAAGACCATGAACAACAGGATCAGCGACCACCTGAGATAGCCCTGGAGGTGGAAGTAGTCGACGAGATAGGAGCAGGCGCTGAGAACGAACAGCCATCCCCAGACCACCAGATAGACCTTGATCGGGTGCTGCTGGCCGCTCGCATGCGCCGCAACGCCTGCGGCCGGCGCGCCATGTGCATGCGCCTCTGTCGCGCGGTGTTGTAGTCCAATGTCTGCCACTGCCTCTGTCATGCGCACCTCACCACAGATAAAAGAAGGCGAAGATGAAGACCCACACGAGATCGACGAAGTGCCAGTACAGGCCGGTGATTTCGACGACCTCGTAGTTGCCCTTCCTGCTCGTGAAGAAACCGCGTCGTTGCTGATCGAAATCTCCGCGCCAGACTTTTCGCGCGATGAGGATCAGGAAGATCACGCCGATGGTCACATGGGTGCCGTGGAAGCCCGTGATCATGAAGAAGCTGGAGCCGAATTGCGCGGCGCCCCACGGGTTCTCCCAGGGCCGCACGCCCTCCATGATCAGCTTGGTCCACTCGAACGCCTGCATGCCGACGAACGTTGCGCCCAGAACGGCGGTCGCCAGCATCAGGATTGCGGTTTTGCCGCGATCCTGGCGGTAGCCGAAGTTGACGGCCATCGCCATGGTGCCGCTGCTGGAGATCAGGACGAAGGTCATGATGGCGATGAGGATGAGCGGGATATGGTGTCCCACAATCTCGAGCGCGAACACTTCGCTCGGGTTCGGCCACGGCACGGTCGTCGACATGCGCGCCGTCATGTACGAGAGCAGGAAGCAGCTGAAGATGAAGGTGTCGCTGAGGAGGAAGATCCACATCATGGCCTTCCCCCACGAGACGTTCTTGAACGCACGCTGGTCCGAGGACCAGTCGGCGGCAACGCCTCGCAGGCCGGGGGGCCGCGCGGGGGATGCTCCGGTGTTCGTCAGTGCAGTCTCCGCCATCGCCATCCCTTCCTTCACGTCAGCAACTGACGGCAGAGAGCGACGAAATCGTCCGCCCAGCCTGTCAGCAGCGCAAGCAGGATGAACCAGACCAGCAGCAGGAAATGCCAGTACATGGTGCAGAGTTCCACGCTCAGGCGCAGACGCGGAATCTCGACGCCGCGCCACGCCTTGGCCGTGGTCCTGCCGAGCGCCACAAGGCCGCCGAGCAGATGCAGCCCGTGCGCCGCGGTGATCAGATAGAAGAACGCATTGGCGGGATTGGCGGCGGGGACATAACCCGCGGCGCTGAGCTGATGCCAAGCCAGCAGCTGGCCGACCAGGAAGATGACGGCAGAGATGCTCCCCGCCGTGAGGCCGGTCAGCACGTCATCACGGTCGTCGCGACGTGCCGCGCTCTGCGCCCATTGCAGCGCGGCGCTGCTCAAGATCAGCACACAGGTGTTGAACCACAGCAGCGGCGGCACGGGCAGGGCGCGCCAGTCGACCAACTCCATGCGCATGGAGTAGGCGCTGACGAACAGCGCGAACAGCGAACCGACGACCGCGAGAAACACGCCGAGGCCGATTTTCGCCGGCGGCAAGGACCAGGCGCCGATGCTGCGATGATCGTCGATGACGCCTTGCTCGAGCCAAGGTTTGTCCGCCAGCCGCTGCTGCGACAGCCACCACGCTGCAATCGCCGCGATCGCCGCCATGAACAGGACAATGGCGGTCATGCACGGGCCCCCTGCACCGCCATGCCCGCCGGAGGTTCATTCTGCGGGATGAAATCCTTGGAAGCGCCGGGGACGCTGTAGTCGTAGGCCCAGCGGTAGACGACCGGCAGCTCCTTGCCCCAGTTGCCGTGTCCCGGCGGGGTCTGCGGCGTCTGCCATTCCAGCGAGGTGCCGCCCCAGGGATTGCCGCCGGCCTCTTTTCCTCTGAACAGGCTCCAGGCGAAGTTGAACACGAACACAAGCTGAGCGAACCCGACGATCAACGCCGCAACGCTCATGAACGCATTCAGGTCATGGGCGGACGCCGGGATGAAGGAGGTTTCACCGATGTCGTGATAGCGGCGGGGCATGCCCAGCAGGCCCACATAGTGCATGGGGAAGAACACTGCATAGGCGCCGATGAACGTCACCCAGAAGTGGAATTTTCCGAGCGCGTCATTGTACATCCGTCCGGTGACTTTCGGATACCAGTGGTAGAGCCCGCCGAACACCACCATGATCGGCGCCACGCCCATCACCATGTGGAAGTGGGCGACGACGAACATCGTGTCGGAGAGCGGCACGTCGACCACGACGTTGCCGAGGAACAGGCCGGTCAGGCCGCCGTTCAGGAAGGTGATGATGAACGCCAGCGCGAACAGCATCGGCACGGTGAGGTGAATGTCGCCGCGCCAGAGCGTCAGGACCCAGTTGTAGACCTTGATCGCCGTCGGGATGGCGATGATCAGCGTGGTCGTCGCAAAGAAGAATCCGAACTTCGGGTGCATGCCGCTGACATACATATGGTGCGCCCAGACGATGAAGCTGAGCGCGCCGATCGCCACGATCGCCCACACCATCATGCGGTAGCCGAAGATGTTCTTGCGCGCATGGGTGCTGATCAGATCGGAGACGATGCCGAAGGCCGGCAGCGCGACGATATAGACTTCGGGATGGCCGAAGAACCAGAACAGGTGCTGGAACAGCAGCGGACTGCCGCCGCCGTATTTCGTCAGCTGCCCCATCTCGACGAGCATCGGCATGAAGAAGCTGGTGCCGAGCAGCCGGTCGAGCAGCATCATCACCGAGGCGACGAACAGGGCGGGAAAAGCCAGCAGCGCCATCACGGTCGCGGTGAAGATACCCCACACCGTCAGCGGCATCCGCATCAGCGTCATGCCGCGGGTGCGTGCCTGCAGCACCGTCACCACGTAGTTCAACCCGCCCATGGTGAAGCCGATGATGAACAGGATCAGCGACACGAGCATCAGGATGATGCCCAACTCGTTGCCGCCGGGGCTGCCGGAGAGAATGGCCTGCGGCGGATACAGCGTCCAACCGGCGCCGGTCGGCCCGCCCGGCACGAAGAAGGTCGCGACCAGCACCAGCACCGCAAGCAGATAGATCCAGTAGCTCAGCATGTTGACGTACGGGAACACCATGTCCCGGGCGCCGACCATCAGCGGAATCAGGTAATTGCCGAAGCCTCCCAGGAACAGCGCGGTGAGCAGGTAGATCACCATGATCATGCCGTGCATGGTGATGAACTGAAGATACTGGCTCGCATCGATGAACGAGAACGTGCCCGGGAATCCCAGCTGCAATCGCATCAGCCACGACAGCACCAGCGCGACCATGCCGATCGCCATCGCTGTGAGCGAGTACTGGATGGCGATGACCTTGGCGTCCTGCGAGAAAACGTAGGTCGTCCACCAGCTTCTCGGATGATAAAGCTCGACGTCAGCCACTTCGGCCGGCGGGATTGGCGTCGGCGGGATTGTGTCAGACAGGACATCGACCATCGGCATGCCCTCTTCAGATTGGTCGCGTCCGATCCCCTTCTCGTTCGCGACCTGACTTCCCATCAAGCATTTCATTCGCCGCCCGCCTTGTATGTCGCCTTGACGATGCGGCTTTGACCGGTCAGCTCCGCGAACGTTCGCTGCTGCTCCAGCCATGCTTGATATTCGCCTTGTTCCTGGACGGTGACCTTGCTGCGCATCTGCGCGTGCGCAAGGCCGCAAAGTTCCGCGCAGAGGACGTCGAAAGTCCCCGTCCGCGTGGGCGTGAACCAGAAGTAGGTGACCGCGCCCGGCACCATGTCCATCTTGGCGCGGATTTCAGGCACCATGAAATTGTGCAGGACGTCGATGGAGCGCAGCAGCACCTTGACCGGCTTGCCGATCGGCAGGTGCAGGTCGCCGCTCTCGATCACGACGTCGTCCTGGCCGTTGGGATCGTTGGGGCTCAACCCCAGCGGGTTCTCGGCGCTGATGAGGCGGACGTCGGACGTCCCGAGCTTCCCGTCCTTGCCCGGAAGGCGGTAGCTCCAGCGCCACTGCTGTCCCACCACTTCGACGTCGGTGGCGTCCGCAGGCACCGTGACGAACTGATGCCAGACGATCAGGCCGGGCGCCAGCATGGCCGCGACGCCGACCGTCGTGCCGATCGTGAGCCACCATTCGAGCCGCTTGTTTTCGGGCTCGTAGACGCGCCTTCCGTCCGTCCGTGTGATGAAAGCGGAAGATGCAATAGGCCATGAACGCGATGATCGCGAAGAAGACCGCGCCGGTGATCCAGAAGGTCAGGCTGATCGTGTCGTCGATGTAGCGCCAGTTGGAGGCAATCGGAGTCCACCACCACGGGCTGAAGATGTGAAACAGCACCGAGGCGACAGCAACCAGGAGCAGTATCAGCGCGACAACCATCCCTTATCCTCCTTGCCATGGAAGGCCGTGGAGAATCCAAAAAGGGCGCAGCTCACCTTTGAGGCGATGGCGTCAAGTCACCATCGCCCTGCCTCTTGCCTTGCCCATTCACCCGGTCGCGACGTTGGGACATGACAAAGACTGAACGTCTCGACCGCAAATCTCCTTGGAGCTGGGGGCGTTCAGAATTTTAAGATGGTCCGCGCCGGGCTCGGCGTCAATAGACGAGCGTACTCCGGCGCGCGTTCGTTCACACGCCGCACAGGCTGCAGAACAGCCGTCGGCATCAACCGTTCGATGGCGCAATGCAACAATCGATTTGTGCGGATGCGCAATTTTATCAAGGCGCAAGCGCCACCGAATTCGTGTTTACCGACAATCGAGTGCGCGCCCGCTCTCGCCGGAACACGCGCTAGATGTCGTAATAGAGATGAAACTCATGAGGATGGGGACGCAGCCGGATGGCGTCGACCTCCTTCTGTCGCTTGTAGTCCAGCCAGGTTTCGATCACGTCGCGGGTGAACACATCGCCGCGCAGCAGGAACGCGTGATCGCGTTCGAGCGCGTCAAGCGCCTGATCCAGCGATCCGGGTGTCGACTTCACCTCCTTCGCCTCGGCGGGCGGGAGGTCATAAAGATTCTTGTCAATTGGCCTGCCCGGGTCGATGCGGTTGCTGATGCCGTCAAGGCCCGCCATCAGCATCGCGGCGAAGGCGAGGTACGGATTGCAGGAGGGATCCGGTGAACGGAACTCGACGCGCTTCGCCCGCGGGTTCGGCGAATACATGGGAATCCGGCAACAAGCCGAGCGATTGCGCTGGGAATAGACCAGGTTGATCGGCGCTTCGTAGCCCGGCACCAGCCGCCGATAGGAGTTCGTGGTCGGCGCGCAAAGCCCGCATAGCGCCCAGGCGTGGGTCAACAGCCCGCCGATATAGTAGCGGCCCAACTCGCTCAGTTCGGCGTAATCCGCCTTGTCGTAGAACAGGTTGGTCTCGCCCTTCCACAAGCTCTGATGCACGTGCATTCCAGACGCGTTGTCCTCGAATAGCGGCTTCGGCATGAACGTCGCGGTCATGCCGTGCTGGCGGGCCGTGTTCTTGACCACGTATTTGTAGATCATCAGGTTGTCGGCCATGCGGGTGAGGGTGGTGAAGCGCATGTCGATTTCGTTCTGGCCGCCGGTCGCGACTTCATGGTGATGGGCCTCGATCTGGATGCCGAGCTGCTCCATCGTCAGCACCATTTCGGTGCGAAGTGCCTGCATGCTGTCGGTCGGGGGAACCGGAAAGTATCCTTCCTTCGGGCGCGGCTTGTGGCCCAGGTTCGGTGCTTCCTTCCTGCCGGTGTTCCAACTGCCCTCGTTGGAATCGATTTCGTGGAAGGCGTAATTGATTCCCTGTCCGTAGCGCACGTCGTTGAAGACGAAGAACTCCGCCTCCGGGCCAAAATAGCTCGTATCGGCGCGGCCTGAGCCTTTCAGGTAAGTCTCTGCCTTCTGGGCGATGAAGCGGGCGTCGCGGCTGTAGGATTGACTGGTGACCGGATCGCGGATGTTGCAGATCAACACCAGCGTCGTCGTCGTCGCGAACGGATCGAGGAAGGCCGTCGTCGGATCCGGGACAACCAGCATGTCGCTTTCCTGGATCTCCTGGAAACCGCGGATCGACGAGCCGTCGAATCCAAAGCCCTCATTGAGAGCGTCGAGCTTCACTGCGCTCGGCGGAACGGAAAAATGTTGCCAAACCCCCGGCAGGTCGGTGAACCGCAGATCGACCATCTGCACCTTCTCGTCGTCGATCGCCTTCAGGAGATCTTCAGCTGTCGCACAGTTCGGAGTCATGGCTTCACTCCTGTCGCGTTGCCGTCGATCCGCCGCCAGGCGACCTGCATTGGAGCTGGTCGCGTTCGGCCTCCGGCGTCGCCGCACCGACCTCGGTCCGGCTCAGCGCCGCGCGCATTCGCCCCACGTTTTGTCGCGCGCGGACGGGCCGCTTCAACTCTGGTGCGGCCCACGCATGAGCTTCATGGCGTCTTCGATATGCCGCCAGGTTTTGGCCAGTTCCTGCTCGCCCTTCGCTTCAAGGTCGATAGCGTTCTGGGCAGCTTCCGCGATGGCCTTCGCGCCGTGCGCTTCCAGCAGCTGTCGCGCATAGTCGTGGATTTCGATTTCTCGCATGGCGTCATGCTCCTCTCGCTTCTGCGCGTGACCGTGAATTCCGGTCGGGCAGCAGAACCGCAGACGTTGACACCCATCAAGCGCGCGCAGTCTGCATCCTGGCGCGGGACGTTTGCAAGAGCCCTTTCCGGCAATCACGCCACGGTCAAAAGCCCGGCAGCATTGCCACCGCGGAAAAGTCACTTCGCTGCGGCCTGCGGTGGGGCGAGGTGGCTGAGCAGATCCGTCGGCAACGGAAAGACGATGGTTGATGACTTTTCGCTGGCGATGTCATGCAGGGCCGCGAAATAGCGGAGCTGCATCGCCTGCGGCTCGCGGGCCAGCAGCCGGCCGGCCTCGACGAGCTTCTCGGCCGCCTGCTGCTCGCCTTCGGCGTTGATCACCTTTGCGCGCCGCAACCGCTCGGCCTCGGCCTGCTTGGCGATCGCGCGGATCATGTTCTCGTTCAGATCGACGTGCTTGATCTCGACGTTGGTCACCTTGATGCCCCAGGCGTCGGTCTGCTGATCGAGAATCTCCTGGATATCCGCGTTGAGCTTGTCGCGCTCGGCCAGGAGCTCGTCGAGCTCGTGCTTGCCGAGCACCGAGCGCAGCGTGGTCTGCGCCAGCTGGCTGGTCGCGGCCATGAAGTTTTCGACCTTGATGATCGCCCGCTCGGGATCGACGATGCGGAAGTAGAGGACGGCGTTGACCTTGACCGAGACGTTGTCGCGCGTGATCACGTCCTGCGGCGGCACGTCCTGCACCACGACCCGCAGATCGACCTTCACCATCTGCTGCACGAACGGAATGAGGATGATGAGGCCGGGACCCTTCACGCCGGTGAAGCGACCGAGTGTGAAGATGATGCCGCGCTCGTATTCCCTCAAGATGCGGATCGCCGCCGCGAGAAACATGACCACGACGACGATAAGAACAAGATAGCTCAGATACTCGAACATCATCATACATCTCCCTTGCTGTCGGCTCGCGGTGATCGCCTGACCACAAGGGTCAGATCCTTGACGTCGGCCACCTCGACCGTTTCCCCGGGTGCCAGAGTTTCCGTTGCAAGGGCCCGCCAGCGTTCGCCATGGGTGAAGACGTGGCCTTCGCTGCCGGACCAGTCGATAACTTCGGCCGGAAGACCGCGCATGGCTTGCGCTCCAACTCGCGCCGGGTTCTTTCGCGCGCGCACAGAGCGAGCCGAGCACGAGGACGGTCAGGCTGAAGATCATCGCCGCCGCGATGATGATGACGGTCCATGACAGCCGGAAGCCGGGCGCCTCGATCCTGAACAGCATGGAGGCGCCGAGAAGAAATGCGACAACGCCGCCGAGGCCGAGAACCACCGTCGGGTTGAAGGTTTCGACGACCAGGAACGTGATGCCCAGCAGCATCAGGGCCAGGCCGGCGTAGTTGATCGGCAGCATGTTGAGGGCATAGAGGCCGAGCAGCAGGCAGATCGTTCCGATCACTCCAGGCGCGACGGCGCCCGGCGTGGAGAACTCGAAGAGCAGACCGTAGATGCCGACCAGCAGCAGGATGAAAGCGACGTTGGGATTGGTGATGACGGACAGAAGCCGGATCAGCCAGCCGGGATCGAACAGCTCAATCGTCATGCCCTTCGTCGCCAACTGACGCGTTTCGCCGCCGGCGAGCTCAACCTTGCGACCGTCGATCAGCTGAAGCAGTTCGGACGGGTTGCGCGCGATGAGATCGATGACATTCGCCTGCAATGCGCTGCCGGCGGAAAGGCTGGCGGCTTCGCGCACGGCTTTCTCGGCCCAATCGGCGTTGCGCCCGCGCAGTTCGGCGAGGCTGCGGATCAGCGCGACCGCGTCGTTCGTCGCCTTTGCTGTCGAGGCATCCTTCAAGGCGGGCTGCTGCGCATCGTCTTTTTTGTCCTTGCCGTCCTTTTCCGGAGCGCTGCCCGGCAGCCCCGGCAGAGGGCCACCGATCTGCACAGGCGTCGCAGCGCCCAGATTGGTGCCTGGCGCCATGGCGGCGATGTGCGTCGCAAGAAGAATGTACGTGCCGGCGCTCGCCGCGTGGGCGCCGGATGGCGCGACGTAGCCGATCACGGGAACAGAGGATCCGAGCACGTCGGCGATGATCTCGCGCATGCTGGTGGCGAGCCCGCCCGGCGTGTTCAGACGCAGGATGACCACGTCGAGGCGCCGCTCGCTCGCCGTCGTCAGCGCTTCCTTGACGTATCGGACGGTTGCCGGGCCGATCGCCCCGTCGACTTCGATCATCAACGCAGGTCTTCCGACCTCCTGCGCTGGCAACAGCTTGGGAAGGGCAAATTGAACAGCGACAGCAATCACTGCAACAAGGGCCGCCTGCACCATGCGCACGGCAAGACTCCCTCTAACAAAAGTTAGATATGGGTCGTCTTACTCCGCCTCAATAGGGCGCGCGGGCTGTTAACGCGGCTGTTCCGGCAGTCGTTTGAGTGCGATACTTAGCTGTGCTGAACCAGACTCGAAAGCTTAATCAGTTGGTAGGGGCATGATCTTATTCGAAAACCGGCATCCACTTTTCGGGATCATGCCCTTGAGATGACACGCCACCCACTCGCCGTCTCCGCTCGTCCGAAGCTCCGGCTCCTCGGTCCGGCAGCGATCGAACACGAATGGACAGCGGGTGTGGAAGCGGCATCCGCTGGGTGGATTGATCGGGCTCGGCACGTCGCCTTTCAGGATGATCGGGTTGCGGACGGCGCCTGGCTGCGGCACCGGCACGGCCGAGAGCAGGGCCTTGGTGTAGGGATGCTTCGGCGCGGTGAAGATTTGCTGCTTGGGCGCCATCTCGACGATCTTGCCGAGATACATCACCGCGACCCGGTGCGTCATGTGCTCGACGATCGCCAGATCGTGGCTGATGAAGAGCAGGGCCAGGCCGAACTCCTGCTGCAGATCCTGCAGCAGGTTGACGATCTGCGCCTTGACCGAGACGTCCAGCGCCGAGACCGCCTCGTCGCAAACGATCAGTTCGGGCTCCGCCGCGAGTGCCCGGGCGATGCCGATGCGCTGGCGCTGACCGCCCGAGAATTCGTGCGGCCGGCGGTTCAGCGCGTCGTGGGGCAGGCGGACGGTGTCCACCAGCGCCGCAAGCCGCGCCTCGAGTTCGGCGGAAGACTTTGCGAGGCCGAAATTGCGGATCGGCTCGGCCAGGATATCGCGCACGCGCATGCGCGGATTGAGACTGGAATAAGGATCCTGGAACACCACCTGCACGCGGCGGCGCATGCTGTGCAGCGCGTCGGGCGAAAGACGGTCGATCCGCTTGCCATCCAGCACCACCTGGCCGGCGGTGATGTCGAACAGCCGCAGGATGGCGCGGCCGACCGTCGACTTGCCGCAGCCGGATTCGCCGACGAGCGACAGGGTCTCGCCACGCTCGACCTCGAACGACACGCCGTCCACAGCGTAGACGAAACTCGGCTTGCGTTTGAACAGGCCGCCGCGGACCGGAAAATGCTTCTTGAGGTCGTTGACCTGGAGCAGCGGGATGCTCATGCCGCGGCCGCCTCCTTGCGCGCGTAGTGGCAGGCGGCGATGTGGCGGGGACCCTTCTCTTCGAGACCCGGCGCGAGCTGGCGACAGAGATCGGTCGCGAGCGAACATCGCCCGGCAAAGACGCAGCCCTCGATCCGCTGCTTGAGGCTGGGCACTTGTCCGGAAATCTCGGTGAGGCGCTTCGTAGCTCCGGTGAAGGAGGAGCCGAGCTTGGGCACCGCGCCGAGCAGGCCCTGCGTATAGGGATGACGGGGCGAGCGGAACAGTTCGGCCACCGGCGCTTCCTCGACCTTGCGCCCGGCATACATGACCATGACGCGCTCGGCGATTTCGGCGACGACGCCGAGATCATGGGTGATCAGGACGATCGCGGCACCGACGCGGCGCTTGAGATCCAGCATCAACTGCAGGATCTGCGCCTGGATCGTCACGTCGAGCGCCGTGGTCGGCTCGTCGGCGATCAGGAGTTTCGGGTTGCAGGCGAGCGCCATGGCGATCATCACGCGCTGGCGCATGCCGCCGGAAAGCTGATGTGGATATTCGCGCACGCGTCGCGCCGGCTCCGGGATGCCGACCAATGTCAACATCTCGATGGCGCGTGCCTCCGCGGCCTGCCGGTCGAGCCCCTGATGCAAGCGCAGCGTCTCGCCGATCTGCCGGCCGACGCTCAGCACCGGATTGAGGCTCGTCATCGGCTCCTGGAAGATCATCGAAATGTCGTTGCCGCGGATGGCGCGCATCTCGCGGTCGGAGAGCTGCAGCAGATCCTTTCCCTGGAAGCGGACAGAGCCTGCGATCTTGCCCGGGGGCTCGGGGATCAGCCGCATGAGCGACATGGCGGTGACCGACTTGCCGCAGCCGGATTCACCGACGATGGCCAGCGTCTCGCCTTCGTCGACATGGAAGGAGACGCCGTCGACGGCGCGGTTGATGCCCTCAGCGCGTCCGGAAATGGGTCTGCAGGTTCTGGACTTCGAGCAATGCCATCTACAGGCCTTTAGCCATGCGCGGATCGAGCGCGTCGCGCAGGCCGTCGCCGAGCAGGTTGACGGCGAGCACGGTGACGGACAGGAACGCGGCGGGAAAGAACACGATGTAGGGTTTGACCTGCCACAGCGCTCTGCCTTCAGCCATGATGTTGCCCCAGGACGGAATGGTGGGCGGCGTGCCGGCGCCGATGAAGGAGAGAATGGACTCCACGATCATGGCGCTGGCGCAGATATAGGTCGCCTGCACCAGCATCGGCGCCAGCGTGTTGGGCAGGATGTGGCGCAGGATGATCATCGGCGTGCGCGTGCCCGACGCGATGGCGGCGTCCACGTAGGGCTGCTCGCGCAGCGACAGCACGACACCGCGCACCAGGCGCGACACGCGCGGGATTTCGGCGACGGTGATCGCCAGGATGACGTTGCCGACGCTGCCGCGCGTCAACGCCATGAGCGCAACGGCCAGCAGGATCGGCGGGATCGACATCAGCCCGTCCATGACCCGCATCAGGATGCTGTCCGCCCAGCGGACGAAACCCGAAACGAGACCGATGGCGAGACCGGCAAGCGAGGCAAAGACAGCCACCGAAAGGCCGACGCTGAGCGAGACGCGTGCGCCGTAGAGCACGCGGGAATAGATGTCGCGGCCCAGGAGGTCGGTGCCGAACCAGAAATCCGCAGACGGCGCGCGCGTGCGCTTGGCGGGCGCGAGTGCGGTCGGATCGACGGTCCCGAGATACGGCGCGAAGATCCCGACCAGGACGAGGCAAAGCAGCAAGGCTCCGCCGATCGCGACGGTCGGATGGTTGCGCAGGAAGCCCGTGACACCGCGCCGGACTTGCACCGGCGCCATCAGGTCCGGAAGTTGCGGCGCGATGACAAGGCCGGGCGGCACCTGCACCGTGCTGGTGGCAGAGACGGTCAATAGCGGATCCTCGGATCGACCAGGGTGTAGATGAGGTCAACCATCAGATTGACCAGCACGTAGATGAAGCTGAACAAGAGGACGATGCCCTGGATGACCGGATAGTCGCGGCGCAGGATCGCGTCGATCGTCAGCCGGCCAAGGCCCGGGATGGCGAACACGCTTTCGGTCACCACCGCGCCGCCGATCAGCAGGGCAACGCCGATGCCGATCACGGTCACGATCGGAACGGCTGCGTTTTTCAGCGCGTGAAGGAACAGGATGTTGCGCTGCCCGAGGCCTTTGGCGCGGGCCGTGCGGACGTAGTCCTGCTGCAGCACCTCGAGCATGGAGGCGCGCGTGATGCGCGCGATCAGCGCGATATAGACGCAGCCGAGCGCAATGGCCGGGAGGATCAGGTTCTCCAGCCATGGCCAGAAGCCTCTGGCCAGCGGCGTGTAGCCCTGCACGGGAAGCCACTCGAGCTCGAGTGCGAACACGTAGGCGAGGACGTAGCCGATAACAAAGACCGGAAGCGAGAAGCCGAACACGGCGAATGCCATGATGGTGCGGTCTATCCAGCTTCCCGCCTTCCACGCCGCCACGACGCCGAGCGGCACCGCGACCAGAATGGTCAGGACGAGGGTGATCGCCATCAGCGAGAGCGTCGGCTCGAGGCGCTGCGCGATCATCGCGCCGACCGGCAGGTTGGTGAAGATCGAGGTGCCGAGATCGAAGTGCAGGATGCGCCAGAGCCAGGTCCCGAACTGGATCAGGAACGGCCGGTCGAGGCCGAGGCTCTGGCGAATACGCTCCACGTCGGCGGGACTGGCATTGTCGCCGGCGATCACCGCCGCCGGATCGCCCGGCGCGATGTAGAGCAGACTGAAGACGAACAGCGCGACGATCCCCATCACAGGCAGGGTCGCGAGGATGCGCCTGAGGATATACGAGACCATGACGGTTCAACGCACCGTCATGCGGTCTTCGACACGCCCCAGAAGAAGGGCAGGGGTCCCTTCGCCACGCCGGAGATGTTCTTGCGCCATGCCGTGTAGCTCAGGAAGAAGCCGGTCGGCACATAGATGACGTCCTCGAGCGCTGCCTTGTTGAGGCGATTGACCGTGGCCTTCTCCTCATCGAGAGTCTTGGCTTCGAACCATGCCGCGACTTCCTTTTCCACGGCCGCGCTCGTGGGCCAGCCAAACCATGCCTTGTCGCCGGTGCCGCGAATGGCGTTGTAGGCGGCGGGATTGATGCAGTCCGCGCCGGAGTGCCAGGTGTGAAACACCTGCCAGCCGCCCTGGCCCGGAGGCGTTTTCTGAGCACGGCGGGAACCGACGGTGCCCCAATCGGTCGCGACGAAGTCGACATTCATGCCCATCTGCTTCAACAGATCGGCCGTGACGTCGCCAAACGCTTTGGTGATCGACTGATCCTGCGCCACCACGCAGGTGACGGGCTGGCCCGAATAGCCGCTCTCGGCAAGGAGCTTCTTGGCGGCTGCGAAATCGCGTTTGCCCTTCAGGATCGCGCCGCCCTCTTCGGAATAGAGCGGCGTATCCGGCGTGAAGAAACCCGGCAGCGGCTTCCAGAGCGCGTTATCGTCGCCGACCAGCGCGCGCATGTAGTCTTCCTGGCTCAGCGCCGTGAGCACGGCACGTCGCGCCTTCACATCGTTGAAGGGCGGATGCAGGTGGTTCATTCGGAACGAACCGATGTTGCCGAGCGGGTCGGCGATATCGACTTTGATGTTGCGGTTCTTCTTGAGCACCGGCACGAGATCGGTGATCGGATTCTCCCACCAATCGATTTCGCCGTTCTGCAGCGCGGCCGCGGCGGTCGCGGGATCCGGCATCACCACCCATTCCACGCGATCGACCAGCATCTGCTTGCCGCCGGCGAGCCACGACGCTTTCTCCTGCCGCGGCGCGTAGTCGGTGAATTTCTCGAACACCGCCTTGGCGCCGGGCACCCACTCGCCCTTCACGAACTTCATCGGGCCCGAGCCGATATATTCGGCGATCTGCTTGAACGGGTCGGTCTGGGCGAGGCGCTCCGGCATGATGAAGGCGCAGGGCGTGCTGTTCTTGCCCAGTGCGAAAAGCATCTTCGGATAAGGCTGCTTCAGCGACCATTTGAAGGTCTTGTCGTCGACCGCGGTGAGCTCGTTCTGGATCGCCTTGATCATCAGCCCCATGGGATCGCGGGCCGACCAACGCGTGAGGCTCGCCACCACATCCTTGGCGAGCACCGGCTCGCCGTCGTGGAATTTCAGCCCCGGCCGCAGGCGAAACGTCCAGATCAGTCCGTCGTCGGACACCTGCTCGGATTCGACCATCTGGCGCTGCGGCTCAGCTTGTCGTCGATGCCATAGAGCGTGTCCCACACCAGCGCGGCGGCGTTGCGCACGACATACTGGGTCCCCCAGATGGGATCGAAGTTTGCGAGGTTGGCTTGCGGCACGAAGCGCAAGGTGCGCGCCGCGGCGCCCTGGGAAAGGGCCGGCATCGAAAGGCCGCCCGTTGCCGCCAGACCGCCGACGCCGGCCAATCCCTTCAACAATGTCCTGCGATGCATAGAACTCTCCGGATCTCGCGTTGCTACAGCGGTTCTGCCCATTTCATTCGCTGATGGTTCGGCGCCAAATGAAACGGACCAGTCAGACAGAGGACCAGTCTTTTGCGTGCAAATGGTATGCCAGCGTGGCCGCTCGCATCCCGTCGGCCATGGCGGAGAGCATGGCTTGTGCGATCACATTTTCGATTCGTGTCACCGATGCATTGCGGCCGGCTCAGCCTGCGAGTTGCTTGACTTTCGACGATTGCGTCGGGTGCCACCAGCGGCCGCCAATGACGACGCCTTCGGACACGATCTTGCGGTCGCCCATCAGGTGCTCGTCCGACGACGTCGACATAGTCGAACTCGCCTTGCTTGATCGAGATGAGGGTGGCGTCGCCGACGCTTCCCGGCTTGAGGCTGCCGAGTTCGGGACGCCGCAGCGCCATCGCCGCATTGACCGTCGAAGCCGCGATCACGTCGGCAAGCGGCATGCCCATGCACAGGAATTTCGACAGCGTGGTCACCTGATCGAAGGCGGGGCCGTCGATGCACAGGGTATGGACGTCCGAGGAGATGGTGTCGGGATAGAAGCCGTTGGCGAGCATCGCCCGCGCGGTCTTGAAGGCGAATGAGCCCTTGCCGTGGCCGATGTCGAACAGCACGCCGCGTTCGCGCGCCTCCAGCACCACCTTCTTCACCGTGCCCTGGGCGGTGGCGGGCGTATTGGGAAACGGCCGGAATGCATGGGTGAGAACGTCGCCTGGACGCAAGAGGGAGACGACCTCCTCGTAGCTCGGCGGCGGATGGTCGATGTGCGCCATCAGCGGCATGCCGACTGATCTGCGACTTCAAGCGCGATCTGCAGCGGCACGACGCCTGAGGTGCCCGAAGAGCCGCGGCCGACGCGCACCTTGATGCCGACGATGAGGTCGCGGTTTGCTCGGCCACGGCGACGGCGTCGATCGGATTCATCAGCCGGATCTCCTCGCTCTCGCCGACCATCACCCGATGCGAGAAGCCGTAGATGCCGGCGTGCGAGACATGCAGATAGGCGAGAATGCGGACCTGGCTCGGCTCGATCACATGCTTGCGGAAGCCCGCGAAATTGCCCGGGCCGGCGCTGCCGGTGTCGACCGCCGTGGTGACGCCGGAGGTGCGGCAGAATTCCTCCGCGTCGATGCCGAGCGAGGTGCCGCCCCAATAGACGTGGGTGTGCAGATCGATGAGCCCCGGAGTGACGATGTATCCCGACGCGTCGCGCACGTCGGTTGCGGATCGGCCTTGAGCTCGTTTCCGACCATGGCGACCTTGCCGCCGGCGAAGGCGACATCGGTCACGGCGTCGAGCTTCTGGGAGGGTCGATCACGCGGCCGCCGCGCAGGATCAGATCGAAAGGCATGAGGATCTCCGAGTGTGGCAGAAGGAAGCGAGGACGCGCGTCAGTCGCCAAGGGATCATGCGTCGCCGCACTTGGCGCACACCTTAAAGCAAGGATCGCA
>CAVWTB010000026.1:0-18031 GCA_963757845.1 uncultured Alphaproteobacteria bacterium
CTCATCACTTCACCCGAATGCGAGGATCGACGACGATGTAGGCGAGGTCGACCAGCAGGTTGATCAGGACGACGAAGAAGGCGAACACCACGACGCCGGCCTGGATGACGGGATAGTCCCGCTTGGCGATCGCGCTGATCAGGACCTCGCCGATGCCCGGCCGGTTGAAGACGAGCTCGATGGCGACCGAGCCGGACAGCGTCGCGAGAAGGCTAAGCCCCAGTCCGGTCGTGACCGGCAGCAGGGCGTTGCGCAGTCCGTGCCGGTAGATCACGCGGCTCTCCCGCGCTCCCTTGGCCCGCGCGGTGCGGATGTAGTCCTTGCCCAGGACCTCGAGCAGGGACGTCCGCGTCAGCCGGCCGAGGAAGGCGGACTTGACCATGGCGAGCGTCAGCGCCGGCAGGAACACGTGGTACATCCGGTCGACAAAGCCGGTTCCGCCGCCGTTGATCGGGAACCAGCCGAGGTTCAGCGCGAACACGATCAGCAGGAGCGCGCCGAGGTAGAAGTCGGGGATGGCGTAGCCGACGAGCGAGAACATGCGCACGCCGGTATCGGGCAGCCGGTTGCGATTGACGGCCGCGAGCACGCCGAGCGGGATGCCGACGAGCAGCCCCATGCCCGTCGCAACCAGCGTCAGCTCGATGGTGTAGGGCAGGTTCTCCGCGATCAGCTGCGAGGACCGGCGTGCGGTCGATCAGCGACTGGCCGAAATCGAGCGTCAGCATGTCCCAGATGAAGACGAAGTACTGCTGCCAGAGCGGGACGTTCAGCCCCATCTGCTCGCCGGAACAGCGCGAGCTGTTCCGGGCGTTGCATAGTCGCCGAGCGCCACCAGCGCCGGGTCGCCGGGCAGCAGGCGCAACGCGATGAAGACCAGCGTCAGCACCAGCAGCACCGTCGGCACGGCGTCGAGCAGTCGTGCTCCGAGGACACGCAGCATCGGCTGCCCGTCCCAGCTACACGCGCTTGGCCTTGTTCAGCGGCCAGTAGGCGTAGCCGGACTTCACCGGGTAGCCGATGTCGACGCGCGGGTTGCGGGCGATGACGTAGGACAGCGTGACGATGCCGAGCAGCGGCAGGTCGCGCAGAACCTGCTTCTCGATGTCCTGGATGAGCGCCGATGCGCTTGTCGAAGTCGGGCTCGTCCTGCGCCTTCTCGATCAGGGCGTCGATGCCCGGCATGGCGACACCGTAGTGGCTGTAGTTCTCCGCGCCCGAGCCGTCCGCCTTGACCTCGGCGGCGGCCGACAGCAGCTGCAGGAAGGGCTGCGTCGGCACCGGCGGGTAGCTGGACGAGTACAGCGCGACCGTGTTCCGGTCCTTGCGGTTCTCGGCGTGCATGGTGGCGTGGTCGATGATCTTGAGGTCGAGGTTGATGCCGGCCGCGCGCAGCTGCTCCTGGATGCATCAGCATGATCGCGGCGTAATCCTCCCGCTGGCTGGTGAAGCAGGGGATGGTCACGCCGTTCGGATGGCCGGCTTCGGCCAGCAGCGCCTTCGCCTTCTTGGGATCGTAGTCGTACTGCAGCTCCGGCGGCAGCTCGTCCTTCTTCACGGCGCCGGCGAACTGCGGCGCGATGATCCCGACCATCGGGACCGCCAGGCCCGCGAAAGCCGCTGCGATCTGATCGTTGTTGATGGCGTAGCGGATCGCCTGGCGGACGCGCAGATCGTTCAGCGGCGGGCGCGTCAGGTTGAGGTGCAGCAGGTTGAAGCTGCCGGGCGCGGTCGCGTCGAAGATCGTGCTCGGCCGAGCGCTGGCGCATGGTCGGGATCCAGCCGGGCGTGCGGACGCCTTCGATCATGTCGACCTGGCCGGAGGCGAAGGCGAGCGTTCGCGCCGTCGTGTCGGCGATGAAGCGAACATGGATGGTCTTGGTGGCCGCCGGCCCGCCGAAGTAGTCCGGGAAGGCGGTCAGCTGGATGCCTTCGGTCGGGCTGACGCTTTCGACCTGGTAAGGACCCGTGCCGATCGGGCTCATGTCGAAGTCGTCGCCCTTCTCCTCGAAGGCCTTGCGGCTGAGGATCGATGCCGGAGAGGTGGTGACGACGCTGCCGTTGAACAGCGGGTCGGGCCGCTTGAGGGTGAAGCGCACGGTGTAGGGATCGGGCGCCTCGACCGAGGCGAGTTGGAGTAGAGCGGCTTCTGGTTGGTGACGATCTTCGGATCGAGATGCCGGCCGAAGGTGAAGACGACGTCGTCCGCCGTCATCTCGCCGTAGCCCTTGTGGAACTTCACGCCCCGGCGCAGCTTGTAGGTCCAGGTCTTGGCGTCCTCGGAGCTCTCCCAGCTCTCGGCGAGGTTGGGGCGGAAGTCCTCGGGCCGGATGCCAAAGGTTCCGTCATCGGATTTGACGAGGGTGTCGAAGACCTGCCGGATGGCCCAGTTGTCGCCGCCGGTGGCCCGGTTGCTGCGGGTTGATGCTGGTGGGCGCGCGAGACGCCAGCGCGATCGAGATGGTCGTCGTCCTTCGCGTGAGCGACTGGAGCCACCCAAAGCTGCGGCGGCCGCGACGAGCGGAAGTCTGAGCAAGAAACGTTCTTCTGGACAGTGTCATTGTTGTTTTCCTCCCCTAAGGTTCGTTGTCGGCGACGCTAGGTGCTTGATCGGGAATGGCTGCGCCTCTTCATCTCCGCCTCGTCGAATTCCGATCCCAGTCCCGGTGCCGTCGGCACGTCGAAGCGTCCATTGATCGGCTCGGACGGGTTCGGCTGAACAGCGATGCCGGCGCGTTCCCAGTTGTCGGCCAGCTCGACCGGCTTGCTGAGATGCATGATGGTCGACAGCACATGGATGTTGGCGAGATGGCCGATCGACGGCTGCGTCTGGTGCGGAACCAGCTCGACGCCATGGGCATGGGCGATGGCGGCGCATTGCATCAGTCCCGGTGATGCCGCCCATCTTGACGATGTCCGGCTGCACCATGCGCACGCCGGCGTTGATCAGGTCCTTGAGGCCCTGCAGCGTATAGGTCTGCTCGCCGGCCGAGACCGTGATGTCGAGGCGCTGGGCGACCTCGCCCATGGCGGCGACGTGGTAGTGCTGCACCGGCTCCTCGAACCAGGTGTAGCCGAGATCCTCGAGCGCGCGGCCGACCCGCATGGCGCCGCCGACCGAGTAGCCGTTGTTGGCGTCGAATCCGAGGACGAAGCCGTCGCCCAGCGCCTTGCGGACGGCCTTCGCCTTGGCGATGTCGCCGGGATGTCGACGTCCTGTTTCGTGCGGTCGCCGTCCCAGCGGATCTTGACCGCCGCCGGCTTCTCCTTCTCCACCCGCCGCTCGACCACGTCGACCACCTCGTCGACGGTGCGCCAGGCGTTGCCGCCGACGGAGGCATAGCAGGTGAGGCTCGTGCGCCATGCGCCGCCGAGCAGCTTGTAGACCGGTTGGCCGAGCAGTTTGCCCTTGAGGTCCCACAGCGCGATGTCGAGCGCCGCGAGCGCGGCCGTGGTGGCGCCTTCGGGCCCGAGCTTGATGCACTTGTGGAACAACGTGTCCAGCAGGACGGCATGATCGAGCGCATCCTTGCCGATCAGGAACGGGGCCATGTCGTTGGCGATGATGACGAGCGATGCGAGCCCGCCCTGCATCGGCGATGCTTCGCCCAGGCCGAACCGGCCATCTTCAGCCTCGATCCGGACGAAGGCGCTGCGAGACCCATTTCCGGGCTCACCCCACTCGATCTGAAAGGTCTCCATTTTGCTGATTTTCATTTTTTTTCCTTTCCAGGTGTTTGCTCGCGGCAGCCGGAGCAAAGCCATTCAGTCAGAACGGTGCATCTTGCTGGATTACACCAACCTCCGCAGTCGCCATCTGCACAAGCGTGTGCAGGCATGAGATTTCACTAGAATCTCCCCGAGATTGCAACTCATGAGCTTCCTGCACAAAGCTTATGAGAAGCGTGCTCCAGTCGGAGGGCTTGCGTCAGCGCCAACCGAGGGCGGGCGCGATGTGGGTCAGAATCGCTTCGATCACATGCACGTTGTAGGCAACACCTAATTGATTCGGGACGGTCAGCAGCAGCGTATCGGCTTCTGTGATCGCTTCGTCCTTCCTGAGCTGTTCGACGAGTGCGTCTGGCTCGGCTGCGTAGCTGCGGCCGAAGATCGCCCGGCTCCGCTCGTCAATGTATCCGACCTGGTCCTCATGTCCGACACCACTTCCGAAATAGGTGCGATCGCGATCGTCCAACAGCGCGAAGATGCTGCGGCTCACCGAGACTCGCGGCTCGCGTGCATGGCCCGCCTCTTTCCAGGCGGCACGGAAGGCGCGGATCTGAGCGGCCTGCTGCACGTGGAAAGGCTCGCCTGTTTCGTCTTTCTTGAGCGTCGAGCTCTGCAGGTTCATCCCGAACTTCGCGGCCCACGCTGCTGTGGCGTTCGAGCCTGCACCCCACCATATCCGTTCGCGCAGGCCCTCAGAATGCGGTTCGAGACGCAGCAACCCTGGCGGATTCGGGAACATGGGTCGAGGATTTGGCTGCGCGAAGCCGTCGCCGCGCAACAGGTCGAGGAAGATCTCTGCGTGACGCCGACCCATGTCGGCATCATCCTGACCTTCGGCGGGTTGATAACCGAAATACCGCCATCCATCGATGACCTGCTCGGGCGATCCCCTGCTGATGCCCAGCTGCAAGCGCCGGCCTGCGATGAGATCTGCAGCGCCGGCGTCTTCGGCCATGTAGAGCGGATTTTCGTACCGCATGTCGATCACTGCCGTACCGATCTCGATACGGCTGGTCTTCGCACCGACGGCCGCCAGCAGGGGAAAGGCCGAAGCGAGCTGGCGGGCGAAATGGTGGACTCGGAAATACGCTCCATCCGCGCCTAACTCCTCGGCTGCAACGGCCAAGTCAATGGATTGCAGGAGCGCGTCAGCGGCAGAGCGGGTTTGTGATTGGGGCGAGGGCGACCAGTGCCCGAACGAGAGAAAGCCGATCTTCTTCATGTGGGCAGTCTATCACTGTCCAGTCTGGTTTGTGATCATCGAGCAGCTGGTCAACCAGATTTGCGCTAGCGGCCTGCTTATCAGCTCCTGCCTGAACGATCCCCCTGAGACCGCGTGGGGGCGTTTTGCTACGAGGGCATTGATATGCGGAGATGAGCGCAATACGATTTCGGCGATTTAACAACGAATAGGGGGGCGACAATGAGGTTGGTGATACCCGTCGCAGTCGCATTGGTCGCGCTAACGAGTTCTCGCAACGGCTCAGCACAAGCATCCCCGCGACATTCAGATTATCGATGCGGCGCTGTCATCCGCGAAAATGACACCAGCGCAGCGGGCCGAGGTGGTGAAACTCCGCAATGAGGGTGAAAAACTTCACTATGCTAGCAATCATGGCGCGGCACGAAACCGTGCTTGAGAGGGCTAAGGCCATCCTCAAAGTTCGCTAAGTGGAAAGCAAAGAGCCGCCTTCGACTTGCGGCTTTTGCCTTCACGCCCCATGCGTCGGATTGCGGATCGGTTCGACCAGCTCGAACATCCGCGGAAACTCGTCCATGAGCGACATGAGTTCGGCGAGTTTCAGTGCATTTCCTTTCATCTGGATGCTGCCGGCGGCGATGGCATCGGCGAATGTCGTCTGCTTGGCGATGACCGCGTCGAGGACGTCGCGCGTCAGCACGAATGAGGCGTCCGCATTTGCGGATGTCGCGCCTGAGAGATAGGTCAGGGCGCAGTTCTCCAGGGTGAGAACATAGCTCTGGCTCGTATCGGTGAACTGCCAGTTCAGGACGATGTTTTTGCCTTCCGCCTTCGGGCCGTTCAGACGAATGCCGAGGACATCCCAGATCTGCTCGGTCCGCAAGGCGGCGAGCGTTTCACGCGGCATGCGATCTCGCGCCGGCACGTTCGGCATGCCGTGGCGAAGTTCCTGGGCTCCCACGAGGTAGGCGTTGCGCCAGGTGGCGCTCTCGGCGAGATAGCCGAGCTGTTCGAATGTTTCCGCGAGCAGGCTGCGCGCCGCCTCGTTGTCCGGTTCTGCAAAAACAAGATGGCTCAGGACCTGCGCCACGAAGCGGAATTCTCCGTTGTCGTAATCCCGCCTGGCGCGTGTCAGCACCGCATCCGCGCCGCCCATGTACTCGACGAATTTGCGCCCGGATTCCACGCGCGGCAGCGGATCGAGGTTGGCCGGGTTGGCGTCGTACCAGCCCAGATACTTCTGATAGATTGCCTTCACGTTGTGGCGGATGTGGCCGTAGTAGCCGCGCCCGTGCCACGCGCCCTCCAGGCTGGCCGGCAGCCGAATGGTCTCCGCGATCTCGCTCGCGCTCAGCCCGTGATTCATCAGCCGAATGGTCTGGTCATGCGCGAACTTGTAGAGATCGCGCTGCTGCCGGATCATCGTCTTGATCCGATCGGTCCCCCAAACGGGCCAGTGATGCTGGCCGCACATGGCGTCCGCCTTGTCGCCCCACATCTGCAACGCTTCGCCGAGATATTTCGACCAGGCGAGCGGGTCGCGGACCTCGGCACCGCGGAACGGCAGCAGGTTGTGAAAGTTGTGCGTGCAGTTTTCCGCGAGGTTCAAGAGCTTGTAGCGCGGCACGAAGCAATGCATTTCCGCCGGGGCCTCGCTGTTCGGCGCCATCTGGAATTCGAACGCGACGCCGTCGATGGTGCGCGTATCCCCGGTCGATTTGATCAGGTCGTTTGGCCGCACCAGCGATATCGCGCCCGCCGCCATGGTTTTTCCGAGGCCGCAGTCGACATGTCCGCGTGCGCCCTTGGCGAGGAGATGCCCGAACTGATATTGCGCACGCCGCTGCATCGCCGGTCCGGCGATGATGTTTTCCGAGACGGCGAACTCCATGAACAGGTCGGGCGCGATGAGGGGGACTTGTCCGCTGGCCATCGCCGCGTCGCTCAGCACGCCGCGTACACCGCCCCAGTGGTCCGCGTGCGTATGCGTCAGGATGACGCCGGTGACAGGGCGGGCGCCGCGATGGCCGAAGTAAAGTTCGATTGCCGCCCGTGCGCCCTCGATCGAGGAGAGGCAGTCGATGACGATCACGCCGGTGTCGCCCTCGATCAAGGTCATGTTCGCGATATCGAAACCGCGCACCTGGTAGACACCCGGCACGACCTCGAACAGGCCGTGGCGCATGTTGAGCTGTGACTGCCGCCACAGGCTCGGGTTGACCGTGAGCGGCGCCTGGGTGTCGGCGAGGAAGCCGTAAGGCTGCAGGCTCCAGACGACGCGCCCTCGCTCATTGACGACGTGCGCGTTCTCGCGCGTTCCGAGAAATCCGCGCGCGGCATCCTCGAAATCAGCGGTGTCCGAGAACGGCAGCTCCGTCTTGACAGCAGCGTGCCGGGCACGGACCGCAGCGGCGGCATCCTTCGGCTGTTTGGTGCTGGCTTGCTCAGTCATGCGGAATCCTCCCGAGGCAGGGCGAGGTCTTTGTCTGCGCTCCTGACAAAAGGACGAGATACGTCGATCTTGTCAACTATACGATACATATGCCTACTATGCGTCCACTATGTTGACGGAAGCGGTAACTCGAAACCGTAGGGTGCGGTTATGCCAGCCAAAAACAGACGAAGCGTCGGGGGCTCGAAAGCGCGGATGAGCGGAGCGTCACAATCTCGTGGGCGTACCGCAGAAGCATCGCGGCGCGGGGATGCGGCGTTCGCGACGACCCTGGCGAAAGGGCTGGCCGTGCTCGAGGCCTTCGCACCCGACAGCGCGCAGCTCGGCAACACGGAGATCGCGCGGCGCACCGGCCTGTCGCGTCCGACCGTGGCGCGACTGACGCACACGCTCGCCGAACTCGGCTATCTCGCCTACGAGCCGTCGCGTGCAAAATTTCGCCTCTGGGCGCGCGCGCTCACGCTGGCGCATCCACTGCTGGCCAGCATGAAGCTGCGCCAGAGCGCCCGTCCGCTGATGCAGGACCTCGCCAACAGCGTGCGCGGCACGGTCTCGATCGGCCTGCTGGACGGGACCAACCTCGTCTACGTGGAGAGCGCGCGGGCTACTGAGATGGCCGCGCACATTCCGGACATCGGTTCGACGATCCCGTTGCCGCGTGCGGCGATGGGGCGTGCTCTGCTGTCGATGCTCGACGCCGCCGAACTCGCCGCGGTCGAAGCGCGATTCGCCGCGGAGCTTACAGAGACATGGGCAACCTATCGCGAGAAGGTGCGCGACGGCATGCGCCAGTGCGTGAAGCGGGAGTTCTGCGTGTCGTATGGCGATTGGGCCAGCGAAACCCACGCGGCCGCCGTGCCGCTGTTTCGCGATCCGGATTTCGGCCGGGCCTGCTTTGCCCTCAACTGCGGAATTCCGGCCTTTCGCTTGCGCCCGGGCGAGCTGGAAGCGGACATCGCTCCGCGTCTGGTCCAGCTCGCAAAGGCCATTCGCGTTCTGTCCGGCCGAGTCGATGCCGCCGCCAAGCCCGCGACCGAAGTTCGCCAATCGCGGCGGCTAATCAAGGCCGATCGATGATCTGCGCGCGAGAAGAAGCCACCGCGTTCGGACGCCAGACGCGTCGACTGGCGGCTATCGCGTGACGTGCAGGCGCACTCCGGCGCGCTTCTGCAAATAGCCGAGGACGCTGAACAGGTTTTTCGCCTGCGGGTTGCCGCGCGGGCCAAACATGCGAATAAGACTCTTGGGCGGCGCACCGGTGGCAGCCCCCAAGCTTTTCAAAGCCGACGGTCGCCTTGATGTAGTCCCGCAGGATGGTCTTGCCGGTCTCCACGTCGCCACTCAGCGAACGCATCGACGCCTTCGCGCAGCAGTGCTTCCGCGAATTTCCTGTCGGCCTTGACCTGGCCCTGCACTAGCTCCTTGAAGCTTTTTGACTTTGCCATTCCCTACCTTCTCACCTGGCGTCGTCCGCGCCTGCTCTGCTTGTAATCGCGCCAATACTCATGGGCGGCGGCGATATCGCGTTGCTGGCGTTTCTTGGTGCCGCCGGTCAGCAAGATGACCAGCGTATCTCCGTCCCGGCCCAAATAGACCCGGTAGCCAGGACCGAAATCGATCCGGTACTCGAGGACACCCTCGCCAACAGATTTGACGTTGGATAGGTTGCCTTGCTCCATCCGGGCAATCGCCCGCGTAACCTTGGCGCGGGATACCGGCTCCAAATCCGCGAACCATTCAGCGAACGGCTCTTTGCCTCCGGAGGCCGCATAGTAGCGGATTTCGAGCATCCCGGAGGGTAACATAAATGTTACTATCGTTCAAGGATGTATCGTGGAGGGCGGTCGAGACAATCAACCGGTTACGAATTCGCCTCTGCACGAAGAAGAAGTCCTCCCGTCCCGGCGGTGAGCCATACGTATACGGCTCCTGCCTTCCGGCGGTGGCTTCCATCAAGCATGTTTCACGCGCTGCCATGTCAACGTGCGCGAGTTGATGCGCAATACGAGTTCGTCCGGTCCAGGAAATTCGTAGCTGCGTGTCCGGTTGTCGATCTGGCCGGGATCGAGATTGCCTTCGAGATGATGAGTGACGGTCTTCCGTTCGGGATCGACGCTGTAGGTGCCGAAATAGGCCTGATAGCCGGTGAAGGCGCTCCTGGCTTCTTCCGCCGTCGGCTCCTTTGCCGCGAAGGCCGATCGGATCGACATGTCCGGCATGATCTGCAGCGACATCACGCCGGTGGGATCATAGATGACCATGCCGGTGGGACTGCGCGCCGCGTGTGCGCATCGCATAGTCGTCGCCGGAGAAAGCGACCAGCCGCCACGCGCCGGCCAGTCTCTTGATGTCGTCGTGATCGGTATTCATTGGGCCTTGATGTCGAGCGCCTTGATGTCGACCGTAAGGGCGGCGATGTCATCCTTCACGAATATCTGCATCTGCTCGTCCGGCAATGTCCAGGGATCGAAGCCGCCCTTGGCGATCGCCTGGTGAAAATCGGGATCGGTCGCTACTTCGTAAGCCGCCTTCTTGATCTTCGCCAGGACATCGGGCGGCGTGTCGGCGCGTGCGAACAGGCCGGTCCAGCTCGGCCCGGTCACGCGCGGCAGCCCGAGCTCCCTGAATGTCGGGACCTTCGGCTGCATCGCCGAGCGTTCGTCGGCAGCGACCGCAAGAACCTTCAGTGCGCCTGATTCCACGTGTGGCGCTGCGGCCGCATAAACCGAAAAGATGAAGTCCACATCGCCGGTCAGCAATGCAGTCGCCCGCTCGGTCGTGCCTTTGTAAGGGATCTCGGTCACCTTCAGGTTGGCGCTCTCGACGAAGCGCCGTGACAGCAGTTGCGGCGTGCTGCCCGGCGACAGGATGCCCACATTGGTGGCGTCGCCCTTCTTCCGAATATAGGCGATCAGCTCCTCGACGCTGTTCACCGGCGTCACGGCGTTGACGAACAGATAGTACGAGAAGATCCCCATCGGCGCGACCAGCGCAAAATCCTTCGGATCGTAGCCGGCATTGGGAATGGAGAGCAGCGTCGTCGTGAGCGAGGCTGATTGCACCAGCAGCGAATAGCCGTCGGGCTTCGCCTGATGAACGCTCAAGGTGGCGACCAGCAGGTTGCCGCCGGCGCGGTTGACGACGAGCGTCTGACCGTTGATCCGTGTCTTGAAGCGGTCGGCGAACGCGCGCGTGAGGCTGTCGATCGGACCGCCGGCGGGATAGGGCACCACGAACTGGATGGGGCGATCCGGATAGGTCGCAGCGGGCTGCGCCGACGCGAGCGTGCAGCGCGCCGAGGTTTGCGATCAGCGCTGCCGCAAGCGACAGCAGCGCGCGAAAAGTCCGTCGTCTCATGTTCAGGCTTCTTCTTGTTGTTGTTGTGATTTGGGGCGAATGGTGCGGGGCGCTACTCGAGCTTCGCGCCGGACTCGCGGATGATCGGCAGCCAGCGTTCGCCTTCCGACATGATGTAGGCCTGCGTCTTTCCGGCGTCATGCCGGGCGTCTCGACGGAGCCGAGCTCCTTGATGCGGTTCGACACCGCTTCGGTCTTCATGATGGCGTCGATCTGCTCGTAGAGAAACTGTACGATCGCTTTTGGCGTTCCCTTCGGCGCCGACCAGGGCGTCCAGCTCGTGGCGATCAGTTCTGGAAATCCGACTTCGGTGGCGCTCGGCACGTCCGGCATCGGCGGAACGCGCTTCTCCTGCCACACCATCAGCGCGCGCGCCTGTCCGGCCTTCACGCGTTCGGTCCAGAACGCCACGGTATCGACGGTGAACGAGAGCCGGCCACCCAGCAGATCGCTCACCACGCTCGCCGATCCGCGATAGGGCACATGCTGCGCGCTCGTGCCGAGCTTCTTCATCAGATATAGCGCTGCAATGTGCGCGCTGGTGCCGACGCCGGACGAGCCGAAATCGTGCTTGTCCGGCTCGCGCTTCAGCAGCGCCTGGAATTCCTTCAGGTTCGTGGCGGGAAGCTCCTTGTTGACGATCAGCACGAGCGGCGCGCCGCTCGTCACCGTGATGTGCTCGAGATCGGTCATCGGATTTGCCGGCGGGTTCTGATGCAGAGCCACGTTATAGACGTGCGTGCCGGGTGAGCCTGCAAACAGCGAGTAGCCGTCGGCCGGCGATTGCGTGGTCGCAAGCAGCGCCACCATGCCGCCGCCGCCCGTGCGGCTCTCCACCAGCACCGGCTGCCCGATGCGTTCGCTCAAGGCTGCGGAAACCAGCCGGACGATGATGTCGGTGTTGCCGCCCGGGGTGAAGGGGATCAGCACCTTGATCGGCTTGTTCGGGTAGCTCGTGCCCGGCGCCGTTGCCGGCTGGGCGATCAGCGGCGACGGGGAAGGCGCTCGCCGCAGCAATCGCGAGACCCGCGCGCAGCACGTCGCGTCGCCGAAGCGGGTGGGTCGACTTCCGCTGGTCCTGATCGGATGAATTGTTCGTCATCAGCGCCCCTCGTTGTTCTTGTGAACGGACATGCGGCTACTCCGCCTTGATGCCTGATGCCTTGACCACGCGATCCCAGCGCTCGATGTCCTTTTCCAGGAAGGCGCGAAACTCGGACGAGTTGTCGCCGACGATGGTGCCGCCGAGCTTCCTGATGCGGTCGATCGTCTCGGGCTTGCGCAGCGACTGCTGCATGGCATCGACAAGCTTCTGCACGATCGGCGCAGGTGTCTTCGCGGGCGCGAACATGCCGACCCAGGGTGCCGTGTCCTCGAAGCCTTTCAATCCGGCTTCCTCCATGGTCGGCACCTTCGGGAAGTCCGCCTGCCGCTGCTTCGTGCCGCTGGCGAGGACCTTCAGCTTGTTGTCGGCGACGTACTCGCCGATGCCGATCATCGGATAGAACATGAATGAAATACGCCCCGCGATGACTTCGGTGAGCGCGGGCGCGTTGCCGCGAAACGGCACGTGGCTCATCTTGATGTCAGCCGAGCGTTCAAGCATCGCGGCGGCGAGGTGCGCCGAGCCGCCGTTGCCTGCCGATCCGTAAAGCACTTCGCCGGGCTTCTGCCTGGCGGCGGCAATCAGGTCCTGCACCGAGTTGTAGGGTGCGTTGGCCGCTGTCACGACCAGCATCGGCAGCACCGCTGCATTGCTGATCGGGATGAAATCGTTCAGCGGATGATATTTTGCGTTCGGTACGATGAGGTAGTTCACGAGATGCGACAGCGATGCGAACAGCAACGTGTAGCCATCCGGCTCGGCACGCGCCACGGCCTCGGTCGCAAGCTGCGCATTGGCGCCGGTGCGGTTCTCGACGACGATGGACTGGCCGAGCGTCATCGACATGTCCTGCGCAACAATGCGGCCGATCACGTCGGTCGGGCCGCCGGCGGCAAAGCCGATGACGAGCTTGATCGGCCGATCCGGATAGTTCGCCTGCGCTGCGGCGGACCCGACGAACGCAGAGAGGAGCGTCACCAACGCCAGTCCGGCTTTCAACGCGCTGGCGGCGCGCACGTGGCGGCGTGTGTTCATCGCTCGCCCTCCCGAAGACTGCGCGCGCGTGTTCTATAATATTTATTGAGAAACCAGTTTATGGAACACGCCGAACAAGTCAAGCCGAGGGGTTTTTCGGCGTGGGCGATCTGCCATCGGCCTTGACCGCAACGAGCCATATGTTTCATTATATGGATGTAAGAACCAAAATATAGAACAAAGCCGAGACCCCACGATGCCGCAAAAACTAAGCATGAAAGAGCTGACGGTGGCCGGCGCGAAAATCAAAGTGCTGGAAGGCGGGCAGGGGCCGGACATGTTGTTCCTGCATGGCGCGGAAGGACCCGACACGTATTCTTCCGCTTATCTGGACGAGCTTGCGAAGAGCTATCGGGTGATTGCGCCCTGGCATCCGGGTTTCGGCCATTCCGAACGACCGAAGGGCTTCACGAAGATCGACGATCTCGCCTACTTCTATCTCGATCTCGCCGAGCACTACGATCTGAGCAATGCCGTACTTGCGGGCGCGTCGTTCGGCGGCTGGATCGCGGTGGAAATGGCGGTGCGATCCATGGCGCGCTTCTCGCACCTCGTGCTGTCGGCGCCGCTTGGCTTCAAGGCGGGAGACCGTGAGACGCGCGACGTCTTCGATCTGTATCTGGTCGGTCCGGCAGACTGGCCGCAGTATTTCCTCGCTGACAAATCGCTTCTGCCGGATTATCCGAAGCGGACGGCGGAGGAGTTGATGGGCATCGCGCGCAGCCGCGAGGCGATGACGCTCTATGGCTGGCAGCCCTACATGCACAATCCGGTGCTGATGCGCTGGCTGCATCGCATCAACGTGCCGACGCTGTTCGTCTGGGGCGACAAGGACCAGATGGTGAGCGCCGACTACGGGCGCGCATACGCCGCACGCATTCCCGGGCAGCCGCTTCGAACTGATCGCGGGCGCCGGCCATCTCGCTCACGTCGAGCAGCCGGCGAAATTCCGCGATCTCGTTGTCGACTTTGTCGCCCGCAAGAAGAGCGCAGCGGCCTGATCGCAGGCTGCAACGGAGGATCTGATGAGGATTTGGCATTTTTCCGAACAGGCGTATCCCGACGCGTGGACGAAGGACCCCGTGTCGCTGCGCGTCACGCTGCCGAACAAGCACTTCGATCCGGTCGAAGGCGGCAAGCTGCTGAACCGCTATCTCGACGAGTGGGTGTATTGCGACGAGATCGGCACCAACATCATGGTGAACGAGCATCACAGCACGGCGACCTGCCTCAGTTCGTCATGTACGCTGCAACTCGCGATCCTGGCGCGCGAGACGAAGAAGGTGAGGCTGCTGTGCCTCGGCGTGCCGCTGGCCAATCGCCCCGATCCGGTGCGCGTCGCCGAAGAGCTCGCCTACGTCGACTGCATCTCCGGCGGGCGGCTGGAAATGGGGTTCGTGCGCGGCATCCAGTACGAGATCTCCGCGGTGAACTCGAATCCCGTGAACATGAGCGAGCGGTTGTGGGAGGCGCACGACCTCATCATCAAGGCAATGACGACCCGCGACGGCCCCTTCAACTGGGAGGGCGAGCATTATCACCACCGCCAGGTGAACATCTGGCCGCGGCCGATCCAGCAACCGCATCCGCCGGTGTGGTCGAGCACCGGCAGCCCGTCGAGCGTCGACAAGATCGCCGAGAAGAACGCAACAGTCACGGCCATGAACAGCGGCCTGCGCGCCAAGGGCCTGTTCGCGCGCTATCGCCAGCGCATGGCCGAACTCGGCCGTCCGCGGCCGAAGCTCGACAAGTTCGCTTATATGAGCCTCGTCTCGGTCGCCGACACGCAGGCGGAAGCGTTCAAGCGCCTCGACAAGATCCGCGGCTACCTGCGGACGACGACGATCGTCGGCAAGGGTCTTGCCAATCCGCCGGGCTATGCGGCAGCGGCCATCAATGCCGATCTGCTCGCCAATCCGCAGAAGGGCGAGCTTGGCATCATCGATCGGGATTCCAAACCAGTGAACCTGCGCACCGCCCCGCACGAGGCGCTGATCGACGCCGGCGCCGCATTCGCCGGAACGCCAGACCAGGTCATCAAGCAGATCAAGCGCTTCCACAACGACATCGGCGGCATCGGCAACTTCATCATGATGGGGCAGGGCGGCGACCTGACCCACAAGGAGACGCTCGACAATCTCGGCCTGTTCGCCCGCGAGGTGACGCCCGCGCTGCAGGACCTGAAGGAACCGGAAGACGCTGCCTTCGAGGCGAGCGAGCGGATTCGCGAGCGCGCGGCCGGCTGACCGCGTCAGCCGCGTGACGGCGCGACCGGAAGCTGGATCGAGTCCGGTGGCAGGTGGTCGTAGGGGTTGCGGAAGCGTGCCGGCTCGAGCTGGATCACGCCTTCGATCCGCCTTGCCGCGGCGACGACGGCGGCAAGGATTTTCGGACGGTTTGATTTCGCGCCGAGCGAACGTCCCATGACTGCGATCGAAGCCAGCGCCTCGCCTTCGACGCTTCGGATCGGCACGGCGAGTTCGCCCGCCGTCATCGAGGTCTGGGGCCGACAGGGCGTAGCCCTGCGCCTGGATCTCCGCGAGGGCTCCCTGGATTGCGCGGGTGCGTCCAAGCTTGTGTCTTCTGCACCCACGCCAGATAGCGTTCGATCTTTGCCTTCGGCAGAAATGCAAGCACGGCGAGGCCGGAGGCGCTGTTATGGAGCTCCACGCTGCTGCCGACCGGCGCAGGATCGACGACTTCATTGATGCCGAGCACTGTCGCAACCGTGAGCGCGTACCAGCCGAGCGGAACGGTGAGGGTGGTCGTTTCCTGGCTCGCGCCTGCGACATAGCGCAGGTAGTGCAGCGACGCGCCGCGGATCGCGAAGCGGGCCAGCAGCGCCTTGGTCAGCCGTTTGGTGTTGTTGGCAAGCACATAGCGCGACGACATCGGATGCTGGGCGATGTAGCCGCTCTGCTCGAGCGTGTGGATGCCGCGATGCGTCGTCGTGATCGGCAGCTTCAGCCGGTCGGCGATCTCGATCGCGCTTGGCGGCTCCGCCGCCGTCGCCACGAAGCTCGAGGATGTCGAAGATCCAGTGCGATGAGGCGTTGCGCGTTGCTGCAGCCATGGTCCCATTGCCCGGGCCCCGCCGGGATTTTTGCTCGCACTCGCCTCCCTGCCGCAACAGAAGCGTTCGAACAGCGAAACCGCGCCGGCCGCGTCGATCATTAGCGTGACGGCATGCCGCGCGCAAACCGGGCGGCGTCGGCGGTCCGTCGTGCGAACTGCGCTGTCCGGACGCAGCGCGGGTCACATTGACAACGCTTCCTTCTGTTTGATTATATGACATCAAGAACCAAAATATAGAATAAGCCGGTAAAGTCGATCTGGCGGGAGGCGAAGCATGTTGAGCTGGCAGCGGTTGGCCACTGTGCTGACCATCGGTTTCGTGGCAATTCTTGCCGTATCGGACGCCAGGGCCGATCAGTATCCATCCCGACAGGTGACCATCGTCGTTCCGTATCCTGCCGGCGTGCCGTTCGATCTGCTGGCGCGCGCACTTGCCGAGCGTCTGCGTCCAAAGCTCGGCGGAGCGGTCATCGTGGAAAATCGTCCCGGCGGAAATGGAGTTGTTGCGACTCAAGCGGCGCTTCAGGCGAAGCCCGATGGACACACGTTGCTGCTCGGGTCTTCTGCATTCACGTCGATCCCGCTGTTGATGGACAAGCCGGGCTACGCAACGACGGATTTCACGGCGGTCGCTCCTCTCGGCATAGTGTCCTACATGCTGTTTGTCGGCGGGAACGTGCCGGCCAACGATATACCGTCGGTAGTCGCCTACATGAAAGCGAACGCCAGCAAGATCAATGTCGGCGTTCTCGCCGCAGGCGGTACGGTGCAGTTGCTGGCGAGGCGGCTTGCTGCAGTCGCCAACGTCGAACTGACGGAGATTCGCTATCGCGGCTCCACGGACATGGCTACGGCGATGCTGGCCGGCGATATTCAGATGATGTTCTCGGCCTACAACTCGGCGGCGCCGTTCCTGGAGGGCGGCAAGATCAAGGCCATCGCCGTCGGTGCGGACGACCGGTCGAGCCTGGTGCCGGACCTGCCGACGCTCAAGGAAAAGGGATTTCCGACGGTCACCGGACCCGGCTGGCTCGCCTTGTACGCGAGGGCGGAAACGCCGGCCGACGTCATAGCGAAAATCAAAAGCGCCGTGGGCGAGGTGCTGAAGGATCCGTCGTACAACGAAGCGCTGAGATCAGGAGGCATGGATCCCTGGCCGATGCCGTTCGAGAAACTGCAGGCCTACATCGATGAGGATACCAGGGGCTGGGACCGCGACATCAAGGAGCTCAAGCTGAAGCTCCAGTAGGACGATACTGATCCACGCGCTACGGCCGGATCACATCGTCTGCTGCGAAATGAAGATCGGGCTTGCGTCGAGCAGCGATGCTTCGCGATTCAGCTCGGCCATCACGTCGGCCAGTTGCGGAATCAGCGCGTACATCTTCTCCTTGGTGAAGCGCTCCTTCGGTCCGCCGATGGTGATCGCGCCGTGTGGCCGTCCGGATTCGTCGAGCACGGGAAACGACACGAAGTTCGAGCCGACCACGCGATCCTCATAGCCGATGGCGTATCCCTTCCGTCGCACAAGACGCACTTCAGCCCGGAGCTTGTCCGGATCGGTGATAGTGCTCGGCGTGAGGCGCTTCAACGGCATCGAGAGGCGGATGTATTCCTCGATCTCATCGTCATGCAGGAACGACAGGATCGCGCGCGAGCCGGGGCTCGCATGCAGCGGGACGGGCACCCAGTTCACCCGCTGAAAACGTCTGCCCTTAGGCTCGATCCCGTCGATGGTCACGAGGTTAGGACCCATGGGAATCGAGAACACCACGCTTTCACGGCTGATCTCCTGCAGGATGCGCATGTACTTGACGCACAGCGCGCGGATATCAGTTTCTTCACCCGCGGCATGGAGGAACATCAGGACGCGGTAGCCGAGCTCATAGCGTTTGCCCGTGGCGTCGCGGACGACGAAGCCTTCGTCGAGCAGCGTGCCGAGCGCCCGAAACGCCATGTTCTTGGTGATGCCGAGCTTGGCGGCGAATTCGCTGACGCCGAACGACTGCTGTTCGCTGGTGAACGAATAGAGCGCCTTGAAGATCAGCAACGAGGATTTGTTGACCGGCGGGCCGGC
>CAVWTB010000027.1:0-82636 GCA_963757845.1 uncultured Alphaproteobacteria bacterium
AGGGTTGAGCTCGTAGCCCGGATGAGCGAAGCGACATCCGGGGTTCTTGTCACGGAGTCAGCTCCCGGATGTCGCTGCGCTCATCCGGGCTACAAACGGTCAAGGTGGGGGTCGTTGCGGGGGCGAAAGCCGCGGCGCGAAATCTCCGATGTGGCGATGGCCGACGTCGCCTCGACGACCTAGATTGCGATGCGGGTCAGGAACGAAGGAGTGCCACCATGGACATCAAGCGAGCGGGCTCACGGCCCTCCGGCAAGGGACCGGCAGACTATTTTACGGGTGCGGTTCGCCTCGATCCGCTGTTCCAGGCCTCGGAGCCGGCGCGCGTCGCGGGCGCGCATGTGACGTTCGAGCCGGGCGCGCGGACCGCCTGGCATACCCATCCGCTCGGACAGACGTTGATCGTCACCTCGGGCCTCGGCTGGGCCCAGCGCGAGGGCGGTCCGGTGGAGGAGATCCGGCCCGGTGACGTGGTCTGGTTTCCGCCGGGTGAAAAACACTGGCACGGCGCGAGCGCTTCGACGGCGATGACGCACATCGCAATTCAGGAGGCGCTGAACGGGAAGACCGTCGAGTGGATGGAGCACGTCACCGACGCGCAGTATCGGAAGTAGGGCGTCTCAGACGACATGGTCCGGCGCGAGCGCGCAGGCGTTCGCGTCGAGCTCGATCTGCAGCGTCACATGGCCGATGCCGTGGTGCGCTTTCAACTCCTCCGCCACGTCGCGCAGAAAACTGTCGCCGGGATGACCTGACGGAATGACGAGGTGTGCGGTCAGTGCCACCTCGTTGGTGCTCATCGACCAGATGTGCAGGTCATGGACGCGGCTGACGCCGGGCTGGCCTGCGAGCATGGTGCGAACCTCGGCCGGATCAATCCCCGCAGGCACGGCGGCGAGCGACATGGCCACGCTGTCGCGCAGCAGGCCCCAGGTGCTGGCGACGATGACGACGGCGATCGCAAGGCTCACCAGCGGATCGAGCCAGAGCCAGCCTGTCAGGTATATGATGAGTCCCGCCACGACCACGCCGGCCGAGACGGTCGCATCGGCCGCCATGTGCAGATAGGCGCCGCGGATGTTGAGATCGTCCTTGCGGCCGGAGGCGAACAGCCAGGCGGTGAAGCCGTTGATAACGATGCCGGCGGCCGCCACCGCCATCACCGTCGGCCCCGCGACAGGTTGCGGATCGAACAGGCGCAGCACCGCCTCCCAGGCGATGGCGCCGGTCGCGACCAACAGGAAGATCGCGTTGAACAGCGCCGCGAGGATCGACGTTCCGCGCAGGCCGTACGTGTAGCGCGCGGTCGGGCGCCGGCGCGCCAGGATGCTTGCGACCCACGCGACGACGAGACCGAGAACGTCCGACAGATTGTGGCCGGCGTCGGCGATCAGCGCCAAGGAATTCGAGATGACCCCGAAGGCGGCCTCGAGGACCACGAACGCGATGTTCAGGGCGATGCCGACCGCGAACGCCTTGCCGAAATCGGCCGGCGCATGGCCATGCGATGAATGGTCGTGCGTCGAATGATCGTGTGAGTGGCTCATGTGTTGCACAGTAAGGCCGCAAGCGTCTCGCGTCCCACGCTCATCGGGCATCGATTTCCGTTGTTCCCGCTGCCTCTGTCCGGCGGGTGTGCCGGCGCAGAAGTCTGGCCTGAGTCAGCGGTAAGCGGCACATCAAAAATGCAGGAAACGCTCGATGATGAACGGAGATGCGACACGTTGACTGAGCCTGACAGTCGATCTGTGTGAGCCGGGTCACGTCGGCGCAGGATGCCGGGTGGTACCTTCGTGACATGAGCCTGGCACGACCAGCCGCTCGATCACTCATCGGAGGAATAAAATGTTCAGAAAATCGCTGTTGGCGGTGGTTGCCGCGTTGACGTTCTTCGCGGTCAATACGGCCACGAGCCAGGCCGCGCCGCTCGCGCCGGCCTCGAGCATCGGATTGGCATCCGAGGCCGTCCAGGTGCAGTTTTATCATGATCACGGCCCTCGGATCGTTTGCCATCACCACCACGACATCTTTGGGCGCATTCATCGACACTGCCGCGTGGTGGGCCATCATCATCACCACCACCACCATGGGCATCACCATCATCACCATGGTCACCATCACCATCATCACGGCCATCATCACCACCACTGAGTGGCTTGGGATCAGGCTAGGGCAGGGTCAGGATTGTTCACCTGGAAAGTAGCGCGGCCCGATATGCGGGCCGCGTGAACGTGTGCCCTTGATAATCGCTTTGGGTGGTTCATGCGGCGCATGGTAAGGGCGCATGCGTCTCGCGTCTTGCGATATCATCCGGAAGGATGGATTATGTTATAACCTACGTGCAGATAATGCAGAGGCATCGCGAACCGAATGATGCCCGGGGGATGCGGCTATGGGCGGCATGCAGCACGCTGCAGTACGACTTCGGACCTCTGCAGGCGCGGCCGGGACGGATCTCAGGCGTACTTTGCTGCCGGCGCGAAGAGCCAATTGATCTACAACATTCCAGACCGCAAGCTTGTGGTCGCGCTGGCGTCAGCGGACTCGGTCCCCAAAGGAAGCGTGGGGTTCGTAAACGACATCGTCCTGCCTGCGGAAGCCAGCTTGTCCGGCTCGACGACTTGCGTTGGCCGCCTCGAATAGCGGGCGAGCCGTCGGCCAGGCACGCCCTCGGTGACGAGATCCCGGCGCAGTTCGGAAACTTCTTCAGCGTCTCGTCATAGCGAGCGGGCACCATCCATTTCAGCATATGCTTGCAGCGCTGCGTTCATGGGCGGCTGGCCGATGCGGATGGATTCAGCGTCAACGCATTTTGTGAGCTTTGCTTCGCTTTGACGCAGGTTGGAACTTGAGACGTGATGCCGCGCTTGTCGGTTGGCGATGCGGTTTGTTGTTCAGCCGCAGTTCATGCGTCGCGCGCCACGGTTAAGCATCACCGTCTTTGCGAGGGAAAAAAATCATGACGCGACTCAATCCATGGCTCGGCGCGCTGGCGCTTGGGCTCGGCCTTACGTTCGGCGTGGCAAGGCTTGAAGCTGCGCCGCTGGCGCCGGCACCGATCGAACGGGATGCCGGGCTGCTGCAGACGGTGCAACATTACGATCATCACCATCACCACCACCGGCATCATCGGCGGCATCATCATCACCATCATCACATCCTCCCGCCACCTATCGTGCACGTGCTGCCGCATCATCACCATCATCGGCATCACCACCATCACCGGCGCCATCACCACCACCACCACACCATCATCATCACTAGAGACGTGCGTTAGCGGCGAGCGCTGCATCCTGCGCTGCGGTGCCCTTGCGGCGCCGCAGCGTACGCTTGAGCGCGACCGCGAACCTTGACCGGTCGCGGCTTGGTCCCCATCTTCTGTTGCGGGGATGAAGACATGACTCGTTTTGTCGCCCGTTCACCTGCCTTCGTGCGCGTCGCCGCTGCGCTGGCGTTGACGTCTTGCATCGCTGCGCCCGCAATTGCGCGCGAGAGCTATGGCAACCATGTCGCCTGGGCCGCCTATCACCTGACCAGCCTGCCGCCCGAGATCAGGGCCAGTGTGATGCGCTATCAGGCCGCGTGCGGCGAGCCCCTTGCCGCGACCCATTTCTTCGCCGTCCCAAGCAAGGCCGCCGCCGGAAGGGTCCTGGTGCTGCACTTTGAAAACCTGTGGTGTGCAAACCGGCAGGTCGTCTGCCGTGGCGATGCCTGCCTTCACGAAATCTACGCGCAGACCAGCGGTCACTACCGGCTCGTCCGGCGCGCCTATGTGCCACACAGCGCGTTTGCGGACGGTTCTCGCTGATCCGAGCAGCTGCGATGGTCCACCGCTCAGTTCTCGATCTGCAGGTATTCGCGGTGAACCGACGAGGCGTGCATCCGATGATCATATCCGTAGATGTGAATTGAGATCGCGTCCCCCGGACCGTCATTGATCATCTGGTGGATGTTGGGACCCGACGGCATCATCGAAGCGATAAAGCCAGGGGTGCGGGTATGCTCCGCCGTTTTGGTAGCGCGGTTGTCGTCAACGGCGCTGAACCGGACCTCGCGAATGGTCCCGCTCAGGATTGCGAAGCAACATGAACAGCGGTGGTCGTGGATCGACGTTCTGGCGCCCGGCGACCACACCAGCGCCCAGGCGCTCATTTGGTCGTCGCCGAAGATCAGATTGCGCGCATAGCCGGCGGGCGCGCGTTCGAGTTTGATGTTGTCCAGCAGGCCGGGGGTCGCAACGAGCCGGGCAAGCGTTTCGCGCGCAGACACAAGGTAGCGATCGACCAGGGACTGATTGGTCTCGCTCAGGCGTTGCAGGATGACGGTGCGATCTTCCACGGGATGGTGCTGCCTTTGATTCCAATCGAGGCAGATGGTGCCCGCAAACGCGCGCAAACGGTTTGCGAAGTTGGAGCCAGCGGCGGTCCAAACGGAAAAATAATTGCGCAATTTAGCGTCGAAATAGGAAAGTATTTGCGATCGTGGGCCGAATAGGGGTAACTCAATCCAGAAATGAGCCGCTTCAACGGAGCTGTGTTCTATGATCGACGACATTGATTTGCGGATTCTCGACGCCTTGCAGAAGGATGCGAATCAGAGCGTGTCCGACATCGCCAAGCATGCGGGGGTTTCGACGACACCGTGCTGGAGACGCATTCAAAGGCTTGAAGCGGAAGGGGTCATCAGCAAGCGCGTCGCCTTGCTCGACCGGGCGCAGTTGAATGCCGCCGTCACCGTTTTCATCGCCGTGCGAACGAGCAAGCATACGGTCGACTGGCTGGAGAAATTCCGGAAAGTCGTGAAGGATATTCCGGAAGTCGTGGATTTCTACCGAATGAGCGGCGAGATCGACTACCTGCTCAAAGCGTACGTGCCGGACATCGCAAGCTACGACGCGCTCTACAAGAAACTGATTGCAAAAATCGAATTGAGTGACGTCACCTCGATGTTTGCCATGGAGGAACTGAAGTCGACGACCGCGATACCGCTGGGTTTCAAGCGCCAGTAAAGCCAGGGGCGTGAACCCATAAATTCAGAGTGGTCGGCGGACGTCCGCTTTGGTGCGCATTCCGGACTTAAGTCGGACATTATGGCATGTCCGATAAGGGCCATGAAGAGACATCGCACGTTCAAATCCGGCCCGAGCAGTGCCGATAGTAAGTCCCGCCGGTGTCAGGATCGCTGGCCGCCTGCGCCTGCTTGATTTCGGCGCCAAGCGTCGCCGCCCATTCGGGCCAAGTGAACGGGCCGCGCTCATGCAGCGACAGCGCCATAGCGAAGGCCGGAGCAAGGTTCACGGAGCACCGGCCCTTCGGCGTCGCATGGGATGCTGGGCACTGCCTGCGTTGCGCGTTTCGCGGCGGCCGGATCGATGGATATCATGTCACGCCGGATCGAGATAAGGCTCGAACGCGTCGATAGTGATCGTGATCGTCGGGTCGGCGTCGGGGCCCCACAGTTCCCGGCTGGTAAACACCACCGTGTAGAGCCACTGCGGATCATCGCCACGATCGACCGCGACAGAGTCTGGATATATCTGGCAGCCGTGGCAAATCTCGACCACGCCGAGTTTGTCGCGCGCATAGCGCGGGAGCCGGGTGTGGGTGATGGGGTGGATGTTCTTGGTGCGAACACGATCACCCGGCTTGAAGCGCTGCGGTGCCTGCTGTTGCCGATGGAACGAAGGGCGCGCCAGCCCGGCGCTAACCACCTCGGTGGTTAACTTGCGTTTGAGCGGCTTCCCCGGCTGCAACGCGTGGCCGGCCGCGAGCTCTTCGGCCGTTACGTATCCCCGCTCCATCAGGCACTTTTCCATCCCCAGCTGCCAGCGCTGGTAATAGGACGCGGTTAGATAGGTCGTCGGCGGGAGCCGCTCTCTCGCAAAGCGCGTGTGGTCGGCGTGAAACGCACCGGCGTATCCGATCGAGCGCTGCATCGCCAGCACGCGGCCCTCCCAAGGTGCGTGGAAGACAGGCTCGTTCTGCTCGGGCTCGACTTTGCCGAAGCCGTCCATGCCACCCATGTCGTGCACGCCGTCCATCAGGGTTTCTCCCCGGGATTGAGGGCCAGACCCGTGCCGATCATGGAATTGCGCGTCACCAGATCGGCGAGCCGCTCGGTGCTCCAGCCTTCAGTGCCGGCGGGCCGCATCGGCAGCACAATAAAGCGGGTTTCGGCGGTCGAATCCCATACCCGAATTTCAGTGTCCTTCGGCAGCGTAACGCCGAAGTCGGCCAGCACGCCCCGAGGGTCCTTGACGGCGCGGGAGCGATACGGCGCGGACTTGTACCAGGTCGGCGGCAAGCCGAGCACTTCCCACGGATAGCAGGAGCACAGCGTGCACACGATCATGTTGTGGCGCTTTTGCGTGTTCTCCACCGCCACCAGATAGTCGGCAACCCCGCTCATGTAGCCCATCGAGGCGACCGCTTTGGTGGCGTTGTCCAGCAGCGCCTTCTTGAATGCCGGATCGACCCAGGCCCTGGCGATCACCACGGCGCCATTGCGCGGACCGATCTTGGTCTCATAGGCCTCGATGATAGCGTCGATAGCCGCCGGTTCGATGTAACCTTTTTCCGTCAGCACCGTTTCCAGCGCGCGAACTCGAAGCTGGGTCTCGGACAGCTCCGAGCCGTGTTCGTGGTGATGTTCGTGATCGGCGTCGTGGCTGCTCGCCATGGAAGTCGATCCCGGCTGGTTCGATTTCAATATGTATAGCGTCAAAACGCTCGAAGTCCGAAATCGGGTCAAAAGGCGACATGACGGGCCGTTCGGGCTACGTCCGCTTTACCCTCTCAAAGCGGACATGCGCCGATAGCACTTCGATGTCCGCTTAGGGCCAACAGCGGTCGCAGTAGCACGGCAGGGCAAGGCCTGCTGCTTACTGCGCGGTCAGTCCACCGTCGACCACCATTGCCGATCCGGTCATGAAGCCCGCATCGTCGGACGCCAGGAACACAATGGCGAGCGCGATGTCCTCGGCGACGCCAAGCCGGCCGATCGGGTGCAGCTTCATGAAACCGTTGCGAGCACTCTCAACATCTTTGCCCGCCTGACTGGCCCGCGCCACAAAGGTCTGCGCACCCATATCGGTCTCGATCACGCCGGGATGGACCGAGTTGACACGGATTTTCCACCCCTTGCCGGCAAACGAGAGAGCAGCCGACTTGGTGAACAGCGTCACGCCACCCTTGGTCATCGAGTAGAGTGGATCGAGCTGCGAGCCCACGATACCTGCGATCGATGAAAGGTTCACGATCGCCGAGCCGTGCCGGCTCGACCTGCCGCTCTCCGCAAGCGCAGGAGCACACACCTTCGTGCCGAGCCAGACGCCCATCATGTTGACGGCGACGATGCGGTTCCAATCCTCGATGGTGGCGTCCATCAGGTCCTTGCCTAGGAACATCCCGCGTTGTTCACGAGAATGTCGAGTTTGCCGAATTGTTTAGTTACTTCAGCAACAGCCGCCGCCCATGCGGCCTCCGTGGTGACGTCAAGAGCGAGAGCGAACACCTTGCCGCCCGCGTTGGAGATTTCGCTGGCTGTCTGGCGTAGGCTATCGGCCAGCACGTCGCCGACGATGACCGTCGCACCCGCCGCGGCCATCTTCGCGCCGTTTCGGCGCCGATGCCGCGCGCGGCACCTGAGACCAATGCGACCTTTCCGTCCAAACGGTTCATGGCGGGCCTCCTGTCCGACTCGCATAAACGGTGCAAGCGCGGATGACCGCTTGTCAAAGCATAAGCGAGATCGCGCCGGTACAACGGGGCCGTCCTCAGTGCGTCCGAAGATTGAAAACGACATGTCGCCTTAGGGTCAAATTCGGAAGTCAGGAGTGCCCGATGCCGACTTCCGCTTCTCCCCTCAAGAACAGACATCCAGCCGGCGGGCTGGGATGTCCGCTTCGTGCCAACAGCGGAAAATCACCTTCCTTCGTTGCGTCCTTTGCTCTAATGTAGGGCTGTCCATTAATGGAGCCCCGGATGGCAGAGGAATTGACTTACAAGGATGAAGCAGCCGCAGGTTACGACCGTGGCTTTGCGCACGTCACAAACCATTTCGTACCTTTTCTGCTGCGCGCTGCTCACATCGCGCCGGGAATGCGTGTCCTCGACATTGCCACGGGCACAGGGCTTTTTGCCGAAGCGGCCCTTAGTGTCGTCGGTCCGACAGGGCACATCACTGCCGCCGACATCTCGTCTGCAATGGTCGAAAGGGCGCGCGCGCGCCTTCGCCACGCAAAAAACGCGTCGATTGCCGTCGAGGACGGGCAGGCGCTTTCATTCTTGGATGGAGGTTTCGATGCGGTCGTATGCAGCCTCGGACTAATGTTCTTTCCCGACCCACGGTGCGGCCTCGCCGAATTCCATCGCGTGCTTCGCCCCGGCGGACGCGCGGCTGTTTCGGTGGCCACAGTCCCAGAACGATCCTACAATACTCGCATCAACCATGCCATCGCACGCTACATGCCGACGTTAGCGGAGGCCACTGCCCGCGTATTTTCACTGGGCGACGAGACGAAACTAAGATCGCTATTCGAGGCTGCAGGCTTCCGCGACGTAGAGATGGCCACGGAAACCCACCGCTTCGTGCTGCCTTCTTTTGACGCTTACTTCGAACCATTTGAGCAAGGTGCGGGCTCGCCTGGACAGGCATTCGTCTCGCTACCTGAGCCAGCCCGCCGCGCAGTGCGCGAGGAAGTGCGGCGGGATCTCGGCGACACTGGTGGGCCAATCGAGGTGGAAGTAGAGTTCAGGTTCGGGAGCGGCCGACGGTAGCGCCGGGTTTGGATCACAAACAGCAGAACTCAGGCTGAGTAAAAAGAGGTCTCTGCTTTGCCCCAAGAAGCAGAGGTCGCGACGATACGCGCGTTCCCAGACGCAGAAACGGACCAGTCTGACTACAAGACTTGATAGACGTCGAAGCCGCGGCGATCTCCGATGCGAGAGCCAGTGGCAATCGAGCAAATTCGATTGAGCCAGGAGTATTTTTCCGAACCGGTCTCGAAATATGGCGTGGTGCGGAAATAATAGCTGGATGGATCGACCACTTCGCCCCGATTGAGCCGATCGATGACCTCTTTCGGACCGTGCCGGAGCCCCTTCCAGTGCATGTAGATGGTCTGCTGGTCGTCGGTCTCGAGCACAGTCCGAACTTCGATGTCGAGCACGCCATCATCCCGCAGGAGCATCCAGCCGGCGCCGCCCGGCAGAACCGCGCCTTGCAACCTCGGGCCTTCAAAGCTGCCGCCCGCAAAGCGCGCGACGCGACGCTGGCCATAAGGCGTCCGACCGAGCGCGAGCACTGGCACTTCGAGCGCAATCGTGAATAAGAACTCGGTGTTGATCTCAGACATCAGACCTGGTGCTCCCGAGCGCGCAAAATCTATAGCCTCGGTCTGAGATGGGGCCAACAACAGATCGATCGCAACACAACAACAGCATCGTTACTCTACGAAAGCCAAATCGACTTGCTCTTGACGCACAGGCGAAGATGTAATCGTCAGCCTTGTGTTCAAGTCGTGAACGCCGTAAGGCCAACGATCCCGATCAACTTTCGCCTGCTCGGCGTGAAGCGGCAGAATGTCGGTTGTGGGTCAAACTCGGAAGTCGAGCTGGCGGACGGCGACTTCCGCTTTACCCCTCAAAGCAGACATCCGGCGAGCGGGCTGAGATGTCCGTTCAGGGCCACAAACCGACATCCGATCAAATCGACCCGACCACGATCTGCCATAAGTGCCGAACTCGGGAGACCCAATTGAGGGTGATGCGTTTGGCAGCGTCGGTGCGTTAATCGCACAGCCCCCCAACCCGCCTTCGGCGAGTGAGCAAGCCCGCCATAGCGTTGGCGTCGGCGGGCAACCTGAGTTGGGATTGCGCTCTGACGAGGGCTAATGTGCCAAGAGAACAGGGCGTGCCGAAGCGTTCTTAAGGATGTGGCGCGTGGCCCCGCCCAGAAGCATCTCGCGCAGGCGGCTATGGGAATAGGCGCCCATGACCAGCAGGCCGGCTTCATGCTCTGCCCCCGCCGCGAGCAGCGTATCGCCCACCGAGCGCGATTCCGGTGCCTCCACCTGCGCGGTCGCACCGATGCCATGACAGCGCAAATAGGCAAGCACCTCCGCCTGCGAGGCTTGGCGATTGCTGGCGTCCCGATCAACGCTTATGACCCGCACTGATTTGGCGAGTTGCATGAACGATAGGGCAGCCGAGACCGCGTGCCAGCATTCCGGGCTCTCGTCCCAGGCGATCATCACGCTGTCGGTCAGATCACTCTGCGGGCGAGCCGGCGCCAACAGCACGGGGCGACGGGTCTGCAGCAGCGATTGCTCGGCAATGGCCATGAGCGATTCCATAACGCTGGCGCTTGCGGCGACCATTAGGTCGAAGGCAGCGGCCCGTTGCACCGCGATTTCCACATACGATCCCTCGGCTTCGCGCCAGGATGCTGCGGGCGGGTTGCTGGGCTCGTCGTTCGCCGATAGCATCGGGATGCCGACTACCGCGCAGGCCTGCGCGAAAACCTCACGCGCATCCCGCGCAGTTCGCTCCCGTTCCTCGGCGTGCCAGTTTACCGATTCGACGGTCACCGTTCGTCGCATTTCGGTGGCACTTAGGTCGGTGACACTTAGGCCGCCACGCGTGACCGGCGGCGGCTCACTGATGAACAGTGCCTGGACGTGAGCTCCCAACGCCTTCGCGGCAGACAGGGCCGTTTCAATTTGACCGGTGTGACTGGCTGAGCCGGGAAGTGGAAGCAGGATTCGCTTGATGCTCATGAGAGCCTCCTGCGATGCCGCTGTTTGCGACGACAGACGGCATATGTGTGTTGAGCCGAAAGCGAAATCGCGCAACACCGCTCAATTCATAACTCCCGGAATCACCCCAAAGTTCCGGAGACCCGCAGGTGTGCCGGTTGCCGACTTTGGTCGTCGATGTCCGGTGTGGGTCAAAGGGCGACGTTCCCGCGTCTTCAGGGCATGTCCGCTTTGGTGCCGAGAACGGTCGTTCGCTGACCGCGAGGTATGCTGCCCAATAGAATTCAAGAGAACTTGCCCAATGCACGCTCGCTTCCCCACCAGATAAGACCGGTTCCCGCGAGAATGGTCAGGCCAAGGAGGATCCATGCGAGCAGCCCTCCGGGCACCACCCCGATGGCCACGATCAAGATGGGCAAACTCATTGCGATGAAGTAGGGGCCGGTATACCGGCAGTGCGTGCGCCGGCAGCGCCGGGCGTTAAGAATGCAAGCGGTGCCCATCCAGATCATTGCGGCAATCCAGACCGCGGCTCTGACCGGCGCGGGTGCCATGAGAGCCAGGACACTAGCGGCGAGGGGAAGCCACCAGGCAAGCGCATTCGCGCGGTTGCTCGCCAGCCAGTCTCTGGAAGGATGGATCGCGTTGTCGCTCATGTTTCATCGCCCGGGATGCAACAAGAGGCCGCGGCTGCGCCTGTCCGCACGGCCTGAATTGGCGGACAAGGCACTGAGCCGTAAGAGCAGAACACGCAACAATCGCCCTGCTTGGGCCGCAGCTTTACGCCGCATCCACCGCATTCATAGAAAAACTGGCAGGCGTCTGTGGGCATTATCTCAAACTTCACAGTCGCGCAGTGAGGACAGGTGATGGCGGATTCAAGGATCATGGGCTATCCGCGAGGAGACGCGCTGTCTCTGATTGATCATCATGGCAAGACAATGCATCCTGTAGCGACTACAGGATCAAAGGATTTTCCCATGAGAACGATCACGGTTTCGAGAGCCGAAGAACTCCCGATCGGTGAACTCGCCAAGCGGAGCGGCGTCAACATCGAAACGATTCGCTATTACGAGCGCGTCCACTTGCTGCCGCCGCCTCCGCGCACTGCGAGCGGGCGACGACTGTTCGGCATGAACGAGCTTCGTATCCTGGTTTTCATTCGGCGCGCCCGCGAGTTGGGCTTCAGCCTGAATGAAATTCGCACACTCCTTCGATTGGGTGGGCCCGAAAAGGCGTCGTGTCGCGAAGTCCGCGAAGTCGCGACGCATCATCTTGAACAGATCCGCTCAAAGCTTCACGATTTGAAGAAGCTTGAACGCCTGCTGGCTACGACGGTTGCAGGATGCTCGGGCCGAACGGCGCCAGATTGCCCCGTGCTCGATATTCTCGATATCGAGCGGGTCCGAGAAACTCCAGGCGGAGTTTCTCGACGCCCGAAACTGGAGAGGGCTTTGAGCTAAGTAGCGCTCAACGTGCAGAGGGTTGCGGGACGTCCAGCAGAAATCACCAGATCTCCGCGTAATTCGGAAACTTCTTCAGCGTCTCGTCATAGCGCGCAGGCACCATCCACTTCAGTACGCGCTGCAGGCCTGCGTTCATCAACGGCTGGACGTGCTGCACGTAGAGATCGAGCGGATCGAGCTTGAAGCGCAGGTGCAGTTTCGGGTCATAGCCGAGCGCGCTGCTCCAGATCTTCGTCATCCCGTTCTGGACCGCCCAGTTGTACTGGTCGCGGAACGTATAGTGATAAAGGTGAAGGTCATGCGCGACGTCGTAGTCCAGCCCGAGATATTCGAGGCACAGCGTCTTGCCTTCCACCATCGACAGGCTGCAGGCGATCAACTCGCCGTCGCGGCGCCAGGTGAAGAAGCGCGCCTTGTCGCCCATCTGCGCGGCGACCTGCCGGAAGTAGTCGGGGGTCAGCTTCTCGAAGCGGAATTCCGACTTCTCGAACACCTGGAGGTAGAGGCGGTGGATGTCTTCGAGGAAGGGGCCCGGATCGCTCGTCACCTGCATGGTGATGCCCGCGCCCTTGGTCACGGCGAGGTTCTTCTTCAGGTGCCGGCGTGCATTGGCGCGCAGCTCCTTCTGCATGAATTCGTCGAAGCTCTTATGGGCGACGTCGAGCGACACCGCGGGCATGCTGGGTACCCGCGCAAAACCGTTGTCCACGAGCGGATCCAGCGCTTCGCGGTAGTGCGCCGGAAACTCCTTCATCACCACCATTGCTTGCCTTCAGCGCCTTCGCGTGCCGGACGATGTTGGCCGCAAGGGCTTTGCCGATCTCCGCCGCCGTAATGCGCGGTGAGGCGGCGAGGTGACCTTCGCCGGCAGTGCAGCCGACCATCAGCGTGCGCATCATCAGGAAGCGCGGAAGCAGTTTTCGGATGAAGGTCATGGCGCGCGAGAGGGAGGCGACGCCCTCGAGCATGTCCTGATCCATCACGAAGAAGGGCTGAACCGCCAGCGTCTCGCCGCGATCGTCGGTGATGAGGAAGTATTTGTAGTCGAACCGGTCCTGCACGGTATCTTCGAGGATCTCGTAGTAACGATGATCCTTGCGTGAAGCCGCGAATGTCGATCGCCAGACCGGGTGGCTCTGAAGTTCGGCGCGCGAGACGACGTGGCACTGCAGCTTGCCGCGCGGCCGCAATCGGGCGAGGAGGCTGCTCGTCTCTCGCGATTCGGGAATCTGTGCCGGCCAAGTACGCCCGACGCTCCGTGTTCCATGTTCCTGCCGCCCCGATTGTTATGCATCTGGGCGGCATGGTGTTCATAAACGCTTCAGGTCTCAGTGATCTGCCTCACTCATTGCGGCGTGGCGGTCGATGGTGAGTGGCCTCGGTTGCTTACTTGAACTGACCGGAAGCGATCTTCCCGTCAGGGGCCGTGAGTTGGACGACAGCCTTTGCGTTGTTTGGCAGCGGCGCCTCGGCTCGTCCGCTGAATTTGCCTTCCGCTCCCGTAAGCGCGATACGCTGCGTCTTGCCGCCGTGGTTGACGATGGCGAGTGCCTTGAAGCCGGTTGGCGCGAGCGGCTTGCCATTGGCGTCGCTCAAAAAGACGCTGATCGCGTCGGCACCGATGATCAGCTCGACATGATGGTTTCCGGCATCGGCGACACGCCCTCCGTTCGGACCCTTGCCGTCATGCGCAAGTGCGGGCTGCGCGATCACCAAGGCGAGGGCGACGAGGATCACGCGAATGGGAAGCATGGAAGTCTCCTTGTGGGTGGTGCGTCGAAAGCGGACACGGGATGTGGGTTGCGGGAAGGACAGCAGCAAGAACCAGCTGAAACAACGAGGGTCAACGCAAAGTTCCGCTCTTGAAGGTTCTTGTGAAAGGCCCTAGGTCATAACCGTGCAACCCGGATACCGCTCCAGCCTGAGACGATTTGCCAGGGCCTCCATGCTCCTGGCTGTTGCGGCATTTTTGCTCCAGGCCATCACGCTTGCTGTGGCAGAGGCACGGGCCGCGGCGGGATCCATGCCGGAGCCGGCGGTTGTTTTAAGCGACACCGTGCACTTCCATGGCCAGCTGGCCGTGCACGTCCACGCGCACGGAAGCTCGGACGATGGCCATGTTCATGATCCCATCGCACCGATCCACGGCGACAATGATGGCGTCGCTGACGGATTGTCATGGACGCTGTTCTCCCCGTCGTTGACCATTGTCCCGGCCATCGGCGAATTAAGCCCGCCCGCTATTGCGAGCGGGCTTGTGCCGGCCGCGCCCGAGACAGCTGACGGCACGGCTCCACCTGGCCTGGTCAGACCTCCGAGTACCCCCAGCATCGCGTGATTTGGGTGGCCCTTCGGCCGCCCTCGTTGCCATGCTTGAAGGGGTTTCCCAATGCTCTCGTTGCAATGCTGCCTGCCCAGGCAGCTCTTAAGGTTTGGTGTTGTCGGGCTATGTGGCCTTGCGGCAGTTCTTTTGAGCTTTTCGATCGCGTTCGCTCATGAAGGACACGATCACGGCGATGACACGAACGCCGCGCAAATCTCCGCGGCCTATCCGCGGCTGAACGCTCGCTCCGACCTCTACGAAGTGGTGGCGATCGCGAAGGGCGAGCGTCTGTCGATCTTCGTCGACGATCCGGTCACGAACGAACCGATCGCGGGAGCAAAACTGCAGGTCACGATCGGCGACGCCGATCCGCGCGATGCGACCGAAGCTCAAGCCGGCGAGTACGTCGTTTCGATGCCTCCGCCCAAGGCGGCAGGGTCGGTTGAGGTCATATTCTCGATCAACGCCGGCAAGGGCGACGATCTTCTGGTCAATTCGTTCACGCCGATGCCGATAGCCGCCGGCAATTCACACGCGTCGGCCACGGGCGAAAGCCGGACGCGATTTTTGCCGGTATCCTCCCGCACGGCAGTTATCGGGACCGCCGCTGCCTTGGGTCTTCTCCTGGCTTTGCTGTTTTTGCGCCGGCGCGGCCTCACGACGTATGCGGCGTCTGCCGCAATTGCCGTGACGGGGCTGGGAGTGGGAATCGTGGCGTTGCTCGCCGCACCGCGCGATCCGGCGCCACAGGTGGCGCAGCAGGCCTTAAGTGATGCGCCGCGGCGATTGCCCGACGGTACGGCGTTCGCCGCCAAGCCGACGCAGAGGCTCCTGGATGTTCGAACCGTCGCCGCCGAGCAACAAACTGTGCGGCCGGCTTTCAGCCTGATCGGCCGGGTGATCGGCGATCCCAATCGAACCGGCATCGTTCAAAGCGTGTATGGCGGCCGCGTCGTTGCGATCGAGGACAGGATTCCCCGCATCGGCCAGCAAGTCAAAAAGGACGAAGTGCTGCTCGAGATCGAGCCGAACCTGCCGATCGCCGATCGAACGACGATTTCCGAGAAGATCGGCGAGATCGAGCAGCTGATCGCTGTGGCGGAAACAAGAATTCGGCGCATGCGTCCGCTCGCCGATCGGGGCGCGCTGCCGCAAGGGCAGGTGAACGATCTTGAGATCGAGCTCGAGGGATTGCGCGCCCGGCGCGAAGTGGTTCGAAATCTGCGCGCTGGCCGAGAGGTTCTGCGCGCTCCGACCGACGGCGTCATTACGTCGGCAAAGGTAACGCCAGGCCAGGTGATCCAGCCGCAGGACGTTCTGATCCAGATCGCCGATCCCAAATCGCTTTGGATCGAAGCGCTGGCGTACGGAGACGTCAACCTGTCGCCGTCCGTCGAGGCGACGGCGGTCGGATCGAACCGCCAAGCCTTCCCGCTGAAGTATATCGGCAGCAGCCGCGCGCTCCGGCAGCACGCTTCCGTCATCCACTTCGCTGTCCCGGAGCCGCCGGCCGACCTCAACATCGGCCTGCCGGTCACCGTATTGGCCCAGGGTGGTGAGCCTGCAAAAGGCTTGATCCTCCCTCGCGACGCGGTCGTTCGCAGCGCAAATGGCGAGCAAGTCGTCTGGCTGCATGTGGCCGCCGAAAAATTCGAGGCGCGCCCGGTGCGAACGCTGCAACTGGACGCCGAACGACTGATCGTCGCCGCCGGGCTCGCCGAAGGCGACAGGGTCGTCGTTCGCGGCGCCGATCTGATCAATCAGATCCGGTAGGTCGGCATGTTCAAGCTTATCGTCCAGACCAGCCTGCGAAATCGCCTGTTCGTGCTGGCGGCTGCCGCCGTGCTCGTGGCCTACGGCCTGTTCACGCTGCCGCGCCTGTCCATCGACGTGTTTCCCGACATCAATCGGCCCACGGTCAACATCCTGACCGAGGCGGAAGGTCTTGCGCCGCAGGAGGTCGAGCAACTCGTGACGTTCCCGATCGAAACCGCCATGAACGGAATGCCGGGCGTCATTCGCGTGCGGTCGACGTCGGGCGTCGGGCTCTCCGTGGTGTACGTCGAGTTCGATTGGGGCGTGGACGTCTATCGCGCCAGGCAACTGGTGTCCGAGCGGCTGGCGCTCATTCGTTCGCAGCTTCCTGCGTCGATCACGCCGCAGATGGGACCGGTCACCTCGATCATGGGCGAGATCATGCTGATCGCCATGACGAGTGACGGCAAGGCATCCGCGATGGAGGTTCGCGAGATCGCCGACTTCGTGGTGCGGCCGAGACTGCTGGCCATTGCCGGCGTCGCGCAGGTGATCCCGATCGGCGGGGAGGTGCGCCAGTATCGTGTCACGCCCAATGTGGCGATCATGCAGGCGCTCGACATCACCAACGATCAGATCGAGCGCGCCATATCGAGCTTCGGCACGAACAGCGGCGGCGGCTTCGTGGACCAGCACGGCCGGGAATATCTGATCCGGAACGTCGGCCTGACCAGGCAGATCGAGGACCTCGGCAATACCGTCGTCGCGATGCGCGACGGGCAGTCCATCCTGCTGAAGCAGGTCGCTCGCGTCGATTTCGCCCCGCGCGTCAAACGCGGCGATGCCGGATACAACGGCAAGCCCGCGGTCATCGTCAGCGTCCAGAAGCAGCCGGCGGCCGACACGGTCGCGCTGACGCGGACGATCGAGTCCGCTCTCCAGGAGATGCAGCGTGCCTTGCCCGCCGGCATCACCGTGACCAACGTGCAGTTCCGTCAGGCGACCTTCATCGAGACATCGATTGCCAACGTTCAGCGCGTGCTGGTGGAGGCGGCGGTCGTGGTTGCGATCGTGCTGTTCGTCTTCCTTCTCAACGCGCGAGCGACATTCATCTCGCTGACCGCGATCCCGATATCGATCCTGATCACGGTTCTCGTCTTCAGCGCGATGGGCATGACGATCAACACGATGACGCTCGGAGGGATTGCCATCGCCATCGGCGAACTGGTCGACGACGCGGTCGTCGATGTCGAGAACATCCTGCGGCGGCTCAAGGAGAACAGGGCGCTGCCGGAGCCGCGGGGCGTCCTCGAGGTCATCACCCAGGCGAGCCAGGAAGTGCGCTCGGGCATCGTCTATGCCACGGCGATCGTCGTTCTGGTCTTCGTGCCGCTGTTCGCCCTGCCGGGCATCGAGGGCAGGCTGTTCACGCCGCTCGGCATCGCCTATGTCGTTTCGATCCTGGCTTCGCTGCTGACATCGGTGACGGTGACGCCCGTTCTCGCCTATTATCTCCTCTCGGGAAGAGCCAGCTCCACCATCGGTGACAGCTTCGTCGTTCGGCAGCTCAAGACGGGCAATCGAGCGCTGCTCGCATGGGCTTTCGATCATCACCGGCTGTTGCTCGGGACCGTCGCGATCGCCGTCGTGATCGCCGCCTTTGCGGCAACGCGCCTGCCGCGCGCCTTCCTGCCGCCTTTCAACGAGGGCACGCTGGTGCTGTCCCTGCAGTACAATCCCGGCATCTCGCTTGCGGAATCCCATCGTCTCGGGCTGATCGCGGAGCGGCTGCTGGCTGAGGTGCCGGAGGTCAAATCGGTCGGCCGGCGCACGGGACGCGCCGAACTCGATGAGCATGCCGAAGGCGTGCATTTCAGCGAAATCGATGTCGATCTCACGCCATCGACGCGCGACAAATCGGAAATCTACGCGCAGATCCGCGAGCGTCTTTCCGGGCTGCCGGCCTCCGTCGCAATCGGCCAGCCGATCAGCCACCGGCTGGATCATCTGCAGTCCGGAATACGTGCGCAGGTGGTCTTGAAGATCTTCGGACCCGACATCGAGGTGCTGCGGCGGCTGGCCGAATCGACACGCGCGCGTCTTGCGAGCGTACCCGGGCTGGTCGACCTTCAGGTCGAGAAGCAGGTGCTCATTCCGCAGGTTCGCGTTCAGGTCGACCACGCGCGCGCCGCGCTTTACGGCGTGACGCCCGCGGCCGTGACGCAGGCGCTCGAAGCGCAGTCGAACGGGCGCCGAGTGTCGCAGATCGTCGATGGCGTGCGCCGTTTCGACGTGGTGATGCGGCTCTCCGATCAGGACCGGTCGACGACCGGTCTTCGGGATCTGCTGGTCCCGACGCCGACAGGCTTTGTGCCGCTCAGCTCGTTGGCGGAGGTCGTCGAGACCGACGGACCCAACCAGATCCAGCGCGAGGGAACACTGCGCCGCATCGTCGTCTACGGCAACGGCGACGGTCGCCGCGACATGGCGGCGATTGCCGCCGATATTCGACGCTTGCTGGCCGAGCAGACACTGCCGCAAGGCTACACGACAAGCCTCGAGGGTACATTCCAGGCGCAGGAGGAGGCCACCTGGCGGATCGGACTGCTGTCCCTCGTGTCACTGTCGGCGATCTTTCTCGTTCTCTACAGCCGATACCAGTCGGTGGTTCTCGCCCTCATCATCATGGGCGGCATTCCGCTTGCGTTGATCGGCAGCGTTCTGGCGCTGAACATCGCCGGTCAGCCGCTCTCCGTCGCTTCGATGATCGGCTTCATCACGCTGACCGGCATCTCGGCGCGCAACGGCATCCTGAAGATTTCCCACTACATCAATCTCGCCTTGCACGAGGGCGAACGCTTTGGAACGGGTTTGATCGTGCGAGGCAGCCTCGAGAGACTGAGCCCTGTGCTGATGACAGCGTTGTGCGCCGGCCTTGCGCTGACACCGCTTCTCATCGGCGCAGACGAGCCGGGGCGGGAGATCCTTCATCCCGTCGCGGTGACGATCTTCGGCGGCCTTGTCACGCGCCACGATGCTGGATACGGTCGTCACGCCTGTCCTGTTCCTCCTGTTTGGCAGACGACCGCTGGAGCGCCTGACCGAAAGACACGCCGCAGCGGTGACGCCGGCGGAAGCATTCTGAAATCCCGAGCCGCATCGGAGAACCAAAGATGAAGAAGTTCGCACTCTTGGCGCTGATCCTGACGATCGCCGCGTGGCCGCAGCTTGCCACGGCACAAGCGAAGAAGGGTCCCAACGGTGGACCAGTCGTGACGTCGCAAGGCCATCCGATCGAATTCGTGCGCAAGGGATTGGACCTCATCTTTTACGTGGGCGATGACGACGGATCGCCTCTGTCGACCAAAGGCATGCGGGGCCGCGCGACCGTCCAGGATGGTGGCAAGACGTTCAACGTCGCCCTGAATCCCGGCAGTCCGAACATGATGGTCGGCAAGCTGCCGGCTGAACTGAGCCCGCAGGCGCGAGTTGTCTTTTCTGCGAGCTTGCACGGTCATTCGCTGACCGCGAGATATACAGCCGAGTAGGATAGATCTGGGGCCGGACTTTAAGGACGAGGGCCGTTCGATGCTGAGCATTCTCCGCGACCGCACCTACCGGCACCTCTTCCTTGCGCAGGCGATCGCGCTCGTCGGAACGGGGCTCGCGACAGTCGCGCTTGGTTTGTTGGAAATAGCCTCGGACGACGCCACCGAGGGGCGCGCTTCAGTCGCCGCTTTGCTTCGTGTCCTTGAAGGTCCAGCCCGACTTTCGCAGCTGGCGCATGTCGCTGGCTGCTTCCGCGAGCAGCCAGTCGCGGAAGGTCACGATCTTCGGCAGCGTCGCCGTCGCCTTGGGGCAGAGGATCCAGTAGGACTTTGACAGGCGGAGCGACTCGGCGAAGGGGCGCACGAGGCGGCCGTTGATCAGGTCAAAGGCCGCGAGCGTAGTGCGGGCGAGCGCAATACCCTGGCCGTTGATCGCGGCGTCGATCGCCATGCTGGCGCGGTTCAGGACGGGTCCGTGCGTGACCTGTGCGTCGGCGATGCCTGTCGCCTGCAGCCAGCGCGTCCAGTCCGTCCGACTCTCGGTGTGGATCAACGGAAGCTTGAGAATATCCGCAGGCTGTCTCACGCGGCGTCGCCCGGACAACAGCTTTGGACTGCACACCGCGAACAGCTGTTCCGAGCAGAGTTTGACCGTGTCGAGCCCCGGCCAGTTGCCGTCGCCATGGCGGACCGCGAGATCGACTTCCTCGCGCGCAAAATCCACATGATGCAAGTTGCCGAAACGCGCAGGTCGATACCCGTGTGCGCCTCGGCAAAATGCCCCAGCCGGTGCACGAGCCATTTTGAAGCAAAATCCGGCGACGTGCTGACCGTCAGGACGCCGGCATTCTGCCGTTCGAGCAGCCGTTCGGTGCCGACCGCGATCCGGTCGAGCGCGTCGCGGATGACGGTCAGGTAATCGCGGCCGGCTTCGGTGATGACGAGGCGCTGGCGCTCGCGGTTGAACAGCTTGACGGCAAGCTCGGCTTCGAGCGTCTTGACCTGCTGGCTGACCGCTCCTTGCGTGACGCAAAGCTCGTCGGCCGCGCGGGTAAAACTCTCATGCCGCGCCGCGGCCTCGAAGGCCTTCAATGCATTGAGCGGGGGCAGGCGAGGGCGCATCGGACAACTTCATTAGAAAAACTAGGGCAGGCGCAAGAAACGATGCTTTGCGCGGCTTGGCCGGCGCGACATTATTGGAAGGCTCCGAAGACGCAATTCGACCAATTTGGAGCCCTATCCATGTCAACCACTCGTGATCCACCTTGTCGGGCCGGGCAAGCCGCCCCGTGCCGTTGTTCGACCTCGTTCAGCATTATCCCTCGCGGTCCTCGCAGATGCTCTGTCTCTCTGGATGGCGCGACAGCAGCAGCGTCACGCGCTCGCTGATCTTGCCGAGGACAAGCATCTGCTCGCCGACATCGGCCTGACGCGCGAGCAGGCGCTGCGCGAAGCCGGCAAGCCGTTCTGGCGCTGAGCGGTTCGGGCTCTTCCACGGCCGATGCGAGATCATTTTTACTCAGGAGAAACCGATGGCTGATCCGATTCTGTATGGGTTTCAGGCCAGCACCTACGTGAACATCGTTCGCCTGGTGCTGTCGCACAAAGACATCTCCTTTCAGTTCAGCGACCTCGAGAGCCTGATGGGCACACCGGCGCATCTGGCGCTGCACCCGTTCAATCGTGTGCCGATCCTGGAGCATGACGGCTTCCGCGTGTATGAAACCATCGCGATCGTCACCTATATCGACGACGCGTTCGACGGGCCGCGACTGCAGCCAGCAGCAGCACGCGACCGCGCGCGGATGATGCAATGGCTCGGCGCCGTCGGCAGCTACTACTATTACTGGTTCGTCTATCACCTCGGCCACGAGCGCAACGTGTTCCCCGCACTCGGGATCGAGCCCGATGAGAAGGTCGTGGCGGTTGCGCGCCCCAACGCCGCGAACGCGCTCGATGTCCTGGAGCGTGAACTCGGTGACCGCCAAACGTTTCTGATCGGTGAACAGCTGACACTGGCTGACTTTGCCATGCTGCCGATGGTGACGTCGCTGAGCCTGCACAAGGATGGACAGGACCTGCTCGCACCGACGGCCGCGGATCCTGCAGTGGCGCCAACGCATGGAGGACCTGCCGAGCGTCAAGCGCTTTCGGGCATCGCTGCCTCCGCGCGTGCCGATCGAGCATGCGCGAAGCTGGGTGCTGTCGCACCGCCCGAAATACTGACGTCACCTCATCGTGAAGAGTATCGTGATGAGTGTTGCGGGAACGGGCTCGCGGGACTACGCTAGACCACATCGGGGAAACGCAGGCTCCCCGTCAGACGGCTCTCCGTCCAAGCGCTGTGCAACGCTCGATGTTTCGAGGAGATTGCGCATGGACGGTCTCCCCAGCTTCCGTTATTTCGTCGGTTATTTCGATCCACCATCGGCAGCGGCATGGGTGCGTCATGTCGTTGAAGACGTCGGCGTCATCGAGATCCCGAACGCCAAAGGCAGCGCGTTCGATCACGCCGCGTTCGATCCGAAAACCCGGCGCGTGTTCATCGCCCATACGGCGCGCGACTGCATCGAGGTGATCGACCATGATGCGGGCAGGCATCTTGCGACGCTTGCCGGATTTCCGGGCGTGGCCGGCGCCGTCGTCGATGCCGGGCAGGTCGTCGTCACCAATCGCGGCTCGGCCAGCGTTGCCTGGGTCGACGGCGAGACGCTCAAGACCACGGCGACGTTCAAGACCGGTCCGCGGCCGAACGGCGCTGCGATCGTCGGCAAGCCCGGCTGGGCGATCGTCGCCTGCATCGGTGACGATACCGAGAAACCCTCGCTGCAGCTTTTCACGCGCGCGGCGGCCGGCAAGCGTCGGTCGATCTGCCGGGACGGCCGCGCTGGTGCGTGACCGATGCTGCGGGCGAGCGCTTGTTTCTTTGCATTCGCGACCCGTCGCTGGTGCTCGTCGTCGGCCTTCCGGACCTCAGAACTCTGGCGCAATTCAAGGTGCCCAAGGGCGGCGCGCACGGCCTCGATATCGATCACGCGCGTGGCCGGCTCTATGTCGCCTGCGACGACAACGCACTGGTCGAGATCGACAGCCGTTCGGGCGACGGTCGAGAACGTCTGGCCGATTGCCGGGCCTCCCGACGTCACCTTCTTCAATCCGGCGACGGGACGCGTGCACGTGGCGATCGGCGAACCGGGCGTGGTCGAGACGATCGATCCGCGCAGCGGCGAGCGCGTGCTGACGCCGACGGGCCATGACGCCCACACCACCGCACTGGTCGCGCCGGATCGACTCTATGTGATCTCACCGTCGCACGGCGGCGTTCTCGTGCTGGCCGACGCGCAATGAGGAAATTCCCGTCGCGGCCAACACCGCGGCGAAGAGGTGCTCATCAATGTTCACAAACCTCAAACCGGCACTTGCCGTTGCGCTTGCCGCGTGGGCAGCAGCTCACGCGGGAGCAGCGGTCCGTGCCGAGACTGGAGGCACCATGATTGCCATCGAACAAATGACCGTCGGATCGGCACCGGAAGGATTTAAGCTTCGCACGCACCGGCCAGGGCGGACCGGCGCAGTGGAGCGTCACCGCCGATCCGTCGGCATCCGCCGGCCGCGCGATCGAGCAGGTCAGCACCGATCGGACCGACTACCGGTTTCCCCTTGCGGTGCATGACGCGACCTCGGCTGCAAATCTGGAGGTGGTCGTCCGTTTCAAAGCCGTCGCGGGCAAGGTCGATCAGGCCGGCGGCGTTGCGCTCCGCCTTCGCGACGCCGACAACTATTATGTCGCTCGCGCCAACGCGCTCGAAGACAACGTGCGCTTCTATCGGGTCGTCAAGGGACGTCGCGAACAGCTCGAAGGCGCAAATCTGAAGGTCAGCGCCAACGAGTGGCACAGCCTTGGTCTGCGCGCCGAGGGCGACCGCTTCACGGTGAGCTACGACGGAAAGGTCCTCTTTACTGCGACGCGACAGGACGTTTGCCGAGGCCGGGAAGGTGGCGCTGTGGACGAAGTCGGACAGCGTGACGCGCTTCGAGCAGATCAGCATCACCACGCTGCCTTAAGTCAGCGTGCAAGACATCACCATAGGGGCTCTTCGAACAAGGAGAGTCGAGATGACCATCGATCGCGAGCGAAGAGATTTCATTCAAGCCGCGGGACTCGTTGCGGCGGCCGCTTCGACAGCGTCGCTCGTGGCAAGTCCCGCATTCTCGCAACAGAACACGACAGGAGCGAAGACGATGCCCTATCAGGCCAAACCCTTGTCACTGGATCCGAAATCCATCACCGGCATCTCGGAGAAGGTGCTCGTGAGCCACTATCAGAACAACTATGTCGGTGCGGTGAACCGCCTGAACGCGATCGAGACGCAGTTGAGAGAGCTCGATTTCGCAAAGGCGCCCAATTTCGTCATCAACGGGCTGAAACGCGAAGAGCTGGTCGCCTCGAATTCGATGATCCTGCACGAGATCTATTTCGACGGGCTTGGGGCGGCGGCAGTCTCGCGAGGCCCGCTGGCCGAGGCGATCGCCCGCGATTTCGGCAGTATCGAGCGATGGCGCACGGAATTCTCGGCGATGGGCAAGGCCGAAGGCGGCGGCTCCGGCTGGGTGATCCTTGCCTATTCGCCGCGCGACAAACGCCTCGTCAATCAGTGGGCGGCCGACCACACGACCACGCTCGCAGGCGGACGGCCGGTGCTGGTGCTCGACATGTACGAGCACGCCTACCACATGGACTACGGCGCGGCGGCGGCGCGTTATGTCGATGTCTACATGGAGGCGATCCGCTGGGAGAATGCGGTGAAACTTTACGAGCAATACAGCCGCGAAGGCTGACACAGCAGAGGCCGAACGCCGTCGCAGCCCCAGGATTTCTAATGAAGGCCTTAGAAATCATGCGTTGCGCGTGCGTTCGGGCGAAGTAGAAGCAATGGTGCTGCAGCCTCCATGGTGAGGCGCCATCGGGCTCTCGACGCAGCCGCCCGGTCTTGAGGACGCTTCATCGTCTCAAGCGCTGCTCCAACCCCTTGTGGAGGAGCGCATCATGAGCGACCAAAGCATTGCCAATTCCCGTCCAGTCGTCGCGTCTGATCCTGCCGCGAGCCCCGCCGCCGTCGCGCGCACAAAATTGCTGCTCGAAGGTCCCGTGCTGTCGACGCTGCTGCGGCTCGCGGCGCCCAACATCCTTAACCTGCTTGCGATCGGCGGCATGATCACGTTCGATGGCCTGTTCCTGGGCCGGCTCGGGGCGGAGGCGCTTGCCGGCGTCTCGCTCGCGTTTCCGTTCGTGATGCTGATGCAGCACACGGCCGCCGGCGGCATGGGCGGTGGTGTTTCCTCGGCGATCGCGCGTGCGCTCGGCGCCGGCAGGCGCGACGTTGCCGACGCGCTGGTCGTTCACACATTCGTCCTGGCGCTCGGGCTCGCGGCGCTTTTCAGCGCGGTGCTGCTGCTCGGCGCTCCGACCATCTTTCCGTCTGATGGGCGGGCAGGGCGACATGCTGTCGGCGGCGCTGGCGTATGCGAACGTCGCCTTCAGCGGCGCCATATCGATCTGCATGCTGAACCTCCTCGGCAATGCCGTGCGCGGCACCGGAAACATGGGGCTGCCGGCCGCCGTCATCATCGGCAGCGTGCTTGGACATATTCTGATTTCGCCGCTGCTGATCTTTGGGGCCGGGCCGCTGCCCGCGCTCGGTCCCGCCGGCGCCGGCTGGGGCCTGGTGCTGTCGTTCGGCATAGGCAGCCTCATCCTGATCGCCTGTCTGCGGTCAGGCCGGCTGCTCGTGACGCTGACGTTTCGCGGCGTCTCGTTGCAGTGGCGACTGTTCGCCGAGATCCTGAAGGTCGGCGTGCCGGGGCTGATCAACGTGATCATCACCAACCTGTCGGTGGTGGTGTTGACCGGGATCGCCGGCCGGCTGGGGCAGGACGTGGCCATCGGCTACGCCATGGGGGCGCGGCTGGAATACATCCTGATCCCGCTCGGGTTCGGCGTTGGCACCGCCATCGTGGCGATGGTCGGGACCAATTGCGGAGCAAAACAGTATCGCCGGGCGCATGAGATCGCCTGGACCGGCGCGTTGGTGGTCGGCGCGGCCTGCGCGATCATCGGCTTGTTCGCAGCGCTGTTGCCCGAGCTGTGGATGGGTCTGTTCAGCAGCGATGGCGAGATCATTCGTCTCGGCACGCAGTATCTGCAGATCACCGGTCCGATCTACGGCTTCTTCGGCGTCGGCATGGCGCTGTTCTTCGCCGCGCAGGGATTTGGCAGCGTCGTCTGGAACGTGGCGGCCAATGGGATCCGCCTGCTGGCGTCCGCAGTGTGTGCGTTGGCGGGAATCTACTGGTTCGACCTCGGCATGATCGGCTTCTCGATTGCCATCGCCGGCGGATTCTGCCTGTTCGCCGCGCTGAGTGCGGCTGGGATGCGGCAATTTGCGAGGTGAACATGCAAGCGCCCGATTTCGCGCTAAGGTCGAGCCGACATTTTTTGCTGCGCGTTCACGCAGGAGGAATTCGGTGCCCGATCACAGCGAAATCGATGCTGTTCGCAGCTTGCTGAGCGCAAAACCTCGGCCCGTCGGATGGGAAGAGCGGCGGCAGCGCATTGAAGAGGTCGGATCGGTCTGGCCCGTCGCCGACGATATCAAGCTGGACGCCGTCCAGCTGGACGGCCTCAGCGCGGAGTGGTCGATCGCGCCGGGAAGCGACGCGTCGCGTGTTCTCGTGTTTTTCCACGGCGGCGGCTATTGCTCGGGATCGATCCTCAGCCATCGGCGCCTCGTGACCGAGGCGGGCCGCGCTGCGGGCATTCGGACGCTGGCCGTCGGCTACCGCCTCGCGCCTGAACACCCGTTTCCAGCTGCATATGAAGACGCGATGACGTCCTGGCGGTTTCTGCTTGGGCAGGGTTATTCACCCGAGAACATTGTCGTCGGTGGTGACAGTGCAGGTGGAGGACTGACGCTGGCGCTCATCACCCGCCTGCGCGATGCAGGCGAGGCGTTGCCAGTCTTGCGCCTGGTTGATCTCGCCCTGGACCGATCTGACCTTGTCAGGCGAGACCCTGGCCACGAAGGACGCGATCGATCCGCTCATCCACAAAGGTTATTTGCACGAGCTCGCAGACGCGTATGTGCCGGCCGGGATCGGCCGAGCGGACCCGCGCGTTTCACCGCTCTATGCCCACCTGAAGGGATTGCCTCCGCTTCTGATCCAGGTTGGCTCGGCCGAAACGCTGCTTGCCGACGCAACGCGGCTGGCTGCCGCGGCGGGAGTCGCGGATGTCGCCGTGACGCTCGAGATCTGGCCACACATGATTCATGCGTGGCAGCTGTGGAATGCGCAGCTGAAGCCAGGACGCGAGGCTTTGAGCAACGCCGGGACGTTCATGCGCCGGCATTTCCTGGCGAATGGCGACATAGGGAGTGGCGGACAGAGTTAACAACCAGTCCATGCGCCATGCGCAACTCGCCATGCGCCTGCCTCGTGATTCAAATGTTTTTAATGAATGCACTCGCATGTTCGGGTCCGAGGCTGACCAAAGAGTAGTGCCATGCGTATCGCCGAACTTGCCGTCCGTTCGTACCTTGCGGTTCTTGCCGCAGGCTACGTCGTGCTCTGTTCCGCGCTGCTTTCGCTCGTGCTCCGCTGATCTGACGGGCAACGCGCCCGAGCAGCGTTGAGCCTCGCAGATCACTCCTTCGCTGAAGGCTTGCTTCCCAAGGCGCGCAGGATGACGAATCCGACTCCGGTCACCAGTGCGAGGTGGCCGAAGCCGATGCCCCAGCCGAGCAGAACTATTATCGCCGGAAAGATCCAGCGCGAGGCCGACGCCGAGCGGGCCGATGAAGCCGCCGGCATAGCCGCACATGCTGTGCAGGCCCATGGTGGCGCCGCGCAGTTTTGGATCGGCGGCCTGCACGGTGCCGGCGGTGAGCGCGGAGCTGTCGAGGAAGATCGCCGCCATCCAGGCCATCACCAGCAGCGTCGCAAGCAGCATCGATGCGCCGACGGTCCAGCCGGTGACGAGCGCCAGCACCGCTGCGACCGCGATGGCCAGCGTGACGATCCGCATCCGCCCGAACTTTTGCGCCATCTCGTTGCCGGAGATGGAGACCGCGATGCCGACAAAGCCCGCGATCGTGAACAGCAGCGGCGGCGAGGGAAGCCACGCCGGCGATCCGGCCTTTGCCGCGGTGATGGTCAGGAAGGTGACGCCCCAGGCGCGCAGCGCCGCCATCTCCCAGGTGTGAACCGTGTAGCCCGCGATCCATGCCATGGCCGGCCGGTTGCGAAACACCGGGCGGAAATCGAGCAGCTTGCGCGGATCGCTCACGCCCGCATGCAGCGGCGGGCCCTTCGGCATGATGACCCAGGCGATTGCGAGCGCGACCAGCGCGGCGATGCCGCCGAACAGGAACGCGGCGTTCGGGCCGAACCAGGCCGCGATCAGTCCGGCGATGCCGAAGGAGCTCGCACCGGCGACGCCGACGCCCGCCGCATGCATCGAGACGGCACGCGATTGGGCGTTGCCCTCGAGCGTGTCGGCGATCGCCTTCAGCCCCGGCATGTAGGCGCCGGCCCAGCCGATGCCGGCGAGCGCGCGCAGGATCAAGCCCGACCAGAAGCCGTCCGCAACGAACGCGAAGCCGAGATGCGAAATGGCCGTGAGGGCTGCGCCGACCGCGTAGACGCGGCGCGTCGGAACGCGATCGGTCAGCGAAACGAGCACAGGCACCGCGACGACGTAGGCTGCGAAGAAGATGCCGATCAGCCAGCCGCCTTCGGTCTTCGACAGGTTCCAGTTCGCAATATAGGTGGGGAGCAGTGCGGGCAGGCTGAACGCGCCGATCTGCACCAGCACCTGCGCGATCACGATCGCCCAGATGAAGCGCCGGTTTTCGGGGGAAGCGTTGCCGTGGTCTCGCTCATGTTGCGCGGCCCGCCCGCAGCAGCAGGAGCACCGCAAAGGCGGACAGCGAAGCCAGCGCGCTGACCCACAACGCGCCGGTGCCGATGGTCTCGGCCATCCAGCCGACGGCGAGCGGCGCCAGCGCACCGGTCGCACGCGCGCGGAAGCGAGAGGACGCCGACGCGCCGTCCAAACCCGTGCGGTCCGAACAGCGCCAGCGGCAGCGTGCCGCGCGCGATGGTGAGGATGCCGTTGCCGGCGCCGTAGAACACGGCGAAGACGGGCGCGAACAGCGGACCGCCGAGGCTGAGGATGACGACGCCGATCGGATTGGTGAGCGCAGCAATCCGCGCGGAGAGCAGGGGATGATAGCGCGCGAGCCATCCGGCTTCGACGATGCGTGCGGCGACCTGCGACGGTCCGATCAGCATGCCGGCGAACAGCGCCGCGGACGGCGTTGCGCCGAACTGCACCAGCATGGTCGGCAGCAGCGCGGAAAGGCCCGAGCTGACGAAGCCGGTTGCGGCGAACACGTAGGCCACGGCCACCATGGCGAAGGTTTCGTTCTGCACTGTCGCGCCGTTGCTCTCCGCTCGGGCGTCACCTTCGGCAGCACGCTCACGCGCGGCAGGAACAGGTTGAGCGGCAGCGCCAGTGCCAGATGGATCGCGGCCCAGCACCTGACAGGCGACGCGCCAGCCGAATTCGCCGTCAAGCCAGGACGTGACGGGCCAGCCGACCGTGCTGGCAAAGCCTGCGATCAGCGTGATGCCGGTGATCGATTGTCGCGCGGCGCTGCCATAGAGGCGCGTCAGCGTGGCGAAGGCGGCTTCATAGAGCCCCATGCCCATGCCGATCCCCAGCACGGTCCACGCGGCAATCAGCAGATACGGGCCGGATGCGAACGACAGAAGCAGGAGGCCTGCGGCCAGGATCACGTTCGAGACGGCCAGCAGGCCGCGTCCGCCAAACGTGTCGATGAAATGCCCGACGCGCGGGCCCAAGAGTCCCGAGATCACCAGCGCGCCGGACAGCGCGGCGAAGATCGTGGTTTGGGCGATGCCGAGATCGCGCGCGATTGGTGCGGCGAGGATCGCGGGCAGGTAATAGCTCGACGCCCACGCAATGGTTTGCGTGGTGCCGAGCGCGAGGATGACGGGGAGTGAACCGGATGTGCTGGAGTATCCGGGAGCTACGTCATTCATGAACACCCGCAACCGGAAGCGCCCGCCTTTTTGGCGGCCTCATCTGCGGCGCAGCAGGCCGAAAGCGTCCTGCGTTGCCGGGCCGCCGCAACAGCCGTCATCTTGCGCCGCCGCCGGACCGTTGCAAACCCCCGTCTCGGGGAGGACCAGCTCGACGCGCCGCGCGGCCTCGATGTCGCCGGCAAGCTCGGCTGCGATCGAGCGCACCTGCTCATAGCCCGTCAGCATCAGGAAGGTCGGCGCGCGTCCGTACGACTTCATGCCGGCAAAGTAGAAGTTCGGCTCGGGCTGCGCGAGCTCGAGCGCGCCGTGCGGCCGCACGGTGCCGCAGCTGTGCAGGTTCGGATCGATCAGCGGCGCGAGCGCAGGCGGACATTCAAGCGCGGGATCGAGCGACAGACGTAGCTCGCTCAGGAAGCCGAGGTCAGGACGGAAGCCGGTGGCGACGATCAGCTCGTCGGCGATCACCTCGCGTCCGCAGCAGGACGAGCCCGCGCCGATGCGAAGCCGCGCCGCTGTTTCGTCGATGTGCGTCACGCGGAAACCGGTTTCGACCTTGATCGCGTCCTGCGCGATCAGCTGCGCCAGCCTCGAGCCGAGCGCGCCGCGCTCGACCAGCTTGTCGTTGGCGCCACCGCCGAACGATTTTGTCGGGTCGTCGCCGCGAATGATCCAGACGATCTCCGTGCCCGGCTCTGACCGTGCAAGCACCGCAAGATCGATCAGCGTGCCGACCGCGGAGTGGCCGGCGCCCAGCACGGCGACACGCTTGCCGGCATAGCGGCTGCGCTCAGCGCCGAGCACGTCCGGCATGCCGTAGGCGATGCGTGCCGCAGCTTCCGTCTCGCCGATCGCGGGCAGGCCGCTCGCGCCGGCCGGGTTGGGTGCGAACCACGTGCCCGAGGCGTCGATCACAGCGTCAGCGCGGATGGTCTTGTCGCCTGCGCCATTGCGATAGCGCAGCTCGAACGGCGCCTCGGCGCGGCCATTGGTCTTCACCTTGTCAAAGCCGACACGTGCGACGCCGGTGACGCGCGCAGACGTGTGGATGCGATCGCGCAAGGCCGTACGCGTCGCGAGCGGTTCGAGGTAACGCTCAACGAGCTCGCCGCCGGTGGGGTAGGCGTGGGGGTCGGGAGAATTCCAGCCGGTCGGCTCGAGCAGCCGCGCGGAGGCTTTGTCGACGGCGTACTCCCACGGCGAAAAAAATCTGCACATGCGACCACGCGCGGATCGCGTGGCCGACCGCGGGACCTGCTTCCAGCACCACGGGCTCGAGCCCGCGTTCGAGAAGGTGCGCTGCCGCTGCAAGGCCGACCGGACCGGCGCCGATGACCGCGACTGACTTGCTCATGTGACGCTCCTTCTGGAAATATGGAAATAAAAGTCAAATCTTTTATGCGGCCTGTTCCGGCCGGGCAGGGGCCGCGCAAGTGGTTTCGACGCAGCATTCGGCCACGAGAAAGGCGACGATCCCGCGCATGACGTCGTAGTTCGCCCGGCAGATCAGCGTCGTTGCCTGCCGCTCCTGCACGATCAGGCCGACAGCGATCAGCGCCTTGAGGTGATGCGACAGCGTCGAGCCCGCGAGATCGAGTTTTGTCTGCAGCTTGCCGACGCTGGAGCCGGCATCACCGGCACGCACGAGCGTGCGGTAGATGCGGAGCCGAGTCGGGTTGCCAAGGGCTTCGAGGCGGGCGGCGGCGTCATCGATCTTCATGCGGGCAACATAGGCGGGATCCGATCGCGTCGTCAACCGTATTTCTAGAATTATGGAAATATAAGTTTCCCGACCAACGTGGGCGTCTCAGCAGCCCGGCAAAGTGGATCACGCTGGGCTTGCGCGCTGGAAGCGCGTGAACTGGAACGACTGGGCCGAACCCCATGGCGTCGCGTGGGTCTGCTTGCGCTGCTCGAGGATCGTGAATTCGCTGCCCAGCGTCGTCTGCAAGCTCGCCGCATCGTAGCGCTGCACAGGCAAGCCGCTGCATTTCTCCGGACCGTCGAGCGCGAACGTGCCGATGATGGCCTGGCCGCCCGGCCGCAAGGCGGATTTCAGGCGCGCGACATAGGCGGCACGGTCATCAGGATCGGTCAGGAAATGAAACGCCGCACGGTCATGCCAGATGTCGTACTGGCGCGAGGGCTTCCACGTCGTCACATCCGCGACGATCCACTCCACCTTGTGTGCCTCGCTGCCGATACGTGTGCGCGCGGCGGCGAGGGCGTTTTCTGACAGGTCGAGAACGGTGAGGAAACGAAATCCGCGTTGCAGCAGGACGTCGACCAGCCGCAACTCACCGCCGCCGATGTCGATGATCGCCGAATCACGTGTCGCGCCCGCGGCATTGATCAAGTCGAGCGAGAGGGCCGGGGTTTCCTGAAACCAGCTCACCTCGTTCTCGCGCTTGGTCGCGTAGACGTTCTCCCAATGGGATTGACGATCAGGCATGGCAATTGGCCGAGATTGCACGGAGATGGAGGCCGAACCGGTCGGGGGACGGCTTTCTCCAAGCGGTACTATACCGCAGATTGACCATTCGAGGCGGCCGATGCTTGATCAATCGCCGCTTAAACGGCTGAGCAATTTACCGCCGGTCTTTCGATTTCGTGACTGCAGGAGGGGTTCTCAAGCGGGCCGCCTTGTGGAACCATCCGGACATGAAAGGGCATCGGCTGCTTCGTTTGCTGTGCGCCTGGCTCGTGGCGGCCGGGCTGGCTGTCGCGCCTTTCGCTGTGCCTGCCGTCGCCCTGACGAACTCCGATCCGGCCATGTCGTCGATGATGGATGACATGCCGTGCTGCCCCGATGAGACCGGAAAACAATCGCCTCATCCGGACAAGTGCAAGGACTGCCCGGCGATGTTTTTGTGCGCGTCGGGCTCCATACAGGGATTTGCCCCGCTGGGCGAAAGTCCGTTCTACGTTTCGGCAATTTTTGCACAGCTTACGCCGGGCCTGGCCGCGCATTTGAACGACATTGGTTCATCGCCGCCGTCGCCACCTCCTCGAAGCTAGCTGACGCGAACATAGTCGCGCCGATCGTCGCAGGACGGATGTCCGAGCGACGAACAACGCCGCCTGTAGCGGCGAGCTCCAGCATTCGAGGACAATGACAATGAAAATGCATCTCAGCGCGCGCGCCTTGGTGGCGGCGCTTGCAGGTATCGTGATGATGAGCCTTGCGCAGCCGGCACGCGCGGACGTCAAGGACTACGAATTCCAGTTGGTGCAGCCCACCGTGCCGGTCGGGCCGGAGACGATCATCTCCGTCCGGCTTGTCAACAAGAAGACCGGAAAGGCCGTGCCTGACGCGGTCATCTTCGCGACGCGTCTGGATATGGCGCCCGACGCCATGGCGGAAATGATCTCGAAGACGACACCAGTGCCCGGCGGCGAGCCCGGCGTGTACCGCTTCAAGGCCAACGTGAGTATGGAGGGCCGCTGGCAGCTGTCGCTCGGCGCGAAGGTGCAGGGCGAAACCGGCACCGTGGAAAGCAAGCTCGTCATACAGGCCAAGAAATGAGCCGCGCGGCCTGGGCTGCCGTTGCTCTCGCCGCGATCATAGCGGCGGGAGCCGGTGGGGTTTGGCTGGTTCGGCCCGACCTTCTGCAACGACACTCCGTCGGGGCAGAGGCGCCGGCCGCACCCGGCGGCACGCGCGCACTCTATTATCGCGATCCCGACGGAAAGCCCGCGTATTCGCTCGAGCCGGCGAAGACATCGGACGGGCGTGCCTACATCGCGGTCAAGCCGGGTGAGGAGAAGCTGAGCTTCGAGACGGGCGAAGAACCTGCACCTCCCGCGAGCGGCAAAATCAAATTCTATCGCAACCCGATGGGGCTGGCGGACTATTCGCCGGTGCCGAAGAAGAACTCCATGGGGATGGATTACATCCCCGTCTACGAAGATGAATCGACGGACGACGGGTCCGTAAAACTGACGCCGGGCAAGATCCAGCGCACCGGCGTGAAATCCGAACCCGCACGCAAGCAAATCATTCGCAGCGTCATTCGCGCGCCCGGCACCATCCAGCTCGACGAACGGCGGGTGTCGGTCGTTTCGATGCGATCCGAGAGCTGGATCCAGAAGGTGGCGAACGTGACGACCGGCAGCCGCGTGCGCAAAGGCGACCTGCTGATGGAAGTCTACAGCCCCGCGGTGAGCGCGGCTGCCGCGGAATATGTCGCGATCAGGAACACGCCGGAGGACCGCAAAGGCAATCTGAGTTCAGGCGTGCGGCAGCGGCTGCAGAACCTGGATATTCCGGAAGCCGCGATGGCGTCGATCGAGAAGGAGAGGACAGCTCCGATCGCCATCGCCTGGACCGCGCCGCGCGACGGGCTCGTGCTCGAACGCAATGCGGTCGAAGGCATGCGCGTGCAGCCCGGCGACACCGTGTTCCGCCTTGCCGACACGTCCGTGGTCTGGACGCTGATCGACGTCGCCGAGCGCGACATGTCGCGCATCAAGCTTGGCCAGATGGCAAACGTCAGGGCGCGCGGATACCCGGGCAGAGATTTTTCAGGGGCAGGTCACGGTCGTCTATCCGCAAGTCAATAAAGAGAGTCGCACAGTGCGGGTGCGGATCGAATTGCCAAATGCGGATCTCGCCCTGCTGCCCGACATGTATGTCGACGCCGAGATCGACGCCGGCAGCGCAGAACCGGTACTTGCGGTGCCCGACAGCGCGGTGCTCAATTCCGGCCAGCGCCAGGTTGTCTTCATCGACAGGGGCGAGGGCAGGCTCGAACCCCGCGACGTCAAGCTCGGTTTCCGGGGCGACGGCGCAGCCGAGATCAGGGAGGGCGTAGCCGAAGGCGATCTGGTCGTCACCTCGGCCAACTTCCTGATCGATGCCGAGAGCAATCTCAACGCCGCGATGAAAGGCTTTGCGGCTGGAGGCGCCCAGCCATGATCGCGCGCCTGATCGAGTGGTCCACCCGCAACATCATGCTGGTGATGATCGGCGTGGTGTTCATGGTTGCGGCCGGGCTCTATGCGCTCCGCCACCTGCCGCTCGATGCCATCCCCGACCTGTCGGACACGCAGGTGATCGTCTACACGGAATTTCCCGGACAGGCTCCGCAAGTCGTCGAAGACCAGGTCACCTATCCGCTGTCCACGGCGATGCTGACGGTGCCGAAATCGAAGGTGGTGCGCGGCTTCTCGTTCTTCGGCGTGTCGTTCGTCTACATCATCTTCGAGGATGGCACCGATATCTACTGGGCGCGCTCGCGTGTTCTGGAATTCCTGAATGCAGCGGCAACGCGTCTGCCGACGGGCGTGACGCCGACGCTCGGACCGGACGCAACCGGCGTCGGCTGGGTCTATCAATACGCGCTGAAGAGCAAGGAGCTGAGCCTTGCCGACACGCGCGCGCTGCAAGACTGGACGCTGAGGTTTGCGCTCGCCAAGGCGGAGGGCGTGGCGGAAGTGGCTCCGGTCGGCGGCTTCGTGCGCCAATACAATGTCGTGCTCGATCCGCAGCGGATGCGCGACCTCGGCATCACCATGCAGAAAGTGCGCGAGGCCATTCGCGCCAGCAACGCCGACGTCGGAGGGCGGACGGTCGAGCTTTCCGAGTTCGAGTACGTCGTGCGGGGCAGGGGTTACCTGCGCAGCGTCAACGATATTGCCGACATTGTGCTGAAGACGGCGGGCGGCACGCCCGTGACGGTGCGCGACATTGCACGCGTGGAGCTCGGTCCGGATGAGCGGCGTGGCATCGCCGAGCTCAACGGCGAAGGCGAGGTTGCAAGCGGCATCGTCCTGCAACGGATCGGCGCCAATGCGCTGGATGTCATCGACGGCTTGAAGAAGCGGTTCGCGGAGCTGGCATCGAGCCTGCCGCAGTCGGTGGAAATCGTGCCGGTCTATGACCGCTCGGCGCTGATCAACGCGGCGATCGCGACCCTGAAGACCACGCTGATCGAGGAAAGCCTGATCGTGGCGCTCGTGTGCATCGTGTTCCTGCTGCACGTCCGCAGTGCGCTGGTTGCGATCCTGATGCTGCCGGTCGGCGTTCTGATGGCGTTTGCGGCGATGAAGGCGCTCGGCATCGGCTCGAACATCATGAGCCTCGGCGGCATCGCGATCGCGATCGGCGCCATGGTGGACGCAGCCATCGTGATGATCGAAAACGCCCACAAGCATCTGGAGCGGGCGAGCCCCGAAGAGTCGAGGATCGCGATCCTGACGAAGGCGGCAACCGAGGTGGGGCCCGCGCTGTTCTTCAGCCTGCTGGTCATCACGGTGTCGTTCCTGCCGATCTTCACCCTGGAATCGCAGGAAGGGCGGCTGTTCGGTCCCTTGGCATTCACCAAGACCTTTGCGATGGCGGCCGCGGCGCTGTTGTCGGTGACGCTTGTGCCGGCGCTGATGATCCTGTTCGTGCGCGGACGCATCATTCCCGAGCACAGCAATCCGATCAATCGCGCGTTGATCTTCATCTATCGGCCGGTGATCCGCGGCGTGCTGAAGGCAAAGGGTTTCGTCATCGTCGCCGCGCTGCTGGTGTTGGGCGCCTCGATCTGGCCGGCGCGTCAGCTCGGCACCGAGTTCATGCCCAATCTGGACGAGGGCACGCTGCTGTACATGCCGACGACATTGCCGGGCATCTCCGTGACCAAGGCCGCCGAGCTCATGCAAACCCAGGACCGCATCATTCGCGGTTTTCCCGAAGTTGTCTCGGTCCTCGGCAAGGCGGGGCGGGCGGCGACCGCGACTGATCCTGCGCCGTCGGAGATGTTCGAGACGCTGATATCGCTCAAGCCGAAGAGCGAATGGCGTCCCGGCGTGACGATCGAGAGCCTGACCGCCGAATTGGACAAGGCGCTGCAGTTTCCCGGCGTATCCAATGCCTGGACCATGCCCATCAAGGCGCGCATCGACATGCTTTCGACCGGCATTCGCACGCCGGTCGGCGTGAAGATCATCGGCACCGAGCTGACGACGCTGGAAGCGACGGCGAGGCAAGTCGAGGCTGCGCTCAAGACTGTGCCTGGAACGTCGTCCGCCTACGCCGAACGCGTGACCGGAGGTTACTACCTCGAAATTTCCCCGGACCGCACGGCGATGGCGCGCTACGGCATCATGGTGCAGGACGTGCAGGACACCATTGCGATGGCGCTCGGCGGCCAGGCGGTGACCACCACGGTGGAAGGGCGCCAGCGCTTCGGTGTCAACATGCGCTATCCGCGCGACCTGCGGTCCGATCCGCAATCGATCGCCCGGAATGTGCTTGTCGCGATGCCTGCGGGCGGCGCAGTGCCGTTAGGCGAGGTCGCAAGCGTCTCGCTGGCACGCGGTCCGTCCTCGATCCGCACCGAGAACGGCCAGCTCGCCGTCTATATTTATGTCGATGTCCGGGATCGGGATATCGGCGGCTATGTCGCCGACGCGCAGCGCGTGGTGAAAAGCAGCGTGACGTTCGCGCCGGGATCGTACGCGCTCTGGAGCGGCCAGTATGAATATCTCGAGCGGGCGACTGCACGGCTGAAGCTGGTGGTGCCGCTGACGCTGCTCATCATCTTCCTGCTGCTGTTCCTGAACTTCCGGACCATCAGCGACACGCTGATCGTCATGCTCTCGCTGCCGTTTGCACTCGTGGGCGGGCTTTGGATGCTCTGGTGGCTGGGCTTCAATCTCTCGGTTGCGGTCGTCGTCGGCTTCATTGCGCTGGCCGGCGTTGCCGCAGAAACGGGCGTGGTGATGCTGATCTACCTCAATCACGCGCTCGACGAGATCAAGGCCCGGCGCCTGGCTGCGGGGCAGCCGCTCACGCGTCAGGACATCGCTGACGCCATCATGCAGGGCGCGGTCGATCGGGTTCGACCAAAACTGATGACGGTGGTTGCGATCATGGCGGGATTGCTGCCGATCATGTGGAGCACGGGCACCGGCTCGGAGATCATGCAGCGGATCGCCGTTCCCATGATCGGCGGCATGATTTCATCCACGATCCTGACACTGGTGGTCATTCCGGCGATCTACGGCCTCGTCAAGGGATGGATGCTGCCGCGGGCGCGGTGGACGCAGTGCTGCACAAGGCGACGCGGACGTCGAGGCCGACGGACATGAGCGAGGCCTAGCCGACCGGCACGACCTCGCCGTCTTCCTTGACGAACGGCTCGCGCAACGGCGCTTCCAGCAGTCCCAGCACGGCTTCCGAGGGGCGGCAAAGTTTTGCGCCTTTCGGCGTGACGACGATCGGGCGGTTGATCAGGATCGGGTGCGCCATCATGAAGTCGATCAGTTGCTCGTCGGTCCATTTTGGATCCGCCAGGCCAAGCGATGCGTAGGGGGTGCCTTTCTCGCGCAGAAGATCGCGCGCGGAGATCCCCATCGCCGCGATCAGCTCCTTCAACCGCTCGCGGCTGGGCGGCGTCTTGAGGTACTCGATGACGACGGGCTCTTCGCCGGTCGCCCGGATCATCGCCAGCGTGTTGCGCGAAGTGCCGCAAGCGGGATTGTGATAGATCGTGACGCTCATCGCTTCGCCTTCACTCCATGAACCTCTTGAGATCGCCCAGCGCGTTCAGCGGAACAGGCGGAGCGGGCTCGCCTTCGCCGGTGTTGAGCGGAAACGACCACCAGCCGAGATCATGCCAGCGGCTGAATTTGAAGCCGGCTTCGGGATTGGTGCCGATGTGCTTGAACCCCACGGCCTCGTGCAGCGCAATGCTCGCCTCGTTGGGCAACGCAATCCCGGCAAAGGCCCTGCGATAGTTTTGCGCCGCCAGGATTCGCAGGAGCGTCCGATACAGGGATCGGCCCACGCCTTTGCCGCGCGAGCCATCGCCGACGTAGATCGTGGTTTCGGTCGACCATCGGTAGGCAGGCTTCTCGCGATATTTTCCGGCGTAGGCGTATCCCTGGATGCGCCCGGCGTCTTCGGCGACGAGGCCGACATGGTTTTCGAGCGCGACCGCCATCCGGCGCGCCATTTCCTCGGCCGTCGGCGGCACCAGCTCGAACGAGATATGGGTGCGCTCCACGATCGGCGCGTAAATCTCCGCGATGGCGTGGCTGTCGTCTTTGGTGGCGATCCTGATTTGCATGGCGTGGCTCGATGTGTGGGCACGAACCAAGATCACCAGATCATGTCGGCTGGCGCAACATGGTCAGCGCCGCTGAGCCGCCGGCGGCGCCAACAGCCACGTCATCAGCGCCAGGCCGAGCAGGGCGCCGGCGAACTCGGCGCCGATGAAGCCGGGCAGGTCGGCTGGCCTGATGCCGGAAAAGGTGTTGGTCAGCGACCTTGCGATCGCAACCGCCGGATTGGCGAAGGAGGTCGAGGCGGTGAACCAGTAGGCCGCCGTAATATAAAGACCGACCAGCCACGGCACGACTGTCGCGTGCAAAACGGATGCCGCCCAGAATTGTGACGATCAGGCCGAACGCGGCGACGGCTTCGGAGAACCATTGCGCTCCGCCCGTGCGCATCTTCACCGAGGCGGCAATGAGCGGCATGTCGAACATGGCGTGGGCGATGATCGTCCCAACGATGCCGCCGGCGACCTGAGCTGCGATGTAGAGGAGCGCGTCGCTTGCAACCAGCTCGCGCCGAAGCGCGAAGACGGCGGAGACCGCCGGGTTGAAATGCGCGCCGGAGACGGGTCCGAGGAGGGTGATCAGTACGACGAGGATCGCGCCGGTCGGCAGCGTGTTGCAGAGAAGCGCCAGCGCCACGTCCTTCGTCAGCGTTTCCGCCATGATGCCGGAGCCGACGACGGTCGCGACCAACAGCGCCGTGCCGAGCGTTTCCGCCGCGAGACGGCGAGGGAGATCGAAGGTGTGCTCGGTCAACTTGCCTGGTCCCGTGCTGCCGTTGCGCCAGCCATGCCGCCGATCGCGCGGAGTTTCGGACCGAGCACGAGCGCGTCGATGCTTTTCAGCGGCAGGTTGATGAAGGCGCCGATACGGTTCTTCAGCAGGCGATGCGCTTCGATGAACGCTGCTTCCTTTTCGGCGTCACTGCCTTCGACGGCGGCGGGATCCTCGATGCCCCAATGCGCCGTCATCGGCCGGCCCGGCCAGACCGGGCAGGCTTCACCCGCGGCGTTGTCGCAAACGGTGAACACGAAATCCATCACCGGCGCGCCGGGCTTTGCGAACTCCTGCCAGCTCTTCGAGCGAAGACCGTCGGTCGGATATTCGAGCCGTTGCAGCAGGTGAAGCGCGACAGGATTGATCGTGCCCTTGGGCTGGCTGCCGGCGGAGTAGCCGCGGAAGCGGCCGCGGCCGTCCTTGTTCAGGATCGCTTCGGCCAGGATGGAGCGCGCGGTGTTGCCGGTGCAGAGGAAGAGGACGTTAAACACGTGTTCGGACACGGCGCTTCTCCGTCTTCGGTGGGCAGCAAGGTGTCAGGCTGTCGATCAGCGGCGCGCAGACTTCCGGCCGCCCGCCGCAGCAATCCTGCAGCAGAAACAGCGCCACTTTCTGGAACGCCTGCAGGTCGGCGCGGTAGACGATCGAACGGCTGCTTCGCTTCGAGGTGACGAGACCGGCCCGCGACAGCACCGACAGATGCGCCGACAGGGTGTTGTGCGGGACCGCAAGCTCCTCGGCGATCGCGCCGGCCGGCAGGCCGGCCGGTTCGTGCCGCACCAGCAGGCGAAACGTCTCCAGCCGAGTCGGCTGGGCGAGGGCGGCCAGCGCGAGGACGGTTTGCTCGGATTCCATATGTCCAGAATTATGGACATATAAGGCGGCTGTCAACGGTTGTTGCCTGCCCGCATGGCGGTCGCTCGATATGATTTCGGGCCCCACTTAAGAGCGTGAATGAGGGGCGCCGGGCGATCGTCAGGTTTAGCCACGCCGGAGCAACCTTCGGCGTGGTTGCCGCGCTCAATGCATTTCTGATTTCAGAAAAAATAGTTGGTCGATGTTCGTATTTTGTTCTTGACGGTCGCGATAGGACTTATATCATCGCCGCCATCCCGCTCCGGTGAGGGGCGCGTCGCGATCGTCTTCGATACGTGGCAGCGGGATGCGGATGGCCGCTACGATGCCGGACCCTGGACGCAGTGAGGATCGCAGATCCCTAGAAAGCGGACAGGGACAGACGCCGGCAACACGGGCGGACGGTCCAAGTGCATGTCCGGGCGACAGCTCGCACGAACGGGGGCGCGTCGGCGCCAGTGACAACCCCTGGGACATGCAGCAAGCCGCAAAGTCCATTCGCGTGCGGAACGCAGGCGAAGATCTGCTTCCACGGCCCGGTTCAGCCCAACGATCTTCGGCGTTGGGCTGGGCCACTGCCCGTGTGCGTCGCGAAAGCGGCATGCGGGCTGCCCGTATGCCAACACATGCGGGCGCCGCGGGCGCGGTGAAACGCCCTGTCGTTCCGCACGCCCCTACGGGGGAGAAAGGAACAGGAAGACCGGCAAGCCCTGGGGCCGGACGAAACACGGGGCGATGACGCGCGTCCGGACTTCTGTAGCCCGGATGGAGCGCAGCGCAATCCGGGATTCTTGCCGCGGAGTCACTCCCGGATTTCGCTGCGCTCCATCCGGGCTACGAAGGACGCGCAGGCTGTTTGACAATTGAACAGTGAACAAAGCTCGCTCGCGAAGCGCCTCTGCGTCATTGCGAGGAGCGCAGCGACGTGGCAATCCAGCGCGCGCGTAGCGCGCCAACTAAAAAGCGCAGCACTCGCGGCAACCGCAGCGTTTTATTTTGCGCGCCTGCCGGCGCGCGGCTGGATTGCTTCGCTCCGCTCGCAATGACGCTGAAGTTCCGCGCTCACGCCTGCTTCCGCTTCGGCACCACGCGCTTCAATCCGCCCGTCTTGCCGGCCACCTGTTGCGGTTTTTCGAAAAGATCGCGCTCACACAAAAGGCGCGATAGCGATTCAACCAAATCCCATCGCGCGCTACAGACGACGCAAGCGGCGCTATCGAAGCGTGCCCGTCGCCAGCGCGTGCTCGACGCCGCCGCCGACGTGGCGGCTCAGCACGTCACCGGCCGCTTTCGCGTCGCGCGCGAGCGCGCAGTCGAGCAGGGCAGCATGCTCGCGCGCCGCAATCTCGCCGCGGTAGCTCAGCGCCAGCATCTGGTAGCGCAGATATTTGTCGAACACCGCCGCATGGGTTTCGACCAGCATCGGCGATCCGCAGGCCGAGATCAGCGCCTGGTGGAACTGCCAGTCGTATTGCTTCCATTCCTCGATGCAGGATCGGTCGCCCTGCGCCATCCGCTCTTCCATGCGCGCCAGACGATGATGGGCGGCAACGACGCGACCTTCCCACTCCATGTCGCCATTACGAAATGACTCTTCGAGCGCGTGGCGCTCGAGCAACTGGCGCAGCGACGCGATCTCCCGCAGCTGTTCGACCGAAACGGGCGCGACCTCAAAACCCTTCTGTCCTTCGGCGACGACCAGGCGCTCCGAGGACAGGCGATTGAGGATCTCGCGCAGCGTGCTGACGCTTGGGCCATAGTCGGCCTTCAGCGCGTCGAGCTTCAGTTTTCGCCCGGGCGGCAGGCGGCCGAACACGATGTCGGACCGGATTTTTCGGTAGGCGCTTTCGCCGATCGACAACGGCTGTTCGGCGAAACGGTCCCTGGTGGCGGCAGGCGCTTCGTGCGGCTCAGGCAGCAGCGAGCCTTGCAACGTGTAGGTCACGCAGTCGTTGACGTGGCGGGCAAGCACCTCGCAGGCGGGCAGGGTGTCGTGCGCGAGGGCGAAATCCCGCAACAGCCGATGCTCCTCGGCGGCCGCCGCGCCGCGGTAGACGACGGCGATCATCTGGTAGCGAAGGTAGCTGTCGAACACGCCGTCATAGAGATCGAGCAGCGTCTGCGAGCGCGCAGGCGTCGATCAGCGTGCGATGAAATTCGCGGTCGTAGCGCTTCCACTGCGCGGTGTCGTCGCGCTGGCCGGCGAACATCCGCCGCTCCATGGCGGCGAGCTTGTGATAGGCGGCGACCACGCGGCTTTCCCATTCGAGATCGCCCGCGGTGAACGACATCGACAGCGCGTGCTGCTCGAGCAGCAGCCGCATCGCGGCGACGTCCTTGAAATCCCTCAGGCGAAATCGGCGCCACCTGAAAGCCGCGCTGGCCTTCGGCAATGACGAGGCCTTCCGACGAGAGGCGGCTCAGGATCTCGCGCAGGGTGCTGACGCTGGCGCTGTAGCTCGCAGCCAGCCGGTCGAGCGGCAGGCGGAGGCCAGGCGCAAGCCGGCCGAAAATAATGTCGGCGCGGATGTCCTCGTAGGTCCGGTCCGCGATCGTTGTGGCGACTAGCTCGATGCTCATGACATTTGCCTGATCAAAGCAAAAATATCATATGATTTGTAAAATCACTATTGATTCTCACGATCTCAAAGCCAATAGTCGCCGAAATCGCCCCGAAAAGCGGGCGTTTCCTGAATGGGAGGACAACAAATGGCGGTTCGGATCGACAGGCGCAGCCTTATCGCGGGCGGCTCGGCCCTTATGGCATTTGCGGCTGCCGGGGCGGCGAGAGCCCAGTCAGCGCCCGCCTTGCGCTTCTCGGCGGTGTTCTCGGATCAGGACACCCGGGCCGAGATGATGAAGCGGTTCGCCGAAGACATTAAGAGCGACTTCACGCTGCAACCCTACTTCGGCGGCACGCTGTTCAAGCAGGGCACGGAGCTCGTCGCCCTGCAGCGCGGCAATCTCGAGATGGGCAACATCGCCCCGCAGGACATCTCCAATCAGGTGCCGGCCTGGTCGATCGTGACGTCGGCGTATCTCTTCCGCGATGCGGAGCACCTGAAGAAGGTGTTTGCGAGCGAGGTCGGCCAGCAGCTGAAGAAGATGGCCGAAGACCAATTGGGCATCCGCATTCTGGGGCCGACGTATTTTGGCGTGCGGCATGTCGGGCTGAAGCCGAAGAAGAAGATCAACACGCCGGCGGATCTCGCGGGCATCAAGCTCCGGATGCCGGGCGGGGACGCCTGGCAGTTTCTCGGCCAGTCGCTCGGCGCCAACCCGACGCCGATGGCCTACGCCGAAGTCTATACGGGACTGCAGAGCGGGGCGATCGACGGCCAGGACAATCCGCTGCCCAACGTGCAGAACATGAAGTTCTACGAGGTGAGCTCGCAGATCGTGCTGACGTCGCATCTGGTCGGCTTCGATCTCCTGACCGTCTCGAACAAGGTCTGGAGCGCCATGACGCCGCAGAAGCAGGCTGCCTTCCAGGCCGCGGCCGACAAGGCGATCGCGTGGAGCACCGAGCAGCACCTGAAGAAGGAGGTTGAGCTCGCCGACTTCTTCAAGACGCAGGGGCTCGACATCTACACACCGGACGTCAAGGCGTTCCGCGAATTCGCGCAGAAGAAGTATCTCGCGTCCGACCTCGCCAAGAGCTGGCCGCCCGGGATGCTGGAGAAGATCAACGCGATGTAGCCGTTCGCAGACGCGTTGCTGCTCTCTTTCTCGCAATTCGCATTCGAGGTCTCATGTCCGCCGCCAGAATCATGGCCTGGCTCGCGCGTCGCGCCGAGAACGTCGCCGCCGCCATGCTGGCGGTGATGTTCGTGGCCTTCATCATCCAGATCTTCTTCCGCTATGTCGCGAACTTTCCGGTCGGCTGGACGCAGGAATTGAGCGTCATCCTCTGGCTCTGGCTGGTGCTGTTCGGCGCGGCCTTCGTCGTGCGCGAGCGCGAGGAGATCAGGTTCGACATCATCTACGGCGCCGTCGGGCCGAAGGCCCGCCGCGTGATGTGCGTGATCACGGCGGTGGCGCTCGATCGCACTCTACGGCGTCTCGCTGCCGGCGGTGGTCGACTACGTCACCTTCATGAAGGTGGAAAAGACGGCGTACCTGAAGATCCGGTTCGACCTGCTTTATTCGATCTACATCGTCTTCGTCGTCGCCGTCGATCATCCGATACATCTGGCTGGCGTGGCAGGCGTTGCGCGGGGTTGCGCCGGAGGAGTTCGACCCGACCAAGGCGAGCTCGGGCGTATGACGCTGACCAGCCCGTTCTCGCTCGCGATCGTCACGATGACGGTGCTGGCCTTTCTCGGCCTGCCGATCGGCCATTCGATGATCGCGGGCTCGATCCTCTATCTGCTGCTTGCGGGCCTCGACATGGGGACGGCCGCCGAGCAGCTGCTGAACGGCATGTACACCAACTACGTGATCCTGGCCGTGCCGCTGTTCATCCTGGCCGCCGAGTTCATGAACATCGGCAGCATGACCGACCGGCTGATGACGTTCTGCAACGCGCTGGTCGGCCGGTTTCGCGGTGGGCTTGCGCATGTGAACATCCTGCAGAGCATCATCTTTGCCGGCATGTCGGGATCGGCCATCGCCGACGCGGCGGGTTCAGGGCCGCATGATGCAGGCGATGATGACCCGCGGCGGCCGCTATACGGCAAGCTATGCGGCGGCGGTGACGGCGGTGTCCTCCGTCATCGGTCCGATCATTCCGCCGTCCATCCCGATGGTGCTGTATGCGCTGATCTCCAATGCCTCGATCGGCTACCTGTTTCTCGGCGGCGTCGTGCCGGGACTGTTGATGGCGCTCAGCCAGATGATCATCGTCGCGATCACTGCGAAACGCCGGAATTTCCCGGTCGAGCCGCCGGTCAAGATGCGCGAGCTGCCGCGCATCACCTGGGAGGCGCTGCCGTCGCTGATGATGCCGGTGGTGCTGCTCGGAGGGATCTATGGCGGCGCCACGACGCCGACCGAAGCCGCGGCGCTTGCCGCAGCCTATGCGCTGGTGATCTCGGCCGGGCTCTACCGCAGCGTCAGCTGGAAGACCTTCTACGAGTCGATCGCCGTCAGCGCGCGCTCGACGGCCTCGATCGGCATGCTGATCGCGGGTGCGCTGGTCTTCAACTATGTGGTGACGGTCGAGAACATCCCGGTCACGCTGAAGGGCATTCTCGCGGGCTGGAATCTGACGCCGACGGCCTTTCTCATTCTGGTCAACGTCGTGCTGCTGCTGCTCGGTTGCGTGCTCGAGGGCACGGCGATCCTTTTGATCATCGTGCCGGTGTTCATTCCGACGGCGCAGGCGCTCGGGATCGATCTCGTGCATTTCGGCGTGGTCGTGGTCGTCAACGTCATGATCGGACTGATCACGCCGCCCTACGGGCTGCTCTTGTTCATCATGGCGAATATTTCCGGCGAGCCGCTGCGCGACATCGTGCGCGAGTGCCTGCCGTTCCTGTGGGCGATGCTGGTTGCGCTCGCCATCATCACGTTCGTGCCGGAAACCGTGCTCTGGCTGCCGCGCCTGATGGGTTACCAGGGCTAGACCTCGTCTGGAAGGAGATCGAACCATGGCCAAGCCGATCTACGTGCTGAACGGTCCGAACCTCAACCGGCTCGGTACCCGCGAACCGCATATCTACGGATCGACCACTATCGCCCAGATCGAAGCGATGTGCCGCGAGGCCGCAGCCGGACTGGCCGATCGTGTTCAAGCAGTCGAACCGGGAATACGAACTGGTCGACTGGATCCACGAAGCGATTGACGAAGGCAGCGCGATCATCATCAATCCGGCGGCGTTCAGCTTCACGTCGATGGCCATCATGGATGCGCTGAAAATGTTTCCGGGGCCGATCATCGAGCTGCACATCTCGAACATCCACAAGCGCGAGCCGATCTACCACAAGTCGCTGATGTCGGCAGTGGCAACGGCCGTGATCGCCGGCCTCGGTCCGAACGGCTATCCGACGGCGGTGCGAGCCATGCGCACGCATGGTCGAGGCGTCGGCCACGCAGAAAAGCGCGTGAGGCGATGGCGGGCGACGAGCCAGCACGGTCCGTGCTCGTGGGCCTCGTTGGCGCCTCGATCCAGGCCTCGCGCACGCCGCGCCTGCATGAGCGGGAAGGGGCGGAGCAGGGGCTTCATTATATGTATCGGCTGATCGATCTCGAAGTGCTCGGGATCGGGGCCGACGCATTGCCCGAGATCCTCACGGCCGCCCAGCGCTTCGGCTTTGCCGGACTGAACATTACCCATCCGTGCAAGCAGTCGGTGCTGCCGTATCTCGACGAGACTGTCGGAGGAGGTGGCGACCTTGCGCGCGGTGAATACCGTCGTCTTCAAGGACGGCCGCCGCATCGGCCACAACACCGATCGCTCAGGTTTCGAGGAAAGTTTCAGGCGCGAGATGGCCGACGTGCGCCTGGGTCGTGTCGTGCAGTTCGGGGCCGGCGGAGGCGGCGCGGCGGTGGCCTGCGCGCTTCTGCGCCTCGGCGTCGGCGAGCTCGTCCATCATCGACAAGGACGCGGCGCGCGCGAACGATCTGGCGCAGACCATGTGCGCGGCCTTCGGCGCCCGCGCGCGGGTCGCAGACCGATGTGTCGCGAGGCGATGGACGGCGCCGACGGGCTCGTCAACGCGACGCCGCTCGGCATGGCGCGCTATCCAGGCATGGCCTTGCCGGCAGAGTTGCTTCGACCGGATCTCTGGGTGGCCGACATCGTCTACTTCCCGCTGGAAACCGAGCTGTTGCGCGCAGGCGCGAGCGCGCGGCTGCCGGACCATGGACGGCGGCGGCATGGCCGTGTTTCAGGCCGCGCACGCGTTTCGCCTGTTCAGCGGATGCGAGGCGGACGTCGAGCGCATGCTGAGGCATTTCCGGGCGATGTGAGGGGCGAGAGATTCTTTTGACTTAACGCCTTGAGGCTGTTCGCCGGCCGTCAGCCGTCCGGCGGGGAAGCGCAGTCACATTTGATCGGCGCAGCTTGATCTTGTCGCTTCTTGTCCACGTCTACTCTGCGCCAGGACGTCGCGCTCATCCCGAACTCCACACCGAACCAGCGCGAGAATGTCGCCAGGCCTGAGAAACCGAGCAATTGCGCGGTTTCCGTCAGCGACCTTTGGCTGGTGCGGATATGCCGGCGCGCGAGCTCGATGCGAACGTCGTTGAGGATCTCCGAATAGGTGGTGCCGCGGGCGGCCAATCGCCGGGTGACGGTCTTACGATCGACACCGAGGTGTTCGGCAATGGCCATGCTGCTGCAGCGCCCGGTCGGCAGCAGCGAGAACACCAGCTGTCGCACGGTGGCGTCGATCGTGACCGCAGGCTGCGCAACCATCTCTTCGACGAACTGCTTCATGTAGTGCGGCATGGCCATCTCGGCCGTGCGGATCGGCGCGCTGAGATCGGCTGCGCGCAGGACGAAACCATTGAAGTTGTTGTCGAACAGGATTCGCGTGCGGAAGAAACTCTCGTGGATCGTGCGCAAGGCGGGCGCGGGATGTGCAAAGCTGATGCTTTCGGCGGCCCAGGCGCGGCCGGCCAGTGCGTTGATGACGCGGTGGACGGTGCCGACGAGCAGCTCCGTTGCCTGTCGCGTGTGCCCTTGCGTTGCCGCGAGGTATTGCACGCGAAGTACGGCAACGGTCGCATGCTCATAGAGGTGGAAGTCGATGGCGTCGCTGTAGCGTCCGAGGTAGGTCTCGGCGGCGCGGATCGCATGACCGATCGTCGGCTCCTCGCGCACGAGCAGGCCCACCGGTCCGATATGGGCAAGGTTGCGGATCGTGGCGAGCCGCAATCCGAAATCCTCGATGCCGGCTGTGACGGCAGAACGCTCGAGCAGCTCGGTGACGGCCGACGCCGGTATAAAGGCATCGACGTCCGACAGGTCGAACCGATGAAGTCCGGCGCTGCGCAGCAGGGCGGCGGCGTCGAGGCGGAGCGAGCGGGCGAACTCGACATAGCCTGCGAGCGTTCCGGCGCGCACAAGGCTGGATGGTTTGGCCACGCTGCGGCTCCCGGTCGCTGCCCCAAAATGCAAAATGACTGCCCCAAAAGGCAAAACACCATAGCTCCGGGCGGGTTATGGGACCAGCAATAATAAGTGTGTGGCGCCCCCGGTGCCGCTTGCCCGCCGGACGGCGAGGCATGCGACGCAGTTAAGCGGCGGAAAAGCCCTCAAAAACTAAACGGGAGGGAGAAATGAGAGCTGTGATCAAGCTCGCGGGCGCTCTGCTCGCTTTCGGCGTATCGGCCGGAACGGCGCAGGCGCAACAGGCGCCGTACCCGAACAAGCCCGTCACCTGGGTGCTCGGCTCCGGCGCAGGCGGCGTGACCGACAACTCGGCCCGCTTCGTTGCAAAAGTGCTCTCCGAAAAGCTCGGCCAGCAGGTGATCGTCGACAACAAGCCAGGTGCTGCCGGGATCATCGGCGCCGAAGTCGTCGCGCAGGCGAAGCCGGACGGCTACACGATGCTCTATGCCTCGCAGAGCCAGATGGCGACATTTCCCTTCCTGTACAAGAAGCTGTCCTACGACCCGATGAAATCGTTCGTCCCGGTCAACGGCATGGGCAACTCGTCGCTGTTGATGGTCGTCAATGCGGCGGCGCCGTACAAGACGCTGGAAGAGTTCATCGACTACGCGAAGAAGAATCCCGGAAAGATCAATTTTGGTTCGTCCGGTGCAGGCACCTCGACGCATCTGCTGGGCGAGATGCTGCAGATGGCGACCGGCATCAGCATGCTGCACGTACCGTACAAGCAGCCGACGAATCTCTACTCCGATCTCATGTCGGGAACGGTCGACGTCATCTTCGATTTCACCGTGGTGATGCGGCCGCACATCCAGGCCGGCAAGTTGCGTGCACTTGCCATCTCACGGGCGGACCGGCTGAAGACCTTCCCGGACGTTCCGACCTTCAAGGAGCGCGGCCTCGACATCGAATTGACCGCGTGGGCCTCGCTCGCGATGCCGGCCGGCACGCCGCCGGAGATCGTCGACAAGATGGCGGCGGCGATGGCCGAGGCGACGCGCGATCCGGCCGTGCTCAAATATTTTGAAGAGAACGATTTCGGCAATCTCGGCCACCTGGGCCCGGAGAAGCTGAAGGCGTTCTACATCAGCAAGTCGGCGAAATTCAAAAAGGTGGTCGAGAAGGCGGGCGTGACGCTCGACTAGCGCGGCTGATCTGAAATCGCTTCACAACGACAACACCTCATCCGTTACCGGATGATCGCAACTCGGAGGACGACCCGATGCACGGCACGATCAATCTGCTGGAACAGGCACGCGAGCACGCGTACTCGCTGCCGCTCGACAAGCTCGATCCGAGCCATCCCGAGCTTTTCCGTTCCGATACCTTCTGGCCGTACTTCGACCGGCTGCGCAAGGAAGCGCCGGTGCACTACTGCGACAGCGAGATCTACGGACCGTTCTGGTCGATCACCAAGTACAACGACATCATGGAGATCGAGACCAACCACCAGGTGTTCTCCTCCGATTCCAAGCTCGGCGGCATCACCATCCGCGACCAGCCGATGGAGCTGCGCCGGCCGATGTTCATTGCGATGGACGAGCCGCACCACAGCGCGCAGCGACGGACGGTGGCGCCGATGTTCACCCCGACCCACCTCGACCAGCTCGCGATCAACATCCGCGAGCGCTCGGCATCCTGCCTCGACAGCCTGCCGCGCAACGAGACCTTCGACTGGGTGGACAAGGTCTCGATCGAGCTCACCACGCAGATGCTGGCCGTGCTGTTCGACTTCCCCTGGGACGATCGGCGCAAGCTGACGCGGTGGTCGGACGTCGCGACGACGATTCCGGGCGAGGGCGGCGTCGTCGAGACGGAAGAGCAGCGCCAGGTCGAGCTGATGGAATGCGCCCAGTATTTCAAGCGGCTTTGGGACGAGCGCATCAAGCAGCCGCCGAAGAGCGACCTGATCTCGATGATGGCGCACGCCGAAGCGACGCGGAACATGGACTTCCCCACGTTCCTCGGCAACCTGATCCTGCTGATCGTCGGCGGCAACGACACCACCCGCAACACGCTGTCGGGCAGCATCTACGCGCTCAGCAAGATTCCCCGATCAGCTCAAGAAGCTGAAGGAGAATCCGGAGCTGCTCGACAGCTTCGTGCCGGAGATGATCCGCTGGCAGACGCCGCTGGCGCACATGCGCCGCACGGCGCTCGAGGACATCGAGTTCAAGGGCAAGACCATCAAGAAGGGCGACAAGGTCGTCATGTGGTACGTCTCGGGCAACCGCGACGACGAGGTGATCGAGAAGCCGTACGACTTCATCATCGACCGCAAGCGGCCGCGCACGCACCTCTCGTTCGGCTTCGGCATCCACCGCTGCGTGGGCCTGCGCCTTGCGGAGCTGCAGCTGAAAATCATCTGGGAGGAGATCCTCAAGCGCTACGACACCATCGAGGTGGTGGAAGAGCCTCATCGCGTCCTTTCGACCTTCGTGAAGGGCTACGAGACTCTTCCGGTGCGCATCGCCGGCTGACGGCGAACGAACCGCAGAGCGCAAAGATCGATCGGCCGGTGTCGACCGGCCGATGCGCCGTCAGACCTCGACGACGTCGTCGGCGACCGCGAGGCGGCTGCTCACGAGCTCGGCGTTCTGATCGATGACAGCGCAGACGAGATGGGCCGGGCCGCGCTTGGCGCGGCGCATCAGGTCCTTTGTCTCGAAGCGGCCTTCGGTGCTGATGGTCTTCAGCGATACGATCAGGTGCTGCACGTTGTGGTCGGCGCCGAACGGCAACACCAGCCGCTCGTAACGGACGGGAACGCCACTGACGTCAGTGACGGCCGATACCGTGTAAATCGGGCGCCGTGCTTCGATACTGGCAACGAGGCCGGGGATGATCGACGCCAGGCGCTCCGCGTCGACGAGTTCGTCGAGGAACTTGCCTTCGCCTTGTCCCGTCCCGAACGCGGCGACGAGAATTCTGCCCGCCATGCAGGATCAGGAAGCGGAGAGCGCCCCCCGCATGCCGGATGTCGTAGTACACCAGGTCGGGCTTCTCGTCCTCCAGATGATCCGGCCGGTACTGGTGGACAAGGGGGAGCGCCTGCTCGCGCCGAAAGAGCCGAAGCCAGACGTTCAACAGATTGCTTTGTCTTACCGATCGGACGACGGATCGGCTTGCGCTTTCAAAATGCATTTGCGGCACCTCACGTGCTGCCAATGCGACGGATTTCATCAGAACGGATTGAAGAGGGGGTTAAAGAGACCCTTGAGAATGGCGGTCGGCCTTAAGCATCCTACGAATACGTGCCAGCCAAAAGCGCTGCAGCAAAGCGCGGCCGACGGCCTTGCGAAGCAGCGGCAGCCGCGGATAACCTTTTCCAACCGTGGCACCTTTGCGCGAACGACAACGCATCATCCGGGGGCCACGCCGACGGATGATCGCAAGCGGAGCAGACCCCATGCATGGTACGATCAAGCCGTCCGACGACGAAGCGCGCGAGCTTGCCTATTCGACGCCGCTCGATCAGTTCGACGTCGGCAATCCGGAACTGTTCCGCAACTACACCTTCTGGCCCTATTTCGAGCGGCTGCGGAAGGAAGCGCCGGTTCACTATTGCCGCGAGAGCATGTTCGGCCCGTACTGGTCGCTGAGCAAGTACAACGACATCATGGAGATGGAGACCAACCACGCCGGTGTTCTCGTCGGCCGCCGCGCTCGGCGGCATCTCGATCCGCGACCAGCCGGTGGAGTTTCGCCGCACCAGCTTCATCGCCATGGACCAGCCGCATCATGGCCCGCAGCGCAAGACCGTGGCGCCGATGTTCACGCCGACGCATCTGGACGAGCTCGCCGTCAACATCCGCAAGCGATCGGCCGAGGTGCTGGATCATCTGCCGCTGAACGAGACGTTTGACTGGGTCGACAAGGTCTCGATCGAGCTCACCACGCAGATGCTGGCCGTGCTGTTCGATTTTCCCGTGGGAGGAGCGGCGCAAGCTGACGCGCTGGTCGGACGTGTCGACGGCAATCCCGGGCGGCGGCGTCGTCGACACCGAGGCGGCGAAGCAGGCAGAACTGATGGAGTGCGGCGAGTATTTCGGGCGGATGTGGGACGAGCGCATCAAGCAGCCGCCGAAGAGCGATCTGCTCTCGATGATGGCGCACAGCCCGGCGACGCGCCACTTGCGCGAAGAAAGTCCGCAGAACTTCCTCGGCAACCTGACGCTGCTGATCGTCGGCGGCAACGATACGACGCGCAACACGCTCTCCGGCAGCGTCGTGGCGCTGAACGAGAATCCGGATCAATACAAGAAGCTGCGCGAGAATCCCGAGCTGATCGAGAGCTTCGTTCCGGAGGTCATCCGCTGGCAGACGCCGCTCGCCCACATGCGCCGCACAGCGCTTGAGGACATCGAGTTCAAGGGCAAGCAGATCAAGAAGGGCGACAAGGTGGTGATGTGGTACGTCTCGGGCAACCGCGACGCCGATGTCATCGAGAACCCGGAAGCCTTCATCATCGACCGCAAGCGGCCGCGCACGCATCTGTCGTTCGGCTTCGGCATCCACCGCTGCGTGGGCTTGAGGCTGGCAGAGTTGCAGCTGAAGATCATCTGGGAAGAGATCCTGAAGCGGTTCAAATCGATCGAGATCGTCGGCGAACCGAAGCGTCCCTATTCGAGCTTCATCAAAGGCTACGAAACGCTTCCCGTCCGGATTTCGGCCTGATGCCCGGGAATGGTGAGTCCAGAACGGCCGGTGAGCTCATCGTCGAAAGCCTCGAGCTTGCCGCCGCGCGCTGCGACGACCTGACGCCGCTGGTCTACGACCGCCTGTTCGCCGAGAAGCCGGAAACGCGGGCGATGTTTCGCGCCGATCCGAAGAACCTGGTCAAGGGCTCGATGCTGGAGCTTGCGCTGGAAGCCATTCTCGACTTCGCGGGCGAGAAGAAGGCAAGCCATCGCTTGATCTTCTGCGAGGTGCAGTCGCACGACGCCTACGGCACGCAGCCGGAGATCTTCACGGTGTTCTTTGTGGTGATCAGGGACGTCCTGCGCGAGTGTCTCGGCGCGGATTGGTCGGCCGAATTCGATGCGGCCTGGACCACGACGCTCAAGGGGCTTGACGACTACGTGAACCAGGCGATCGCGGCGATGCGCCCGGCGGCGTAAGCGGGTGCGAGCGGCGACAGGGGAGGCCGCGATGCATGTTCTGGTCAACGGCGTGCGTTTGTTCTTCGACGTGGAGGGCGCCAAGCTGACGCCGGATGGACCGGTCATGCGCGAGAAGCCGACGGTGCTTCTCCTGCATGGCGGCCCGGGTTTCGACCATTCGATCTTCAAGCCCGCTTATTCCGCGCTGGCGGACGTGGCGCAGGTGATCTACCTCGACCATCGCGGCAACGGGCGCAGCGACGCCGGTCCACAGGAAGGCTGGAACCTGGCGCAATGGGGCGACGACGTGCGCGCGTTCTGCGATGCGCTCGGCATCGTCAATCCGATCGTGCTCGGCGTGTCGTTCGGCGGCATGGTCGCGATCGCCTATGCGACCCGCCATCCGGAGCACCCGTCAAAGCTCATTCTCATCAGCACCGAGGCGGTCGGTGGCTCGCATCGCGAGCGCCGCGTCGCGATGTTCGAAAAGCTCGGAGGCCCGGAGGTAGGCGCGCTGGCGCGCCGCAGATTCCTGGAGGTTGGAGCGCACGAGGATAAAGCCGCGCTCGAGACGTGGCTGAAGGTGGCCTTTCCTCTCTATACACGCACGGCGCGTGATCCGAACGTGCCAAGCCGCACGGTTATGCGGCGGGAGGTGTTGCAGTGGTTCACAAGGCCTGGCGGGGAGATGTATCGGTTCGACATGCTGGCCGATCTTGCCCGCATCCGCTGCCCGACGCTGGTCATGGGCGGCGAAGAGGATCCGATGACGACGATCGAGTGTCAGGCCGATATCGCGGCCGCGTTGCCTGCGCACCTCGTCCGCTTCGAACGGTTTGCCGGCTGCGGCCATGCCGTCATTCCGGACGCGCGCGAACGGGCGCTGGCGATCATCCGCGATTTCATCGGCTAGCCAGCTTTGTCCGGCGTGGCGCATTCGCCCGCGTTTCGCCTACAGGCGAGTATCGCGCGCCGCTTCCATGCGCGACAGACGTGCGATCGCCTGCTGCGTTCGCACACGCCGGGCGCGTGCGTCCCGGTGGCCGCGGCGATAGTGCGCGAAGACCGCGCGCCAGAACGGTGCGTCGACCTCGGTCTGCCGTTCGGGGTCGGTGAGGCCGACGTCGGCGAGCTCGCGCAGGCTCATGCCGGCGAGCTGGCTTCGCAAAACCTCGCGTTCGCGCCAGACGCGCCACAGATGGCTCAGGACAATGACGGTGATCACCATGATCGTTGACTTTCAGGTCGTGAGGAGTTTCGAAAGCCGCTGCGGCCGGCAGGCCGCAACAGCTTCGCATTTCGAGCCCCAGTTCCTGTCGCCGCTGCTCGGTCAGGCAGCTTTTCGGCGTGCCACGTCCTGCATCAGCGACTTGATGATGGCGGCGGTTTCACCGGGACGGTCCCAATGCACCGCGTGGCCGGTGCCGGCGAGCACGTGCAGTGTTGGGCAGCGGATGCCCGCCAGCATCGCGTCCTGATCGCTGCGCGGCACGAAGGCGTCCAGCTCGCCCCAGATCAACGTCGTCGGCGCCTTGATCTTGCCGAACGCGCCAGCGAGATCGGTCGCGATCAGCCCATCGACAAGGCTGCGCCAGGCAAACGACGGCAGCGCCTGGCTGTCGGACACCACCAGCTCGATGAAGTCGTCATCGACCATCCGCGCGATCGTCGAGATCTGAAACGCGCGCGCAAAATCCGGATCGATCGGGTCGGCGAGGTCCCTCACGTCCTGGCGAAGCTCGATGACGCCGGCATTGCCGCGAAAGTCCGCAAATGCGCCGAGCAGAGCCAGACCCGCGACACGGTCGGGATGATGCGCGGCCAGCAGGGTCGCAACCGCCGCTCCCATGGAGTGGCCGGCGATGACCGCGCGATCGACGTGCATGACGTCGAGGAAGGCGAGGGTGTCGGCGACCAATGTCTGCAGGCGGTAGTCGTCGCGCGGCTTGCTCGACTGGCCGTGGCCGCGCTGGGTGAACGCCAGCGCGCGCAAGCCGGCCGGCAGATGCGGCAGCAGCGGCAGAAACGAATGCCAGCTGTCGGACAAGCCGTGCAGCAGCAGCAGGGGCGGTCCCGCGAGCGTTCCGTTCTCGACGTATTCCACGGTCACGCCGGTGGCGAGGTTGGTGTACTTGATCTGCGGGTTCATCCGTTGCTCCTCATTGAGCCTGATCGTTTGTGGGGCAGTCGCGCTCCCTCTCCCCGCTTGCGGGGAGAGGGTCGGGGTGAGGGGGTACAGGCCTCTCGAAGCCGCACGGCGGTGCAGCGAGAAGAGTCGGCAGATGCCGACGACGTGTTGAACGCCGTGCCTTGCCCCTCACCCGGCTCGCTGCGCGAGCCGACCTCTCCCCGCATTGCGGGGAGAGGTGAGACCTCACCGCGTCAAGACTTAGGCCGCGGCCTTCAGCTTGCGGGCGCGCTCGGCGAGGTTGCGGGCCCACGGGCTTTCCGGCTTGTGGGCGACGCGTTCGCTCGCAAAGGCTTCCGCCGACTGCTTCAGCCCGCCGCGCAGCGCCGCATGCAGCGCGGTGAGCGAGAGGATGTCGCGCTGGGCGTGCGACCCGCCGAACCGTTGGGCGATGCCGCGGACAGAGGCGATCTTCTCCACGGTGTCCTCGTAGCGTCCCTCGTCGAAGGCGAGGAATGCTTCGCCGAGCGGAATGCCGACGGCGCGCGTCATGTAGGCGTTGTCGTCCGTCTTCATCGCCGCCGAGCGCATGGTCGTCAGGATGCGTTCGGCGTCCTTGCGGCGGCCGGCGCCGAGGAAGGCCATGATGGCGTGCAGATCGTTGAAGGCGTAGTGGCCGTCGCCGATGGTGCGCTCCCAGCAGGCCGCGAGCTTTGCAAAGCGGTTGCCGGTGTCGACGCCCTCCAGATGCAGCCGCCAGAGCAGGGCGGAGGCATCGATCCATTCGAGGATCAGGCCGGCGTCAGCGTTGGGCCGGACTTTCGTGTCGTACATCGCGATCGCCGACTTCGCGTCGCCGCGGTCGAGGTGCAACAGCGCCAGGTGCCACCAGTTGTGATAGGCGAAGCCGTTCTCCGGCGCCCAGTCGGTGGCCGTGTCGCGCAGCCACGGCACGCCGCGCTCGACGTCGCCGCGCATCTCGTGCACATGCGCGACCGCATGCACCGCCCAGGCGTCACGCGGATCGAGCGCGACCGCCTCGGTGCCGAAGGCCTCGGCCTTCGCATAGTCGCCGCACTCTTCCAGGCCGAACGCGGCCATGCCGAGCACCGCGTGATAGCCGTCGTCGCCGCGCTTCATCGCGCGCATGGCCTGCAGCGGCCAGTCGCGCAATTCGTGCTGCAATCCCAAGAAGAAGCAGCCGACATGCGCCGACTGCAGCGCGAACAGGTCGGTCGGGTTCTCCTGGGCGATCCGGGCATAGCTTGCGATGCCGTCGTTGAGTTGACCCTTCGACCAGGCCTGCGCCGCGGCGAGATGCGCGCGCTCGCGCGCGTTGCCGCCGGATGCCATGCCGGCCTTCAGCGAGCGATCGACCTCGTCGAGGTAGGCCTTGTCCGTCTGCTGCCCGAGCAAGCTCGCGCGCACGGCCCATGCCATGGTGAAGTTCGGGTCCTCTTCGATCGCCGCATCGAGCACCGCGATCGGATCGCCGCGATAAAGCCGAATGAGTTCCAGCGCCGCGTTATACTTGTCGACGGCCGCGCGGGAGTGCGTGGACAAGGGATTGCCGTAGCGATCCTGCAACATCGGAAAAGTCCTTCTAGATAAACAGCGCAGCCGCGTTTCCTTGCCTTGCGCTGCAGGCGAGGTCCCATGTGCGTTCGGCTGCGAAGTGGGCTTTAGGTTCAATTCTGGTTGAAGAAAATTATCGAGTAATATCAATTTGTTGAAGTGCGCTGGACGATCCGCAACATGAAGTAGACGGAGGAGCAAACCGTAAGGTGTTACCCACGTAACAGGTCCCGGTCGGCGCGGGCGCAGGCGGTGACGAAGTCGATCACCTCGCGCACCGCCGGCAATCCGACGAGATCGGGATGGGCCAGCAGCCACATGTCGGACAGGCCGGCGAGCTTCTGCGGCGCGACCCGGATCAGTTCCGGAAACGAGTCGCCGACGAAGCACGACATGGCGCAGATGCCGACGCCGGCGCGGACGGCAGCCAGCATGTCGCCTTGCGAGGAGCAGCGCATCACCACCCTGGCGTCGCGCGCCACGCGATCACTCCAGCGGCCGAGCTCGGTGTTCGACGTCCTGTCGGCAAAACCGACCACGCTGGTGATGACGCCAGTCGTCGCGCCGCTCGGGCAGGGGATGCCGTGCCGCATAGTCGCGCGACGCATAGAAGCCGATGCCGAGCCGGCCGATCTTGCGGCCGATCAGGTTCTCATCACCGGTCTCGAAGATCCGCAGCACGATGTCGGCTTCGCGCCGGCGCACGCTGACCGGGAACGGATGCGTGATCAGGTCGATCTCGATATGCGGGTGGCCGTCCAGGAACGTGCCCATCCGCGGCATCAGCCAGTGTGCCGCAAGCGTCGGCCCGATCGACAATTTCACGGCGCCGCGCGCCGCGGCGCCGCGCGCGGCAACGGCCGCTTCCGCGCGGGAGGCGGCAAGCGCCATCGCGTCGGCATGCTCGCGCAGGCGTCGGCCTTGCGCGGTCAGCGCCAGTCCTTCCGGCGTTCGGACGAACAGCCGCGTGCCGAGTTCCGCCTCGAGCGCCGCGATCTTGCGGCTGACGGTCGGGTGGCTCGAGCGCAGCCGCTGCGCCGCGCCGGAGTAGTCGCCGGCCTCGGCGACGGCGATGAAGAAGCGGTGCAGGTCCCAGTCCATTGGCCGTTCATTTCTGATGTGAGCGAGCGTTCAATATTGAACAGCCGTGACCATGGCGTCCAGCCCTATATTGGCGCAAATCATTTCAGGGAGGTTTCGGATGTCGCTGCCTGCATCCCTCGCGAATTCGCTTTCGCTGCCGGTCCTCGGCTCACCGCTCTTTATCGTCTCCGGTCCGGAGCTGGTGATCGCGCAGTGCAAGGCCGGCATCATCGGCTCGTTTCCGGCGCTGAATGCGCGCCCCGTCGACAAGCTCGACGAATGGCTGACGCGCATTTCAAGCGAGCTCGCCGACTACAAGGCGCAGCATCCGACTGCCAAGGTCGCGCCCTACGCCGTGAACCAGATCTGCCACGCATCGAACGACCGGCTGATGCGCGACATGGAAACCTGCGTTCGCCACAAGGTGCCGATCATCATCACTTCGCTCCGCCCGCCGTTGGAGATCGTCGAGGCGGCGCATTCCTATGGCGGCCTCGTCTTTCACGACGTGATCAATGTGAAGCATGCGCGCAAAGCCGCCGAGCAGGGCGTCGACGGATTGATCCTCGTCTGCGCGGGTGCGGGCGGTCACGCGGGCACGCTGTCGCCGTTCGCGCTGGTGCGCGAGGTCAAGCAGTGGTTCAAGGGCACGGTGCTGCTGTCGGGCGCGATCGCCGACGGCTGGAGCATTGCGTCGGCGCTGGCGCTCGGCGCCGATCTCGCCTACATGGGCACGCGCTTCATCGCCACTGCCGAGGCCAACGCCGATCCTGCCTACAAGCAGGCGCTGATTGCGCACGCTGCGAGCGACATCGTCTATTCGAACCTGTTCACCGGCGTGCACGGCAACTATCTCGGCCCGTCGATCGCCGCCGCCGGCCTCGACGTCGACAATCTTCCCATCGCCGACAAGACGAAGATGAATTTCGGCTCGGGCGGCAACACGAAAGCGAAAGCCTGGCGCGACATCTGGGGCTCGGGCCAGGGTCTCGGCCAGATCAACGATGCGCCGCCGGTCGCGGAACTGGTCGAGCGGCTGAAGGCGGAGTTCGCAGAGGCGCGCGGCAACTTCCTGCAACGCTGCGCCTGAGCGCGTAGCTGCGCAGTTGCGGCGTGAAACAGAAAAATAGAACGTCAGGGGAGGAAGGCCATGAAGGACTTATTGAAAGGCTTTGCCGTGCTGGTTGCGGCGGGCATGTGCGCTGCGCCGCCGGCGCTCGGCCAGGCGGCGAAGGAGGACATCCGCATCGGGCAGACGCTGCCCTATAGCGGGCCGCTGTCCGCATTCGGCGTGATCGGCCGCGTCGAGCAGGCCATCTTCGACAAGGTCAACGCCGAGGGCGGCATCAACGGGCGAAAAATCCGCTTCATGAGCCTCGACGACGGCTATTCGCCGCCAAAGACCGTCGAGCACACGCGCAAGCTGGTCGAAGGCGACGAAGTGGCGCTGATGTGGGGGTCGCTCGGCACGGCCACCAACGGCGCCGTGCACCGCTATCTGAACAGCCGCAAGGTGCCGCAGCTGTTCGTGCTCTCCGGCGCGAACAAATGGAGCGATCCGAAGAACTTTCCGTGGACCATGCCCGGCATGGTCACCTACGAAAGCGAAGGCGTGATCTACGCCAAGCATATCCTGAAGCACAAGCCGGATGCGAAGATCGCCATCCTGTCCCAGCATGACGACCTGGGGCGCGACTACGTCGCCGGCTTCCGTCGCGGACTGGGCGACAAGGCGGCATCGATGATCGTCGCGGAACAGACCTATGAGCCGACTTCGCCGGTGATCTCCTCGCAGCTCGTGGCGCTGAAGGCGTCGGGCGCGAACGTGCTGTTCGGCGTCACCGTCGGCAAGTTCACCGCGCAACTGGTCCGCGGCATCGCCGAGATCGCGTGGAAGCCGGACATGACCTTCGTGCCGACGTCTGCGTCCTCGATCGCGATCCTCGAGCCCGCGGGCCTCGACAACGCGATCGGCCTCTTGTCGTCGAGCAACCAGAAGGACGTCAACGACCCGCAATGGGCGAACGATCCTGACGTGCAGGACTACTTCGCGTTCATGAAGAAGCACATGCCGGATGCCGACACCCGCAACACGAACTACGCGGCAGGCTACATGTACGCCTCGCTGATGCTGCATGTGCTGCGTGCCTGCGGCGACGATTTCAGCCGCGAGAATGTGATGCGGCAGGCGAAGTCGCTGCGCGACGTAAAACTGCCGCTGCTGCTGCCGGGTGTTGTCGCCAGTACTGCTCCCGACGACTACCTGCCGTTCCAGCAGCTGCGGCTGCGCCGGTTCGACGGAAAAAGCTGGATTGGCATCGGCGAACTGGTCAGTGATGATTAGTGCATGATCCCGAAAGGTGGGAACCGGTTTTCGGAATAGATCATGCACAAACAGATAGATAAGCGACGAGTTTGATTCAGCGAAGCTGGATCAGACTCCAGCGGCCGGACCGGGCTTCAGGCGGATACGAGAACGATGATCATCAGCGGCGAACGCAGCATCGGCTATGCCGAACTGCACTTGCGCATCGCACGAGCGGCGGCCGGGCTGAAGGCGCTTGGCCTGCGCGCAGGGCGCGCCGGTCGCGATGATGCTGCGCAACGACTTTGCCTTCTTCGAGGTGTCGGGCGCTGCCGGCGCCATCGGCTCGCCGGTGGTGCCGATCAACTGGCATTTGAAGGCGGAGGAGGTGGCCTACATCCTGGCGGACAGCGGCGCGCAGGCGCTGGTGTGCCACGCCGATCTCTTGCCGCAGATCGCCGATGCGCTTGCCGAGGATCTCCCCGTGTTCGTGGTGCCGACGCCGCCGGAAATCGCCGGCGCATATGGCGTCCCGGACGCGGCCTGCGCCGTGCCGGCCGACATGGTGAACTGGGAAATCTGGCGGGAATGGCAGGCGCCGATCGAAGGACCGGTCGGCCGCGCCTCGCCGATGTTCTATACCTCGGGCACCACCGGTGCGCCGAAGGGCGTGCGCCGCCACCCGATGCCGCCGGAGATGGCTGCGGCCGCCGACCGCGTCACCGCCATCGCCTACGGCATCAAGCCGAAGGACGGCCAGGTGATCCTGATGAACGGGCCGATGTATCACTCGGCGCCGAATTCCTACGGCATGGCGGCGTTCCGGCACGGCTGCACCATCGTGCTCGAGCCGCGCTTCGACGCCGAAGATATGCTGTCGCTGATTGAGCGGCATCGTGTGACGCACATGCACATGGTGCCGACCATGTTCGTGCGCCTCTTGCGGCTGCCGTCAGAGGTGAAAGCCCGCTACGACCTGTCGTCGCTGCGCTTCGTGGTGCATGGCGCAGCGCCGTGCCCGCCGCATGTGAAGCTTGCGATGATCGACTGGTGGGGGCCGGTCATCAACGAATATTTTGGTTCGACCGAGACCGGCATCCCGGTCTGGCATTCGGCTGCAGGAAGCGCTGGCAAAGCCCGGCACCGTGGGAAAGGTGATCGAAGGCGGCATCGTCAAGATTTTTGGGCCCAACGGCGAGCCGCGCGGTCCGCACGAGGTCGGCGAGATCTTCATGCGGCAGGTGGCAGTCCCTGACTTCGACTATCACGGCAAGGCCGAGGCGCGCGCCGAAGCCGGCCGCGAAGGGCTCGTGAGCATCGGCGACGTCGGCTATCTCGACGAGGACGGCTACCTGTTCCTGTGCGACCGCAAGCGCGACATGGTGATTTCGGGCGGCGTGAACATCTATCCGGCCGAGATCGAGAGCATCCTGATCGGCATGGACGGCGTGCGCGACTGCGCGGTGTTCGGCATTCCGGACGACGAGTTCGGCGAGCGGCTGTGCGCCTATGTCGAGCCGGAGCCGGGCGCAGCCCTGTCGGCCGAGGCGGTGGGTGACTACCTGCGCGAGCGGCTCGCCAACTTCAAGGTGCCGAAGGAGATCCGCTTTTCCGACGCGCTGCCGCGCGAGGCCACGGGAAAGATCTTCAAGCGAAAGCTGCGCGATCCGTTCTGGGAGGGGCGGTTTCGCAAATCGTAGCCCGGATGAGCGAAGCGCCATGCGGGGTTGAGTCGCCCCGGATTTCGCTGCGCTCATCCGGGCTACGGCGCCGTGCTCGGGAGGCGTGTGCGAAGAAAATACGGACAGTGCGACCAGAAAAACGACGCTATGATCAGGACCGAGGACTCAAGGCGAGCACAAGTCAGGTCTCGGAGACCTGCTCATGGCCAGCACCCTCGTTTTTCGACCACTGACAGCCAGCCGATGGAACGATCTGGTCGATCTGTTCGGACCTGAGCGGGGCGCCTGCGCGGGCTGCTGGTGCATGTGGCCGCGCGATTCGGGGTACCGACTTCAAGGCGCTTTCCAAGTCGCAGCGGCAGAAGGCTTTTCGAAAGGTGGTCGAGCGCGGTCCCCCGCCGGGACTGCTGGCCTATGAGGGAAAGGTCGCTGTTGGCTGGGTGGCGATCAGCCCGCGCAGAGCGGTTCACCGCTTCAACATTTCAAGGATCTCGGCGGCTGTTGACGGCCCTTCATGCGACCTCGACCACACGTGGGCTCTGACGTGCTTCTACGTTCGCAACAGCCACCGGCGCAGCGGCATGATGCGGAAACTTGCGGAGGCCGCGATTGACTATGCAGGAAGCGGAAGGCGCACTGCGTCGAAGTCTGCGCGATCGAGCCCGAGCGGACGCTGACCTGGGGCGAGGCATTCGTCGGCGTCGCAAGCGTGTTCGGCCCCCTTGGCCTGGTCGAGGTTGCCCGGCGTTCGCCCAGACGACCGTTGCTTCGGCTCGAACTGCGAAGCCCCGTGAATGAGTAGCTAACAGCTCACAGCAGCTTCGACTGCGACAGCAGCACACGCAGCGCATCCGTCGCCTTGCGCGAGAGCATGGCATTGGTGGCCGCGCGCTCCAGAGCGACCTTGGCCGCATTATACGCGCCGTAATACTCCATCCACTCGACGCACTGGTTCTCGGTGATGAAGCGCAGCGCCGCGCCGACCGTCTGGATCGCGACGCGCTTGCCGTCGACCGTCAGCGTGAACGTGGCGGCGAGCGGCGTCTGGGATTGCAGCGGGTCGTCCATGTCCGGCCAGTTTGCGTCCCGAATCGTGATCGAATAGAGGCCGCACGGAACCGTTACCGGCCACGTGCGTCCGAGTTGAGTTTTGCGATGCGAACCCTGATCGCCGCGGCCGTCCGGTGCATGCGCCGGGCGATCTCGACCGGGCTGAGGCCGGCGGCGATGTGCCTTGCAAGCTCGAGGTCGTTCTCCGCGGTCCATTGCCGGCCGCTGTTCTCAAAACGCGACGGCGCTGTTTCTCCCTGCGTTGCCGCGGCCGCCGTCGCGTACCGGTAACGCGACCATCCGAGCGTCGTTGCGAACACGTAGGTGAAGGCCGTCCAGAGCACGATCGCGCGCCCGACGCTGGTCATCAGCTCGCGGAGCCGGTCGACCGTCGTCGGCCAGGACATCTCGTGCAACAAGTGGCCGCCCGGCCAGTAGGCGCGGAACCAGCCGTTCAGCTCATGGGTGGCAGGAACCAGCACGACCGATGCCGCAACAGCGCCGATCACCGTCAGCGCCCATAGCGGCGGACGAAAGGCGCGCAGACCGGCGAAGGCAATGAAGGTGGCGAGGCCTGTGATCCACCACGGCACAAACGACAGCGCAGCAACATAAAGGATCCCGCCGCGAACACCCAGCAGGTCGACGTAGGGGCCCATCACCGACATCGTCGCCGTCAGAACGGCCGGCACGGCAATGAAAAAGGCGAGATCGAGCAGGCGCTGGTGATCGCAGCGATACAACCTGAACAGGAGGCTACTGACCATTGTGCATGTTTCCGCGGGAGGCAGGTCCGACGTGTCTACATCGAATCGCATCCGCGTGCGACGGACGATTTTCGAGTTGTCACCCGCGATCTTGCGCGATCCACCGTGCTATGTCTCCCGCCGCGGCTTCGGCGGACAGGTTGGATACGTCGAGACGGAGCAAGCGGTCGCCACCGCGGTCGAGCAATTCTCTGCCATTGCGATTGGCGGCGACCATGTCGGGATCGCGCGGTTTGCGTTTTGCGGCTCGGTCCGAACTCTGAATGCGCCGGGCATTTTCTTCGGGCGAGCAGGTCAGCACGACGACGTTCAGGCGTGATCCGCGTTTGCGGGCCAGCGCGATGATCTCGTCCCAATTCTCGTTACCCCAACCGGAATCGCGCGAGTACCAGTTCGTGAGAATAACCGGCACAGCGACCGGCAAATCCAGCACGCGCCGATAGGCGATGTCGCGAACGGCGCGAACCGTGTCGTAGAATTCGTTGGAGCGGAATTCGGTGAGCGCGAAGGCGACGTTATAGATGGTGTGGTTATCGAGCAGCCGCGCGCCGATCAATTCGGCGAGGGCCGTGGCGATGGTCAACTTGCCGACGCCCGGGTAGCTGTTGATGTGGATGATCACTAGTGGTCCGAATTCTAACATTCGCATCCCGTTTCGGCGCGCTCTGTTGCGAATGTTAAAATCATAAGGACCACTAGCAAGTATAAGTTTCTAGTGGAGTTTATGGATTTGACATTCGCATCCCGAGCAAGCGGCAAGGTGGGTAGCGAATGTCAAATCCACTCCACTAGCGATGCGCCATCCGGTCAATTCACCCGCCGGGTCTTGCCCTGCCAGTACGGCTCACGCAGCTCGCGGCGGAGGATCTTGCCCGACGGATTGCGCGGCAGCACATCGATGAAGTCCACGGCCTTCGGCGATCTTGTAGGCGGCGATGCGCTCGCGCGCGAACGCCATGATCTCGTCCGCGGTGACATTCGTGCCCGGCTTCCTGACGACGATGGCGCGTACGCTCTCGCCCCATTTTTCGTCGGGCACGCCGATCACGGCGACTTCCGCCACGGCCGGATGACCGAACACCGCGTTCTCGACTTCGGCCGGGTAGATGTTCTCGCCGCCGGAGATGATCATGTCCTTGATGCGGTCCTGGATGTAGATGTAGCCGTCCTCGTCGATGTAGCCGGCGTCGCCCGTGCGCAGCCAGTTGTCGTCGCTGATGGTGGCGCGTGTCGCCTCGTCCATCTTCCAGTAGCCGACCATGTTGGAGGCCGAGCGGGTGGCGATCTCGCCGGTCTGGCCGGGCGGCAGGTGGTTGCCTTCCGCATCGAGAATGGCGAACTCGACGCCTTCCATGGCCTTGCCGGCCGAGCGCATGCGCTGCGAGCCCTCCGGCGTGTGGTCCTCAGGGCCGAGGATGCAGATGCCGCCGGTGGTCTCGGTCATGCCGTACATCTGCACGAAGCCGCAGCCGAACACGGTCATGCATTCTTTCAGGAGATCGAGCGGAATCGGCGAGGCGCCATAGAGCATGTATTTCAGGCGCGAGAAATCGGTCTGCTTCGCCTTGGGATGGCGGACGACGAACTGCAGCGCGGCCGGCACCAGGATGCACTTGCTGATGCGATGGTTCTGGATGAAGTCGAGCACGGCGCCCGGATCGAAGTCGCGCATGACGACGTTCCTGGCGCCATAGAACAGTCCGAAAATGCCCCAGCCGGCGCCGGCGATATGGAACACCGGCATCGTGATCAGCGTGACGTCATCCGCGTTCCAGCGGTTCCAGTCCGGCACCGCTGTCTTCGGGCTGGTCAGGTTGAGCATGTTCTTGTGCGACAGCATCGCGCCCTTCGGATGCCCGGTGGTGCCCGAGGTGTAGAGCTGCACGGCGATGTCGCTCGGCTGGATCGCGTTCGGCGGTGGCGTGTCGGGCTGGGCGTCACGCCATTTGACGAAGGACGGCCATTCGCCTTCGCCGCCTTCCATGGCGATGGTCAGGCGGACCATCGGCAGCTGCGACGCAAACCCCTTCACCGCGGCGTTGAATTCCGGGCCGACGAACAGGGCAGGGGCCTCGGCGTTGTTGATGATGTAGACCATTTCGGGCGGCGCCAGCCGCCAGTTCACCGGCGTCATGATCATGCCGACCTTCATGGCGCCGTACAGGATCTCGAAGAAGTGGTCGCTGTTCTTGCCGAGGAAGCAGATGTGATCGCCGTGCTTGAAGCCCGCGGCGATCAGCGCGTTCGCGACCTTGTTGGTGTTGCGGTCGAAGTCGGCATAGGTGGTGTCGCGCCCGTCGAAGTGGAAGGCGACCGCATTCGGCGTGCCCGTCGCATGCCGGCGGACGGTGTCCACCAGGGTTTTGTCGGCAACGATCTGGTCCATCGTTCCCCCTCGCGCGCTCCATCGTCATGCCCGGCCTTGTGCCGGCCATCCACGTCTTTCGCGCAGCTACGCCGTTAAGACGTGGATGCCCGGCACAAGCCGGCCATGACGGTAAGAAATTATTCCGCCGCCGCGGGTGGCTTCCGCACCGAGGGGTGCAGGCCCGCGGGGTCGACCACCATGCCGAACTCCTGAAGATTGTGCGCGTGGCAAAGCTGATGCAGCGCGAAGGCGTGCTCGATGGTCGCCTGCTGGCCGGAGACATCCATCGCGCGGTTGACGGCTTCCTTGGTCAGCTTCAGCGCGAACGACGGCTTTGACGCGATACGGCCGGCGAGATCGAGCACGAAGCCGGACAGCTCCTTGCGCGGCACCACATGGTTCACCATGCCCAGCCGATGCGCTTCCTGCGCGGTCCAGCGGTCGGCGGTGAACAGGAGCTCTTTGGCCTTGCGCGGGCCGAGCTCGAACGGATGCACGAACCATTCGACGCCGCAGACGCCCATGGTCACGACCGGATCGCAGAATTCCGCATCCTCGCTGGCGACGATCAGGTCGCAGGCCCAGGCGAGCATCAGCCCGCCGGCGATGCAGCGGCCCTTCCCAAACTCCTTTGAGCTCAGCCGGCCTGCTGCTTGCGCGAGCCATCCGGCTCGACCCAGGCGCGCTGGACGTGATCGTGCAGATTGAGGGTGTGCTCGCGGACCAGGCGCTCGGCCAGATCGGCATCGCGCGCCTCGAGGGCCTCGATGATGTACGCATGGTCGACGATCGAGCGGTTGGCCCGGTCGCCCTCGGCCATCGTGCGCGCCCGGATCGCCCGCATGTGGAGGAACAGACCGTCCGCGATCTGTTTCAGCAGCGCGCACTGCGACAGCTCGAGGATCCGCTGGTGGAACTTGATGTTGATCTCGGAGTACTCGTCGATGTGGGTGCGCACTTCCTCTTCGCTGAACTTCGCCAGCATCCGGCGCAGCGAGCCGATCTCGGCGTCGCTCGCGCGGCGCGTGGCGAGGCGGGCCGCCATGCTCTCGAGCGCCGCCCAGGCGATGATCATCTCGAGGATCTCACCCACCGACTTGCGCACGATCATCACGCCCTTGCGCGGCAGGATGCGCACCAGGCCCTCCTGCTCGAGCCGTGCGAGCGCCTCGCGAATCGGCGTCCGGCTGATGCGCAGCTGCTCCGCGAGCTGGCGCTCGTCGAGCTTGAGCTCGGCGTCCTCGGCGTAGATGTTCATCGAGGTGATGCCGTCCTTCAGCACCTCGTAGATGTGGTCCTTGAGGCTGAAGCTGCTGTCGATCGGCTTGAGGACGAGCCGGCGCGGCATGCTCCCTCGGCGCGTTCGTTGCGGTGCCCTGTATCTGGCATACCATAGCCCAGATACCAAAGGCTCGCAACCGATCAGATGGCCTGGTCGCCGCGCAGCGCCGCGATCGCGCCGGCGTCGTAGCCGAGCTCGGCAGGATCGCGTCGGTGTCGGCGCCGAGCGCCGGCGGCGGCGAGTGCCGGCTCGGGATCGCCGTGGGCGAGGCGGAAGCCCGCGCGCACCACGGCGACCTCGCGCTCGACGCCCGGGCGCGCCGGCGAAGCGCTTGATCAGCCCGCGCTCGCCGACCTGCGGATGCTCGAGCATCTCCGGGCACCGAGAGCACCTCGCCGGCCGGGACGCCTGCGGCGTTGAGCTCCGGCGCCCATTCGGCGGCGGTCTTGCGCGGCGAGCGCCTGCTCGAGCTCGGTCTTGAGCTCGTAGCGGTTGAGCTTGCGGTCCTCGCGCCCGGCGAAGCGCGGATCGGCGATCAGCTCCGCGCGGCCGACCAGGCGGCACAGGCTCTCGAACTGCTCCTGCTGGTTGGCGGCGATGTTGAGCAGGCCGCGCCCGGTCCGGAAGGCGCCCGACGGCGCGGCGCTCATGTTCTCGTTGCCCATCGGCGTCGGGCGCACGCCCGCGATCAGCCAGTTCGAGACCGCCCAGCCCATCGCGACCAGCGTCGCCTCGAGCATCGAGACGTCGATCGCACTCGCCCTCGCCGGTCCGCTCGCGCCGGAACAGCGCCGCGGCGATCGGCGAAGGCCGCGGTGATCCCGCCCATCGTGTCGCAGACCGGGTAGCCGACCCGCGAGCGGCGCGGTGTGCGGGCTGCCGGTCACGCTCATCACGCCGGACAGCCCCTGGATGATCTGGTCGTAGGCGGGGTTGGCGCGCGAGCGGCCCGTCCTGGCCGAAGCCCGAGATCGCGCAGTAGACGAGGTCGGGCCGGACCGCGGCGAGGGCGCCGTAGCCGAGGCCGAGCCGGTCCATCACGCCCGGGCCGGAAGTTCTCGACCAGCGCGTCGGCGGTCGCGACCAGGCGCAGGAAGGCCTCCTTGCCGTGCGGCGTGCTTGAGGTTGAGCGTGACCGAGCGCTTGCCGGCGTTCTGGGCGAGGAACGAGGCGCCCATGCCCCGCTGCGTTGAGCGTCCGGGTCGGCGCCGAGCTGGCGCGCGAGATCGCCCGATCCCGGCACCTCGACCTTGATCACCTCGGCCCCGAGCACGCGCCAGCTGATAGCAGCAGAACGGGCCGGCCAGCACGTTGGTGAGGTCGAGCACCCGGACGCCCTCGAGCAGCTTCGCCATGGTCGTCGCTTCGTCAGCAGACGAAGGAGCACTGGGCGGCCGGCGTGCGGGTGTCCATGTTGCGGCCGCGGTTCAGGTGGTCGTCGATCTCGGCGGCGCAGCCGATCATGCGCCCGTACAGGAACACGGTGAAGGCGGCGGTCTCGAGGTCGCGCTCGCTCAGCGCCCCGCTCTTGTAGTCCTTCCAGAGCAGCGCCAGCAGCAAAGCGGCGATCACCGCGTCGACGTTCACGCAGAACACGTAGGGCGACGCGCCTTCCTCGTAGAGCGCCTGGACCAGCGCGCGATAGAATGCGTGGAAGATGTTGTAGTCGCCGCGCTCCGCCATCACCTCGGCGATGAAGCGCTCGCGCGGGTCGTAGTTGACGGGCTTGCCCTTGAAGACCGGGTGATGCACCCCGGGCAGCGCCCGCGGCCCGCCGGCGCCGATCTCCCTGCTCTCGGTCTTCTCGCGCTTGTAGGTGCGCGCGAACTCGGTCGCCATCGCCTCGAGATCGATGCCGTGATTCGGATCGGTCGGGTCGGCGAGGCCCTTGTCCTTGAACTGGTCCAGCAGGAAGGCCATGCCCTCGAAGCCGTTGCCGCCGTGCGAATAGCCGGTGTGGGTCAAGAAGCCGACCATCGCCTTGTTGATCTGCACCCGCTCCGGCGTCTGGGGGCCATCGGCCGAGACCGCGCCCTTGGCGCCCTGGGCCGAGATCGACCCCGGCCCGTTCGAGATCAGGAGCCCGATCAGGACCTGGAGCGGCCGCGCCTCGGCCTCGGTCGGCTTCTTGCCGGTCATGGCGAGGAAGGCGAGATCGGCCATGGTCCAGCGCTCGAAGCGCTCCTGGCGCGGAATGCCGTAGAGCGAGCCCCGCTGGTGCTGCGCGGCCGGGATCGAGGCGCCGATCATCACGCCATAGAGGCGCAGATACCAGGGCAGGGTACGAGCGGTGAGCCGGGAGATGCGCTTGCGCATCAGCGGCCCCCAGGCGATCGTCGTCGCGATCGCGGCCAGCACCGCATCGCGATGCAGCGGCGCGCCGAAGCCTTCCAGGAGCTTCAGGAAGACCGAGCGCGCGCCGCGCGCCCGGACCGCCTTGATCATCAGCTCGGGGCGCACGTCCTGGTCGGCCTCGGTGGCCAGGAAGAGCGCGCGCGTCGCGCCGTCGACCTCGACCCTTTCGAGAGCGAAGCTCTCGTCGCGCGCATCCTCCAACCCGGAATGGGCGAACAGGTCGATCAACGCATCGGTGCAGGCGAGCGCGCGTTCGACGCGCTTCGGGCCGATGATGCTGGCGGCCGCGGCCATCACGCTGTTCGGCGCATTGCCCGCCTCGCGCGCGGCCTCGGCGGCCGCGAGCACCGGATCGCCGACCAGGTTGACCTCGGCGGCGACCGCGACGTCGAGCAGCGCCCGGTCGTTCGCATCCGCGATCTCGTGCACGAGCGGCAGCGCGAAGTTCGCCTCGAGCGGCTCCTTGGCCAGATCGAGCACCGAGAAGCCGTGGACGCTCGTGATCTGCGTCTCCGGGTCCATCTGCGAGGCGCCCGAGCGGTCCTTCATGGTCTGCCGCAGGAACACGGCGCCCACATGCTTCCGGAGCTCGGCGATCTGGGCGTCGTAGGGCGGCATCGCCGCGACCACCCTGAGGTCGAGCTCGGGCGGCAGCTGTCAGGCGCTGGTTGTTGCCGAACCAGGCCTTGAGCGAGAGGTCGCCCTCGGGCGCGAAATCCGGCTCGATCCCGTTCAGCGCCATCACCCTGGTGAGCGCCTGCGGGATGTGGGCGATGTTGACGACCACCGCGCCCCTGGCCGAGCAGACCGGATTCTGCGGGGTGAAGATGTCGTCGACGCCGAACATCTCCATGAGCCAGCGCTCCTTGCTGGCGGCGTCGTCGCCGGAGCCGGCGAGCGCGCCGGCATGGCCGACCGCGCGGGTGAGCTTGGCCTTCCAGCGGCCGACGACGCAGGCGACGACGGGCTTGGTCGGCTGCAGGCCGTGCTCGTAGTAGCCGCCCGGCTCGACGTACATGACCGCGGCCTTGCTGCGCTCGTCGTTGCCCAGCGCGAACACGAACTCCGGCGCGGCGAAGTGGATGTAGACGTCCTTGCCGCTCGAGATCAGCGTCGTGGTGCCCCAGCCGGCGGTCGCCAGGTACTGGGCGATCGTGGTCGTGAAGTTGCCCGAGTTCGAGAGGATCGCGATCGAGCCCTTCTTCAGCGGACTCCTCGGGATGGTCACCGCCGAGCGCGCCGCCGATCCGCACCCGGTTCCAGGAATCGGCGATGCCGAGCCCGTTCGCGCCAAAGATGTCGATGCCGTAGGTCTGCCCGATGGCGCGGATCTCGCGGGCGTCGTGCACCGAGACCTTCTCGGTGACGATGACGATCTTCTCGAGATCGGGGTTGACGCGGGCGAGCTCGGCGACGCCGTCGCGGACGCCGGCGGGCGGCAGATAGATCACGCCGGTGTTGAACCCCAGCCCGGCGTCCAGGCCTTCGCGCACCGCGTTGAAGACGGGCACCTCGCCGATCGGGGTCCTGAGCGTCTGGCCGGTCCGGCCGGGCGAGGTCCCGAAGACCACGTTGCCGCCCGAGAAGGCATGGCTTACGGGCGTCACCTGGCTCGATTCGCCGCCCAGGATGTTGAGGACGCAGACCCGGTCCTCGCGGGTCGCGACCTTGGCGAGAGAGTCGATGCCGACGAAGTACTTGAACCTGTCGATGCCCTGCTTATGCATTGCGCCGCCCCACCGGTTCCTGTGCCTGTCCCCGAGCCACCGCCATCTCACCCTCGGGGCCGCTGCTCATCACGGCAGCGGCTTGCCGCCCTGCTCGCGGACGATGTAGTCGGCGTACCAGTCCGGCCAGTCCGCATCGCGATGGCCGAGCCGCTTCTCGTGCTCGCCGTGCGCGGCCTCCGCACGTCGGAGCGCGGCTCGCGAGCTCAGTCGGCGAGGTGAAGTCGTGTCGTCCGCGTCCACGCGTCCGGGCAATCGCGCGGTGACCTCTTGGAAAAGCCAGCCGTTGCCGTCCGGATCGCTGAACGAGGCGTACGAGCGGTAGCTGCGGTGGTCGGGATCCGGACCGCTAACCCGGAGCCGCCCAAACAGGTAGGGCTCGTCCGCGCCAGCGTGCACGTCGCCGGCGTCGTGGAACACCTCGCTGATCCCGACGCCGCGACGGAGCAGCTCGTCGCGGGCGTCCTTGATGTCGGAGACGATGAGGTACAGTCCCTGGGCGGAGCCAGGAGCCGCCGCGGTCACGTTCTTGCCGAAGATGACCGAGCACCCGGAGCCGGGCGGCGTGAACTGGATCACGCGCCAGTCGTCACCGGCGGCGAAGTCGGCGTCGAGCCTCCAACCGAGGTTGCCGTAAAAGCTCTTGGCGCGATCGACGTCCGAGACAGGGATGACGACGACCTCGAGCTTCATGTCGACCGTCCGCGCTCTCGGGGCCTCGGTTGCAGTTTCGCTGCGCACCTGAGTACTGCTCATGTCAAGCTCCTACGGTTTGGGTGCCTTGAGCCGAGCTTGCCCGCAGTCCGCTGCCGGCTGCTCGCGTCCTTCAGCCTCGCGCTCGCCCGATGTCCGTGCTGCGGGGCTGACCTCAGACCGGCGCTGCCGTCCGCAGTGCCCAGGTAGTGCTAGAGCCGAGTGCGGCCGCCATCGCAACGACGAGTTCGACGCCTGCGGTGGAGGAGGCATCGTCGGAGCGGACGGCAGTGGTGACAATCCTGTTCCCCGCTCACCTCTTCCCGTATGCGGTGAAAATGTAATCTTTCTCCGCCACTATCGAATGGCACTCGGCCCCGCACTTGGCGTCGCTCCCCTGTAAAGATGTATTGGGCGTGAACGTGTCGGAGGCGGGGTCATAGTCAAACTGGGCGTATCCCCATCCGCCGGTGTCCGAGAATCTCGTGCTATCCTTCACGATGAAACCAATGCCTGCCAGGGTGTCCGGCACATTGACGGAAAAGGGGGACTCCGCATTCTGTTTCGAGTTCCAGGTGATCTTCGCAATCTTGGAGCCATCGGGAAAGGGCTTCGCGTTGCCGGGAACGCCGGCCCGGTAGGCGTCGATCATCACGGGATTGGCAAGGATCAAATTGAGCTTGTCTTCGGGCTGACTGACGGCGACAGCCTGCCAGTCTTCATATCCCCTGAACTCAGAGAACGCGAGCCCACCCGGCACTTGCACAGTGTACTTGTCCTGCGCCGCGAGGGCCATGCCGCCCAAGGCAGCGAGCGATGCCACGATGGTAATCACCGGCATGTTTCTACTCTTCATCTCCAGTCCTCCCCTGTTGGCAGTCGCTGACTCGATGTTGATCAGAGCCTCGGGGCCGGCGTCCGGCCGTCGCCGTCCAGGGCAGTTTCGCTTCGCACTTGAGCACTGCTCATGTCTGGCTCCTCAGGTCTGGCGGTTCCTCGTGGCTCTCCGCGTTCGGCCTTCAAGGCGCGTAACGGGTGAAGACAAAGTCGCGAGCTTTGGCGGGCTCGTGGCAAGAAAAGCAAGTGTTGTGCACCGCCTCGTCGGCGGGTTTGCCGTCGTTGAATTGAGCGAACCCCCAGCCGCCGGTCGCGACGTATTTTCTGGAGTCCTTGACCATGAACTGAACCCCGTTCTTGGGCGGCCCGGCCACGAAAGATTGGCGACGGCCGAAGGCTTTGTTGTTTTCCTCCGACGGGACGTAATTCCAGGCGAGCCGGGCAATGATCGTGCCGTCCGGGTACGGAAGCTGCCCTTCCCGGTAGGCCTTGATCGCGACGTCGTTGCCCAGAATGGCGCGCAAGTCGTCGAGGTTGCCTTCTTCGCGGGCCACGGAGATCAACCTCCAGTCCCGGTATCCGGGGGGCATCTTGACTCCGAAGATCGGGGCGGCCTCGCCATCGGCCTGTGCCGATGCGGGGGCGATGTCGGCGACCACGCCTGCCAGCGCTCCAACTGCAACCAGCACGAAAACCATCCGTCTCATACGGGCCTCCTTCAACTCAGGCCGCCTTGCGCAGCCCCAGTCGCTGCGCCACCTGCTCGCGCCCGCCCGCCTTCATCCAGCGGTCGGCGGCCTGGGCGTAGTTGACCACCTCGCTGATCGCGGAATCGAAGCCGAAGAAGCGGTAGGGCAGCCCGAGCGCATCGACGGTGTCGGCGAGCGCGCCCATGCCGCGGATCAGGTTCGGCCCGCCCCGCCCGACGACGACGAACAGCGGCGTGGGGCCGTGCGCGCTGAAATGCTCGCGTAGCGCGTCCGCGATGGCCCTTAAGGTGATGAAGATGTCCGTGTTGTTCGATTTGCCGCCGATCACGAACAGGACGTTGGCCTGCGCCAGATAGTATTTGAAGCAGATGCGGGCCACCTCGCGCATCTTCTCGTAGGGCGGGTTGCCGCCGAAATCGGTCGAGATGATGGCGTCGTCGCCCAGGACCTCCGTGACCAGCGAGTTGGCGCCGCCGCCGAAGGTCGGCGCGAGGATCGTGCCGCCCGGGTTGATGACGTAGACGTCGCTCTGCCCCTGATGCGTCCGGAGCTGGTTGATCTCGGTCTCGAACTCGGACTGGTCGGCCGCGAACAGATGGTCCGGCAGGCCGAGGCGCTCCCAACGCGGATCGTCGCGGTCGAAGCCGCACTTGAAGTCGCAGGCGACCGGGACGAGCCGGCCGCGCGCGTCCGGCCGCATCCGGATCGGGTTGAGCTCGAGCGTCGTCATGCCGAAATCATGCATGAGCTCCCAGAGCCGCGGCAGGTGCTGCACCAGCGGCGAGATGATCTCGCGCGGCGCCTTCAGGTCCGAGAGCGCGTTGGCGATGACGAACGCCTTGAGGCCGGTGAGCGCCTCGAAGGGGACCTCGGCGATCTTGCCCTTCTCGAGCTCCTCGATGTCGACGCCGCCGTGATGGGTGAGCGTCACGGTCGGCGCCCGGAAGCGGGTCGAGTCGGAGAGCGCGAAGTAGACCTCGTGCTGGGCCGGCACGCCCGCCTCGAAGGTCACGCCCTGCGCCTTGGCGACCACGTTGCCCACGCGGTGCTCGGCGAAGAACAGCCGCTCCTTCTCCTGCAGCGCGGTCCTCAGGTCCTTGGCCCGGCCGAGCAGGCCCGCCTTGCCTTTCTTGCCGATGCCGCCCTTGAAGATCGGCTTCAGGAAGATCATGCCGTGCCGATCGATCAGCGCCTTGATCTCCGCCTCGGTGGCCTCCGGGCCAAGCACCTCCGGGCACGGGAAGCCCACGAAGCGAAGCAGCTTCGAGCCGTAGAGCAAGCCAGCCAGCTGCATGGCAGGACGCCTCCAGTCTTGGTGTTCGCGGTCGGGCGATTCACTCTCGGGTTCAGGTGAGCGGGCGCATCGTCACGCGGGGCTGACCTCCCGCCGCCGCGCCCACCAGCGCCAGACGAACGGCCCGAGCAAGGCCGCCGCGGCGATGATCAGGAATGCGGCCGAGAGCGGGTCGGTGAAGAACACGGTCCAGTCGCCCTGGCTGATCGAGAGCGCGCGGCGGAACTGCGCCTCGGCGAGCGGCCCCAGGATCAGCCCGATGACGCAGGGCGCCACGGGCACGCCCAGCACGCGCATGCCGAAGCCGATGACGCCGATCAGGTAGAGCAGGATCAGGTCGACGACGTTGTTGTTCAGCGTGTAGGCGCCGAGCGTCGCGAACACCAGGATGCCGGCATAGAGCTGCGGCCGCGGGATGGTGAGCACCTTCACCCACAGGCCGACCAGCGGCAGGTTGAGCAGGAGCAGCATGACGTTGCCGATGTAGAGGCTCGCGATCAGGCCCCAGACCAGATCCGGCTGAGTGGCGAACAGCAAGCGGGCCCGGCTGCAGGCCGAACTGCTGGAACGCGGCGAGCAGGATCGCGGCGGTGGCCGAGGTCGGCAGCCCGAGCGCCAGCAGCGGCACCAGCACGCCCGCGGCGGCGGCGTTGTTGGCGGCCTCGGGCCCCGCCACGCCCTCGATCGCCCCCTGGCCGAACTCCTCGGGCCGCCTGGCGAGGCGCTTCTCCACCATGTAGGAGAGGAAGGTCGGGATCTCGGCGCCGCCCGCCGGCAGCGTGCCGAACGGGAAGCCGAGGGCGGTGCCGCGCAGCCACGCCTTCCACGAGCGCGCCCAGTCCTCGAGGCTCATCCAGATCGAGCCCCGGACCGGGGTGATCTCCTCCGGCTCGTGGCGGTGGCGGCTGGCGACGTAGAGCGCCTCGCCGACCGCGAACAGGCCGACCACGACCACGATCACGTCGATGCCATCGAGCAGCTCCGGGATGCCGAGCGTGAAGCGCGCCTGGCCGGACTGGGTGTCGATGCCGACGAGGCCGAGCGCCAGGCCGAAGAGCAGGCTCGCGAGGCCGCGCGCGAGCGAGCTGCCGAGGACCGCGGTGACCGTGGTGAAGGCCAGCACCATCAGCGCGAAGTAGGCGGCGGGGCTGAACCGCAGCGCGACCTGCACCATCAACGGCGCGATGAAGGTCAGCGCGAGGGTCGCGATCGTGCCGGCGACGAACGAGCCGATCGCCGCGGTCGCGAGCGCCGGGCCGCCGCGGCCCTTGCGCGCCATCAGGTTGCCCTCGAGCGCGGTCACGATGGTCGCCGACTCGCCGGGCGTGTTGAGCAGGATCGAGGTGGTCGAGCCGCCGTACATGGCGCCGTAGTAGATGCCGGCGAACATGATGAAGGCGGCGGTCGGGTCGAGGTTGAAGGTGACCGGCAGCAGCAGGGCGACGGTCAGCGCCGGCCCGATCCCGGGCAGCACGCCCACGGCGGTGCCGAGCGTGACCCCGACCGCCGCCCACATCAGGTTGAAGGGCGTGAGCGCGACGGCGAAGCCCTGGCCGAGCGCGGCGAGCGTCTCCATCCCCGCAAAGCCTCCTCATGCCTCCCGCCGGGGAGGCCCTACCCGAGCAGCCTGCCCAGCACCCCGGCCGGCAGACCCAGCCCCAGCCCGAAGGTGAAGGCGACGTAGGTGGCCGCGCACAACGCCAGGCCGACGGCGGCGTTGAGGACCGGGCGCCGGCTGCCGAAGGCGTAGGTCACCGCGACGAACAGGACCGCCGAGGCGATCACGAAGCCCGCCGGCCTCATCAGGAGCATCTGCAGGACGAGGCCGGCGGTCACCAGGAGCGCCGGCGGCAGGTCGAGCTCGAATCCCATCGGCTGCGCGACCGCGCCGGCGCGCGCCTCATAGAGCAGGGCGAGGCCGACCAGGAGAAGCCCGGCCGCGACCAGCGCCGGGAACAGCTTGGGCCCGATCGCGGAGTAGCCCGGTCCGGTCCGCAGCATCGCCGTCTCCACGGCGACGAACACGCCGAGCAGGAGGACGAAGGCCGCGAGCGCCGCTTCGCCCAGGCGGAGCCCGCGGGAGGTCGCCATGGTCGCGGCCCGGAAGCAGGCTACTGCTGCACCAGGCCGATGTCCTTCAGCACGGTCTCGACCTGCTGCCGGTCCTGCTCGAGGAACTCCGCGAACTCGTCGGGCGGCAGGTAGAGGTCCAGCCAGGCGCGCTCCTTCAGCGTGTTCTGCCAGGTCTCGCTCTCGACCATCTGCCCGACCGCATCGGCCAGCTTCTGCTTGTCCTCGTCCGAGATGTCGGGCGGCGCGAACACGGCGCGCCAGTTGGTGAGATCGACGTCGACGCCCTGCTCCTTGAGGGTCGGGATGTCGACGCCCTCCAGGCGCTCGGCCGAGGAGATCGCGAGCGCCCGCAGATCGCCGGTCTCGATCTGGCCGGCGAACTCCTGGTAGCCGCTCACGCCCGCGCTGACGTGGCCGCCGAGGATCGAGGCCAGCGCCTCGCCGCCGCCGGCGAACGGCACGTAGTTGATGCCGGAGGGCTCGACGCCGGCCGCCTTGGCGATCAGGCCGACCAGCATGTGGTCGGTGCCGCCGGCCGAGCCGCCGCCCCAGGACACCGACTGGGGATCCTCCTTGAACTTGGCGACCAGGTCGTCGAGGGTCTGGAGCTCGGAGCTCGCCGGCACGACGATCACCTCGTACTCGCCGGTCAGCCGCGCGATCGGCGTCACCTGCTCGAGCGTGACCGGCGCCTGGTTGGTCAGGATCGCGCCGAGCATGACCAGACCGCCGGTCATCAGCGCGTCGCCCTGGCCCGCCTTGCCGGAGACGAACTGGGCGAGGCCGATCGTGCCGCCGGCGCCCGGGATGTTGACGACCTGGATGCCGCTCGCGAGGTCCTCCTCCTGGAGCGCGTTCTGCATGGCGCGGCCGGTCTGGTCCCAGCCGCCGCCAGGTGCTGCCGGAACCAGGATCTCGAGGCCCTGGATCTGCGCCGCGGCCGGCGGCGCCGGCGGATACGGCCAGCAGAGCTGCCGCACTGGCAGCGATGACGAACCGTCCCATCGGAGCCTCCCATCCGGGTTTTTCCGTTCTTGCCGTATCGGCAAGCCATCGGCCCCCTCGCCGAACCCGAAATCATAACCAATTGCGGTAGGTCAGCAAGCCGTGCGACAGAAGGAGCACACCAACCGGCGGCCCTGCCGGCGACAGGCGACGTCATCGGGCGGTGGCTGCGGAGCCGACCCGGGCATGGGCCGAATTTAGCGAGCCGCATCCGGTAAACGGTCGCCTCGGGGGAGCGGGAGCCGTGTTCAAGGACATTCTCTTCACCGTCGACCTCGAGCACTTTGCTTCCTGGGAGAGGGCGCTGCCAGTCGCGCTGCACGAGGCCAAAGTTTCGGGCGCGCAGCTGCACGTGCTGACCGTGGTGCCGGACGTCGCCGTGCCCGCCCTGATGCAGGTCGGTCCTTTCGACTATGAGGCGCAGCTGGTGCCCAAGGCCAGGGCGGCCCTCGAGCAGTTCGTGCGCGAGCGTGTGCCCGCCGGCGTGCCGGTGCACCCGATCGCCACGTACGGCTCCGTGTACAAGGAGATCTTGCGCATCGCGGCCGAGATCCCGGCCGACCTCATCGTCATGGCAGCCCACCGCCCTCAGCCCGGCGACTTCCTGATCGGCTCCAATGCCGAGCGGGTCAGCCGCCGCGCCCATTGCACCGTGATGCTCGTCCGCTGAGCGGGAGCAGAGCCAGTCAGCCACACAAGAGGCACGCCTTGACGAGACACTCGGCGGCGCGCCACCTGTTAAGCTACGGCTTCGGAGCCGTCTGAGGACCAACCTGCAGGCATGTTACCACTCAAGAAGCTGACGATGGTTGGACATGCGCGCCTCGGCTCGGGCCCGGACGCTCCAACGCCCCCACCCTGCCAGACCCTGGCGAGCATCTCGACGAACAGTGTCATTGGCGGCAGGTCGGAGCGTCCTACTCTTGCGGCGAACGACATGACTGAGGCGGCGCACCAGCTTCACCAGAGCAACCGCCTATGAAGGAAGAGCACTTCGCCATCCTGCGCCGGCACATGGTCGAGGTGATCGGGATCTATGTCGACCTCGCCGGCGATGAGCTTGGCAAGCCGGCCCTCGATGAGCGAGTGCTGACGGCTATGGACCGGGTGCCGCGCCACGCCTTTGTGCCATCGCCGCTGGCAGCCCATGCTTACCGGGACGCCGCGCTACCGATCGGCTTCGACAAGACGATCTCGCAGCCCTTCATCGTTGCCGTCATGACCGATCTGCTGGAGCCGCGGCCGGACGACATCGTGCTGGAGGTCGGCACCGGCCTCGGCTATCAGGCGGCCGTGCTCGGTCAGCTCGTTCGCCGGGTCTGGAGCGTCGAGATCATCGAGGAGCTCGCCGTTGAGGCTGCGGCGCGTTTGCGCCGACTGGGCTACGACAACGTCGGCATCCATATCGGCGACGGATCCCTCGGCTGGGCGGAGCATGCGCCCTACGACAAGATCATCGTCACGGCGGCGGCCAAGCTGGTGCCTCCGGCGCTGCTCCAGCAGCTCAAGCCCAGCGGCCGGATGGTGCTGCCTACCGCCCTGGCCGAGGATCAGAAGCTGACCGTGGTGGAGAAGGATGCGGCGGGTCGAGCTCATGTCCGAGAGCTCATGTCCGTCCGGTTCGGTCTGCTCGAGACTGTGAGGTGAACGGGGCCCTGCCGCGGGTCGGGCTCACGACATCTAGGGCTCGGCAATGCGAGCGCGCTGCTCCACCCAGGTCGCTGGCAGCGGCCGCTCCAACATCAGGCCCGCATCTGCCCTCCCGCCTAGGATCGCCTCTATGATTTTGGGGTGCCAGCAGCGCCAGCCGCATGAATCCGGCTCGCTCAGCTCTCGCCGGTCCGTTGCGCTTCGGAGATCTCAGTCGCGGAAGTGCAAATGCTGGCGTCGAAAAGCCTTGCCACCATCACCCCCAAGCGATCGCCTTGATCGGGGCACCGTCGGGCTGCGGCTTCGAGCTGGAAACGATTGTGCTGCCGTCCGGCGGACGATGCGCTTGCGGCCGCCCCGGCGCTGGAGACCCGAGCGGTTTCAATTGCCGGTGCGCTGCCGGTCAGCCTATTGTCCGCGGCTGCGGTTGGTGAGCGAGATGGGAGAACGGCGATGGCGAAAGGTCAAAAGAGGAGCAACCGTGAGGCGAAGAAGCCCAAGGCCGACAAGAAGAAGACCCTTGCGTCGCCCGGCACCGTGCCGAGCGCGCTCGCCAAACCGCAGCCCGGCGGGGCGAAAGCGGCGACTAAGAAATAGAAGATGGATCTCGGAGGACCTGGCCCTCTGAAGGCCATCCCTGGGGGGATCCCTTCCGCGAGACCCGCAGGGCATCTCGCTGGCGCGCACCCCTTGCTTCAGGCGTGAATGTGCTGAGTACGCGTGGGCCCTGCTCCTCCCAGCTCATCGGCAGTGGCTGCTCCAGCCTCTTCTGCATGAGCGCGTGATCCGACCGCCCCGAGAGGGGCGCCTCTGCAATGTCGGGCGCAAGTAACACCAGCCGTGGGATGCGGCCTTCCATACTGGACGCGATCACGCGCTAGCGTTGTCGTCCGTCGGCCGCCTTTGTTCAGCCGCCCGCGGCCGTGCGCCCGCCTTCCTTCCACGCCGAGCTGGCTTCTTCGGCCGCCCCAGGCCAGTCGCGAGCGCCACCTCCCGCCGCCGCTCGATGTAGTTGGGTGCCGCCATAGGATAGTCCGGCTTGAGCCCGAAGAGCTCGCGGTACTCGGGAGGCGTCAGCTCGTGCTGGACCGCTAGATGGCGCTTGAGCATCTTCTGGGGCTTGCCGCAGACCAGACAGACGAGGTGATCCGGGCGAATTGATCGGCGTACGGAGACCGCTGGCTTGGGCTTCTCCTTTGCCGGAGGTTCGACCTTAGTCCGAATCTTGGCCAACTGGCTGGCAACTGTGGTGATGAGCGCAGCAAGGTCGGATGGGGCGACCTTGGTATGCGAAACATAAGTTGAGACGATCTCTGCCGTCAGCTGCGCCAAGCTTGACGGTGGTTCGGCATCGTCCGTCACGATAGGATTTTCGCCTTGATCCCTCTGCATGCGGCGCTGCTGCTTACTGCTGGGGTGCCGGTGCGGGTGCGCCGCTAAACCAGCCCGTCGCGTAGCCGATGATGATGAGCACGATGATCACGGCTGCCACCGCATACCAGATGCGCCGATCCTTGAAATCCATTGACCTGGTCTCCCTTCTGCCTGTCTGAAATCCTAGACGAAATGCCCTTAGCGCGCCACAGGCCGGAAACACTCCATTCGCGGGGGATGACCATACTCCTCCGGCCAGCACGCGGGTTAGGCGCGGCAAATGGGCAGGCCAACCAGGCACACGTTCTGTGATGTGGATCGCGGCAAAGCAAAGCATCGAACCGGCAGAGGGCCTATTCTCCTCGCCGGTTGCTGCGTGAACGTGCTGAGCGTCACCAAGGGCGCCGTGTATTGGTGCATGAGCTCGTCCGAACTGCACACGCTCCAACGCGCGTTCACCGCGGCCGGCGGCAAGTGGTCGACCTTCGTGATCTGGGCCAAGAACACGTCCACGCTCGGCCGGGCCGACTACCAGCGTCAATACGAGCCGATGCTCTATGGCTGGAAGGAGGGCAGCGATCATTACTGGTGCGGTGCCCGGGATCAGGGCGATGTGTGGTTCTTCGACAAACCGGTTCGGAACGATTTGCATCCGATGATGAAGCCGGTGGCGCTCGTCGAGCGGGCGATCAGGAATTCCAGCAAGAGCCGGGACATCGTGCTCGACCCGTTTGGCGGGTCCGGGTCGACCCTGATCGCCTGTGAGAAGACCGGGCGGCAAGCGCGCCTAGTCGAACTCGACCCGAAGTACGTCGACACGATCATACTGCGCTGGCAGGGGTTGAGCGGCAGCACGG
>CAVWTB010000028.1:0-319639 GCA_963757845.1 uncultured Alphaproteobacteria bacterium
TCCTCCTGCGGCTCCGCCATGCTGTTTCTCCAAACTCGCCACATAGACGCTCGGAGCTCGCCCGCCGATGATGCGGTTGGTCTTGGCAGAGGTGAAGCCTTATTGACGATGCTATTCCACCGGGATTTGGCCACTCCTTCCTCTCCAATAGGCCCTCGGGAAGATATGGTGGATGTCGATCGCCAGATCGAAATAGGTCGTCAACTCAATAGGGTCGCCACTCAAAAAGTCTCGGCTGCCAACCTGCATGAGCTGCCCATCAGACCCTTATACGCGGCACTCAGCCGGGACTGGAGGCTGAGGAGCCGGGTCGGGTCGAAGTTGGCATCGCGTACCGTACGCGGTTCTTCGCCGCCGTCGATCCAGCGAATCGCCTCAGGGAGGTCCAAGGCATAGCGGGTTTCGTTGGCGCCGCCGTAGAGTTCGCCGAACACCCCACACCAGTACCATCGTGCCAACTTCCGTTTGATGGCATCCTGCTCGAACCAAGGGCCTAGGACCGCGCAGATGGCCGAGAGCGGTATCAGCTGCGTGGTATACGGGAGCGTTCGTGCATCGAAGACCTTCTCACGAGCCAACAACCGAGCAGCATCTCCCAGCCCTTTCTGGATCTGGTCCGCATATTGCCGGTAATCGTCGAGGCTCAGTGTGAGCACATCTTTGCGCTTACAGCTCACGGGAGTGCCTGAGGTGGTATGGCGCCGGTAGGTGGCGAGCAGTGTAACAGCCGTGAGGAAGGTCGTCGCATCAACGTCGCGCAGGATTTCATAGTTCTGCAGCTGCTCTTCCGTGCAGCCCAATCCTCTCGCAAGCGGAAATCGTCGGCGGCGAACGTGGCCGTGATGAGTTCGAAGACGGACAACGTGACACCTCCAGTATTAACTTTCTCGAAGACCTGGCAGACGGCCTCCTTGGGGGTTTCTCGAGAAGCTTAATCACGGGGATTTTGTACTGCTGGAAGCGTAGCCAGATCTGCCCCTCAAACTGCATGAGGAAACGGGACTTCTCCGGGTTATAGCCGAAGTGCTCTTGAAGCCCATCTTCCATTCGGCGAAACCGATTGGATCAAATACGAGTGCCAGCGGAAACAGTCCATGCTCGAACTCTTTGTCGCGGGTGCTCACATCAAACTCGATTTGCCGCCCAAAATCCCGCGTCACGATTTTCTCGGGAGGGAGAGAGACCACCGCATCGAGGCGGTCGACCTCTGGATCGAGGCAGGCTGCCATATCCAGAAAATACACACGTTCGATGTCTTGGCCTTTATCGGTTCGAGTGGGGACAGGCATGCCACTGCGGAGCGCGAGATAGAGCGAGGTGAGGCGCTGTTGTCCATCGAGGATGAGCCTGTCTGGCTTCGGGAGATTTGACCAGCTCTACCCCCTCAAGGGGCCGAGCTTTGAAGCGCACCTGGTCTCCTCCGCTCTCCAGGAGCATCACGGCTCCAATCGGGTAGGACAACGACACACTGGCGATCAACTCCCGGATGTGGACGTCGTCCCAGACCCAGCCACGCTGAAAGTCGGGAAGCTGAATGGAGCCTCGATGGATTCTGCCGAGTATTTCATGCAGTGAAGGCTCAGCTGTTTCGAACGTACTTCCAATGGGGGGCATGTATTCTCCTTACGATTATGTGCGAACGAAACTGTCTCGTATGTTGCTGACCTGCTTTAGTGATCCCGTGCACGATATCGATACCGCCTGCCTCGCCCGTGACCCACTTGCTCCGCACACCCCTCATCGACAAGTCGCTTCAGGAGAGGTCGAACGGCGACGGTATTGAGACCGGTGAGATCCTGGACGTCAGCCGAAGAGATGACGCTTTTTTCTTCGAGCAGCAGTTTGACCAGCTCGTAGGTATCGTCCTCCAGGGGTGGTGGGCTGCCAGATCGACGTCGCTGACGAATCGTGGGGTTGGGTGGTACTTCACTCGTTGTAACCACCGCCTGTGTTTCCATCGAAAGTGTCGGAACCTGAGCCCTGCGATATTCGGGTTGAGCTTTAGCCGCAAGCAGGAGGGGCTCGGCCTCAGTTCCGAGTGGTCGGGGCTGGGCAGATCGATAACGGGCTCGGCCAGGTTCTCGTTCAGTGGAATGTCCCAGTAGGGGTCATACTTCTTTGTGAAGGCTTCCAGGCCAATTGCCTTGAGCTCATCGAAGCGGCGAGACAAAACTCGGGTGCCCTCGTGTGGTCTCTGTGGCTGAAGCTGGAGAGCATGTAGGCATAATGATCTCTGGAAAGTCCGTAGGCATCGGCGATAACAGCATCTATCGCGGCGCGCAACTCCCAGCGCTCGTCGTCGCCCTCAAGCACTGGCCAGGTGAATGGTGGTTTCGCCTCACGCCAGGTACTATCAAGCTGTTCATCCCATAAGCTCTTATATCCAATATGATTACACGTCAAACGGAGAGCGCTATGGCAGAGCATATGTTGAATTGGTCTTAGGTTGGGAATCGGCACCGGAGAGAGAATATAATTGCTAAGACTCGTCGTTACTCGTTGACGCACTGCCAATCAAAACAGTAGCAATTAGCTAGTGCAAGTGTAACCAATGATTTCCAGGTAGACCGGCATGCAGGAAAAGTCTCGACAGCTAAGGTCTGTTCACAGACAAATCCTGGGGTAATAATTACCGATATCATTGTCCTGTCATCATTTGATCGAGCTTTCATCCGAAAAGTAAGTCGATAATAAGTAATGCTAAACTTCCAATGTCCTGTTCTGCATGCATCATCTGTAAGAACATAGTATGAACATCTTGTATCCCACTGATCAGTATATTGATGAATTGTTTTACCTGCATGTATTGGCAGCCATTCCCATTGTTTAGCATTAGCTCGAACGAAAAGTGCCAAGTTTGCTCAGTGTAATCAAGTCTTTTGTTGAACTTTGGGTTTCGGTGTAGTTCAACCCCAATGCAGTCACAATACCGAAATCATCTAAAAATTTAGCCCAATATTTTTCTCTCATTCGAAAGTGCGCTGTCAGTAGTTCAAGATCGAGTTGTGTCCTAGACTCAACATAAATTTCATGATGGCCACCAGCGAGCTGGATAATCTCACTGTCAAAGACAAGCTCTCTTTGGCCACGATCATCCAAGAACAACCACTCGGGATCATGCAAATAGAACGCAGCCCGGAATCGCTCGTTCCATCAAGGGATTTTTCGGCGAGCAGCAGACAGTACCTTTGTCGGGAATCAATGTCGAATAGCTTGCGACGGTTTTCAAATGAGTAGCAAAATTTTATATTACTGGCTGTCCGATAAAGTCTTCGTATACCGGTTGCACCTTCGTTTGAGTGATAACTTGATGGGGCAATCCAAGAGACCAACCCATTGTCACGAGCAAGTTGAAGGAAACGCTCCACGAACAAACGATAAGTATCAGGACGACCAAGCGTCGAGCGGCCCTCTACCTCAACTGTCTGATGAGAATATAAGATGGTTGAAACCCGGAGGTCTTGTACGTTCGCTCACATGTTCCCAGGATTTAGAGAACTCTTCGTTTGTGGTCAACTGTGTAATAAGCTGATCGGGTAACCATTCAGTGACGGGTGGTAACGCATCAAGACCGCCCAGATCTCATTGTTTTGTATGCTTTGCCCTGATTCGCTGGGCATGGCTTTCCCACCCGAGACTGAAGGATTACGCTGATCGCGTTTCTCCCTATCATCTTCTTCCATCACGCGAAAATCTATTTGCCCGAAATACTCGATAGGGTCGATCTCGATGCGCTCCCATGGAGGATTCCCGAGTACAGCATCGAATCCCTTGCGATTATGAAACTCCTCCGTTGGATAGAACACCTCAAGGAATATAAGCTCGAAGGGCTGCGGAGATACAATCTTTCGAAGCCAGAAGCTCCATTAGAGCTGATCGCCCAAGCGGTGCTTTGCTCGCTCCTACCCCACGGACAATCATGTTGAGCAAACGCGGTTCCTTGAAGAGGTTCTCGGGGAAATCTCCAATGTTTGCTATACAACGACGAGGTCCGCATAGGCTGTGTCGTCGCAGGCTTCGCCGCTGAGCATAACACCTCCAGCCCATGCGGCAGCAACGATCTTGAACGGAGCTAATATGCGATCGAGACGAGCCTTGGACAGCTGCTCGGCTTCCATCTCGGCAACACTCGCTCCGACTGTGGACTCAATATCGCGGACGTGCTTTAGGGCGTTGGCGAGGATGTTTGTGAAGCCTTCCCGCAAACCTTGGCTGAAAAGGTCGTCGAGCGGCTCCTGGGTCCCTGGATACTTCAATAGGTGCTCGAAGAAGGGGCCGGTAAGCGAGTCACCAAGCACCAAACGGTGGTCGAGGAAAGTGAGCGGCAGCCCCTCGGCGTGCGACTCGATCCACAGCGCCAGTTTAGCCAACTCCACCGCCAGCGGGTTCTTGTCAACACCGTAGAGGCAATGAATGGCGACGAGGCGGTGGCAGAGCGCCTCGGCTTTTTTCTGGGAGAGCCCTGATTCCTCGCCCTCGGGCGCGCGGCTTGGCAGGTAGCGCACCAACTCGTCGTCGGGATCGGGCAGATCCTGGATACGCCGGCGATATTCGTCGGCTCGGTCAACACTGCCTCTCGGTCTGCATCCGTGTATGCCTGCTCAGCACGACGTTCGGCCGCCAGGGCTCGCTCGTCGCAGAGCCGGCATGCCTCGTAGAGCTGTTCCCCCAGAAACCGACAGGCCTCGACAAGGAAGTGGCCACTCCCCATCGCGGGATCGAGCACCTTCAGCTTCAAATCTCCTCAGGCCTTGGGTCCTCTTGGGGACTTCGTGGGCCACCAGCGGTCCCAGCGTTTCCTGCACTAGGAAACGCACAAACGAGTGCGGCGTGTAGTACGAGCCCGTGGCCTTCCGTCCTATCCCGACGCGCAGGTAGAAACAGCCTGAAGGAATGGCCTCGATCCACTCGATTTTGGTTTTTCTGCCGCGCCCTACGGCCTCGTCGTCGCCCTCATCGCTGCTGTCGTCGGACTCCTCCGTCTCGTCGGTATCCCTAATCGACGCGATATCTTCTAGGCTGGTGGGGCGGTACTTCTCCCCCTGCGCGACCGGCACGACAACCTCTAGCTTTTGGCGGCGTAGCCGACACATGGGTTCTGTGGCGATCCCAGGCTCGAGCTCAAGCAGCGCCTCATAGACGCGGCCGAGGTCCTCAACATCGAGGGGTCCGTAGTGGACCCGCTCGCGCGCTCGATCCTCTCTCCTTCGGTGTCCAGAGCAACCGATCGAGCAGATAGGCACGGCCCGCTCACCCCATCGCAACCTGGACAGCATAGGCGTGGCGTCCGTCCCGAAGAGCGCACCGCCAAGCGGCTGGACGTTTAACTCGGTGCACTGCAGCCCTTCGGCGAACATTCGAAACAGGGTCCGCAAACCGCCCTCGATCAGGTGCCCGGTCTCTGCCCCGTGGTCGAGTACGGCTCTGACATACGGCGCCAGGGCTACGCTCGGCGAGAACGTATTGCGCCATAGGCTCGTTGATGCGAAGCTGAACGATCGAGCTGGGTCATCGCTGAGCTCGAGCTTAAGGATGAAGAGCAGCCGGTAGATGGTGATCAATCCCTCGCGCCATAGTTCCTTGGCCAGATGTGGCGTATCGACGTATGACGCGAGCAGCTCACGGTTGTCCGGATGATCCAGTATCTCCTGGATGAAGAGCTCGATCGCCTGGCGTGCTTGCCTCCGCAGCTCTGTGGTGACCCGCGTTTGCTGCAGTCGCGCCTTCTCCACCAGAGCTGGCGTCGCCTGCACTCCGGCCGGCGACGCCAGGGCAAGCAGGAACCGGTAGGAATCGGGAATTTCGCGGCTACGCTTCCACACGGGATCGATGGGAATGATGATTTGCGAGTCTGGGCGGGCGGGATCGGAAATTAGGAGGCGCAGCTCGACCCCGTTGGTGAGTAGCCCAACCGCTCGCCGCAGGTCAGCAAGATCCGTTGCGCGCTGCGCACGTGGCTGTACCGGTAGGCGGCGCCGCGACGGGCGGGCGCTTCGAGATCTTCATCGAGATCGGTGACCCAGGTGCGCAACTTGGCTGAGCCATCGGCGGTCGTCAGGAGGTAGCCACCAGTTTCTTGCCCTTCACGGGTGTGAACATCTTCCGCGGGTTCCAGTCGTGCATAGCCAAGATGGCTTACCAGGGGTTCCAGGACATGGTTGCGGACCCGGAGGGCTCCGCCCCGAACGGCGAGCTCCCGCAGCTTGCGCCGATAAACTTCCCAATTATCCTGTAACGCGCGTCCTTCCTCGCCAGTCGCTTTCGGGAGCAGGTTTGCTTTACCCAGTTCCTTCTCCAACTCGAAGCGCACGAAGGGCTCGGGAAACGCTGGTCCCGTTAACGTGCATTCCCGGGAGCAGATCAAGCGCCATCCTCACCATCCTCCCTCTGCAGTGTCGCGAGGGTATCGATCCACGCGGTCATCGCCGTGACCACATCGCCAGCCAGACGACCTCACGTACTTTGGTTAGTTGGTGGACGTGGTAGAGGTGATCGCGCAAGGTGTCGCACTCCTCACTGAGGGGTGGAAGTCCGTGATAGAGCCGTTTGCGTAGGTTGTTGATTAGCTTAAATTGGCGAGTGAATTGGGTTGGGGAGGGCAAGCCAAGTTGCTTGATAAGGTCAGGCACCTTGCGGATGATTGTCGCTTTGTCGGACAGCGTCGTGCAGTCGATGAGTCTGGTATCGAAATCTTCGGCTATTTTCTGCTCATGGAGTCTCTTGACTTCCGGCTGTCGCGGATCAGAGAGGCATGGGAACCACTGATCGTCAGGTAGTGCAGCATCAATCGTGTCGGCGAGCATGTTCTCCAGATGGGCAAGGAGGGTGCTCGATATACGCGGACCGGCAACGCGTTGAGATCAGACCGGGTGAGAATTTTACAGATCGCCTCATGGACCAGCACGAAACAAAAGCCTCGCTGCTGAAGCAGATCGATGGCCCGATGTAGCGGCGTCTCTGCGGCGATGAGATCGTCGATGGTGATCGCGCGCCGTTCTTGCACCCGATACCCCGCCAGATCGACGATTGCGACATGGTGATCCCCAAGTTTCGCCCTGGATTATCGTCGCGCAGCGGAACCCTTGAATAGCGGTGTTGCATGGCCAGATCGAGGATATCATCGTCCGGTGCGGAGAGCGGTTTCACGCCGTTCTTGAGATCTAAGTCGCTGGCAATGAGCCCGCAGGTCAGCGACCGCTCGAGCGCCGTCATGGTTTGATGAAAGAGCCCTGTCATAGCGTTGTCCCCTCAGGGATAAGCATCAAGACTCCGAGCGGCTGGACCTCAGGTGCCCCCAAGGCCAGGCGGGCTTCGAGCGCAGACAGGCGCTGGCGATGGATTCGCAGGACCCCATCGGCCTCGCTCCGTGCCCGCACCGTCTGGGTTGGGTCGGCCGCGAACGCCGAGAGTCGCTCCTTGGGATCGGCAAGGGTCGCCCAGATCGGCTGTTCTTCGACGCGGGTATCTCCTGCACCGCAGGATCAAACAGCTCTGTTTGAAGCAGCTGTGGTCGCGGGGTCCCCCATGATTTCCATCGCCCGTTGTCGAAGCCATTCGTGCTGTCGCATCCGCTCCTGATGCAGATCGTCGAGTCTCTCACGGACGAAGGTCTCGGCCAGTGGACGGAATCCCGCCTCGACTGCCTGTCGTGCCTGGCTCGACGCTGGGGCGAACCATTGTTCGAAGTGGTGCTTGAAGACATCGGTGGTGCGGACCGCCCGGCTGGGATTCGCAAAAAACGTCCACTGGTCTGCAATCGGGTAACACTCAGCCGTCCCTTGCGGTGTGACTTTGACGGCGAGTACACGCTCCAGCTCTCGCCCGGCATGGCTGGAGAGGCGTCCGAGGAAGGTCAAGAGCAAGGTTGGCTCAGGCACGTCAGCGATAACCGCACTGGCACGAGGTCCTGACCCGCTTCGGCCATCCCACCGAACGACAACTGCCGCACGCGATCCAGCGCCCGTCGTACGAGAGGATGTGCTCGGCCGAGGAAGCCCACAGGACGATCGCGTGCGTCGCGCATGATTTCCAGATTGGTGGTAAGGCTGAGTGTGCGCGTGGCGGCGTCATACCCTGGGAGCGCATCGAGCCCATACCTCCAGGCCGTCGGAAGCTGCACCTCAAAGACGTCGTCGTGAATGTCCCCACCACCGCTCCCCCGTCGAGCCAGACGGCATCGGTGACAAACCGACCAGGTCGACCATGCCCGCCCGATCACCCAGCGTCCGCGCCCGATCGGCTTCCGCCAGGAACTGCGCCTCGGCATTCATCCCCAGATCCCCAAGCCACGCATGCAGGCGTGTGGTCTGCTCAAAACCCTTGAGGGTGCGATCGACTTCCTCTAGGAGCTCCTGTGTCACCTCATCCATGCCAGTGTCTTCTGCGGCTTGCATAAAATCGATGGGGATGTTCTCGTCCTGGAAGAGGCGCGTGTCGTCGTCCATCAGTCCCTTGAGCAACCGGTCTGCCGCCACGTCGGTGGAAACCGTCAGGCCCAGGGTGTTGGGGACAAAGGCAGTCTCGCCCGCTGACGCTCGTACTTGGCGATGAGCCGCAGGAGGATGCGCTCCTCGAAGGTGCCCCGGAGGAACAGATAGCGGACGACTGGGTCGTGCCGCTGGCCCTAGCGGTCGATGCGGCCGTTGCGCTGTTCCAGGCGATTGGGGTTGAAGGGAAGCTCCAGGTGGATCAGGTGATGGCAGCGCTCATGGAGGTTGAGGCCTTCGGCCGCCGCATCGGTGCTGATCAGCACCAGGCCATCTTCGGTGGGAAGCGATCCGTGATCTGCATTCTGACGTTGTCCGGGTCATCGCCGCACATGGTCAGGATCGGATCCACTTCGGCTTCCCGGAGGGCCTGGACCACGGCCTGCTGGCTATCGATGTACTCGGTGTAAATGATGATATTCGCCCGCAAATAACGCCTGCGAATGTCGGCGATTTCCATGGCCAACTGCTGGAGTTTCGGGTCTTGCCGCTCTGCCGCATCAGCAAGTGCCACCAGCTCATCGAGTGCCTGGACGACCGTGGACACCCTGGCGAGGGAGCGCGAGCCCGCTTGCACCTCTCGCTGCAGTCCAGCCAGCTGCTGCGCCAGCTCCTCAGTTTCGAGGAGAAACTGCTCCTGCTCCTCTGCTGGACTATCCGTCCCGAAGCGCTCTAGCTTGCGGTGGTAATCCCGGAGGGTGCGGAGGCGTTGGCGACGGCTCTCCTGTTCCTCGGCCCCTTCTGTGAGCAGGCGCTGGAAGCGTTCGGCAACCACAGTGAGGGTGGTTTTGCACGCGGCAACGGTGGAAACGCTGCGCTTGAGGAGTGCGATGAACGCCAGGACGTCACTATAGCGCCGTGCCCGGGACGCCCGTCGGAGCTCCGGTGCGATCAAATCCAACAGAGCACGATGTAAAGCGACGAAGGCCGGGTGCGTGTCGGGGAGGCGATCACCGGACGCGGCTCCACGATACGCGTTTTGAACCCGGGGACATGCGATTTCAGGCGGCGGATGACATGCGGACGGTAGCGCTCCCCCCGGAGTATTCCCCGTCCATCGACGAGTGAGGGATCGAGGAGTTCGCACAGCGAGGCAAAGGAGCGGTCGTTCCCATCATGGGGCGTGGCGGTGAGGAGGAGAAAGGCGTCGCAACGACGGGCGAGCACCCTGGGCAAGACGAGCCGCTGGGAGTCCTCTCGCTCCTGCGCGGCGCCGAGATCCATGCAGTGGTGGGCCTCGTCGATGACGATCACGTCATAGTTCGTTCGCTCCAACTGGTCAAGCACCCGCTCCTGTTTCAAAAAGTCGATAGAGGCCAGGCCGAGCGAGATATGCTCGAATGGATTCGCCCCGAGCTCCGTGCTGCGTCGCACATCCTCAAGACGTTCACGGTCGATGACCTCCAGCCGTAGGCCAAAGCGCTGTGCCATCTCGAGCCTCCACTGCTCCATCAGGGGACCAGCGGGGAAGACGACGAGGATGCGGTGCGCCACCCGCCGCGCCATGAGCTCGGTGATCACGAGGCCGGCTTGTATCGTTTTTCCAAGGCCTACGCCATCCCCAAGGAGGAGCCGTACGCGGCTCATGTGAAGGGCGCGTACCACGGGTACGAGCTGGTAGGGCTCAATGCGGAGCCGTCCAGGCTGCACAGCTAGGAGTGCGTGTGGACCAAGTGCTTGCTCAAGGAGGAACGCCTAATGGTAGACCAACCAGTTGCGCAGGGGGCCTGCTCTTTGGGGCTGAAGGTCATAAATGACGCGTTCCAGCGGCTCGAAAGGGTGGAGAAGATCGATTTCCTGGCCCCTCACTGCCCCTTCAAGACCACGCAGCCGGTAGAGGGTCTGGGGACCCAGAGACTCGGAGAATACCACCTCCCAGCCAAGGCCTCTGGCTCGAACCTCTGTCCCAGCGAGGAGTTCTCCCACGGCATACCTCTAGAGGGAGCATCACGGCATCGATGGAACTTAGGGCGTATACCGCATCTATACGTCCAGGGGACGCCAACGACAGAAAAGAGAGACCTGCTCTGGGCTGGCTCTAGCGGCGTCAAACTCCTCATGCACCTGCACGTTCCCCGACGGCATAGCCTGGCAAGCTGCCTCAAGCCACCCGAAAATCATCCGAGGGACTCCTAGGTATACAAATTATGCGCTCTTCTTGCTCGATCGCCGTCCATAGGGTCCAAGCGGCTCGCCAACCTGTCCATATCCAAGAATTTTATCACTTCGTAAGACGATAGTGTCTTCCAAAAGCCATGCAGCTGTGAGTACCATGTTACTTCTGACCCATTACCCGGCGCTCCGCAGCAGCATCAGGAAGGCTTCAGGGGTGATGATCGTGATGCCCTCATAGGTGTCCAGTGAGAGCAGGTCATCATCACGGGTGACCACATGCGACGCTGACGCGGCGACGGCACACGCGAGAATCATGTCATCGTTGGGGTCGCGTACGGCTCCCGAGAGGTGAGGGAGGTCGGAGACGAGGAGCGCCGCCTGTCGTAGGCCTTGGAGATAGTCATGGACATCGGCATCCGCGTACGGGTAGCGTCGTCGGATGCGGGGTGTCTCCAGAAGCACGCGGGCCGTTTCTGCCAGGATGTCTTCGGCTAGTGGGCAGGCAAAGCGTCCGGCTTTCGCGTAGTCTACCAGCGCATCAGCAGCCCCTCCCGGTGTCAGGAACGCGCTCACCAGGACAGTGGAGTCAAGGACGGCGCTCAGCCGCATCGTCCTGTCGCAGTTCTTTGATGATGCGTGTAATCTCCTCTTCCTGCTCCCGCGGACTTGATCGCTAGGTGACAGCTTCGCGTGCACGCGGTCCAGGACCTCCCGCACTTTCTCCCACGCCTTTTCGCGCCCGATGAACGAGACCGGTTTCAGTAGAATGCCGTTCTCGACCGCCTCCACTTCGAGGTAGTCGCCCTCTTCCAGGTGGAACCGTTTGCGCAGTTCCGCCGGCAACGTAATCTGCGCAGCCCGTTTCAGCCGTACCAATGCCATCCCAGATGCTCCTTCCTATGCTGCATCCCCTAAGCCTCTAAAAATATAAAATTATAATTTTCATAATAACGAGGAAGAAATAGGCTGTCAATGCTGGAGGACGCTTGATAAGGCCGAACACGAACACCCGAAGGGCTTAGCGGTAGGACATCAGAGATTTTGAGGCCTTTGCAGGCTCGCACTAGCCCGAGCAATTCCGCGACGTGACCCGCGCCCATAGCATCGCCTGGTCCAACCATCTGGTCCGCCAAGACATGGCCAATGAGAGCATCCGGCGTAAATTTGCCATGCTGTCCTCGCTCTATGCGTATCTGTGTGAGCGGCACGTCGTGTTCCATGATGCTTGTCATTGGGGAATCTATCCTCTGGGACATGCTGAGTCCAAGCGTATAGTACACCGACTGCGGCCGCTTGCGACTGACTGGACCACGTATCTCGTTTTGCTTGCCTTTCTGGGAACGCTCCTTGAAGCAATCACCGGCATTTTCAACGAGCTTCCGACATTGCTTACCGCCTTCCATGGCTCGCCACGAGTAGCGCGCTATGTCACCGTCACAGCGCTAGCAATCGTCACAATGACCGTTCTTTTTGATGCCCTCTTTACGCGGCGCTCTATACTGCGAAAGCCCGAACGGTTCCTTGTTTCCACCGATGATCCCAGGTATTTGGTGGAGCGGGAAGAACATATTAAGGTGCTGACCGATGAATGCGAGCACGCCACACCGCCCTTCCTCATCGGAGAATCCGAGGTGGGCAAAAGTGCCCTGGTGCAGGCTGGCTTGCGCCCACAGCTGCATACCCCGATGACCCCAAGCCATGGGGCCAACCGGATACTCCGGCTGCTTCTCGATGCTTCCTTTCTAGGATGGCAGCATGGGTTACGGAACGCGGTGACCACAGCCTTGCACACCCTCTCAGCAGACGAGCCTAGTTAGCTCGGCGCATCCCGATCTTGCGATGCGTCCGACCCGTTTGGTTGGCTGGCGCGGTCGCTTCACCCTGGGGCACGCCAGCGCCTCTTCATCCTTGATCAGACGGGTGATTACCCGGTTGCCCATCAGCCGCACATCGTGAGCCGACGCAAGGTCATGTCGCCGTCTGGGCTGGTGGCTGCCAACGCCGATTGGGCCGCTCTAGCACGGCAGAGGTGTTCAGTCTAGTCTCCGAAGTTATGCAGGGGAAGTCTCAACGGGGACGATTCTGGAGAAGCTGGTGAGCTAGCAGCCCCATGGTGACATCTTTTAGCGTCATGAGCTACACTTTACCGACCTCGACTGGAAAGTGTCACCACAAGTAACGGACAAGTAACGGTAGGGCAAAATTTGATGATATACAGAGCAAAGGTCGATCGGTCCCAATGTCAGCTCCAGCGACAAGAAGCACTGCCCTGGTCATTGCTCAAGTGAGCGAAAGCCACGCCAAGGAAAGGAAGCTTCGCCGATCGATGCCGTGGGTGGCATTCGGTAAGATCCAGTGCGGTCGGTGTCGTCGCGACCGGTCATCTGTGAAGAACTTCTTCATCAGAAAATTGCTCGCTTGGTCAGGTATATGTAGCAATGCCAGTCGGCCAGCTCAACCATTTCGACAATCCGATCGATGCAGGCTGGCTAGACCTGTGGATGGCGGATATCGCTCATCGAACTCACGAACAACAGCTGGAGCTTTCGGGTATGTAACGCGGATCTTTCATCCGGGCCCTGATGAAGCGGAGCTGGCCCGACCATCTTTAAGTGTCGTGGTCGTAGAAACCCTCGTAGGGCTGTCCCGCCCCGCTGAAGCGATTGCAATGGCCTCAGCATAACAGTGATCACACACAGGTAAAGCTCAGGAGCAACTCCTGATCGGATTCCAAACCATCACAGCCTACTCTCAATTTTAGTTTTCTGCATTCCAGTGCTCCAGTGAGTGACAAGAATAGAATTTACTTGCGTCCTGCTTGCAGATTCTAGCCTATTTTGCGTCATTTTTCCGACTATAAGTGATTGAAAGTATTGATTCTGATACCCGCTCGTAATAGATACTCCATCGCTTGATGGCACGGCCCTCACCCGACATTACTATACACAGTGACTTGCTTTTTCTCCATTTTATCCATCCATTCGTGGTTGCCTACGTAGTTGCTGTTTCACTTCGGTTGCGTAAAGGTTGCGTCCCGTCAGTTCATCCAACCGATCCACTGCCGCCTTGCTCGCCCCTGGCACGAGATGCCCGTAAGTGTCTACGGTGATCTTGATCGGCGCATGTCCCAGTTGGTCCCGCACGTAGGCCAGACTCTCTTCGTTGCGGATGAGCATGCTGGCGTAGGTATGGCGGAGGGTATGCGGCTTGCGGTAGGTGAGCCCGGCCACCTGCAGCAGGGCGGTCCAACGTCCCAGCAGTGTCACCGGGTGTATAGGCTCCAAATGGTCCCTTCCAAGGAACACCCACGCTTCTGGACTCGTGCAGGTCGCCAGGTGGATCTTCATCACGGCGGTGAGCTGCTGTGAGAGGTCAACCAGTCGCGCCCTTCTCCCCTTCGGCACGTTAAACCGTTGTGCCCCGTGGATCGGGTTTCGACTCCCCCACGTCCACACTTGAGGGTTCGCCCGTGGGTGTCAAGCCAGTCAGTGGCATAGGTCTCGAACGTGACTCCGCTCGTCTTCGAGAAATCGAAGTGGCCGAGCGCTAGTTGCACCTCATAGGATTTGGCAACGTCCTCCGCCGCTCGCTTCCCCGCTTCCCCTACGCTCACCCGCTTAGGCTTCCGCTGGAGCTTGGGGTCTACGAGGACCCACCACACCCCTTTCAACTGCCGCACCTTCACACCCATGGTACCAGCCTCCACCCTCGGCCAGGCATGTGCTGCCGGTCAAATCTGATCCCATCTTATCATGCGACCGGCGAATAGAAAAGCCCTGACCAGCGAGCATGATAGCGTGACGGGGGTGATACGACCTCCAGCACGGATATGCTCGCCTCTACCGCTCACCTGGGGGACAGTCATGCTCCCAGGCCCATTGGAGATCCTCAGTTGTCTCATCGTCTATGATCCGGAAGAGACCATCATAGTGGCCTATCCCACGGGTCTCAGGATAGGCGCGTGGGTTCTCTCCTGCCCTCAATGGTTGCTAACGATCAGCCTCTTGGCTGGAGAATTTTGGAAGTAGGCTACTGCAGCCTTGAGGATCTTGAGGCTATCCCCCAGCATCCCGAGAGCCGTGTTATGCTGCCGACACAGCAGCCCACGGACTCTGCCGGTCCGGTAGCTATGATCGACATGCAATTTGACCGTATCGTAGCCGCAGATAGTACATCGACCAGCTTGCAGCTCCAGAAGGGCCTGGCGCTCCTCGGGAGTGATCATGGGGCGAGGATACTTCCGTTGTCTTGCCACTGCTGATATCATCTCCTCTGCGTCTGTTGAGGCGTGGGAGAGATCATAACCGTTTCCAGGTATAGACACAGCCGGAAACGGTTATGTCACGCCCTAAGCCCTTGTCAGATGGGCCTCCGCTGCCCCACTTTGGGGAAATCATGGACTCCTACGGGACCTCTGGAGCTTACAGGCGATATTTCATCTGTACCCGCCGGTTAAACTCCTTGCTGTCGGTACTCATCCGCTCCTCCAGAGCCTCGCGGACCTATCCTGACAAGAGGAAGCCGTGGAGGCGGGGGGTCTCAACACCAGTCTTGATCTCCTGCAAGCAGGTATCACAAACAGGGCCAAGATCCTGATACATTTCTGATGCATCAGTGGTACAGACGCCACAGGGACCAAGGGTTGTTTGACTGCGTGGCAAGGGCGTCAGACGCTTCTTAACCGTTTCCCCTGCTCTCCCCCTGGAAACGATTGTCTGTGGACCGTGGTCGACGTTTGAAGGCTCTGAGGCGGCATGCTGGTGCGGCATACTGCTGCTTCGGATTGTCCCCAAGAGGGCGGCCACACCGACAGGCACTGCGGCGGTCAGGGGTGGGCGGAGTCTCAAGAAGCGAGGGGTCAAGCTGCTGACGGCGGTAGACCTCGCGGAGGATTGGGTATGGCAATGGGCAGGCATCCCAGTCGAAGCCTCCGCTGGTCTTCACCCCAGCCAGATGGTACAGGATACGCTCTGCCGTCTTGATGGGGTCATCCGCCTGGACATAGGGGGCGATATCTTTGGGGGTCCAGCCCTGGGCGTGGGCAAGGGCACGGAAAGATTCAATACGAAGGGCCTTGATCATGGGTCCAGACATCATGGGTTCCGAGGCCCGCGTGTCTTCATCAGGCCCAGTATTGTGGTCCCCTTTGGGTCGTATTGGGCACCACATTGGGAGCCCTTCAGATATGCATCAGCTTCGTGGCCCCATCAATGGGTGAGGCTGGGTAGTGGTGGGTGGTAGGGCTGTGAGGAGAACGTGCAGTCTAGGGCATCCAGAGCGGTTGCTGGGCATGGTGGCAGGCTAAGGTAGGGGCTACGCCCTGGTTGATGCTGGTGAACCGCGACAGCCCTCATGACTCAACCTCACGGAGATGCAACCGATATGGCAATGGATGTCTTCGGCAGTGAACCACGACCATTAACCCTAAGAGATCCTAGAGGAGAAGATCTGTGGGAGAGCCCACGCCATACCCCGAGCTGACATCCCAAGAGCGACACATTATTGCGCTCCTACGCCAGGGCTCGCGGTCGGTCAATGAACTGACCGAGGCGCTGCACACGAGCCCTGAGCATATCCGCTGTCTGTTAGAGAGCCTTGACGGCAAAGTCGGCATCGTCCCCGTATTTCGCTCCGTCACGCTCAGCTACGGGCTGGCGGAGTGACCTCCACACCCACGTCTGCTGTGAACCGCTGAGGACCCTTCATGAGTCGGCGCCCCCCACGTCGAAGTCGGAACCCCCCGAAACCCACCGCATATGCTGGCCCCACCACCTGCCTGCGCTGTGATGACGTGTTCGAGAGCTGGGACCGTCGGCAGAACCGACTCTGCCCCCGCTGCCAGAAGGCCATCGAGGAGCAGCCGTCCGATGCGCCATCGTACCCCCTGCCCACATCCCGGCGACGGTTCCAAGACTAGGCCATTCCAGGCATCCGCGTGCTTCCCCCTCCCCGCTCGCCGGGTCCCATCCCCCACCCCTGATCGGGGGCCGTAGCGGGGCATATTCACTCCCACACAGTCAGCCGTTGGCCAGGCTTCCTCTGTCAGGCTCAGCCTGACACCTCCTCCTGTGATCCGCAAAAACCATGGCAACCATACTTTTCCAGAGCACAAGTGCCAGCTCTACTGCTGCCTTTGCTGCCTTTAGGGAATATCTCCGGGTTAGTACATTCTGAGGTGTGAGACGTTGTCGAGATCTGCATCAAACGTTGCAACGTCTGTCAGTCCCATCTTCCGCCAGGACCGCATGAACCACAGCTGGATCAGAGGGAATGATGCCAAACGTTGCCCGGGCAACACTCAACTTCCCTCGCCCTTGACGCGTCCTGTCTTTGGCTGGCGGTAGGAAGATTTCCACCTCGGTCCCATCGGGCACCGCGAGCGGTTCTTTCAGGATGACCATCTCCCCCTTCACGTATCTTTATATCCCATAGTCGCGTTTCCTCTGTCGGTGATGGCTTGGGCTTGGGTGCTCTCTCCCCATACACGCGTTCGCCGAGCTGGCCGGTGCATGGGTACTCGCCATCGGTCTCCGCCATGATGATGATCTCTCGTCACGCAGCCTTCTCTTCCAGCCAGTATTCCTGATGCAAGCCACGAAGGATCGCATGGGTGACGACTCGCAGATGCTCTGGAAGCCGGTGCCGGTGCATTTGCAGTGGCACCGGGAGGGACGAGGGCGCTTGCGGGACCCCCGGATCCAAGGCCATAGGGGGACGACCTGCGTTGTCATGGGGTACCCACTCCTTCAGGATGCCTTGCAGATGGGTTGCTGTCAGTGGAATCATGAAGTCTACACATTCTCGCCGAAGCGTGCCGAGTACCCGCTCACAGATTGCATTGGCTCGGGGAGCCTGGGGTGGCGTTTTCAGCACCAGCAGGCCCAGGTTGCGAATGCTCTGGTCGAGAGCCTGTGAGAAGATGGCATCCCGGTCATGGATGAGGAAGCGATAGCGATGATCTGATGGAATTGTTTCGCGGAGTTGTTGTCGGGTCCACGCCGCAGTGGGATGCACCGTCACATTGACGTGCAGCAGTCGGCAGCTGGCGTGTTCGATGACGACAAAGACGTAGAGGAGACGAAAGGTCGCCGTGACCACGACGCAGAAGTCACAGGCTACAATAATCCTCGCATGATTACGGACAAATGTCGACCAGCGTTGGGACTGAACGCGTTTGCCTGGACCGGGGTTGGGACGTTTCGGCATATACTTGCGGACCGTGCGTGGAGAGACCCGCAGGCCTAGCTTCAGCAGCAGCTCATTGACGATCCGCTCTTGACCCCACGTCGGGTTGTCATAGGCCATTTGGCGAATACGCGTTTGCAACTCAAGAGGAATGGAGGGGCGACCCGGTGTTGATTTCCACCTCCAAAACCAGCAACACGCGTGTCGATGCCATCGGAGCAAGGTCTTGGGCTGGACAACTGCTAAAGCCTGCCGCCAGTCGAACCAACAGCCAAGCCAGATCATGGCGATTCGGGTGACATCCGTCGTGCGCCGTGGCCTGACGTGGCGCTTTTGATAGAGCGCCAGTGGCTTGCGCAAAAAGAGATGTTCTGCAGCGAGTCTCGGACTGGGACGCACGCCGAGGCCGAGGAAGCGTAGGGCGTCGAGGACACGCGTGAGCAGCATCGTCGCTTGCTGAATGAAATGGCGAAATTGGAGCGAGCGTTTCAGCATGGTTGTGCTTCCCTCTAAACGATGCGCTATTCTCCTGCCTATTGTCACGATTCAGCGGGTGATGTCCAGCGCAATGTCGTCTGTATAACCTTTGGCTCGAAGCGATCAGGACCGCTAATGACGAGAGGATACAATAATTGCGGACCACAGGCTCTCTGGCATGGCAGCCCCTGTCTGGCCCAGCCTTGTATGATGCGGGCTCAGGGTCACCCTGGCAACTGTTCGGGCTCTTGCAGGCCGGGAGGTGACGACCCGCGCTCCCCCACGGCCTCCACCGGCCTCAGGAACCTCGGTCTATCACGTCCTGATCAACCGCTTCTTTCATGCGCTCTCTTGTAAGAGAGTGAAGAGGCAAAAGTAAAGATACAAGGAAACGTGGGGATAGTAGCCATCTCGACTAAGCCTTGGCCTAGACATCGCCTATCTTTCTTGCTAAATTGGAGCCTTCCGATGACATCCACGAACCTCCAAGCCGCGAGGCCAGCATGGGCAAATCCTTAGGAGCAGGCGAGATTCATTACGGCGATTCCCCCATCGAGACACGTCTGGCCAAGAGCCTGAGCCACCATGGGCTGATTCTGAAAGAGCAAACTCCGTCATTCGCCTCGGTCGCTGGGGAACGGCTGGTGGCCTATCGGACCTTTACGTTGAGCTCGGGATACGCCATCTCGTACGCCCGCTCAGTGCGCAACCTGCTCCTGGAGAACGTCTTCGGGAAACCGACGACTGACCGCATCGTGTTCGATTACTTACACCGGGTATATCCTGATACGGCTGGGACCTATACGCGATGTCCGACTCGACCTCGCCCGACTCGGACGCATTCAAGCCGAGCCATTCTGGGTCGGGGAGGAGTTGTTGTTCGAATTCCCCTCGGGGGACGAGCGGCCACCCGGGCGTGTGGTGTTCGAGGCCTGGGCTGATAGCATTTTTCAGGTGAACCTCGAGCACCGCGGCGGTCGTCACTTGCGGGAAGCCTATCTGGTCTTCAAACAAGCCGACACCAGAGATCCCGAGCAGGTGCCGTCGCTGCGCGATGGCCAGCATTTGCTCCCCGAGCGCTACCCCTATGCCCTGCTGCAGCGCGATGAGTTGATCTCGATGATGGTCGATTACCTGCTGATGCGCGGCTCGGCCGGCGGCATCAGCAATTCCCCCTCATAAATCACCGCGCTGATGGTCGCTAGAGCTGTGTACATCACCTCGTGTCTATAGGTTGATGGAGCCTAGCCTGAATCCTGCGACACGCTCAAGCCAGGCGTGTCGCAGGGTGAACGCGCGGTTCATGGGCGATTCGACACCACCCAGCGATTCCCCACCTGCCCCACCACTGAAAAGGTCGACTGCTGATCGAGAATGCCATCGCCATCGAGGAATGAATCGGTGACGCAGATAGACCCGCTCCGCTGAGGCCCAGAGTTGGCGAAACTCCGCCTCGCTGAGCAGGAAGCGCTCCATCGGCTTCAGAGGCAGCGATGGCTCGCGGCGGGTTCTTGCGCCGCAACAGGTCAACCGGCTGCCTGGTGTAAAACGCCAATCCCGCCATCTTTTCGTATTCGAAGGGGTCGTCCTTCTCGACCTCGAGGACGATGCGCTCTCCGGGCCCCTGGTCGGCCTCGATCAGCACGGCTATGCCCTGGCTCGCCCGAAACGGCTGGAGTTGTAGGAGAACTTGGTGGGTGCAGTAGAAGGCCGCCATCATCCCAAGCGTCAGGCTCAGAAGGCCCCCTAGCCAGCGCTTGCAGGCGAAGCTCAGGAGCGCCAGTCCACTCCCGCCAACCATCAGGCCGAAGACCACGCGGATCAGCGACACGGCACGATCGGTCAACCCGAGCTGGTGGTATTGGTCGAGATAGGACGGCAGGAGGAGCAGCGCCAGCGCCGGCAGCAGCAGGGAGACGGTGGTCGCGATCAGGAGCCCCTTGGGGGAGGAGACTCGTCCCGTGAACCGCTCATCGAGGCTCATGCCGATCAGCAGCGCCAGGGCTGGCATCGCTGGCAGGGAATACTGCGGCAAACGCGCCCGCGACAAGGAGAAGAAGATGAGGAACATAACGGCCCAGAGCAGCACAAAGAGGGACCCCGCGTCCTCTCGGGCTAGCGGTTTCCCAAGCGGCAGGCCACTTGCGGGGGATGGCCAAGGCCAGGTAGGGGCTCCAGGGCAGCAGCCACAGGAACAGCACCAGGAAAAAAATGGGCAGTGGCAGCGAGACGAAATCGATGGGATGACGCCGCCCCAGAAATCGCAGGAAGTGTTCATTCGCGAAGTAATGCCAGAAATATCCCTCGTTCTGCCAGCCGATGATGAGGTGCCAGGGAACGATCAGCAGGACGAACAGCATGCCGCCCCGGAGGGAGATCAGCGCCCGGAATGCATGAAATCTGCCGACGAGCCACAAATAGACGGCCATGACGACCAGTGGGAAGAACCCTATAAAGCCTTTCGTCATCACCGCCAGGGCGAGGCTGGTGTAGGCGAGTATGCTCCAAGAGCTGCTGGTGGCGATCCTGCTCAATGGCGCGCACAAACCCGTAGAAGCCAAGCGTCGTGAAGCAGGCAAACACCATGTCCGGCAGGAGCTGACGACTGAACACAAAGTAGCCGACGCTGGTGATCAACACCAGCCCGCGAGGACGCCGGACCTGCCATCGAACAGGTGCCGTCCGATCCCCCAGGTCACCAGGACCCCTCCTAGGCCGGCCAAGGCGATGGGCAGACGGGCTGAGAACTCCGACACGCCAAAGACCGTGTAAGCGATGGCAATCAGCCAATAGAAGAGCGGTGGTTTATCCAGGTAACGGGTGCCATTGAGATGAGGAGTCAGCCAATCGCCGCGAACCACCATCTCGCGGGCAACTTCGGCATAGAGGGATTCGTGGGGATCGTAGAGCGCCGGTGATCCCAGGCCGAGGAGGGTAATCGGCAGTCCGAGCACGACGAGCAGGATCACCAGCCAGCGATCATGCGAGGCCTGGCCCGACCTGCCATGGAACAGCGTGTTACGTTCGGTCATCAACGACCTGGCAAGCCACCTCCCCAGCACGACCGGGGATGGGTCTCGGTTGGATGGACGATCGAGGAATCATGCCTGGTCCCTGGTGCAGCAACGCCTTAGCCACGTCATACAGCTTCATATACACGACCCCCTGGGCCTCGAGGCGCCTGAGAAGGGATTCGAACAGGTCCAGGTGGACTCTTCCTTCGACCTCAGCGTGGATGGTATGGACGTTGAGCCGATCCGGCCGCAGTTGCGAGAGCAAGCAATCATTCACCCGTTCGCCCCGCATGCCTTCGAGCCCAAGCACCTCGTCCAGCGTGGGAAGCGTGGTGGGGATTTGCAGCGTCTGATAGGTCTGCCCCTGCACGCGTCGGCATGAACGGAAAGGCTCCACGCGTATCGCTGCAATAGAGGAAGCCCTGGCGATCCTGCACCGCCAGGCTGGCACGATTGACCTGCCAGCCGGGTGCGGCAAAGCTCTGGGGGGAACCCTTCAACGTCTTGACGTAGGTGGCGATGGCGCGCTTGATTTCGCTGGCGATGGCCGTTTCTCCTAGGCGCTCCAGGCGATCTTGCCAGAGGACGTGATCGTAGCCATGGATACCCAGCTCGTGCCCCTCATCGACCACCTCTTGCAACAGTTCGGGGGCCAGCTCGCCGATGATCGGAGGGGGCAGAAACGTCCCGCGCAGGAGCGTCTTCAGACCATAGATGCGCAGCGGGTTGGTGCGCCACATTTTGTGCAGGAAGCCACGCTTGAAGATGCGCCGAATCGCCTTGCCGGAGTTGTCGGGGCCAAAGGCGATAAAGAAGCTGGCTGGCACCGCATAGCGGCGGAAGAGCGCCAGCAGCTTCGGGACACCCTCTCTCAAGCCAATCCACGTATCGACATCCACTTTGATGGCTAACTGCAGCACTGTCTACTCCTCCTCACCTGGGGCATAGTTCCCCTCCCCTCGATGGGGAGGGTTAAGGTGGGGGTGGGACGTGACGCAGCCTTCCCCCACCACCCGGTGGGAGGAAACGATGGGTCATGGTCCAGGCGAGAGGGGACATCTGCCACACCCTACCGCGCCGACTGCCGGAACCACTCGATCGTGCGCTGTAATCCATCATCCAGAGACACTTGCGGCTCAACGCCGAGGATCTCGCGCATTTTCTTGATCGACGGCACTCGGCGACGAATGTCTTCATAGCTCGGTCCATACACTTCCGTCTGGGTCACGTACTTGACGGTTGAACGCGATCGCGCCATGCCGGATCATCAACTCCGCCAATTCCTTAATGCTGACCTCTTCGTCGGTGCCGATGTTCACCACCTCTCCCACCGCCTCATCTCTGAGTCCCGCCGCGATGGTGGCGCGAATGGCATCATCGACATAGGTGAAGCAGCGGGTCTGCAGTCCATCGCCGATGACCGTCAGCGGCTCGCCCCTGAGCAGCTGCCCCATGAAGATGGTGACCACGCGCCCCATGTCCATCTGATCCATGCGCGGCCCGTAAACGTTGAAGTAGCGCAGGACGACCACGGGGAGGCCGAGCTTGTGGAAGGCAAAACAAAAGTGCTCGCCGGCAGCCTTGGAGGTGGCATAGCACCAGCGGTCGATCCGAGTGGAGCCGAGCAGGCGCTCGCCATCCTCTTCGAAGGGGATGTGATGGCTGCGCCCATAGACTTCGGACGTGGAGCTAAAGACCACTTTCTTGCGATATTTAAAGGCTAAGTTGAGGACGGCTTGGGTGCCATTGATGTTGACATGCAGCACCTGATAGGGGTCTCCGACATAGTGCTCAACCCCGACCACGGCGGCGAAATGATAGATCAGGTCGGCGGGATAAATGAGACCCTCGAGGATCTCCCTGCTCAAAACCGAGTCGCGCACATAGTGGAATCGGGGATTCCCCAGGTGATGGCGGATCTTGTGGTCTTGGGCGATATCCAGGACATACACCTCGTCGCCCCTGGCGAGCAGTGCGTCGGCGAGATGCGATCCCAAAAAGCCTGCCCCCCCAGTGATCAGCACCCTCATGCGTGTTCCTCCCCCAGCCGCATTCCCCTTGCCAAGCCCGCATCTGCGGAACCAAGCGTCGCCCGAAATCACCTCTTCCCCCTGTAGCTGGACCTGCGTGAGGAGCAGATGGCCTCTCCCCTGTGGCGACCAGGCATCCCCCATCCTGGGCGCCGAGGACCGTCCCGGGTGGCCATGCGTTCACCTGCACCATCTTGGATGAGACGGGCACTCCAGACGTACATCTTCTTGCCGCGTAGGAACGTGAATGCCCCTGGATAGGGTGTCGTGACCGCTCTGACCAGATTATAGAGCCCAAGAGCCGGTCTGTCCCAGTCAATCCGCCCATCGTCCGGGGTTCTCCCGCCAAAGTAGGTCGCCTGCGTTGGATCTTGCGGTAATACGCGGGGCGAGCCCGGCCTTGATGAGGGGGAAGGTCTCCCGAAACAGCTCGACCGCGGCCTGCGCCACCTTCTCGAACAGCGTCAACGCCGTATCCTCGAAGGCAATCTCCACCGGACGCTGGGCGATGATATCCCCCGCATCGGCCTGCTTCGGTCATGTAGTGTAACGTCACCCCGGTTTGCCGTCTCGCCGTTGACCAGGACCCAGTTGATTGGAGAGCGCCCCCGATACTTCGGCAAGAGCGAGCCGTGGAGGTTGATACCTCCCAGGTGTGGGATGGCAAGCAGCTCCCGCCTGAGGAGGCGGCGATAATAGAACGACAGGATGAGGTCGGGCTGGAGGGTCCCGATGTGGCGCATAAATGCTGGCGTGTTTGGCGTCTTCGGGGCCAGGACAGGGAGCCCCGCCGCCTGCGCCAGGGTCGGCGACCGATTCGAACCAGACGTGTTCGCTCGGGTCATCCCGATGCGTGACGACGGCGCTGACCTCCTCCCCGCGATCGAGTAGCTCTTTCAGGCAGCGGTAGCCGATCGTGTGGTAACCGAAGACGACGATGCGCAGCGGCCAGCCGCTCACTCCCAGATCTCCTGGATGCCGTAGCGTGGGCGCTGCCGTACTTCCAGGTAGGTCCTCCCGACGTATTCACCGATCAACCCGAGGGCCAACAACTGCAGGCCTCGCCACAAAAAGCAGCAGTGCGATCAGGACCCACATTAGTGGTCTGCGGCGATCCCCGCAAGCTCTGCAGGCCGGTGTACAGGCCGAACCCCACGCCCAGCAGCCCCAACAGGGTGCCCGCGAGAGCGACGATACGGATGGGCCAGAGGGAGAAACCGGTGACCAGGTCAGCAGTCAGGCGCAGGAGGCCGAAGAAGTTATACCGCGAACGCCCCGCCGCACGCCGCTGATGGTCCACCGGGATCTCCGCGACCGACGCGGCGAAGGCATTGGCGAGGGCCGGGATGTACATCGACCGATCCTGACAGCGCAGGAGTTGATCGATGACCGGGCGCCGATAGGCCCTGAGCATCGAGCCATAATCGCGCATCTCGACGCCCACCAGCCGTGAGGCGAGTTTCCCGACCAGATAGGACGGGATCTTGCGCCGCCAGCGGATCTTGGCGCGAGATGCGCTGACCGCACACGACATCGTAGCCTTCGCTGAATTTTCTCCAGGAGCCGCGGGATTTCTTCGGGAGGGTTTTGCAGGTCCCCGTCGAGGGTGACGACGATCTCCCCGCGCGCCCGTTCAAGGCCCGCGAAGATGGCCATATGTTGGCCATAGTTGCGGTTGAAACGAATGACTTTGATGGTGGGATGGAGCGTCATAGAGACGCTTGAGGAGCTTTGCCGAGTCATCGGTACTGCCGTCATCGACGAAGATCACCTCGTAGCTCTTGCCGAGCCGGTGCAGGATGCACATGAGCCGGTCAGCCAGTTCTTCGAGCGTCGGTGCCTCGTTCAAAATCGGCACGATCACGGATAGATCGATCCGCTCTCGACTCCCCTCCCCTACTCTGGTCGGTTCGTGAAGAGCCATCGCCTCCCCTCATGTCCGATAAGATGACGCGCCTGTGGCGCAATCAAGCGCAGGACGCTCTGGTCTGCCGGTCGGTCGGTCACCAAAAAGACCCGACGCGGCACCCTGCCAGAGCCTCGCCAACTCCTCTCCACCCAAGAAGAGTCCATGCCGCCTCGGGAAAGCGTGAGCCGAAATGCAGATCTCCCCGTCGGCCGTCGACCACGTGGACCTGCTTGCCCGTGTAAAACGTCAAGCCAGCGCTGTTCTCCAGGGGTCCCTCATGCATGAGCATGTCATCGGGATCCAGACGTTCCACGATGCTGGCGGCCAGCGGTTTCACCGAGCGAAACTCGGAGGCGAGCAGTTGTATCTTGCCAATCACGCCCAGCAACAGTACCGCCATGACCGTGAAACAGCCCATGGCCATCCGCAGATTCCGGCGCACAGCGGCAGAGCAGCGTCGTGACCGCACCGAGGCACAACACCACTCCAACACCTTGAAACAACGGTATCAGCTCATCGAACAGCGGCAAGGCATAGGACTCACCCTGCGCCTGGACCATGCGGGAGTAGACGTCGGTCGAGAGCATCGCCTCGACGACGTGGTCGAGTGGGATCGCTCGCGTCGCCAGGAGCAGCGAGGAAGGATCAGCGCGATGAGGGGGAGGAGGAACCAGACCGTGGGCTTGGCGCCTTGCTGAATGGAGTCCCCCCAATATTTCCCAACCAGCACCGCCAGGGCAGGAAAGGCCGGCAGGCCATAGTGCTCCAACTTCAGCGGCGACAGGGCAAAGAAGAAGACGATGAGCCCGCCCCAGAGGAGCAGAAAGAGCAGCGACTTTCCCTCCGGCGTCGATTCCCGAAGCCGTCCGACGGCTGCTCGGAGTGAGGCCGGCAGCAACAGGCTCCATGGCCCGAACAACATGGCCGTGGCGAGCAGGAAGGCCGGAAACGACAGAGGGACATCGTCCTCGACAAAGGCCCGGCGACCCAGGAAGCGCAGCACGTGGTTATCGATCACATAAAAGCTGAAGAAGTCTGCGTGCAGGAGGGCCACGATCAGATGCCACGGCAAGGCGATCGCCAACGCGAGCAGCATCCCCCACCACAGCCCCAGGCGCTTCAAGGCCGCAAGGTCGTCTGGTCAGGATCAGGAACGCGAGAATGATGAGGCCGGGCAGGAAAAAGCCGATCACGCCCTTCGTCATGCCGGCCAGGCCGATGCTGACATAGAGCAGCAGGTTCCATCCCCTGCCATGGCTGCGATAACCCCGGAGGAAGGCGAACAGTGCCAGCGAGAAGAAACTCGCAAAGAGGAGATCTGTGGAGACCACCCGGGCATACACAAAATACCCGATGGTGGTGGCGAGGACGAGGCCGCTCAGGGAGCCGACGCTGGCGCCAAAGGTGTCCCGGCCGATCAGCAAGGTCATGGCCACTCCCGCAACTCCGGCCAGCGCCGGCCAGAGATGGGCGCCCCACTCGGACGGACCGGCAAGTCGATAGGTCGAGGCGATCAGCCAATACAGCAGCGGAGGCTTTTCCAGGTAGCGCAGGCCGTTAAAGCGGGGGGTGATCCAATCGCCCGACGCTGCCATGCGTACCCCGATATCGGCGTACATCCCGGCGTCGGGGTCGCTGAGTGGCAAGGACCAGACGGCCCACAGAAAGAGCATCGCCGCCAGGAGCACGACCCCGATGCTACGACTCATGACCATCCCTCTGCTCCAGGTCACACCATCGGCCTCCGCTCCATTCCGCATCGCACGGCTCTCCCTAAAACGAGAACGTTGCTTCGAGTCGGAGCAGGTGGTTATTGACGTCGAGATCGGGGACAGAGTCCAGATTATCGCTCGAAGTGAAGCGGTATGCCCCGAAGAGCGTCAACGTCTTGGAGAAGCGATACGACACATCGAGCCCAGCGGAGTAGCGCTTCTCTTTCGGTAGGTTCGAGGTGCCACTGGTCACCAGGCCGATTTTCGCCAGGTCAAACTCTACACCCACCAAGACATCTGGGCCGAACCAGTGGGCGATCCTGACGAAAAAATCATTTCCCCGCGTGCCGATAAAGTGCGCTATGGGCTTCCCTTTGAAGGCATAGCCGCTGGAATAGATGCCGCTATTGAACTGGATCTTGGAGGTCGCCGCATATTCGATCCGCAGCTCCGTGTGTGCAGAGCCGAACAGGTTCGGGCTGTAGAGGCCGATGATGCCCCCCAGGCAGCAGTAGGGACGAAAATATCCGTCACAGCAGGTATCGTCCCACCCGAGCTCGCCATAGATCTCGAGGTCGCGGAACAGCGGCAGATAGCGCGACACGTTTGGTAAGCGCAGGGAGAAATCCGCCGACAGGAGCGTAGTTGTTATTGAGCGGACTATTCAGATTATCGGAGCCCGGTCCAAAGAGGATCTGAAGATAATCCCCGAACCCGACCGAGGGACGCCCGTCGCCATTAAATTGCACCACGCGCGAAAACCCTAACTCCAGAAACGACGCCGGCGTGAGATTGAGGCGCAGCCCGGTCAGCTTGGTGTGGGGAAAATCACGATTCTCCTCGAGTTGTCCCAGGAAATACGTGAGCTTGATCGGGCCGAGGTACTCGAAAATCCATGGTAGCATGAACGGTTCAGCGGCGCCGGCTTTGACGAGATCGAACGGGCGGGCGTTGGTCGACAACAGCATCGACCCATTGAACCCCGGTCCCCACCAGAGCGATTCCCGGCCGCCACCGGCCTCGACATTGTACAGCGTGAACTTGGCAAAGCCTTCGAGGACACGGGCGTTCACGCTTCCCTGTTCATCGATCCGCAACTCGGGGGCGAGGGTGGCTGAGAAGACATCGCCGATCTGACCGCGCGAGAAGGTGGCGAGACGGCCGTTGAATCCTTCCTTGAAGGAATCGCCCTGCTTGTTTTCCAGATTGGCATCGTCTTTGGCATAGGCCGTCCGCACCTGCAGTTTGTCCAGGGGTTTGATCTGGAAGAATCCTGGAGGTTTGCCCTGCTGTAAGGCGGCCTCGATGCCCAGCTCCGCCAACTCCGGCTGGAACTCCTCGAGGAGGCGGTAGAGGTGTCCTCTAAATCCCGACGGTCAGCGTACTGTCCCCCCTCATCGCCGATGATTTTGGTGATGGCCTGGGCGACGATCCGGGCCATTTCCAAGCGACTCATCGGCTTAGTGTTGAGCACCACGCGATCGGTGAGGCCCGCCAGGACAAGCTTCTTGATGGCGTCGTAAGTCCAGTGCCAGTTGATCGCCAAGCCGCCCCAGTTGCGCAAGGGGACATTGGTGCGATCGGCGGCGCGACTGTGCGATGGCCAATAGCACAGCGCACACAGGATCAGCAGCGCGACAACCACTCTCCGGGAGTCATACGTCTGGGAGCGCCACTTCGGAGGGGAACCCGGCACAGGGAGCCTCATGCTTGAGTGAGCGTCGACTGCTTCAGACGCTGCGAGGTGCTCCAGGAAGAACGCCAGCAAGATCCCAACAAACAGACTGGTGATACCAGCGATGGCCATATTGAACTTGATTTTCGGCTTGCTTTTACGATCGGCCGGGACCGCTTTATCTAGGACGCGCACGGTTGGCATATCACGGGCTTCGGTGATTTTGGCTTGCTCCAACTGTTGGATGAGGAGGGTATAGACCGTCTCTTGCACCTTGAAATCACGGGTCAAACGGGCCAGTTCGAGACCGATTTCCGGCACCTGGGCAAAGGGGATATGGATCTCATTCCGCGGCTCGACCGGGGTTGCGGCTCTCCGATGGCAGCACCCACCCCTTGCCATATTGCATCTGCGCCATATGCCGTTTCATCTCCTCAATGCGCCGCTTGAGTTTAATGACCTCGGGGTTGGCCTCGGTGGCGAATTTGCGCATGACCTCGAGCTGCACTTCCGAAGCCATCACCTCGCCCTTGAGCTGAGCAGCGGTCTCGACCGCGCCTTTCGCCTGCTCCTCGCAGTGCGATGACCTTATTCGTCTCCTGAAACTGGCGCAAGGCTTCCTCAGTGCGTCGTAGCTCGTGCTCGGTGTCGACCAGGCGTTCGGCGATGAAGGCGCGCTGCTTACTGGCCTCGGTGATGTCAAAAAGGCGCAGCATGCGATCCAAGTTTTCCACATAAAAATTGGCCATATCGGAGGCCAATACGGGGTCAGTTTCCTCAACTTTCACCGTAATAACGCCATCTTTGGAGAGCGACACCGTGGTCACTCCCTGAAGATATTTGATCGCATCAGCGAGGAATTCTGTCTCATACCGCTCTTGGAGATTGAAACGTTGCACCAGATCTTCGGCCATCGTTCGGCTCTTGAGGATGCTCACGAAAATATCGCGCTGGGATGTGAATAAAGGCAGGGCGAGGCCTGGAATGGATTGCATAAGGGCTGAAGCTGGTCAGAGCGGAGGCCAACCCCAACCCTCCTCCACTCCCCTCCATCGGCGTCAGAACCGTCACCGACGATTGATAGATGTTCGGCAACAACAGGCTAAAGCCCAGGGTCACCAGGACGGCGACAACACAGAGGACGACGATGAGTCGTAGACGCCGCCGCACGACCCTCCAGTAATCGAGGAGGGTCACCTCCTCGTCGTCAAGCCTCGGGCGCGATCGCGCTTCGTCCATGCTCTCTCACGCGCTATAACAGGGCGGCCAAGACGCCGATGGTTAACGCGAACTGTCCCAAAATCGTGGCGACATCTTTAATGACATGTAGGGTACGTACCTTAGCCTCGAGCTTCATTGGCACCACAACAATGTCACCGGACTCGATCTTCCGAAGCTTCAAGAATCCGGCGATCGCAGAGCCATCGGCTTTCACGATATAGAGCTCATCCTTATCCGCATCTTTGTTGAGCCCTCCGGCCCGGTTAAGGTAATACTCGACATCTCTGCCCGCCTCATAGACCACGGCGGTCGGATTGCGGACGCTGCCGAACACCAGGACAGAGCTGGGTTGCTTGGGGATTGACAGGCTATCGCCGCCCTCGAGCGGGATATCGTCAGCCGTGCCCTCCATGCGATCAGGGGCGTCCACTCTGACGACGAGGCGTCCCAAGACAACCTTGGCCTTGAGGACTTCAAGCAACTGTCGCCGTTGTTGGATCGTCTGTTGCTGAAGAGCCACCTCGTCGCGCGGTGCCGACGTGAGCTCGGCAGCCCCGGCCGTGGTTCTGGCGGACTCTAGTAATAGTGGCCTCCTCTTGGGCTCTCATGAAACGCTCCAATTCCGCCTGTTGTTGCTGGCGCAGTTGCTCTCGGATGAACAGCGCCCCTCTCGGGTAGGCGTCTTCAGTGAACCCGCCCGCCCGCCTTAGAACTGAACTGAGCCGTTCTCCTTGCACAATCGGGTAGGTGCCAGGACGTCGCACCTCTCCGCTGAGCGTCACTTCTCCCAGGAGCCTAGATTCTGAAGGAATCAAGATGCGGTCTCGTGGCTCCAGTTGAAGATCTTGTGACCGATCACCCTGCCATAACCTTTGCAGATCGATGGTATGGATCTCGCGCGTAAAGTCGGGCTTGGTGCGGATCAACTCGACGCGATTGACATACGCATAGGGAAGCACTTCAGCCTCCGGCACAAGATTGCTTACGCGCATGCCACTCTTAAGCTCATACTCCCCCGGGCGACGCACCGATCCTTCCAAAGACACGACATTGTAAATCTTGGTATCGATCGGGAAAATTTTGACCAGGTCGCCATCCTCCACGAAGGGATTATTGCCAGAGCGGCGGCCGCCTTGCAGATCGCTGAGCTGGATATCGAGGACCAGTTTCTCGATGTGGGGTTTGACACGCTCGATCTGGACGCGCTGGAGATAGCCGACAAGGGTGACCCCACCAGCCATCTGAAACAGGTCGCTGATGCGCGTGCGACCTATCAACTCGTAGATGGCGGGGCGCTTGACATTGCCGGCAATACCGACCACAGGGCCGATCGGCGGGACGAAGACAGTATCCCCAGATTCGACCCGGACGTCGTGCGCCCGATCACCCCTGAGCAGAAAATCATACATATCCAGGGTGCTGATCGTGCGGTTGTTGCGAATCAGCTTGATCGTCCGCAGTGACCCCAGTTTCGTCGGCCCCCCCGAGGCGAACAGGGCGTTCAGTACGGTCGAGAGGGAGCTGATCGTATACACCCCGGGTCGTGCCACTTCGCCCACGACGAACACCTGAATGCTGCGAAGTTCGCTGAGATGGACACTCAAACGGAACCCAGAGAACTGCTTGGAGAGCCGATCATGGATGAGCCGTCTGACTTCGCCAAGTTGCATCCCCCAGACGGGTATGGTGCCAATCCTGGGAACAAAGATCTCTCCACGCCGATTGACCTGCAGGGTCATGGCATCATCCACCATGCCCCAGAGATAGACCTGCAGCGCATCCCCCGGCCCCAAGATATAATCTGGCCCAACGGGCACGTCAGTGACTGGAGCAAAGGTGGAGGCCGGCTGACCGAATAAATCATAACCGAACTGGCTCAGGTCTCTAGAGATCGGCGTCTCGGGCGTGCCCGAAAAAATCTGTTCGATAGGGGAACGGGCTGGCGGTGTGGGTGGCCCCGGCTGGCGCTCAGGGCCTTCTGTTCCCGCCACAGGGGCTCTCTCTAATTTGCGCTCCCCAGGAGTAGGCGTGCCCCAAGGGGTAGAAAGCGACTCGGGCGTTAGGGAAGGCGCGTCAGGCCCCCGAAAGGGGCTCGTGGGCCGACTTCCTGGGCTCGGGCTACTCTCAGCTCCAAACGAAGGAACTTCAGACCCCCGAAAGGGGTTCGTGGGCCGACTTCCTGGGCTCGCCCCCCCCTCAGCCCCAGATGACCCAACACCGGGGGTCATGGGCAAGCCCATTCCCGGTGTGCCTGTTCTTCCGGAGCCGAAAGTTGGCGGTGGAGCTGGGCTGCTCTGTTGCGCTGATGCCTGCTCGCCCAATGCAAGGATGACGAGAGCCACGGGAAGTACGGACATCGTGAGGCGAAGACGATGCTTTAGCCAGTCCATCCTGACCACCCCTCTACCGATGAAGATAGAGAACCCAACGTTGCAGCTGGGCCTAAGCTGCGTGGTGAGACAGGCTCGATACCGCAGCACGCGGGCCTGATACGACCGGCTGTCAAGCCTCTTGTCGGCTCGACCTCTGACATAGCGTCCATAGCGTCAGAGGCTACCTTATAACATACCGCTGGACGCGAATCAAGCACTACGCGTGGCATAATCGATTTCCGTAGCAATCATGTGACATTGACCGATGATCGAAGCGTGCGTCACCGTTTTTGCGCCTGGCCATCACCAAGCGCACGCACGCGCCCACTCCGCATTGGCGTCTGGCGGTAAGGGCGGCCGGTATGTCTGCGCCTGGTGGATTCCGTCGCGCGCAAATCTGGCGCACATCATCGGCTACGGCAGCTTATTTCAGCGGCCTCAACCGCTACTCAGCCACTAGAAGGGGTGGGCATGACGATTTTGCAGCACCGTCGCAAAACTGATTCCCTCTCCCGGAGGGAGAGGGGGCGAAACGCGAGCCCTGGCATGGCAACGCAAAACTCTGACGCGCACCCACTCGGAGGGTGTCCCTTGACATTTGCCGCCGGCGGCAGTAAGTAAGGGGTTGTGGGTATCTCTACTATCCTGCAGTACCAATACCAACAACGAGGGACCAGTGAGCCGGAGCTCACGATAGGGGGACAAGGGGAATGGCCAAGGACAAAATGGAAATCGCTATTGAGTACTGTGTCGCTTGATACTACGTCCCACAGGCCGTGAGCCTGTCGGAGGCGATCATGGACGCGTTCGGTGAAAAGTTCGGCGCACTAAAGCTCATCCCAGCGGATGGCGGTCGCTTTGAAATCACCCTGGACGGTGAACTCATCTACTCGAAGCTGGAAACAGGGGACTTCCCTGCAAATAAGGAGATTCTCGAGCGGATCAAGGCAAAGATGTAAGGTCATCTGGGTCCAATGGCTCCCTCCCCCTCACGGGGGAGCGGATGCTGCTGCCTACCCACCATGGTTGACTGACCAAATTCACATACCGATCGACCTCTACCCAGGCCCGCCGCCCTAGAATGGCCGTCGAGTCACGCTGTTCAAGATCGCAAGCCCGAAAAACTGGTTCCCCGACGGCTAGGTGATAACAGTCATCGACGGGACAAAGGGCGAGGAGATCGGCGGCGAAGATTAGCCACTACCGCGACGCCTTTGGTGCCGGAGACTTGGAAGCGTCGTGCATGCAGCAGCTCCTCACGAATCTGTTCGAATTCCTGCAGCACCTGCGGATTCGCCAGCGCCTCGCGGTTGGGGATTGGCCGCCCCGCCAGGATGGCTTTGACGCTCAGTTCGACGGGCTTGCCGCTGCGCGTCACCGGCACCTCTGAGATCGGGAAGATATGCTGGGGCACATGCCGTGGTGAGGTCTGTGCGCGAATGGTGCGCCGGATCTTCTGCTCCAGGGCGGCATCGAGGCGTTGTCCCGGCGCCAGCACCACACAGAGGACGATCACCTCATCGGACTGATCGGAGGGCATCCAGCCCACTACTACGGCGCCGGTGACCTCGAGCAGGGGATCGAGCGCAGCATAGATTTCCGCGCTGCCGATGCGCACGCCGGCAGGGTTGAGGGTCGCATCGCTGCGTCCATAGACGATCACGCCGCCATTGGTCGTGAATTCCACATAATCGCCGTGGCGCCACAGACCTGGGTAGACATCGAAGTAAGCGTGATAGTAATGGCTGCCGTCCGGATCATTGAGAAATCCCAGAGGCATGCAGGGCAAGGGTTGGCGGCACACCAACTCGCCCGGCTTACCCAGCACCGGTTGGCCATCCTGATCGATGGCGACTACGTCCACTCCCAACCCCTTACACTGGATCTCGCCGGCGATCACCGGCAGATTGGGATTCCCAAGAATGAAACACGAGATGATGTCGGTGCCCCCGCAGATGCCAGCCAGGTGGACATCCGGTTTGATGGTCTCATAGATCCAGCGATAGCCACTGGCCGACAGCGGGGAACCGGTATAGAGCACCGTGCGCAGTCTTCGACATCGACCCGAGGCTGCCGAGCTGCACCGCTGGCTGATGCTTCATACAACTTTCGATGTAGCGGCCGCTCGTACCGAAATGCGTCACGTTCAGGGCGTCAATGATGCGCCAGAGCGCTGGCACATCGGGAAATCCCGGATTGCCATCGTACAGATACAGAGTCGCACCTAGCGACAGTGCGCTTAGTTGCCAATTCCACATCATCCAACCGCAGGTGGTGAAGTACAGCAGCGAGTCCCCTGGGCCTAGGTCGGTATGGAGTTCCTGCTCCTTACGGTGTTGCAGGAGCGTGCCGCCGGTGCCGTGGACGATGCATTTGGGAGCACCAGTGGTGCCGGACGAGAAGAGGATGTAGAGGGGATGCTCGAAGGGTACTGGCGTGAATGACAGCTCCGGGGCATCGTCCGGTCCAAGGAAATCTTCCCAGGCCACATCGCCAACGATATGGCCCTCGTCGATCGGGTAGCGGATGGAGACGACGGTCTGCATTGAGGGGAGGTGTTGATGGAGGGCTTTGACCACCTCATCAGTGCGGAAGGTCCGGCCACTGTAGCGATAATGGGTGCTGGCGAAGACGAGTTTGGGTTCGACCTGTTTGAAGCGGTCGCACAGCGCCGCTAACCCGAAGTCCGGCGAGGCACTGCTCCAAGTGGCGCCAACGCTGGCGCAGGCCAGACAGGCAACGATGGCCTCGGGCACATTGGCCACGTAGCCCGCCACCCGATCGCCCGCCCCGATCCCTGCGGCCCGCAGCCCACGGGCACAGCGGGCGACCAGGTGGCGCAATTGCTCGAAGCTGTATGCGCGGCCAGACAAACCGTCGCCCCCGGAGACATCAGCAGACGGCTCGACGCAGGCGACGATAGCCGGCTCAGAGAAATCCCGCCTCAGGATATTCTCCGCAAAATTCAGCTGCATGCCGGCAAACCAGTGGGCTCCCGGCATGACACGTGCGCTCAACCGCTGCTGGTGTGGGGCATGGGTGATGATCCCCGTAAACTCCAGGTAGGCTTCCCAAAACTCTTCGAGATGCTCGGTGCTCCACGCATGCAGCGCCTGATAATCGGGGAACATCCTCCCCGTGCGCTGGCTCAGCCAGTCCGTGAACGCCGTCATGCGCGTCTGCCGTACCACGGCTTCCGAGGGTCTCCACAGAATCTCTGCCATAAGTGCACTCCCTGCTTAGAGAGCGATATCCCTGTCGATAGGATGCCGCCGGTCCAAAATCTCTTCCTGAGATCACGCCCCTACCGCGGGATGATTGACCCACCGGCTCGCAACCCACAGCATTGCATGGATGTCCGCTTTCCCCCCGCCCGGGTCGGGAGCCCGCGCGCCGAGCGGCTGCCATCGGGCGTCAGTCGAGAACGAACCGGCGCCAGTGATGAGTGATCTGGCACGCCTAGTTTGACCCGCCATCCCAGGCATTCTACACTAGAAATACGATCGCTGGGTAGAGAGCAGCATCGAGCCCTGAGGTCTCGAATGACAGTACCGATTCTCCCCCTTGGGAGAGGCCTTGAGCTACCGTGGGCGTGCAGAGAATAGAGCGAGACGGGCGTGGCGAACGCGATCTCGATAGGCCCGCTGTCATCGACGCTAACGCTCACCCCCCTGCACGGGGGAAACTCGAATTTGTTAGAGCGAAATGCCTGTGGTTATGATCGTGGCGTTGCTGAAGGTGAGGCCGGGGACCCTGTATTCCAAGCCAAATCGTGGCAAGCCCATCGGTCGCCGCCCACGCCAGGATGGCATCCGCCAGAGAGAGGGTCGGAAACAATCCAATTCCCAACGATAACGGTCCCAGACCTAATTAGGATCAGGACAACTCCCCGTTGCCTTATAACCCCTCCCTCCTCTCCACCTGTATTTCGCTGTAAGTACCCCACCCGCGTCCTCTATCGGATTATACGACACTGGTACAGTAACATTGCTCGTTCACTCGTACTATGGGCAAGGGAGCATGGCCCCTCGCAGCTCCCCTATTACACCTCGATACGCAGCCTATTCGAGATCGCCCGCCCGAGACCACCCCTGGCGCCCCATGACACCTGCATCAGGATCGCTATCGCGATCGCTTCGTCAAAGGTCTGCGCGATGGTGAACAGCTGATTCCCAGAGGTCGCATCGCCGGTGGTGCCCTGATCATTTTCTACAATGGGCTTGTGGGGCAAGGGTGTGAGCTCCAAGCTCACCCTATGCCAATCCCCAGACACCTGTCAAAGCTTGCAACCGAAGGTATCATATGGAGGCATCGCTATAATTCTTGAGCCCTCTTGTCGTGAGCAGAGAGCAGCATGATGGCCTGGTTCTAGTGCAGAGAATGCACCCTACTTGACTCAAATAGCTCCGGGGGTCATCCCCTGCCGCTCAGATATGGCAGGCAGAGGCGCTTTCTGCAGTGAGGGTTCCGACGGAATTTTCCGGTCAAATGCACCTAGCAAGCCCTACATCTCGGCACCAGACAACGCGATCCGCACAATCACGCTCATCTTCGTCCCTAGTCTGGCGTTGTAGACCGCAGTATACTGCTCCCCATGAAGACAGAAGGCCCCGGAACGGAGTATCCTCTCGTGGCCGCTTGTCACATGGGGTGCACTACACACAACCGCACCCCAATGTAGCAGGTTGAATCCCAACGGCAACTGCCTCTTCACGCGGGGGAGGGAATGCTTGACGCCAGGAGTGCCGAAGGATACATTTGGGATAACGTGGAGCACACTGGTATTAAGCAGGTGGCTTCAGCGAACTCAGCGAAGGAGGGTCCATGCCGGAATTCGCCACTGAGCGCGACATGTTTGACCTCATGGCGCAAAAGCTGGCGGCATCGGTGATCTCCGACATCCTGGATGTGCTCGGGTTTCGTGATCAGGTGATGCGCGAGACGATTCGTCCACTCTACCCGGAAGCCCTGGTGGTGGGGCGCGCCATGCCTGTGCTCTATGCCGAGGTGTTCGAAGTCCCTGAGAAACCCTACCAGATGGACATCGAAGTCGTCGACAGCCTGAAACCGGACGACGTTCTAGTAGCCTATGCACCCGCCACGGCAAAGGCAGCCCTCTGGGGGGGATTACTCTCGACCGCGGCCAAGGCCCGAGGGGCCCGAGGGGTGGTGATCGAGGGCATGACCCGCGACATGAAGCGGATCACCAGCATGACATTTCCTGTGTTCGCGACCGGCATTTCGCCGCTCGACTCGAAAGGGCGCCTGCGCGTGTTTGCCTATCGCTGCGCCATCGAATGCGGCGGGGTTCTGGTCGAGCCTGGCGATATCATTTTCGGCGATACCGACGGGGTGGTGGTGATCCCTCAGGATATCGCCGTCGAGACCGTGAACGAAGCGTTGAAAAAAGTCGAAGTGGAGCACCTCACAGAAGAGGAACTCAAGACGGGCATACTGTTGCGCGATGCGTATGCGAAACATGGGGTGCTGTGAGCGACGTAGCACGGAAGATCGACCTGCAGTGAACAAGATCGCCGATGCGGATGGAACAAAGAGATCGCGAGATATCTGGCCATCCAGGTAAGGGAGGGTAACATGGCCGTGCCAAAAATCATGGGTACCGAAATCGAGTACGGGGTCATTGTCCCAAATGACCCCAACTTCGACCCGATCTCGGTCTCCCTGCTACTCGTCAACAGCTATCAGGGCGATCCGCAACGGCGGCTCTTGTGGGACTACGATCAAGAAGAACCCTTTATGGACGCGCGGGGGTTTGAGATTGACGCGGAGTTCGAGCCGCCGGACGATCAGTCCAATATGTCCATCAATACCACCCTCACCAGCGGCGCGCGTTACTATCTCGACCATGCCCACCCCGAATTCTCCACCCCAGAATGTACCAATGCTCGCGACATCGTGCGCTATGAGAAGGCCGGCGAACGCGTTCTGGAGGTGAGTCGCACCCGCGCCGAACCCTTGCTGTCAGCGGGACAGCGCATTCTGATTTATAAGAACAACAGCGACCGCAAGGGGAACAGCTATGCCTGCCATGAGAACTACCTCATGGACCGCAACGTCCCGTTCGGCCAGATCGTCGAGCAATTTACCGCCTTCCTAGTGACGCGGCAGATCTTCTGCGGCGCCGGCAAAGTGGGGGCGGAAAACGGCACCGAACACTGTGCCTATCAGATCTCTCAGCGCGCCGATTTCTTCGAAACCGAGGTCGGCCTCGATACCATGGTGAAGCGCCCCATCATCAACACGCGCGACGAGCCCCACGCCAACCGTGACCGATACCGCCGGCTGCATGTCATTGTCGGCGACTCGAACATGTCCGAGTATTCGATCTACTTGAAAATGGGCACGTCCTCGCTCGTGCTACAGATGATCGAGGATGGCTTCGTCACCAAGGATTTCTCCTTGCGCAACCCGGTGAAAGCCATCAAAGATGTGTCGCGCGATCTCAGCTGTAAGCTACCAATCGAGCTTGCCAGCGGGCGCAAAATCTTGCCGGTGGATTTACAACGCGAGTATCTGCAATATGCCCAACGCTATGTCGCCGAGCGTGGCGGGGATGAGGCAACACGTGACATACTGCAGAAATGGGAGAACGTCCTCGACCGCTTGGCGGCAGATCCTTTTTCGCTGCGACGCGAGATCGATTGGGTCACCAAATGGCACCTGCTGACATCCTATATGGATAGACGGACAGCGGATTGGGACAGCTCACGTGTCGCCATGATGGATCTCCAGTACCACGACCTGCGGCAGGACCGGGGCCTATACTTCCTGCTGGAACGGCAGGGATCTCTGGAGCGCATCCTGACCGAGCAAGACATCGCTGATGCGATCGAGAACCCCCCCGTCGATACCCGGGCGTATTTCCGAGGGATGGTGCTGAAGAAGTTTCGCGATCAGGTCTTCGGTGTGAATTGGGACAGCCTGTCCTTTAATCTCGGAGAGGGCCCGATCAAACGCATTCTCATGGAAGAACCCCTGAAAGGGACCAAAGCCCATGTGCAGGGCCTGCTGGAGCGCTCTAACACGGCCGCCGAGCTGGTGGCCAACCTGTCGGCGTGAGAAGGAAAATTGGGAGGAGCTATGATCGTTCGACGCAAGGTTTGCCAACCCGCCTGGTTGCCCCTGGCAAGTCTTGCCCTGTTGCTCGGGTTAACTCTGAGAATCGCCATGGGCGAGACGCTAGAGCCCCCTATGGGCCTAGCGGAAGTCAAGCCAGCCACGCCGATGGCGGAGTTTACACTGCCAGGCCTGAACGGCAGCACGTTCGACTCGTCGGGCCTCCAGGGCAAGGTCGTGGTAGTGCGATTCTGGGCCACGTGGTGACCGGTCTGCCAACGCGAGAATCCCTCCGTGCAGAGGGTCACCGAGATGCTGAAGGATAAAGATGTGTTCATTCTCCCCATCTCGATCGATGGCAGCGGCGAGAAAGCGGTGAAGCCGTACATGGAGAAACACGGGTATACCTTCGATACGTTGCTCGATCAGCGTATGGAAGTGGCCCGCCGGTTTGGAGTGCGCGGCACGCCGACCACCGTGGTCGTCAATCGCCAAGGGGAAATCGTGGCGCGCGGCCTGGGGCCGTTCGATCTAGAGTCGCCGGAGTTTACACAATATCTCCAACGGTTGTTGGCGCAGCCGCGCGGCGAGAAGGCCGGTTGAAAGCGCGCCGCTGCGGCAGCGCTTTCCGAGCGTCAGCTTGGGAAGGATGCGGGAGGCAAGAGCCAGGCGCGCAGGATGGGTCAGTGGGATGCGACCGTCGCCCCTACGGGCCAACATGACGCAGAGGAGGAAGACCATGGGCTACACACCCAAATATCTCGGACACGTCAATATTTTCGTGCGGAACGCCGAGCGCTCCCGGCAGTGGTATGCAGATGTCTTGGGTTTGCACACCTATGATTTTATCCCTGGCCGCGCCGCCTTCCTGTCGGCCGACCGGGAACAATCCCACGAAGTGGCGCTCATTCAGGTGGGTGACGCGCGCCGGCGCAACAGAAAGGGCAGGTGGGCCTGAATCACATGGCCTGGATGATGCACAGCCTCGACGATCTCAAGGAGGTGTACCAGCGCCTCCAGGACAAGCATGTGCCGATCGATCGCGTCTCCGACCATGGCATCTCGATGGGCATTTACTTCCACGATCCCGATGGCAACGGCATCGAGGTGTCCTACGAGCTGCCGAGAAGCCAGTGGCCGCGAGAGGAGAAGATCTTCTCCGGCGAAGGCCGCCTGCACGGGCGGTTCCCAGGGCCGTGGGACGAACACCTTGTCGCACAGCAGAGGGTCGCCCGATAATTGAGACGCGTTGATCCAGCGCACAGACGGGGACGACGCCAGCCCTGTGGCATGCTGCTCGCCCCCATCAGCCCACCAAGTCTGCGGTGTGGGCTCTCCACAGGCTCCCGCCACCCGGCATGGGCAGCGTGATGGAGAGCCCCAGCTTTTCCCCTGTCCTCTGATATTGGGCCACTTCAGTCTTAAGAAATCCCTTGCATCGAAGAGACCTGACAATAACTCTTACTGGCCCATGTTGGATAGAAATTAAGGACGGTCACCATGGATCATGCCCCCAGACCCAGCCATGACAGGCGGATAGCGATCTTCTACGAACACCCTGAATGGTTTACACCACTCTTTGCTGAGCTCGATCGCCGTGGGGTTGCCTACGACCGCCTGCTGGCTCACAACAACCACTTCGACCCAGCCGATCGTCACCTCCCATATGCCCTCCTCGTCAATCGCATGAGTCCCTCGGTCTATATGCGCGGCCACATCCAGGCCATGTTCTACACGCTCCACTACCTGAGCTTCTTGAAAGAGATCGGTGCGAACGTCCTGAACGGCTATGACGCCTATGTCTATGAATTCTCCAAGGCGCGGCAACTCGGCCTCCTGCATCGACTTGGGTTGCGGTATCCGCGTGCACGCGTGATTAACGACCCGTCACAGGCCCCGATGGCCGCCGAAGGCCTGACCTTTCCAGTGATCCTAAAACCGAATATTGGCGGCAGCGGGGCGAAAATCGTGCCGTTCCAGACGCCAGAGGAACTCCGACAGGCCGCCGCAAGCGGCGTAATGGACCTGGGGATCGACCAGACAGCTCTCGTACAGGAGTATTTGCCGGCGGCAGGAAATAGCATTGTACGCGTGGAGATCCTAGGGGGCGAATATCTTTATGCCATCCGCCTGCACCTGGCCGCCGGTGAGTTCAACCTTTGTCCAGCCGACTACTGTCGGCTGCCAGCGGCTTCGAATGGTACAGGCATGCAGGATGGTGTCTCTGGCCGCCAGGTGCCTGTAGAAGCCTACACGCCACCGCCGCCTATCGTCGACGCGGTCAAGCGCATTATGGCTGCGGCCCACATTGAAGTCGGCGGGGTTGAGTATTTAGTCAATGCCCGCGATGGGCAGGTGTACTTCTTCGACGTCAACGCCCTGTCGAATTTCGTCGCCGACGCTGTGAACGTGGTGGGATTTGACCCCGTACCTAAACTCGTGGACTACATGTTGACGCGGGCGGGCCTAGCGGAATCGGCAACGGCAATACATCGATGAGGCTCCCCACTGGTCGGTTTGCGCTCGCGCGATCTGAGACGTTGCCGTAGGTACTGCCATCGAATCAGCGCAGACGCTGGCATTGGATGACCAGGGAGACGCATCGGTAGTTCACTGCCGCTACGCAAGGAACTCCAGCACCGCCTTCAGGAATTCCTGGGGTTTCTCTAACGCCGGGGAGTGCCCGCAACGATCGATGACATGCAGGGTGGAGTTGGCGAGCGCCTGCTGGTAGAGCTCGCCGCAGTTCAGCGGGATGATCGCATCCTGTCTCCCCCAGACGATAAGCGTCGGCACCTTCACCCCACGCAAGTAGGCGGGTAGCTTGGGATTATGGAAGTAGGGCTTCCAGCACAGGCGCGAGGTCATCTCCCGATTGCGCCATTGTACCGCTTCCTCTTCCGGTGTGAGCTGGCGATTCACCACGGTGTCATAGTCGGGGACCTGCGTCGGGTCGTAGAACCGGAGTTTTTTCGCCACATCCTGGGAGACCATGAGGATCTCGGCGATTTCCCCGACCTCCGGCTTGATCCCTGCCGCATCCACCAGCACCAGGCTTCGCAAATAGGCGGGGCACATGGCGGCGATCTCTGCCGCCAGCCAGCCCCCCATGGAGGAGCCCATGAGACGCACGGGGGCCAGGCCTAACTCCTCGATGAACTGGCGATAGAAGTGGGCCATGTCGTTGATGGTGCTGATCCAATCGGGGCGGACTGGATTGGCCGTAGCCTGGATGAGAGGGGGCATACACCGTAAAATGTTGCGCGAGCTCCTGGTGGTATGCCAGCCAACCCGGATTGCCGCCAGCCCCATGGAGCACCAGCAAGGGCTCGCCACTGCCCCCCTTGAGCAACTGCAGACGGATCCCCGCCACGTCGATCAATTGTTCGGTGTAATCTTGCGCCACGGCTCAGTCTCCTCTCGCGCATGGGACAACATCCCACGGCTAAACGACGGGTAGCCACCCCCGACGCCACGTCATAGGGCGAGCGCCGGGGATGGCTAGTGCGGATGTCGGCCTAATTGTAGGGTTGCAGCTCGATCTCATGCAGGGCCGGGATGACTTCCTTCCCCAGCAGCTCGATGGAACGCTTCACATCCTGATGGGCCATGGGCCCCTCATTGCCGTAGATGTGTAGATAGCCGGGGTTCAGGCGCTGGATGATCTCCGTCAGCTTCTTGATGACGGTCTCGGGGTTGCCGACGATGATGTTATTCACCGCGCGCAATTCGTCGTAGCCCATCGTTTTCCCAAAGGTGCCCGTGCCAATGGTCGGACGGCTCATTTTGACCTTGAGCGCCTCACGGGACTGGTAGCCGGGGGGGTCGTTGTGCTCTCTGGGGCCCCGCTGGCGATGGTTTTCCGTCCACATGAAGGTGCGGCCGATGTCGATGGCCTTCTCGTCGGTATCGGCGCACAGCACCCGCAGGAGATAGCCAAAATGCTCTGGCCCGGGGGTGAAGCCAGCCTCCTTGGCGGTGTCGATGTAGACGCCCTTTAAGTACTCGGTCACGTCCACCAGCGCCCCGAGATTCATGTATGGGTGCTGGTGTCTGGCGGCCCATACCACGCTCTCCGGGCTGCCGGTGCCGGGGAACCAGATGTCCGGGTGGGGCTTTTGCACCGGCACGACCCAGGGGTTGACGGCGCGATAGTGATAATACTTGCCCTCGTAGCGGAACGGGCCAGGGGTGGTCCAGCACTTGATGATCAGGTCATGGGCCTCCTGGAAGCGCGCGAAGTTCTCCGTGGGGTCGATCCCGCCATGCAGGCTCTCGACGGCGGTGCCGCGGACAAAGCCGGAGATGATGCGGCCGCCGGAAAAACAGTCCAGCATGGCGATCTCCTCCGCCATGCGCACCGGGTCGTTGACGGCGATGACGTTGCCGAGGATAGCGATCTTGGCCTTGTGGGTGACCTTGCAAATGACGGCCGCATCGAGGTTGACCGAGGGCTTCATGCACCAGTAGGAGGCATGATGCTCATTGGTCATAATGCCGTCGAAGCCGACCTCATCGGCGAGGGCATACTGCTCATGATACTGGTTATACAGCACGTGGGCCTTCTGGGGGTCGAAGTACGTGTTCGGAAAGCCCAGACGTCCGGAATCGTACTTGGACAGATCCTCTTCGGTGACGTAGCCATAGGGTTGCTCCGAGAACCAGAACACTTCAACGCGGTCTTTCATGGATATCTCCCCCTGTGCCTCGCCCCCTCCTCTTGCGGGCTAGTGCCATCCCTCCCGAGGAGATCCGTGACCCCTCGGGCCTTCCCATGCCATCGGGCCACCTTGGCCAATCGTTTGGTCGTTATGATCGACTCCTGACATGATGGCGCCCGCATGTCAAGCGCTTTATCGCCGAGAGCGCGCTCATCGATTTGCGATGCCGTCTTAGAGCCCATTTCCTCCGCCTTGATGGGGAGGGTGGGGGTGAGGCTTGGTGAGGCTTTCACCCACCAGAATCCTTTCCCGCCAGGGGGAGGAAGATGTGGGTAAGGCCTGTCCCTCTGGGAGAGCGATTCGGGTGGGGGGACAATTGGACCGCCGGTACTATGCCCCTGCTGCAAGCCGCATGAGCGAGCGGGTTAGGGTGCCGATCCGCGGGCGGCAGCCGACGGCGATGTCATCGAGGAACATGACGATGGCGTCTTCGTGGTTGTCCGTATAGTAGCGCTTGCGCACTGCCACTGGCGCAAACCCAAAGTGCCCATACAAGCGCTGGGCGCCGCGATTCGACACCCGGACCTCCAGCACCGCCTGGCGACAGCCCAGCTCCACGGCGTGGGTCAAGACGCCTGCTAATAACTGGTGCCCGACGTGCTGGCGGCGAAAGCTGGGATGGACGGCGAAACTGGTGACATGCATTTCATCGGTGACCACCCAGGTACAGGCATATCCGGCTACACGTCCCTGCTGGTCGCCTTCGATGATGCGCGCCACGAACAGGTGTGCGACATCGCTGCCGCGCAGTTCGCCGAGGAAAATATCACGTGGCCATGGGCTGGCAAAGGACAGCGTACTCGATGTCGAGCACCGTCCCTAGATCTGCTTCCGTCATCGGTTCGACACGTACAGGGAGCCAACCAGGCGGTAGTGGATGGGGTCATGATCGACCATAGAGGTGAGCGAGAGGTCGACTCGGGATACGCTCGAGGTGCTGGGTGCTGGTATCCAGAACATAGTACTCATCCAGCAACTGCGCCAGGGCATACACCTGCGTAGCGACCATGCTGTACATAGCGATACAAATGGGCATGTCCACAAAACATATAGGCGGGTTGCAGAGCGTCCAAGACCTGTCGCAGGGCCGGTACCGCATGATCAGGCTCGCGGCCGAAGCCGAGTCCGGCGGGGCAGCCATGGGCGAGGAGAATGTCGATGCGCTGCCCGCGCATCGCCAGCATGGCGTTGACGTCAGCTCGCGTAAAGAAGCTGGCGGCTTCCGGGTCGCTGCTATCGGCCTCAGGCGTCTCCGAATAGAGGGGATCATAGGCACCGTTCAACCCGGCGACGCACAGCGTTTCATGGCCGACGGTGATGGTCACCGTCTGCACCGGTCTTGAGGTGGCGAAGATTCCGCACATCGCGCCGACCGGCCTCGATCTCGGCGATGGCGGGGGGCCAATCGTTATTGCCGTAGATCCAATACACCGGGCGGGCCAGTGAGCGATAATGGCACATATCGCCCACCTGCAGCATGACGTCGCAATCCAATGCAGCCACGACATCCTGGAAATACTCGATGGTGGGCTGCTGGGTTGGTTCGAACCACCCATGAATGTCGCCAAAAATGGCTACCCGCATCGTCGTCTCAGCTCGCACGCCGCTCGGACAGAAGGACGGGGGTTTCTTCCCCAAGATCGACCTCTTCGTCGATAGTGCACTCGCGCAGGTCCGTGCGCGATGGAATTTCATACATGATGTCGAGCATCACCTCTTCCAGGATCGAGCGTAAGCCACGCGCGCCCGTCTTCCGGCGGGCCGCCTCTTTGGCGACGGCCTGGAGCGCCTCGTCGGTGAAGGTCAGGCGGATCTTCTCATATTCGAACAGCTTCTGGAACTGCTTAACCAGGGCGTTCTTGGGTTCGACCAGGATGCGCTGCAGCTCCTCTTCGGTCAATTCATCCAGGGTGGCCACCACCGGCAGTCGCCCCACCAATTCCGGGATGAGGCCATATTTGAGAAAGTCTTCCGGCTGGCATTGGCTCAAGACCTCCTGCGTATCGTCAATCTTGGCGTCCAGGCTGGCCGTGAAGCCCATAGCACGTTTGCCGATGCGCTCGCGCACGATGCGGTCGAGGCCGACGAAGGCGCCGCCGCAGATGAACAGGATGTTGGTGGTATCGACCTGGATGAACTCTTGATGTGGATGTTTGCGGCCACCCTGCGGTGGAACGTTGGCGACGGTGCCTTCGATGATCTTCAGCAGGGCTTGCTGCACACCCTCTCCCGAGACATCGCGGGTAATCGAGGGGTTTTCCGATTTGCGGCTCTTCTTGTCGATCTCGTCGATATAGATGATGCCGCGCTCGGCCTTCTCGACATCGTAGTCGGCTGCCTGGACCAGCTTGAGAATGATATTCTCGACGTCCTCGCCGACGTATCCGGCCTCGGTCAGCGTGGTGGCATCCACAATCGCGAAGGGCACCTGGATGATGCGGGCCAGCGTCTGGGCCAGCAGGGTCTTGCCAGAACCCGTCGGGCCGACCAGCAGGATATTGCTCTTCTGCAGTTCCACATTCATTGTTGGTATTCAGATTGCCAAAGAGCTTCTTGTAGTGGTTATACACCGCCACCGACAGGACCCGTTTGGCACGCTCCTGCCCGATGATGTAGGCATCCAGCTTCTGCTTGATCTCTTTCGGGGTGATCAGGCGGTGGGCACTCGACTGTTGCTCTAATGTCGTGGCGGTGTCCTCAGCCAGGATATCGTTGCAGAGATTCACGCACTCATTACAGATATAGGCCTTGGACCCTGCGATCAGGCGCTTCACTTCCCGTTGATGTTTGCCGCAAAAGGAGCACCGCATCGCGCCTTCTCTGCCTTCTGCCCTTGCCATGTGCATCTCCTCTAGTTCGTCCGTATACTGCGGCGCGGATGCGCTATCATCTTGCGCGCAGGCAAGCGACTACAAGGCATCGGCAGCCCTGACGTCCCCTCCTATCGTGACTCTACCATATTTCCCTGCCCCTCACAAGGGATGTCCCCGTGTGGCACGGGCTTCCAGAGTCATGGAAACCGGCCAAAAAGCTCTTGCAATTACCCAAGGGCTTCCCTAGAATGAGCACTCCAGAAGCTTTCAAGCGGCGGTGACACACACATGGCCATCCTCCAGCTACCACGCATCTCTCTCCCGCGCTCAGGCACTGACAGGCTCTCTACCGTGCTCCCCGACGTTCCCTCTCTGCAATGCGGGTGGGGGGCTGTGGACTCGGAATGTCATCAGCTGATGGGGCGATCATGGTTGAATGAGGAATTCGTATGGGGATCGAATATACCGACATCCAGGCCAAGCTTAAAGGAGTTAGAAGAGCGTCATCGGCACGCCGAGCTCGGCGGCGGGGAAGAGCGCATCGAACGCCAGCACAAAGCTGGTAAACTGACAGCACGCGAACGCCTGAAACTCCTCCTGGATGAAGGGAGTTTCCAGGAAATCGACAAGTTTGTGACGCACCGCTGCAACGATTTTGGCATGGACAAATTACACATTCCTGGCGATGGCGTGGTGACCGGCTGGGGCAGCATCGATGGCCGACAGGTGTTCGTGTTCGCCCAGGACTTTACCTTTGTCGGTGGCACTCTCAGCGGCGCCTATGCGGAGAAAATCTGCAAGATCATGGATCTCGCCACCAAGACCGGCTGCCCGATCGTCGGCCTCAACGATTCCGGCGGGGCGCGCATTCAAGAAGGCGTCATCAGCCTGGCGGGCTATGCGGACATCTTCTTACGTAACACGCTGGCCTCCGGCGTCGTCCCGCAACTCTCAGCCATCATGGGACCCTGCGCCGGCGGCGCGGTCTACTCGCCGGCCATCACCGACTTCATCGTCATGGTCAAAGAGACCAGCTATATGTTCGTCACCGGTCCCGAGGTGGTCAAGACGGTGACGCACGAGGATGTGGGCTTCAACGAGCTCGGCGGTGCCATGACCCACAGCCTGAAGAGCGGCGTGGCGCACTTCGCGGCGGAGACCGAGGAAGAATGTCTATGGATTGCTGCGGGAACTCCTGAGTTTCATGCCGCAAAACAATGCTGAGGACCCGCCGCGCCGCGCCTGCAACGACCCGATCGATCGCAGCGACGAACGCTTGCGGCACATCGTCCCGGTCAATCCGAACAAACCCTATAACATCAAAGAGATCATTACCATCGTGCTGGATGAGCAATATTTCTTCGAGGTCCAGCCGCTGTTCGCCCAGAATATCGTCATCGGCTTCGGCGCGTCTCAACGGCCGTCCGGTCGGGATCATCGCCAACCAGCCCAACTATCTGGCGGGAACGCTTGATATCAACTCGTCGATCAAAGCCGCGCGCTTCGTGCGCTTCTGTGACGCCTTTAACATCCCGCTGCTGACCTTCGTCGATGTGCCCGGTTTCCTCCCTGGCACCGCTCAGGAGTATGGCGGCATCATCAAGCATGGCGCCAAATTGCTCTATGCCTACTGCGAGGCGACGGTGCCGAAGATTACCGTGATCACCCGCAAGGCCTACGGTGGCGCCTACGACGTGATGTCGAGCAAGCATATCCGGGGCGACGTCAATCTGGCCTATCCCACAGCGGAGATCGCCGTGATGGGGCCAGAGGGAGCGGTCAACATCATTTTCCGGCGCGATATTCAGGAGGCCGCCGCACCAGAGCACATGCGCGACGAGAAGGCGGCGGAATACCGTCAGAAGTTCGCGAACCCATACATCGCGGCCTCCCTGGGCTACATCGATGAGGTGATCGACCCAAAGAGACTCGTGCCCGGTTGATCCGCGCCCTCGACATGTTGCAGAATAAACGGGATAGTAATCCACCGAAGAAGCATGGCAATATTCCGTTGTAAAGGCGCAGCGGACGGTTTTTCTTGATCCTTTGAGGCTATGTTCCGCAAAGTCCTCATTGCCAACCGCGGCGAGATCGCCATCCGGGTGATACGCGGCTGCCGGGAGCTCGGATCAGCCCCGTGGCGGTATACTCTGAGGCCGACCGGAATGCGCTGCATGTGCAGATGGCCGACGAAGCGTATCTCATCGGTCCACCCCCAGCCACGGAAAGCTACCTCGTCATCGACCGCATCATCGAGGCCGCCCTGGCCTCCGGGGCCGAAGCCATCCATCCCGGCTACGGCTTCCTGGCCGAAAACGCCAACTTCGCACGCGCCTGCGAGCAGCAAGGACTGGTGTTCATCGGCCCGCCCGAGCCCGGCGATTGCCTCATGGGCGATAAGACGCGGCCCGGCGCGCCATGCAGGCGGCGGGTGTGCCCGTGGTGCCGGGGATCGACCGCTTCCTGCAAGACGACGAGGAGGCGCGGCAGGTCGATCGCCACCATGGGCTATCCGGTCATGATCAAGGCGGCCCTCGGCGGTGGCGGTAGAGGCATGCGCCTGGTCCATCACGAGCAGCAGCTTGTGGAAGCGCTGCGCGCGGCGCGCTCGGAGGCGCGTTCATCCTTCGGCGACCCGGCCATCTACTCGAGAAATATGTCACCAACCCTCGCCACATCGAAATCCAGGTCCTGGCCGACGCCATGGTCAGGTGATCCACCTCGGCGAGCGCGAGTGCTCGATCCAGCGGCGCCATCAGAAGGTGGTGGAGGAGTGCTCCATCGCCGCTGATGACCGAGGACTTGCGGGTCCGCATGGGTGAGGCAGCGGTGCGAGCGGCCCAGGCCGCGAATTATCGCAATGCGGGGACGGTTGAATTCCTGGTGGATGCGCACCGCAACTTTTATTTTCTCGAGATGAACACCCGTCTACAGGTCGAACATCCAGTGACGGAAATGGTCACCGGCATCGACCTCGTGCAGGCCCAACTGCGCATCGCCGACGGTGAGCCATTGGCGTATCGCCAGGAAGATATCAGTGCTCAGAGGTGCGGCCATCGAGTGCCGGATCTATGCCGAGGACCCGCCTACAATTTCCGTCCCTCTCCGGGCAAGATCACCATCTTACAGCCCCCGGCCGGACCCTGGGTGCGCGACGAGCGCGGGGTGTTCGCCGGTGGCGATGTGAGCCCCTTCTACGATCCGCATGATCTCCAAGCTGGTGGTCTGGGGCGGGACCCGTCAGGAGGCCATCGCACGCATGCGGCGCGCCCTCGGCGAGTATGTGATCGGTGGCATCAAGACGACCATTCCCTTCCATCAGTGGCTCATGGACGATGAAGATTTCCAGGCCGGGCGCCTGGATACGGGATTCATCGAGCGACGCTATCAGCCTCACGCTGCGCACCCGGAACAGCTGGCGCAGGACATGGCCTTGATCGCCGCGGCGCTCGATCACTGGCAGGCGGCTCGACAGGCCGCGGCGACACGACGTCCCAGAGGCGGCGAGGTGTGAACCCCTGGAAACTGGCAGGACGTGTCGACCTCATGCGTCGGAGGGGTTAAGGTGCGACTGCACGCAACCACCGGCGGCGTCACGCATACGGTGGAGTTGGACGAAGGCAACGACACAGGACTCGTCCGGGTCACAGTCGACGACGAGAGTACCTGATCGATGTCACGAATCCTGCCCCGGGCCTCTATTCGCTGGTAGTTCAGTGGTAAGGTCTTCGGCGCCTTCGTCTGGCAGCGTCGGGGCAGACGTGAAGTGCAGGTCGGCGATCTCGCGACCAGCGTGGAGATCGCCCGGCGCAAGGCCGGCGGCCCTCAGCGCAGGTCGGCCGCAGTGGGCAGTGGGCGGCAGGACATCACCGCTCCCATGTCCGGTCGCGTGGTCCAGGTGCTGGTCGAAGACTGGTCAAACCGTGCAGGCGGGAGAGAGCCTGGTCATCATCGAGGCCATGAAAATGGAGACAGAGATTCGTGCCATTACCGGCGGGCAGGTGAAAGACATCCAGGTGCTGGCGGACATGGCGGTCGAGACGGGGCAAGTGGCTATTGAGTCAATTGAAACTTGAACTTTGAACCGCGAACTTTGCACCTCATGTAAGGAGCATCCCTGTGCTGACAACAAGCAGCTGGAGCGCCTTCAGCGTGCGAAAGATGCCTGGCAACAGCAGACCTTGCACGAAACCCTCGAACGCCTCCCCGAGCGCCACACGCAATTCACAACAATGAGTGGCATGCCGCTCGAACGGCTCTATACTCCGCTCGACGTGGCGGCCTGGATTACTCGCAGACTTGGGCTTCCCCGGAGAATATCCCTTTACGCGTGGCGTGCAGCCCTCGATGTATCGCGGTCGCTTGTGGACGATGCGCCAATATGCCGGCTTCGGCACCGCCGAAGAGTCGAACCAACGCTATCAATATCTCCTCAATCAGGGCCAGACGGGCTTGAGTGTCGCCTTCGACCTGCCGACGCAGATCGGCTATGACTCGGATCACCCGATGGCCGAGGGGGAAGTGGGCAAGGTGGGTGTGGCGATCGACTCGCATACACGACATGGAAACATTATTCGAGGGCATCCCACTCGACAAAGTCAGCACTCGATGACCATCAATGCGACGGCGGCGATTATATTGGCGCTCTATGTGGCGGTGGCAAAAAGCATGGTGTTGACCCATAGCTGTTGCAGGGAACTCTGCAAAACGACATCCTGAAGGAATATATCGCCCGCGGCACATATATTTACCCACCAGAGCCATCGATGCGCCTGGTGACCGATGTATTTGCGTATGCGCAAGGACCACCTGCCAAGTGGAATCACCATCAGCATCAGCGGTTATCACATGCGCGAGGCGGGCTGTACAGCCGTGCAGGAACTGGCGTTTACCTTGGCCGATGGCATAACCTATGTGAAGCGGCATTGCGCGCTGGGCTCAGCATCGACTCCTTCGCCTCTCGCCTGTCGTTTTTCTTCGGGGTGCACAACGATTTCCTGGAAGAGATCGCCAAGTTCCGGGCGGCACGACGCCTCTGGGCGCGTATCATGCGCGAGCGCTTTCAGGCTAAAGACCCACGCTCCTGCATGCTGCGCTTCCATACCCAAACCTGTGGCTGCACGCTGACGGCCCAGCAACCCGAAAACAATATCGTGCGCGTCACCCTCCAAGCCTTGGCCGCCGTGCTGGGCGGGACGCAATCGCTCCATACCAACGCCCTGGACGAAGCGCTGGCCCTCCCCTCGGAGATGGCGGCGCGCCTTGCCTTGCGCACGCAACAGATCATCGCCCACGAGAGTGGGGTAGCCGATGTCGCCGACCCCGTTGGCGGGTTCATACGCGATCGAAGCGCTGACCACGCGACTTGAAGAGGAGGCGCTAGCCTACATCGAGAACATCGATGCGATGGGAGGGATGTTGCGCGCGATCGAACAGGGATATATCCAGCAGGAGATCCAGCGCAGCGCCTACGAGTATCAACGCAGCGTCGAGCAGCGCCGCGTCGTGGTCGTCGGAGTCAATGAGTATGTCATGCCCGAGGAGCACCCTGTGGAACTGACGAGCATCGATGAACGGGCGACTGAGGCACAGCTCGAAAAGCTCTCAGTATTGAAACGACACAGAGACCAGAGTCAGGTGACGGCCGTGTTAGATCGGTTACATGGGGCGGCGCGAGGGACTACGAACCTTGTGCCGATTATCATTGAGGCGGTGGAATGTGGCACGACCCTCGGGGAGATCTCGGACGCCCTACGGGATGTCTTCGGGGAGTACCGTGAGAAGGTAACCTTATAAAGCAGGCATCGAGGAGAACAGTGATGAGTATCGAGGACTGAGGACTGAGCGTTTCTCTCACTCATCACTCAGTCCTCGTTACTCAGTTCTGTCTTTGTGAATGCTCTGAGGGGTTTCCGATGAAATGCCCTAAATGCGGATACACAAGCTTCCCTATTTGGAACGCTGCCGCAAATGCAATCATGGGCTGATGGAGCAGCACGCAGCCTTCGGCCTCTATGCCCTGCGACCTGATCCACCAGACCTATTGCTGGCGTATCAGGCGGCGAGTGCGGACGTCATGCGAGGAACGCTGCCCGAACCCCTGTCCGGCGTCGGACGTTGACCTCGACCAACTCGGTGAGGTCGAGCTGGAAATCGTCGAGGCTGAGCCAACGGGCGCGGAGGCATACGAGCTGGGCAGAGCAAGGCGGCGCCGCTCCGGAATTGGTGCTGACGCTGGATCTCGAGTCCGCTGGAGAGGATCAGTTCCCGCCGGTTGAGCCGGGTGCCGGACGGGTGAGCTCCCAAGAAACGGTCATGCCGCAAACCTTGGACCTGAGTCTACTGGGGGACATCACGCTTGAGATCGAGAATGCGGCTGACCCTCGGAGGCGAATCTCCTGAGAATGCTCAGACCCCGAGGGAATCTCCGGAGGTGAAACAGGTGTACGACCTCGATCTGGATGAAGACGGCGATGGTGTGAGCCTCGGATTCGCGGTGGATGGGTCGCCCGCGGATGACGAGGATGAAGAGATCGTGGAGTACACACTGGAGATCGAAGACGACCTCGAACTCGAAGTCGATGAGCTCGAGTTGGAAGAGGACGACGGAGCCGAGGACGAGGATGACGATGAGCGCTAACGGCATGCCGCGAGATCAGCCTGCAGGGTTTTGGCGCCGGGTGCTCGCTGGCTGCTTCGATATTTTCTTCCTGATGACCGCCGCCATGGTGCTGCTGTTGGAGATCATCGTGGCTATAGCAGTAGCGGGCCACTATGGCTGGGCTACTCTCGATGCCCCGGAGACAGAGGCAGTCTTATGGACTGTCTTAGGGTTGGTCTGGTTTGGCACGTCGGTAATTTTATTGCCGGTCCTCTATTACACGCTGACTGAGGGGGCGTTCGGGCAAACCTTCGGTAAGGCACTCCTCGGCATCGTCGTCGTGTCCGCCGACGGTCGCCCCATCGGCTATGGCCGAGCCTTCGCCCGCCTGCTCACCCTTCCTTATGCCCTCTTACCCGCCGGCGTAGGTTTCCTCTGGGCGGCTCTCCCCCCGGCCAAACGCGGCTGGCACGACTATATCAGCGCCACCCGCGTGGTCTCAGCGACCTAGCCCAGAAGGTCACAGACGACGGCTGATCAGGATGAGACTGTTGCCACCTCCGAACAACGTCCCCTGCGCGACCGCCATAACAAAGGCCGGGTAGGACCGTTGACGCAGGATCGACACGCCGCTCACCACCCCATCGAACTGCGGCGTGATGGCCGTCAAAGTATAGCCAAAATCAGTGGAGGACAGGACCACCACATCGCCACCGGAGTATATATTCACATTGGGTACCAGCCCCCCAGACTGCGGGCATTACGGGGCACGACGACGTCTTGACGGCCATCGCCATTCAGGTCGGCAACCGCCATCCAGGGCTCCAAGAAGTACGGGTATTTGCGTTTGACACCCGGCGCCCCCGCCGTCCCCCCCTCGCGCTCGACCTCGGCCACAATAAAGCCGCCGCCGACCCGATCGCCGGTCTTGTACAACTGCTGCTGCCCGCGATAGACGCGCAGTTGCCGGCTATCATCGATCATCACCAGATCCCGGCGTCCATCTCCGGATATGTCCGCCAGCGTCACTCCGGTGGCACGGAAGACTCTAGGGACATCGACGCGTTCCTGGCGTTTTAACTTCCCATTGTCCATAGCATAGAGGGAAGCGCGCCCAACGGTGAAAAACTCGGTCAGGTCATACTGCGCCCCCCAGACCGTTTCGTTGACCCCGTCGCCATCGGTGTCGACGGCCACCAACAAGAGATCGATGTGCTCCTGCAACGTTTGTAGACGGCCATTGCGATAGGTCAGGATCGCCGTATCAAGGGCATGGTTGATGTATTGATTGACGATAATCTCCTGCCCCGGGTTCTTATCGACTTCGGCACACTGGACCGTGAGGAGCTTGGAGGCCACGCCCGGGACATACTCGTCGATGAATTCAACCTGCTCGCCCGTCAGTTGGTAGACCAAGACCTTCTTGCTGTCGGTGACGACGATATCCTCACTCGCCTCGGCAATGACGCCACAGACGTCCATGCTCGTGACAATGAAGGGCAGGGCGATCAGCTCCTTCATCGTCTTGCCCAAATCTAGTGTGGAGAGGTCCAGACGGTACCCCGGGGGCGGTTTGCGGGCCTCTTTAAACACACCCGAACGGACCTCAGGGCGGCCCTTGGGCTCCGGCGCCGGCGCCCGCACCACCGTCTCTGGCTCGGCCAAGATCGCCGAGCTGGTGAGCAGCGTGCGCTGCAGGGTGAGCCCCGTCAGGCTCATTTCCAACACCGATTCGTTACCAACCTGCCGTGTCCGTGGCACCACCGCATAGGTCACCCGCAGGTCCTCGGCCATGCGCGCCAAGACGTCTTGCGACAGCGTTTCATCGGGTTGAATCCCCCGCTCTGCGAGATAGACACGCACGTTGTCGGCCGCCGTCACCTGGAAGCGGCCGGTTTCCTCGAGGGCTGATCGGAGGCGCTCCAGTAATTCCTCGCGCGACACCCAATCGGGCAGATCGCCCCTCAGCGGCAGCACTGCCAGTTGGATTTTCCCTTTGGTGATGCGCACCCGATCTCCCGGCCGTACGTTCACATTTGCCTTTGCGAGTCGCACGGTGCCGCTGGAATATGTTTCAGACACCTTACTGATGACGATGACGCCGACATCATCCTCGAATCGTCCGAGCACGGCGCCGGTGAGGGGATGTTTGAATTCATCCCCCTTGCGCACGACCGAGAGTTCCATGCCTTCGCGGATGTTGTTCGGGGCGCCCAGCGTGATGAAGGCCTCATTGCCCTGAACCTTCACCACATCGCCCTCAACCTTTGGGAACAGATCGACGATTTCAGTTGATAGCCGCTCTAACGAACGACCGAGTTGCCCCTGGGCCTGAACCTCGAATGCCCAGCCGAGAGCGATCAGCACAATGCACCAAGCGCTGAAGGAAAACCATACTAAGCCTTGCCGCCACCTGTGCCGGGCGGAGGCATCATCCGCCAATCTGTTCCCCCCTGCCGTCGTCATCATCCGCGGCCTCCTGTGTCCTGGCCCCTCACCGTCTCAAGGCAATTAATTGACGATTCTTCTGTTATTTTCCCCACGATCCTTGGTATTGCGCCACCCGATCACGACTTTATACGTGCGGGGCTCCGCCGCAAGCTTCAACACCACGTACACCCGATCCGGATAATTATATCGGTTCCCTCCTTGCCCAATAGCGATGGACATGCCGTTCAGCGATTCGGCATTTTGCGCCATCCAGCTCGGGAAAGTTCCCTGATAGGCGGCGTTGGCAAGGAAATCGTATGAGACCTGGGGCACCTCATAGGATCGACCGCCGAACAGCGACGGATTGCCGAGCGATAACCGCCGCAAAGTTCCCTCTGGATTGGCGCCGATGAACCACGCCTCCTGCCATGCCGGCATGTCGCTCTTCACCACAAACGCCACTGTATCCCCCGGATTGGCGTCCCACACGAAGGTCGTCCAGGCTTGCTCTCTGGTCGTCGGCAGAACCGATACGCGATCGGGAATCTTGCCCCCGTATGCTGGGTCTTGTAGCAGCAGCATATCGCGACCCGGGATCACCGCACTGGCCGGGAACTCCATCGTGTCGAGCCGTGTTTCGAGCCGGACCAGGCTGCCTTCACCCGGTTGTCCCGGTTGCAAACGATCAGTGTAGGCAGAAACTGTCAGGTAGTCGAGATTGGCTATCTGCAGGCGATACTCCACCGCCCAGGCAGACCAGGAAAGCATCAAAACCGATGCGACAATCCATCCGCTGACTAACCGCTGTGTCATTGATCTGTTCCTCTCGTCATGGCCTATGGGGGAAAGGTTGCGCCGCAACGCCCTCAAATCATACCACGTGCTCTTGCCAGAATCGACACCCACGACGGGAGGAATATTCCCAACAGGCAGGGGTGATGATGGCGCATCACTCACGCCAAGGCCTCCACCACATGTCGATCTACCTACACGCGCCCGCAACCTTCTTCCAGGCCGTCGACCCCTGACCAGCACTCCTCTCGGAAAAGCTTTCGTAACTATTGGCATGCTCACGTTTTTTACTTTACCCTTGCAATGGGGCACTAGGACATACTACATCTGTACCGCACGAGAGGCTTCCGGAGGAGCGCTAGCCTCTTCGCTCACCCGCTCAAGCAATGTTCCCGGAGGTGAAGAGCCCATGCCCCATACGTACGCCATGGACCGCCTGTTGAACCCCCGCTCCGTCGCCGTCGTGGGTGCCAAGAAAGCCAATGATTATCGCTGGCTGCGCTGTACCAGTACCTTTCAGGGCCCAGTCTATTCTGTCAATATCGATCCGAACGAGACCGCTGGCATCGAGGCGCTGGGCGTGCGTAACTATCAACGCCTCCTGGATATTCCCGGACCGGTTGACTATGTCATCATCTCCGTGCCGCGCGAGGTTGCACCTCTCGTGCTACGCGATTGTATCGCCAAAGGGGTAGGTGGGGCGATGCTTTTTACCTCGGGGTTCAGTGAGACAGGTATGAGAAGGGGCGTGAGCTGGAGCGCACGATTACCCAGATGGCACGGGAGGCCAACCTGCCATTGATTGGCCCAAATTGTATGGGAGTCTTTAACCCGAAGATCGGCCTGCGGAATTTCCCCGAGCTCTATGCCGGGGAGAGTGGAGCCGGTTGGCTTTCTGTCGCAAAGCGGCACGCACGGCTATAACTTCGCCCTCATGGGCTATCTGAATGGCATCAGAGTGAGCAAACTCATAAGCTATGGCAATGCCGTCATCCTTGACAGTCCCGATTATCTGGACTACCTGCGCGACGACCCGGATACGTCAATCATCGGCATGTATATCGAGGGCGTGCGCGACGGACGGCGACTCTTCCATCTCCTCCAAGAGCTGACGCCGCGCAAACCAGTGTTGATTTGGAAAGGAGGCCAGACCGAACCAGGGACCCGCGCTACTGCCTCGCATACCGGCTGGTTGGCGGAATCGATGGTGATCTGGCGGGCGGTCATGCGGCAGACGGGCGCCATCGAGGTCGACAACCTCGAAGAAATGGTCGACACCATAAAGGCCCTACTCTATGTACCATCCACTCGGCAGGATCGTGTGGCGCTGATCTCCATGACCGGTGGCCAGTCGGTGGTCACCACAGACGCTTTCGCCAAAGCCGGGTTGCAAGTGCCGACGCTCTCCGAGCAGTCCTATGCGCGGCTGGGGAGTTTTTTCAACATCGTCGGGGGCAGCTACCGTAATCCCATCGACATGGGGAGCAATTGGGAGGCTGGCGAGCAGACGAGCGAGATCCTGGAAATCCTCGAGGACGATCCTCAGGTCGACATCATTGCTTTTGAGCTGTCGCTGAATATGCTCTTTCGGCGGATGGAAGCGAACCCTCCGTTCCGAGATTTCTTGCTCGACCTGCTGATTTCCCACAAGCGGCGCACACATAAGCCTTTCCTGGCGATCGTCACCCCATCGTATGTACCGGAGGCTGAAGAGGAGCTTAAGCGTCTGTTATTCACCGAAGGCATCCCAAGCTTCCCACGTTTCAACGCGCGGCGAAGGCATTACAGGGCTGCATTAGCTATCAACGCTTTCTGGCCGACTAGTAAGACGGGAACCGCAGATGCACGCGGATGAACACAGAAGAGCGGTGTCTGTCTGCGGTATACTCTCCAGGCGGAAGAGAGAGGAGGGAGCAGCGATGGCAAGCACATTTCGTGAGCAGCTCATAGCCGCCCGCGATGAGCATCATAGCAAGAACCATCCCTACATCGACCTGTGGGCGCATGGCAAACTGACGCCGGCGCAAATGGCGGTGTACGTCGTGCAGCATTATCACTTCGTCAGCGATTACCTGAATTGGATGCTGTACATCGCCGCGCTCACGCCGCATCGCGACGTGAAGGAGTTCATGCTGGAGAATTTCACCGAGGAGGAAGACCCGGACAATCGGCACATCGACATGCTGTTCGACTTCGCCGCCGCCTGCGGCACGCCGAAGCAACAATTTCTCGCCACGCCGGTCCTTCCCAACACCCAGGCCTTGAAAGATTGGGGCTGGCGACAGGTCTATGAACAACCATGGCAGGTGGCGGTGGCAGGGATGTTCATCGGACTCGAATCCCAACCTCCCGACATCTACCGCCGTATCGTCCCCGCTTTCTCGAAACACTATGGCTGGCCCGAAGGCGCTCGCGAGGCACGGTTTTTCGCTGAGCATATTGAGGCCGACACGATGCATGGCGCGCGCGGCTTCGCCATCGTCGAGAAATACTGCGATGCTCCGGACATGCAGCAGCAGGCCATCGCCCAAGTGAAGCAGGCGGCGATCATGCGCTGGCGTCATATGAATGGGATTTATTGGAATGCCCTGGACGGCAGGTTTGACGACACGCCGCCAGCGATGTGACAGTCGAGGGGGCGGAATTGGCGCAGCTAGCCTGACATACAAAGGGCCTGCGGGGCAGTGCAAGCCCCGACAGGCCCTGTTCGGATCGTTTTGAGTCTTAGGATGCACCCGCCTGTTTCTCCATCTCCTGTTCTTCGAGTGCCTGGATGTGGGCTAATTCCCGATCCATGCGTTTCAGGTTGTCGATCAGATCCTGCACCTCGGCATCTTGCAGGATCCCTGCTTCTTTGCCCTCTCGGACAGCTTTTTCATAGAGCTTGCTGCCGAGTTCAGCGAACTTCTTCGAGATTTCGCGCTCCAGCCTGGTCTTCTCCAACCGGAATTTGATCACCTCGGCCGTATCCTCGGCCTTGCCCATGATCACCTCGACGGATTTTTGCGCTGTTTCCAGCGCGACCTCCATCCCCTTCACCACGCGGTCGTAAAGTGCTGTCATGCTGACACCTCCTCTCATGACCACAGACACGTTGTAGGTCCTGCTTTTAAGATATGTCGTTCGACCGTGGCAGTCAACATAGGGACGCGCTTGATGACTGGCCATCATACCGCGCTGGAATCGAGAAGATGCCGATCCCGCCGCAGGCGGTCTTGGCGAACCCCTCCGAAGGGCGTGATGCGGCCTATATTGGCTTGTTTGGTAACGGTGCCGCCGAAGACTGCCTGTGCAGTCTAGGACAGTCGGAGATGGGGTACTTTCTTGCCGAAGCCTATCGTGCACAGTACAATAGCGCTGCCTCTGGTGGTAGGTGCTGCCGTGACCTTGGGCGACTACACGTTTGCCATCCGCCCTCATCTCGGGGGCAGGGTGGCGGCAGGCTGATGAGGGAAACCGATTATGGGAGAAGGCTTTCAACACGTTTCCCGTCTGCTGCGACAAGCGGTCGAGGAGGAGTGCTTCCCCGGAGCCGTTCTGGTGGTCGGCTATCAGGGGCACCTCATCTATGAAGAAGCCGTCGGCGCGGCGGCCCTCATCCCGAGCGCCCGCCGCATGACTCTTGAGACCGTGTTCGACCTGGCTTCGCTCACCAAACCAATCGCTACGACCACAGCGCTGATGCTGCTGGTCGAGGCGGGTAAGGTCAGGCTCGATGTCCCGGTTGACACCTATCTCGACGCCTTTCGGCGCTTGACCAGCGACTCCCCTACCGTGCGGCAACTGCTCAGCCACTGCTCTGGCCTGCCAGCCTGGAGGCCGTACTATCAGCGCGATCGATTCCACCTGGTCGCAGCCTGACCGGCGGCGTGCGGTCTATGCCGCGCTGCATCGAGAGCCCCTGATTGCCAGCCCAGGGACGACCGTGCAATACAGCGACGCAGGGTTCATCCTGTTAGGTGAATTAGTCGAGACGGTGGCTGGCATGCCCCTTGATGAATTCTGCCGGCAACAGATTTTCACGGTGCTGCCTGCAGACGGCATGGGATTCCGCAACCTGACAGCGACCGCAACCCACCGGCGTGCCGTTTGCCAGCACAGAGAGCTGCCCATGGCGCGGGCGGGTCCTGGACGGGGAAGTGCATGATGAGAACGCCTGGATCATGGGAGGAGTGGCCGGCCACGCGGGGCTGTTCGCGACCGCTCGTCAGGTCTGGCGGTTTGCGCAAAGCCTCCTGGATGGGCTGCAAGGGCGGGCTTGGCTGGTGTCCACGGCGACCCTACGGGCCTTCACCACGCGCCAGGGCATGCCTGAGCAGTCGACATGGGCCCTTGGCTGGGACACTCCGACGCCGGGGCACTCCTCCGCAGGACAGTATTTTTCGCCGACCGCCATTGGCCACCTGGGATTTACCGGAACCTCGTTGTGGATCGATCCGGCACAGCTGGTCATCGTCGTCTTGCTCACGAACCGGGTGCACCCGTCACGGCAGCGAGAAGGCATCAGGGCCTTCCGCCCGCTTATCCATGATGTGGTGATGCGGGGGCTGCAAACGGACTCGGACTGAGGGCTGAGTCACGAGTGAGTCGATCACCTCAGTGCTCAGTCCTCATAGCCTTGGTCCTCGCTTCTAGGAGACTATCGCGTGCCTGAGTCACGACATATCCATCTGATTGCCATTTGCGGGGTCGGGATGAGTGCGCTGGCCGGGATGCTCCAAACCCGAGGGTTTCGCGTGACGGGATCGGACCAGAACGTCTATCCTCCCATGAGCACGCAACTAGAGGCGCTGGGAATCGAGCTACGCCAGGGATTCTCGCCGGCCCACCTCGCTGATCACCCCGATCTCATCATTGTCGGCAATGCGGTGTCGCGGTCAAACCCCGAAGTGCAGACCATGCTCGCCCAGGGCATTCCCTTTCTGTCATTCCCTCAGGCCCTGGCGGAGTTTTTTCTGCTTGATCGCCATCCGATCGTGGTCACGGGTACGCATGGCAAGACGACCACTGCGTCACTGATGGCCTGGGTCCTGGAATCGGCGGGATTGGACCCGAGCTATATGATCGGCGGCATTCCGCGCAACTTCGGCACGAACTATAAACTCGGCCATGGCGCCTTCTTCGTGGTGGAGGGAGATGAATACGACACGGCGTTCTTCGATAAGGGGCCAAAATTCTTACACTACCGCCCGCGCAGTGCCATTCTCACCAGCGTGGAGTTCGACCACGCCGATATCTATCGGGATCTCGACCATGTGAAGGAGGCCTTCCGGCGCTTCATGCAGACCATGCCCGCGGATGGATACCTGGCGGCGGGTATCGATTTCCCCCATGTGGTAGATCTCTTGACATCGGTGCCATGCCGATGGGAGGGGTATGGCTTTGCGGATCAGGCGCACTGGCGAGCGACACAGGTCGAAGGGGACGAGGCGGCGACGCAGTTCCTCGTGCAACAGTGTGATCAGCACATCGGCACGGTCCGCTGGGAGTTAGTCGGGGCGCCACAACATCCAGAACGCGCTAGGGGTGATCGCCGTGGCCCGCCATTTGGGCGTCTCATTCGAGGCTATCCGCAAGGGCTTGCAGTCCTTCTCCGGCGTGAAGCGGCGGCAAGAGGTCCGAGGTGTCGTCCGCGAGATCACCATCATTGACGATTTCGCGCATCACCCGACAGCCATCCGTGAAACACTTGCCGCCCTGCGCGCCAGGTATGATGGTCATCGGCTCTGGGCGATCTTTGAACCACGCTCGGCCACCAGCCGGCGGGCCATCTTCCAGGAGGATTTCGTCGAGGCTTTTGCCCAGGCCGATCGGGTCGTCATTGCGGGGCTCTTCAATCCGGATAACATCCCCCTGAAGCACGACTGGCCCCGAGCGTTTGGCGCAGGATATCGCCTGCCAGTATGCGAAGGAGGCCGTGTACCTTCCCGAGGTGGATGCCGATCGTAGATCATGTGGCAATGGCCGCCCGACCTGGCGATGTGGTGGCGATCATGTCGAATGGAGGGTTCGGCGGGGTTCATGAGAAGCTACTGGAGGCGCTGCGGCTAGGTGTCCCCCTCCTGTATCCGCCCCCACCAGGGGGAGGAAAAATGACGGCGAAGGCAAGCGTGAAGTACCCTCCCCCTTGATGGGGGACGGTAGGGCGGGGGTGAATGCCTACCTCGCCCCCTTGAGCCCCGTGAAAATCCCCGCGATGCCCGCCGACAGGGGCGTGAAGGTCGACCGCTGTGAAGCCCTGTGCGGCCAGTCGTGCGCAGAATTCCTGTCGGCGGCGGGAACTCCATAATGGAGTTTTGAGATATTGAAACGGCTGGCCACTGTGATAGAGCAGGCGGGCCTGGAGGGGCAACACCCACTGCAGGTGCCAGCGGTATAGCTGCGCCAGCACTGCCGATTGCGGGTCGGCAGATGTCGAGGATAATCACCCGTCCCCCGGGCCGCAAGACGCGCCACATCTCACGCAAGACTGGGTCTGCGGAGGGGAGCATATTCCGCATCGCGAAGCCATTGGTCAGGCAATCAAAAGTGTCGCTGGGAAACGGCAGCGCCGCGGCGTCGCCCAGAAGATAAGCAGCCGACGCCGGCGTGGACTGCAGAAGCGGCCTGGTCTTCTGCGCGGCCACGGTCAGCATATTCGAGGCGAAATCGACGCCCAATGGCCTGCCCTTTGGCGCCCAAGGCGGGGCAACATCTTGACCAGCAGCTCGCCCGTTCCCGTGCAGAGATCGAGCACTCGACTACCAGGGGGGATGAGACTGACCGCGGTGCGACGCCAATATTCATCCAGATAAAAGCTGGCCAGCCGGTTCCACAGGTCATAACGCGGCGCCAGATACTGAAACATGCGTTGGATGGCGGATGGTGAGAGCATGGAAGTTCAACGTGCGACGTTCAATAGGAGTTCAAGTGTGAAGTGCGCGGTTCAACTGTGAACCTTTGAACTCCGCGCGTTAAGCTCGTTGTAGAGACTCGGCAATGCCTGATCCAGGTCGGCGATGAGATCGTCGGCGTCCTCAACCCCGAGTGACAGTCGTACCAGCTCATCGGCGATGCCAATAGCGGCGCGATCCTCCGCGGTCATCTCAAAATAGGACATCAGCGCCGGCTGCTCGATCAGGGTTTCCACGCCGCCCAGACTCGGGGCGATGTACGGAATGTTTAAGCGGTCGATGAACGCCGAGGTCGTCTTCATGTCACCATCGATCTCGAAGCTGACGACGCCGCCAAACCCCTTCATCTGCTCGCAGGCCACCTTATAATCGGGATGGCTTGACAGGCCGGGGTAATAGACACGGCGCACGCGCGGATGCCCCTCAAGGAAGCGGGCCACCGCCATACCGTTCTCATTCTGTTTGCGCATGCGGATGCCGAGCGTCTTCAGTCCGCGCAGGAGTAGATACGCCGTATGCGGGTCGGTAATGCCGCCCAGCATCGCCTGCATGTCGCGAATGGCGGAAACCAGGCTGCGCGAACCCGCCACCACCCCTGCCATGAGATCGTTGTGGCCGCCCAGGTATTTGGTGGCACTATGGAAGACCAGGTCGATCCCGAAATCGAGCGGGCGCTGGTTATAGGGCGTCGCAAAGGTGCTGTCGATGGCGATTTTCACCTGATGCTGTGCGACCGATCTCCGACGAGTCTGTCGAGGTCCATGACGCGCAGATGCGGGTTGGTCGGCGATTCGGAGAAGATCAGCCGCGTGGTCGGGCGGATAGCGGCCTCGAGGGCCTCATAATTGCCGGTTTCCACAAAGGTATAGTCGATGCCCAGGCGCTGCAGCAGCGTGCGGCAGAACTGCCGCGTACGCCGATAACCATCCTCTGTCAGCACCAGGTGGCTGCCGCGCCCCAGCATGGCCAGCAATGTGGTGGTGATCGCACACATGCCGCGTGGAGAACAGCAACGCCGCCTCGCCGCCGTCGAGCGCCGCCAGTTTGCGCTCCACGACGCGCTGTGTGGGGTTGCCGTAGCGACCGTACTCCTCCCGCTCGATATGGCCTTCCATGTATTCGATCAGCTCGTGGCTATCGCGAAAGGCATAGGTGGATGTCTGAAAGATCGCTGTGGTCACCGCGTTGCCAGCTTTTTCACGTGCCTCGCCTGCGTGCACCGCCCTCGTCGAAAAGCCCTCTTTCTCCATGCCTGACATCCTTCTCAGACCCGATCCGTTGGCATCATTCGTGGCCTCAGACCATCGCCTTCAGCCGTGCGTTGATCGCATCCATGACCGCCCCATAGCTCGGTGGCAAGAGGACGGGAGGGTTAGCGTGTGTCAGAGGTGATCCCCTCCAGACGGCTATCATGATAGGCGATTTTAAAGTCGCTAAATTTTAACCCATGGGCGGTTGAAATGACCACGCACCCGCTCATGCGGCGCAATCCACCCGCGCTCCACGAGCTTGAAGAGGACGGCCAGGGCCACGCCAGTATGTGGGCAACTATACATGCCGGTGAGATCAGCGCGCGCCGACGCATTGGCCAATTCATCCTCATCCGCCTGCTCAACGATGCCATCGAAGCGCTGCAAAGTCTTGATGGCCCGATCGATACTCACCGGATTGCCGATTTGAATGGCGGTGGCGAGGGTTCTTTCGCGCGACGATGGGCTCATAGGTCTTAAAGCCCCGTCTGGTAGCTGCGATACAGGGGATTGGCGCGCTCGGCTTGGGCGCAGACAAGGCGGGGCAGCCGATCGATCAACCCCAACTCCTTCATCATGAGGAAGCCACGGCCCAGGGCGGAGACGTTGCCCAGGTTGCCGCCCGGGACGATGATGACATCGGGAACCTCCCAGTCGCATTGCTGCACCAGCTCGATGCTGACCGTCTTCTGCCCTTCGATACGCAGGGAGTTGAGCGAATTGGCCAGATAGATGTTATGTTCCTGGGTGACCTGCTGGACGATCGCCATACAGCCGTCGAAATCCGTATCCAGCGAGAGCACCAACGCGCCGTTGGCGATGGGTTGGATGAGCTGGGCGCTGGAGACTTTGTCCTTCGGCAGGAATACCACGCAGGGCATGCCCGCCGCCGCACAATAGGCCGCGAGAGACGCAGAGGTATCCCCCGTGGAGGCGCAGGCGACGGCCTTGATCGGCGTGCCGTTGGCGATGATCTGCTTGACCACGGAGACGAGGACCGTCATGCCTAGATCTTTAAACGAGCCCGTGTGGCTATTGCCGCACTGCTTGACCCAGAGATCGCTCAGGCCGAGCTGGCGGCCGAGGCGCTCGGCCCAGAAGAGGTTCGTGCCCCCCTTCGTACATGGAGATGACATTTCCGGGGTCGATGGTGGGGCAGACCCACTCCAGCTTGCCCCAGATGGCGCTGCCATAGGGGTAATTCGTGCGCATGTAGCGCGCATCGAAGAGATCCTTCCACTGTTGCGCCGAGCGATCACGTAGCGCCTCCATGTCGTGGACCACTTCCAGGAGCGAACCACACTTTTTGCAGCGATAGACAACCTCATACAGTGAGTAGCGCTCATCGCAACCCTTCTGACACTGAAACCAGGCCTGATACGCCATTGCTCTGCTCCCTCCCCTTCTCCCTAGAGGGGTAGGTATGGTTCATCGCACGGGTCCGTTCCCTCGACTTCTTCTCCCTCGCCTGCAAGAGGGGAGGAAAAGTAGGTCAAACATAGCATACAAGTAGAGGAGCTCCAAACTGCACCTGTTGGCGTGGCCTTGTCAAGCGAAAACGCTGGCGCCGGGGCCTGCCGTATTGGGACCCGCATTTCGTTGTATAATCATGCCAAAGTGCGTTCGCATCCCGCCAGTGCCCTGGATGAGTTGAGAGGCGAAAGGGACAGGAGGTGAGCTGTGCCGCTTGAGGAACACGATTTACGGCGTTGGATTCGTGCGGTGGCCGACGGGCAGGCCAGCCGTCGGGAGTTCATGCGCACGATGCTCGGCCTCGGCCTTTCCGGCCCATTCGTGGCGCAGGTATTGGCGACCGAGGCTCCCGCCGCCGAGACGAGTGGCCACATCACCCCGTCCGCCTTTACCCCCATCCGACGTGGGGGCGGCGGCAAGCTACGTCTCTTGTGGTGGCAGGCCCCGACGATTCTGAATGCGCACCTCTCCAACGGCCTCAAAGACCTGGACGCCGCGCGTGTGGTGTACGAACCATTGGCCGGCCTTCAACCGTCACGGTGAATTCGTGCCGATCCTGGCGGAAGTAGATTCCCAGCTGTCGAGAATGGCGGCCTGTCGCGGGATGGCACCGCAGTCACTTGGCGCCTTAAGAAGGGAGTGGTGTGGCACGATGGCCAGCCTTTCACGGCGGACGATGTGATCTTCACCTGGGAATATGCTGCCGACTCTGCCACCACAGCGGTCACGACCGGCAGCTATCAGAACATCCTGCGCATCGACAAATTTGGCGACCACACGGTAAAAGTCGTCTTCAAGCAGCCCACACCTTTTTGGTATGACGCTTTCTTCGCGAGCCGCGGACACATCCTCCCGAAGCACCTGTTCGCCGCCTACCTCGGCCAGGATTCCCGCAATGCGCCGTATAACCTCATGACCGGTGGGCACCGGTCCTTATAAGATCGTCGAATTCAAACCCGGCGACGTGGCGCTATATGAGCTCAACCCCACCTATCATGTGCCCAACCGCCCTTTCTTCGACACGGTAGAGCTAAAGGGGGCGGCGATGCCGCCTCGGCGGCGCGCGCCGTCATTCAGACCGGAGAGTTCGATTTCGCCTGGAACCTGCAAGTGGAGAAGGATGTGCTGGAACGCATCGACCGCCAGGGCGGACGGGGCAAGGTCCATATCTATCCCGGCTCAGGGGTCGAGCATATCCAACTGAATCGGACCGACCCATGGACGGAGGTCGAAGGCGAGCGCAGTAGCCTCAAAGCCTCGCATCCATTCCTGGTCGACTCTCTGGTACGGCAGGCCTATAACCTGCTCATGGATCGCCGTACGATCGCTCAGCAACTCTATGGTGCCGCGGGGCAGGCCACCAGTAATTTCCTCGACAGCCCGACGCGCTTTCAGTCCCCCCGCACGCGTTGGGAATTCAACCTCGAAAAGGCCGCCCAGCTGCTCGACCAGGCCGGCTGGAGACGCGGCAGCGATGGTGCGCGGGTCAAGGATGGCCGCCGCATGAAGCTGCTGTATCAAACCTCCGTGAACCCCGTGCGCCAGAAGACCCAGGCGATTGTCAAAAAGGCCTTCGAGCAGGTGGGCGTCGAGGTCGAGTTGAAGGCAGTGAACCCCGGTGTCTTTTTTTCCAGTGATCCCGGCAATGCAGACGCCTTCGGCAAGTTTCACGCGGATCTCCAAATGTTCACCGTGAATCCAGGGAGCCCCGATCCGCAGGCACATATGAGCGCAATTCGTCAGCTGGGAGATTGCGCGGAAGGCCAACAACTGGGCCGGCCAGAATGTGGTACGATGGGTCAACGCTGAGTACGATCGGCTATGGAAGCAGGCAGCAATGGAGTTGGACCCGGTGAAGCGGGCGACGCTGTTCATCGGCATGAACGATCTGCTGGTCGAGGATGTGGTAGTGATTCCACTGGTCTGGCGCAACGAGGTGGTCGCCGTAAGCCATACCTTGCAGGGCCTGGAGTTGACGACCTGGGATTCCAATCTTTGGGACCTGGCGTATTGGTATCGCCAGGGGTGACCCCAGGGGTCTTGTGGACCACGCATGGCCTCTGCGATAACACCAAACGGTGAAAGGAGGTGCATCATGCCGATTGAGGAACACGATCTGCGCCATTGGATTCGCCGTGTGGTCGAGGGCAAGGCTAGCCGTCGGCAGTTCATGCGGACGATGCTCGGGTTCGGCCTCTCAGCCCCGCTGGTGGCCAACCTGCTATCGGCCTATGCACCCGCCGCGGCACAAGGGGCCCGTGGCACGCCGTCAGCGTTTACCCCCAGCAAACGCGGCGGCGGGGGTAGATTACGCCTGTTGTGGTGGCAAGCGCCGACGATCGCCAACGTGCACCTGTCCACCGGCACGAAGGATAACGATGCCTCACGGGTCGTCCACGAACCATTAGTCGCATTTAATCGGGATGGCGAGTTAGTGCCGATCCTGGCGCAGGAGGTTCCGACCCTCGATAATGATGGCCTCACACGAGACGGCAGGTCGGTCACCTGGCGCCTCAAGAAGGAGGTGGTCTGGCACGATGGCAAGCCCTTCACCGGCGACGATGTGATCTTTACCTGGGAATATGCCGCGGACTCCGCCACCGGCGCGGTGACCAGCGGCAGCTACCAGAATATCAAGCACATCGACAAACTCGACGAGCACACTGTCAAAGTGACGTTCGTCGAACCCACGCCGTTCTGGTACGATGCCTTCTGTGGGATCGCGGCCAATCCTGCCCAAGCATCTGGTAGGCGAGTACAAAGGGCAAAATTCCCGCAATTCCCCCTATAACCTCAAGCCCGTCGGCACGGGACCATATAAGATGGTCGAATTCAAGCCGGGCGACGTGGCACTCTATGAGCTCAACCCACGTATCATGTGCCCAACCGCCCCTTCTTCGACATGGTCGAGCTCAAGGGGGGTGGCGATGCCGCCTCCGCGGCGCGCGCGGTGATGCAGACCGGGGAGTTCGACTACGCCTGGAATCTGCAAGTGGAGAAGGACGTGCTGGAGCGCATCGAACGGCAGGGGACGCGCGGCAAGGTGGTGATCTTTCCGCAAGCCAATGTCGAGCACATCCAACTCAATCGCACCGATCCCTGGACCGAGGTCGACGGTGAACGCAGTAGCCTGAAAGCGCCGCATCCCTTTTTGACCGATCTGCTCGTACGACAGGCTTATAATGTCGCCGTCGATCGCCGCATCATCGCCGAGCAGCTCTATGGCTCTGCGGGTCAGCCCACGAGTAACTTCGTCGATAGCCCCAAACGCTTCCAGTCGCCCAACACACGCTGGGAGTACAACCTCGAAAAAGCCGCGCAACGGCTTGACCAGTCCGGCTGGAAACGTGGCAGCGATGGCTACCGGGTCAGGGATGGGCGACGCATGAAGCTCGTCTATCAGACCGCGGTGAACCCGGTGCGCCAGAAAACCCAGGCCATTGTAAAGAAGGCTTTGAGCAAATCGGCATCGAAGTGGAGCTGAAGGCAGTGAACGCCGGTGTCTATTTCTCCAGCGACCCGGCAAACCCCGATACGTCTCGCACTTCTACGCCGATATCCAGATGTATTCGTTTGGGCCCGGCTCGCCTGATCCCCAGGCGCATCTGAATCGCTTCGTCAGCTGGCAGATCGCGCAAAAAGCCAACAACTGGTCGGGGCGCAATATTGTGCGCTGGGCCAACGCCGAATATGACGGTCTCTGGAAGCAAGCGGAAACCGAGTTGGATCCTGTGAAGCGCGCTGCGCTCATCATTCGCATGAACGACCTCCTGATCGAAGATGTCGTGCTCATCCCGGTGATCTGGCGCAATGGCGTGCGGGCGGTGAGCCATAAGCTCCACGGCATGGAATTGAGCGATTGGGATTCCGATTTCTGGGATCTGGCATATTGGTACCGGGAGGCATAGGGCGCGGGGAGAAGATGTGCATAAATATCTACTTCGCCGTTTTCTCATCACCATTCCCACCTTGGTCGGAATCAGCATCGTGCTGTTCACGGTTCTGGCCATGGCACCAGGAGATCCCTTCGAGGAACTGGCGCTGAATCCCAACATCCCCGCCGAGGTCCGCCTCAACTTACGCCACCAATTCGGTCTCGATGACCCCATCCCCGTCCGCTATCTACGCTGGTTGACCTCAATGCTGCGCGGCGATTGGGGGTACTCCTTTGTGAGCCGGGTCAATGTCGATACCCTCATCCTGCAGCGGCTGCCGACCACGTTGTTTGTGCTCGGCACCGCCTATGGGTTGGCGCTGCTGATCGCGTTACCCATCGGGGTGATTTCGGCGGTGCGACCGTATTCCCTATTCGATCAAATCGCCACGACGTTTGCGTTTGTCGGCTATTCCCTACCAACGTTCTTCACCGGCCTGCTCTTCATCCTATTCTTCAGCCTGTACCTGGATTGGCTGCCGTTTATCTATAGTACGACCATCGAGGCGAGCGGCATGCGTTGGGTCGTCGAGCATATGCGGCAGGCGGCCATGCCCATCGCCGTGCTCGGTCTGTTTGAGGCCGCCTCGTTGACGCGCTTTGTGCGGGCGTCGATGCTGGATGTGATCCATCAGGACTTTGTCACCACTGCCCGCGCCAAGGGACTGACCGAGCGGCGCACGATCCTCGGGCACGTGCTACGCAATGCGCTCATCCCGGTGATCACCATCGTCGCCCTGCAACTCCCGGGGATTTTCACCGGGGCCGTGATCACCGAGCAGATCTTTCGCGTCCCGGGCATCGGTTCGCTGCTGATCAGCTCGATCCAGAGCACCGATACGCCGGTGGTGATGGCCATTACCTTTGTCTACTCGATCCTAGTCGTCATCTTTAACCTCATGGCCGACATCGTCTACGGCTTCCTCGATCCCCGGATCACCTACAGTTAGGGGGAAAACTATGAGACTCAACCCAAGGCCGCGGCTGTCGACTACCATCCCATACCGGCCGCCAAGGCCCTCGAGACCTATCCAGCGCGGACCTTGTGGAGCGATGTCTGGCGCCGTTACTGTCGGCATCGCCTGGCGATGGTCGGCACCGTCGTCATGTTCATCCTTAGCGTTGGCCACGCTGGTCGGTTCCGTGGTTTATCCGGTACCCATCAACGAGATCGATTTCACCGTCAAACTGGAGGGGCCCAGTGCCAGGCATCCCTTCGGTACCGATGATCTGGGGCAGGACCTCTTGGCGCGTATCCTCTACGGCGGGCGGATCTCGATGGCGGTCGGCCTCGTCGCCATGCTCATCGCCATCCTGCTCGGCATGGTCATTGGCGCCCTGGCTGGCTTTTTCGGGGGGGTCTTCGACAGCGTTTTGATGCGACTGACCGATCTCTTCCTGTCGCTGCCGCAACTGCCCCTGCTGTTGCTGGTGGTGTTCCTGTTCCGCGACCGGATGCGGCAAGCATTTGGGCCGGAATTGGGCGATCTTCATCCTGATCGTCGGTGTGATCGGTGGGCTGCGGTGGATGCAGCCGGCGCGGTTAGTGCGCGCCTCTTTTCTGGCGTTGAAGGAGAAGGAGTTTGTCGAAGCTGCCCGCTGCGTGGGCGTGCCGAGCGCGTGGCTGATCGTGCGCCACATCCTGCCCAATGCCCTCAGCCCGGTGATCGTGGCGGCCACCCTGGGCGTCGGCTCGGCGATTCTCGCCGAATCGTCGATTTCCTTTCTGGGATTGGGGTTCCCACCGGATATGCCGACGTGGGGCCGTCTCCTGTCAGATGCCAAAGATTATCTCGATCTCGCGCCACACTGGGCGCTCTTTCCAGGGTCTGATGATCTTCCTCGCGGTGATCTCCATCAATTACATCGGCGATGGCTTGCGCGACGCCCTCGACCCCCGCAAGATTCTGTGACGCAGCGGGCCACGTCGCAGGGCTCCTGCGATCCCGCTCGCCTCTACGCTGTGCATGTGGGGATATTGTTTGACAAACCGAGTGTTGACCTCTATGCTCTCACATAGCGAGCACCGATCTTCCATGGATCCCGCCTTGTGGCAAGATGACAGTTGCCTGTGATCGCAGCGTGATGCGTGCGATCCCGCCCCCCGAGGCCATGATGAGGAACTCGATGCGGCTGGTGCAACACCGAGATGTCTGGGCAAGTACGCAAGCGAATTGCCACGACTCGTGGGCTGGCCGCGACGATCGACCCTGACAGAAGCCTGCAGGGCGGTGGCAGGAGAAGCCATACAACAGGGATGGGCTGTGGATGGCTCTTCCACCACCAGCGGGGAGGGTAAGGGGCGGTAAGGGTGCAGGACGTGGAGGTCGGAGATAGTCGGAGGCGGTTACCCTCAACGAGGAAGGGGGACATCATGGCGACGGGGAAAATCAAACGTATGGTGCAAGAGCGCGGGTTTGGGTTTATCTCGGCGGATGATGGCCGCGAGATCTTCTTCCATCGCTCAGGGGTCGAAGGCACAACCTTCGAGGCGTTACGCGAGGGACAGCGGGTCTCCTTTGAGGTCGAGAAGGGGCAGAAGGGACCACGCGCCATGCATGTGCAGGTTGCCGAGGCCGCTCAATCGACCTAATGTGGCATGGCCGTCGGCTTTAAGGGCATCGCGAGGAGCGCCGCGAGAGGACTCATGAGTTGGCCAGCTCCCCGGTGCTGTGCTCCAGGATCCAAGACACACGGAGCACTGATGGACCGGGGGGCACCGTATGCCCCGATACGGACCCAGTGATGGACGAGGAGCCTAGGCGGGGAGAAAGAGGGAGGTAGTGATGGTGCGGGTGATCGACCAGCAATTGGATAAAGCTCTCCGCCTGTTAAAGCGTCAAGCTTGCCAGGGATGGAACCTGGCGAGAGCTCAAGGCCAGAGCCTTCTATGAAAAACCCAGCGTCAAGAAGCGTCGACGGCAACGGGCGGTGCGACGGCGCCTGCTGAAGTTAGAGAAAATGTCAGCAGCATGAGCGCCGGATGCGATGGTCTGGCCATACGGAAGGGAATTTTTTATGAAGCGCATGGTGAAACCCGCAGAAGAGTCCTCGACTCACGGACCAGCACATGAGCAGATGCCGCATGTGCGCGTCCGCTGTAAGGAAGAGTTTACAGCTGACGAGCTCGCGCTTGCTCCAGGCCAAGCTCGAAGGCTGGATGCGCGCCGTGGCGACGAAATCGGAAAGCAAACGACCTCGGCATCAGTTCGTGATGAAGTCCAAGAATACCGGGCGCGCTGTAACCTCCGACCGCGCGTCATACAGGCATCGAGATCTGTTTAGGATGCTTCCGTGGGTACGGTCTAGTCCGTGGCCACATCTGTGATGATCGCCGGAACCTCATCGCCAGTTCCGGGTCAGTGGCCAGAAAGGGGTGCCAGCATGCTAACACCTCCTGACGCACGCAAATCGGCGACGCCGAAATTGCGCCTCAATCGTATGATCCGTGCACGAGAGGTACGGGTGATCGGGTCGGAAGGCGAACACCTGGGCGTTGTCCCGCTAGATGAGGCCTTTGCGATGGCCACCGCACGTGGGCTCGACCTCGTCGAGGTATCGCCGGATGCCGAGCCGCCGGTGTGTAAGATCATCGATTATGGCAAGTTTCGCTATGTGCAGGATAAGCGTGGTCGCGAGGCGAAAAAGAAACAGCAGAGTGATCCAGGTCAAGGAAGTGCGCATGCGCCCCAAAACCGAGGAGAACGATTACCAGGTCAAAAGCCGCCAGATCCGTCGCTTCCTTGAGGAGGGGAATAAAGCGAAAGTGAGCATGCGATTTCGGGGACGGGAGCATGAGCATGCCGAGCTCGGTCAGCAGAAACTTCGAGCGCCTCATGGCTCGAAATGCAAGACATAGCCAATATCGAACAGTCACCACAGATGGAGGGGCGAATCATCACCATGGTCTTGGCCCCGAAACATTGAGCCGTGGCATAGGGCACAACCATGCCGCGTCCTGAAAGCCCTGCTGGGCAGCTGTGCTGCACGATCATCCCTGTCGACCAAAGCATACGAGACGATGCAAGCGGGCCTCCGCCGGTATACGTGCGGGATGAGCCGAAGGAGGGTGCATGACGATCGGGTTTCTCGGGCCAGAGGGAACCTATACCGACGAAGCCGCAAAACAGCTGTTTCCTGAGACGACCCGCGCTGCCTATCCATCCATCGATGCGGTCTTCGAGGCGGTCGTTGCATCGCGTGCCATCAGCGCTGGGGTCGTGCCGATTGAGAGTCTCGTGCAGGGGCCGGTCACGGAGACGCTGGATAATCTATTTCGCTATGCTGGCCAGGTGACCATCGGCGAGATGCTGGTGCTGCCGATCGATCACGCCCTCGGAGCGCTGGGGAAGCCGGAGGACATCCGGCGTATCCTGTCCAAAGACCAGGCGCTGCATCAATGCTCGGACTACATCGCCCGCACATATCCACGTGCGGCGCTGGTGGAAACCCCAAGCACGACGGCCGCCATGGAGATGATCGTGCGACAGGGTTGGCGCGATGCCGCCGCCATCGGCAATGCCGCAGCCCTGCAAGCAGTATGGTTTGGAGGTACTGGCGCGGGGCATCGGCAATCCGCCGCAAAATAAGACGAAATTTGCCGTGCTCGGCGAGCGTTACCATGCCCCTACGGGCACCGATGCCACCTCGTTCGTCATCTACCCCCATCGCGATCGCATCGGCCTTCTGGAAGACATCCTCCATCTCATCAGCCGTGAGAGCGGGTTGAACCTCTCCTCTATCCATTCGCGCCCCGACACCAAAGGTGGCTTTCGGTTTTATATCGAGGTTGAGGGGCATGTCGAGGATGGGACCGTGGCGCAGTGCCTGGCGGCGATGGAACGGGCCTTGGCTCTCCGATGACGTCGAAGTCCGGGTCTTCGGCGCCTATCCACGGCGGATGTTCAACGAGCCGCGTCTCCATACCATCGGCTTGATCGGGGGCACCGGGCTGATGGGGCGCTGGTTCAGGCCGTTCTTCGAAAAAGCCGGCTACCAGGTCTTGATCAGCGGGCGGACCACCCCCCTCACCTACCAGCAATGCATCGCGCAATCGGACGCGGTCGATCATCAACGTTCCCATCAGCCACACCACCGAGTTGATCCACAAACTAGGCCACTTCTTCAGGCCAGGGCAGCTGATGGTCGATAATACCTCGATCAAAACGCAGCCGGTGGCGGCGATGCTGGAGGTGGCACCGGAGGGAGTGGAAGTCCTCGGCATGCACACCGTCTTCGGCCCCGCGATTACGGAGTTGCGGCGCCAGAATGTGATTTTTACGACCACCCCCAAATCGGGCGAGCTGGCGCAGGAATTCGAGGGGATTTTTTACAAGTATGGGGCGACGATCACGCACACCACCCCGGAGTATCACGATCGGCAGATGGCGTTTCATCAAAACCTCGAGCATTTTACAAAAGTCGTTCTGGCCGAGGTCCTGCGAGCGCAATTCGGTGCTCCCGAGGTGATGGCGAACTATAGCTCACCGAACTCACGCCTGTCGCTGATCACCATGGGCCGTGTCCTGAAGGGGGATCCAGGCATTATATGCGGAGATTCAAACGCAAAACCTCCAAGGGGCCGGGATGATCCAAGAGTATCTGCGGATCGCTGGTGAAATTGGCCGTGCCCTGATGCAGGGGGACGGTAGCCATTTCGCGCAGGCCATGGGTGGCTGTGCTGAGGCGTTTGGGAGCGATTTCCTGACCCATGCGGTCGACACATCGAATGCGATTCAACAGACGACCTCCGTACCGCTGTCCCGCAGTCGGCTCCCATAGGCCATTGTCCAGGTGCTACTCTGCCAGGAGACATCATGAGCGAGGCTTATCAGCCCGTCCGTGATTTGGTGCGCCAGGCCCTTTTCGACAGCGAGGGTGACTGGAACGCAGCCGAACAATTATGCCATCGACAGCTGGCAGAAGACCCTGTCCTCAAAGCACAGATCGCGCAGATCTGTCTGGAATGGGTCATCCGTAATGTCATCACGGCCGAGGGACGGCGACAACAGCAGCAGGAGGCCGACCGATTACGGGAAACGCGCGAGGCAGCGGACCATGACCGAGAAATCAAGCAGACCGTCGACGACTTTCTCGAAGGCCTCCAGGGCAAGGATGGGGAGACCCGCGATCGATCCCATGACTCCTAATCCGTATAGGCTCTAGGTTAAGCACCCAGAGGTATTCCCTCTCCCCCTGCGAGAGGAGTAAGGCGAAGGCGGCAGGGCATGGTCGAGCGGTTGGGCTTCCCTCACCCCGCCCCTCTCTCAGAGGGAGAGGGGGCAAGGGGCGCCTGACTTTGAGAGCGCCATAACATCAGCGGCTGCAAATCCTCCCAGGTCAGCTCTCCGAGCAGGGCAAGAATCAAAATATAGAGGCCCAACAGTCCGATGTACCCGATGATCAGCGTGGGTCCGGTCGACCCTAACAGTGCCCCGACGCCTGATATGCAAGCTGTGGCTAGCGCCACTTTCGGCAGAACCGACGGCACGATCAACGCGCCCATCTTCCTGTAACTCAGCGCTACCACAAGCGCAGCAACTCTGAGAGCACAAATGCGATGATCAAGATGAAGTTCGGCGAGCGGCTTCGTAGTCGCACGCGGGTGGCGCAGTTCAATGAACTGCTGTGCAAGGTGCTGTGTCACAACATCTGCGTGACCATCCAGAGCATATTATGAACTTGGCATTGAGCCGACGTTCTGGGGAGGTGACAAAGAGGCGGCGTAGGTCAGTAATGAATTGCATCGACCTTCGGCTGTGGATAATTCCAGTCGCGCCCGGCTCCCGGTGGGCGAAGTGGCTCGCGTGGGGTGAGGACACGTGGCCTGAGGGCGAGGCTTGTGGGAGGGCCTCGCCCGCTTTTTGCCAGGCACTAACGCTCGCTGAACTTCCACAGCTCATCAGTAAAGACTGCCTCAACTCCCAATTCATGCGCTGATTGAATCAGAACACATAGATTGTGACAGAGCACTTTGCAGAGTGCTTCATTGATTTGTGCGGTTAGGGTTTTACTGCGGAGTCGTTGACCGAATTTCGCTTTGATCATACTGAACGTGGTCTCAACATTCGAACGCTTGTGATAATGCTGAAGGAACTCTTCCCGATGGAAGTTGTAGAAGTGGAACATTCGCGTCCAAAGCTCTGATTTCGGACCGTAGTTCGTTTGGATTTGGGAGTTCGACTTAAACGGAATGTAAGGGATGGCGCCTTGCCGCAGCGTGACAAGCAGATTCTCGCCGCCAAGGTAGGCTTTATCAGCTGACACTTCTTTCATATTGAATCCATTCTCGCCGGTCCTGGCAACGAGTCCCTTAAAGTAGTGATAGTCGTTGGCATATCCATCACTGATTTCGACGGAGGTGACGATGTTGGTTTTGACTCCGCACATTAGGTGCATCTTCAGCCACATTCGACGGTCTTCTTGCTTGCCGTATTTGACGTCGAGCCAGCGCGTGAATTGACCTGTGCTGAAGCCAGAGGAGTCGACGGCGAAATCGGTTTCGATTGCCTTCAGCGGAAGACTGCTGATCGTGACGAGTTGATAGAGATGCGGCGTGAGCGTCTCGGCTTCAAGATAGCGAAACAGTGAGTTGTACGCGGGAAGCTTCGATATATATCCACGCTCTTTCGCTTCGCGCAAATCAGTCATGAAGCGTCTGCGCCGAGAGCGTCGAGTAGATTTTGAATGCAGATGAAAAGATGATATCTGCAAGTGAAAGCCGCGGCCGGCCGCGATACTGTTCAGGTTCGGGAATCGTCCGGCACAGTTCGTACAGGAGAGATTGAAGTTCGGCCTTCTCGTGTTGCTGAGCGACGTTGTAGGCCTTCCAATCCTGCGAGTAGGTTCTGCGTGTTACTTTGAAAGACTCAGTGAAGACAGTTTCGCCGTCGGCGGTTTGCTCGCGTTCGACGGTGTATTCGACGGCGAAGATGTGCTTGCAACGCTGCTTTCGGCATTCGAAGTCCGGACAACTGCATTCGTGGCTCTTCCGGATCGGCTTTGACGGTGTATTGAGCGCCGCGAACTGACTGAGAGGGAACTAACCAGGTTTTACCTTTTCGAGTGAGTTTTGACTTCGCCGCGATCTCAAGGGCTTTCAGTTCTCGTTCTTCCATTGCTCTTGCCTTTCATTGGGCGACTGGCTCACAATGGGTTGCTGAAGGCCTGATGCGAGCAATCGCGTTAGGTTTTCAAAAGGGCTCTAGCGGTTCGCGCCGTTAGAGCCTCTTTTTCTAATCACCAAAAGTTAATGGCCGCTCGGTTTCTTTTCTGTGAGGGTAGGTCGTTCCAGTGGTTCAGCACTTTGTTTTCCGCATCAATGAGTGGTCGATTGGTCGATGCCATTCCCACATTTCTCAGAGTAGCCAAGTCTCGAGGGAAACCGGATTCGCTTCCTGGAAGGCTTCATCGTTGTCTCTTACTACGGCGACCAAGCAGAGATTTTCGCTCAAGACGCACATGATTCTTGAATCGTCATTGTTCTGGCTGTAAGATTGTGCTTCGCTGTCATAAGAGTCATGTAGCGCGGGCAAGAGGGGAAGATACGTGGCCACAAAATCAGGAAAAGAGAAAGCTCAAAGAAGCGCCAAGAAATCCAGCTTAAAACGTGATCGGATCGACTTAGCAGCGGAAATGTATTTGCGGACATTGGCTTACCAGACGCGGAAGAACTGCTAATAAAGTCCCAACTCGCGATCAAAATCAGGCAGGCAATCGAAAAAAAGGGCTGGACGCAGACGGAAACTGCACGACGAATTGATATTGATCATCCGAAAGTATCCAATTTATTACGCGGCAAGCTTCCGGGCTTTTCTGTCGATCGGCTTTTCGCGATTCTAAACAAGTTAGACCATAGCGTCGGACGTTGAAACCGAAGTCGGAAGTCGCGTTCGAGGACTGTCGTTTACCTTGGTGATGATAACCTAGACCCCGTTTTGTCTCCAGAACCATCCTCTAACAAACAGCGTCCGCTCACCTCGGCATTCGCAAAACCGATAGATCTGGAAAAATCTCCGTCACAAGAGAAAAACGTTGAATATGAACAAGGCAGTGAAAACTGAAACTCGAACTGTCTGGCCTTGGTTTCTTGGCAGGCTATGTGGTGACGGTTGGCGTCGCGTCATTTCTTGGGAAGTTCAGTGTGTAGGGTGTGGCAGTCCTGGTGAAACTGCGATTGCGATGGTTAATATCGCCTCCCATTTTGATGGGCAAGCGTGCTGTTGTTAGAGATTAGGGCGCTAACGTATGGGAGGAAGAAAAAGCAAGAGGCGATTCGTCGGCTTCGGGGAACGGCCAAAGCTTCCCACGCCAGGGCCATTCGCCGTGGCGATCACCTGTTCCCCACAGCGCCGAGAGTTGACCCCGATTGTCCTCGATGTCTTCACGCGGGCTCAAATTGTCGTTGACTAGTTAGGGGGCCACGTAATAGTCTATACGTTCGTCTATTGCAGTCCTCAGTTTCTGCAAACATTCCCACGACGAATAAGCATCAGGTTCCCCTTAGGGCAAAGAAAGTCGCTTTAAGAAGTAGCTTTACGTGAAAACACCATCCCTCGCTTCCGCGGCACGCAGTGTACGAGTATTCCTCGTCTGTCTGCTCCTCTTTAATGTCTGCATTGCTCCGATCGGCGCGATGGCGGCGTCGCTGAAGCAGAGGTCAGAGGTCGGGTCAAAGGTGGAAAAGAAAGCCACAAAGCAGCAGCCGAAGATGTTTCGCGCATCCCCTCGAATAAAAGCCGGAACCAGTCTGCCGAACGCGCGTCCGGACCTGCACCTTTACCGTTTGCGCCGCCAGCCGTCTCTGACATCAGCGCGACATTGACGGCGAGCCTGGCTGCCGCGAATGGCGGCGTTGATGCTGACAGTGACGGCAAAGTCGATCCCGGCGTGACACGATCGCTTACAACTTAACGTTGACCGGCAGCGGCCTGGGCGGAACGCAATTGAGCATTGCGAACCCACTCGACCCGCACACCGCTCTGGTTCCCGGTTCACTCAACAGCACGCCGGTCGCGTTCGATCAAATCAGTTTCACTTAACGAAGATGCGACGCTGGTCATCACGCTTACCGGTCAGGATCCGGACGGCAGCAACCTGACATTCAAGAAGTCCGACGGCACTGCGTTTCCCTCGAACCCAACCACCATAGCGACGACAAACGGAACGATGGCAATTTCGGTTCGGTGAGTTGTAATGCGAACGGAGTCTGCTCGCAGCAGGTGACTTATACGCCGGCCGCGAACTATAACGGCCCGGACAGCTTTAGTTTTAAGGCCAACGACGCACGGCGAACTCGAACGAGAATGGGGTCGTCACCATCACCGTCAACCCGGTCAACGACGCGCCGACGTTTACAGTCCCGAGAATCCGGCGCGGTCAACGAAGACAACGGCTGACCACGGTCACCGATTTCATTTCCGAAGTCCGGCCGGCACAGGGATTACCAACCCCGAATACTACCGAGGACACCCAGACCTTAAGTCTTGTAATTACGAATATCACTCACAGCGCGTTGTTTACGGCAGGCGGACAGCCGGTGCTTACGGTACAAGGTTCTGGAGTTGCACCCTTTCCCCGAAAGGCGAACCTAACCTATACGCCTGCGCCCAACGCGAACGGCACTTCGGTTGTCACCTATCACCTGCACGATAATGGCGGGACAAGTCCCGGTGTCGATAACTCCGCAGACCAGACTTTCACGATTACAGTCAATCCCCTAAACGATGCGCCGGTAGCGGTGCCAAAGCCTACACGGTCCAGGCCAACATGAAGATCACGGGTTTGAGTCTGCCGTTGACGCTCGCTGGCGGCGTTACTGACCCGGACGTGACCAATGGCACTAATGATTCGAGTTCAAACGACGCCAGCTATTTCGCTTCAACTCCGCCGCGTTTTCGCTGACCGCGGCAAGTCTCCAGCCAGGTAGTGTAAGTGGCTCAACGGCCTGTTCAAACCGGCACGATCTCAAACATTGTCAGTAGCGCTGGTAGCGTCACTTTCGATTATGATCCGCCGCCCGGAGCCACCGGCATCTGCACGCTCGTCTACAAGGTTACCGACAATGGCAACCCTGGAGCCGCAGCCAGCGCCAACGCAGCCATCACCCTAACGATCAACGGACCAGTAATCTGGTTTGTGAATCCTGGGGCAGCCCCGGAAACCGGCGCCGGCACTCTTAACAGTCCGTTCAAGCTGCTTTCGTCGGCTAATGCAAAACTGAACACTTTCGGCGTCAATCAAAAAGTTTTTGTCTACACGGGCTCAACCACGATCGGGGCGAGTGAGTCCTGGGACTTGAAGAGTGATAACGATTGGTTGGTTGGTCAGGGAACCGTCGGTGCCGTTGCGGCTGTGCCCTTCGATGCATTCTTTGGAATTTCGCCTCCCGCTACGACGATCGCGCGACCCACGCTGAATACCAACGCCTCGAGCGCCAACGCCGCCCGGCCTACCGTACGCGGCACCGTCACGATGAGAAACAATACTCAGGTGACGGGTGTAAATATCAATGTTCCGGGGAGCTGCGGCCGGAAGCAAGGGCATTTCCGGTATCTTTACAAGTGGCACGTCGCTGGTCAAAGACGTGAGTGTCACCTCGGCGGGCGGAGCTGGCGTCGATGTCAGCGGCACGCAAACATTCACGTACGTAACCAGCGATGCGACGAATTCGCCTAATACGATTGCCTCGGGAACCGGCACGGCGTTGAGCATCGTCAACACGACCATCGGCGCGAGCGGCCTGAACTTCCGCAGCATCTCGGCCAACGGCGGCACGAACGGAATTGTCTGAATAGCACCGGCACGACTGCGGGCACACACGGCGGGCTGACCGTACCGGCAATGGCGGCGCCTGCGCGTCTGTGGCTAGCTGTACCGGCGGAGCGATCCAAAACACCACGAGCGATGGCATCAGCTTCTCACCGACGCTGTATGCCCTCGCTCACCCGCATGGCGGTCAGTGGACAGCGCCGACAGCGGCATTACCATGGACGCGGTCACCGACTTCACGATTGCTAACAGTTATATCTTCAGCAATGGCGCTCAATCTGAGGGTGGCGCGATACAGGACTCGAATGTTCACATCGAGGATCTCGTCGGCACGAGTAACGCGATCTCTAATTCAACAATCAGCGACGGAAGAAATACAAACCTCGATTGGGATCCTAACTCCAGCTCCGCCATGAGCACGCTGACGGTGACCGGCACGAACTTGAACCACGCCGGCGGTGGGGTTGTGGGCCAGGGCAACGCGGGCATCAACCTCGTGGCAACCGGAACCGCCAACGTGAAACTCGTGGTCAGCGGCGGTCAGATCATGAACAACGCAGCGGCAGGCATCCTGGTCACCGGCAGCTCCGGCACGCAAGTGCGAACGGACATCGACGGCGTGGACATGGTCAGCTCCGCGCCCCCCGGTCGACCGGGGTCGACCCGGCGCAACATGGGGCAACGGCGTCGGGACGAATTTCGGTATCAGCCTCAGCTCGACCGGAACGTCGATCCAGAGGCACCGGATCAACAACGTCCAGCTCGCTTACACCGGGATCGCTCCGAGTGACGGCGGCATCCGCCAGCGCCATCGGTTTCATCCCTTCCGGCACCGGCACCTTCGACATCACGATAACCAACAACACAATCGGCTTGGTCGGAGCGCCGCGTTCCGGCAACGAGAACTTCTTCGGCATCGCCGGCGATCTTCAGGACTCGCCCACGGTCAGAGCAAATGTCAGTAACAACATCATTCGGAACACGGCCCTCAACGGCATCTTCATCCAGACTCGAGACCCAGCGCGGTCGCCGGAAATATTGACGCTGACGTGACCGTCAGGAACAACACGGTCGGCCCGATCAGCGACGACGACGACTTCCCGTTCGGCGCCGGTCCAAACCAGGCCGAGACGCACGCCACCCGGATCGAAAGTCGGAATGACAGCGACCTCTGCCTCGACATCGCCAACAACAGCAGCGACGGACTCGGCGGCAACCAGGACTATCTGGTCCGCCAGCGCGATACTTCGACGTACCGACTGGAACGGCTCGGCGCGAACACGAACGACCCCACGACCGTCCAGAACTTCATCATCGCGCAGAACCCCTCGCCCGCGGCCAGACGGCACGCGCCACAGTCGCGACGACCTACACCGCTGTCGCTGATGGAACTTGCCAGAACCCGGCTTTGCCGTTGTTATTGGCTCGACAGCGAAATAATCGCATTGCCGGCAAACAAATTGTTTGTCGATCACGCAAATGAGTCCGGCAACGAGATTTAACGCGTCGATATTTGCGAAAATTGTTGACAGGTAACTTGGAATCCGTGGTCAGTGTTCCTGACGCAGGAAGATCTCGATTCTATGGTAAGCGCGGCGCGCGGAGCATGTCGTCGCGAATCTCGCCGACCATGATCACGTCCGGGTCCTGGCGAACGATGTGGCGAAGGCCGCTCGCGAACGTGAGCCCGATCTTCGGACTGGACGGGGATCTGGTTGGTGCCCTTGAGCTGGTACTCGACGGGATCCTCGACGTGATGATCTTCTTGTCGGGGCCGTTGATCTGTCAAGCGCCGCGTAGAGCGTCGTTGTCTTGCCCGAGCCCGTCGGACCGGTGACCAGCAGGATGCCGTGGGGCTTCTGGATCAGCCGCGTGAAGACCTGCGCGATCGCGGCGCTGAATCCGAGCCGGTCGAAGGGCACGAACACGGAGGGGTCGAGGAGGCGCGTCACGATCGACTCGCCGTAGAACGTCGGCACGGTCGAGACGCGGATGTCCACCCGACGGTCCGGCGACGTGAGGCGGATGCGCCCGTCCTGTGGCAGGCGCCGCTCGGCGATGTTCATCTCCGCCATGAGCTTGATGCGCGACGATGAGCGCGGCCTGCAGCCGCCGCGGCGGCGCCTCCTGATCGTAGAGCACGCCGTCGATCCGGTACCGGATCCGGAGGGTGTCCTCGAAGGGCTCGACGTGGATGTCCGACGCCTCCGCGTCGACCGCCTCCTCGATAAGGTGGTTCGCCAGGCGAACAACGGGCGCCTCGAACGCCATGTCTGGAGGTGCGTGATGTCGTCCGGTGACTCGTCGCCCTCGCCGTGGCCGATCGTCTCGACGATCTTCCGGAGCGCCGAGGAAGCCCCATGCCCGTAGGTGCGCTCGATGGCCTCGCTGATGGCGCTCGGGGTGGCGACGCAGAGCTTGACCGTCAGGCCGAGGGTGTGCCGCAGGTCGTCCAGCACCAGGACATTGGTCGGATCGGCGGTGGCGAGCGTCACCGTCGACTCCTCCAGCGCCACCGGGCACACGGTGTACTGGCGCAGGTACTTCGGCGAGAGGTTCTTCACCACTGGCAGCACAGAGGGAATCTCCTCGCTCCAGAGGAACGGCAGCTTCCACTGAAGCGCCAGCGCGGCCAGGACGTCGTGGCGGGTGGCCGCGCCCATCGCGATCAGGGCCTCGCCGATTCGCTCTCCGGTCGTCAGCTGGCGGGCCAGCGCGGCCTCGAGCTGCTCCGACGAGATCGTCCCGGCCTCGACGAGGATCTGTCCGAGCCGACGGCGGACTGGGAGCGCCATGCGCGGCCAGTCAGGCAAGCGGGGGGCCAAGCGTTCGGGGCCGACTGCAGGCGCATGACCGCATGGGTCTCAGCGCCAACTGTGGCAAGCCAATCAGTGACTTACGATGTGATGCGCGCTCGGCCGGCGAGAGATCTGCCCGGAACTTCGCCACCGCACGGGTCGCCGCGCGTCGCGACCGCGAACACTCGTGACGTTACCGCGCGGACACGCCGTCAGCCGGCGCGCCGCGCCACGAAACCGTACCGCCGGTTCGTCCGCCCCGGCCCCTCGCGCTCGTATTCGTCCCGGCCGAGCGCGATGCGGTCGGTCGACAGCTCGGCGCGGCGGTTGTACTTGTACAGCCGCGCCGAGCTCTCGCCGAAGATCGCGCGCTTGACGGGGCCGTCGGCCGGCCCGAGGGGCGCGAAGCCGTACTTCTTCTGCATCTCCTCCGGGATCTCGAGCCGCCGGAGGCCCTCGATCTGCCACTGTGGAGCCCCGTCCATACGGCATCAGTGCCCCACACCACGTGGTCCCAGCCGAGGCCCTTCACCAGCGTGCCCATCATGGCCGCGCACAGGCGCGGCTCGGCCACCGTGCTCTGGGCGAAGATCTGGCCGAGGTCTCCGTAGACGTTCGTGACCCCGTACTTGGCCGGGATCTCCGCGAGGTCCGTCACCCAGTCCACGCGCCCCGTCTGCTCGAACTGCGTCCAGCCCGTGGCCCACTCGCCGCCGACGAAGCGGAAGGCGGAGTGGTAAATGACGAAGTTGAGCTGCGGCCAGTCCTTGGCCGCCTTGCCCACGTCGCGCACGTCGGCATAGGGGACGAGGTTCGGGAATCGCTGCGTCGTCGACATGGGATAGAGGCCCTTGTGCACGCACACGTTGACGAGGCCGGCCTTCACCAGCTTCTCGTAGAACGGATAGAGGAGCTTCTCGTCGTCCATCCGCCACGGGTGCCGGGCCAGTTGCTTGTTGGTGTTGTCACCCACCGTGTAGCCCTTGAACGAGTCGGGCTTCAACTGGTCGATCGCGCGATCCACGTCGTCCATCCAGCCGGGCATGCCGGGCATGAAGATCGCGTGGGAGAACATGCGCCGGCTGCCGGCCATGCGGTTCACCTTGGCGCGCGCCTCGGCCTTCATCTCGTTGGTGAGGAACCAGTCGCGCGGCTCTTCCGACCCCGATCCCGAGATGAGCGCCACCTTCGTGTCGCTGTCGAAGTAGACCTCCTTGAAGTAGTTCGCGAACTTGAGGTCTTCGAGGGTCTGGGGCTTGCCGGCGAGCGCGGGATTCCAGCCTGCCTTGCCCACCGCCTCGCGCGAGCGCACGAATCCCTCGAGCCGTGTGTCATCGCGCAGGAAGTGGGTATGCATGTCCATGATGAACTGGTCCGCCAGGGCCTTGGCGCGCTCGTTCGCCATGTCCGGTGCGGCGGCCTCCGCGCGGCTCGCGTCGAAGATCGCGCCGTACACGTCGTTCATGGCGACAAACGCCGCGGCCATCCCGGCGGCCGTCTGGAAGAACCGCCGGCGGCTCAGGCCCTGGTGCTTGGCCAGCGCGCCGCCGAGCTCCTTGACGCGCGCCTCGACCTGCTTCTGGCGCGCCGTCTGGGGCAGTGGCGTGAACTCGTCGCTCGCAACGAACTGGGTGGGAATCGGCGACGCGAACGAGGCGGTCTCGGCGGGGAGGAGCCGTTCGAGGTCTTCCGGATCGAGCAGTGTCATCGCACCCTCCTTCGATAAGGGGTCCGCACACCGACGGGCCACCGGAACCAGCGGGGTCGCGTGCCATTCTCGTCCAGACCCGGCGGCAGTGTCAAACGGCCCTAGCAGCCTGCGAGTTTCTCAGCATCGTGCTGGGAGATGGGCCCGGGCGCTCTGGCGCCGCTCGAGGAGACCTGCTAAGGTGTCGCCGGCCCATCCGCGGGCGACTGCACCGACAGAGGATCCCACATGAACGCGCACGGATTCACCGTCTACGACATGATCGCGCGCGGGGCGCTTCCGTCCACGGCGACGCGCCCGCCATCATCCAGGGCGACCGCGAGCCGTTTCCTTCGCCGAATTTCGGCGTCGGGTGGACGCGCTGGCGGGCGGGACTGGCCGCTCGGGGCCTCGGCAAGGGCGATCGCATCTGCATCCTGGCGCAGAACGACGTCGCCTACCTCGATCTCTATGGCGCGTGTGCGCGGCAGGGCATCATCGCGTACCCCATCAACTGGCGGCTCACCGCCCAGGAGGTGGAGCGCGTGCTGGAGCGGGCCGGGCCCGCGATGATGGTTGTGGATGCGCTCGACGCTCGGCGTGGCGGCGGGGTGGCCGGTGGAGAAACGCGCGGTAGCTCACTGGTATCAGCTCGGCGACACGGCGGCGACGGGCTTCCAGCCGTTCGCCGCGCTGTACGAGGCCGCGCCCGCGCCCGAGGTCGCCCACGTGTCGGCCGACGACCCGTTCGCAGTGATCTCGACCGCGGCCGTGGACGTGATTCCGCGCGGCGCCGCGCTCACCCACGCCAACGTGATCGCGGCCAACCTGACGCTCATGGCCTGCCTCGGCGTGAGCGCGGCGGACCGCTATCTCCTGGCGCTGCCGCTCTTCCACGTCACCGCGCTCGGCAATGCGCTGGCACAAATGCATGCGGGCGGCGCGAGCGTGCTCGTGTCGCGCTTCGACGCCGATGAGGCGGTGCGCTTGATCGACCGGCACGGGATCACCCACGTCTCGGACTTTCCCCCCGTGCTCACGACGCTGCTGGACGCCGCCGGGAAGGCCGGCAGTCGCCTGCCGAGCCTCAAGCACGTCTCGGGCCTCGACGCGCCGCAGACGATCGAGCGCCTGCACCAGGAGACCGGCGCGAAGTTCTGGACAGGCTTCGGCCAGTCGGAGACGAGCGGGTTCGTCACGATCCAGCGCGTGCTCGACAGGCCCGGCGCTTCGGGCAAGCCGGTGCCCATCGCCCAGGTGACGCTCGTGGACGACTACGACCGCGAGGTGCCCACCGGCACGCCGGGCGAGATCGTCGTGCGCGGTCCCCTCGTGTTCCAGGGCTACTTCGGCCAGCCCGACGTGACGGCGTACACGCTCCGCAACGGCTGGCATCACACGGGAGACGTGGGCCGCTTCGACGCCGACGGCTACCTCTACTACGTCAAGCGCAAGCCGGAGAAGGAGCTGATCAAGCCCGGCGGCGAGAACGTCTATCCCGCCGAGGTCGAGACCGTCATCATGCAGATGGAAGGCGTCAGCGGTGTCTGCGTCTACGGCATCCCGGACGTCAAGTGGGGCGAGGCGATCAAGGCTGTGGTCGAGGTCAAGGCCGCCGGCCGCTACTCGCCGCAGCACGTCAGCGACTTCGTCGGGCAGCAAGATCGCCCGGTTCAAGCGGCCGCACACCGTCGCGTTCACCGACGCGCTGCCGCGCACGGCCGACGGCGCGGTCGACCGCGACGCCGTGAAGGCGAAATGGGGCCCGGGTGGTCGATAAAGGCCCATCTGCGTCGTTGGCGCCCTCGGCCGCCATGCCACACCGCGCGCGAGGTTAACGGGCCGACGAACTTTCGTCTGCGGGGCCCAGACATGGCCCCGCACTCCCCCGACGAAACTGCGCCTCGCGTGCGGCCTTCGGGCGCCGCCTCGCATCTGGACCTTTCTCGACCACCCGGGCAGCGAGCATTGCCGGGTGGCGCCATTTACCTGGGCCTTTATCGGCCGCCTGGCATCGGGCATAATCCTGGGCCATGGGGCAGCGCGGCATTTTCCCCGACGATGACGCGCCTTCGGCGGCGGTGCTGGCCCTCGCCGAGCAGGTAGAGCGGGACGGCGGTCACGTGCTCGCCATCTACCAGGATCCCGTCGGGGAGCACTGGCAGATCTTCTGCCTCCTGCCCCTCGACAAGGTCGAGCCCACGCCCTACCAGCGCGACCTGTCGCCGACGCACGCCAAGCGCCTCCAGGAGGTCGTGAAGAAGATCGACCGCTTCGTCGACCCGATCGTCGTGATGTCGCCGAAGCCCGGCGTGTATTGGACGCCGAACGGCAATCACCGGCGCGCCGTGCTCGTCAAGCTGAAGGCCGAGATCGATCCCCGCCATCCTCGTCCCCGAGCCCGAGGTGGCGTTTCAGATCCTGGCGCTCAACACCGAGAAGGCGCACAACCTCAAGGAGAAGGCGCTCGAGGTGATCCGCATGTACCGCGGCCTCGTCCGGGAAGAGCCCGAGGCGGGTGAAGACGACTACGCGTTTCAGTTCGAGGCGCCGCACTTCATCACGCTCGGGCTCCTCTACGAGGAGAACAAGCGCTTCGCGGGCGGGGCCTTCGCGCCGATCCTGCGCCGCGTCGACAAGTTTCTGAAGGGCCACTTCCCGCGCACCCTGAAGGACCGCGAGGAGCGGGCCCTGATGGTGCGCGAGGCCGACGCCGCGCTCGGCCAAGTGGTCGCCAAGCTCAAGAAGCGCGGGATCAACCATCCGTACGTGAAGAACTTCGTGCTGGCCCGGACCACGCCGCTCACCCGCCAGCGCAAGACGCTGTCCGAGCTTCGAGCAGACGTTCAAGAAGCTCCTCGAGGGCATCGAGGGCTTCGACGTCGCCAAGGTCCGCTACGAGGACATCCAGCGCTCGGCCATCATGGCGGCGCCACCGGCGGGATAGAGGAGGCGGCGATGGCACGACCGAAGAAGCTCGAGGCGGGCGAGATCGCGGAGCGGCTGAAGAGCCTGGCGGGGTGGGAGCTCAAGGGCGGCAAGCTCCACCGCGAGCTCACGTTCAAGGATTTCGTGGAGGCCTTCCGCTTCATGACGGGCGCCGCCTTCGAGGCCGAGCGCCTCCAGCACCATCCCGAGTGGTTCAACGTCTACAACCGCGTGACGGTGGACCTCGTCACCCACGACGCGCAGGGCATCACCGCGCTCGACTTCGACCTCGCCCAGCGGATGCAGCAGCTCGCCGAGCCGGCCCGATAACATGGCCGGCCGCGTCGTGATCGTCGCCGGCGGCACCGGCGCCCTCGGCCAGACCGTGACGTTGCGGTTTCTTCGGAGGGCGCCACCGTCTGTGTCCCGTACGCCGTGCCCGCCGAGCGGGATGCGCTGTCGAAGCGGGTCGAGGCCTCCGCCAAGGCGCGCCTGCAGTTGACCGAGACCGACGTGACCGACGAGGCGAGCTTCGGGAAGTTCGTGCGCGGCGTCCTCGACACCCATGGCCGCGTCGACGCGCTCGTCAACGGCGTGGGCGGCTTTGCCGGCGGCGATCTCCTGTCGACCTCGGTCGCCGAGTGGCAGCGCATCATGACCCTCAACCTCACCTCGGCGATGATCGGCTGCCGCGCCGTGCTGCCCGCGATGACGGCGGCGGGGTCTGGACGCATCGTCAACATCGCTTCGCGCGCGGTGGTGCCGCCGCTCGGCGGCTTCATCGCCTATACGGTGGCCAAGGCCGGCGTCATCACCCTCACCCAGGCGCTCGCGCGCGAGGTCGAGCGCGGGATCACCGTGAACGCGGTGCTGCCGAGCACCATGGACACGCCCGGCAACCGCCAGGCGATGCCGGACGCCGACCGCTCGGAATGGGTCAGCACCGATGCCGTCGCGGAGGTCATCGCCTATCTCGCCTCCGAGCGCGCCGGGATAGTGTCGGGTGCGAGCATCCCCGTGTGAGGCTCGACGACATGCGTCGCGTCTCGATCGCGCTCATCGCAGCGGCGCTCGTGGCGGCGGGGTGCGCGAGCGCTCCGTCGACTGATTCGCGCTCCCCCGCCGCGTCGGCGCCGCCGGCCGGGCGGGCTTCGACGCCCACCACGGCAGGCGCTCCCGCGACGCCGTCACCCCCGGGCGAGCTGTCGCCTCCGATCCGCCAGGTTCTCCCCAACGGCCTCCGGCTCATCATCCAGGATCACCGCGCCGCCGACGTCGTCGCCGTGTACCTCTACGTCGGCGTGGGCGTGCGCTACGAGCGGCCGGATCAGCTCGGCTACTCCCACTTCCAGGAGCACATGCTCTTCAAGGGCACGGACAAGTGGGGGCCGGGCTACATCGACCGCGCGGTCGAGGGCGTCGGCGGCCGCACGAATGCGACGACCTCGTTCGACTACACCGACTTCTACATCGTGGTGCCGGCCGGACGCGCTGGACATGGCCGTGCAGACGCTCGCGGACATGGCCTTCCGCTCGACGTTCGATCCCAAGGAGGTCGCGCGCGAGCGCGAGGTGATCTTCGAGGAGGCGAACATCGAGACGGACAATCCGAAGAGCGCCATCATCCGGCAGCTCTACGGCCTCGTCTTCGCCGACAATCCGTACGGCTATCCGGTGCTCGGCACGCGCGAGACGATGAACGCGGCGACGAGCGAGAAGCTCAAGGCCTACAACAAGCAGTACTACACGCCGGAGAACATCACGCTCGTCGTCGTGGGGCCCGTCGAGCCCGTCGAAGGTGCGGCGCCTGGTCGACCGCATCTGGGGTACGGTCCCCGCCACCGGCTACAAGGCCGCGCCCGCGCCCGCGCCGCGGCCGCTCAGCGGCATCGTGCGCCGGACCGTGGAGCGCCCCGAGCAGCAGGCGCAGCTCGCCATGGGCTGGCAGGCCCCGCGCGCGGACGATCCCGACGGCGACGCCGTCGATCTCCTCACCACGATCCTCGCCGGCTCGGAGAGCTCGCGGCTCGCCCGCCGCCTGCGCGACGAGGAGCGCCTCGTCAACAGCGTCACGATGAGCTACTCGGCGCAGATGGGCGGCGGCATCGCCTCGCTGCGCGCCGAGCTCGAGGCCAAGGATCTCGCCCAGGTCGAGCGCATCATCCTCGAGGAGATCGCGAAGATGCAGGAGAGCGGCCCGACCGAAGAGGAGCGCCAGCTGGCGGTGACCAAGTTCGAAGCCCAGCACGCCTTCGATACCGAGACCTCCGAGGGCCTCGCCAATGCCTACGGCCTCGCCGAGACGACGTGGGACGCTCGACGCCGAGCTGAGCTACGTCAACCGCCTGCGCAAGGTCACGCGCGAGCAGATCCGCGACGCCGCGCGGCGCTATCTGCTCGCGCACCGACTACGCGCAGATCGCGTTCGTGCCGAAGAAGCCATGACGCGACCGCGTCGCCGTCGGCCTCGCTGTCGCTGCTGCGTCCTCGCGCGCCGTCCTCGTCTGGCTCGCCGCTCTGCCCGCCGGCGCCGAGACGGGCACGGTCACGCGCACCCGACTCGCCAACGGCATGACCGTGCTGGTGCGCGAGAATCCCGTGGCGCCCGTCGTCGGCGATGTCGCTCATGGTGAAGATGGGCACGCGGTGGGAGACGCGCGAGAACGCCGGCATCTCGAACTTCCTCCAGCTCATGGTGGTGCGGGGCACCGAGAAGCTCGACGGGACGCAGATCGTCGAGGCCGCCGACCGCATGGGCGGCAGCATCGAGGCGTTCGGCGACGCGGACTTCTCCGAGATCGCCGCCACCGCCCTCGACCGCTACTGGGCGGAGATGCTCGATCTGGTCGCCGAGGTCGCCGTCACGCCGTCCTTGCCCGAGGGCACCATGCGGGCCGTGCGCGACTTCCTGGTGCGGCAGATCAGAAATCGCGGCGAGAAGCCCTACGACGTCGCGCTCGACACGCTGCTCGCGCGCACGTTCGGCGACAATCCGTATGCCTGGGAGCCGATCGGCCTCAAGGAGAGCCTCGAGCGCGTGGACCGCGCGGCGCTCATCGCCCACTATCGGCGTCACTACGTGCCGGGCGGGATGGTGCTCGCGGTGAGCGGCAAGATCAAGGCGGCGGACGTCCTCGCGCGGGCCGAGCGCCTCTTCGGCGCGCTCCCCGCGGCGCCGGCCCCGGCCCCGAATACCGCGCGCGCGCCCGGCGCCCGCGGCCACGCGCGACGCCCTCAAGGTGCCGGGCGCCCAAGCGCAGATCTTCATGGGCGGCCTCGCCCCTGCCATGACCGATCCGGATTTCCCCGCCATGAAGGTCGTGAGCACGGTGCTCGGCGGCGGGCTCGCCGGGCGCTTCTTCTCCGAGCTCCGCGACAAGCAGGGGCTCGCCTACACGACGGCCGCCCAGGAGCCGATGCGCGTGGACCCCGGCTACTTCCTGGCCCTGCTCGGCACCGCGCCCGACAACGTCGCCAAGGCGGAGGCGGCGCTCCGCGATCAGCTCGAGCGCATCCGCCGCGAGCCGGTCCCCGACGAGGAGCTGCGCGTGGCGAAGGCGTATCTGCTCGGCAGCCTCGCCATGGATCGCCGCACGAATGCGCGCCAGGCGTGGTACCTGGCCGTCGCTGGAGACGCAGGGCGTCGGCCACGAATACCTCGACCGCTACACGGCCCAGGTGCGCGCGGTGACCGCGGCCGATCTCCTGCGCGCGGCGCAACGCTATCTCGCCATGCTCCGCACCGTGGTGGTAGAGCCGCCGCGCTGAGCCGTGCGGAGGGCACCGTCGAGGCCCTTCGCTCATTTGGGAGCGTCTCTGCCGGCGCGACGTGAACGCGATGCGTCCGATCACCGCCTCGGCCGTCGAGTGCGTGTCGTTCGTGTCGATCGAGATGGCCACCGCCCCGGGTTCGGCGGCGGCTCCCCGAACGCGCGCACGTAGTCGTCGTAGACATTGCGCCGCTCGACCATCGAAGCGGCCGAGGTCGGCCGAGCCCGAGCGGACGACGAAGAACGTGACGAGGCTCGTCTTCCGGCTGCGCTCCATCGACGCCGGCCGGGACGGCGGCATCCCACACATACCCGATCAGACGGGTGCGCAAGAGGGCCGGCGGCCGCGGCCAGGCGACCAGCACGTGGCCCGTGAGGTCCGAAGTCTCCGTCTTGCGGATGTCCGCGCCGTCGGGCAGCTTCACCGCCTTCCAGCTCCACTCGAGGATCGGCGTCGCGCGCAGGTCGACGTGCACCTCCTTCGCGATCGTGGAATGCTCGTCGCGGCTCCTGAGCCGGAGCGCCCGCACGCCGTCCTCGCTCACGACCGTGAAGTCGTAGCGCGGGCGTCCGCCCGGCGTCTCGTACTTCTTCCATCCGGAAGGAACGCCCGACGCGCCGACGGCTTGCTGGCTCCAGTCCTCGACGAGGCTCACCCCGTCGACGGCGCGGGCCGCGGACGAGCCGAGGAGACAGAGGGCCAGCAGGCTCAGAAGCGGAGCGTATTCTCATGTCCTCACGCTAGCCCGCGGGCGACACGCCACAAGCGAAGATCGGCCGTCCGCGGTGACATGAAGTCGCGCTGCGGGTAAGTGCTTACCGGGCACGCTTTTACCCGATCATCGTCGGACGGCGCCGACTTCATCCGGCCATTCGTGAATCAGCACTTTCGCGCACGAGAGTTCCGCATCTCGGGCGCATCGGCCCTGGCATCCCGTTTGCCCTTTCGACGCTCGGCGATGCGAAGCTAGACTCGGGCTCCACGTCGTCGTTTCCGCGCTCGTGCTGGTCGGCCGCAGCCGCGGCTTGGTCGCGATCGCCGCCCTCGCATGCGGCCGCGTGCCGCCGCATCTGGATTCTGCCGGCGCTCGAGATCGGCGACCCGGCATTCGCCGCCACGTCGCCGGCTATACCGAGGCTGCGATCCTGGCGGGCAATCGGATCGACATCCTGCTGAACGGCGACGAGATCTTCCCGGCGAAGATCCGAGCCATCAAGTCCGCGACGAAGACGATCAACTACGCCCAGTACGTCTTCGAGGAAGGTCAGCCCGCCGACGACGTCGCGCAACGCGCTCGCCGAGCGCTGCCGGGCGGGCGTGCAGGTCAACGTGCTGGTCGACGCGGTCGGCGCGCTCGCGATGCCCGCCGAGCAGCGCCAGCTCCTGAAGGAGGCGGGGTGCCGCGTCGAGACGTTCCGGCCGCTCCGCCCCTTCGCGCTCGACCGCGTCAACTACCGCAATCATCGCCGCATCCTCGTCGTGGACGGGCGGGTCGGCATCACCGGCGGGTCCGGCACGAGCGGCAAGTGGAGCGGCAACGGGCGGACGGAAGGCCAATGGCGCGACACCGACGTCCGGGTCGAGGGCCCAGTCGTCGAGCAGATGCAGGGCGCGTTCGCCGAGAACTGGCTCGAGGCGACGGGCATCGCGCTCGGCGGCGGCGACTACTTCCCCGGCAAGATCAGGAAGCGCGCGGTCCCATGGACGCCCAGGCCGTGCGCAGCTCGCCCGCCGGGCGGCAGCGCCGCGATGTACACGATGTTCCTCCTCGCCGTCGCGTCGGCCCGGCGGTCGATCCACATCACCAACCCGTACTTCCTGCCCGACGACAAGATGATCGAGACGCTCGTGCGAGGCGAAGAAGAGAGGCGTGCGCGTCGTGCTCATCCTGCCCGGGAAGATCGACCACAATATCGTCCGCCAGGCGAGCCGCGGCGAGCTGGGCCGTCTGCTCCGCGCGGGCATCGAGGTCTACGAGTACCGAGCGGCGCTCCTCCACGCCAAGACGATGGTGATCGACGGCGTCTGGGCCACGGTCGGCAGCACCAACCTCGACCGCCGGTCTTTCGCCCTGAACGACGAGCTCAATCTGGTGGTGTACGACCGGGCGGTGGCGCGGCGCCTCGAGCAGGTATTCGCAGCAGGACCTCGAGCTGTCCCGCGGCAGTGACGTACGAGGACTGGCGCCGCCGCAGCTTCCTCAGCCGCCTGCTCGAGGTGCTCGCGCTTCCCGATCAAGGACCAGCTCTAGCGCTTCGGCGCCGGCTCACCGCCGCCGATGCCTCCTCTCGAACGGTCGACAGGCCCTGTACGCTCGAAATCGTGGGCCTCGGAGCACATCGCCGCGCGCTGCTCGCTCGTCGCTTCTCGTGCCTGCTGCGCCAGCTCGAGCGCGGGCGAAGCGGTTCCACTCCTGCCACGGCTCGCACCTGCTCATCTCCAGCATCCCCGGGCTTCACCGCGGCCCGCTCGGTCGAACGGCGCATTCAAGAACCTCGATCCCGAGTATCACCGAGCCGGCTACGGCGCGCGGCTGCGCTCGCTCGTGCTGGGCGCCACGTGGCTCGTGCCGGAGCAGCGCGTCGTCGCCCTGCCCGTCGTGGCGCCGGACCTCGACGCCCTGCGCGCGCAACGGCAGCGAGGCCACGGTGACCTGGATCGGGCATTCGACGATACTGGTGCAACTCGACGGCGTCAACTTTCTCACCGATCCGACCTGGGCGAAGCGCACGGGCCCGTTCGGCGGGTTGGTCGGCGTGGGGCGATACACCCCGCCCCCCATGCGCATGGAGGACTTGCCGCCGATCGACTTCGTGGTGATCTCCCACGATCACTACGACCACCTGGACGAGCCGACGGTGCGCACCTGGCGCGCCTCTTCGACCCGATCTTCGTCGTGCCGCTCGGCCTCAAGTCGTGGCTCGCCGACCGCGGCATCACGAACGCCGTGGAGCTCGACTGGGGCGAATCCGTGACGGTCGAAGGGCCTCCGCATCGTCTGCACGCCCGCCCAGCACGGCTCCGGCCGCACGCTGGCCGACCAGGGACGGCGGCTCTGGTCCTCCTGGGCGGTGCTCGGATCGAAGCGGTTCTACTTCGCGGGGACACCGGCTACTACCGCCACTTCAAGGAGATCGGCGACGCGCTCGGGCCGTTCGACCTGGCCGCGCTGCCCATCGGCTCGTACACGCCGCGGGAGATCGCGCGCCCGGTCCACATCTCGCCCGAGGAGGCCCTGCAGGCGTGGACCGATCTGCGCGCCGCGCGCTTCATCGGCATCCACTACGGCACGTTCGGCCTCGCCCGAGAGCCGAACGACGAGCCGCCGAGGCGCATCGCCGCCGAGATCGAGCGGCGCGACCTCGATCCCTCCGCGATCTGGCTCCTGCGACCCGGCGCCACCAGCAGCTGGTGACCGGGGCCCCGCGCGGCTAGCTCCCCCCACCAGCTCGGGGAAGGCGCGGATGATCCGGTGCGGGACCACGGCGCACGGATCGGGGAGGCCGGCGCCCGGCGCCGTCCACCCAGACCCCGCGCAGACCGAGGCGCTGCGGGCGCGCCGACGTCCCACTCGATGTGGTCGCCGACCATGCAGGCGTCCTCGGGCGCGCGTGGCGAGGGCAGCGAGAGCGTGGCGGTACACCGCCTCCTCGGGCTTGCCGCATCCGAACTCGCCTTCGATCACCATCACGTCGAAGTAGCGCGCGAGGTCGTACTGCTCGATCTTCCGCCGCTGCTGGCGCCGGTCGCCATTGGTCACGAGGGCCATCGGGATGCCGCGGCTCCGCAGGCGAGCGAGCGCGTCGGTGACGCCGGGAAACAGGCGCATGCGCTCCCACCGATGGTCGGCAAAGCGCTCGGCGAGGGCGGCCCGCCAGCGGCCCGCCCGTGCGCGCCGAGACCGGCGAGGGCGTGCTCGGCGATCGTGGTCCACGCGCCCATCATGTCCACGCGCTCGCGTCCGATGGCGGTCCGGATCGTCCCAGAACCAGCGACGGGAGCGCGCGAATGGCCTGGCTCAGCGCGGCCGGATCGACGACCGGCGGGCGCGGCCACGGCGCCACAGGCCTGGCCCCAGGAATCTTCCACGCCCCCCGAGTAGTCGAGCAGCGTATCGTCCAGATCGACGAGCAGGGCCTTCACGTGTGGGCGACCTCCGTGCTCGCCTGCGGGCCTCGCCGCCGGCTCGACGGCGGGCGCGGCAAATGGCGGCAGCTCCGGGCGGCACACCGCGCGGAAATTGCACCAGCGGCAGATGCGGATGTCTTCCGTCTTCTCGAAGTCGGCCTCGCGGGCGACGTTCTTCTCCGCGTCGACCAGATACGCCTTCATCGAGCGCACCGACAGCCGGATGTGGTCGCGCACGCGGTCGAGGCTCGCCGGCGTCCCAGGGATGGCTGGTGACCTTGCCCTCGCGCAGGTTCACCTCGAAGAGATCCACCCGCGACAGGTCGACGCCGAGGACCTCGAGGGCATAGAGCGCGTAGCCGCCGAGCTGGAGCGAGGCGTCCGCGCCGCCGCCGCCGGTCTTCCAGTCGACGAGCTGCAGGCGGTCCGCCCGGTTCCAGTAGCCGAAGTCGGGCGCCGTGAAGATGCGCGTGCCTTCCCACGGGAAGGAGCCGATGTCCTCGAGGAGGATCCACTGCTCGACGTGGCGTGCGCTTGATGTCCGCGAAGAGCGGCAGGCGATGGAAGTTGCGCAGGCAGCGCACGACGTGATCGCGCAGCGCCTGCCACTCGCGGGCCTTGACGGTCACGCCGTACTCGTGCTCGAAGAGCCCGGGGCGCTTCGGGCTCTCGCGGTACACGCGGTCGCGCGAGCCCTTCCACTCCTCCCGCATCTGGCGCACGGTGTCCTCGATCAGCGAGGCCTCGGACAGCGCGTGGCCGAGGCGAAGCGCGAGCAGCGCGCGCTCGATCGCCTCGTGGACGATGCGGCCCGCCCACATCTGCCGCGTGCCGAGCTGCTTCAGCACGTAGAGCATGCGCACCGCGGGGTCGGCGCCGGCATCCCAGCCGCCCCACGAGCCGTAGTACTGCAGGTAGTAGCGCCGGCGGCACTCCTGGAACACGTTGTCGCGCGTGCGGGACCACGAAAATTCGTTGGCGAGGTCGGCCACGGCCCACAGCATAGCAGGGCCGCGCCCAGCCAGTCGGGACGCGATTGACAGCCGCCCGGCCGAGCCATAGACTCGGGCAGCGTCTACCGCACCAACCACTGATCACCATCCAGGAGGAGGGTCCCATGTCCGAATCTACGCACGGCGGCATCACGCGGCGTCAGGTGATCCAGGCAGGCAGCGCCACGGTCGCGGCCACCTTCGCCGGCTATGCCGTGGGCGTCGACAAGGTGCTGGCGCAGGCGATCAAGACGGACACGGAGCGGCATCGCGGCGGGCGATTTCGAGGTCAAGATCGGCGACTACGGCATGCCCGTCTACGAGGCGCGCCCGGCGTCGGGGGCCGCCGCGCCCATCGTCGTGTGCATCTCCGAGATCTGGGGCGTGCACGAGTGGGTCCGCGACGTGACGCGCCGCTTCGCCAAGGCCGGGTACTACGCCGTCGCGCCCGAGCTGTTCAAGCGCGAGGGCGGCGTCGGCCACATCCCCAATGTCCAGGACATCCTCAAGATCGTGCTGGCCGTGCCGAGAAAGCAGGTGCTGGGCGACGTCGCGGCCACCGTCGACTGGGCGAAGAAGCGGCAGGGCGCGCGCGCCGACCGCGTCGGCGTCACGGGCTGGTGCTGGGGTGGCTCCACGGTCTACCAGGTCGCGGCGACGAACCCGGACATCAAGGCCGCGGTCGCATGGTACGGCCCGCCGGCCCGGCCCTACCCCGACACGCCGAACCCGGTGACGGGCTTCGACGTGGCCAAGGACATCAAGATGCCGTTCCTCGGCCTCTACGGCGAGACGGACCAGAACCCCAAGCCCGAGGACGTGAAGAAGTTCGAGGAGCTGGTCAAGCAGGTCAACAGGAATGCCGAGTTCATCATCTTTCCGGGTGTCGGCCATGGATTCTTCGCGGACTACCGGCCCTCGTACAATGCCGCCGCCGCGGCCGACGCGTGGAAGCGGTGCACGAGCCTGTTGGACAAGTCGCTCAAGGCCTAGCCATGCAGCGCCGCGACTTCCTGAAGCTGACCGGGGCCCGGACTCTCACGCTTACCGCTGACCGGGTGTGGGCGCAGACCAACAGGCGGCGCTCGGCCAGACCACCACCCAGGTCTTCCCCATCAGCCCCGGGGACAAGCTCACGTTCTGAAAGCGAGGCAACGATGCCATTCGTGAACATCCGGATCTACGAGGGCCACGGCAAGGACAAGAAGGACGAGATCGCCCGCCGCGTCACCGAGGCCATCTGCGACGTGACCAAGCTGCCGTCGCAGGCGGTGTGGGTGGTCATCGAGGACATCGACCCGCCCGACTGGTACGTGGCGGGCAAGCCCGGGGAGCGGATGGCGAAGTGAGCGTCTCGATCCGCGACCCGCGCTTCACCGGCGTGGTCGGGTCCGGCGTCGAGTTCGAGCGGATCGCGACGGAGTGCCTCTTCACGGAAGGGCCGCTCTGGCATCCGCGGGAGCACTACCTGCTCTGGAGCGACATGCCGGGGGATCACCTCCGGCGCTGGTCACAGCGAGACGGCGTCACCACCTTCCGAAAGCCGTGCAACAAGTCCAACGGGCTGACGTGGGACCGCGAGGGGCGGCTCGTCGCGTGCGAGCACGCGACGAGCCGGGTGACCCGAACCGAGCCCGATGGCCGCATCACGCCACTCGCGACGCACCACGACGGCAAGGAGCTGAACAGCCCCAACGACGTCGTCTGCGCGGCGGACGGCGGCATCTACTTCACCGATCCGCCCTATGGGCGCGCCGACTTCTACGGCGTCAAGCGCGACCAGGAGCTGCCCTTCCAGGGGGTCTATCGTGTCGGCGCGGACCCGAAGCGGCCAGTGCTCCTCGCCGACGACTTCGACAGGCCGAACGGCCTCTGCTTCTCGCTCGACGGCCGGCGCCTCTTCGTCAACGACACGGCCAGAAAGCATATCCGCGTGTTCGACGTGCGGCCCGACGGAACGCTCGCCGGCGGCAAGCTCTGGGCGGAGACGACGGGCGAGGGGCGGGGCGCGCCCGACGGCATGAAGATCGACTCCGCCGGCAACGTCTATTGCTGCGGCCCCGGCGGCGTCCACGTCTTCGACCCGCAGGCGGCGTGCCTCGGCGTGATCAACACGCCGGAGCCCACGGCGAACTTCGCCTGGGGGGATCCCGACTACCGGAGCCTCTACATCACCGCGTCGACGTCCGTGTACCGCATCCGGGTGCAGGTACCGGGCCTGCCCGTCCTCTAGCCGAGCGCTGCCAATGAGACCTCACTTCATGAGTTCGCGTCTCGAGCGCCGGCTTCGCCGGCGCAACCCGGTCTTTCGGGAGGCTCGGAGGGGGCCGCCGAGGCCCCCTCCGACATAGCTGATGGCATACCGACGTGTCCTCCTGAAGAACGCGCGCCTCATCGACGGCACCGGGGCGCCGGCACGCGACGGCGCCGCGCTGGTCATCGAGGGCGAGGCCATCGTTCACGCCGGCCCGCTGAGCGCATGCGGATGCGCCGACGGAGGCCGCAGGTGGTCGACCTCGGCGGCCGGACGGTGGTCCCCGGGCTGGTCGAGGCGCATATCCATCTCTCCTACAACAACGTCAAGGTCATCGCGGACCTCGATCTCAACTGCCCGCCGGAGTATTCCACGCTCCTGTCCGCGAAGAACGCCGAGCTCGCGCTCTCGCTGTGGCTACACCGCGGCCCGCTCGGCGGGCTCGGTGCACGCCGTCGACACGGCGCTCAAGCGCGCGATCAACGAGGGCCTCTACCCCGGCCCGCGCCTGCTCGCGGCGAGCCGCGACATCGTCGCCACCGGCGGGATGTCCGACTGGAACCCGTCCTACCTGAAGCTGGGGATGGACGGGCTCGCGCTGATCGCGGACGGGCCGGATCAGATCCGCGCGGCCGTGCGCCGATCGATCAAGGACGGCGCCGATATCGTCAAGTGCTACATCGGCGGTGACGCGCTCCTGCCGCACACGCCGATCGCCGACTGCACGTACACGCTCGACGAGGTGCGGGCGCTCGTCGAGGAGACGCACATGCGGGGCCGCATGGCCGCGGCGCACGTCCGTGGCGCCCGATCGAGCCGGGTCGCCGCCGAGGCCGGCGTGGACTCGCTCGAGCACGCGACCTATGCGGACGACGAGACGCTCAGGCTCATCGCCGACCAGGGGCTCTTCCTGGTGCCCGGCCTGCGCTACCTCTACTCGATCATCGAAAACGGCCCCCGCTTCGGCATCACCGAGGAGATCGTCGGGCCGTCCGGGCTCCGGGACGAGATCAAGCAGGCCGCCGACACCTATCGCCGGGCGCGCGACCTCGGCATCCGCATGTGCCCGGGCGGCGACTTCGGCTTCGCCTGGAATCCCCACGGCGAGTACGCCAAGGACATCCAGGTCTTCGTCGACATCATCGGCTATAGCCCGATCGAGGCCATCGGGGCCGCCACCCGCTGGGGCGCCGAGCTGATGCGCATGCAGGACAAGATCGGGACGCTCGAACCCGGCAAGCTCGCCGACCTGGTCGTGGTCGACGGCGACCCGCTCCGCGACATCGGGATGCTGCAGGACCGCGCCCGCCTCTCCGTGATGAAGGGCGGCCGTTTCGTCACCCGGACTCTTTCGCAGACCGCGCCTGCATAGGGCATGTTCACCGGATTGACAGCCGTACGCACCACGCGACTGAAATCGTGCAACGCACCATACCGACGGGGACGGGCGGGCGACAGCCCGGGTGCCCGCCCCAGATGAAGATCGGCGGGCGACAGCCCGGGTGCCCACCCCAGATCAAGGAGGCTTCCATGCCGCTTCGCTTTCTGACCATGCTCCTAGCGCTCGTCCTCGCGGCGCCCCTCGCCGCCGAAGCCCAGAAGCCGATCAAGGTCGGCTTCCCCATGATCCTCTCCGGACCCGGCGCGCTCTTCGGCGAGCCGGCGCTCAAAGGCGCCCAGATGTACGTCGAAGAGCTGAACGCCAAGGGCGGCGTCCTCGGCCGGAAGATCGAGCTGCTCCCGCGCGACACGAAGGGCAACGCCGACGAGGCCGTGCGCGTCTCGCGCGAGCTGATCCTGAAGGAGAACGTCGATTTCCTCGTGGGCACGCTGACCTCGGCGGAGGGCCCGGCGGTCTCCGTCGTCGCGAAGGAGAACAAGATCGTCTTCATCGCGCCGATCCCGAAGACGGACCAGCTCACCGCCGCCGACAAGCTCCATCCCTACGTCTTCCGCGTGGCCGCGAATACCACGATGGAAGGGCGCAGCGCCGCCGAGATCGTGGCCAAGTGGCCCGTGACCAAGATCGCCACGATCAGCCCCGACTACGCCTACGGCCAGGACGTGACCAAGGCGTTCGTCGAGCACATGAAGAAGATCAAGCCGAGCGTCCAGATCGTGGACCAGCAATGGCCGAAGCTCGGCGAAGCGGACTACACGCCGTTCATCAATGCGCAGATGGCCAAGAAGCCGGATGCGGTGTTCTCCTCGCTCTGGGGCGGACACTTCGTCACCTTCGCCAAGCAGGCCAAGCCGCTCGGCTACTTCGACGCCGTCAAGTACAACTTCATCGGCGTCGGCGAGGCGGGCTCGCCCGAGTCCACCAAGTCCATGGGCAAGGACTACCCCGTCGGCATCTGGGGCAACTCGTACGACGCCTTCTACTGGGGCGATACGCCCGCTCACAAGGAGTACACGGAGCGCCTCAGCAAGTACCTGAAGGACGAGTACCCGTCTTCATGGGCGATCCAGGGCTACATCGGGATGGCGTTCCTCACCGAGGCCATGAAGAAGGCCAACAGCGCCGACTCCGAGAAGGTGTCCAAGGCCTTGCTCGGCATCACGATCGACACACCGATCGGCAAGCAGACCATCCGGGAGAAGGACCACCAGGCCAATCGCGGCCAGCTCTACGGCAAGACGGTGATGGATCCGAAGTATCCCTTCGCGATCATGAAGCCGGTGGACTACGTCGACCCCACCAAGTTCATGGACTGAGCATCTTCGGAGGGGGCCGTCGACGGCCCCCTCCGATGCCTTCCCCTCGGGACAACAGGATTGCGCCGGCGAAGCCGGCGCTCGAAGACACCGACAGAACGCCATCTAGATGCCCGATCCGTCGTTCATCTTCGCGCAGTCGCTGAGCGGCCTCACGGCCGCGATGTTCCTGTTTCTCATCGCGTCCGGGCTGTCGCTCATCTTCGGCGTCCTGCGCGTGCTGAACTTCGCCCACGGCTCCTTCTACATGCTGGGCGCCTACGGCGCGTACCAGTTCGTGCAGTGGTTCGGCACGGGGCCGGGGCGGTTCTGGTGGGCGGCGATCGGCGCCGCGCTCGGCGTGGCGCTCCTGGGCGGCATCGTGGAGCGGCTGCTGTTCCGTCACCTCTACGCCAAGGAGGAGCTGTACCAGCTCCTGTTCACCTACGCGCTCGTGCTCATCCTGAGCGACGCGGCCAAGCTCCTCTGGGGAACGCAGCAGCTCTCCGTGTCCCGGCCGCCGGGCCTCGAGCGGCTCCTTCATGCTCTTCGGCACGACGGTCCCGTACTACAACCTGTTCATCCTGCTCCTCGGCCCCGCGATCGCGCTCGGCTTCTGGTTCGTCCTCCACCGGACTCGGGCCGGCCGCCTGATCCGCGCTGCCGCGCTCGATCGCGAGACGCTCGGCGCCCTCGGCGTCAACGTCGAACCGGCTCTACACCGGCGTGTTCATGATCGGGTCGTTCCTCGGCGGGCTCGGCGGCGCCCTCGTGACACCCGTCAAGACCATCGTGCCCGGGATGGATACCGAGATGATCGTGGAGGCGTTCATCGTCGTCGTGATCGGCGGGCTCGGCTCCTTCTGGGGCACCTTCCTCGGCGCGCTCATCTACGGCCAGGTGCTGTCCTTCGGCATCCTGTTCATCCCGCGCTTCTCGATCTTCTCGGTCTTCGTGCTCATGGCCGCCGTGCTCATCATCCGGCCCTGGGGCCTCATGGGCCGCCCGCTGAGATGAGGGCGCACTGCTTGTCTGCCCGAACGGCGGGCGGCGGAGGCTCGGCGGAGCCGCCCCGACGGGCCCATGCAGATGACCGCGCGGGTTGTCTGCCCGAACGTCGGGCGGCGGAGGCTCGGCTGCGCCGCCCCGACGGGGAGCTCACAATGACCCGGTCGCGCGCCATGGGGGCTCCTCGTGCTGGTGGCGCTGTTCTTCGTGCCCGCGGTGGGCTCGCGCTACTACACCTTCCTCGCCAACGACGTGGTGATCTGGGCGCTGTTCGCCACGAGCCTCAACCTGCTCGTCGGCTATACGGGGCTGGTCTCGTTCGGCCACGCCGCGTACTTCGGAATCGGCGCGTACACGACCGGCCTCCTGATGAAGAAGCTCGGCGTGTCGTTTCTCCTCGCCTTTCCGGCGGCGGGCGTCGTCGCCGCGCTCTTCGCGCTCGTCTTTGGCTTCTTCTGCGTGCGCCTGACCAAGATCTACTTCGCCATGCTGACGCTGGCCTTCGCCCAGATCGTCTGGGCGATCTGCTTCAAGTGGAACGAGGTGACGGGCGGCGAGCAAGGCATGCCGGAGGTTCCCTACCCGGATTTCGCCTGGCTCGAGCGCGCTGGCCGCCGCCCTGCCGTTTCTCGGCGGCTATCGCGCCTCGGACTACTTCTACTTCCTCACCCTCGTCCTCGTGGGCGCGTGCTTCTGGATCCTCCGGCGCATCGTGGGCTCGCCGTTCGGACGGATGCTCGCCACGATCCGCGAGAATCCCGAGCGCGCGGAGTTCATCGGCGTCAACGTGCGCCGCTACGAGCTCGCCGCCTTCGTCCTCGCGGGCGCCTTCGCGGGCCTCGCCGGGGGGCTCTTCGGCATCTTCAACCGCGGCGTCTTCCCCGACTTCGCGTACTGGACCAAGTCGTCCGAGGTCCTGATCATGACGCTGCTCGGCGGCATGGGCGCCTTCTTCGGCCCCGCCCTCGGCGCCCTCGTGCTGCTCTGGCTCAACCAGCAGATCGTGTCCTACACGCAGTACTGGCCGCTCATCCTCGGCATGATCCTGATCGTCCTGCTCTTCGTCTTTCCCGGAGGACTCGCCGGCGCCGTCTTCCTGCTCACCGAGCGCCTCACACGCAGGGGAAGCTCCGATGCTTGAGGTGCGCGACCTCAAGAAGAGCTTCGACGGCTTCCGTGGCCGTGGGCGGCGTGAGCTTCACCGTGCCGACGGGGTCGATCAGCGCGATCATCGGGCCGAACGGAGCGGGCAAGACCACGCTCTTCAACCTGATCACCGGCCACATCGTGCCGGACACGGGCCGCGTCATCTGGAAGGAGCGCGACGTCACCGGCATCGCGCCCCACGATCTCTGCCGCCTCGGCATGGGGCGCTCGTTCCAGCGGACGAACATCTTCCCGCGCCTCACGGTGTACGAGAACATCCAGGCCGCCTACCTGTCGCACCGCGGGCGCGGCTGGAACCTCTTGACCCCCGTCGAGAGGCTGTACCGCGACGAGAGCCTGGCGCTGCTCGACGTCGGTCGGACTCCTCGACAAGGCGGAGGAGGTCTCGGGCTTCCTCTCCCATGGCAATCAGAAGCAGCTCGAGCTGGGGCTCGCCCTGGCGCTGGAGCCGGAGATTCTCCTTCTTGACGAGCCGACCGCCGGGATGTCGGCGACCGAGACCCGCGAGTCCATCCATCTCATCGAGCGGATCGCGCGCGAGCGGCGGCTCACCCTGCTCTTCACCGAGCACGACATGGAGGTGGTCTTCTCCATCTCCCAGCGCATCACCGTGCTCCACCAGGGCCGCGTGATCGCCGACGGGACGCCCGACGAGGTGCGCCGGGATCCCGAGGTGCGGCGCGTCTACCTCGGGGAGGCGCGCTGATGGCGCAGACGATCCTCGGCGTGGAGGACGTCTACACGTCGTACGGCCTCTCGCAGGTGCTCTTCGGGGTCTCGCTCCAGGTCTCGCCGGGCGAGTGCGTGTGCCTCCTCGGGAGAAACGGCGTCGGGAAGACCACGACGATGCGCAGCATCATGGGCCTCACCGCGCCACGCCGGGGCCGCGTCGAGTGGAAAGGGCGGGACATCACGGGCTGGGCTCCGTGGGACGTCGCGCAGGCGGGCATCGGGTTCGTGCCGGAGGATCGGCGGATCTTCGCCGATCTCACCGTGTGGGAGAACCTCGACGTGGCGAGCCGAGGCCGGCGGAACGGCGGGTTCACGGTCGAGCGCGTGTTCGACCTCTTCCCCAAGCTCCGCGAGCTGGTGGACCGCCAGGGCGGCTTCCTCTCCGGCGGCGAGCAGCAGATGCTCACCATCGCCCGCACGCTCATGGGCAATCCCGAGCTGCTCCTGCTCGATGAGCCGTCGGAGGGCCTGGCGCCGCTCGTCGTCGAGCACCTGAAGGAGCAGATCAGCCGGCTCAAGTCAGAAGGCCTCACCATCTTGCTCGCGGAGCAGAACGTCGAGTTCTGCCTCGACCTCGCCGACCGGGTCTACGTGCTCGAAAAGGGGCATATCCGCTACGAGGGGACGGCCCGCGACTTCCGCGCGGACGAGTCGATCCGCCACCAGTACCTGGCGCTCTGACGTGCCCGCCGCATGGGTTTTTTGATACCTTGAGGCCATGGCGACCTTCATCGTGACGTGTCCCTGCTGCAGTGGCCGGCTCACCATCGACGCCGGGCTCGAGGCCGTGGTCGCGCACGAGGCGCCGCCCCGGAACCGCTCGGGGCTCGGGCTCGACGAGGCGCTGTCCTCGCTCAAGGGCGCGGCGGCCCGCCGCGCGGAGCTGTTCAAGGAGCAGATCAAGGCCGAGCAGAAGAAGCCGCAGGTCCTGCAGAAGAAGTTCGAGGAAGGGCTCAAGAAGGCCAAGGACTCGCCTGATCCGCCCATCAACCCGATGGATCTTGTAGTCGGAGGGGGCCTCGACGGATCGTCGGAGGGGGCTCGACGGCCCCGATGCCTCCCCCGACCTCGGATTGCGCCGGCACAGCCGGCGCTCGAACGGCGGCCATATCTCAGGGTTCCCCTGGCATGACTCGATGAAACCTACGCGCGAAGACCTGACTGGGGAGCTACTCAAGCGGGTTAGCCGGTCGTTTTACTTGTCTGTCGCCGTGTTACCGGCGGCTGTGCGGCCGACTGTTGCGCTTGCGTACCTGTTTGCTCGGGCCGCCGACACCATTGCCGATACGCGGTTGATCGAGCGGCGGGCGCGGATCGTTCATCTCGAGGCGCTCAGAGACGAGCTGGCGTGAGGTCGAGGCCGGGCGCGTCGCCGCGATCATCGAGGCCGCGGCGGGGTCGCAGTCGCTCCCCGCGGAGCGCCGGCTGATCGAGCGTCTGCCCGCCGTCTTCGCTGCGTATCGGGCGCTCGACCCGGCCGATCGGGAGCGCGTGCGGACGCTCCTCGACACCATCGTCCTCGGCATGACGGAGGATCTGCGCGTGTTTCCCGGTGAGGACGAGGGCAAGCTTGCCGCGCTCGAGACGCGTGCCGACCTCGACTGGTACACCTATCTGGTCGCGGGCTGTGTCGGCGAGTTCTGGACCGACGTGCACATCGCCCATCGGCCCCGGCTCCACCACTGGGACGCGCCGGCGATGAAGGCACTCGGGGTGCGTTTCGGCAAGGGCCTGCAGCTCACGAACGTGCTGCGCGATGTCCCGCGCGACCTGCGCCATGGCCGCTGCTACCTGCCGCGCGAGGACTTGGCGCGCCTCGGTCTCGACCCGGCCGACCTCCTCGATCCCGCCGCCGCGGCCGTGGCGCAGCCGTTGCTGATGGAACTGCTCCGCGCCGCCCTCGACCACTACGACGCGGGTTGGCGATACACCTTTGCCATCCCGCGCGCGGAGACGCGGATGCGCTTGGCCTGCGTTTGGCCGCTCCTGATCGGGCTCCGCACGCTCGACCTGCTCGCGCGCTCGCCGAACTGGCTCGACCCCGCGGTGACGCTGAAGGTGCCCCGGTGAACCGTCTACGGGCTCATGGCCCACTCCCTCGCCACCATCTGGTCGACTCGCGCGCTCGAAGGCCAGGCCCGCCGCCTGCGCGAAGCAATCCGTCTGTGAGCCGCGTCCTCCCGATCGCGCGCGTCGACGTATTCGCGTCGCGACCGTTCACCGGCAATCCCGCCGCCGCGGTGCTCGACGCCGACGGGCTGACCGAGGCGGACATGCAGGCGATCGCGCGCGAGATGAGGGCGCCGGGCACCTCCTTCGTTTCGAGGGCGGCGCGGCCCGACGCCGACTATGTCCTCCGCAAGTTCACGCCGACGCGCGAGGTCGCGTACTCGGGCCACACGACGCTCGGGGCGGTGCGGACGCTCCTGGATGCCGGGCGGCTTTCGGGCGACCGGGTCGTGTTCGCGACGACGCAGGGCTTGCTGCCCGTCGGCGATCGAGCCGAGCGCGGACGGGCCCGTCCTCTGGCTCGAGCCCCCGCTGCCCGCGTGCACACGCGTTCGACGGCCCCCTCGCGGACATCCTCGACGCGCTGGGCCTGACCGGGTCGCGGCTCGCGCGATGGGCGCGCCCCGCAATCACGCCGGATACCGATCTCCTGCTGCCCGTCGCCGATCTCGCGACGCTTCAGGGGCTTTCGTCCCGATCACCCGCGCCTTCGCGAGATCGGGACGGCGCTTGGGCTGCGCGCCTATTGCCTCGTGTCGCTCGAGACGGTGGATCCGACGTCGGCCGCGCACTCGCGCTTCTTCGCGCCGCAGTTCGGCATTCCCGAAGACATCGTGACGGGCTCGGTGCACTCCTCGCTCGCCGTCTGGCTCCACGAGGCCGGGCGCCTCTCGCAAGACGCAGGGCGGTATCGCCGCGCTTCACCGCCGAGCAAGGCGACGTCCTGGGGCGCCCCGGCCGGCTCGCCGTCGAAGTCCACACGGAGGACGGCCGCGCGCATCGGGTCCGAGTGGGCGGGCGCGCCGTCACCGTGTTGACCGGGCCGCCTGCATCTGCCTTGACCTGCGCGCGAGCCCGGGCCGACGGCGAGCCGGCGCGATCGCTTCATCTGCGGTCGCTCCGGCGCCGCAGCGGCGTCGGGATCGACCGCTGCGCGTCAGTCGCTGACGCCGAGCGACAGGAGGCCCATCGGATCGACGCGCGCCTGCCGGAGCACGGCGCCCCAGTGCAGATGCGGCCCGGTCGCGCGACCCGTCGCGCCGACCGTCCCGATCGGCTGGCCGCGCTCGACGACGCGCGCCCTCGGCCGACGTCGATGCGATCGAGATGGAAGTACAGCGTGTAGAGCCCGAGGCCGTGGTCGAGCACGACGAGCCGGCCCGCGAAGAAGAAGTCGCCGACCATCGCGACCCGCCCGCGATTGGCCGCGACCACCGGCGTGCCGCGCTCGGCCGCGTAGTCGGCGCCCGAGTGCGGCATGCGCGGCTGGCCATTGATGATGCGCCGCGCGCCGAAGCCCGTCCACTTCCCCTCCCCGGCGACCGGCCGCGCGAAGCGCCCATGCCAGAGCCGCTCGGGCGTCGAGCGGCGCGTAGAGCGCGCGGAGTCGCGCCGCCTCGTCCGTCACGCGGCGCTCGGTCGCGGGGTCGAGATCCACCATGCCCGTCGGCAGAGCTCAACCGCTCGACGGAGAACCGCGCGCGCGCGCGGAGCACGACCGTGCCCGAGCGCTCGCGCGCGCGCGCCGCCCGCCGTCGATCACGCCGACGCGCCAGGCGATCTTGCCCGGCGCGCTCTCGAGATCGATGCCGACGAGCGCCGCATGCGCCTCGCCGTACGGGAAGAACGCGAGCGGCCGGTCGCCGACGCTGCCTTCGACCTCGCGGGCGCCGCGCGCCCCGGCACGACGACCATCGCGACGTCGCCCAGCGCGGGAGACGACGGCGTCCACCGGACCTCGAGCGCGGCCGCCGGGGCCGACGACGCAGGCGAGGAGACACGCATGCGCGCGAGCCCGCGCGAAGAGCGCGTCGGCACGACGGCGGGCCGGAGCTATGGATTCTCCGGGCGCTGCTGGCGGAGGAACTGCTCGATCTCGGCGACCAGCTCCGAGGACGGCGGCAGCTCGTCGCGCGCGGCGTCGGCGTCGCGCGGCCTCCTCGTCCTCGTCGGGCTTCTTCTTCTCGAGCTTGGCCACGTACTCGGCGATCTTGGCGTTCTGGGCGACGATGCCGTTCAGGTTCTGCTCGAACTGGCGGGCGGCCTCGTTCAGATCGGTGAGGTCGGCCTCGGTATTGAGCAGGCTCGAGGACACGGCGGACGAGCGCGAGCGCGGCCTTCGGGTTCTCGATGCCGGAGATGTAGTGCGGCACGTTGGCCCAGAGGCTCGCCGTCGGGATGCCTTCGTCGCGGCAGGCCGTGTTGAGCACGCCGACGATGCCCGTCGGCCCTTCGTACCGGGTCGAGCGGACGCCGAGCCGCGCGGCCAGCTCGGGATCATAGGCGCTGCCCGAGAGGCGCACGGGCCGCGTGTGGGGCACCTCGCCGAGCAGGGCCCCGAGCGTCAGGACGAGCGAAGCGCCCACGCGCCGGGTCAGCTCGAGCACGCACGCGCAGTACGTGCGCCACTTGAGATGCGGCTCGATGGCCACGCCGACGATCAGGTCGCGCTCGAGCTCCGCGGGCTGGGCGAGCGAGAACTCGGTGGCGGGCCAGATGATCTCGCGCTCGGTCCGCGAGTCCGGCTTGAACCGGACATACGGGCCGCGAGAGCCCGAAGTGATAGAACTCCTCGGGATCGATGCTCGCGATCGGGCGCGAGGCCCAGAGCTGGGAGAGGTAGCGCGCGGCCGTCGTCGCCGACTCGGCCGCGTCGTTCCAGCCGGAGAAGGCCATGATGACGAGCGGGCCGCCGCAGGCCTCGGGCTCCTCGAAGAACGTCAGGTGGTCGCTCACCGCCATGTCCTGGTCGCCTTTCCGCGAGGATGCCTGAGAGCAGGGTGCGCCGCAAGTTCTAAAGCGCCGGGCGCCCGCGGCCCGCCCCGCGCCGACGAGGGAATCGAGGTTGACGCCGCGCGCCTCGGTTCTTATCATAGCCAGGTCGATCGCCCGGAGCCGGAGCTCCACTCGCAGGAGGAGACTTCCCATGCCGACGATCGTCACTCGGGCCGCACTCGATCGCCTGCGTCCTGTTCCTGACCGGGGCCTGCGCCTCCTCCGCCGACTGGAAGATGTGGCGGTCGCACAGCACGCACTTCGCATCCGGCGAGCACGGCTTCTTCTCCATGCGCAACAACAAGGACGGCTCCAACCCGAAGGTCTATCGCTCCGACATCGAGGATTCGCGCCAGCAGAACTGGTGGGGCCTCTACGCCATCACCGTCGAGCCCGAGCCAGATCTTCCAGAACTAGCCATGCGCACCCGGTGGAGTCCTCATGCGCGGAAGCGGTGGCCGATCGCAGCGCTCACCGTCGTCCTCGCGCTCGCCTTCGTCGGCCCGAGCCTGGCGGCGCCCGAGGATTCCATCACGCCGCTGGAGCAGTACAACACCCCCAAGGCGAAGACGCTCGCCTCGACCTACCGGCCGGAGCTCGTGCGCTTCTACGAGCACGTGCTACTGGTGCCTGCCCTGGCTCGGCGTGTTCAAGAACGGCATCGGCTTCCGCCAGCCGAAAGGGGCCCAGGCCGACGACCGGTACCTCTCGGTCTGGGTCACGATCGACCAGACCGACGACGGCTCCTTCGCGGCGATGCCGCAGGGAGCGCCGCGTCTCGGCCATGTTCTCCCGTTACGGCGTCGATCTCCTCCGTCGGCTCACCGCGATGACGAGCGTCGCGTCCGACGCCAACCTCACCGGCTTCTCGGTGGTCTTGAGCTGGCCCAAGCCGGGGCTGCCCCCGGACCGGCCCGTGAGCGAGACCATGGCGCTCTTCGTCGACAAGGCGAGCCTCGCCGATTTCCTCGCCAAGCGCCTGGGGCCTGCCGAGTTCGTCGAGCCGCGCCAAGCTCTCCTTCTTCGACGGCAAGGATCCCCTGACCCCGGGCAAGCTCGAGATCTGGGAGGACACGTTCAACTCCACCTACAAGCTGAAGGGTTACGAGGCGCCGAAAGAAGCAAAGTGTAGCTGAGCAGGCCGCACGAGGCGATCTTCGCCCCGCAGTCTCGTCCGCTCCCCACGTCTGCCGCCTTGATCAGGCGCGCGGTTTGACAGCCCTGGGGGCTTTCGTTAGCATGATTTTCGAGCCCCCACGATGAAATTCCCGGTGAAGCAGAAGACCCAGTTCTCGCTGTTTTACCTCTTCATCGCGCTCACCGTCCTGTTCGTGGTCCAGGGGTGGCTCGTCGCTCCGCGCGCCATCGAGATCCCCCTCAGCAAGTTCCTGTCGCTGGTTCGCGAGGGGAAGGTCGAACGCGTCTCCCTGACCGAGCGCGAGATCCGGGGCACGCTCAAGCCGGGCGCCCTGCCCGCACCCGCCGCCGGGCGCCGGCGACAAGCTGCAGGAACCTGCTCGGCAGCGAGTCGGGCCCGACCATCTTCACGACGACCCGCATCCCCGCCATGGACGACTCCCAGATCGTCAAGGAGCTCGAGGCGGCCAAGGTGGAGTTCTCGGGCCGGATCGAGAGCACGTTCTGGCGCGACCTCATCTTCGGTTGGGTGCTCCCGCTCGGGATCATGGCCGCGCTGTGGATCTTCCTCATGCGGCGGATGGGCGGCGGCCCGACGCAGGCCCTGTCCTTCGGCCGCTCCAAGGCCAAGATCTACGATCGGAAGGAGCTGAAGACGACGTTCGCGGACGTGGCCGGCGTGGACGAGGCCAAGGCCGAGCTCGTCGAGGTGGTCGACTTCCTCACGAACCCCAAGAAGTACCAGCGGCTCGGCGGCCGCATTCCCAAAGGCGTGCTGCTGGTCGGCCCGCCCGGCACCGGCAAGACGCTTCTGGCGCGCGCGGTGGCCGGCGAGGCCGACGTGCCGTTCTTCTTCCTGTCGGGCTCCGAGTTCGTCGAGATGTTCGTGGGCGTCGGAGCGTCCCGCGTGCGCGACCTCTTCGAGCAGGCCAAGGAAAAGGCGCCCTGCATCGTCTTCATCGACGAGCTCGACGCCATCGGCAAGACCCGCGCGGGATCCACGGGGTTCCTGTCCGGGCACGACGAGCGCGAGCAGACGCTGAACCAGCTCCTCGCGGAGATGGACGGCTTCGACTCCTCCAAGGGCGTGATCATCATGGCCGCGACCAACCGTCCCGAGGTGCTCGATCCAGCGCTGCTGCGAGCGGGGCGCTTCGACCGCCAGGTGGTGGTCGACAAGCCCGACGTCAAGGGGCGCGAGGCCATCCTGCGCGTCCACGCGCGGAACGTGACGCTGGCGCCCGTCCGTCGATCTCCACGTGCTCGCCGCGCGGACGCCCGGCATGGCCGGCGCCGACCTCGCCAACATCATCAACGAGGCGGCGCTCCTGGCGGCGCGCAAGGGCAAGGACGCCGTCGACATGGCCGACCTCGACGAGGCGATCGACCGCGTCATCGGCGGGCTCGAGCGCAAGAGCCGCGTGCTGTCCGAGAAGGAGCGCGACATCGTCGCCCACCACGAGATCGGCCACGCCCTCGTGGCCTCGTCCGTGCCCCACGCCGACCCGGTGCACAAGGTCACCATCATCCCGCGCGGCGTGGGCGCGCTCGGCGCCACGTATCAGCTCCCGCTGGAGGACCGCTACCTGCTCACGAAGAGCGAGCTCGAGGACCGAATCGCGGTGCTGCTGGGCGGGCGCGCGGCGGAGGAAGTCGTCTACGGCGAGATCTCGACCGGCGCGCACAACGACCTCGAGCGCGCCACGGAGATGGCGCGGCTGATGATCGTGCAGTACGGGATGTCCGAGAAGCTCGGGCCCATGACCTTCGGCGGGCGGCGCGCAGTCCATGTTCCTGAAGGGCGCCGGCCTCCCCCAGGACAGGGAGTACAGCGACGAGACCGCGCTGGCCATCGACAACGAGACGCGCGCCATCATCGACAAGATCTACGATCGGGTGCGGGACCTGGTGAGCACCCGGAAAGCCGTGCTGATGCGCGGCCGCGGCCGAACTCAAGCAGCGGGAGACGCTCGAGGGCGATCGCCTCCGCGAGCTCCTCGCCGGTAGCCCGTCCGGAGGATGAAGACGATGATCCTCGTGAAGCGCAGCACCGTGGCCTTCATGATCCTGGTGGCCCTCGTGGCAGGCGCCGGCCTCGGCGCCTGGGGCGCGGGCGCGGTCGACTCAGCCAAGCCCCCGGCCCGGCCCCCTCGTCCGGCAGGCGTCGCAGGGCTCGGTGGTGCCCGCGGCGTTGCCGGTGCCGTCGGGCAGCTTCGCCCAGGTCTCGGAGAACGTGGGGCCGGCCGTGGTCAACATCAACACGGTCACCCGCGGCGCGGGCCGCACCCCGATCGAGGAGTTCTTCGGCGACGAGTTCTTCCGGCGCTTCTTCGGCGACACGCCCGAACGCCACGAGCCGGCCCGCAGCCTCGGCTCCGGCGTGATCGTCGATCCCGTCGGGCACCGTGCTCACCAACGCCCACGTGGTCGAGCGGGCGAGCGAGATCGAGGTGACGACCGCCGACGGCAAGAAGTACAAGGCGAAGGTCGCCGGAGTGGACCGGCGGACGGATCTCGCGGTGCTCCGCCTCCAGGGCGGCGGCCCCTTCCCGTCCGCCACGCTCGGGCGACTCCGACAAGATCAAGGTCGGCGACTGGGTGCTGGCCATCGGGTCGCCCTTCGGCCTCCAGCAGACGGTGACGGCCGGCATCATCAGCGCCAAGGGCCGCTCGATCGGCCAGGGCCCCTTCGACGACTTCCTGCAGACCGACGCCGCGATCAATCCGGGCAATTCGGGCGGCCCCCTCGTCAACATGTCGGGCGAGGTCGTCGGGATCAACAGCGCGATCCTCTCGCGCTCGGGTGGCAACGTCGGCATCGGCTTCGCCATTCCCGTCAACATGGCCAAGCGGATCTACACGGAGCTGGTCGCCAAGGGCAAGGTGACGCGCGGCTGGCTCGGCGTCTCCATCCAGCCGCTGACTCCCGAGCTCGCCAAGGGCTTCGGCGCTCAAGGAGTCCAAGGGCGTGCTCATCTCCGACGTCGTGCAGGACAGCCCCGCGGCCAAGGCGGGCATCCTCGCCGGCGACATCGTCGTCGAGTTCGACAAGAAGAAGGTGGACACGCCCCAGGATCTGCAGAAGGTCGTCGCCACGCACGACGCCGGGCAAGGGCGTGCCGGTCAAGGTCTGGCGCGACAAGGGCGAGAAGACCCTCGAGATCAAGATCGGCGACACGCCCGAGGACAACGTCGCGCTCAAGTCCAACAACAAGGGCAAGAGCATGCTGGGGCTCGACGTGCGCCCGATCACGCCCGAGCTCGCCAAGCAGCTCAATCTGCGCAACGCGGAGGGCGTGGTGGTCGTTCGCCGTGGAGGACGAGAGCGCTGCCGCCGAGGCGGGCATGCAGCGCGGGCGACGTGATCCGCGAGGTGAACCGCCAGCGCGTTCGCGGCGCTCCCGGACTTCGAGCGCGTCGATCCGCGACGTCAAGGAGGGCGACCGCGTCACCGTGCTGCTCCAGCGTGGCCAGCAGGCGCTCTACGTCGCCTTCACGGTCGCCAAGGGGTAGTACCCTCGGAGGGGGGCTCCGCCCCCCTTCCGATGCCTCACCCCGGATCGGAGGGGGCGCTGCCCCCTCCGATGCTTCGAAGCCTGGATTGCGCCGGCGAAGCCGGCGCTCGAACCGGCGGCGCTGCTCAGCGTCTTCGGATCTACACGTACTTGGTGCTCGGGTTCGGTGAGGCCGGGGCCCGCAGATCTGGATCCGTCTGCTACACTCTTTCTTGAGAAAGCGGCGCGGACCTGAGGGTCCCGGGCGCCGCTTTACTTTCTGACTACATGGACTTCAAGGACTACTACAAGACCTTGGGCGTCCGAGAGACGCCGACGAGAAGACGATCAAGTCGGCCTACCGCCGGCTCGCCCGGAAGCACCATCCGGACGTCAACAAGGGGTCAGTCCGAGCGGTTCAAGGAGATCTCCGAGGCCCACACGGTCCTCTCGGACCCGGAGAAGCGAAAGCGCTACGACACGCTGGGGCCGGACTGGGAGCGTTACGCGCAGGCCGGGTGCCGACGCCGGCGGCCGCTCACCGTTCGAAGGTCAGGAAGTCCACTTCGGCGGCGAGCCGGCGGCTTCTCGGACTTCTTCCGCACGATCTTCGGCGGTGGGGATCCGGCGGCGCCGGCCGCGGGCGTGCCGGCTTCACCGAGGTCCGCTTCGGCGACCGCGGCGATTTCGGCGGCGACTGGGGCGGCGTCGTCACGGACCGGGGCGGCGACGTCGAGGCGGGCATCGAGCTCACCCTCGAGGAGGCCTTCAACGGCATCCGCAAGACGATCTCCCTCGAGCTCGACGAGCCCTGCGCGACGTGCGGCGGCTCCGGTCACGTCAATCGCAAGCCGTGCGCGACCTGTCGCGGCACCGGCTGGGCCAAGGGACGCCGGCACCTGGAGGTGAAGATTCCCGCCGGCGTGGACACGGGCTCGCGCGTCCGCGTGGCGGCCGAGGGCCCCGGCGGGGCCGGGGGCGGCGCGCGCGGCGATCTCTACCTCCACGTGACGGTGAAGCCCGATCCGCGCTTCGAGCGCAAGGGCGACGACCTCCACATGGATCTGCCGGTGTCCGCCGTCGACGCCGCGCTCGGGACGCGAGGTGGCGGTCCCGACGCTCAAGGGCCAGGTCACGATGAAGATCCCGCCGGAGACGTCGAGCGGCCGCACGTTCCGGCTCCCGGGGTACGGCATGCCGCATCTCAAGGGCGGGGGCGCCGGCGATCAGTACGTGAAGGTGCAAATCATGATTCCAAGCCGGGCTCAGCCCGAGAGAAAAGGAGCTCTTCGAGGAGCTCAGAGAAGCTGGGAGCGGAGAAGGAGAAGAGCCGATGAGACTCGACAAGCTGACCGTGAAGGCGCAGGAGGCGGTGCAGGCCGCCCAGTCACTGGCCGACCAGCACGACCACCAGGCGATCGAGCCCGAGCACCTGCTGCTGGCGTTGCTCCAGCAGCAGGAGGGCGTCGTGAGCCCGCTGCTCGCCAAGCTCGGGCGCGCGGCCCGAGACGCATCGCGAATCAGGTGCAGGCCGAGATCGGCAAGCTCCCGAAGGTCGCAGGGCGGCGGGCGCCAGTACGCCACGCCGCGCTTCGAGGGCGTGATCAACCGCGCGTGGGACGAGGCCCAGCGGCTCAAGGACGAGTACGTCTCGACGGAGCACCTCCTCATCGCCATCGCGCAGGAGAAGAGCGGCGGCGCGGCCCGCGTGCTGGCCGCCGAACGGCGTGACCGCCGAGGCCATCTACCGCTCGCTCGTCGAGGTGCGCGGCAGCCAGCGCGTCACGGACCAGAACCCCGAGGAGAAGTACCAGGCGCTCCAGCGCTACTCGAAGGACCTGACGGAGGCCGCGCGCAAGGGCAAGCTCGATCCGGTCATCGGCCGCGACGAGGAGATCCGCCGCGTGATCCAGGTGCTCTCGCGCCGCACCAAGAACAACCCCGTGCTGATCGGCGAGCCCGGCGTCGGCAAGACCGCCATCGTCGAGGGCCTGGCCCAGCGCATCGTCGCCGGCGACGTGCCCGAGGGGCTGCGCGGACAAGCGCCTCGTCGCGCTCGACATCGGCGCGATGCTCGCCGGGCTCGAAGTACCGCGGCGAGTTCGAGGACCGGCTGAAGGCGGTGCTCCGCGAGATCACCGAGAGCGAGGGCGAGATCATCTGCTTCATCGACGAGCTGCACACCCTCGTCGGCGCGGGGGCGGCCGAGGGCGCCATGGACGCGGCGAACATGCTCAAGCCGGCGCTGGCGCGCGGCGAGCTGCGCTGCGTCGGCGCGACGACGCTCGACGAGTACCGGAAGCACATCGAGAAGGACCCCGCGCTCGAGCGGCGCTTCCAGCCCGTGCTGGTGAGGGAGCCCTCCGTCGAGGACACCATCGCCATCCTGCGCGGCCTCAAGGAGAAGTACGAGGTCCACCACAAGGTGAAGATCAAGGACGCGGCCCTCGTGGCGGCGGCCGTGCTCTCGCACCGCTACATCACCGACCGCTTCCTGCCCGACAAGGCCATCGACCTGATCGACGAGGCCGCCTCGCGCCTGCGCATCGAGATCGACTCGATGCCCGCACGAGATCGACGAGATCGAGCGGCGCATCATGCAGCTCGAGATCGAGCGCGTCTCCGTGGCCCGCGAGTCCGACGACGTGTCGCAGGAGCGGCTCGGCCAAGCTCGACGCCGAGCTCGCCGAGCTGAAGGAGAAGTCCGCGCATCTCAAGACGCAGTGGCAGGCGGAGAAGGCCGCCATCCTGTCGATCGGCAAGATCAAGGAGGAGCTCGAGGCCGCCCGCGCCGCCATGGCCGACGCCGAGCGGCGCGGCGATCTCCAGAAGGCCGCCGAGCTGCGCTACGGCACCTTGATGGAGCTCGACAAGCGCCTCGAGGCCGAGAACGCGCGGCTCGCCGAGATGCAGAAGCACGGCCGCATGCTGAAGGAGGAGGTCGACGAGGAGGACGTCGCCGAGATCGTCGCCAAGTGGACGGGCATCCCCGTCACCCGGCTGCTCGAGGCCGAGGTCCAGAAGCTCGTCAAGATGGAGGAGCGCTTGGGCCAGCGCGTCGTCGGCCAGGACGAGGCGATCGTCGCCGTGTCCAACGCCGTGCGCCGCGCCCGCTCCGGCCTCGCCGATCCCGAACCGGCCCATCGGCTCCTTCCTGTTCCTCGGCCCCACCGGCGTCGGCAAGACCGAGCTGGCGCGCGCGCTCGCCGAGTTCCTGTTCGACGACGAGCGCGCCATGATCCGCATCGACATGTCCGAGTACATGGAGAAGCACACGGTGGCGCGGCTGATCGGCGCGCCCCCCGGCTACGTCGGCTACGAGGAGGGCGGCCAGCTCACCGAGGCCGTGCGGCGGCGCCCCTACTCCGTCGTGCTCTTCGACGAGATCGAGAAGGCCCACGGCGACGTCTTCAACGTGCTGCTGCAGCTCCTCGACGACGGCCGCCTCACCGACGGCCAGGGCCGCACGGTGGACTTCCGGAACACGGTCGTCATCATGACCTCGAACCTCGGCAGCCACTACTTCCGCGAGGACGAAGAGCCCGAGCGCGTCCGCCAGCTCGTGCTCGAGACTCTGCGGCAGACGCTGCGGCCCGAGTTCCTGAACCGCATCGACGAGATCGTGATCTTCAAGGCCCTCGGCCGCGAGGAGATCGAGAAGATCGTCAAGATCCAGCTCCGCCATCTCATCAAGCGCGCTGGCCGACAAGCGCATCACGCTCGAGCTGACGCCGGCCGCCGAGGAGCTGCTGGCCAAGGAGGGCTACGATCCGGTCTACGGCGCGCGCCCGCTCAAGCGCACGATCCAGCGCCTGATCCAGGACCCGCTGGCGCTTCAGCTCCTGAACGGCGCCTTCCACGAGGGTGACACCATCGTGGTCGACGCCAAGCGCGGCCAGGTCGGGTTCCGCAAGGCGGTGGAGGCGACGCCGGTCTAGCCCTCTCGTAACCGCCTCGCGCAAGCGGTCTCGGAGGGCGCGCCACGGTCCCCTCCGATCATCGGCGCGATCGCTCGCGGATGCGTGACCGGAACTGGCATCGCGCCGTCCGTCAGGCCGAGCGTGATGGTTGCTTCGGTCCCATTCCCTGTTCGGCGCGGGCCTCCGCGGTCACGGGGATCGCGTTGTCGCCCGGCACGAATCCGCTCCCGCGCCGGCGGGTCCATACCTTGGTGAACTCGGCGCCGAAGTAGAGGATCTGCGCCGAGTAGTAGACCCAGACCAGAATGATCACCAGTGATCCGGCGGCTCCGAAGGCCGAGGCCACCCCGCTCTTCCCCAGGTAGAGTCCGATCACGAACTTGCCGACAGTGAAGAGGAGCGCCGTCACGGCCGCGCCGAGCCAGACGTCCCGCCACGCGATCTCGATGTCGGGAAGCAGCTTGAAGGTGAGCGCGAACAGCACCGTGATGACGCCGAGCGAGATCGTGAAGTTGACGGTCTCCAGCAAGGGCGCCGGCAGAGGCAAGAGGTACCAGAAGTACGTGGTGAGCATCGTGAGCCACGTGCTGATTGCCAGCGACACGAGCAGCAGGAAGCCCGTGCCCACGACCAGGGTGAACGACCAGAATCGCTCCTTGATCACGTCGAGGGCGCCGCGGCCCGGCTTCGGAGCGACGCCCCAGATCGTGTTGAGCGCGTCCTGCAGCTCTCCGAAGACGCCCCAGAGACCGAAGACGAGCGTCACGAGGCCGAGGCCGATCGCCGTCGAGGTGCCGCCTGAATCCCTGGCGCTCTTGATCGTGGCCTCCACGGCGTGGGCGCCCTGCTCGCCTACGAGGTCCCGGATCTGGTTCAGGATCTCACCCTGCGCAGCTTCCTCCCCCAGCACGAGGCCGGCCACGGCAATGACGATCACGATCGTGGGCGCGAGGGCGAAGACCGTGTAGTACGCGAGCGCCGCGCCCAGCCGAGGGCCGCGGTCCGCATACCATTCGTTAAACGTCGAGACGACGAGCGGCCAGATCATCCGCATGTCTTCAAGCCGCTCGGCCCAGCGAGCGTCCCAGGAGCGGCGAGTCGGGCCGGCTCACCTTCCCCGCGCGCACCGTGACCTCAGGCCGGAGACGCGTCGACGAGGTGATCTCCTCGCCGAGGCTGTCGGAGAGGGTGAAGCGCCCGTGGTCCATCGCGAGGACGGTGATGTCGGCGACCGCGCCGGGCGCCAGTGTGCCGATCTCGCCCGTCATGCGGAGCATCGCCGCGGCGTTGCACGTGACCATGCGCACGACGTCCTCGAGGCGAATGCCGAGGGCGAGCAGCTCGTTCAGCACCTGGGTCAGGCTATAGACCTTGGCGCCGCCGATGGCCGCGGGCGGCCCGGCGGCGGCGCGCGGCGTCTCGTCGAAGTACCCGCTGTCCCAGGCGCCGTCCTCCAACCGCTCGATCGTATAGCCGTGGACGTCGCCTCCGACCGTGAACGGCATGATCCCGGCGTCGAGGACCGCGCGCGCCGCGCGGTAGCTCATGTGGCCGCCGCGGCCGATGTCGATGTGCACGCCCGCCTTGACCGCCTCGAAGATGAGCGGATGCACCCGGCCGTCGCGCGACACGAACGCGCCGGGATTCTTCGTGAACGGATGCGCGAGGATGTCGCCGGGCGCGAGCAGCGGCACCACCTCCGGCACCACGGTGTCGGGATCGATCGTCGCGCCGTCGGCATCGGACCAGAGCCGGCCGAGATGGACGTATACAGGCACGCCGGCCTGCCGCGAGGCCTCCTTGCCGAGCCGGAGCGTCTCGACACCCCAACGCGAGTAGCCGCCCACCTCGCCATGCGCCTTGATGCCCTTGATCAGGCCGCGGTGCTTGTCGATCGCCCGCACCGTCTCACGCACGTCGATGCCGCTCGGCCCGTACAGCGCCGTGTAGCGGTGGCCCACGAGCCCGCCGACCAGGTAGTTCGAGACGAACGCCAGGACGCGCGTGGAGGCAGGCTCGGCGATGAACTTCCGAAACCCGTCGATTGTGAGGGCACCGGCCCCTCCCTGATCGACCACCGTGGTCACGCCGGCGCGCACGCCGACGAGGTCGGGGTTCAGGCCGAAGGATCCCGTGACGTGCTCGTAGACGTGCGCATGCGTATCGATCATGCCCGGGATGACGAGCTTGCCTCGCGCGTCCACGACCCGCCGGGCGACGCCGCGGCCGATCGCCGGCGCGAGGCGTGCGATGCGGCCGTCGGCAATGCCGACGTCCATCACTGCATCCACGCCACGGCCCGGGTCGAGCACGCGCCCGCCGCGCACCACGAGATCGAGACGCTCGGCACACTGAGGTTCCGGCTGGCTCATCATCGACCACTCCTCACGGGGTCGGGTGTTGGATAGCGGTGAACGCAGTCATGTCGCGTTACGCCGGCGGTCTCACGCGCCGCTGAGCACGGATTCCACGACGCGCTGGGCGTTGCCGCCGAGAAGCTTCCGGCAGTCCTCTTCGGTGAAGCCGCCGGCCAGGAGCGCCGCGGGCACGGCGGCGAACTCCGGATAGGTCAGGATCGCGGTGAACGTGGACATGCCGGTCATGTCGGTCGCGAACGCCGTGTGATCGATGCCGGCGACGCCCTTCACGTGACGGAGGTCGGCCAGGAACTGGTCGAGCGGCGCCGGATGCGCACGCGCGACCGGCCACACCCCGATGACCCCGCCGCGCGCGGCGACGGCGCGCAGCAAGTCGTCGGACAGGTGGCGCGCGAACGGGCGCAGCTCGGCGGGGCCGGTGTGCGAGACGATCACGGGCGCCCGCGAGGCGGCAAGGATCGCGCGCAGCGTGTCCGGAGCGGCGTGGGCGGCGTCGATCACCATGCGCAGCCGGTTCATCTCCGCCACGACGTCGCCGCCGGCCGGCGTGAGGCCGCCATGCCGCGGGGCCTCGGTCTGGATGTCGCCGAGCTCGTTGACTCGGTAGTGCACGAGCTGCACCGATCGGACGCCGATTCGATGCAGCTCTCGAACGTATCGCGCATCGCCCTCGAGCGGATCGCCGCCTTCGACGGCCAGGAGCGCGACCGCGCGCCCCTCGGCCGAGAGCCGCGCGAGGTCGCCGGGCTCGAGCACCAGCCCCAGCGCTCCCTCGCGAGCCCGGACCTTCACACGCTCGAGCTGACCGAGTGTGGAGCGACGGAGCTCGCCCGGCTGGGGATCGCGGTAGGTCCGGATACCCCGCGGCTCGCGCCGGATCACGGGGCCATCGCCGACAGCCGCGAAGAACGCGCACGTGACGCCCGCCTCGCGCATCTCCGCGATCGCCCCGACCGACAGCTCCCCGCTGGCGACCCTGGTGAAGCTGCCTGGATGCGCGTGGAGGTCGACGACCGGACCGGCGCCGACCGTGGCCGCGCCCTGGCGCACGAGGTCCCGCTCGCGCCGGGTGGAGGCCTCCGGGCCCGGACCGGCGCAAGCGGCTGTCACTGCGCCCATGAGCGCCGTCAGAAACGCTCGGCGCGACGCGCGGTCACCCGTGCAGCATGTCATGCCCGGCCTCCCCCTTCCTGTCGGCGGATCGAAGCGGCCTCGACGGCTCCCTCCGAGCCTCCCCCAGAATCAGATTGCGCCGGCAAGCCGGCGCTCGAACGCCGGTTGCTTCGACACACCACACGAACTCCGGGATCGGCTGCATGATATCTGATCCCCGATCGGGAAAACTCTCCAGCATGAGACTGCCCCGTTTGGTCCGCCGAGTAACGGAAATCGGCAAAGCCAAGCGAGGCGGTCGTCAGCACCGAACGCGACGATCAGCGCACATTCGGCCTCATTGTGCCCGATCCGCACCATAGCGTGTCTGCTATAGGGCTTCCACCCTGGCGGGTCCCCACCTTCGAGGAAGGAGCCGGAACGATCGCGGTAGGGCTCTTGGCCACCGTCACGGCCGCTTGGGCGCACGGTCGTCTCAAGAACCACTACGCGTGGCGCATCCTCGTCAGCGTGTCGCTCACGACGTACTCGTACCTGTTCGTGCTCATCAGCGGCGGCTCGATCGAGATGCACTTCCACTTCTTCATGATCATGGCGGTGCTGGTGGTGTACTCGGACTGGCGGCTCGGGTGGCTGGTCCTGGTGCTGACCGCCCTGCACCACGTGATCCTGAACTACGTCCACCCGGCCTGGGTGTACTTCTACGGCCGGAACGACTTCGCCATCGTAGCGCACGGCCTGCCCGTCGCCGTCATGGCCGTGTTCACGACGATGCTCTGTCAGAACCAGCGACAGTCGGTGGCGATCCTCGAGGAGACGCGCAGACGTTGACGCGGTCGGCCTCGATCGGGTCCGCCGCGACGACGAAGTCGCGGCAGCCAGGGGACCGGCGCGCCAGCGCAACGGCTTCAATCGACGACGTGACGAAGTCCGGCCGCGCGTCCGGGCGCACGTAGATCTTCCCGGAGACGATGATCATCTTCACCCCCAAGCGCGCCGAAAGGACCGCCAGACCACGGTCACGCGCACGGCCGAGCATGACAGGAATTACCGTGGAGGCTGGCCGAGAAGCGCGCGGGCGAGCCGCCGCGCCGCGTTGCTTGTCCAGTCACGGTGACCAACCGCGCGTCCGATCGCGTGACTGTTCCGCGCGATCACGAACGTGGTCGGCAGCCCGACGACGCCGTACATCCGGCTGACGGCGCCATGCTCGTCGCGAAGGAGCGGGAAAGAGAAGTGCCGCGAGCGCTCGTACCGCGCGATCGCGCAGCGCCCTCTCGCGAGTTCGATCGCCGCCGGCTTCGCCGCACGGCGGAGGTCCTGCTCGCGGTCTCCGCTTGACACACCGGTTGTCCGCGCTGTACTTGGGGGGCGGGACCGCGAGGACTATCCGCCGGGGTGCTCCGGTGGCGGGAGGGCGGGGAGTGCTGAGAACAAGGGCTCCGTCGCGGACAATGGGCTGCCTCGGGTTTGCCCTGGCGATCTGGGTGGTCGGCGGCGGCCTGTCCGTGACGCCGGCCGCGGCGCAGCCCTGCGTCGGTACAGTCGACGCCCCGGCCGGCAAGGTCTGCGGGCTGGCGATCGAGGCACCGGCCGAGACCGGCCGTGCTCTCTACAGTTATCGCGGCATCCCCTATTCGCTGCCGCCGGTCGCTGAGCGGCGCTGGGCTCCACCGGAGCCGTATCCGCGCTGGCACCATGTCCGTCCCGCCACCTCGTTTGGTGCGGTCTGCCCGCAAGATGGTGTCACCGGCGACTCGGAGGACTGTCTGTTCCTCAACATCTGGACGCCGCGCGCCGCAATCGAGCGGGGGGCCAAGCGGCTGCCAGTCATGGTCTTCATCCACGGTGGCGCCTTCGTCTACGGTGCCGGCTCCGTCCCACTCTACGACGGCTCCTACCTCGCCGCGTCGGGCAACGCGGTCGTGGTCACCTTGTACCGCACCCGGTTTTCTGGACAGTGCACTGACGGGCGGCTGATGGAGTGTGTGGAGTGGTCGTTTCGGGGATACCGACATAGCGACCCCCCTCGTCCGCGTCGCTCCTGGAGCGTCTACGGCCCTCGCTGCTCGACGGTCGGCCCGCCGTGTGGCTCATGCTGCCCTCCGTTGGGCATCCGCGCGCGCCTGCGCCGGCGTCCGATGGCCAAGCCGCTCGATGAGCCACTGGGTGTTGTAGCGGGTGATGAACTCGGTGATCACCTGGCGCGCCTCCTCGAGGCTGCGAAACTGATGCAGGTAGATGCACTGTTCCTTGAGCGTGCGCATGAAGCGCTCGGCGACCCCATTGCACTCCGGCTCGCCGACGTACGACGGCGAGATCGTGACCCCGAGCCACTTCACCTCGTTGATCCATGCGTCGGCGATGTACTGCGGCCCCCAATCGCAGCGGGGCGTATGATCGGATATCACCGGTCTTAATCCAAGGCACGACGGTGACCGAGAGACAGTCACGCTCCCGCCCCACCACAAAAGGGGGACCAGCGATGCGTCGAATACCGGATAACGACCTCAGGCCTGGACTTGAAGACCAAGCGACGGACGGCGTTGTCCCTGTCGCAACGCGACGGAGCGCAACGAACGGCTTCGCGCCCGTCGCGGCGCCAACGGCGGAAGAAATCTCCGAACTCATTCAGGAACGCGAGTACGCGATGAAGCTGCTGCCCGAGGGGCAGGTCAGACACGCCATCCGGACCGAGATTGAGCAACTGCGACGCCGCGTGGGCATGGCGCGCATGACAGCGACCGGTGCGAACATGACGACGAATGCCCAGAGCAACGAGGCCGACACGATTTCATCGGCGCCATAGCGTGCCGTCATGCGCGACACTGCAGTCCCTGACAACCACAGGAGGTTCAAGTGGCCGAGAGCGTATACAAGGTCATCGAAGTCATCGGCACCAGCACGGAGTTCCTGGGAGAAGGCCGCCGGCGCGGCCGTGGCGCGCGCGGGCAAGACGCTACGCGATCTTCGCGTCGCCGAGATTTCCCAGCTCGACATGCAATTGGACGACGGCAAGGTCGAGATCTATCGGGCCAAGGTCAAGCTCTCGTTCAAGTATGAGGACGAGTAGTGACGTTCGTTTAGAACGCTCGCACATCCGTCGCAACATCAATTGAACGACATCCCGCCGCTCATCGCGACGGTCTGTCCTGTCATGTACTCATTCGCGACAAGCAGCATCACCGCCTGCGCGACCTCATCCGACGTGCCGAAGCGGCCGAGTGGGATGCGGGCGACGAGGTCTTTTGCGCCCTTCATCATGTCGGTCTCGATCAGCGAGGGCGCGACGGCGTTGACGGTGATGCCGTCTTTCACGAGGCGGGCGGCGTAGCCGCGGGTCAAACCTTCGACGCCGGCTTTCGAGGCGTTGTAGTGCGGGCCGATCGCGCCGCCGCCGCGTGCGGCGCCCGAGGAGATGTTGACGATGCGGCCCCATTTCTTGGCGCGCATGGTGGGCAGCGCGGCCTGCATGCACAGGAACACGGATTTGAGGTTCACAGCGATCGTCGTGTCGAAATCGGCTTCGGTGAGATTGTCGACGTTGCGCGTCAGCGCGACGCCGGCGTTGTTGATCAGGATGTCGACGAGCCCGAGCTCGGTGGCCGTTCGTTCGAACATCGTCGTCACTGCATCGCCGTGCGACACGTCCGCCTGCACCGCGATCGCGCGTCCGCCGGCGCCGCGAATGGCTTTTACGAGCGCGTTTGCGGCGTCGGCTTGCTCACGATAATTGATCGCAACGGCAGCGCCTGCGCGGGCCAGCGCATGAACGATCGCAGCCCCGATGCCGCGCGAGCCGCCGGTCACCAGCGCCACGTGATCCCGCAAGTCCGGTGTCGTCATGATCGTCTCCGCGCGTTGGGGCGACCGATAGATAGGCAGGTTTGCGAAGGTGAGGAAACCGGGGGCGTGACGCTGAGACTTCAACAAATCTTGTGCGTTGCGCAGTCCCGTCGCGCTGGAGTCGCGGAACGGCGGTCGCCTTCGAATGTTGAACTTTTGGGTCGGGGTCAAAGAATTGGGGTCAAGGAAAGAAGGAGACGTCCAATGCGAATGCGCTCCCTGGCCATCGTCATGCTTCTTGCGCTCAACGGTTATGCCAACGCGCAGACCGCCGGCGGCACCAGCGGTCCGGCCGGCTCGAGTTTTGGTGCGACGCCGAGTCCGGGCTTGCTTCTGGCGCCATCTCCCGGACTTGGGACCGGGGCGTCCGTGCCGGGCACATTCACGCCGTCGCCGCAGACCGACGCGTTCACGACCGGTTCGAGCCCGATGTCTGGAATGATCGCGCCGCCGGTTGCCGGTGTACCGAACACGTCAACGCCAGGCACGATCGGAATAGGCGCCTCGCCGAGCGGCCTGCCGGGTGATAGTCGGGCGCACCCGGGCTTCCCGGGCGGGCTCCACCATTCGGGGCGGTAGTTATGAGTGTAGCGGGGCTGAGCTTGCGGCGAAGCTGCCCCGGATGTCGCCATGCCGATGCGAAGCACGCGGATGTCGCGAGGGTCGCTCATCCGGGCTACATCGCTGCGGTTCATGGCCACATGGTGAACCTGGCGGCGCTCCTCACCATGAGGGGTAAGGTTCGGTGCTTAGCCGAGCAACTCCGCCAGCCGCTGCAGAGCCAGGGCCTCGTCGATCGCCTTGCACCAGATGCAGGCGATCCTTGTCGACGGCGAATTCGCCTCGCCCTTGATCAGGTATTTGTCCCAGCGCGACAGGCTCTCGGGATCGAAGTAGAGGCCGAACACCACGTCGTTCTCCGCGATGATGGCCTTGAGCTCCGCCGTCCGGTCGGCCGCTTGCCGCAGGCGCGCGGCGGTCTCGTCGGTGAGCTTTTCATAGTCCTCATCATTCAAGGTGGCTGTCATCGCCGCAACCTATGTGTGGTTCAGAAATCGCTCCATCCATAGGCGAGCGAAGCGACGCGTTTTCGAACGGCTATGGCAGTCCTCGGACTATCGATCTCAAGGTTCGCCCCCGAGTGCTGCGTAGCGAACTTCGGTGGGCCTAGCGCGCTTTCGGCCGAGGTGAAATCGCACCCGGCGCAACCGGCATGGGGGTGCCGCCCAGGCGCGCTTGTCGCGTCGTGCGGATTCTGGATAGGCTCCTGCCGGATCGCGCGGGTAAGCGCGGTGCGGCTGACACCCCCGCGTTCGTTCGGGGCAATAGAGAGGAAACGCGACAATGTTCTCCCACGTCATGATCGGGACCAACGACCTGGAAAAAGCCAAGGCGTTCTATGACACGCTGCTCGGCACGCTCGGCGTGGCGCCGGGCCGGGTCGACCGCCACCGCGTGTTCTATCGCACGCCGACGGGAACGTTCGGGGTGACGAAGCCGATCGACGGCAAGGTTGCCACGCATGCCAACGGCGGCACCATCGGCTTCCTCGCCAACTCGCCCGAGCAGGCCGCCGCCTGGCACGCGGCCGGCATCGCCAATGGCGGCACGTCGATCGAGGATCCGCCGGGCGTGCGCGAGGGCAGCAAGGTCTATCTGGCCTACCTGCGCGATCCCGACGGCAACAAGCTCTGCGCGCTGCACCGGATGCCGTAGGCCGTCATTGCGAGCCATAGCCGTTCGAAGAACGGCGTCGCTTCTGCCTCGCTCCTCATCCTGAGGAGCCCGGCGAAGCTCGAAGAGCGAAGTCGGGCGTCTCGAAGGATGCAGGCCCGTGCATCCGCCCGGCGGAGCGTCCGGGCCTCGTGGTTCGAGACGCGTCCATAGCAGTCTGCCTTGTGCAGACTGCGTAAACTTGTCTGCAGTGCGACGCTCCTCACCATGAGGGTCAGAGGTGGCTGGAATGACGCCGGGGCTAATACCCCCGCTCCCAATCGATGACATTCGTCAGCGGCCTGCCATCGATATAGGCGCGCAAGTTCTCGCAGAAGAGGTCGACGCCGCCGTGGCGATCCTCGTCGGATGAGCCCGAGGTGTGCGGCGTGATCAGCACGCGCGGGTCCGACCACAACGCCTCGGGCGGCATGTGCTCGAACTCCCCCACATACACGTCGAGCGCGACACCGCGCAGGTGATCGCGCTTCAGTGCATCGAGCAGGGCGTCCTCGTCGATGATTTCGCCGCGGGCGATGTTGACGAGGATCGCGCCGCGCTTCATCGCCGCAAAGCGATCCTTGTCGATCAGCCGCGCGGTCTCGGCCGTGAACTGCGCGCAGATGATGACGAAATCGCTCTCGGCCAGATACGCGTTGAGCTCCGCCGTCGTCCCCATGCTGGAAAAACCTGCAGGCAGCGGCGCACCGGGTTCGACACGCCGGCGAGTGCCGAGCACGCGCATGCCGAGCGCGGCGCAAAGTCTTCCGACATCCTGGCCGATGCCGCCGGCGCCGACGACACAGGCGGTCTTGCCCTCGAGCAGCAACGAGCGGTAGCCGCGGCTGAATTGTCCTGCGTGACGATCGGCGTTCGCCTGATGAAAGCTCTTCGCAAAATGCAGATTCCGGCCAGCGCATATTCGGCGATCGCCAGCGTCGAACCGACCCCGCGCGATGTCGTCACCATCACGTCGGAACCCCAGAGGTCGCCCATGCGCAGGTTGCTGGCGCCGGCAGGCAGTTGGTGAAACCACTTCAATTCTGGCGCGCGCTTGCGCAGGTCGAGCGGGTAGGGCCAGCCGCCGAGCACAACCTCGGCCTCGGTGAGCAATTGGTCGCGTTCCTCGCGGCTGCCGTGACCATGCGCTTTGGCGCCAAGATAACGGCTCGTGCTGAAGCTGGGCCAGGTCTCGCGGACCTCGCCGTCATACCAGCCACCCGCGTCCGTCAGTTGAACCGCGGCATCGACCGCTTCAATCTTCCGCGCGGCTTCAGGCGAAATGCGCTGGAGGCTAAGAACCTTGATCTGTCGCATCGGCATTCCGTCCGGTGGCACAAACTTCTGTTGATTTGAACGCGTCCGGCCGTTGGCCTAAAAAACGTGAACAAGAAATAGTGGGAGGCTCGGATGCGCGCCAGACCATTATGCCGGTTCGCAACCACCTGCTGACGTTTCCTGACATGCTGCTTTCACCTTCCGCTCGAGGGAAGGGTGAAGTGCAATCGTCCTATGAACTGAAGGAAGCACCCTCATGATCGACCTTCATTACTGGCCGACGCCGAACGGCAAGAAAGTCACCATCCTGCTTGAAGAGCTCGGCATGCCCTACAAGATCGTTCCATGTGCGATCGGCCGCGGCGATCAGTTCAAGGACAGTTTCTTGAAGATCGGCCCGAACAACCGCATGCCGGCGATTGTCGATCACGCGCCGGCGGGCGGCGGCGCGCCGATCGGCGTGTTCGAGTCCGGCGCCATCATGATGTATCTCGCCGACAAGGGCGGAAAATTCTATTCGAAGGATGCTCGCAAGCGCGCCGAAATCGACCAGTGGGTGATCTGGCAGATGGCCAATCAGGGCCCGAAGACCGGCGAGTTCGGGCATTTCTCGCGGCTCGGCGACACCAAGGGCGATCAGTCCTACGCCGTGCGCCGCTTCGGCGACGAGGTGAACCGCATGTACGGCGTGATGAACAACCGCCTCTATGACCGCCGCTATCTCGCCGGCGACGAGTACACCATCGCCGACATGATCAGCTATCCTTGGACGGTGAACTGGAAAGGGCAGGGCCAGAACCTCGACGACTTCAAGTATTTCAAGCGCTGGTTCGACGAGCTCTCCGCCCGCCCGGCCGTGCAGCGCGGCCTTGCCGTCACCGCCGGCGAACCGCCGGAAGATCCGAACACCCTGTCCGCCGAGGAAAAAGAGCGCCGCACCAAGCTCCTCTACAATCAGCGCGCAAGGCCAGCGCCGGAAGGCGGACTGCTGAAGGTGTGAGGCGCTGTAGCACAGCGCGCGCGAGCATTCTCGGCGTCACTGCGAGCGAATCGACGCCGTTTTTTCGAACGGCTATGCCTCGCGATGACGGCGAATATGATCCCGCCGCAAATTCTGCCTCATCCTGAGGAGCCCTGCGTAGCTCGAAGAGCGAAGCAGGGCGTCTCGAAGGATGGCCGCAGCAAAAACGGGTCGAGATTCATTGGCCGCATGGTTCGAGACGCATCGCTACGCGATGCTCCTCACCATGAGGAGAGACGGTGGTGCAAGGCGCCACCTTACGTGATCTTCCTCACATAAACCCCTGAACCTCTGTCGTACCCTTCCGCTCGAGCCAACGCATCGCGGGACAATGACAATGCGCAAGCTGCTTCTGATCACGGCCATCGTTCTTCTCACCACGTCCGCCCTTGCCGGGCCGCGCGGATTGTCTGCGCCGCCGCCGGCCGAGCCGCAAAAGCCGTTCCGGCAGGCGGAAGTGACGATCCTTCCCGCGCCCGGCGAGCAGCCGGCGGCGACGACGACCACCGAGTCTCCGCCACAGTCGATGCACGAAAAGCTCAAGGCCGCGGGCGAACTGAAGCCCGATGGCACCCCGGCCAAGCCGGCGCAGACGCAGGCGCCGCCGGTCCAAGCGGCTCCCGTCCAGGCACAACCGGCGCCCAGGCCGGTGCAGGCACAGACGACGACGCAGGCGCAGCCGGCGCAGAAGCCCGCCAGGAAGCGCGTTGTGAGCAAATACGAAAGCAACGAGCGCAAGGCCCGCCGCATCGCCGCGCGGTTCGGGATCTATTGGTAATTATCTGGCGAAGCTGCTCAGCATTGTCTCGCAGACCAATCGCATTGATCCAACCCGCCTCGTGGCACCAATTGTGCATGGCAATTGGCGGGCCGGACGCTTCGTCCGGCCGCTGCGCCTCCGTGCTCCAGGCTCAATCTTGATCTGACAAGCCGGTGCTGTAGGCTCAGTAGATATGCAGTTGCCGCGCTTGCGCGGATCGGACTTTGCCAATCAGCGCCCGCCGACGTGAACAACCCCTTCCTCATCATCCAAAACATAGAGTGAAATAACCGATGACACGCATTGCGGTCGGCGGCTTCCTGCACGAAACCAATACGTTCGCTCCGACCAAGGCCAATTACGAAGCCTTTGCGCACAGGATGAGGCGAGGCGCCGATGTCCTCAAGGTGATGCGGAATATCAACGCCGGGCTCGCGGGCTTCATCGAAACAGCGGAAGCCAGCGGCTGGGAGGCAGTGCCGACCATCGCCTGCGCGGCGACGCCTTCGGCGCATGTCACTGAAGATGCATTCGAGCGCATCGTCGCGATGATGATCGATGGAATCGCGTCGGCGGGGGCGATCGATGGCGTGTACCTCGATCTGCATGGCGCGATGGTGACCGAGCATCTCGACGACGGTGAGGGCGAAATCCTCAGCCGCGTCCGCAAGCTGATCGGCAAGGACGTGCCGCTGGTGGCGAGCCTTGATCTGCACGCCAACGTGACGCCCGAAATGGTTGAGCATGCGGACGCGCTGATCGCCTATCGCACCTACCCGCATATCGACATGGCCGACACCGGCCGCGCCTGTGCGAAGCATCTGGCGTTGATGCTGGAGGGCAGGAACCGCTTCGCAAAGGCGTTCCGGCAATTGCCGTTCCTGATCCCCATCAGCTGGCAATGCACAAAAGATCAACCGATGCAGGGCGTCTATCAAAAGCTCATCGCGCTTCAGAGCGACGCGGTGCCGACGCTTTCCTTTTCGCCGGGTTTCCCCGCGGCCGATTTTATCGATTGCGCGCCGAGCGTGCTCGCCTATGGCCGGACCCAGGCGGACGCCGATGCGGCGGCGGATGCAATGGTGGCGACCGTCACAGGTCACGAGAGCGATTTTACCGGCCACATCTATTCGCCCGATGAGGGCGTGCGCCTTGCCATGGAACTCGCCAGGACCGCGAGCAAGCCGATCGTCATCGCCGACACGCAGGACAATCCCGGCGCGGGCGGGGATTCGGATACCACGGGGATGCTGCGCGCACTGGTGCGCAACAACGCCAGTCGCGCCGCCATCGGCATGCTCTGTGATCCACAGTCGGCCATGGCCGCGCACGCGGCCGGTGTCGGCGCAACGGTGATGCTCGCGCTGGGCGGCAAGTCGGGCATCCCCGGCGACGCTCCCTTTGAAGCAGCCTTCGTCGTCGAACAGCTGTCCGACGGAAAGTTCGTCGCGCCCGGTCCTTTTTATGGAGGCAGCCGCATGGATATGGGGCCGTCAGCGGCTTTGCGCGTCGAAGGCGTCAGCGTCGTCGTCAGCTCGCGCAAGGCGCAGCTCGCCGACCAGGCCATGTATCGCTATGTCGGCATCGAGCCGACGAAGCAGGCCATTCTGGTCAACAAGAGCTCCGTGCATTTCCGCGCCGATTTTGAGCCGATTGCCGAGAAGCTCCTGATCTGCGCGGCCCCCGGCGCCATGCCGGCCGATCCTGCAACCCTGCCATGGAAGCGCCTGCGGCGGGGCATCCGCATCAAGCCGAACGGACCGGCATTTGTGCCGGAGATGGACTGAGGGGCATCGCGGGGACCTGGCCGGCAAGCAGTTCCGGCATGCGGGCCTGCGGAGTTTCTATGACGTTGATTGTCCACCCCCTTTCACCCCCTGCAATTCTTTGTCCGCGACGCATTGACCATGCCCTTCGCGGCTCGCTAGCGTCGTGGAGAGCAAGCGCCGAAACCATAACGAGGAGCCTCCATGCCCAATAAACTCAAAACCGCGTGGGCCGCGGGCAAAGCGGTCGTCAACGGCTGGCTGGCGATCCCGAATGCGTTCTCGGCGGAGATGTTCAGCCGCGCCGGCTGGGACAGCGTCACCGTCGACATGCAGCACGGCGTGCAGGATTACCTCTCCTGCATCGCCTGCTTCCAGGGCATGCAGGGATCGGGCGCGGTGCCGATGGTGCGCGTGCCGTGGAACGAGCCCGGCATCATCGGCAAGGTGCTCGACGCCGGCGCCTACGGCATCATCTGCCCGATGGTGAACACGGAAGCCGAAGCCCGCGCGCTGGTGCAGTACTCGAAGTATCCGCCGAAGGGCACGCGCAGCAACGGTCCGATCCGCGCCGGGCTTTACGGCGAAGCGGGCAACTACCAGAAGACCGCCAATGACGAGATCATCCTGATGCCGATGATCGAGACCAAGACGGCGATCGGCAACCTCGACGCCATCCTCGAGGTTCCCGGCATCGACGCCGTCTATATCGGCCCGTCCGACCTGTCGTTCTCCTACGGCAAGGAGCCGAAGCTCGACGTGGAGGATCCGGAAATCCTCGCGATCTACGACAAGGTCCTGGCCGCGACCGCCAAGCGCAACATCGCCGTCGGCATTCATTGCGGCAGTGCGGCCTACGCCAAACGCGCGATCAAGATGGGCTTCAAGCTCGTGACGATCTCCAACGAGGTGGGAATCATGGTCAACGCGGCAAAGGCCGCGATCAGTGAAGCGCGGAGCTGACGCAGCACTCAGGCCGTCATGTCCGGCCATAGCCGTTCGTAGAACGGCGTCGCTTCGCTAGCCTATGTGCCGGGCATCCACGTCTTCACGACATTTCCGCAAGAAAGACGTGGATGGCCGGGTCAAGCCCGGCCATGACAGGTGGTGGAAGTCGGGAGGAAACAACAATGGCCAAATATAAAGTCGTCACACCAAAAGGCGCGAGCTTCACCACCGCCGGCGGCGGGTATGACCTCGAGCTCGAGGCGCTGATCCCGGTCGACGCGGAGATCGTCGAGGCGCCGGCGGATGAAGCGGGCTTCATCGCGGCGGCGAAGGATGCCGATGCGATCTACGCCAAGGGCATTCCGATCACGAAGTCGATCATCGACTCGCTGCAGAACTGCAAGGTGATCACGCTTGGCAGCGTCGGCGTCGACTCCGTCGACGTGAAGGCGGCCAGCGCAAAGGGCATTCCGGTGACGAACGTGCCGGATACCTTCATCGAGGAGGTGGCCGACCACGCCATGGCGCTGCTGCTCGCCGGCTTCCGCCGCCTGATCGAGCAGGACAAGATGGTGCGGGAAGGCCGGTGGTCCGAAGGCCGTCCGGCGCTCTTGAAGATTCCGCGGCTCGCCGGGCAGACGCTCGGCTTCGTCTCGTTCGGCCGCGTCGCGCGCGCAGTGGCCAAGCGCGCCGCTCCCTTTGGGCTGCGCATGATCGCCTATGATCCGTTCATCGAGGAGATGCTGATCTCCGATCACGGTGTCCTGCCCGCCACATTGTCGGACGTGCTGCAGCAGTCGGACTTCGTGTCGATGCACGCGCCGGCGCGGCCCGAAGTGCATCACATGCTCACCGAGAAGCACTTCAAGCAGATGAAGCCGACGGCGATCTTCGTCAACACCGGCCGCGGTCCGACCGTGGACGAAGAGGCGCTGATCAAGGCGCTGCAAGAGAAATGGATCGCGGGCGCAGCCCTCGACGTGCTCGAGAAGGAACCGCCGTCGCACAACAATCCGCTGCTGCGAATGGAGAACGTCACGCTGTCGCCGCACAACGCCTCGGCGTCCGCGCGCTTCGACGAGGCGCGCAAGCGGCGTGTGGGCTACGAGCTGTCGCTGGTGCTCACCGGTTTCTGGCCGATGAGCTGCGTCAATCCGCAGGTGCTGCAGAACACCAAACTGAAGCGCTGGCAGCCGATCGGCATGGGACGAGGGCCGAATAGCTAGGCACTTACCCTCTGTCCTTGCTTCGGCCACAAGACAAGAGGAGGCAGCGAAGCGGCCTCCTCTTACTCACCAGCTGACATGGTTAGTTTGCATTCCGATTGTAGTTGGAGGGCCCATTAGGCTCGCCGAAGTAGACGCCCCCATTCCTCGGATCGGCATAGTTGTACGATCCGCGAAGGGACGGCTGATAAACGTAGTGATCGCCGGCAACGGCCCCGCGAACAGGAGCTGCCCTGCGTACGTCGCGCGCTTCCGCCGACGCGACTGATAGCGCGAGTGCGCCTGCGACGCCGAGGACGGTAGCCAGTTTCCATGTATTGCTGATCATTTTATTCTTCTCCTGATGTACCCCGCGGAACGCTGCATTTCAGCGCCGCGGTACATGCCGGCAGGTGGTTCGTCATGTCGCAATGCACAAGATGCACTGCCGCGAACTTTAAACACTGCTGGGTGAGCGCTCGGTGAGCGCTCTGCGAGCGCGGAGCCTATCACCGGCGCAAAAGGGAGGCTGCCATGCAGCCTCTCGCACGCACACGATTTCTTGTCTCAGATCGCCGATTTTTGATTGAGCATGATCTCTTTCTCCACTTAGCCCTCATGAGCGGGCATCGTAGTCCTGTCACCAACCACTCGAAGGTCGAGCCGGCTGATCAGATCCGAACGGAGCACCTCGGCGGCGCGCATGGCGGCCATCGTCTGTCGCAACGTACTGACGTTTGATCCGAGCGACACGATTCCGCCTAGCACCATGGCAATCGATCCGATGGTGGCGATCTGACTGAATCCGAATAGGCCGAGCATCATAGCGAGCAGCAATGCGCCGCCGCCGGCGATTGCGGCCTTGGAAACCAGAATAATCTTTCGGCATCGCTCGGAGACCTCGGCAAGCTCCTCGAGCCGCGCTTCGATCCGTGAGATGTCGTCGATCGGGTTGTCCTCGTCCATCAGATTCAAGATCGAGATCCGCAAGGTTCACCGAAAAGTGCCGATAAGGGACATTCGTGAGCCCGCAGCTCACTATCGCGACCAGCGGGCATCGGCATTGGACATTTATACCGTCCTTATACGGCCGGCCAGCTTGTACTCTCGATATTGTATGCCGGCAGACCAATCTCTCTCGTGCGTTCGAAAATCGCGACCGAACGGAATGGAGAATGAGTCATGTGTGCCCAGGTTGTTGTTCAGGGCGTAATTTGAGTCGAGTTATGCTGACGTTCCGACCACCGATTTATTGGCGCTTCTTCAATGCCGGGCTTTTTTTCGCCGGTGGGACGCTGCTGGCCGCAGGCTGATTTGAAACCACGGCCGCGACTTGCCCAATGGTCACAATCTGTGCCCTGGCGTTGGCCTCCGATGCCGGACGCGAGGAGTCCTGCAATTGCTCCTCACCAAGACCGAGCGCCTGAAGGCGCCTGGGTGAAATCTTGAAGCTCCCTGCCAGAACCGCGCGGATCGCGTCGGCCCGCCGCTGGCTGAGCGTCAAATTGGCGGCGCGGCCGCCAGTGGCTACGGTGTGGTTGACCACCAGGAAGGTGTAAGGCAGCAACTTTGGATCGGACATCGCATCTGCGATGCGTCCGATCACCTGGTAGGATTGCGGCCTGATCACGGCAGTATCCGGATCGAACACAACATTGAAATCAAACTGCGGCAGCTTGAGCAGCTGCGGTGCGATCGGCGGCCGCTTCGCCGCCGTCGCATCGGCCCTCGACTGAACTCGATCGGCGGCCTGCTGGCGCAACGCGACCACATCGATATCGGCGGGGGTTTCGGGACCCGCCAGCTGATCGACCAGGCTCGCAGTTGGAGCGGGCGTCTGCGCCCCCGCCGGCTGCATGGGCAACGCAAACGCGAGCGATGCGGCCGCCAGCAAACCGATACCGTGGGTTTTCCCTGCGAACCACATCAGCGGTATCCTGCTGCGTTGATCGCCTTGTTGCAGTTTTGAGTGGCCTTTTTGGTCGAGTCCAGCAGACACTGCAGCCCCTTGGCTGAATCCTGTCGGACCTCGCCGCACAGATGTTTCAATTCCCAATTGCACAGCTTCGGAAGGCTGGCGCGTGCCGAAACGCGCTGCTCGATGGCGTTGAAGGCACGCAGGTAATCGCCCCGGCACTTCGGCGAAATGCTGTCATCGTTTCGACGCAAGCATTCCCTCAGCCGGGCGGGGTCGAAATTGACGCCACGGCAAACACTGTCGATATCCGTGCCGCAGCTTGCGGCCAGGATCGCCGCTGCCTGCTCGAAATTCATGGTCTGCGCCGGCGCTCGCGATGGAACGGCTACCACAAGAACGAGCAGTATGAACCGGATCGGACTCATCATTTTCCGCACTCGATTGTACCCGTACGAGAGGCAAGGTGGCCTGCCGAGGACTTGCCGCCGTCTCATGCTCGCCCCTCAACGGATGAGGATAATATCGTCGTTTCTCCGCGATGAAACGACAGGAATTTGATCGGAAATCGCTTGTCGCGCAAGCGATCTCGATGTCCGCGTTGGGTCACGCGGAAACGCCCCCCGGAAAATGCCGCCGAAATCTGTCGGCGAAATGCTATGCTGATGGATACGACTGGACGCCGACTTCTTCCGCTGGTTTGGACACTGAACGCTTTGAGCATTGATATTGCTTGAGCGTTCTGCGTTGTCCAAGGTCCCGCAAGGGGAGAAGGCAAGAAAAGGAGCACCCTCATGGGCCAACTCGACAAAAAAATCGCATGGATCACCGGCGCCGGCACGGGCATCGGTGAAGCCGCAGCCCTTGCGCTTGCCGATGAAGGCGCGATCGTCGTTCTCACCGGCCGGCGCAAGGAGCCGCTGCAGACGCTCGCGCGCGGCATTGCCGAACGCGGCGGCGAGGCGATGGTCGAGCCCGCCGACCTCACCGACGCCAAAGCCGTCGACGGCGTGGTGCAGCGGATCGTCGCGAAATTTTCCCGGCTCGACATCCTTGTCAACAATGCAGGCATGAACATCCTCGAGCGCACCTGGAAGAAGATTTCGCCGGAGGGCATCGACGCGCTGCTGCACGGCAACTTGAGCTCGGCGTTCTACTGCGCCCGCGCCGTGCTGCCGCAGATGCGCGCGCAAGGCGGCGGACAATTGATCCACACCGCTTCGATGGCCGGGCGCAACATCAGCCCGCTGTCGGGTCCGGGCTATACCGCCGCCAAGCATGCGGTGGTCGCCATGAGCCACACCATCAACATGGAAGACTGCATCAACAACATCCGCTCCACCGCGGTGCTGCCGGGCGAGGTGAACACGCCGATCCTGAAGAACCGGCCGAATCCCTTGTCGGACGAAGATCTCGCAAAGATGCTGCAGCCCGAGCACTGCGGCGATCTCATCCGCTACGTCGCGTGCTTGCCGGCGGGCGTGACGATCAACGAAGTCTGGATCACGCCCACCTGGAACCGCAGCTACGTCGCGCAACTGCAGCGCGCGGCGTTGTAGGCAGGTGTCATTCCGGGGGGCCTCTTCTCCCCTCCCACCCGCTCGCGAAGCGAGTGGCGGGGAGGGGTCGGGGGGTGGGGGGCCTGCGGGACGACCGGAGAGATCCCTCCGGTTTAAACCCCAGGCCGGGGGAGCGCGCCCCCCGATCCGGAGTGGTTCAGGGACCGCTCGCACGCACCGCTGCAGTGCAGACAAACCACGGACAAGGCGATTGCCGCGAAGGTGATCGCGGCACGGCGGCGGTTTCCGTATATGGGGCCACGCAAGCTTCTCGCCGTCCTTGACCGCGAGGCCCCCGAGCTTGCCTGGCCTGCAGCCTCGACGATCGGGAGCATCCTCAAGCGCGCAGGTCTGGTGGGCCGGTGAAGCGACGCCGTCGCCCGCTCGACCAGCAGCGGTCTTGCACGCCAGCGATAGAGCCTAACGACGAGTGGAGCGCGGACTTCAAGGGCTGGTTTCGCACCCGCGACCAGCAACGGATCGATCCGCTGACGACGACGGACAGCCTCAGCCGTTTCCTGATCGAGCTGCGGATTACCGAACCAACAATCGAGGGCGTCCGCCCTTGTTTTGAGCGGGCTTTTCGCGAGTACGGCCTGCCGCTTGGGATCCGCTGCGACAATGGCTCGCCGTTTGGCTCGCGCGGCGCTGGCGGCCTCACCAGGCTGTCGGTCTGGTGGATGAAGCTTGGCATCATACCGATCTTCATCCATCCCGCCTCGCCGCAGGAGAACGGTCGACACGAGCGCATGCATCGGACGCTGAAGAAGCAGACCTCGAACCCGCCGGCCAACAATCGGCGCCAGCAGCAGGCGCGCTTTGATGCATTTCGCCTGCACTACAATGAGGAACGTCCGCACGAAGCGCTTGGCCAACGGCCACCGGCGGAGGTCTACGTGCCGTCGCCGCGCGTCATGCCACCTCGCGTCGAAGACCCTTGGTACGACGCCGATCACCAGGTCCGCCGCGTCCGCGGCAACGGCGAGATCAGATGGAAGGGTGAGTTCATCTTCATCGGCGAGGCCCTGGTCGACGAATTGATTGGCATCGCCGAACTCGAGACCGGCGACCATGTTGTGCGCTTCTGCGACATGGATATCGGTCTCATCAACCGCCGCGGTCTGTTCACCCGGTTCGCTCCACCTCGTGAGGGGCTCCGCGACCCGGATGAACAGACCGCTAAACCCAAACTGTCGGGAATTATGCCGGTCTAAAGTGTCGACAATCATTCCGGTTGAACCGCGGCAGATGTCACAGGAAAAATCGCTCGTGCGATCATTCCAAAACAACGATGCGATGGAATCTTGAGCGTGTACGCTTGGTGCTTCTCATTGTCGCCGCGCAAGCGGCGCCCCCCACCCCCGACCCCTCCCCGCCACCCGGCTTCGCTGCGCTACGCCGGGCGGGAGGGAGGGGAGCGTACGCGCCGCAATGACGAGGCCATAGGCGAGCGAAGCGACGCCGTTCTTCGAACGGCTACGGGCGAGCGAAGCGACGCCGTTCTTCGAACGGCTACGGGCGAGCGAAGCGACGCCGTTCTTCGAACGGCTAGGGCGAGCGAAGCGACGCCGAACTACGAAGGGCTACGGGCGAGCGGAGCTGTCGACGGTCTCAGCACGAGATGCACGCGCCTTGCCCTTCGAGACGCGCTTCTTCGAAGCGCTCCTCAGGATGAGGGTCGAAATTGGATCGCGTGGCTGTTTGACAATTGAAGAGAATGGCTCGCGCAGCGTTACGCCCGCGTCGTCTCCACCTGCACATCCGCCGACACAGCGCGTGGCGATTGGACCTGGTCGGGCGCGGTGGAGGAGTAGTAGCTGGCGGCGACGTCGGAGTAGTCGGCGGCGGCGAGCGGTGCGATCCACTCGGGTCCGAGCAGGCCGAGCGCGTCCGACATCTCGCGCGCAGCGCTGAGAAGTTTCGGCAGGCACGCCTTGTCGCGGCTCGGCGGCAGCCGTTTGCGGGTCGAGGCGATGGCGATGGAGAACCGCACGTGGCCGTTGGTGTCGAAGCAGGGCGCGGCCAGGCCGCGATCGTCGGGGCGCAGGCCTTCGCCTTCGCTGACAGCCCAGCCGCGCGTGCGCACCTCGGCGAGCTCGGCGAGCAGCATCGGCACGTTGCGGATGGTGCGCTCCGAATAGGCGTGCATGCTGCGGCCGCGATAGAGCAACTCGACCTCCGCGCGCGAGCGCCAGGCGATCAGGGCTTTGCCCGCGGCCGACGCATGCGCATCGACCATCGCGCCGAGCATCCGCAAACCGGGGCGCGCGACGCCGGCCTCGGCACAGAAGCGCGCTTCGGCGCCTTCGAGCACGGCGAGACGAATCGTCTCGTTCACGTCCTTGGCAAGCCGCACCAGGATCATGCGGGCGCGGTTGTTGATGCCCTGCACCACGCGATCCGGACTGCCGAGGCGAAACGCGTTGTAGCTCAGCACATAGCGGCGGGTCGGCTCGATCCGGTACACAAAACCGCGTTCGCACAACGCGCGCAGCGCGCGATAGGCGGTCGAGGCGTCGAGCTTCACGCCGCGGGCGATTTCGGTGAGCGTCAGCGCTTTCGAAGTGTTGCCGAGAAGCTCGAGGATGCTCAGGACGCGACCGACCGAGCGATTCTGGTACACAGGCATGCGCTTCCACTCCCAGCTTCATCCCATTGAGCTGTCGCAATGTGGAAACATGACGACGGCAAGCTGCTTGAATCTTTGCGCTTTCATCGGGATGCGCTTTGCAACAGCGAGCGTAGATAAACACGGCCGAAGCGTTCACAGCAAGCTGAGGTTTGCGTCGAAAGCCGTCAGGTCCTATGACATCGTACAAGTTGGAGTGAAATGGTAACAGGGTAGGGGTGCGACTAAAGTCGGGATGCGACGCTTCGCTTTTTCTCCAGGTGAAAACTTCCGCGAAATGCGTTTCGATAGCAAACTGGCCCGTCGGTAGAGTTTGTTGCGACGGTCCAGGAAGAGGCCGAAGATAAGACGGAACTGACGCCACTGCCGGAACCCTGCGCGCCTCACGATGCGCGCAATGCTCCAGGACAGTGGCGCGACAACGAAGCTCGCGAAAACGCGGGCATTACGGGAGGATAGATGGCGAGCGTCGATATTCGCAGCGTTACGAAGCGTTTCGGAACCGTGCAGGTGCTGCACGGCGTCGATGTCGGGATTGATGACGGCGAATTCGTCGTGCTGGTCGGCCCGTCGGGCTGCGGCAAGTCGACGCTTTTGCGGATGATCGCAGGCCTCGAGAACATCACCTCCGGCGAGATCCGGATCGGTCCGCGGGTCGTCAACAACGTGGCGCCGAAGGAACGCGACATCGCGATGGTGTTCCAGAACTACGCGCTCTATCCGCACATGACCGTGTACGACAACATGGCGTTTTCGCTGACGCTTGCCGGAGCGTCGAAGGACAAGATCCAGGCCGAGGTCAATCGCGCGGCCGGCATCCTCGGGCTCGGCCAGTTCCTCGGCCGTTATCCGCGGCAATTGTCGGGCGGTCAGCGCCAGCGCGTGGCGATGGGGCGGGCGATCGTGCGCAATCCGCAGGTGTTCCTGTTCGACGAACCGCTGTCGAACCTCGACGCAAAGCTGCGGGTGCAGATGCGCGCCGAGATCAAGGATTTGCATCAGCGGCTGAAGGTGACCACCGTCTACGTCACCCACGACCAGATCGAGGCCATGACCATGGCCGACAAGATCGTGGCGATGAGCGAGGGCAATGTGGAGCAGATCGGCTCGCCGCTGGATCTCTACGATCATCCGACCAATCTCTTTGTCGCAAGCTTCATCGGCTCGCCGGCGATGAACCTGTTGAAGGGCGAGATTGCCGGCGATCAGTTCCGGACCGAGAAGGGCACGGTGCTGCCGCTGCCGAAGGCGATGGGCGCGGGCAAGGCCGTTTACGGAATCCGGCCCGAATACATCCGCCTCAATCCGGACAGCGGCATCGAGGCGCGTGTGCATCTCGTTGAGCCGATGGGTTCGGAAACGCAGGTTTCGGTGCGCCTCGGCGAGACGCCGCTCGTCTGCACCTTCCGCGAACGTGTGAATGCCCGGCCGGGCGATATCATCCGCATCATGCCCGACCGGTCGCTGGCGCATGTTTTCGACGCCGAAACCGGCCACCGAATGGCGATCAACTAGAATGTGGGAAGAGGTGTAAGTGGACTTCGGCGTCATTGCGAGGAGCGAAGCGACGAAGCAATCCAGCCGCGCGCCGGCAGGCGCGCAAGAGAACGCTGAGTTTGGTTCGACTACAGTGTTTTTGGTTGGCGCGCTTCGCGCGCGCTGGATTGCTTCGCGCGATATACGGCGGAGCGAAGCGACGCCGTTCTTCGAACGGCTATGGCTCGCAATGACGGGTAGTGTTTGAGCAAATAACCAAATCGAAAAACCTAAAGGGAGAACGTCATGCAGGATAAATTCACTCGCCGCGACGCACTCGGTCTTGGCGTTTCCGCCGCCGCGCTCTGCGCGACGGGAGGCGCCGGCGCTGGTCGGCGATCAAGGCGGCGGACGTGAAGGCGCCGGACTTCAAGATCGAAAGCGGCGCAAAGCTTTCCATGCTGCGCCCGGTCAAGTTCGTGCAGCCGGACGAGGATATCTTCCGCGCCAACGCCAAGCGCTTCACCGACAAGACCGGCGTGGAGATGAAGGTCGACTTCGTCGGCTGGGAGGACATCAACCAGCAGACCGCGGTGACGTCGAACTCAGGCGCCGGTCCCGACCTGATCATGGGCTTCTCGGACGCGCCGCACATCTACATGGACAAGCTGATCGAGCTGTCGGACGTCGCCGACTATCTCGGCAAGAAGTATGGCGGCTGGGCGGTGATGGCGGAGCGGTACGGCAAGAAGCACGGCACCAACACGTGGATCGGCATCCCGTTCGGCGCAAGCTTCGGTCCGCTGATCTACCGCAAGTCGATCCTGCAAGCAGGTCGGCTACGACAAGGTGCCGGACGACATGGGCGGCGTGCTGGAGCTGTGCAAGAAGCTGAAGGCCGCCGGCAAGCCGGCCGGCTTCGCGCTCGGCAACGCGGTCGGCGACGGCAACGGTTTCGCCAACTGGATCCTGTGGTCGCACGGCGCGTCGCTGCTGGACGAGAAGGGCGACGTCATCATCAACTCGAAGGAAACGATCGAGGCGCTGAAGTACCTGAAGGAGCTCTATCCGACCTTCATTCCGGGCACGACCTCCTGGAACGACGTCTCCAACAACCGCGCCTATTCGGCGGGCGAAATCTCGCTGACGGCGAACGGCGTGTCGCTCTACTTCTCGATGAAGAACGACCCGGCGACCAAGGCGATCGCCGACGACACCGAGCATCAGCTGCTGCCGAAGGGCAAGGCCCCGACCGCCGCCGATGGGCGGGCTGACGCTGAACGCCATGGTGTTCAAGCATTCGAAGTTCCCGAATGCGGCGAAGGCCTTCCTCGCCTTCATGCTGGAGAGCGAGCAGTACGAACCCTGGCTCAACGCCAACAGCGGCTACTGGTCGCAGCCGCTCAACGCCTATCGGGAAGCCGCGGTGTGGTCCGGCGATCCGAAGGTGGCGCTGTTCAAGGACGCGATGCAGTCGCAGTTCTACACCGGCTACAAGGGGCCGATCTCGCAGGCGAGCGGCGCGGTCAATGCCGACTACGTGCTCGTGCAGATGTTGCGCGTCGGTCGCGACCGGCGAAGCGACGCCGGAGGCGGCCGCCGCCGAAGCCGAACGCCGCGCCAAGCGTTACTATCGCCGCGCGGGCTAAGCCTCAACCACGGCGTCATGCCCGGCCATAGTGCGAGCGTGCGCAGTACTCGGACGCCTTGCGCCGGGCATGAGCCGGCCAAGAAGACGATGGACGAGTCCGGCGACAATGCCGCCGGACCATGACGAAGTGAGAATGGCTTCGGCCGGGACAACGCCATGGCACTGACGACAGCAATTGACACCGTAGCGGTCCGCACGCGAGCCAACCCGCTGGCGCGGCTGTTCGACAACAAGATGTTCCTGATCGTCATGTGCCTGACGCCGGCGATCGGCCTGTTGATGGTGTTCCTGTCCTATCCGCTCGGCCTCGGCATCTGGCTGGCGTTCACCGACACGACGATCGGCCGGCGCGGCGTCTTCGTCGGGCTGGAGAACTTCGAGTACCTGCTCAGCGACCCGCTGTGGTGGAACGCGGTGTTCTACAGCGTGCTGTACACCGGCGTCGCCACCATCGGAAAGTTCGCGCTCGGCTTCTGGCTGGCGCTGCTGTTGAACCAGCACCTGCCGTTCAAGAGCTTTATCCGCGCCATCGTGCTGCTGCCGTGGATCGTGCCGACCGTGCTGTCGGCGATCGCGTTCTGGTGGATCTACGATCCGCAGTTCTCGATCATCTCGCATCTGCTGGTCGACATGCTGGGCTGGCGCGACAGCAACATCGACTTCCTCGGCAATCCGTGGGGCGCACGCTTCTCGCTGATCGCCGCCAACATCTGGCGCGGCATTCCGTTCGTGGCGATCTCGCTGCTGGCGGGCCTGCAGACCATCTCGCCCTCGCTCTACGAGGCGGCGATGCTCGACGGCGCGACGCCGTGGCAGCGCTTCCGCTACATCACGCTGCCGATGATGATGCCGATCCTCGCCATCGTCATGACGTTCTCGATCATCTTCACCTTCTCCGACTTCCAGCTGGTGTACGCGATCACCCGCGGCGGGCCGGTGAATTCGACGCATCTGCTGGCGACGCTGGCGTTCCAGCGCGGCATCGCCAGCGGCGAACTGGCGGAGGGTGCGGCGATCGCGGTGTCGATGATCCCGTTCCTGGTGTTCGCGACGCTGTTCTCCTACTTCGGCCTCGGCCGCCGCAAATGGCAGCAGGGCTCGGACAACGTGGACTGAGTGAAGATCCAATGAGTGATATCGTCACCAACCAGGCCAGCCGGCGCCTCCACCGCCCAGCCCGAGATGATGTCGTGGGACTCGCGCACGCGCAGGGTCATCACGGTCTATCTGCCGCTCGCCTGCTTCGTGTTCATCCTGCTGTTCCCGTTCTACTGGATGTCGCTGACGGCGATCAAACCGAACGCGGAACTGCTCGAACTACAAGACCCACAACCCGTTCTGGGTCACGTCGCCGACGCTCGATCACATCAAGCACCTGTTGTTCAACACCGCCTATCCGCGCTGGCTGTGGACGACGATGCTGGTCGCGTTCGCCTCCACCTTCCTGTCGCTGCTGGCGAGCACGCTCGCGGCCTACGCGATCGAGCGGCTGCGCTTCAAGGGCAGCGCCTATGTCGGCCTCGGCATCTATCTCGCCTACCTCGTGCCGCAGTCGATCCTGTTCATTCCGCTGGCGACCGTGATCGTCCAGTTCGGCCTGTTCGACTCGCCGCTGGCGCTGATCCTGGTGTTCCCGACCTTCCTGGTGCCGTTCTGCACCTGGCTCCTGATCGGCTACTTCAAGTCGATCCCGTATGAGCTGGAGGAATGCGCGCTGGTGGACGGCGCGACGCGGCTGCAGATCCTGCGCAAGATCACGCTGCCGCTGGCGGTGCCCGGGCTGATCTCGGCCGGCATCTTCTCGTTCACGCTGTCGTGGAACGAGTTCATCTATTCGCTCGCCTTCATCCAGTCGAGCGCGAACAAGACCGTGCCGGTCGCGATCCTGACCGAGCTCGTCACCGGCGACGTCTACCAGTGGGGCGCGCTGATGGCCGGCTCGCTGCTCGGCTCGTTGCCGGTGGCGCTGTTCTACTCCCTGTTCGTCGACTACTACGTCTCCTCGCTCACGGGCGCGGTGAAGGAATAGGCGAGTAGCCCGCCGCCGGCTCCGCCTTGTCGGGAGCCGGCGACGCGCGCGGTGTCACATCGGGCCGAACTTGTAGTTGAGGCCGACGCGGGCGATGTGTCCTTCGTTCTTGAACGTGCTGTTGTAGCCCGTGCCGCCGCCGCCGCTGCCCGGAATGACTGCGACGTTCACGGTGTTGCGGCCGAGATCGTAGAACAGATACTCGCCCTTCACGGTCCAGTTCCCCAGGAAGGCATGTTCGATGCCGCCGCCGACGCTGTAGCCGGTCTCGACGCGAGCTGGTGGTGCCGGTGAACTGAAGCTGACCGGCGGTGCCGAAGAAGTTCACGCTGTTGCGGACGTCGCCATAGGCGAGACCGCCGGTGGCGTAGATGAGCGTGCGGTCGAACACGTAGCCGATCCGGCCGCGAACCGTGCCGAGATACTCGAGACGGGATTCGAACGTGTTGAGCAGCGTGCCGGGTCCGGCCAGCGGCCGCGTCACCACCGACGTGGTCTCGTCAAAGTCGGTGAAGGAAATGTCCGCCTCGATGCCGATCAGCCAGTTGGGCGCAAACTGCCAATTGTATCCGGCCTGGCCGCCGCCGATAAATCCGTCGCGATCAAGGCCGACGCGCGCCGGGCGGGCGCCGCCGAGAACGTTCGCAATGTTGCCCGCCGCCTGGCCGCTGGTCTCGATGTCGTCGTCGCTGCCGAAACCGTAGCCGGCATGGATACCGGCGTAAAAGCCGGTCCAGCTCCAGACCGGCACCGGCGACGAAAGGCGGCGCCTTGGTCGGCACGCGGCCGAGATCCGCGGCCGAAGCCAGGCTCGTTCCCGCGAGCAGCACGGCGCCGATGATCGAAAGTCTGTTCATGTTCACTCCGCTTGTGATCGTGCCCCAACAGGACGAGTACGGCGGGCAGACCGCCGGGTTTCGCAAAACGCCCGGCCGCTCCGAACGATGGGCTCCGAGTGTTGCCGCCGGGACACAAATGTCGCGCGGTTGACCCGGCGGCGGGCGCGAACCATCCTGCGGCGCGAGGACGTCCACGGCGTCGCACATCAAGAACAGTCAAAAAGGAGGAGCGACATGGCAGGACGTCTCGGGGGCAAGGTGGCGGTGGTGACGGGCGCAGCTCCCCGCGGGGAGGGCGTCGGCAACGGCATGGCGGTCGCCATCATGTTCGCGCGCGAGGGCGCAAAGGTCGTGCTGGTGAACCGCGACGCCGAACGGGCCGAGAAGCTGGCGCAGCAGATCAGGGGCGAGGGCGGCGAGGCGAGCGTGTTCGCGGGCGACGTGGCGAAGGCCGACGTCTGCGAGGCGATGGCGGACTTCACCGCGAAAAAATACGGCCGGCTCGACATCCTGCACAACAATGTCGGCATCGGCGCGCCGGGAACGCCGGAGACGGTGACGCTGGAGAACTGGAACAAGGTGCTGGAGGCGAACCTCACGACGACGATGCTGTGCACGAAGGCGTGCCTGCCGCGGATGAAAGAGGGAGGCGGCGGCTCCGTCATCATGGTGTCGTCGATCGCGGGCGCGGTCGGGCTGATGGGAAGCGCAGGCGCGGTCGCGTATTCGACGGCGAAGGCCGGCCTGCACGGCTTCACGCAATCGGTCGCCGCCGACTATGCGACGCAGAACATCCGCGCCAACTGCATCATCGTCGGCTCGGTGCACACGCCGATGGTCGCGCATATGGGCGAGGAGGGGCGCGAGCGGCGGCGCAAGATGGTGCCGATGCAGACGGAGGGAACGGCGTGGGATATCGCCTATGGCGCGGTGTATCTGGCGTCGGATGAATCGCGCTGGGTGACGGGCCTGCTGCTGCCGATCGACGGCGGGCTCGTGGCGCTCAGGGCGTGGCCGAGGTGACGGCTACACTTGTAGCCCGGATGAAGCGCAGCGATATCCGGGGCTGAAGTCGATCGCTGGATCCCGGATGTCGCCATAGCCGATGCAAATCATCGGCGGTCTTAAGTACGGCTGCCGAATCGCCTAGGCCATCCGGAGCTACAGACCGATCACGGTATCTGAAGCCAACGCGTCGATGATCGCGCACGCGACGAAGAATGCTGCGATGACCATGATACCGAAGCCGCGCCGGGACCGCGTACGCACCGCGTTCGCGTAGGTGAGGAGTTCGACATTGGACTGAAGTGTACGCTGCGTCATGTGAGCCTCCGTCTGCTCCGCCACTGGGTCTAGAGCGGTTGGCGCAAAAGCGCGTCCTGCATTCGGACGAAACGGCATGGTTGTCTGTGCGCTGCGATGGGCCTATCGTTGGTTGAGGCGCACACTCCCGCGATGCAGTGGGATCGATAAAGCAACAAGCGCCAGTCAGGGAGCAGGCAATGAACGACGTGACTGCACAGGTCTCGCAGCGCTCGAATATCCAGCCCAATCGCAGCACCGCCGAAATCGTCATCGACAGTCTCGTCGGCGCCGGCATCGACACGCTCTATTGTCTGCCCGGCGTGCAGAACGATCCGTTCTTCGATGCGCTGTGGCATCGGCAAAGCGAGCTGAAGCCGATCCACAGCCGGCACGAGCAGGGCGCGGCCTACATGGCGATGGGCGCGGCGCTCGCCACCGGCAAGCCGCAGGTCTGCTGCCTCGTGCCCGGCGTCGGCTTCCTGAACGGCGCGACCGCGTTCGCCACCGCCTATTCCACCGGCGCGCCGGTGATGATCCTGCTCTCGCAAATCCCGATGGCGCAGATCGGCCGCGGCTTCGGCGCGCTGCACGAGGTGGTCGACCAGAGCGGCATCCTGCGCACGCTGACGAAAAGCTCGAAGCGCGTCGACAGTGCGTCGGAAGCGCCGACGGCAATGCAGGCGATCTTGAGCGATCTCGTCTCGGGCCGGCCGCGCCCGGTCGGCATCGAGGTGCCGACCGACATGTGGGCGAACGCGGCGCCGACCGGCGGCATTGCCCGCGGTCGAACCGCGCATTCCGGCCGTCGACTGGGATGCGATCGAGAAGGCCGCGGCGCTGCTCAGCAAGGCCGAGCGGCCGCTGATCATCGTCGGCGGCGGCGCGCAGGGGGCTTCGAAGGAGGTGCGTGAACTGGCCGAGCGTCTGCAGGCGCCAGTGACGGCGTTTCGCATGGGGCTCGGCGTGATGGACGCGCGCAATCCGCTCGCATGCGCCATCGTACGTGGCGAACCAGCTGTGGCCGTCCGCCGATGTCGTGCTGGCGATCGGCACGCGCATGGTGATCCCCTATCGCGGCTGGGGCTCTGACAAGAAGCTGACCGTCATCCGCATCGAGATCGACGCCGAGGAGATGATCCGCGTCGAGCGGCCGACGCTCGGCCTCATCGGCGACGCGCGCGCAAACGTTGCGGCGCTGCTCGAGGTGCTCAAACCCGTGAAGGAGCGGGCGACCACGGCCGAGCTCGCCGAGCGCAAGGCGAAATTCGCCGCCGAGGTCGAGAGCGTGCTGCCCGAACAGATCGGCTGGGTGAAGGCGTTGCGCACCGCGCTGCCGGAGAACGGCATCCTGGTCGAGGAGATGACGCAGGTGGGCTACGCGTCGCGCTTCGCGTTCCCGGTCTACAATCCGCGCAGCTACATCACCTCCGGCTTCCAGGGCACGCTCGGCTGGGGCGTCGCCACCACCATCGGCGTGAAGGCGGCGATGCCGGACCGGCCGGTGGTGTCGATCAACGGCGACGGCGGCTTCATGTTCACCATGTCGGAGCTCGCCACCGCCGTGCGTTTCAAATTGCCGATCGTGTTCGTGGTGTTCAACGACGACGCCTACGGCAACGTGAAACGCATCCAGACCGAGAATTTCAATGGCCACACGATCGCGAGCGACCTGACCAATCCGGACTTCGTCAAGCTCGCCGACAGTTTCGGCGCACGCGCGGCGCGGGTGACGACGCCGGCGGATCTGACGAAGGCGATCACCGCGGGGCTCGGCGCCGACATGCCGACGGTGATCGAAGTGCCGGTCGGCGTCATGAAGACGCCGTTCCAGTTCATGACCCCAAAGCGGGTGCGTGGGGTGTGAATCGGCGTGCACTTAACCTCTCCCCGCAAGAGCGGGGAGAGGTCGCTCGGCGCGCCGGCGGGAGCGGCATGGCACGGCATCAACGCGGCCTCTGCATTCGCGGACGGGCATCAGCCCCCTCACCCCAACCCTCTCCCCGCAAGCGGGGCGAGGGAGCCGGTCGCCGTGCGCGTTGCTAAAACACCGCCTGCGTCGCCTGTCCCGCGACGATGTACCAGGTGACGAAGAACGCGCAGATCAGCGCGCCCGGAAGCGACGTGCCGGTCCTGCGGATCGTGAACGCGGCGATGATGCCGAGGATCGCCAGCAGCGGCATGAACTGCGTGGCGATGATGGTGTTGAGCGGCACCGAATTGATCATCGCCGGATAGAGGTCGATCAGCTTGCCGTCGATCCACAGCGCGCCGTACTGCACGAGGCAGAGCAGCAGGAAGCCGAGCGCGAGCGCGGCCATGCAGCTCAGATACGTCGCGATCGCGGGCTCGCCCGGGCCGATAGAGGTTGCGGCGGATCGAGCCGAAGGCGATGACGAAGAAGACGACGAACGGGATCAGGTAGATCAGGAACATCAGCGCCTGCTTGCCGTTCATCAGCTTCAAGGCGACGATCCAGAAGCGGAAGTCGATCTTGAACACGAGATCGGCGAGCATCAGCGCAAGATAGCCGATCGCGACCGTCGCGGCCGCAATCAGGATCGACGGCACGACGATCCCGCGCGCGGCGCGCGCTTCGGCGCGAAATAGAGCAGCACCAGCGTCAGCACCGCATTCGTCAGCGCCCAGAACGCGATCTGGTTGGTGATGCCTTGCGGCAGATACGGCTGCGGCTTGATATAGTTGTTGGCGAAGGCCAGCAGCGGGAAGTAGAGCAGCGCCGGCACCAGCGCGGTCAGGAGCAGCGCGGTCCACCAGGCGCGGTCGCGCGGCGGCGGCTTGGCCGTGCTTGATGCAACCGCAAGGGCTGCGAACATCGGCAGCGTCAGCAGCCCCTGGAACGCGCCGAGCAGCAGCACGATGAAGCCGGCCAGCGCGATCAACGTGCCGAGCTCCTTGCGGAACCAGATCTGGTCGCTGGTTGGCAGCGGCGTGCCGCCCTGCAGCGTCTTGGCAAACCAGTCGAGGCTGTAGCCGATCGCCTCGTGCGAGATGTGCTCGGCCGGGTGCGTGATCGCAGGCGCGTAGAGCACGCGGGCATTGCCTTGGGCGATATCGCCATAGACCTTGCCGGGCTCGGCCTTGCCCGTGGCGCCGAAGAACGACAGGAGCTTCGGACTGGTGACGACGTCCTTCGCGCGCTCGACGCCCCACATCAGCCGTGGAAACTCCTCGTACTGCGCGAACACCAGCGCGACGTTGCGCGGCCATGTGGTCGTTCCCTCGGCTGCGAACGGCCGGCCGGTCGACGAGCCCTCGAGCACCATCGACTTGTAGTCGTTCGGCATCGCGGTGGCCGCGGCGAGAATGGTCCAGCCGCCCATCGAATGGCCCTCGAGGCCGATGTTGGCCTTGTCGACGAAATCGAGGCTGCGCAGGTAGGCGAGCGCATCGGGGCCGCCGAATCCGTTGGCGAACGCCGGCGGATCGCTGTAGCCGTGGCCCGTCTGGTCGAGCGCCAGCACGACGTATCCGCGGCGCGCGAACTCGATGGCAAATCCCGCCTGCGTCTCGCGCGAATTGATGTAGCCGTGCACGGCGAGGATGCCGGGCGCAGGCTTCTGCGCGGTGGCGTTCGGCGGCGTGTAGAGCAGGGCGCTCATGGTGTTGCCCTTCGCGCCCTTGAAGCGGATGTCCTGGATCTTGATGCCGCCGCTTGTCTGCGTGAAATGCGCGATCAGACCGCCGACGATGATGATAAGCACGCCGGCGACCGCGAGATTCCATTTGCCCAGCATGGAAGCCTCCCCCAGCTCGAAAATTTATTGTTGATTGAGAGGAGGCCGGGCGTACCCGGCCTCCAGGATCGTTCAAGATATGTCGTTCAGCCGCGATGACTTCACTTCTTCGGCGGCGTCGCCGGCCACGACTTGATCAGCGTGTCGTAGTCGACGGTCTCGCCCTTCGGCTTCTCGTTGGCGAGCTTGCGCGCCGGCGCGACATTGCCGTCCTTCTCGGACTTGGCGAACCAGAACTCCGCGGTCTGCTTCGCGTTCAGCTTCGGTCCGCAGTCGCCCTGCACGTTGGCGCGCTCGAGCCGGCCGAGGATTTCGTCCTGGGCGGCTGCAAGCGCATCCATCGCCGCCTGCGGCGTCTTCGCACCGGACGACGCATCGCCGATGTTCTGCCACCACAGCTGCGCGAGCTTCGGATAGTCCGGCACGTTGTTGCCGGTCGGGGTCCACTGCACGCGCGCGGGCGAGCGGTAGAACTCGATCAGGCCGCCGAGCTTCGGCGCACGCTCGGTGAAGCTCTGCGTGCCAGATGTCGCTCTCGCGCACGAAGGTGAGGCCGACGTGGCTCTTCTTCAGCGAGGTCGACTTGGCGACCAGGAACTGCATGTAGAGCCATGCCGCCTTGCGGCGGTCGACCGGCGTCGACTTCAACAGCGTGATGGAGCCGGCGTCCTGATAGCCGAGCTTCATGCCGTCCTTCCAGTACGAGCCCTTCGGCGACGGGGCCATGCGCCACTTCGGCGTGCCGTCGGCATTCACCACCGGCAGACCGGGCTTCACCATGTCGGCGGTGAAGGCGGTGTACCAGAAGATCTGCTGCGCGATCGCGCCTTGCGCCGGGATCGGCCCCGACTCGGAGAACGTCATGCCGCGCGCATTCGGCGGGGCATACTTGTTCAGCCAGTCGACGTACTTGACGATCGAGTAGACCGCCGCCGGACCGTTGGTGTCGCCGCCGCGATCGACCGACGAGCCGACGGGGCGGCAGCCTTCCATGCGGATGCCCCACTCGTCGACCGGCTTGCCGTTCGGGATGCCCTTGTCGCCGTTGCCGGCCATCGACAGCCACGCGTCGGTGAACCGCCAGCCGAGCGACGGGTCCTTCTTGCCGTAGTCCATGTGGCCATAGACCTTGACGCCGCCGATCTCCTTCACGTCGTTGCTGAAGAATTCGGCGATGTCCTCGTAGGCCGACCAGTTCACCGGCACGCCGAGCTCGTAGCCGTACTTGGCCTTGAAGCGGGCCTTGAAGTCCGGATTGGTGAACCAGTCGTAGCGGAACCAGTAGAGGTTCGCGAACTGCTGCACGGGAAGCTGATAGAGCTTGCCGTCGGGTCCGGTGCCGAACGACTTGCCGATGAAGTCGTCGACGTCGAGCGTCGGCAGGGTCACGTCCTTGCCTTCGCCGGTCATCCAGTCGGACAGCGGCACCGCCTGCTGGTAGCGGAAGTGCGTGCCGATCAGGTCGGAGTCGTTGATCCAGGCGTCGTAGATGTTGCGGCCCGACTGCATCTGCGTCTGGATCTTCTCGACCACGTCGCCTTCCTGGATCAGGTCGTGCTTGACCTTGATGCCGGTGATCTCGGTGAAGGCGCGAGCCATCGTCTTGGCTTCGTATTCATGCGTGGTGATGGTCTCGGAGACGACGTTGATCTCCATGCCGGCAAAAGGCTTTGCCGCATTGATGAACCACTGCATCTCCTTCATCTGGTCGGCCTTGGAGAGCGTCGAGGGTTGGAACTCCTCGTCGACCCATTTTTTCGCGGCGGCTTCATCCGCCGCAGCCGGCATCGCCGACAAGCTTACCAGCGCGATCAGGCCGAGCGCGCTGGATATCAGAAAGCGGTCCTTGGCTGTCTTCGTTCGCATTGCTTCCTCCGTTGAAAACACAAGACTTAAGTCCGGGTAGGCTCCCGGCTTGCTGCTTCTTTCTTCGCTCGCTAGACGGTGCGGAAAATTCCGCCGGCCACGACGAGCGAAATGGCGGTTGCGAGCCAAAGGCTCGAGAATTCGATCCCTCCTCCAAATGGCAGTGTTGCGATGGCGCCGGTGCCGACGACGCCGATCCAGACGAGATGGATGACGGCGGCGATGACCAGCGAAATGAACAGGCGGTCGCCGCGCGTTGTGGGGATGCCGAGCACGCCGACGCGCTCGGCCTCAGGCTTCGCGAGCGCCAAGCAACGTCATCACCAACAGCGTGAGCGCAAGCGCTGCGAAGAACACGCCGGTGGCGGGCGTCCAGGCCATCCATGCGAGTTGATCCATGGCGCCCTCCTACACGCGACCGAGCGCAAAACCGCGCGCGATGTAGTTGCGGACGAACCAGATCACCAGCGCGCCCGGCACGATGGTGAGCACGCCGGCGGCCGCCAGCAGGCCCCAGTCCATGCCGGCGGCGGACACCGTGCGGGTCATGGTGGCGGAGATCGGCTTGGCGTTGACCGAGGTGAGCGTGCGCGCGAGCAACAGCTCGACCCACGAGAACATGAAGCAGAAGAAGGCGGCGACGCCGACGCCCGAGGCGATCAGCGGCATCAACACCTTCACGAAGAAGCGCGGGAACGAATAGCCGTCGAGGAACGCGGTCTCGTCGATCTCGCGCGGCACGCTGGAGATGAAGCCTTCGAGGATCCACACGGCCAGCGGCACGTTGAACAGGCAGTGCGCCAGCGCGACCGCCCACGGCGTGTCGAACAGGTTGATCGCCGAATAGAGGTTGAAGAACGGCAGCGCGAACACCGCCGGCGGCGCCATCCGGTTCGAGAGCAGCCAGAAGAACAGGTGCTTGTCGCCGAGGAAGCGGTAGCGCGAGAACGCGTAGGCCGCGGGCAGCGCGAACGAGATCGACAGGACGGTGTTGATGATGACGTATTTCAGCGAGTTGATGTAGCCCGAATACCAGCTCGGATCGGTGAAGATGATCCGGTAGTTCTCGAGCGTCGGCCGTGTCGGCCACAGCGTCATCGTCGTGATGATCTCGGTGTTGGTCTTGAAGCTCATGTTGATGAGCCAATAGATCGGCAGCATCAGGAAGATGAGGAACAGGACCAGGATGATGCGGCGGCCGGGGATCTGTTGCATCACGCGCCCTCCGCCTTCGTCCGGCGCTCGGTGCCGACATTGGTCATCACGGTGTAGAACACCCAGCAGACGATCAGCACGATCAGGTTGTAGACGATCGACATCGCCGCCGCCTTGCCGAGGTCGAACTGGCCGAGCGCCAGCTTGACCAGTTCGATCGACAGGAACGTCGTCGAGTTGCCGGGGCCGCCGCCGGTGACGACGAACGGCTCGGTGTAGATCATGAACGAGTCCATGAAGCGCAGCAGGAAGGCGATCAGCAGCACGCGCTTCATCTTCGGCAGCTGGATCGCGGTGAACACCGCCCAGCGCGACGCGCCGTCGATGTGGGCGGCCTGGTAATAGGCGTCGGGGATCGACTTCAGTCCGGCGTAGCAGAGCAGCGCGACGAGGCTGGTCCAGTGCCACACGTCCATGGCGATGATGGTGAGCCAGGCGTCGACCGGGTTGGCGACGTAGTTGTAGTTGATGCCGAGGCGGGTCAGCGTGTAGCCGAGCAGGCCGATGTCGGAGCGGCCGAAAATCTGCCAGATGGTGCCGACCACGTTCCACGGGATCAGCAGCGGCAGCGCGAGGATGATGAGGCAGGCGGCGACGCGCCAGCCTTCGCGCGGCATCGACAGCGCCACCAGGATGCCGAGCGGGATCTCGATCGCGAGCACGACGGCGGAGAAGAACAGGTTGCGCCGAGAGCGACGCGAAGAAGCGGCCGCCGAACTCGGTCGACGGATCGAGCAGGTCCTTGTACCAGCCGACGCCGTTCCAGAAGAACTGGTTGTTGCCGAACGTGTCCTGCACCGAATAGTTCACGACCGTCATCAACGGCACGATCGCCGAGAACGCGACCAGCACGAACACCGGCAGCACCAGGAGCCACGCTTTCTGGTTGACGATCTTCTCCATCAGGCCGCTCCCTCGACCAGGCGGCTGTCCGCATAGACGTGTACGTGCGCGGGATCGAAATCGAGGCCGACGTCGCTGCCGGCGATGCGCAGGCCGTTCGGGACATGCGCCGCGAGCCGCTGCTCGCCGACGCGCACGCGTGCAAAGCGCGTGCGCCCGAGATCGTCGATCCGCTCGACACGCGCGCTCAGCAGATCAGGCGCGGGGGCCGCGACCGTCACGAATTCCGGGCGCACGCCGATCTCGATCTTCGCGCCTTGCGGAAGCTTGTCGTAGTTGCGCCGCAGCGCGATCGGGTGGCCGGACAGGTGCGCGCGCCGGCCCTGCACGGCGGCCGGCAGGATGTTCATGCCCGGCGAGCCGATGAAGTAGCCGACGAAGGTATGCGCGGGCTTCTCGAACAGCTCCTGCGGCGTGCCGCTCTGCACGACCAGGCCGTCCTGCATGACGACCACCGTGTCGGCGAAGGTCAGCGCCTCGGTCTGGTCGTGGGTCACGTAGATCATCGTCAGGTCGAGCGCGCGGTGCAGCGCCTTCAGTTTCGAGCGCAGCTCCCACTTCAGGTGCGGATCGATCACGGTCAGCGGCTCGTCGAACAGGATCGCCGCCACGTCGGGCCGCACGAGGCCGCGGCCGAGCGAGATCTTCTGCTTGGCGTCCGCCGTCAGCCGCGTCGCCTTGCGGTCGAGATACGGCGTCAGGTCGAGCAGCTGCGCGATCTCCGCAACCCGCGCAGAGATCTTGTCGCGCGGCATGCCGCGGTTCTTCAGCGGGAAGGCGAGGTTCTCCGCCACCGTCATGGTGTCGTAGATCACCGGGAACTGGAACACCTGCGCGATGTTGCGCCGCTGCGTTGACAGCGGCGTGACGTCGCTTGCCGTCGAACAGGATCTTTCCGCGCGACGGCTTCACCAGCCCGGAGATGATGTTGAGCAGCGTGGTCTTGCCGCAGCCGGAGGGGCCGAGCAGCGCATAGGCGCCGCCCTGCCGCCAGGTCATCGACATCGGCTTCAACGCGTAGGACGCGGCGTCGGCCGAAGGGCCTTGGTAGGAGTGGGCGAGGTCGACGAGATCGATGCGAGCCATGGCGTCCCTCACATCATCGCTGGCGCTGCGACCAGCCGCCCGGCGAGGTCGAAGATATAGAGATTCGCCGGATCGATTTCCGCATCGAGCCGGTCGCCCGGCGCGTATTCGACCACGCCTTGCATCACCGCCACCCAGTTGGCGCCGTCGCACTTCAGGTGCACGAAGCTTTCCGAGCCGGTGATCTCGGTCAGAAGCACGGTGGTCGCAAACGAGTGCCGTTCGTTCTTGCCGGTCGCGGCCGCGAGCTGGTGCGCGCGGAAGCCGACCCTGTAGCCGCCGTCGGCGAGGTCGCGGTAAAGGCCGTTGGCCGGCGCGCGCTCGCCGGTGGCGTAATGGATCGAGCCGTCCTTCTTCTCGACGCCGACCTTGTTCAGCGGCGGATCGGAAAAGACTTCGGCGACCCGCAGCGACTGCGGCCTGCGGTAGACGCTCGGCGTGTCGCCGGCCTGCAGGATCTCGCCTTCCCACATGCAGATGGTGCGGCCGCCGAGCAGCAGCGCCTCCGTCGGCTCGGTCGTCGCATAGACGAAGATCGCGCCGGAGGCCTCGAAGATGCGCGGCAGCTCGGCGCGCAGCTCCTCGCGCAGCTTGTAGTCGAGGTTGGCGAGCGGCTCGTCGAGCAGCACGAGGTCGGCGCCCTTCACCAGTGCGCGTGCGATCGCGGTGCGCTGCTGTTGCCCGCCGGACAGCTGCAGCGGCGTGCGGTCGAGATAAGGCTCGAGCTTCAACAGCTTTGCGACGTCCTGCACGCGTTTGCCGATGCTGGCCTTGGGCTGGCCGGAGACGCGCAAGGGCGAAGCGATGTTCTCGAACACCGTGAGCGAGGGATAGTTGATGAACTGCTGGTAGACCATCGCCACCGAGCGCTTGCGCACGTCGAAGCCGGTGACGTCCTTGCCGTCGACCAGCACGCGGCCGGTGTCGGGCCGGTCGAGACCCGCGAGCAGCCGCATCAGCGAGGTCTTGCCGGACAGCGTCGGCCCGAGCAGCACGTTCAGCGTGCCGCGCTCCAGCGTCAGCGAAATGTCGCGCAGGTAGCGCACGCCGCTGACCGTTCGCGTCACATGGTCGAGCGCGACACTCACGCGCGTGCTCCCGCGGTGCGATGGCGTTGCGCGATGTGGCGCGCTGCGCGCTCATCCACGCTGCAAGGTCTTCGGCCTGTTGCGGCGTCAGGCGCAGTCCCAGCTTGGAGCGCCGCCAGAGCATGTCGTCGGCGGTCTCGCGCCCATTCGGTCGCAATGGCAAAGCGCACCTCGGCCTCCGTCAGGGTCGCACCGAAGTGCCTGCCAAGGTCGGCGAAGGATGTGGCGCCTTTGAGGATGTCGCGAGCGCGCGTGCCGTAGGAGCGCGCCAGCCGCAGCGCATGATCGGCCTCGAGGAAGGGCCACTCGCCGCTGCAGGTCTCTTCGCGAGATCGGCAAGGCCGAGCACGTCGAAATCGCCGCCGGGCAGGGGCGAGGACGCGGTCCAGCCTTCGCGTTCGCGCGGGCTTTCGGGCAGATAGGGCGCAAGCCGCTCCAGCGCCTCCTCGGACAGGCGCCGATAGGTGGTGATCTTGCCGCCGAAGATCGACAGCAGCGGCAGATTGTCGGTCGCGTCGAGCTCGAACACATAGTCGCGCGTGGCGGCCTTGGCTTCGCTCGCGCCGTCATCATAGAGCGGGCGAACGCCGGCATAGGTCCACACCACGTCGGCAGGCGTCACCGGATATGCGAAATAGCTGCTGACGGATTGGCAGAGGTAGTCGATTTCGTCCTTCGAGATTTCGACCCTGGCCGGATCGCCTTGATAGTCGCGGTCGGTGGTGCCGATCAGCGTGAATTCATTCTCGTAAGGGATGACGAAGACGATGCGGCCGTCCTCGTTCTGGAACATGTAGGCGCGGTCGTGCGCGTAGAGACTGCGGACGACGATGTGCGAGCCTTGCACGAGGCGGATGGCGGCGCGCGCGTCCACATCCTTCGTGTGGGTGAGGATATCCTCCACCCAGGGCCCGGCGGCGTTGACGATCGCCTTCGCGCGAATGATCTCCTGGCTGCCGGTGTGCGTGTCCTCGATCGTCACCTGCCACACGCCGTCCTCGCGCTTGAGGCCGCGTCGCGCGGGTTCGGGTCCTGACGACGGCGCCGCGCGCAGCCGCATCGAGCGCGTTGAGCAGCACCAGCCGCGCGTCGTCGACGAAACAGTCGGAATATTCGAAGCCGCGGGAGAACCGGCCCTTGGCGAGCGGTTCGCCCAGGCGGATCGTGGGCGAGATCGAGCGTCCGTGTCGGCGGCAAAAGCTTTCGGCCGCCGAGATGGTCATAAAGAAAGAGACCGAGCCGCAGCAGCCAGGCGGGCCGAAGCTTGTGGTGGTGCGGCAGCACGAAGCGCAGCGGCTTGATGATGTGCGGCGCCATCCGCCACAACACCTCGCGCTCGATCAGCGCCTCGCGCACCAGGCGGAATTCATAATATTCGAGATAGCGCAGGCCGCCGTGGATCAGCTTGGTCGACCAGGACGACGTCCCGCTCGCCAAGTCATTCATTTCACAGAGGAAAACAGAAAGTCCGCGCCCGGCGGCATCGCGCGCGATGCCGCAACCGTTAATGCCGCCGCCAATGATCGCGAGGTCGTAGACCTGATGCAAAGCGCTTCCCCGGACAGATCGCTTTCGAAATCAGCGTTTTTGTTTCGGATGGCAATAGATACGCAATCAAAAACGAAAGCAATAGGCCTGCGACAAGTTGCGGGCGGCGCGACCTGCACGGCTACGAAGCCAAAGTGAGGTACCTCAGTCCTGATCGTCGTTATCGGCGGCCGGCTTCGGCAGGGCCTCGATCACGGTGATGCCGCGGCTCTGGCAGATCTGCTGCAGGCCTTCGGGGAGCGCGCCGTCGGTGACGAAGGTCTGGACCTGGCTGATGTGGCCGATGCGCACCGGCGCGGTGCGGCGGAATTTGGTGGAGTCCGCCACCAGGATGACGTTGCGCGCGTTGGCGATGATCGCCTGCGCCGCCTGCACCTCGCGATAGTCGAAGTCGAGCAGCGCGCCTTCCGCATCGATCGCGGAAGCGCCGACGATCGCGTAGTCGACCTTGAACTGCTGGATCAGGCTGTTGGCCGATGAGCCGATCACCGCGCCGTCGGTGCGCCGCACGGTGCCGCCGGCCACCACCACCTCGATGCGCGGATGGCGGTAGAGCGCCATCGCGACGTTGAGGTTGTTGGTGATGACGAGCAGGTCCTCGTGGCTGCGCAGCGCGTTGGCGACTTCTTCCGTCGTGGTGCCGATGTTGATGAACAGCGACGATCCGTTCGGGATCAGCTCGGCGGCGGCGACACCAATGGCGCGCTTCTCCTCCGCGGCGACGAACCGCCGCGCCTCATAGGCGAGGTTCTCGATGCCCGACGCGATGATCGCGCCGCCATGCACGCGCGTCAGCGACCGCCGCTCGCACAGTTCGTTGAGATCCTTGCGGATGGTCTGCGCCGACACCTCGAAGCGGCGCGACAGGTCGTCGACCGTCACGCGCCCGAGCATGCGGGCGAGATTGAGGATCTCGGATTGCCGTTGCGGGATCGTCATGAGGGCATGTTGTTGGCGCTTGCGGTGGCCGTCAAGCCGCCCTGCCGCGGAACGGCCCCGTGTATTGAGAAACAGCGTTAAGTTTCAGGCCGGGTTCGATACCGATCGCCTGCAGGGCAGCAAGCGCCAATTGCATCTTGCCGGTGCCTCCGGCGCGTTGCGATAGTGGCTCTCAAGAAAAATCAGGGAGGACGTCCGATGCCCGTGGAACACCTTGTGACCGAGGAGACCAATGCCGGCGACGTGGTGGCGCGGGTGCTGAGCGAGGCCGGGATCGACATGGTGTTCGGCATCTCCGGCGGCCATACCGGGCGGATCTTCCGCGGCCTGGAGAAGCAGCAAAATGCGATCCGCACCGTGCTGGTGCGCGAGGAATCTCTCGGCGGTGTGATGGCGGAGGTCTACGGCCGCCTGCGCGGAAAACCCGGCGTGCTGATCGGGCAGGGGCCGTGGGTGCTCGGCAACGGTTTGCTCGGCACGCTCGAAGCGCACCTGTCGTCGTCGCCGATGCTGCTGCTGACCGATTTCTCCGATCCGCCGAATCTGGCGCTGCATGCGCCCTATCAGTCCGGCACCGGTGACTACGGCGCGTGGGATGCGCGGCGCGCGTTCTCGGGCGTGACGAAACAGGTGTTCCAGGCGCTGGAGCCGGCGCAGGCCGTGCAGGCGACGCAGTTCGCGATCAAGCACGCGATGTCGGGCCAGAAGGGGCCGGTCGCGGTGCTGTTCTCGTTCGCGGCGCTGAACGGCAAGGTCGGTCCCGACACGGTGCCGACGCTCTATCCGACGCAGCTTTACATGCCGCCGCCGCCGTCGGCCGCCGATGCAGCGCTGGTCGCGCGCGCTGCGGATGCGCTGAAGACGGCGCAGCGGCCGGTGATCATCGCCGGCAACGGCGTGCGCATCGCTCACGCCTACAAGGAGCTGCGCGCGCTGTCCGAGGCGCTCGGCATTCCGGTCGCGACCAGCGCCGGCGGCAAGGGCACGTTTCCCGAGACGCATGATCTCGCGCTCGGCGTCTACGGCACCTTCGGCATCGCGACGGCGAATGCGGTGGTCGGCAACGCCGACCTCGTGCTGGTGGTCGGCTCGAAACTCGGCGCCTCCGATACGGCGCGTGAAAATGCCGACCTGCTCGATCCGACGCGGCAGACATTCATCCAGATCGACATCGAGCCGAAGAACGCCTCATGGACGTTTCCGGCCGAGCATGTGCTGGTCGGCGACGCCGGCACGATCCTGACGCAGCTGCGCGAAGCGACCGGCAAGGACGCCGAACGCGGCAAGGCCGGCATCGCGCGGGTGGCGAAGCAGCGCAAGGAGACCGGCTACTTCGATCAGGAGGCCTACAACGCGTCCACCTCGCCGATCCATCCGCAGCGGATCATCGGCGAATTGCGCCGCAACCTACCGGCGGACTCGATCGTCACCTGCGACGCGGGCGAGAACCGTATCCTGATGACGCATCTCTACCAGACCCAGCGCGAGGAAGGTTTCATGCAGGCCGCGGGCTCCGGCCCGATGGGCTTTGCGTTGCCCGCGGCGCTTGGCGCAAAGCTGGTCTATCCGGATCGCACGGTCGTCGCCGTCTGCGGTGACGGCGGCTTTGCCATGTCGATGAACGGGCTGATGACGGCGATCGAGGAGGACATCCCGATCATCGTCGTCATCTTCAACAACGCAGCGCTCGGCTGGGTGCTGCACGGCGGCTCCGGCTTTGCCGCAAAATTCAACGACTTCGACTTCGCCAACATCGCGCGCGCCATGGGCTGCCACGCCGAGCGCGTCTCCGACCCGAACGCGCTGGGCTCCGCGATCAAGACGGCGATCGCCGCGCGGAAACCTGCCGTGATCGACGTCGTCACGTCGCTCAACGACATCACTTTTGCGGATATCACCTCGCCGCTGGCCAAGGTGGCGGCGAAGGTGAGACGGTAAGCGGCATTCAGCCATGTTGCGCCGGAGACGACTACCGCCGCGCCTTCATGAATTTCCGGATGGTGCTCGCCAACGCAGCCGCCGCCGGTGAAAACGACTGCCCCTTCAGCGTGACGATGCTCACCGAGCGGACCAGCGGCGGGTTGCCGATCGGCGCGGCCTGCAGGCTCTTCTTCAGCGGCAGCGGCAGGGCGACTTTCGGCAGGATGCCGACGCCGAGCCCGGCCGTCGCCAGTGCGATCAGCGTGTGGGTATGAACCACCTCAAACGCGATGTTCATTTGCAGATCGCGGGCCGCGAGCGCGCGCTCGAGCATCGCGCGCAACGCCGTCGATGTGGAGTTCAGGAGGATGGGGAAGGTGGAGAGCTCGGCGAGGTCGATCGCGGTCTGCTTGCGAAACGGGAACGCGCGGGTCGCGAGCGCATAGATCGGGTCGTCGAACAGCGGTGAGAACTCGAACTCCGTCAGCCGCTCGCTCGCGGGACCGATGCCGAAATCGACTTCCCGGCGGCGGATGCATTCCAGCAGCTCCTCGGCGGCAAGCTCACGAAGATTGATCTTGATGCCGGGATAGCTCGCCTGAAAGGCGCGCAGCGCCGCGGCAGGACGGTCGCCGCGATCGTCGGCATGCAGGCGAACGACAGCGTGCCGCGCTGCATGTCGACCACGTCGCGAATCTCGCGCAGGCCGTTGTCCCATTCGCTCAGCGCGCGGCGTGCGTGGGTGAGGAGCTGCTGCCCCTCGGCGGTGAGCTCGACCCGGCGGGTGGTGCGGTGAAACAGCGCGACGCCCACCTGGTCCTCCAACTGCTTGATCTGCATGCTGACCGCGGACTGCGAGCGGTTCAATTGCTCGGACGCCTGGCGAAAGCTCCTGTTCTCCGCGACCGCGATGAACATGTGCAGCAGCTTGAAGTTGATTTGCGACATGCAGACCCCGGGCGGTTTATCGATTATTCCCAATAACTGAATAATCCTTAAGATAATCGCGTTGGGAAGATCATTGGCCGACATCTACCATGCTTTTTCGCCGGCTGCGGGAGTTCGACCCCGCAGCAGCTTGAGCCTGGAAAAATTTGCCATGTCGTTCACAGTCGTGAGTCCGCGCTGCCTCCCGCGTCCAGCGCTCGGAACTTGCGGTCCCTGCCACCTCGCAGCACTTCTTCGAAAAGGCCGCACGCAGTGCGGCGGACTTCATTTTCCTCGACCTGGAAGATGCGGTTGCGCCGCCCAGGAAGCCGGAAGCGCGCGAGATCGCGATCCGCGCGCTGAACGAGCTCGACTGGGGCAACAAGACGCTCGCCGTGCGGATCAACGGCCTCGATACCGAATGGGCGCATCGCGACATCATTGAAGTCGTCAGCAGGGCGCCGCGGCTCGATCTCGTGATGATTCCGAAGGTGGGCACCGCCTTCGACGTTCAGTTCGTGGACGCGTTGCTCATGGGGCTCGAACGGGAGGTGAAGCGGGAGAAGAAGCTCGGGATCGAAATTCTGATCGAGACGACGCTGGGCCTTGCCAACGTCGAGGCGATCGCGGCGTCGTCGCCACGCCTCGAAGCCATGATCTTCGGCATCGGCGATTATTCGATCGACCTGCGCACCTGCGGCGAGATCATCGGCGCGTCGGACCCGCGCTATGCGGTTCTGCACCGATCCCGACGGGCAGGGCCAGCGCCACACGCATTGGAACGATCAATGGCATTTTGCGCTGGCGCGGATTGCGAACGCATGCCGTGCGTTCGGCTTGCGTGCGATCGACGGCCCCTATGCCAACTTCGGTGATCCGGTGGGCTTTCGCGCGAGCGCCGAACGCGCCGCGGCCCTCGGTTTTGAAGGCAAATGGGCCATTCACCCCTCGCAGCTCGAGATCGCCAACGAGGTGTTCTCGCCGACGGCGCGAGAGATTGGCTGGGCGCGGGAGATCCTTGCGAAAATCCAGGCGGCGAGCGCCGGCGGCGACGGGGCGTTCGGGCAGGACGGCGTGCTGATCGATCTCGCCGTGCTCAAGCGCGCGCAGGCGATACTTGACCGGCAGGCTGCAATCGACGGCGTGTCGACCGCGCAGAAGTCGAAAGGCGCCCGCGATGTCGCATGATGCGCCGCTTGCCGGCATCCGCGTCCTCGATATCGCGACCTTCGTCGCAGCGCCGTTCTGTGGAACGGTGCTGTCGGACTTCGGCGCCGAGGTCATCAAGGTCGAGCAGCCGGGTTCAGGCGATCCGCTGCGGCGGTTCGGTACGCCGAGCGAATGCGGCGACACCTATGTCTGGCTGAGCGAGGCGCGCAACAAGAAGTCGGTTACGCTCGATCTGCGCACCGAACGCGGCGCAGCGTTGTTCCGCGAGCTGGTGCGGCATGCAGACGTGGTGCTGGAGAATTTCCGCCCCGGCACGCTGGAAAAATGGGGCCTCGGTTTCGACGCGCTGAGCGCGATCAATCCGAAGATCGTCATGCTGCGCATCAGCGCCTACGGGCAGGACGGTCCTTATCGCGACAAGCCCGGCTTTGCCCGGATTGCCCACGCGTTCAGCGGTCTCGCATATCTCGCCGGCGAGCCGGGCCGTCCGCCGGTGATGCCGGGCTCGACGTCGCTTGCCGACTATATTTCCGGCCTGTGGGGCGCGCTCGGCGTCATGATGGCGCTGCGCCACGCGGAAGCCTCCGGTCACGGGCAGGTCGTCGATATCGGCCTCTATGAATCGGTGTTCCGCCTGCTCGACGAGATCGCCACCGTCTATGCCAAGACCGGCTTCGTCCGCGAGCGGCTCGGTCCCGACACGGTCAACGCCGTGCCGCACAGCCATTATCAGACGGCGGACGAAAAATGGATCGCGCTTGCCTGTTCGAGCGACAAGATGTTCGAACGCCTCGCCCGGGCGATGGGGCGTACGGAACTGTCCGCGGACGCGCGCTACGCCACGATGACGCGCACGCATCGCGCACCGCGATGAGGTCAATGCCATGGTCGCCGGCTGGATCGGCGCCATGACGCTGGAGCGGACGCTCGCCGAGTGCGACCGTCACGAGGTGCCTTGCGGCCCGATCTACAGCATCAGCGACATCTTTAGCGATCCGCAGTATCGCGCCCGCGGCAACATCGTCGAAGTGGAGTCGCGCGCAGGTCCGATCGCGGTGCCGAGCGCCGTGCCGCGGATGTCGCGCACGCCGGCGACGCTTCAAGCACGCAGGCGTGGCGCTCGGCGCGCATACCGACGAGGTGCTGATCGAGCTGGCGGGCGTCGACGCATCCATGCTCGCCACGCTGCGCAAAGATGGCGTCATTTGACCATGCAACACGAGCAGAGACATCCATGACCAGGCAGATGAAACTGATCGGCTTCCTGCAGGCCCAGAACTGCTCGAACTATCCCGCCTCATGGCGACATCCGAGCGCAAAACCGAACTGGTTTTCACGTGAATACTATGAAGACATCGGCCGCACGCTGGAGCGCGGCAAATTCCACCTGGCGTTCTTCGACGACCGCCTCGCGATTCCGGATCGGTTCGGCGACGATTTTACGGAGACGGTGCGACACGGCGTTCGTGCGGCAAAACTCGATCCGATCGTGGTGGCGATGTCGATCGGGCTCGCCACCAAACACCTCGGCATCGGCGTCACCTATTCGACCACGTATTATGAGCCCTTTCACGTCGCGCGGGTGTTTGCGACGATCGACCTTCTGCTCAACGGCCGTGCGGCCTGGAACGTCGTCACTTCGCTGAACAACTCGGAAGCGGCGAACTTCGGCGCCTCCGAGCACTTGCCGCACGACCTCAGATACGACCGGGCCGATGAGTTCATGGAGGTCGTGCTCGGCCACTGGGACACCTGGGAGGACGATGCCATCGTCATGGACCGCGCGACGGGCCTGTTCGCGGACCCTGCGAAGGTGCACCGTCTCGACCACCAGGGGAAGTTCTTCAAGTCACGCGGTCCGTTCACGGTGCCGCGCTCGCCGCAAGGCCACCCGGTCATCATCCAGGCGGGCCAGAGCGGCCGTGGCAAGGCGTTCGCGTCGCAATGGGGCGAACTGATTTTCGTGATCTATCCGAACCTGCAGGTGGCGAAGAAGAACTATGCCGACCTGAAGCAGACGCTTGCCGAAAAGGGACGGGACGTCGCCATCGCGCCGGCGATCTATCCGGTCGTTGCTGAAACGCAGGCCGAAGCGGAGGACAAGTTCGCTGTCATCGATGCGCTGGCAAAACCCATCGACTCGCTGGCGCTATTGTCGGAGGTGCTGAACTTCGACTTTGCGTCGAAGCCGATCGACGAGCCGTTCAACGCCGAGGAGCTCAAATCGATCAGCGGACTTCAGGCCATCCGCGACCGCGTCGTCCAGCTCAGCGGCAAGCCGAACCCGACGGTGCGCGATTTCGTCGAGTTCAGCGGCCGGGGCAGGCTGAAGGAGCTGCCGACCTTCGTCGGATCGGCGAAGACGGTCGCGGACAAGCTCGAGGAATGGTTCACCGGCGGCGCCTGCGACGGCTTCGTCGTGGCTGCGACCCATGTGCCGGGCACCTATGACGACTTCGTTCAGCACGTCGTTCCCGAGCTGCAGCGCCGCGGGCTGTTCCAGCGCGAGTATCAGGGAGACACGCTGCGGGAAAATCTCGGCCTGCCGAAACCGCAACGCCGGATTCGACATCCGGCAGGCGCTGAAGGCGGCTTCAATCAGAGGCAATCAAGCCTGGCCTAAAAGTGCCGGCATTAGAGGGGGAGGGAGTCGATGCGGATTGTTTATTCGATAGTCACGGCTGTTTGGGTTGTTGCCTCAGCCGCGTGGTCGTCACCGGTCGCGGCGCAGGATTATCCGTCGAAACTGGTGCGGATCATCGTGCCGCAGGCCGCGGGCGGTGCCACCGACACTTTTGCGCGCGCGATCGGGCAGAAGCTCAGCGAGCGATGGGGACAGCCGGTCGTGGTCGAGAACCGCGCGGGTGCGGGCGGCGTCGTGGGCACCGAATATGTGGCGAAGTCTCCCGCGGACGGATACACGTTGCTCGTCACCTATGAAGGCTCGCAGGCGATCAACCAGAGCCTCTACGAGAAGCTGCCGTTCGATTCGATCAAGGATTTCCAGCCGATCGCGACGATCTCGGTGACGCCGTTTTTGCTGATCGTCGGCGCGCAGGCGCAGCAGAAGACGCTTCAGGAGTTCATTTCGTTCGCGGGAGCAAATCCGGACAAGCTGACCTATGGCTCCGCCGGCAACGGCTCGGTCAATCATCTGCTGGGCGAGATGCTGAAGGCCGAGGCCAACATCCGCGTCGTGCACGTTCCCTACAAGGGGGCGCCGCAGGCGATCGCCGACGTGATCGGTGGCCATGTGGACTCGGCGTTTGCAAGCGTCCCGTCGGTCATTTCGTCGGTCCAGCAAGGCATTGTCCGGGCGCTGGCAGTCAGCAGCGCAAAGCGCGTTGCAATCGCGCCAGACATCCCGACGATTGCAGAGGCGGGCCTTCCGGCGTTCGACGTCAATCCCTGGTGGGGAATTCTCGCTCCCGCCGGCTTGAGCCCTGCGATCACGCAGAAGATCAACGCCGACGTCGCCGAGATCCTGAAGTCGCCCGAGATGCAGCAGCTGCTGGCGAAGCAGGGCGCGGCGGCGCTCGTGAGTTCCCCGGAGGAATTCGGCAAGCTGCTCGAGCGGGACGTCGAGAAATGGCGGAAGGCGGTGAAGGCGTCGGGCGCGACGGTGAATTAGCGCAGCATTCTCAGCGTCTCCCCGCCATAGCCGTTCGAAGAACGGCGTCGCTTCGCTCCGCCTATGGGCGGGGACCCAGTATTCCAGAGCATGTCTAATTGCGGGCGTGGAGCCGACGCTTTTCTGGCTTTGGTAGTGTCCAGGAACGTGCAAAGCCTTTGGCGCTCAAGGCCTGGGACCAACGTCGGCTTTCGGTGCAAAAGCTGACCTGACGCGGACGCTGCGGTATGTCGCAGTTGACCCAAGGCAGACATGGCAAAGTTGGCCGGAACGTGGATTTACGAGTGCCTGGCTCGCGACGTCCTCCGTGTCTTGACCCCGAGGCGATTGCCTCTGACCGCTGTCGCTTGCAGGCCGGGCGTTCATCAACATTAAATTTCGGGCAACCCCTTTCGCAAACGATGCTCGCGAGAAACTATTCGGCGGATCCGCCGGTTGAAGTTCCGCGAACAACTGGAAAGGCTTTAGCCATGAAAAAAGCAGTCTTGGCGTTAGCTACCGCTGCCACCATCGGTATCACTGCCTTAGCGGCCCCATCACCAGCTGAAGCCCGGTGGCGGGGCGGTGGCTGGGGGTGGGGCGGTGGCTGGGGTCCAGGTCTTGCGGGCGGGCTACTTGCTGGAGCGCTGATCGGCGGCATAGCGTCCAGCGCTTATGCCTATGGCCCAGGTTACGGTTACTACGGCGGACCGGCTTACGGCTATTACGGTGGATACGCTCCAGCGTACTACGGCTACGCTCCCGCATACTATGGCGGATACACATCGAGTTACTACGCTCCCGCCTATTATGGTCCCCGGTACCGGCGCGTTGTTCGCCCCGCATACGCGTACTATGGCCCTCGGTACCATCGCGGATACCGTTATCGCTGGTGATGGTCAGGCGCGACGTGGAAGCGGGACCACGAAAGGTAGCAGAGATGTCTGCAGCCTTTTTCGTGCCGACTTGCGTCTCGTCATGCCGAGACGAGAGTAGACCGTAGCGGGTGAGGCGTCCGCTTCTGATCTGTGGGCGACTCCTCCGACGGCACGCGAGTGCCAGGGATTTGGCACGAAGCGGACATCCGTAGCGATCGGTCTGATGGAGACTCAGCCGCACTGGTGACCGAACCCAGCCAGCCGTCAGGTAAGAAGAGGCTGTATTCGCGGCGCGATGACGTCACGCCATTCCATTTTTGGGCCGCCGGCGCGCGGCTTGCAGAAGATCGCGGAAACGCTGGAGCGCGCCGCCTCGCAGCTGCGCGACGGCGAGGCGTTCGCCTTCGAATCGTCCGGAATGGTCATCCATTTCTGTGAGCTTCGCAGAAAGACGTCCATTGAAGGCGCGAGCCACAGAACGGATATAGCCCCGTGATGGTTCCTCGTCGGTTACTGGATCGTTCGTACGAGCATCGCTGGTTGCCGAGCCGACCTGCCACATCCCAAGGTGCTAGTCAAATTCAATCCACGAGTAGTGTCGCCCCAAAATTCAGGAGCGTACGGTTTCCGGATCGGGAGGCTCATCATGCCCGACCCATTCGCATCCGAATACCTGATAGACAGCAACGGCCGCAAAGTACTGGCCGGGCTCACGCATGAGGAAACGGTGGAGTTCGAGGCGCTGGACGCCGCGCTCCCCTACGGCGGTGAGTGGGTTTGGCCGGATAAGAGCTTGCCTCTATTACCAATGGAGCAGCGTTGGCTTGAGCTCTGGGAGAAGCACGAAGCTGTGTTGCTGGGGAAAGTGGCAACGTTAGCTCGATGAATCCGCCAGCGCACGCGCCGCCGAACCCCGCATCGTTGCGGGCCATTCGATTGATGGCGGTTGCCGCGGTGAGCTGTTCGGCGTGAAATCGCAGGGTCGGAGATCCATGACACAAAGGGATATCGAAAAGATCGCAAATGTCCGAAAGAGCCTCCCGAACCTGCGGTCCTTTGTGAATAGGCGAAGCGTTAGGCAACCGCGTCTTCGTTGAGCAGTTCGTAGCTCCTTCGCATTTCCTCCTGCACGTAAAGCGCCGCCTTGCTAGCTGCTATTTTGTTCGATCCGCCCACGCCGCAGGATATTGCCCAATCGCAATAAGCATTGCCGTTCACGATTGGACAGATCGATAAATCCTCCACGTCGTGGCATAACCTATGCTCTCGAATTTTTTTCAACGCGATCTGCTTCAGCTCATTCAAGGGCAGAGCCTGTTTCATCGGAATGCCTTCATAAATCTGTTGCAGGCGCTTAATCCAAAGCGTGGGCGTTCAAGCATTCGAAGCCCATCTAATGCGCATTCTCCGGTAGTTCTTCCGGATGCTCCCCTGACAAAGTGATGTTGTCGCAAGCTTGGGCGCGCTGCTCGTAGTCGTTCGCTGCTACGAGCAATCGCTGAGCGACTTCGCGAGTGACTGCCTGCGCGGCCAGTCTGCGGCACGTTGAGGCTTGTCGCTCGTAGTACGTACGTAGAGACATGGTGTCCCCCGAATCGTCGCACGGAGGTTAATCCTTAAATTTCTAATTTAGGTCTATCGAATTACCGCCATGGTGAACACTTCGTTACCGACGGTAGCGGTGCGGTTGCGTAAGAGTTGTACGGCCGAATCGCCACCCCCACGCCACCAAATCGCCCAACGACTTAACGACGCCTGTTGAAGCGGGCCGGGAGCGATGCGCATGGGTGCAGCAATGATGCGCTTTGGGTCCAATCTATATCTAACTGCAGCCCTGAGTGGGCTGACTATGGTCACGCTGCTTTTGCTTGGCGCGATCATCGTTCGAAGTGTCGGACCAGCCGAGAAAGGTGGCCGAGTCATCACCGTGTCCGAACCCAGTGCGGTCCGCACGCACACCACCCCTGAGAACGGTGGCCAAGTCATCCTGGATATTGGTGTCAGAGACCTGAGAGGGTCGCTGCCGTAAGAACGGCAACGCGCGGGCGCGCCATGCTGGCGGTGCCTAGCCACTTCTGGAATGCATCGGCGAGCGGCCGGCCTGGATAGCGAGCGCTGCGGCGTACTGGATGCCCGCCCATAGGCGAGCGAAGCGACGCCGTTCTTCGAACGGCTGTGGCGGGCATGACGCGTTGAAAGGTCGCCGCTCTAAAGACACCCATAAATCGCGCGGCATAGCGAGATGCCGCGCGGGTCGCCTGTGACGTCGGGGCCCATCTGATTGTGCACGTAGCCGATGCCGAGGCCGCGCTCGAGATCGGCGCAGCCGAACGATCCGCCCCAGCCGGAATGCCCGAATGCGTTCGGATTGGGGCCGTAGTTGCCTTCCGTGTTCAGAACCACGCCGGCGGCCCAGGTTCTTGCGCCCAGCATGAGATCGGGGCGGGTGCTCAAAGGCTTGCGCATCCGCTCCACGCCTTCACGCGAGATCAGCTGGATCGACCCAAGGCGTCCGCCGCCCGCAAGCGCGCCATAGAGTCTTGCGAGACCCGACGCGGTCGCGTGACCGTTGACCGCAGGCAGCTCTGCCGCGATCCATGCGGCGTTATTCGGCAACTCTGCAGTGAGAGCAGGGTTCAAGACCGCGCGCTGCGCAATCGGATTCATGCCCTGCGACAGGGTGCGCGGCACTTTGGGTCCAAGGACGGGCGAGATGCGCCGTCGCTCGGTTTCGGGAACGCCGATGAAGATGTCCGGCTTGCAAAGGCGCGCGGATCTCGTCGGCGAGAAATCGTCCGACGCTTTTGCCCGAGGCCCTGCGAACCAGCTCTCCGGCGAGAAAACCGTAGGTGACCGCATGGTAGGAGGTCTGTTCGCCCGGCGTCCAGAACGGCTCCTGCGCCGCGAGACGTGACGTCGCCACCTCCCAGTCACAGAGATCTTCAAGGGTGGTCGGGACGACATAGCCGTTCACACCGGCCTGGTGCGACATCAACTGAGCGACAGTGGTCTCCTGCTTGCCGCCTTGCGCGAACTCCGGCCAATATTTTGTAACGGGCGCGTCGAACGACAACAGCCCTTTATCGACCAGCATCGCGACTGCAGTTGCCACCACGCCTTTCGTCGCCGACCAGATGTTGACGAGTGTATCGGCCGTCCATGCTTGGTGCGGCGTAGCCTCGCCGGCATGGAGATCGACAACGCAGCGGTCCCGCACGTAGACGCAAAGCGATGCGCCTGCATTCTGGTAGGGACCTTCCGCGGCGAAAGTGCCTGCAAAAGCCTCGCGCACCGGGTTGAAGGCGGGATCGCAGGTGCCATGAGTTTCGGTCATCACGACGGTCCTCATTTCTGCCGTCACAGATTCCGGCCGGTCCATTTCTGGACAAGGCCGACGATGCCCTCGCGCATCAGCGAAACGCAGACGATGAAGATCGCGCCCTGGGTCACGGTGGACCATGCGCCGAAGCTCGCGAGGTAGTTCTGCATCGCCACGATGATGAGCGCGCCCACGGCGGGACCGAACATCGTGCCCAGCCCGCCGACCAGCGTGATGAGGACGACTTCGCCGGAGGTCGACCAGTGGACGTCGGTCAATGAAGCGAGCTGAAACACGATCGCCTTGGTCGCGCCGGCGAGGCCGGCGAGCCCCGCCGAGAGGGTGAAGAGCAGAACCTGATAATGCCGGGTGCGGTATCCAAGCGAGGTCGCACGCGGCTCGTTGTCCCGGATCGCCTTGCAGATCTGGCCGAACGGCGAATGGACGATCCGGTAGACGAACAACAGACCCGCCATGAAGATCACCGCGACGACGACGTAGAGCACGCGGTCGTCGGAGAGGTCCAGCACGCCGAACATTTTTCCGCGCGGCACGCCCTGAATGCCGTTTTCGCCGCCGGTGATGTCCGGCGCCTGCACGGAGAGGAAGTAGAGCAGCTGCGCGAGCGCCAGCGTGATCATCGCGAAATAGATGCCCTGCCGGCGGATGGCGATGGCGCCGAACACCGCGCCCAGCACGGCCGCGGACGCGGTGCCGAACAGGATGGCGAGCTCCGGGGGAAAGCTCCACTCCTTCGCGGCGTAGGCGCAGCAATAGCTCGCGAGCCCGAAGAAGGCTGCATGCCCGAACGAGAGCAAACCGCCGTATCCCAGGAGCATGTTGAACGACAGGCCGAACAGCGCGAAGCAGAGCACCTGCATCGAGGAACACGCGATAGGCCAGGAACGGCGCGACCGCGAGCAGGATCACGAGGACAAGAAAGACCACGCGATACCTGTGCCACGCGGTGCCGGCTTGCTTGGCAGCCGGGAGGGGCAGGATCGCCGGTTCGGACGAGGCTGGAACAGTCATGCGCTACGCCCTTCCAAAAAGCCCGGCGGGCCGGATCAGGAGGACGATGATCATGATGATGAAGATCACGATGTCGGAGGCCGGCGGGTAGAACACTTTTGTCAGTCCCTCGATCAGTCCGAGACCGAAGCCGGTGACCACGGCGCCCAGGATCGAGCCCATGCCGCCGATGACCACGACGCCGAAGACGACGATGATCAGATCCGCGCCCATCTGCGGCGTGACCGAATAGATCGGGGCTGCGAGCACGCCTGCGACGGCGGCCAGCGCCGCGCCCGTGCCGTAGGTCATCGTCACCAGAAGCGGCACGTTGATGCCGAACGCTTCGGTGAGGCGAGGGTTCTCGGTTGCGGCCCGCAAATAGGCGCCGAGCCTGGACTTCTCGATCAGCAGCCAGACTCCGAAGCAGATGACGATCGAGATCACGACGACCCAGGCGCGATAGGACGGCAGGAACATGAAGCCGAGATCGTATCCGCCGCGCAGTGCCGCCGGAACCGGATAAGGAAGCGCGGATGCGCCGTAGTGGTTCCGGAACAGGCCCTGGACCACCAGCGCAATGCCGTAGGTCATCAGAAATCCGTACAGGTGATCGACATTGGACAGGCGCGCCAGGAACACCCGCTCGGTGGCGATGCCGAACAGTCCGACGAGGAACGGTGCGACGAGCAGCGCGATCCAGTAGTTCACGCCGAGATAGCTCAGGCCCATCCACGCGAGGAAGGCGCCCAGCATGTACTGCGCGCCGTGGGTGAAGTTGATGATGTTGAGCAGGCCGAAGATGATTGCGAGCCCGAGGCTGAGGATCGCGTAGAACGAGCCGTTGATCAGGCCCGAGCAAGGATCTGGCCGAACAGCGCCTGAATCGGAATGCCAAACAGCTCTGTCATCGGCGGCCTTCAGATCCCGAGATATCTTTGCAGCTTCGCTGCGTGCTGCTCGCGTTCGGCATTGAGGATCATGTCGACGACGTGTCCCTGCTCGACGACGTAGTGCCGGTCTGCAACGGAAGCGGCGAAATTGAAATTCTGCTCGACCAGAACGATGGTGAGACCGGCGCGCTTCAGCATCGCGATCGCGCGGCCGATCTGCTCGATGATGACCGGCGCCAGTCCCTCGGTCGGCTCGTCCAGCAGCAGCAGTTGGGCGCCGGTGCGCAGCACGCGGGCGATCGCCAGCATCTGCTGCTCGCCGCCGGAAAGCCTGTTGCCCTGGCTCTTCAGCCGCTCGCGGAGATTCGGGAACAGCTCGAAGATCTGGGCGACCGAGAAGTCCGGCGTGCGGACCTGCGGCGGAAGGAACAGGTTCTCCTCGACGCTCAGTTTTGCGTAGATGCCGCGCTCCTCCGGCACGTAGCCGACGCCCAGCCGCGCGATGGTCCGCGACGGCAGGTTGATCGCCTCGCGGCCTTGCAAGGTCACCGATCCTTTCCGCGTCGGCAGAATGCCCATGATCGACTTGAGCGTCGTGGACTTGCCGGCGCCGTTGCGTCCGATCAGGGTCACGGTCTCGCCGGCGGCGACCTCGAAATTGATGCCGTGCAACACGTGCGATTCGCCGTACCAGGCGTGCAGGTCCCGCACCTGCAGCATGGCGTTCGGGCGGCCGCCGCGGAAGATGCGCGCGTCGTCTCAGCCATGGCGGCCGGATCCGATGTAGGCTTCGATCACGGCCGGGTCCTTGGACACAGTATTGTAATCGCCGTCGGCCAGAACCCTGCCTCGTGCAAGCACGGTGATGCGATCCGACAGCGCGGCGACGACCGACAGGTTGTGCTCGACCATGAGGATGGTGCGGTTGACGGCGGCCTTGCGGATCAAGGCTTCGATTCTCGCGAGGTCCTCGCGTCCCATTCCGGCCATCGGCTCGTCGAGCAGCATCATCTTCGGCTCGAGTGCGAGCGTGGTCGCGAGCTCGAGCGCGCGCTTGTGCCCGTAGGCGAGTTCGCCGGCCGGAACGTCGGCGACATGCGCAAGGCCGACGTCGTCAAGCAGTTGCATCGCCGCGTCGTTCATCGGCCTCAAGGATTCTTCCGAGCGCCAGAAATCGAACGATCGTCCGCGCTTGCGCTGCATGGCGATGCGGACGTTGTCGAGTGCACTGAGGCCGGTGAACACCGCGGAAATCTGGAAGGATCGGACCAGCCCCTGCCGCGCGATCTGGTCCGGCCTATCACGCGTGATGTCCTTGCCGTCGAAGACGATCGAGCCTTTGGTCGGCGGCAGAAACTTGGTGAGGAGGTTGAAGCAGGTCGTCTTGCCGGCACCGTTCGGGCCGATCATCGCGTGAATGGTCCCGCGGCGAACCTCAAGGTCGACGTCGCTGACCGCGGCGAGGCCGCCGAACGCCTTGCTGAGTCCGCGGGTCGCGAGGATGACATCGCTGGAATTTGTGGAGCTCGTCGCCATTCGTCGAGGGGGCACCAAGGCGTGATAAGTTCAAGTCGGTGTGGTCGGGACAACGCTTTTGGTGTCGTCCCCGCGAAGGCGGGGGACCCTCCGAGCCAGCGAAGGCCACTTGCCCTCGTCGACTCGCGAGCGTCACGGCGTATGGGTCCCCGCTTTCGCGAGGACGACTCTGAAACTTCCTGCCGTTACGTCTTGACCAGCGGGCAGGCGCTTTCGCTGAGCGGCCGGAACGACTTCTCCGGGGGAATTTCCTTGACGACCTTGAAGACGTCCCACGTCTCCTTGATCTCGCTCTTCGGCTTGACCTCGAGCAGGAAGGTCGGCCGCATCAGCCGCCCGTCGGCGCGGACCTTGCCGTTCGGCGTGACGAGGTCGTCAACCGGAAGCTCGTTCAGCGCCTTGATGACAGCCGCGGTGTCCTTCTTGCCGGCGGCGCGAACAGCCTTCATGTATTGCGTCGCGGCGCTGTAGGCGATCGCGTGCGCCTCCGACGGCGGCTTGCCGTTGCGCTTCCAGAACCGGCGGGCGAAGTCGCGCGATTTGTCGTCCCGGTCCCAATAGAAGATGCTGTTGTGGACGATGCCCTCCATGCTCTCTACGCCGATGGACATCACATTGTAGAGCTGCAGGCCGAATACGGCGGCCTTCTGCTTCTTCCAGATGCCGAACTCGTTGCCTTGCTTGATGAAGCGCTCCACGTCGTCGCCGCTCGCAATCAGTCCGATGACTTTTGCGCGCGAGGTCTGCGCCTGCAGCAGCAGCGAGGCCATGTCGAGCGTGTTGGGCGGGAAGCGGAGCTTGCCGAGAACCTTGCCGCCGTTCTCCTCGACCTTTTTGGTCGCGTCCACTTCGAGCGCGTGGCCGAAGGCGTAGTCCGCGGTCAGGAAGAACCACGAGTCGCCACCCTGCTGCGTCAGTTCGGTCGCCGTGCCCGCGCTCTGCATGTAGGTGTCGTAACCCCAATGGAAGGAGTGGGGATTGCAGAATTTTCCGGTGAGGTCCGAACTCGACGCGCCGCTGATGATGATGATCTTGTTCTTTTCCTTGACGATGCTCTGGCAGGCGATGGCGACCGCGGAGTTGCCGAGATCGGTGATGACGTCGACGCCTTCCTGATCGAGCCAGCGGCGGGCGATCGCCGAGCCGATGTCGGGCTTGTTCTGATGGTCGGCGAACACGACCTCGACCGGCATGCCGGCGACGGAGCCGCCGAAATCCTCGACGGCCATTCGCGTGCCGTCGACCGATCCCTGGCCGAGCACCGCCGACAGCACGCCGGACATGTCGGTCAGGACGCCGATCTTCACCTTGTCGGTTTGAGCGTAGCTTCGGCGGGTGGCGAGGCTGACGGCCCCGGCCATGGCGGTGGCTCCAAACGCCCGTCGCGAAAGTCTCATTGTCGTTCCTCCCTGTCGCTAGGAAACAGATTGTTCTTTATTTTGGTTTTTGACCTATAATATGGGACAATGAGCGACAAGCATAAGGTTGTCAACCGAACAGGGGCGACCCGCTGTCGCGGACCTGTCGCGCGTATGGCAATCAGGGATGTCGCCGCAACCGCGCGCTGCAATTGAGACGCCGCTCGCGAGCGAGCCACGTGAGAGAGGAAACCAGCCTTGGCAGTGAAGTCGTCCCGCGCCGTCTTCGAAGTCTTGCGGGAGATTTCCAGGGCGGACGGCGCACTGGGCGCAGCGGACATCGCCAGGATGCTCAAGCTGCCGCTCACCACGGCCGCTCGTGCCCTCAACACCCTTGAAGCCGCAGGCTACGTGCTGCGCCAGAACGGCTCGGCAAGGTTCGTCGTCGGAAAATCGGGTCAGCGGCTTGCCTACGCTTTCATGGCGCAGTTTCCCATTCGCGATCTCGCGCTGCCCTATCTGCAACAGCTGACGCTGCTGTCAGGCCACAGCTCCTCGCTGTTCGTCCGGCTTGGATGGTACGCGGTCCGCATCGCGCTGATCACGGGAACGAGCTCGATCGTGAACGTGGCGCCGATCGGCGAGACGCGACCGCTGACCTCGGGCGCGCCGTCGCTGGCGATGCTCGCACAGCTTCCGGACGACGAATTCGCGCGCGCGCTCGAGCGAAGCAGCCAGCCTGGGCGCGCGAACCTGCGGGATCAGTGCGAACGCATCCGCGTGCAGGGCTACGCCTATCACGTGAGTCCGCTGGAGAGCGGGGGCTACGACCTGGCTTTTTCTGTCAGCGACCAGGGGCGATCGGTCCTCGCGTCCGTCGCGCTCGAGGGGTTGATGCTCGACATGGGTCATGTCCGCGCTCAGATCGATCAGGCGCGGCAGGTCGTCTCGGTGCTGCAGGACATCGTGATGCGGGAAGCAGGCGCGCTTGTTCCCCACTACGAGCATGTCGATCCTGACGAGATCGATCTCGGGTGATATCTTGAGAGCGTTTTTCCGCCGACGTTGAATCAACGAGCCGTCATGCCCGGCCGTAGCCGTTCGAAGAACGGCGTCGCTTCGCTCGCCTGTGGTGCCGGGCATCCACGTCTTCGCAGCACATACCACGCCAAAGACGTGGATGGCCGGGACAAGCCCGGCCATGACGAGCGGAGAGGCAATGCCTCGTAGCCTTACAGTCCAAGCGGAAAGCTCTTTAGAACATCACGACCGGCATTGACGGAAACATGCGGGCGCGCTGGTTGAGCTCGTCCATCTGCGACCTGATCTCCGGGATGAAGCCGTCGGCCACTTCGCGGGTGAACCGAAACAGCGGGCCGCCGACGACGATGGTGCGCGAGCGGTCGTTCGGCCGGACCGATGACCGGGAACGCCAGAAAATTCGCGCCGGTCGAGAAGTCCTGATAGCCGCGCGCGAAGCCGACTTTCCGGATGAGCCCGACCTCCTCCCTCAGGGCCTTCGGATCCGTGATCGTGGTCGGTGTGAAGGCGCGCAACGGCGATTCGAGTTCGATGTAGCGCTCGATCTCCTCGTCCTTGAGATAGGCAAGCAAGAGACGCGCGCCGGTGCCGGCGTGCAGCGGAATCGGCTGGCTGAGCGGCGAGTACCCGACGGTCACGCCTTGCGCCTGGATGCTGTCGATGCAAACGCATGAGCGGCCGACCAGGATCGCCAGAAACATGCTCTCGGACGTCAACTCGTGGATGCGTTGCAGATAAGGGTGGCACAGCGAACGAACGTCGGTCGATTCGGCGGCCAGACCGAAGTTCAGAACCTGATGCGCGAGCTGATAGCGCGGGCCGGTCGAGCTTCGGACCAGGTAGCCCTCCTTCAGCAGCGTATCGAGCGCCTGGAAGGCCGAGTTCTTCGAGCATTTCAGCTCGCGGCTGATTCCGTCACACCCCAGATCGGCTGTTGCGTGAACAGGCTCAGCGCGTTCAAGACTCGAACCGTTCCCTTGTTCATTGCTCAGCTCCGGAGATGCAGCATTGCGGCGAGATCGGATTGCCGCAAGCTGAAAGCCGTTGACAACGCGAGTGAGCCTGTGTTCTCTAAATTGAACATAAAACCAAATAAGAGAACAATCAACGCTCGTCGCCTTCGATCGTGGGGGGGAGCGGATCATTCTCCTCAAGGGCGGATGCATCGTTTGGGAGTGCCCAATGCCAGCAAAGATCATCGAGCAAGCCAAGACCGCATGCGCGGACGAGAGCCGGCTCAGGCAGGCGCTGGATGGCGCCGACATCGTGCCGCTGATGATGTCGCTCGTGCATCTGACCGGCGATGCCCGCTGGCTCGATGAGGCCGCGCCCCACATCAAGGGCGGATGGAGCTTTCTGGCCAACCTCCCGGACGAGCTGCAGCGGCGCATCCGCGACGCGCTCGTCGAGACGTTGAAGAATCTCGCAAACGGTCGTGCGCAGCCGGCGCAAATTTCCGACGAACTCCTCACGCGCATGATGCACTCGTCGGTGGGCGTGGCGGTGCCGTCCGAGTACAACGCCGTCTTTCGCGAAGAAGCCGGTTTTGATCCGCGCGACTACCGATCCGTGCCCTGGCGCAAACCCGTTTCGCCGAAGCAGCTTGAGGATTTTCACGTCCTCATCATCGGCGCGGGCTTCTCAGGCATCGGAATGGCCGTCGCGCTCGACCAGGCCGGCATCCGCTATACCATCATCGAGAAGAACCAGGATGTCGGCGGCACCTGGCTGGAGAACCAATATCCCGGCTGCGGCGTCGACACGCCGTGCCACTTCTACTCCTACTCGTTCGCGCCCAATCCCGAATGGTCGTCGTTCTTCGCCAAGCGCGACGAGATCCTGAAATACATCCTCGACTGCGTCGAACGATTCGACGTCCGCAAGTCGATCCGCTTCGGCGAGGAGGTGATCGACGCCCGCTACGACGAAGACACGTGCGTTTGGCGGGTCCGCACGCGCACGAGCGACGGCACCGAGCGCGAACTGAGCACCAACGTTCTCGTCCCTTGCGTCGGTGCGCTGAACCGGCCTGCGGTTCCGAACATCAAGGGTTTAAGCGATTTCAAGGGGCCAGCCTTTCACACCGCGCAGTGGCGCTCGGATGTCGACTTGAAAGGCAAGCGCGTTGCGATGATCGGCACCGGCGCGAGCGGGATGCAGACCGCGCCGTCGATCGCACCCGACGTCGCGCAGCTGACGATCTTCCAGCGCTCGCCGCATTGGGCGATCCGCCATCCGCTCTATCACGCGGACGTCAGCGAGGACGTGAAGTGGGTGATCCGCCACGTTCCGTTCTATGTGAGCTGGTTCAGATTCCAGCTGTTCTGGGCGGCGTCCGACGGTTTCCATCGCACGCTGCAGATCGATCCGGACTGGGGCACGCCCGACATTTCGATCAACGCCGAAAACCAGAAGATGCGGGAGGACCTGGTCGACTACATCAAGAGCAAGATCGGCGACCGTCCCGACCTGCTGGCGAAAACCATTCCGCCCTATCCGCCGTTCGGCAAGCGCATGCTGCGGGACAACCATTGGTACGAGATGCTCAGGCGTCCCAATGTCGACCTCGTCACCGAGAAGGTCGAGCAGATCGAGCCGAACGCGATCGTTGCCACCGACGGCAAGCGCTACGAGGTGGACGCCATCGTGTTCGCCACCGGCTTCCAGGCCGCGCGCATGCTGGGGCCGATCGAGGTCTACGGGCGAAAGGGCAAGCGGCTGCGCGAGTGGTGGGGCGAGGACGATCCGCGCGCCTATCTCGGCATCACGGTGCCTGATTATCCGAACTTCTTCATCATCTACGGTCCCAACACCAACCTCGCGCACGGCGGCAGCGCCATCTTCCATTCGGAGTGCCAGATCCGTTACGCGATGGAGGGAATCCGCGAGCTTGTGGAGCAGGGCGCGAAATCGATCGAATGCCGTCGCGAGCCGTTTGAAGAATACCAGGTCCGGGTCGATGACGCCTTGAAGCGGATGGTGTGGTCGCATCCCGCCATGACCAACTGGTACAAGAACAAGAAGGGCCGGGTGGTGATGAACTCGCCCTGGCGGCTCGTCGATTACCGCAACATGACCGAGCATCTCGATCCGGCGGACTACGTGCTGGCGCAGTAGGCCGGGCAACATAACAACCGTTGTCGTCCTCGCGAAAGCGAGGACCCATACGCCGTGACGCTTGTGATGCGGAAAGCGCAAATGGCCTTTTCAGAAAAATGCCAACTTGCGCGGAGGGTATGGGTCCCCGCCCATAGCCGTTCGAAGAACGGCGTCGCTTCGCTCGCCTATGGCGGGGACGACGTCGGAGTTGAGGATGGCGTCTGATACCTTTCGTTCGATCGGAACAATTTCGGTATTGGATGCGTTAGTTTGCCTGCGCTCCTTCAACTCCAGCGATTTCGGCCATGGCGATCATCGGCAGCTGCCATTGCGGCAAGACCGCATTCAGGATCGACGGCGATAGTCCTGCAACGCTGACGCGCTGCACCTGCTCGTTCTGCGCCAAACGCGGCGCGTTGTACGCCTATTACCGGCCGGAGCAGTTTCAGCTTGTAACGCCGAGGGAAAACCTCGCCACCTACAAGTGGAACACAAAACTCGTGGCGCACCATTTCTGTGGCACCTGTGGCTGCGCGACGTTCACTGATAGTCCGGACTTCCAGCACGATGGCAGTTGGGACGGCAAGACGCGCAGGTTCGGCGTGAACGCGCGGCTGTTCGAGGGCTTTGACGCCGCGGCAGCGCCGGTGACGGTGATCGACGGCAAGAATCTTTGGTGAAGCCGCCGATGCATGCGCGTTACAGGCCCAAGCGCTACAGACCCATGCCGCGATGATCCAACCCTCCAACGCAATACTGCAAGGCTCGCTTGTTCCGCGACCGGCACAACTGAGGTAATCTCCCGACCAAAATATCGGGAGGAGCCCATGACACGACGTCTCGCGACGGCGCAGCCCTGCGCCGCGGCCGTGATCGCAATCCTTGCAGCCTCGTCTCTATCTCCTGCGTCCGCAGCGGAGCGCGGCCTCGGCGCCGATCCAGCGACCAAGTGTGCGAGCATCCAGGGCGAAGGACCGATCCAGGTCGAACTCGGCCGCCATGGTCGAGGCAAAACCGTTTGCGATCGCAGAGCGCGGGCCGACGCCGTCCGGACGCATCACACCTGCGGCGCCGGCACACTGCCGCGTGCTCGGTCGCATTGCGCCGAACGATCCGAAAGCGCCACCGATCCGCTTCCAGGTGAACCTGCCGCTGCAGTGGAACGGCCGCTCGGTGCAATATGGCGGCGGCGGTTTTAATGGCGTGCTGATCACCGCGCTTGCCCTGCCGCCGGCGTCACCCTTCGACACGCCGTCGCCGCTGGCGCAAGGCTACGTGACCTACGGCACCGATTCCGGCCACGAGACGAAGCCGGGCGAGCCGCCGCAGCTGTTCGCTGCGAACGACGAGGCGTTCCTCAATTTCGCGCATGCCTCCTACAAGAAGGTGCGCGATGCGGCTGCGCTGCTGATGGAGCGTGCCTACGGCGCGAGGCCGGAGAAGATGTACTTCGTCGGTTCCTCGGAAGGCGGGCGCGAAGGCCTGACGATGGCGCAGCGCTACCCGAACGATTTCGACGGCATTTTTTCGCGCGTTCCGGTCATCAGCTGGACCGGTCTGCAGCACGCCGGCGCCAAGGCCGGACTCGCGACCATGGGCGAGGGCTGGCTGCGGCCCGCGCAGGTGAAGCTCGTTCATGACGCGGTGCTCGCGGCCTGCGACGCGCAGGACGGCGTCGCCGATGGGCTGGTGGCCGATGCGGTCGGCTGCAAGGTGCGTTTCGATCCGACGAGCCTGATTTGCAAGGTCGGCGCCGGCGGCGATCAATGCCTGAGCGAGGCGCAGGTCAATGCGGTGCGGACCTTGCACGGCACCTACCGCTTCCCGTTTCCGCTCGCGAACGGCATCACCGAATATCCGGGCTGGGGCATCTCGGGCGAGGCAACGCTGTCCTACGGCCCGACCGGCGGCTGGAGCTCATGGTGGCTCGGCTCGACTCCGCCCGAGCTGCCGGTGAAGCCGACGAACGCGATCGCGTGGATCTATGGCGCCGGCGGCATGCAGCACATTTTTGCACGCGACCCGAATTTCGACGTGCGCAACTATCGACCTGAGGATTTTGCAGCTCGCGTGCGCGAAGTGTCGGAGTTGATGGATTCCACCAATCCTGACCTCTCGGCCTTCAGGGCGCGCGGCGGCAGGCTCATCATTCTCGAGCACATGGCGGACTACGCGCAGAGCCCCTATGCGGGCATCCGCTATTTCGAAAGCGTGAAGCAGCGCATGGGCGCGGCGGCTGTCGCCGAATTCGCGCGCCTCTACACGGCGCCCGGCGTCGACCACGTCGGCAGCGGCGCGCCGGCGAACATCGACATGCTGTCGGTTCTGGTGGACTGGGTCGAGAAGGGGCAGGCGCCCGGCGATCTCGTCGTGTCCGAACAGAAGGTGGCCGATCCGGTCACGATCGAGCGGACGCTGCCGCTCTGCCAGTGGCCCGCATGGCCACAGCTACAAGCAGGGCGATCCGAAGGTCGCGGCGAGTTTTGCGTGCACGCCTTAGGCCGGTCGGTGCAGACCGGGTGATGAGAGGCGCGGTTGAGACGGTCACCGGCCGGCAACCGGCTCACCGCATTCACAACGCGATGATCCAGCTCTTTGCGGTATCCTTAAGCGGTGCCGCCTGACGCGGCAGGCTCAATGCCGCGCCGGTCATTTTTCTGAGCAAATTCAAGGCACTCCCACGGCAGCGCACGCGGGCAAGCGATCCTTTTGCCTCGCAAAGCGCCGTCCCGCCACGCGTTCGTCGCGGCTGCCGCGGTATCCGCATCATCCATTCAAGGGAAGCGACCGCCCCCCGGCTCCCGGTATGTGGCTGACACGAAGCACAACCAGCTTCGCGACGTCGCCTCCGTGGAGAGAAAAAGATGCGTGTCAGAGCAGTCCGCGTTGCAACGCTTCTTGCCGTCCTTGCAACGATTATCGCGCTCACGTCCCGAGCGGCGCTCGCATTCCCGACATTCAGCGATTGGCCGTCCCGCGGCGTCAAGATCATCGTTCCGTTCCCGGCGGGTTCGGCCAACGACGTCGCCGCCCGCATGTATGCGGAAGGCCTGTCGAGGCGCTGGACCCGGCCCGTCGTGGTCGAGAACAAACCCGGCGCCGATGCGATCATCGGCGGCGGCGCATTCGCAAACGCGAATGACGACCACGTGCTGCTCTATGGCACCGCGTCGATGATCACGGTCAACCCGCTGCTGCAGGGGGCGCTTCCCTATAACCCGGTCCTGGATCTGGTGCCGATCGCGCCGGGGGCAAGCTCGGTTCTTGTCATCGCGGTGACGGACAGCGTGTCTGCGCGATCGCTGAAGGATCTCGTCACGCTGGCACGATCGAAGCCCGGCGAACTGACGTGGGGGGCGGGACCAAGCCTGCCGTACTTCGCCTTTGCCGCTACGGTGCGGCGGCATCAGCTCAATATGGTGCATGTCCCTTACCGCGATGCTGCAACACCACAGGCTGATCTGAGTGAAGGCCGCGTGCATGTGCTGTGCAATTCGCTGTACGCCCTCGCTGGACCGGTCGGTTCGGGCAAGGCGCATATTCTCGCCGTGACCAGCCCGCAGCGCGAGAGAATGCTGCCGGATGTGCCGACCGTCGCGGAAGCGGGCTTTCCGGAGATGGAAATCGAAGGCCTGTCCGGCCTGTTCGGCTGGCGCAACATGCCGCCCGAGCTGCGTGACCGGATCGCCGCCGACATGCAGGCGGTCACGAACGACCCGATCTTGCACGATCGTCTCGAGGCGAGCGGCCAGCGCGTGCTCTCCGGTACGCCGGCCGAGTTTGCCGCGGCGATCGGGCGGCAACGGATCCGCATCCAGCAGATCATGCACATCATCGATCTGAAGAGCGCGATGAAATAGGGAATTCGGGCCGTGCAATCCACCGAGCTGATCGCCGTTGCGTTCGGCATCTTCAACGCGCTGCGCCTCGTCTCCTACCTGCCGCAGATCGTGGCGGTCGCGCGCGACCGGCATGGTGCCATGGCGATCTCGTTGCTAACCTGGTCGATCTGGATCGGCGCGAACGCCAGCGCCGCGCTCTATGCCTGGATCAATGTCGGCGATCTGACGCTTGCGCTCGTCAGCGCGTTCAACGCCGTTTGCTGCCTGGCGGTTTTTGTGCTGGCGGCGCTAAAACGTGTGGCGAGATGGCGCCGGGCGTCAGCGGCATTTGCATTGAAGCGCAAACGGCAAACGATCGCCGGCGAGGATATGCTGAAAGTCGGGAGCGCAGGCCCATGACGACCTACATCTTCGACAACACTGCAGAAACCGAAACCGCCCAGCGCTTCGACAGCCTCGATGCGCTGTACAATCCGCGCACGTTCCGCTTCCTGGAAGCGGCCGGCATCGGTCCGGGACACAAATGCCTCGAGGTCGGTGGCGGCAACGGATCGGTCGCCACGTGGATGGCCGAGCGCGTCGGGCCTGACGAGCGTTTCTATGAAGGCCTGCGCAAGGCGGGCCTGCCGGAGTAGGGCTGTCCGTCACGCGAGCGCGGACCGGTCGCGACAGTCCGGAGCGCCTCTGGAAGAGGTGTGGGGGCCAGTCTCACAGGGGCCTTCGTCTCGGCGCATTCGGAGCCGGCCGCGATGCTCAGGCTTGCGCCGAAATCATGGAGCTTCCTGCAGACCATTGCGACTTCGCGTTGATCGTGCTCACGAAGTTGCGTCAATGGCAGACGCATGGCGGCCGACATCAATCCGAAAACGCTGAGCGCATACTTGATCGGACCCGGGTTGACCGAGCATGCAAGCGCGGTGGTCAGTGTCATGAAACACCTCGACAGGCGATGCGCTTCAGCGAGACGGCCGCCCGTCAATGCATCAAACAGGTCGCGGCACAATCCCGGTGCAATATTCGATGTTACCGAGATGCAGCCGTCGCCGCCCTGCCCGATGAAGGCGGGGGCTGTGGCATCGTCGCCGGAGTACAGCCGAAAGTCGTCACCGAGCAGCGATCTCAAACATCCGCAACGGGAGATGTCGCCGGTCGCATCCTTCAAGCCGATGATTCGCGGATGCGTAGCCAGCCGGGCGATCGTCGCCTCCGCGAGCCCGACCACCGTTCGGGACGGTACGTCATAGAGAATGATCGGCAATTCGACCGCATCTGCGATGGCGCTGAAGTGAGCCTGCATACCCGCCTGCGTGGGCTTGTTGTAGTAGGGAACGACCACCAGCAGGGCGTCTGCTCCCGCTGCCTCGGCCTGACGTGACAGCGCGATCGCATGCGCGGTCGCATTCGATCCCGCGCCTGCGATCAGCGGCACCCGTCCGCGCGCGACGTTGCGCGCGGCCAGGATCAACGCGCGTTGCTCTTCGGCGTTGAGCGTCGGCGCCTCGCCGGTCGTTCCGCAAACCACCAGCGCTGTCGCGCCGGCGCGGATCTGCAGATCGCAGAAACGCTCGAACGCCGCAAAATCGATCCTGTCTTCGGCGGTGAAGGGGGTGGGAACTGCCGGCATGAAGCCGGACAGGCGGCTTAGGGACGAGTTGTCGTGGACATGTCGTGACGCTCTCGTGCGCGGATTTCAGGCCGCTCGCGGCAAGGACTGTCGCGATGACACGCGATGCAGCGCTCCGAAGTCGAGGTCGATGACGTGATCGAGTGAGACGATCGCGTCCGGCCGATGGCCGGTCTCGTCCATCGCGAATTTCATCGCCGCAGCGCGGCTGATGAACAGGCCGCCGCGAAGATGGCCTGCATCCTGGGCGATCCAGCGCCCATGGCTGTCGCGGCCGACATAAAAGGTCGACGGTTTGAGATCCCCCGAAGGGGAAGGGTCCTCCTTGCGCATGGCAGTTCTCCAGTTCATCAGAGGTGACTTTGCTCTTTCCAGCGGCGGCCGGATTGCACTCCGGTGATCGCCACGTGCAGTAAGGTGATCGCCGCGGCGTTTGAAATCGAGATGAGTGGGGCTGCTTCGTCATAGCCGCGGCATAGGAGCCAGCGCGTCATGCCGACACGCATGAACCGACTTTGGTCAATGCGAGTGCTTGAAGGCGAGGGATGCCAGGCAGGCGTAGGCCGCTGCTTCGTCCCAGTTGGTCAGCGATGGACCGAACACCGGTTCGCGGCGGACGGCGCCCCATACGAAGCAGAAGGTGATCGATAACATCAGCAGAACCGCCATGGCGTAGGCGAAGCTTGTCTGGGCGAGCGCGGCGCAGAACAGCACGATGGCCAGGCGAAGGCCGAAGCGGACGATGATCCGTGCGGTGTTGATGAGCTCGGGTGTCGGAGGCTGTTGCAACATGTGTCGATCCTTAAACTGCAGCCGATCGGCGCGAAGCCTGACCGCCGCTAGTTCAGGAGCGAAACGACGCCGATCAGGATGCCGTAGCCCGCGGCCTCGTCCCAATGAGTGAACTCGCCGGCGAAGAGGGATTCGCGGCGAAACTCCGCGACGCAGATACAGAAAGCCGCGGCGAGCAGAAGAAGCCCGTTGAGCCAGGTTGCGAATGCGGGGTAGCCGAGACATGCGACCGCCGTCAGCGCAGCAACGCGGAAGACAAAGCGCACCGGTATTTGCTTCGCCCAGATCGGCGTGAACTTCGCCTGCCTGGTGGGGGCGGACTCTGCGCTGGGCTTGCTGCGAGGCATTTTGTTGCCGTTACTGTTGATGTCGCGGGCGCCAACGGCCTCACGCGAAGTTGTCGCAGCATATCCGGTGACAGTCGACGGCGGCGAAATCCGAAGTTGCCTTGGCGACGGGCGCTGCGGCGAGGCCTGTGCGCTTTGCTTCCACGAGCGCCAGCAGGATCGCGAGCGGCATGTCCTCGTGGCTTGCTTCGACCATATCGTCGAACTCGAACGGTATGTTGGGCGAGCGCGACAGCGCGCAGAACCAGATGCCGTCGTCCTTGACGAAGTCGCCGGATTGACCAGTTCGGAAGTTCGCTGGCCGCCAGCGTCAAGGCGGCTTCGATCCATGCGCCGGATTCGCACCAAGCGTCGAAATGCGGGGTTTTTCCCGCCCGCTTCAGCACGGCAAAGCGCCCGCATTCGGCGACGATGCGGTTCATCAGGCGACCGTTCGGTTCGGCAGCCAGCCTGATTCCGTTCGCCAGTTGCTCCAACGGCTCGCCATGTCTTCGGACGAGCAGCATGACGTGCCTCCTTTGCGAGGCGGTCCGACCACGCAGGAAAGGTGGCGAAAAGCGCATAAAGAAACGAGAGGGGTGAAGCGACGGCGTTATAGTCGCCGTATAAGTGCAGCGAAGCCGGCAAATTGGGCCACTTATCGCTTCGGCAGGCCGCGCCAGATGTCGTGCCGATCCCGCCATGTCGCGCGCGACCGTGCGGGAAGGGCGGGCCTGTCCTCGAGCTCGAGACAAGCGACGAACGCGGCCCGCAACCGTTCGTCGTCGATGCGCGCGGCGAACCTTTGCAAGATCGATCGGGTATGCGCGTCGCGCGGACCGGCGATGGCGTTGCAGATCTCGCTTGTGGTCCGCGCAAAATAGGTGAATGACGGCGCGCGCTGCATCACCGCGGCATCGAGCGGCTGGGCAACCGAGGCCGCAGCGGCCTGGTCAATCGCATCGCCGGTGATCGCGAACCGAAGCAGCAGGAACTGCCATTCCCTTATGCGTTGCGCATCGCGTGAAAACTGTTGCCGACGTTCACCCATTCCCGTGCGGTTTGCGATACGGCGCCATAGGAAAGCGAGCATGGGATGCGGCTTGCGGCATAGGAAACTCATAGGGGAAGCCGGGGCATTCGCATGTGAAGCTGCGGGAACGGACGAAGCGAAGCCCGAGCCAACTCGCGGAAGCTCCAGCGAAAGCAGGTTGTTCGGCCCAGGTGCGGCGCCGCGCCTTTATGAGAATTCCTATAACGTTCGACTCCGATCCATCTCGAAACTTTACGCCCTGAAGTGCGATCTGACACAGGCGGCCGAGTTCCATTGACATGTCTCAATGGCGGCGCCCGCAAATGCCGTTTGTCCAACGTCACAGGCTCTCGGCGCAACAGGAGCACTCCCCATGATGGACGTCATCATGCTGGCCCTAGGCCTTTCTCTCTTCGCCGCGACCGTCGCCTACGCCTACGCGTGCGAGCGGCTGTAAGGAGATCACCATGGGCTTCGATTACGCGCTTGCCGCGATCGTCACCGTCGTTCTGCTCGGCTACCTCACCTATGCGCTGCTGCGTCCCGAGCGCTTCTAGAAGGTCACCATCATGACTGCCATCGGCTGGATTCAAATCGCGCTCTATTGCGCCATCGTCGTCGCGCTGGTGAAGCCGCTCGGCTGGTTCATGACGCGGGTGTTCAACGGCGAACGGACGTTTCTGACGCCGGTCCTGCGGCCGGTGGAGGTCGCGCTTTACCGGCTTGCCGGCGTCGACGAGACCCGCGAGCAGCACTGGTTGACCTATGCGGTCGCCATGCTGCTGTTCCACGTCGGCGGCTTCCTGCTGCTGTACGCGCTGATGCGGCTGCAGGGCTTCCTGCCGTTCAATCCGATGGAAATGTCGGCGGTCGCGCCCGATCTCGCCTTCAACACGGCGATCAGCTTCATCACCAACACCAACTGGCAGAACTACGGCGGCGAAAGCACGATGTCCTATCTCGTGCAGATGCTCGGCCTGACGCACCAGAACTTCCTGTCGGCGGCGACCGGCATCGTGCTGGCGGTCGCACTGATCCGCGGCTTTTCACGCGCCTCCGCAAAGACGGTGGGCAACTTCTGGGTCGATGTCACCCGCTGTACGCTCTACATCCTGCTGCCGATCTGTATCGTGTACACGCTGTTCCTGGTCTCCCAGGGTATGCCGCAAACGCTCGGCGCTTCGGTCGAAGCCACGACGCTGGAAGGCGCAAAGCAGACGATCGCCGTCGGGCCTGTCGCCTCGCAGGTCGCCATCAAGATGCTCGGCACCAATGGCGGCGGCTTCTTCAACGCCAATGCGGCGCATCCGTTCGAGAACCCGACCGCACTGTCGAACTTCGTGCAGATCATCTCGATCTTCGCGCTGGGTGCCGCCTTGACCAACGTGTTCGGCCGCATGGTCGGCGACCAGCGGCAGGGCTGGGCGATCCTCGCCATCATGGGCGTGCTGTTCATCGCCGGCGTCGCCGTGACCTATTGGGCGGAGGCGCGCGGCAATGACGCGTTCACCGCGCTTGGACTTGCCGGCGGCAACATGGAGGGCAAGGAGGTGCGCTTCGGCATCGTCGCGTCGGCGCTGTTCGCCGTCATCACGACGGCCGCCTCCTGCGGCGCCGTCAATGCGATGCACGATTCCTTCACGGCGCTCGGCGGCATGATCCCGCTGATCAACATGCAGCTCGGCGAAATCATCGTCGGCGGCGTCGGCGCGGGCCTTTACGGCATGCTGCTGTTCGTCGTGCTGTCGATGTTCGTTGCGGGCCTGATGGTCGGTCGCACGCCGGAATACATCGGCAAGAAGATCGAATCGCGCGAGGTAAAGCTCGCGATGCTGGCGATCCTGGTGCTGCCGTTGATGATTCTCGGCTGGACGGCAGTCGCCGTGGTCTATCCGACCGCGACGGCTTCGATGGCCAACGCCGGACCGCACGGCTTCTCGGAGGCGCTCTACGCCTTCACCTCGCAGACCGCCAACAACGGCTCGGCGTTCGGCGGCCTCACCGGCAACATCCTGTTCTACAACCTGGCCGGTGCGCTCTCGATGCTGGTCGGCCGGTTCTGGATGATCGTGCCGACCATGGCGATCGCAGGGTCGCTCGCGGCGAAAAAATCGGTGCCGGCTTCCGCAGGCACGTTCCCGACCGACGGCGGCCTGTTCGTGGGCCTCGTCGTCGGCGTGATCCTGATCATCGGCGGCCTCACATTCTTTCCCGCACTGGCCTTGGGTCCGATCGTCGAGCATTTCGCGATGACGACGGGCACCTTGTTCTAAGTGACGACTGGAGTTTTTCCCATGGACGCCCTGCAAAACCGCAAGCGCACCCCGGCTTCGACGCTGCTTGATCCGAAGATCGTCATCCCGGCAATCGGCTCGTCATTCGCCAAGCTCGATCCGCGCAGCCTGATGAAGAACCCCGTCATGTTCGTGCTCGAGATCGTGACGGTGCTGACGACCGTGATCCTCATCCGCGACATCATCACGGGTGGCGACAAGATCGCGTTCGAGCTCCAGATCGTTCTGTGGCTGTGGTTCACCATCCTGTTCGCGAACTTCGCGGAAGCCGTCGCCGAAGGCCGCGGCAAGGCGCAGGCCGAGACGCTGCGCAAGACGCGCACCGAGACCAAGGCCAAGCTGATCGGCTCGGATCGCGCGAACTTCAAGCTCGTTCCGAGCACCGGCCTCAAGGTGGGCGACATCGTGCTGGTCGAGGCCGGCGATGTCATTCCCTCCGACGGAGAGGTCATCGAGGGCGTGGCGTCGGTCAACGAGGCGGCGATCACAGGTGAATCGGCGCCGGTGATCCGCGAGTTGGGCGGCGATCGATCCGCCGTCACCGGCGGAACGCAGGTGCTCTCGGACTGGATCCGGGTTCGCATCACCGCTGCTCCCGGATCGACGTTCCTCGACCGAATGATCGGTCTTGTCGAGGGCGCGGAGCGCCAGAAGACGCCGAACGAGATCGCCCTGAACATCCTGCTGGTGGGACTCAGCATCATCTTCGTGTTCGCGACGGTGACGATCCCGAGCTATGCCAGCTATGCCGGCGGCACCGCCTCGGTCATCATCCTGGTGGCGCTGTTCGTCACCTTGATCCCGACGACGATCGGCGGCTTGCTGTCGGCGATCGGCATCGCCGGCATGGACCGCCTGGTGCGTTTCAACGTGCTCGCCATGTCGGGCCGCGCGGTGGAAGCAGCCGGCGACGTCGACACGCTGCTGCTCGACAAGACCGGCACGATCACGCTCGGCAACCGCCAGGCGACGGAATTCCGGCCGTTGCGCGGCGTGAGCGAGCAGGAGCTCGCCGACGCTGCCCAGCTCGCATCGCTTGCCGACGAAACGCCCGAGGGCCGTTCGATCGTCGTGCTGGCGAAGGAAAAATACGGCATCCGCGGCCGCGACCTCGCCGAGGTCAACGCGAAGTTCGTGCCGTTCACGGCGCAAAGCCGGATGAGCGGCGTGGAGATCGGGCAGAGCTGGATCCGCAAGGGCGCCGTGGATTCGATCCTCGCGTCGTTGGGCGCAGCGCCGGTCGCGGTCGGGCAGGCGGCACGTGCGATGCAGCCGGGCATCAGCAGCGAGACCGCGCGCGAGGTCACCGCGATCGCGGACGAGATCGCGAAGGCCGGCGGCACGCCGCTTGCGGTCGCAAAGGATGGAAAGGTGCTCGGCGTCATCCACCTGAAGGACATCGTCAAGGGCGGCATCCGCGAGCGCTTCGCCGAGCTCCGCCGCATGGGCATCCGCACCATCATGATCACCGGCGACAACCCGATGACGGCCGCGGCGATCGCAGCGGAAGCCGGCGTCGACGATTTCCTCGCGCAGGCAACGCCGGAGGACAAGCTGAAGCTGATCCGTGACGAGCAGGCCAAGGGCAAGCTGGTGGCAATGTGCGGCGACGGCACCAACGACGCGCCGGCGCTCGCGCAGGCCGATGTCGGCGTGGCGATGAATACCGGCACGCAGGCCGCGCGCGAGGCCGGCAACATGGTCGACCTCGATTCAAATCCGACAAAGCTGATCGAGATCGTCGAGATCGGCAAGCAGCTGTTGATGACCCGCGGCTCGCTGACCACGTTCTCGATCGCCAACGACGTCGCGAAGTATTTCGCGATCATTCCGGCGATGTTCGTGGCGTTCTATCCGCAGCTGCAATCCTTGAACATCATGAACCTCGCCACGCCGCAAAGCGCGATCCTGTCGGCGATCATCTTCAACGCGCTGGTGATCGTCGCGCTGATCCCGCTTGCGCTGAAGGGCGTTCGCTACCGGCCGATCGGCGCCGCCGCGCTGTTGCGGCGGAACGTGCTGATCTACGGCCTCGGCGGCATCATCGTTCCGTTCGTCGGCATCAAGGCCATCGACCTTGCGATCACCGCGCTGAAGCTGGCTTGAAGGAGAAAAGTCATGTTGAGAGAAATCCGCCCGGCGCTGGTCCTGCTGCTCGCGCTCACCGTCATCACCGGCCTGTTCTATCCGCTGGCCATGACCGGAATCGCCGGCGTCATCTTCCCGAGCCAGGCGCAGGGGAGCCTGATCGAGAAAGACGGCAAGGTGATAGGCTCTGCGCTGATCGGCCAGGCCTTCACGGAAGCCAGGTATTTCCAGGGGCGTCCGTCGGCCACGACCGGTCCCGACCCGCAGGATTCAACCAAGACCACCTCTGCGCCCTACAACGCCTCGAACTCGATGGGCTCGAACCTCGGCCCGACCAGCAAGGCCCTGGTCGAGCGGGTCACGGGCGACGTCGACAAGGCGAAGGCCGAGAATCCGGCCGCATCCGTTCCGGTCGACCTCGTGACCACGTCGGCAAGTGGCCTCGATCCGCATATCTCACCTGAAAGTGCGCTCTTCCAGGTGCCGCGGGTGGCCAAAGCGCGTAACATCTCCGAGGACCAGTTGCGGCGGCTTGTCGAGCAGCATACCGAAGGCCGCCTCGCCGGATTGTTGGGTGAGCCGCGGGTGAATGTGCTGGCGCTCAATCTTGCGCTCGACAAAGGAGCCCGCTAACTCCTTCAATCGGTCCACAAAGGACTTTTCTGCGGGATGGCCGACCAGCGACGCGACTTTGATAACCGGCCTTCGCCCGACGCGTTGCTCGAAGCGGCGCGGCGTGAGGAGAGGCGCGTCGGCAAGCTGAAGATTTTCGTCGGCGCCGCGCCCGGCGTCGGCAAGACCTACGAAATGCTGCAGCAGGCCCGGGCGCGTGCCAAGGACGGCTATGACGTCGTCGTCGGCGTCGTCGAAACGCACGGTCGCAAGGAGACGGAGGCGCTGCTCGAAGGCCTCGAGGTCATTCCGCGGCGCATGGTCGCCTATCGCGGGCAGACGCTCGACGAAATGGACCTCGACGCGATCATCGCACGCCGGCCGGAGATCGTGCTCGTCGACGAACTCGCACATACCAACGCGGCGGGCAGCCGTCATCCGAAGCGATATCTCGACGTCGAAGAGATCCTGAGCAAGGGCATCCACGTCTACACGACGGTCAACATCCAGCACATCGAAAGCCTCAACGATGTGGTGGCGCAGATCACGCACGTGCGGGTCCGGGAGACGCTGCCCGACACCGTGTTCAATCGTGCCGACGCGGTCGAGCTGATCGACCTTACGCCGGACGATCTCATCGAGCGGTTGAAGGACGGCAAGGTCTATGTGCCGAAGCAGGCGGAACGGGCGCTGCAGAACTTCTTCTCGCCGGCCAATCTGACCGCGCTGCGCGAACTGGCCTTGCGCCGCACCGCCGATCGCGTCGATGAGCAGTTGCTTCTCGAGATGCAGGCCGGCGCCATTTCGGGGCCGTGGGCCGCGGGCGAGCGCATTCTTGTCTGCATCAACGAGGACATCCGCGCGGCCGGGCTTGTGCGCCACGCCAAGCGGCTGTCCGACCGGTTGCATGCACCATTCGTCGCCTTGTCCATCGAGAACCGGCGCACCCTGCAGCTGTCGGAACAGGAGCGCGATCGCGTCGCTGACACGCTGCGCCTCGCCGAGGCGATGGGCGGCGATGCGGTCACCATCCCGACCGCCGGCCGCACCATCGCCGACGATATCATCGACTACGCGCAGTCCAGCAACGTCACCCAGATCCTGATCGGCAAGTCCCAGCGTTCGCGCTGGTTCGAGATGCTGCATGGCTCGGTGGTGCACGATCTGGTGCGCAAGGCCGGCAACATCAGCGTCCACGTCATCGCCGGCACCGATATCGAGGGCGATCCGATTCCGGGCAAGACGGTCCGCACGGATCAGGCGGACGCGCTGCAACCAACGCCCTACGTCTTCGCGCTGCTGGCCGTTGCCGTGGCGCTGGGCGTCGGCCAGCTGGTGCAGCCGGTGCTCGGGATCGAAACCGTCGATCTCGTGTTCCTGCTGGCCGTTCTCGCCGTGGCCGTACGCTTCGGGCTCGCTCCGTCGCTGCTTGCGAGTGTCACCGCGTCGCTGTGCTACAACTTCTTCTTCCTGCCGCCGATCTACACCTTTACCATCACCGATCCGACCAACGTCGCCGCCTTCGTCTTCTTCACCGTCGTCGCCGTGGTGGTCTCGAACGTCGCCGCGCGCGTGCGCACCCAGGCAATGACGGCGGTGCTGCGCGCGCGCACGACTGAATCGCTCTATTCGTTCAGCAAGAAGCTCGCGGGTGTCGGCAGCCTCGACGATGTGCTGTGGGCGAGCGCCTATCAGACGGCGCTGATGCTCAAGGTTCGCGTGGTGCTGCTGTTGCCGGAGAACGGAACGATCGTCGTCCGGGGCGCCTATCCGCCCGAGGACATCCTCGATGAAGCGGATCTCGCGGCGGCAAAATGGGCCTGGCTGAACGACCGGCCGGCAGGACGCGGCTCGGACACATTGCCCGGCGCGAAACGGCTGTTTCTGCCCATGCGGACCGGGCGCGGGGCGATCGGCGTCGTTGGTATCGACAGCGACAAGCCCGGACCGCTGCTGTCGCCGGACGACCGGCGGCTGCTCGACGCGCTGATCGATCAGAGCGCGCTGGCGATCGAGCGGGTGTTTCTTGTCGAGGACATGGACCGCGTCAAGCGCAACGCCGAGACCGAAAGGCTCCGTGCGGCCCTGCTGACATCGATCTCGCACGACCTGAAGACGCCGCTGGCTGCCGTCCTCGGTTCGGCAAGCACCTTGCGCGATCTGTCCGGCAAGCTGGACGATGCCGCCAAGGCGGAGCTGCTTGCGACCGTCATCGACGAGTCCGAGCGGCTCAACCGCTTCATCGCCAACCTGCTCGACATGACGAAGCTCGAATCCGGGGCGATCGCTCCGAACGTTGCACCGCATGACCTGCGCGAAATCGTCGACACCGCGCTGCGGCGGGCGAGCAAGATCCTGTCCAGGCACAAGATCGAGCTGAAGTTCGCTCGCGTGCTGCCGATGGTGGAGATCGATGCGGTTCTGTTCGAGCAGGCATTGTTCAACATCCTCGACAACGCCGCAAAATACGCGCCCTCGGGCACCGCGATCCGGGTCGAGAGCGAGCAGGACGGGCCGGATGTGGTGCTGCGGGTCATGGACGAAGGCGAAGGTATCCCGCCGGCCGAACTCGAGCACATCTTCGACAAGTTCTACCGCGCGCGCAAAGGCGATCAGGTTCGGCCCGGGACCGGGCTCGGGCTTGCGATCGCGCGCGGCTTTATCGAGGCGATGAAGGGCTCGATCATCGCGACCAACCGTCACGACACCACAGGCGCCGCGTTCATCATCAAGTTCCCGGTGAAGGCCGACGTCCGCCCACTGGATACAGCCGCATGACCGGGCCGCAACTGAAAGTGCTCGTCGTCGACGACGAACCGCCGATCCGCAAGCTGTTGCGGATGGGACTTGCGACCGCGAACTATGCGATCTTCGAAGCGCCGAACGGCAAGTCGGCGCTGTCGCTTCTGTCGGAAAACCCCGACCTGGTCATTCTGGATCTCGGCCTTCCCGACATGGACGGTCATGAGCTCTTGCGCACGATCCGCTCGAGAAACGAGCAGGTTCCGATCGTCGTCCTGTCGAGTCGCGGCGACGAGGCTGGAAAGGTTCGCGCACTCGACTACGGTGCGGACGACTATGTGACGAAGCCGTTCGGGATGGACGAACTCCTGGCACGCTTGCGGGCGGCGCTGCGGCATCAGCTGCAGGTGCACGGCGAGCGGCCGGTGTTTCGCGTCGGCGACCTCTCGGTCGACCTGGTGCGCCGCATCGTCAAGGTCGGCGAGAAGGACGTGAAGCTCTCGCCGAAGGAATACGATTTGCTGCGTCTGCTGGTGCAACACGCCGGGAAAGTGCTGACGCACAAGTTTCTGCTGCGCGAGCTGTGGGACGACCTGACCGACGCGCAGTACCTGCGCGTCTATGTACGGCAGCTCCGCCAAAAGATCGAAGCTGATCCTGAACGGCCGCAGTATATTCAGACGGAGACCGGCATCGGCTATCGCTTGCGATCGCCGGACTGAGCTTCAGAAAGTTGCAGGCCATGGACGTTCCGGAATTCCTGGCGCAACGCGACGTGCTGATCGACGTCGACGCGCGCGACAAGGCTACGCTGCTCCACCGGCTGGCGCAGCAGGCGGCGGGAGAGCTGGAGCTGAAGGCTCCGGAGATCGCAACTGCGCTCTACGAGCGGGAAAAGCTCGGCTCGACCGGCACCGGCGGCGGTATCGCCATTCCGCACGCGCGTCTTTCGAAGGTCAAGCGTCCGCTGGCAGTCTTCGCGCGAGCGAAGAAGGCGATCGGATTTGACGCCATCGACGAAAAGCCCGTCGATCTCGTCTTCCTGTTGCTGCTGCCGGGCAGCAACGAAGCCCGCTATCTGAGCGCACTCGCATCCGCCGCGCGCAGGCTGAGGAACGCAGGGACGCAGCAAAAATTACGCAAGGCGGGCTCGCAGGCCGAACTCTACGCAATCCTGTGCGAATAGCCGGCGTTTCCCTGGAAAGCCTTGCGCGCAGCGATGAGCGGCATCCCTTCAGGTCGGGCCGGAAGGACTCGACGGGCATCGGCCTCATCCTCTAGCCGTGTCGACAATCACAGAATAGGGATGGAGCACGCCGGATGGGACCGCTGGAGGGAATCAAGGTTGTCGAGTTCGCAGGCATCGGGCCGGGGCCGTTCTGCTGCATGCTGCTGTCCGACATGGGCGCCGACGTCGTGCGGATCGATCGCACCGAGGCCGCCGATCTCGGGACCCCCACCGAGGCGAAGTTCGCCCTGCTCAACCGCGGCCGCCGCTCGATCGCGCTCGATCTGAAGAAGCCGGAAGACATCGAGGTGGCGAAGAAGCTGGTGGCCAAGGCCGACGCGCTGATCGAGGGTTTTCGCCCCGGCGTGATGGAGCGGCTGGGGCTTGGGCCGGACGAGATGCTGAAGCTTAATCCGCGGCTCGTCTACGGGCGGATGACCGGCTGGGGCCAGGAGGGACCGCTCGCATCCGCTGCCGGCCACGACATCAACTACATCTCGCTGGTCGGCGCGCTGCATGCGATCGGTCCGAAGAACGGCCCGCCGGTGCCGCCGCTCAACCTCGTCGGCGATTTCGGCGGCGGCGCGCTCTATCTGGCGTTCGGATTGGTTTGCGGACTTTTGGAAGCGAAGAAATCCGGCAAGGGGCAGGTGGTGGATGCTGCGATGGTCGATGGCGCGGCGTCCCTGATCACCGGCGTGTTCGGCGGCACCGCATCCGGCGCGTGGGTCAACGAACGCGGTTCGAATTTCGTCGACGGCGGCGCGCATTTCTATGGCGCCTACGAGACCAAGGACGGCAAGTACATCTCGATCGCCTCGATCGAAGTCCGCTTCTACGAGGAACTGCTCGAACGCCTCGGCATGAAGGATGAGATCAGGACCAAACAGCGCGATCGGTCCGGCTGGGACGCGCAACCGGCAGAAGCTTGCCGCCCTGTTCAAGACGAAGACGCGCGACGAGTGGTGCAAGGTGCTCGAAGGAACAGATGTCTGCTTTGCGCCCGTGCTCGACGTGAAGGAGGCGATGCAGCATCCGCACAACAAGGCGCGGGGCACCTTCATTGAAGTGGACGGCATTCCACAGCCGGGGCCGGCGCCGCGCTTTTCGCGTACCAAACCCGAAGTGAAACGGCCGCCGTCTCGACCGGGCCAGCACACCGACGAGATCCTGTCGTCATGGGGTGTGTCGCGGTAGAGCGGCGGGATCGAGGGGACGCCGCCATGGGGCACGCCGGTCGCACGACGCTGGTCCTGTCGGTCATCGCCGCATGGATCGCCGGGACGGCGTGCGCAACGGCTCAAAGTGCGCGACCGGCAGGGTTCAAATCCCCCACGGGCAACATCCATTGCCAGTATTTCGAAGGCGAACTGCGCTGCGACATCGCACAGATCGCCGCTCCGGTCCCGCCAAAGCCGCGCGATTGTGATCTCGACTGGGGTCAGGCATTTGCGGTCGACGGCCGACAGCCGTTCGGGTGCGAGGCTGTGCCATGGCGATACCGCAATGGATGACAGCCTGCCAACATTGCCGTACGGCAGCGTCTGGCGAAGGAGCGGCTTCACCTGCACGTCGGAGCAAACCGGCGTGACTTGCAGCAACCCGCTGGGGCACGGCTTTTGCTATCAAGGAACGTTCAGCGGCTCTTTGAAGAATCAGACAGCTGCGAATTGCGGTGCGGCGCCGCTCGAGCGGCGGGCCTTTTTCGGCTTGGCGGACAGCGAGAGCAGGGGTTTTGCCGCCAGCGCCGCGGTGTCGGCGACGCGCGGATTGCGCGACACCATGGCAGCGACGATCGCGCCGTCCATCAATAGCGCCAGCTGATGCGCCAGCACGTCAGGTTCTTCCGCGCCCATCTCTGCGGCGAGTTTTTCGATGTGCGCCAGCACCACCTTCTTGTGCCGCATGGCGATCGCGCGCAGCTGCTTCTCGTCCTTGTCGTGCTCGGCCACCGCATTGATGAACGGGCAGCCGTAGAAGCGCTCCTGTCCGAACCACTGCTTCAGCGCCGGGAAGATGCGCGTGAGCTTCGTCTGCGCATCGCCGCCGCCGGCTTCGATCGCGCCGATGAACCAGTCGCGCCAGAGCTTGCCTTCCTGTTCCAGCACGACATGCACGAGGTTCGTCTTCGAGCCGAACAGCTTGTACAGCGTGGTCTTGGCCGTGCCCGCCTCGTTGATGATCGCATCGACGCCGGTCGCGTTGATGCCGTACTTGCAGAACAGCCGCGTGGCCGCGCTGAGCAGACGTCCGCGCGCCGACTCGTCGTCGCTGTCGGCAAGGCCTGCCGCAACGGTTCGCTTCTTCGACGATGTTCTGCCCATGCCAATTCAATAGCCGATGCGCCGTCCCCTGAGCAAGCGTGCTTGTGAAGCCGGCCCGACTTGCACGCAAACTCATCGCAGCGCGCGCAGCAAATGCATCGGCCATGAGCATCGGCCATACTGACCGTTTTTCAGGCAGCGCACGCTAAACGCCTCACGGCATTCGTCTTTCCATTTCGACGCCGGACTGGCACGCAATATGCAGGAAACAGACCGTTCGGTATCCTCGACCAGGGAGAGAAATGGATGACCGCGGTTGCGCAAAAGACGGTTCTCACGGGGTGCCTTGCGCCCGATCGACAGGGGCGGGCTGGAGCAGCTCATCGCCAACGGCAAGGCCAACCCGAAGGTCATCAAGACCTTGAAATGCAAGACGGTGGCCGAGGGCAAGTTCCGCCACGCCAACTATATCCGCAACCTCGCGCCTTACATCGTCGACGAGCCGCCGGGACTGCTCGGCGACGACACCGCCCCGAACCCGTCGGAGGCCTCGCTCGCCGCACTCGGATCGTGCCTCGCGGTGGGCCTGCATGCCAATGCCGTGCACCGCGGCTGGACGGTCAACAAGCTCGAGCTCGAGCTTGAAGGTGACCTCAACATCACCGCCGTGTGGGGCACCGGTGACGTCAGCGAGAAGCCGGTCGGCTTCACCGACGTCCGGGTGAAGGTCGACATGGAATGCGAAGGCATTCCCCAGAGCGAGATCGATGCCCTGATCGCGCATGTGAAGAAGTGGTCGCCGGTCGCGAACACTTTTACCCGGCCCGTGAACCTCGAGGTGGCGTGACGGCACGCGCGTCACATCGCCCTTCCCAGCAAGCCGAAGTCCGGAGACCCACATGAGTTCAGTGGCTGCCTCGATCGCTCCGCTCGATCGACCGGTTCCTGTGACGCCCTCGATCGTCGAGAGCGTTGCGGCGATTGCGCGGAAGGATCTGGCGCCACTCGTCGGGCGCATCGACAGCGGCGAGCTCTATCCGGATGCCGTGCTGAGGGATCTCGGCGCGGCCGGCGCCTGGTCGAGCCATGTGCCGAAGAATGGCGCGGCCGATCTGCGCTGCGCCATTCAATCGATCGCGGCGTTGGGCGAGGTCTGCGGTGCGACGGCCTTCATGGCGTGGTGCCAGAACACCCTCGTCTGGTACGTGACGAACTCGGCCAATGCGCGGCTCGGCTCGCGCTTTGCCCATCTGGTCTCGTCCGGCGCGACGCTCGGCGGGACCGGTTTGTCCAATCCCATGAAGAGCTTCTTCGGGATCGAGAAGTTCAAGTTGAAGGGTAGGAAGGTCGAAGGCGGCTACGTCGTTCGCGGCGCGCTGCCCTGGGTCTCCAACCTCGGACCGAACCATTACTTCGGCACGATCTTCGAGCGCGAGGACGCGCCGGACGAGATCGGCATGTTCCTCGCCGACTGCTCCGATCCCGCCATCACCCTGCAGCCGTGCAAGCCGTTCCTGGCCATGGACGGCACCGGCACCTTCAGCGTCCAGTTCCGCGACGTGTTCGTACCCGACGAGTTGATCCTCGCGGAACAGGCGCGTCCGTTCGTCAAACGCATCCGCGCAGGCTTCATCCTGCTGCAGACCGGCATGGGTCTCGGGCTGATCCGCGACTGCATCGCGATCATGCACGGCGTCGCCGAGCCGCTCGGCCATGTGAACCGGTACCTGGCGCAGCAGCCGACCGACTTCCAGGCGCTGCTGGATGAGCTCGAAGCCGAGACGCTCGCGCTCGCCCGCGATCCCTACAACCCGGACGAGACCTACTGGCGAAAGGTCGTCGCGCTGCGCTTGAGGATCGGCGAGGCGAGCGTCGCGGCGGCGAATGCGGCGATGCTTCACTGCGGCGCGCGCGGCTATCTGAAAAGCCATCGCGCGCAGCGCCGGCTGCGGGAAGCCTATTTCGTCGCCATCGTCACGCCGGCCACCAAGCAGCTTCGCAAGATGCTCGCGGAGCACTGAGCAGTTCACTGACTTCGATTCGACCGCAACTACCAACCCGCTAACCAGGAGAGGCCTGCCATGACGGACGTACTGATTTCTGCCGGTGAACTTGCCGATCTCGTCACCAAGGAGCCGTGTGTCATCATCGACACCCGCAATCCGGATGCCTATGCGGCGGGTCACTTGCCGGGCGCGGTCAACGTGCACGAGATCTTCACCTATCTCGCCACCTCGACGCCTGAAGGCATCGCGGAGCTGAAGACGAAGTTCGCCGAAGCGTTCGGCAACGCCGGGCTGTCGGGCAAGGAAACCGCGGTCATCTACGAGCAGTCGATGAACTCGGGCTTTGGCCAGTCGTGCCGTGGATACTACCTGCTCAGCATGCTGGGCTACCCGAAGATCAAGGTCCTGCACGGCGGCTTCGATGCCTGGGCGATGAAGGGGCTGCCGGTCACCACGGACGTGCCGGCGCCGACGGCAGCATCGTTCGCGATCGTGCCGGAAGCGGCCGACATCCTGATCGATGCCAAGACCATGCTCGCCGCGATCGGCAAACCGATCGCGCTGCTCGATGTGCGCGACGTGGACGAATGGATCGGCGACAGCTCGTCGCCCTACGGCAAGGATTTCTGCCCGCGCAAGGGCCGCATCCCGGGCGCCGTCTGGCTCGAGTGGTATCGCATGATGAAGCCGACCGCCGAAGGGCCGCGCTTCAAGTCCAAGGACGAGATCCTCGCCGAGTGCGCGACCGTCGGCATTTCGCCGAGCACGCCGGTCTATCTCTACTGCTTCAAGGGCGCACGCGCCTCCAACACGTTCCTTGCGCTGAAGAATGCGGGCATCAAGGACGTCCGCATGTATTTCGGCTCCTGGAACGAATGGTCGCGCGATCCGTCCCTGCCGATCGAGGAGGGGCTGCCGCTCGCCGGCGCGATCACGACGAAAGCGGCCTGAGCATTTCGTTGCGATACGGCCGTGATCCTGCGGCCGTATCGCACGAACGTGGCGGAGTCCTCACGCCGCATCCAGGCTCCCACCCATCTCCCCCAGCTGCTGCCGCCGCAGCGCGCGGCCGGGGCGGTTGCCGGTCGCGCGGCCGTCGCTCCAGACGGAGCGGCCGTTGACGAAGACCTCGTGGATGCCCGTCGCCGGCGTCTTCGGCTTGTCGAAGGTGGCGGCGTCGGCGATCGTCGCCGGATCGAACAGCACCAGATCGGCATAGGCGCCTTCGCGCAGCACGCCGCGGTCCGTCAGGCCGAACTGCGCGGCGGAGAGCGCCGTCATCCGCCGCACCGCTTCCTCCAGCGTGAACAGTTTCACGTCGCGCGCGTAGTGGCCGAGCACGCGCGGAAACGTGCCCCACAGCCGCGGGTGCGGGTGCTCGTCGTGCGGCAGGCCGTCCGAGCCGATCATGGTGTGCGGGAACGACAGCACGCGGCGCACATCGTCCTCGCTCATCATGAAGTAGATCGCGCCCGCCGGCAGCAGCTGCGCTGCCGCGTCCTCAAGAGTGGTCTTCAACGCCTTGGCGATCTCGTCGAGCGTTTGCCCTGCGAACTCCGGGCGGGCCTTCGACCAGGTGACGATGACCTTGCTGGCGAGCGGAATGCGGTCCGGACCCAGCATGGTCGAGGACGCGATGTAGGGATAGGCATCGAGGCCGAGCTTCTGGCGCTTGCGCGCCTCCGCGATCAGCGCCAGCGACTGTTCGACCTTGCCGTGGTTCGGAATGCCGGTCGCCTTGTGATGCGAGATGACGACCGGAACGTCGGCGGCCTTGCCGATCGAAATCGTCTCGTTGACCGAGTTGATCAGGTGCGAGGCCTCGTCGCGCATGTGGGTGGTGTGGATGCCGCCATGCGCGCGCACGGCTTTTGTCAGCTCGATGATCTCGTCGGCCGGCGCGTCCTTCGCCGGCGGATAGTAGAGCCCGGTCGACAGGCCGATCGCGCCTTGCTCCAGCGCCTGCTCGAGCGTGCGCCGCATGGCCGCGATTTCCTTGCCGTCGGCGGCGCGGTCGAGCCGCGCCATCGCGCCGACGCGCAGCGTCGAATGTCCGACCTGGCAGACCGCGTTGAGCGCGGGCGGATCGCGGTCCAGCGCCGACAGATAGGCGTCGAAGCTGGCAAAAAACTGCTGCGGCTCGCGGCCGATGATGTCGAGCGGCGGCGGCGGATAGCCTTGAATGGCGAGCGGCGCGAGGCTGATGCCGCAATTGCCGGTGACGACGGTGGTGACGCCCTGGCTGATCTTGCATTCCATCAGCGGGTCGCTCAGCAGCGCGCGGTCGTCATGGGTGTGGGTATCGATGAAGCCGGGCGCCAGCGCGAGGTTTTGTGCCGCAATCTCCCGCGCGCCCTTCAGCTGCGACAGGTCGCCCAGAGCAACGATCCGGTCGTCCTTCACCGCCAGGTCGCCGCGTTTGGCCGGCGCGCCGCTGCCGTCGATGAGCAGGGCATTGCGGATGATCAGGTCGGGTGTCGATTGGGCAGGGGGCATGGCAAGGCTCCGTGGTGCGTCATGCGCGGGCTTGCACTAGCTCCAAGAGCGAAGGCGGGACCCGCGTCAATTCTGGGCTCAAGCCCTTGGCATAATAGTGCAGGATGCGTCACGTCTGAGACAGTCGCACGTGAGAACAAGATATGCGTCAGCGAAATCCGCCTGAATGCCTTCGACATGAACTGTGTCGGCCACATCCAGCACGGGCTCTGGACGCACCCACGTGATCAATCCGGCCGCTTCAACGAGCTGCAATATTGGGTCGATCACGCGAAGAAGCTGGAGAAGGGACTGTTCGACGGCTTGTTTCTTGCCGATGTCGTCGGGGTCTACGACGTTCTGGGCGGCAGCCCGGACGCGGCCGTGCGGAACGCTGTCCAGGTGCCGGTCAACGATCCGACGCTGATCATCCCGGCCATGGCCGCCGTCACGCGCCACCTGGGTTTTGGGGTCACCTGCAATCTCACCTATGAGCAGCCGTTCCTGTTCGCGCGGCGGATGTCCACGCTCGATCATCTGACCTCTGGCCGCATCGCCTGGAACATCGTCACCGGCTACCTCGACAGCGCCGCGCGCGCGATCGGCATCGAGGGGCAGGTCGCGCACGACCAGCGCTATGACGTCGGCGACGAGTACATGTCGCTCGTCTACAAGCTCTGGGAGGGCAGCTGGGACGACGACGCGGTGCTGGCGGATCGCGCGAGCGGCATCTTTGCCGATCCGTCAAAGGTGCGCGTGATCCATCACCACGGGTCGCGCTACAAGGTGGATGCGATGCATCTTTGCGCGCCGTCGCCGCAGCGGACGCCGGTGCTCTATCAGGCGGGCTCTTCGGGGCGCGGCCGCCGTTTCGCCGCCACCCATGCCGAGTGCGTGTTCGTGAACCCGCAGGACAAGGCGGCCGTCAAGGCGATCGTCGACGACATCCGCGCGGAGGCCGTGCAGCTCGGCCGTGCGGCGGACGACGTAAAGGTATTCATGGGCACGACGCTCGTCCTCGGCCGGACCGAGCAGGAGGCGCGCGACAAATTCGAGGATTACCGCCGCTATGTGAGCTCGGAGGCGGCGCTCGTTCATGCGGCGGCGTCGCTCGGCATCGACTTCGCCAAGTATGATCTCGATGAGCCGATCGACGGCGAGCAAGAGCCAGGCGATCGTCTCCAACGTCGAAGCCATGACGCGCCGGGCCGGCCCGCAATGGACGCGCCGAAAGCTGCTGGAACAGATGGTGCTCGGCAGCCGCCAGGCGCCGCTGATCGGCTCCGCCGAGAGCTATCGCCGAGACCCTGATCGGCTGGGTTCAGGACACCGGCATCGACGGCTTCAACCTGTCGCGCACGGTCGTGCCCGAATGCATCGACGATGTGATCGAGTTGCTCGTGCCGGTGCTGCAGGAGCGTGGGGCCTACAAGACTTCGTACAGACGACGGCACCTATCGCGAAAAACTGTTCGGTCGCGCCCGGCTGCCAGGCTCCCATACGGCGGCGCAATATCGCGGCGGAGAACGGGAACCGGCTGCCAAGTAGCGCCGAAGCCGGTATCGCGCACTTTTTTGGGAACCTTCTGCATTCCAGGCCATCCAATGGACGATCAGGGAGATTGGCCATGAACAAGGCACTGCAGCCCCGGACTCGCAACGGATGCCGGCGGCAGACTGGATGAAGCGGAATTGGTCGAGCGGGCGCGGGCAAAGGATGCCGACGCCTTTCGCACCATCATGCAAACCTACAATCGCAGGCTCTACCGCATCGCCAGAAGCATTCTTCGCAACGACAGCGACGCCGAAGACGCGGTGCAGGAAGCCTATGTCCGCGCGTTCACGCATCTGGAAAATTTTCGCGGCGACTCCAGTCTCGCGACATGGCTGTCCCGCATCGCCATGAACGAAGCCTTGGGACGGCTACGGCTCCGACGTCCGACGGTCGGTCTGGCGGCGCGCGAAGCGCAAGGACCGGAAGCCGAGATTATCCAGTTCCCTCATACGGCAAGATCTGACCCGGAAAAAACGATGGCGCAGCGTGAGCTCTTGCAACTCGTCGAGCAGGCCACGGACAAACTCCCCGAAGCCTATCGCATCGTGTTCATTACGCGGGTGATCGAGGGGATGAGCGTGGAGGACACGGCGGAGCTGCTCGGTCTCCGCCCGGAGACCGTCAAGACCCGGCTGCATCGCGCGCGGCGGCTGGTGCGCGAGCAACTCGAGACGCAGATCGGTCCCGTCCTGATGGATGCCTTTCCGTTCGCCGGCAAACGTTGCGAGCGCATGACCGAGAACGTGATCAGGCGGCTGCATTTGTCCAGCTGACCGTCGCGCTCTTTCTCGCCCCCTGCCTGCAAGCTCAGACCCGATCAGGAGACGTATCGATGAGTTCCAACGTGCAGACGCTTGTCCGGGACAAGCCCCAGCCGACCGAGACGGAACGGCCCGGCCGATCCGACGTCGAAGCCGCGGTTCGAACGATGATACGCTGGACGGGCGATAATCCCGATCGCGAGGGTTTGCGCGAAACGCCGAGCCGCGTGGCCCGGGCCTTCGAGGAGTTCTTTGCGGGCTACCGGCAGGATCCGGTCGCCATCCTGCAAAAAACCTTCGACGAGGTCGAAGGCTACAACGAGATGATCAGCCTGCGGGGTGTGCGCTTTGAAAGCCATTGCGAGCATCACATGGCGCCGATCATCGGCAAGGCGTGGGTGGCCTATGTCCCGAACGGTCGCGTCGTCGGCATCAGCAAGCTTGCCCGGGTGATCGAAGTCTTTGCCAAGCGGCTGCAGACACAGGAGAAGATGACGGCGCAAATCGCCAACATCATCAATGACGTCCTGAAACCTCAAGGCGTTGGCGTCATTATCAAGGCGTCGCATCACTGCATGACCACGCGCGGCGTGCACAAGCCCGATACAGACCTTGTCACCGGGTGTATGCTCGGATGCTTTCACGACAATCCGGCGACCCGCCAGGAATTCATCAGTCTGGCGGTGCAACAAACCTGAAGAGACGCCCGTTCGAGAAGATCGATACATCAGGAGGTCGATCATGACGCAAGAGCAATCCACGCCAAGCGGTCCTGATCTCACCGGCGGTGTCGCGCCAGGCGATCTCATCGATGGAAAGCTCCTTGGTCACGTCGGCGATCAGGATGTCCTGCTCGTGCGCACGAGCGACGGACTCTTCGCGATCGATGCCCATTGCAGCCACTATCACGGCCCCCTCGCGGAGGGGCTCGTGGTCGGCAACACCGTACGCTGCCCGTGGCATCATGCCTGTTTCGACCTCCGCACCGGAGAGGCCACGCGGGCGCCTGCGTTGAGCGCGCTCGCCTGCTGGCTTGTCGAGGAGCGCGACGGGCAGATCTTCGTCTCTGAGAAGCGTGAGCAGCCGAAGCAGGCCAGTCAGGTGCGGCGCGATGGGCCCGAGAAGATCGTGATCGTGGGCGGCGGCGCGGCGGGCTTTGCAGCCGCCGAGATGCTCCGACGTCAGGAGTTTCGCGGCAGCATCGTGATGCTGAGCAAGGAGGCGGCGCCGCCGGTCGATCGGCCGAACCTGTCCAAGGACTACCTCGCCGGCAGCGCGCCTGAGGATTGGCTGCCGCTGCGCCCGGATGACTTCTACCGCGAGGCGGATATCGACCTGCGTCTCGGTGTCGACGTCTCATCCATCGACGCGAAAGCGCGCGAGCTTGCCACGTCAGGCGGCGAGGTCGTCCGGTATGACCGGCTGCTGCTGGCGACCGGCGCCGAGCCGGTGCCTTTGGCTATTCCCGGCGCCGGACAACTCCCGGTCCACACGCTGCGCTCGCTCGCGGATTGCCGCTCTATTATCGAGGCTGCGAAGGGTGGGCACCGCGCGCTTGTGGTCGGAGCGAGCTTCATCGGACTTGAGGTGGCCGCATCATTGCGGACCCGCGGCATCGACGTTCACGTGGTGGCCCCGGAAGCAATCCCGATGGAGCGCATCCTGGGTGCCGAAATGGGTCGCTTCGTTCGCGCGCTGCACGAAGAGCACGGCGTTGTCTTCCACCTTGGCGATACCGTGGCCGCGATCGATGGCCGGCGCGCGACGCTCAAGAGCGGCGAGAGCCTGGCGGTCGATTTCGTGGTGATCGGCATCGGCGTGAAGCCGCGCCTGGCGCTGGCCGAAGCCGCCGGCCTCGCGGTCGATCGCGGCGTCGTGGTGGACGCTCACCTCGAAACCAGCGCCCCGGGGATCTACGCGGCCGGCGACATTGCGCGCTGGCCCGATCGGCATTCCGGCGAGAACATTCGCGTCGAACATTGGGTGGTCGCCCAGCGTCAAGGGCAGACGGCCGCGCGCAACATGCTGGGTGCGCGCGAGGCGTTCGATGCCGTGCCGTTTTTCTGGAGCCAGCATTACGACGTGCCGATCAACTATGTCGGCCATGCGGAGCGATGGGACGAAATCGCGATCGATGGCGACATCCGCGCAAAGGATTGTCTGGTGCAGTACAAGCGCAACGGGCGCGTCCTGGCCGCTGCGTCGATCTACCGCGACCTCGCAAGCCTGCAGGCTGAGCTCGCTATGGAACAGTGACGGGAAGGAACAAAGTTCCCGCCAGCGAAGTTGACCATTGCTGCGACTGCTCTTGGAGGACGTCTCGGCCGCATACCTGAATGATCGCAGGAGGCGCGAATGGCAGTCACCTTGCTCGGCGCGTTGCTGGTTTTGGGCGGTCTGGTGCTCCTGATGGCCCAGCCCATCTGGCACGGGCGGCTCAGTGTGGGCAGACGAGCGTCTGCGACAACGCCTGAGCCGACTTTGGAGCCTTCCAAACCCGGTGCCGGATTTAGCTTGAAGGAGAATTGGCCGGGCCTCGCGCTGATGGTGCTTGGCGGCCTTCTCCTGCTCGTGGGCTGGTGAACGGGTTCGAAATTATTTCAGCGGCGAATGCGGCGCGGGCAGCATGATGGTCGCGTGCTGCTCCTCGACGAAGGGCGCGCTGGCCTTGAGAAACTCCTGCCAGCCCGCATCCTTCATGGCGTTGCCGCGCACGGTGGCGCGCGTGTTGAGATCGGGGTAGGCCCAGACGTGGCAGACCTCGTTCGGCTGCCCGGTCTCGGTCTGCCAGAGCCCGACGATCTTCGAGTATTTCTCGCGGTGGGTGAGGGCGGCCGTGAAGAGGTCGAGCCACTGCTTGGCGCCGCCGCCGGCCTTGCAGCGATAGTTGCGGAATTCATAGATGTTGCCGGCCGTGGCCGGCGCGACCGGGGGCCGGATCGCGTTCAACAGGCGGACGTCCTGACGGACCAGCAGGGGACGGATCAGCGGGATGTAGTCGTTGTTCCAGCGCGCGTTCTTGGAAAGCTCGCCGCGGAGCCGGGCGCGCTCGTTGAGGTCGGCTGTAGCTCCACAGGTGCATGACCTGGTTGAGCGGCCCGATCTCGGTCGACCAGTAGCCCTCGAGCTTGCCGTAGTCGTCGCCGCGAACCTCGCGCGACACCGTGCTCGCCGCCTTGACCATGTCGCCGATGGTTCCTGCCTTTACGGTATAGGTTCTCAACTCGTAGATCATGTGCGTTTCCTCAACAGTTTTCGTGGGTTGTGTTAGCAGGCGGTCTCACGACATGAAAGGCCCCGTGAGCTTCAAACTCAGATCGCGCAGCTTCTTGCGCGCTGCGGCATCGTAGGCCTGCGCGTTCGCGCGCGTCTCCTTCATGCCGTTGAAGAACAGACCGCTGCGGCCCTCCATGTCGTCGCCGGTCGCAAGATGCAGGATCGCGGCGCCGCCTTCCTCGACCGTGCTCATCGGCGTAACGCCGCCGGCTCGCACCATGGTGGTGTTCATGTAGGTCGCCGGATGCAGCGAGTTGACGGTGACGCCGGTGCCCTTCAGCTCCCCGGCAAGATCGATCGTGAACATGATCTGCGACAGCTTGCTCTGCGAATAGGCGCGCACGCCGTCGTAGGTCTTCGTCAGCATCACATCGTCGAAATCGAGCGGCGCCTGGCCGAGCGAGGCGACATTGACGATGCGGGAGGGCGTGGCGGCCTTGATGATCGGCAGCAGGGCATGGGCAAGCAGGAAGCCCGACAGATAATTCACCGCAAACCGCAGCTCGTGCCCGTCGGCGCTGACGCGGCGCTCCGGTCCCATGTTGCGCGATCCGATGCCGGCATTGCTGATGAAGATGTCGAGCCTCTTGTGGTCGGCCTTCACGTTGTCGGCAAGCTTGCGCGCATCCGCGAGCGACGAAAGGTCGGCCTGATAGAACGCTGCCTTGCCCTTGCCGCTGCGTGTGATCTGGTCGACGACGTCCTTCGCCCGCGCCGCGTCGCGGCCGTGGATCAAGAGGGTCGCCCCCTGCGCCGCCAGCTGCAGCGCCACGTAGCGGCCGACGCCGTCGGTCGAGCCGGTGATGAAGACCGTCTTTCCTGCAACATCCATGGCCTAGAACTCTCCCGAGCGAAACGCCTCGTCCAGCTTCGCTTGTCTGTCCCCGGTCGGCTCCTCCCATGGCTCGCCGCGCTTGCGCAGCGTGCCCGTAAAATTCGGCGGGCGCTTCTCGTTGAAAGCCTGCCGGCCTTCGTGGCCGTCCATCGTCACCTGGATCAACAGCGAGTTGATCAGATTCTGGATGTGCCAGGCCTGGTCGGTCGGCAGGTCGCCGAAGCGGACCACGAACTCCTTCATCATGCGCAGCGCCACCGGCGGCATCTTCACGATCTGCCGGGCGATTGTCTCGGCTCGCTCCATGAGCTGCGCGTGCGGCACGACCTCGTTGATCAGGCCGATGCGCAGCGCCTCCTGCGCGTTGACCGGCTCGTCGGTGAGCAGCATCTTCATCGCATCGATGTAGCGCAGCTGCTTGATCAAGAGGCTCGCCCCGGGGCCATGGCCGAGCCAGCCCTGGCTGGTCAGCGCAAACTTGAAGCGCGCATGCTCTTCGCTGGCGATGCGGATGTCGGTCGAGGCCAGGAGGGTGTAGAGGCCTGCGCCCGCCGCCCAGCCGTTCACCGCGGCGATCACCGGCTTCCAGACCCGCGGATAGTGGTCGCCCATGCGCCCGTCGACGCCGGTTTTCTGGCCATGCACGGTGCCTGCGAGCGGCCAGAAGATGCGCTGGGTGCGCAGGTATTCGACGTCTTCCTCGGTCAGGCCGGGCCACGGTGCAAGATTGTGGCCGCCGCAGAAGTGGCGGTCGCCTTCGCCGGTCAGGATCGCGCAGCGGATGTCACGATCCTCCCACAGATCGGCCCAGGCCTCGGAGATCGCATCCGACGTCGGCTTGTCGAGGATGTTGGCCTTGTCGGGATTGCTCAGCGTGATGTAGGCGACGCCGTCGCGCTTCTCATATTTGATGGTCACGGCCGTTTCCTCGTTGTGGATTGGCCGGAGTGTCGGTCTGCACGTGCGCCTGCGTCAACGCACGATCGCGCATGCGCCTTGCGCCCGGTTGGCGGAACGTTCCTCGCTTTCGCGTCGCTCGAGGCAATGCTAGCCTGCCCTCCAACTGCGGCAAAAGCAGATCGAGGGAGGTGGCGTCGTGCGCATGTTCGGGTTGCGGGCCGGTGCGCTGATCGGTCTTTTCGTTGTTTCTCATTCGGCCGGCGCGCAGGACTTTCCGGCGCGGCCGATCACCATGATCGTGCCGTTCGCGGCCGGCGGCAGCTCGGACGTGAACGCGCGGCTGATCACCGAGCAGATGAGCCAGCATCTCGGCCAGCGCTTCGTCATCGAGAACATTCCGGGCGCCGGCGGCTTGTCGGCGCTGACCCGCCTGACCCAGTCGCCGGCGGATGGCTATACGATCGCCATCGGCAACAGCGGCACCAACACCGCCGTGTATCTGTTCAATCCGGAAGTGAAGTTCGCGCCGGATGATTTTGCACCGATTGGCCTGTTCACCCGCAGCACGGCTGTGGTTCTCATCAAGAAGGATCTGGCCGCCAGCACCCTGGCGGAGTTCATCGCTCACGCAAAAGCCAATCCGGGCAAGGTGACGATCGGCCACTCCGGTATCGGCTCGCAGAACTACCTGTTCTGCAAGACCTTCATTCAGGCGGCGGGGATCAACGTGACGCTGGTCGGCTACCGTGGCGGCGGGCCCGCGCTCAACGACCTGATCAGCGGCCAGATCGACGCCGTGTGCGATTCCTCGTCGTCGGCGACGCCGGCTATTCTTGGCGGCCTCGTGAAAGGCGTGGCGCTGGCGGCGCCCGCAAGGCTTTCGAGCCTTCCGAATGTCCCGACGGCCGCCGAGGCGGGCCTGCCGGAATTTCAAATCCAGGGCTGGTACGCGCTGTTCGCACCGAAAAATACGCCCGCGCCGGTGATCGCACGGCTGAACGCCGCGTTGCGCAAGGGCGTCACCAACGCCGACTATCAGAAGCGGCTGGACGCGCTCGGCTCGTATGTGGTGCCGGAGGGCGAAATCGCGCCAGAGTATTTGCGGGATTTCGTGCCGCGCGAGATCGAGAAGTTCAAGAGCCTGATCGCCGACGGAAAGTAGCGGTCGCCCGACGCTGGGTGTAGCATGTTCCTCAACTAACCCCGCAATGGAAGCAAACGCATGAAACTGATGTTCTTCAACGATTTTCGCCTTGGCGTGCTGCGCGGCGAGGAGGTGGTCGACGTCACCTCTGTCGCCGACTCCATTCCGCGTGTCGGGCCGCACGACATCATCGCCGGGGTCATCGAGCATTTCGACACGTTCCGGCCAAAGCTGGAAGACGCGGCAAGCAAGGGGAAGGGCGTTCCCGTCGGTAGCGTGCAGGTCCGCCCGCCGTTGCCGCGTCCGCGCAACATCGCCTGTATGGCCGTGAACTACATGGAGGACGGCACGCGCACCGAGCCCGCGCCGATCAACGCATTCTCGAAGTCGCCGAATGCGATCATCGGCCCGGGCGACACCATGGTGCTGCCCGATGTGGCGGCCACCGTGTTCGAGGGCGAGGCTGAAGTTGCCGTGGTGATCGGCAAGCGCGCGACAAACGTGAAGGCTGCAGATGCGATGAGCCACGTGTTCGGCTACGTCAATTTCGTCGACGGCTCGGCCCGCGGACTGCCGCCGCCGGGCGCGGTGTTCTACCAGATGAAGTCGCGCGATACGTTTGCGCCGATCGGACCCTACATCGTCACGGCGGACGAGATCGCCGATCCGCAGAAGCTGCAGGTCAAGCTGTGGAACAACGGCAAGCTGATGCAGAACTTCAACACCGACGACATGGCGCACAAGATTCCGCGCTGCATCGAATGGGTCAGCGCGATCCACACGCTCGATCCCGGCGACATCCTCGCCACGGGCACCAACCACCGCGGCCTGCACTCATTTCAGGATGGCGACACGATCGAACTTGAAACCGAAGGTCTCGGCCGGCTGAAGTTCAAGATCAGCGATGCCTTGAAGCGCACCTGGTCGCGCGAGACGCGGCTCGAGCGCACCGACAAGGGCCTCGATTCGATCGCGCCGCAGCTCAGCGGGAAATATGCGAAGGCTGCCGCCTAGCCTTGAACGGCCCACGCGTGCGGGTTCCATTTCGCACCCGCACGCGCTGTCCACATCGCAGATCAGCCCTCACAGCAATAAGTCTTGGCGACGGCGTGAAAGCAAATACGCTGTGCCCTGGCAATATCAGTTGAGGGGCTGAGCGATGACCGATCTCTCGTTAAAAGCCGCGACACCTGCAACACCTGCGACCGAAGCCGAACCGAGCCTGAACCGGGTGATGGGCCCCTGGCTCCTGCTGCTCTTCATCGTCGGCGATATTCTCGGCACCGGCATCTACGCGCTCACCGGCCAGATAGCCAACCAGGTCGGCGGCGTGGTCTGGCTGCCGTTCCTCGTCGCGTTCGTCGTGGCGCTGATCACCGCGTTCAGCTACCTCGAACTCGTCACCAAGTATCCGAAGGCCGCCGGCGCCGCGCTCTACACCCACAAGGCGTTCGGCATCCACTTCGTCACCTTCATTGTCGCGTTTGCGGTGATGTGCTCGGGCATCACCTCGGCCTCGACCGCCTCGCGGGCGTTCTCGGCCAACATGTCGCACGCGTTCGGCCTCGGCTTTTCCGCCTTCGGCATCACCATGACCGGTCTGGTTTTCATGGCGGTCGTCGCGGCCGTGAACTTCCGCGGCGTCGGCGAAAGCGTGAAGGCGAACGTGGTGCTGACCTGCGTCGAGCTGACCGGCCTGCTGATCATCATCTTCATCGGCTTGTGGGCGATCGGTGCGGGGCAGGGCGACGTCTCGCGCGTCACCCAGTTCAAGGCCGGTGACGCCGGCATGTTCTGGCCGGTGATCGCGGCGACCACGCTCGCCTTCTTCGCCATGGTCGGCTTCGAGGATTCGGTCAACATGGCGGAGGAGTGCAAGGATCCGACACGACATTTTCCGAAGGTGCTGCTTGCCGGCCTGTTCATCACCGGCGTGATCTACGTGCTGGTCTCGATCTCGGCGATCACGCTGGTTTCGCCGGCGCAACTCGGCGAGGGCGAGACGCCATTGTTGAAAGTGGTGCAGGCCGGTGCGCCGAATTTTCCGGTCTGGATATTCGGGTTCATCACCATGTTTGCGGTCGCGAACAGCGCGCTGATCAACATGCTGATGGCGAGCCGGCTGGTCTATGGCATGAGCCGCGAGCACGTTCTGCCGCCGGTGCTCGGCAAGGTGCACGCGACCCGGCGCACGCCCTATATCGCGATCGGCTTCACCACGCTGCTGGCGTTCGCGCTGATCACCTTCGTCGGCGAGGTGCCGGCGCTCGGCGGAACGACGGCGCTGCTGCTGCTCTGCGTGTTCACGGTGGTCAACGTCGCCGTGCTGGTGCTGCGCAAGGATCCCGTCGCGCACGACCATTTCCGCACGCCGACGTTCCTGCCGGTGCTGGGCGCAATCTCCTGCGCATTCCTGGCAGGGCCGTGGACCGGGCGGGCGATGGTTCAGTATCGGGTCGCAGGCGTCTTGATCGCGATCGGCGTCGTGCTGTGGGTGGTCACGATGCTGGTCAATCGCGCGCAGGGCGTGAAGCCGGATGAGCCGGACATGGAGACGATGGGCGGCGCGGGGCCCGTCAACTGACGGGCGCGCAGGCCGATCGACAGGTCAGCAGGAGGCGGTCCAGCCTGCAGGAAAAGGAAGCAGCGGCCACGGCTCCTCGTTGTCGTTGGCCGGGACCGGAACGATCACGAAATCCTCGTCCTCGCTCAGGAAATCACGAAAATCCCGAGCGGGCGCGGGGTTCATCGCGACGCCGACCGCGTCCAGAAGCTGATAATACTCTGCCTCGCCGATCATGGCGCATCCCTCGGTTCTCGAGGGCGCACCTTCGCAGGCAACGTTTGTCGCGACGTTCAGCAATTCGCTAAAATTTGAGCGATCCGGCGGGCTCGGAGCTCCGGTCAACGGTTCGTTTACCAAGGCCTCGCGGCTCATGACTTCGCAGTCCGCGTTGCGGATATCGAAACTGCTGAGCAGCCGCGACTGCCGGTCGAGGTACTGATACTCGTAGATCGCGCCGCGCTTCATCGTCGCGCGCATGTCTTCGTCGGCGCAGACCTTTGCCAGCATGGTCTTGCGGGTCTGCTCGCTGCTCGCGATCGCAGCCGTCCGCGACCGCTCCGTCTCGACCAGATGGCGCAGGCGGAACACGTGGCCGCGGTAGGAGAGGTCCACCAGCGTCGTGCGGTCGTCGATCTGCAACGGCAGCCGTGAGCGGTATTGCGGATAGACCTTCTCGAAGTCGCGCTCGAGCTGGGCATTATTATAGGCGACCGCGATCTCGCCGATCTGGTCGGCGAGCGCTCGCGCAGTCATCGGGCCAAACGACCAGGCACCGAGCGCTGTGACGATGAGCAGCGCCGCGGCCGACATGACCATTGTAGCGGTACGGAGCCTCTTCATTGTGTTCTCCAACAGTGACGGAGAGCGGCAATGATGCCGATGGTTACCGTTGCAGGCTGCGGGCCTTAAGAATGTGATTGCCCTCACAAACAGCGACAGCATGCCGCGCCGACTGTCGCATCAGCGACGCAAACGGACATTGCGGACAATTCGAACCAATTCCCCAGCGCCGAGACGAATGGCGACACGCGCCGAAAATCCGTGGAAGTACGACAAGTGGCCGACGCAGCTGTTCGAGAAAAGCCCGCGCAAGGCGCGGAAAGGCCCGCAAGCAACTATGCCCTGCGGCTCGTCCTGTTGCTGCTCACGGCGGGGCAGATGCTGTTCATCGTCTTTCTGACGGTGTTCACCGCCCGACACGTGAATCCGCGTGGCGACGGCATGGAATTCGTCGCAGTCAGCGCCGCGATCATGCTGCTCGAAATCCCGTTCACGATCCCGGCATTCATCCTTGCCGTCAGAGGCAAGGCGCTCGGCGTTGCCGCGTGTCTCGCCGGCTTTGCGAGCTTTGCCTACGTGATCTTCTGGATCCAGGTCTATGCCGAGATGACGGCGAAGGCGTCTTGAGCGCGATCCGCAACGGCTTTTCAAACGGCGGGCCGCGAACGTGATTCAGGTCACAGCGCGCTGAACTCACCACGAGTATCGTGCCGGATTGGAGCCGGAGGATATGCCGATGAAGCCTCGTTCAACCGTTGCCGCCTTGCTCGCCATCACCGAAACGCTGCTTGCAGCGAAGGCGGCCAGGAGCGCGCGGGCGAAGCAGGCTTCCTCTGCCGCACCACGTACCAGGATTTCGAAGCTCCTGAACGAAGCTCGTCCGCTGGTTCTTCGGATCAAGACGCAGGCAGTTTCCTGATACCGGCGCAACGTCGCCGCGTGGCGCAGTGTGACCTCCGCCTCGTTGCAATCGCCCGTGGTGTCAGGGGCTTGAACCCGGAACCGGGACTTCCCGACGAACAAACGACACATCGGTCCGGGACACGGTCTCGGCCTTCAGCCGCGATGCGCGAAGCGCTTGCGCTCAAGAATTTCAGGAGTTGACGAATGAAAGCCTGGTCGGTTCGTGCCGCGGTGAGTGCGCTGGCGCTGATGGTTGCGACTGCAGCGCATGCGGCGCCCGAGCTGTCGGACCGGATTCTTTCGGCGCAGGTGAGATTCTCGACGAGCCTCGTCGAGCGTTTGCAGACGCGCCCGGGCGAGACGGCGGTTGTTTCGCCGGCGGGCGTTGCCGCTGCGCTGGCGCTGCTCGACGTCGGCACCGATGACAAATTCCGCGCGACCGCGCAGCGCGTGCTCGGCTTTGACAGCAAGGTGGATGCAGCGACCGATTTCACCAACCTGCGACAGGAGATGGCGCTGCTCGATCGTGCCGGCAGCAACGGCGCGACGTTCACCTTCGCCAACGCCGCGGTGTTCGATCCGACGTTGCGGCTGATGCCGGACCTGCTCGGCCAAATGCGCGCCACCGGCGCCGAGGTTTCGCAGAAGTCGATGTCGGAGCCCTCGACCGTCAAGGGCATCAACGATTGGGTTGCGGCGAAGACGCGCAACCGCATCCCCTCGATCATCGACAACGGCTCGACCGACGCCAATCTCGTCATCCTGAACGCGCTCTACTTCAAGTCCGACTGGGCGACGGCGTTCGACAAATCACAGACCCGCCCGGCCGCGTTCCAGGAGCTCGACGGCAAGCTCGCCGACGTCGCCATGATGCACGGCAAGGTCAGCATGCCGTTCCGATCCAACGGGCAGTTCGCCGCGGTCGACCTGCGCTACAAGGCGAGTCGCTTCTCGCTGGTGATCGCCACCTCGCGCAACAAGCCGGCCAGCATGCAGGATTTCAGCAGTATCTCGCACTGGCTGACCGGCGAGAACTTCACCGACACCGAAGTCGATCTGCGCATGCCGCGCTTTACGCTGCGGCGGCGTGCGGAGCTTCTGCCGGCGCTGGATGCGGCCGGCCTGAAACAGGTCCGTTTCAGCCCGACGGCGTTCTCTCAGCTCTCGCCCGACCGCATCGACATGTCCTCGGTCGTTCAGAAGGTGTTCCTTGCGGTGAATGAGCAGGGCACCGAAGCAGCCGCGGCCACCGCCCTGACGACGCGCACCGCCATGATCAAGGCGAAGCTGAACGAGGATCGCCTCGTGGTCGACAAGCCGTTCATCTTCGCACTGCGCGACAAGATCAGCGGCCTGGTGCTGGTGTCCGGCTATGTCGGCAGCATCCCGGCCGAAGCGACGCAGTAACTCAACCGTCATTGCGAGCGAAGCGAAGCAATCCAGCGCGCGCCGTAGCGCGCCAACAAAAAACGCGGACGCCGCTGCGAGTTCCGCGCTTTTTGTTTGCGCGCTTCGGCGCGCGCTGGATTGCTTCGTCGCTTCGCTCCTCGCAATGACGAAGAGACCGCGCTTCGCGCGCCCTCTTCGTTACACCTTCACCATCCGCTTGCCGCGGTTCTCGCCGGCAAGCAGGCCGATCAGCGCGGCCGGTGTGTTCTCCAGTCCGTTGATCACGTCTTCCTGCACCTTGATCTTGCCGGAAGCGACCCAGGACTGCAGCTCGGCGAGCGCCTTCTCGCGCTGGTCGTTGAAGTCGGTGACGATGAAACCCTGCATGATGAGGCGCTTGACCACGATCAGGCCCGGCACGCCGCGCGGTCCCGTCGGCTGGGGCGCGCCGTCATATTGCGAGATGGCGCCGCAGCAGGCGATGCGGCCGCGGTTGTTCATCTGGAACAGGCAGGCTTCGAGGATATCGCCGCCGACATTGTCGAAGTAGACGTCGATGCCTTTGGGCGCCGCGGCCTTCAGGGCCTTGAACACCGGCTCGGCCTTGTAGTCGACGGCGGCATCGAAGCCGAGCTCGCTCTTCAGCCAGTTGCATTTGTCGGTGCCGCCGGCGATGCCGACCACGTGGCAGCCTTTCAACTTGGCGATCTGCCCGACGATCGAACCCACCGAGCCGGCCGCAGCCGAGACGACAACAGTTTCGCCGGCATTGGGCCGGCCGACATTCAGCAAGCCGAAGTAGGCGGTCAGCCCCGCGATGCCATACACGCTCAGGAGATGGGTCAGCGGCTCGATCCGCGGGATCTTGATCACCTGCTTTGCGGGGAGCGCGGCAAAATCCTGCCAGCCGGTGTCGGCGAACACGAGGTCGCCCTTGGCAAACCCTTGCGCCTTCAACTCGACGACTTCGGCCACGCCGCCGCCGGCCATCACCGTGTTGGCCTCGACCGCGGAGCGATAGGTGGCGCCCTGCATCCAGGCCCGGTTGGCCGCATCCAGCGAGATGTAGAGCACCCGCACCAGCACGTCGCCGTCCTTCGGCTCCGGCGCCGTGCCTTGCACGAGCTTGAAATGCTCGGGGCCAAGTTTGCCTTTCGGCGTTTCGACAAGCAGGATTTGCCGGTTGGCGGTCATGGTGCGTCCTCCCTCGGGATGTGCAGCGGTTGAGGGGAACCTTATACCAACTGCCGGCGCTTGCCAGTCTCTCCGCGTCATTGCGAGGAGCGAAGCGACGAAGCAATCCAGCGCGCGCGAAGCGCGCCAACAAAAAGCGCAGCAGTTGCGGCAGCCTCAGTGATTTTTTTGCGCGCCTGCCGGCGCGCTGCTGGATTGCTTCGCTTCGCTCGCAATGACGGTTTAGGCCGCCGAGCGCCGCTCGTCCGCCTTGATCCGGCTCAGGATCGGCACGAGGTATTCGAGGAAGCTCTGCGGATCCTCGCTCATGGGGAAATGTCCCATGCCCTTCATGATCGTCGCTTCCGTGCCCTTGACGCTCCTGGCGATCGCCAGCGTGTCCTCCGGCGTGCAGGAATAGTCGTACTCGCCGGTGAGCAGGAACAGCGGGCACTTCGTCGTGTCGATCGTCGCCACGCGGTCGCGCACGTCGCCGTCGCGCGTATAGAAGAACAGGTCGCCCTTGAACACGCCCGGGCCGCCCTGCATGTAGTGCCACTGGGTCTCCCAGCGATCGGTCTCGGGCGAGTTCGGTCCGATCAGGCCGGAGATCATCGCGCCGCAGATTTCGCCGCCGTGCACATCGGGGCGGTGCAGAAAGCTGAGATCGTAATAGGGCTCCGCATGCGCGCCGGCCTGCAGGCCGACGATGGCGCGGAACTTCTCCGGATGGTCGAGCGCGAGGTGCAGCACGATGCGGCCGCCGATCGAGCAGCCCATGACCACGGGCTTGTCGAGCTCGAGCGCGGCCATCACCTCGAGGATCATCTGCACATAGTCGCGCGAAGTGAGCTTGTACTCCTCATCGTGCCAGCCGGCCGGCGGCGACGATTTTCCGTGCCACGGCATATCGAAGGCGATGACGCGGAAATTCTCGGTGACACGCGGATCGTTCATCACGCCGCGATACTGCCGGCCGTCGGAGCCCGCCGTGTGCAGGCAGAGCAGGGGAATGCCCTGGCCCGCTTCCTCGACGTAGAGCCGATGCGGACGGCCGAGCAGATCGAGATGCATGTAGCGGCCGGTGACCGGCTCGAAACGCGGCTTCATGCGGCAACTCCGGTGTTGCGGAGCGAGGCGAGCACATCCTTGAAATAGCGCAGATGCGACATGAACAGCTTGATGTCGCCTTCGACGCTGAGATGGCGAAACTTGCTCAGCGCGATCAGATCGTGAAAGCCGGGCTTTGGAATGCGCTGCCAGAATTCCGTCCATGCCTCGCGCGACGCACGCAACACGAGCGCGCAGTCGCCGATGGTGCGGGTCTCGCGCACGACCGAGGCGATGCGTCCCTTCTCGATCGTGATGAGCCAGCTCTCTGGCCCGACCTGCAACAGGAATTTCGTATCGAGATATTGTCCGCGGCGCACCAGCGCCGCGTTGGCGTTCACTTTGTCGGCCAGCTGCTCGATCATTCCGCCGCCGTCGCGGCCTGACGCGCGGGCGTCATCGCGAAGCCTTGATAATCCTTGTCGACGACGTCGTTGCAGATCTGGCGATAGATCTGGACGCCGCCGATGTACGGCATGAACACCCGCGGCTTGCCGGGAATGTTCGCGCCCATGTACCAGGATGCGGCCTGCGGATAGAGCGTCTTGTAGGCGACTTCGTTGACGTGCGCGACCCAGTGGTCCTCGGCCGCCTGCGTCGCCTCGATCGCGCTGATGCCCTTCTTGCGCAGGTGGCCAAGGCAGTCGGTGATCCAGTCGACGTGCTGCTCGATCGACACGATCATGTTCGACAGCACCGACGGGCTGCCGGGACCGGTGATGAAGAACAGGTTCGGGAAGCCGGTGACCATCAATCCGAGATAGGTTTTTGGGCCTTCAGCCCACTTGTCTTTCAACGTGAGGCCGCTTCTGCCGCGGATATCAACCTTCGCGAACGATCCGGTCATCGCGTCGAAACCGGTCGCAAACACGATGGCGTCGAACTCGTACTCCTTACCGCCCGTGATCAGGCCCTTCGGGGTGATCTCTTCGATGGGCGCCTCGCGGATATCGACCAGCGTGACGTTGTCGCGGTTGAAGGTCTCGAAATAATCGGTGTCGAGGCAGATGCGTTTCGTGCCGATCGGGTAGGTGGTCGGCTGCAGCAGCTTTGCCGCTTTCGGATCCTTGACGATCTCGCCGATCTTCTGCCGGACATATTCTGCCGCGGTGTCGTTCGCCGCCTTGTCGAGGGCGAGGTTGTTGTAGGACGCCATGAAGTGCAGGCCGCCCTGTTTCCATTCCTCGTCATAAACCTTCTGTTGTTCCTCCGGCGTGTCCTCCAACGCGCCCTTGAGCGGGATGCGGCCGACGACGCCGTTGCGAGATTCCTCGCGGGCCTGGCGGCGCAGCTCCGGATAATTGTCTTTCCAGGATTTCTGGTACTCCGGCGTCAGGTCGTGGTTGCGCGCCGGGATCGAGTAGTTCGGCGTGCGCTGGAACACGGTCAGGTGTTTTGCCTGCTCCGCGATCACCGGGATCGACTGGATCGCGGACGAGCCGGTGCCGACAATGCCGACGCGCAGGCCGGTGAAGTCCACGCCTTCATGCGGCCAATGGCCGGTGTGGTAGGTCTTGCCCTTGAAGCTTGCGAGCCCCTTGAAGTCCGGCGTGCGTGCGTTCGACAGCGAGCCGGTCGCCATGATCACGTGCTGCGCCGAGTAGCGTGCGCCGTCGTCGGTGGTCACCGTCCAGCGATCGGTATCCTCGTTGAACACGGTCGAGGCGACGCGCGTATTGAACTGGATGTCGGGCCGCAGGTTGAAGCGGTCGGCGACGTGGTTGGCGTATTTCAGGATTTCCGGCTGCGCGGCAAAGCGCTCGGTCCACTCCCACTCCTGCTGCAGCTCGTCCGAGAACGAGTACGAATACTGCATGCTCTCGATGTCGCAGCGCGCGCCGGGATAGCGGTTCCAGTACCAGGTGCCGCCGACGCCAGAACCCTGCTCGAAGGCGCGGGCCGAGAGGCCGAGGCCGCGCAGGCGATGCAACAGGTACATGCCGGCGAAACCTGCGCCGACGACGATCACGTCAAAGCTTTTCGCCGCGGTCGTCGCGTCGCGTTGGGGCTGGCTCATCGAGGCATCTCCGCGTTTCCCTTCAAGTCGCCGCCGCGAGCCTATCGCTCTGCGAAACTGGTCGACCAACTTGTTGTTTGCGACAAGTTTTCTATCCGGGTGCGAAAAGCGCAAGGGCAATCAGTGCAAGGCCATCCCCCGTCCGACGCGGGTCCTCGCCCCGGTCGGTCAATCCGCAGGACCTGTGAACCTCCGGAACCGATTTGAGAAATTCGCCTACGGTGCGGCTTGGCAGCCGGTTGCCGCATGGTCTAGCGTTCGGCACAACACAAGAAACGCCCAGGAGGCAGGCCATGAAGTCACCGATTTGCACGATGCTGGGCATCGAATTTCCGCTGGTGGCGTTCAGCCATTGCCGCGACGTGGTGGCGGCCGTCAGCAAGGCCGGCGGTTTCGGCGTGTTCGGCGCGGCCAACCAGTCGCCGGAGTCGATCGACCAGGAACTGAAGTGGATCGACGACCACGTCGACGGCAAGCCTTACGGCGTCGACGTGCTGATCCCGGAGAACATGGCGACCGCGGGCGAGAAGAACGTCACCTACAACAGCCTCGAGAGCCGCGTGCCGCCGCAGCACCGCAAGTATGCGAAGGATCTGCTTTCGAAATACGGGATCGAGTTCGAATACACGCGCGCGCCGAACGACCGGCCGCAGCCGTTCGATCCTGGACGCGCAATCGAAGTGCTCGATGCGGCCTTCGCGCATCCGATCAAGCTGATCGCCAACGCGCTCGGTGTGCCGCCGCGCGAGATGATCGAGATGGGCCGCAAGCACGGCGTGCCGGTGGCAGCCCTCGTCGGCGCCAAGGAGCACGCGCTGCGCCAGGTTGCGGCGGGCGTCGACATTCTGGTCGTGCAGGGCGGCGAGGCGGGCGGCCACTGCGGCGAAGTCTCGACCATGGTGCTGGTGCCGGAGGTGGCGCGCGCGATCAAGCCGATCCGCGACGTGCCGATCCTCGCCGCCGGCGGCATCATGAACGGACGGCAGATGGCGGCCTGCATGGCGATGGGTGCATCCGGCGTGTGGACCGGCTCGGTGTGGCTGGCGACCGTTGAATCGGAGACGACGGAAATCTTCCGCGAGAAGATGATTGCGGCCTCGTCGCGCGACGCGGTGCGCTCGCGCGGCCGCACCGGCAAACCCGCGCGACAACTGCGCTCGGTGTGGACGGATGCGTGGGACCGCAGCCCGGACAGCCCCGGCGCGCTGCCGATGCCGCTGCAGAGCCTCGTCTCCGGCGAAGCTTTCCGCGCCATCGACAAGGCCGCGGCGGCCGGCAACCAGCGTGCGCGCGAGCTGGTGAGTTACTTCGTCGGCCAGGGCGTCGGCATGATCGACAGCGTGAAGTCGGCCGGCGCCGTGGTGCAGGAGTTCAAGACGGAATTCATCGAGGCCGTCGAGCACATGAACGAGCTGGTGGGGGAGTAGGCGGATCATCACTCCGCAGTCGATCGCGAAATTGCCGGACGCGACCTCATACCTCGACCCTCACCCTGAGGAGGCGCGAAGCGCCGTCTCGAAGGGCGAGGCCCGGAGCAAGAGCGCGTTCGTGGCCTCGTCCTTCGAGACGCCGCGCTTCGCGCGGCTCCTCAGGATGAGGATCGAGGATGGAGCGTGCCGCAGTTTGACATCGAATCCTTCATTGGGTCGGCGTGGCCTGAGGCGAGGCCGGATCCTCGCAGTGACGGCCTAACTCTTCCTCCCGTAATTCAGCAACCCGCCCTCGCTCTTCGGCGGGTGCGCGCGAAGTGCTTCCTCGTTCGGCTCGGTGCCCCAGCCGGGGCGATCGGGGAGGATCAGGTAGCCGTCGACGAATTCCGGCACATGCGTGAACAGCTCGTGATCCCATTCCAGCCGATCGATATCCGTCTCCATGATGCGCAGGTTCGGCACCGCGGCGCTGAAGTGCGCGTTCATCATCGTGCAGAGGTGACCGTAGAAATTATGCGGCGCGACGTTGACCTCGTAGGCTTCGGCCGCGTTGGCGATCTTCATCGACTGCCAGACGCCGTTCCACGGCGTGTCGATGATCGCCACGTCCATCGCCTGCTCGGCGAAGTAGGGCTTGAACTCGCGCAGGCCCAGCAGCGTCTCGCAGGATGAGATCGGATGCGGGCTGTGGCTGCGGATGTAGCCCAGCGCCTGCGGGTTATACATGTCGATCTCGATCCAGAACATGTCGAGGTCGTCGATCTCGCGCAGGATCTTCAGGTAGCCCTCGGTCTTGGCGTTGAAGTTGAGGTCGAGCAGGATGTCGACGTCGGGTCCGGCGCCGTCGCGGATCGCCTCCAGGTGCATGCGCAGGTCGCGCAGGACTTTCCGATCGACGTTCAGCTCCGGCTCGAACGGCGCGCCGAAGCCCGGACGCCAGCCCTGCGGCTTGCCGTTTGTGTAGGTGAAGATGTTGGTCTTCAGCGCGGTGAACTTCTTCTCGCGCACCTCGGCGCCGATCGCTTTCACGCCGTCGAGGTCGGTGATGGCCGGCTTGTAGTAGTCGCCGCGATTGATGCGCCAGGTCGCGCAGTGGGACCAGTAGACGCGGATGCGGTCGCGGATCTTGCCGCCGAGCAACTCGTAGCAGGGCACGCCGAGATGTTTTGCCTTGGCGTCCAGCAGCGCGTTCTCGATCGCGCCCATCGCCAGCGCGACGACGCCACCGGCTGCGGGACGGGTGATGGCGTAGAGCTCGGCGAAGATGCGCTCATGCTGGCCGGCGTTCTGCCCGATCACGCGCTCCGACAGCCGCCGGATCGCGGCGCCCACGCCCGGCGCGCCAAAACCTTCGTCGAACTCGCTCCAGCCGACGATGCCGCTGTCGGTCGTCACCTTCACAAAGTGATAGTTGCGCCAGCCGGCATCGCACGCCAGCAGGTCGACCGCTTTGATTTTCAGGCTCATCTGTTTCCTCCCGCGCCCGAACGCTCGCCGGGCTTTCGCGTAGTATGCGGCGTGCACGCGGGGATTGCGAGTGGGCGGTGCGCGACGTTTTGCACGGAGTAACAACACACTCTGTGTCGTCCCCGCGAAAGCGGGGAGCCCATAGCCTCCGAGCTTGTTGGTGAAAGGAAACGCTTGCCGTCCGCCTCATTGGCGTCACGGCGTATGGGTCCCCGCCTTCGCGGGGACGACAAATGAAAACGCCGGGGCTTGAGCCCCGGCGTTCGTAGCTTTCGCTGTTCGTCGGCTTACGCGGCGTTGAAGCCGGCGATCGCCTTCACCTCGAGGAATTCCTCCATGCCGAACTTGCCCCACTCGCGGCCGTTGCCCGACTGCTTGTAGCCGCCGAACGGTGCGGTGCGCTCGTTCGGAACGCCGTTGAGGTTGACGTTGCCGGCGCGGATCTGACGGCCGACGCGCTTGGCGCTTTCGACGCGAGCCGGCGGAGACGTAGCCGGCGAGGCCGTAGGGCGTGTCGTTGGCGATCTTGACGGCTTCCGCCTCGTCCTTCGCGCCAAGGATGGTGATCACCGGCCCGAAGATCTCTTCGCGCGCGATCGTCATGTCGTTGGTCACGTCGGCGAACACGGTCGGGCGAACGTAGAAGCCCTTGTTGACGCCTTCGGGCAGGCCCGGGCCGCCGGCGACCAGCGTTGCGCCTTCGTCGATGCCCTTCTTGATCAGCGCCTGGATCTTGTCCCACTGCGTGCGGTTGACGACCGGACCGATGGTCGTTTCCGCCGCCTTCGGATCGCCCGCCTTGGTCTTCTCGGCGACGGCCTTGGCGATCGCCGCCACTTCCTTCATGCGCGCGGCCGGCACGATCATGCGGGTCGGCGCGTTGCAGGACTGGCCGGAGTTGTTGAACACGTGCGCGACGCCACCGGCGACCGCCTTGTTGAAGTCGGCGTCATCCAGGATGACGTTCGGCGACTTGCCGCCGAGCTCCTGGCTGACGCGCTTGACGGTGTTCGCCGCGCGCTTGGCGACGTCGATGCCGGCGCGGGTCGAGCCGGTGAACGAGATCATGTCGATGCCGGGGTGCTCGCTCATCGCGACGCCGACCTCGGGGCCGAGGCCGTTGACCAGGTTGAACACGCCCTTCGGCACGCCGGCTTCATGCAGCACTTCGGCGAAGATCAACGCCGAGGTCGGGGTGAATTCCGACGGCTTCAGGATCATGGTGCAGCCGGCAGCGATCGCGGGCGCGACCTTGCAGGCGATCTGGTTGAGCGGCCAGTTCCAGGGGGTGATCATGCCGATCACGCCGACCGGCTCGCGAACGACCACGGCCGAGCCGACCGTCTCTTCGAAGTGGTAGTCCTTCAGCACCTGCAGCGTCGACGCCAGGTGGCCGAGGCCGGCCGCGGCCTGCGCGCGCTCGGCGAGCGTCATCGGCGCGCCCATCTCGTCGGAGATGGCGGTGGCGATCTCCTTGGCGCGGCCCTTGTACGCCTCGATGATCTTGCCGAGCAGCTCGATGCGCTGCTCGCGGGTGGTCATGGAGAAGGTCTCGAACGCCTTGCGTGCGGCGGCAACGGCCTTGTCCACGTCCGCCTTGGAGCCGACGGCAACGTCGTACAACGTCTCTTCGGTGGCGGGATTGACCACCGGCACCGTCTTCATGGCGGCGGGATCGACCCAGGCGCCGTCGATATAGAACTTCAATCTGTTGACCATCGTAGACCTCTCGACTTGAAAGCTTCCTCACGACCCATGCGGGATTATCGGGTAGGGGTCCAATCTCCCGGCGGGTGATTTTTCGGCTCGCGGCCGCCGCCCACGGTGTGGGCGGCAAGGGGGTGAGCGCCTCGTCAGGCGCGGGGGGATATTGGTTCTTTCCGGGTCAGAAAGCAATCCGGCTCCGGGCTGGATTGCGGCGAGACCTGCTCGCTTTTGGCAGAATAGCTCCAGGGACTTCCCGCTGCGCCGCGTGCGTTCACCTCGCGGGCATCCGCCGTTGCCCTTGACCTTGGGCCAGGGTGCAATACGTGCTCTCAATCGAAAACGTCAGGGGCCTCCCGCCGATGAGCAAACGTCAACTGAAGCTTGGCGCCTTCATGCGCCCGATCAGCATCCATACCGGCGCCTGGCGCTACCCCGGAGCATTTCCCGACGCCAACTTCAACTTTTCGCACATCAAACGTTTCATCCAGAAACTCGAATATGGAAAATTTGACGCCTTCTTCATGGCCGATCACCTGGCCGTGTTGAACATGCCGATCAATGCGCTCAAGCGCAGCCACACGGTGACGTCGTTCGAACCCTTCACGTTGCTGTCGGCATTGGCCGGCGCGACCGAGCGGATCGGCCTCATAGCTACCGCTTCAACTACATTTGATGAGCCCTATCATATTGCCCGCCGCTTCGCCTCGCTGGACCATATCAGCGGCGGCCGGGCCGGCTGGAACGTCGTCACCACGTCGAACCCGGATGCGGCGCTGAACTTCGGTCTCGACGACCACATGGAGCACGACGAGCGCTATGTTCGCGCGCGCGAGTTCTACGACGTCGTGACGGGGCTGTGGGATTCGTTCGCCGACGATGCGTTCGTGCGCGACGTCGAATCCGGTCTCTACTTCGATCCCGCCCGCATGCACACGCTCAATCACAAGGGCAAGTATCTCTCGGTGCGCGGGCCGTTGAACATCGCCCGGCCTGTGCAGGGCTGGCCGGTGATCGTGCAGGCCGGCGCGTCCGAGCCCGGCAAGCAGCTTGCGGCGGAGACCGCGGAGCTGGTGTTCGCCGCGGGCGGCAATCTCACCGCGGCAAAGGCGTTCTATGCCGACGTGAAGGGCCGGCTCGACAAGCTTGGCCGCAACCGCGACCACTTGAAGATCCTTCCGGGCGCGTTCGTCGTGGTCGGCGACAGCGAGGACGAGGCGAAGGAGAAGCTCGCCATCCTCGACAGCCGCGTGCACTACGACAACGGCATCTCCTCGCTCTCGATCGCGATCGGCCACGATGCGACGAAATTCGATCCGGACGGGCCGCTGCCCGAGATCCCGGAGACCAACGCCAGCAAGAGCGCGCGCGACCGCGTGGTCGAGATGGCGAGGCGCGAAAATCTCACTGTGCGTCAGATCGCGCAGCGGCTCGGCGGCTATGCGGGCTCGAAATTCCTCGGCACGCCGAAAATGATCGCCGACCAGATGGAGCAGTGGCTGGTGGAAGAGGGGTCCGACGGCTTCAACGTCATGTTCCCGTATCTGCCCGGCGGCCTCGATGACTTCGTCGACAAGGTCGTGCCGGAGCTGCAGCGGCGCGGCATCTTCCGGAAAGAGTATGAGGGCACGACGCTGCGCGAAAACCTCGGCCTGCCGCGGCCGGAGAACCGCTTCTTCCCGGCCGCGAGGCAGGTGGCGGCGGAGTAGTATCGTCATCGCGCGCGAAGCGAAGCAGTCCAGCTGGCGCGGGCGGGTCCGCGCTCAGCAACTGTGCTTGAATCCGCTGCAGAATGCCGCGCGTTCGTGGCGCGCTTCGCGCGCACTGGATCGCTTCGTCGCTTCGCTCGCCGAACTGACGGCTATTCAGGCCTCGCACTCTTCCCTTCGCGACAGGAACGCCGTCGGCGTCTCGCCCGTCACGTCGCGAAAGGCGAAGCTGAAGGCTGCGCTCGACGAGAAGCCGAGCGCCGTCGCCACCTGCTTGATCGAGATGCCCGGCTGGCCGAGCCGTTCGATCGCAGCGATCACGCGGGCGCGCTGCTTCCATGATTTCAGCGTGAGTTTTGTCTGCTCCGGAAACAGCCGCGTCAGCGTCCGGCCGGATATTCCGGCTTCCGCCGCAAGCTGCTCCAGGTCGCGATCGGCGGCGGGATCGCTCAAGATGATGTTGGCGACGTGGCGTGCCTTCGCGTCCACCGGCATCGGCATGAAGGTCGACGCGTCGCCTGCATCGCGCAGGTCCATGATCACGAGCTGCGCCAGCGTCAGCTTGCGTACCGGGTCGCACTGCGGCTCGAACATCGCCAGGATCGCCTCGCGCATCAGCGTGCCGACCCGCACGACAAACTCGTTGGCGATCGCAGCCGTCGCCTTCTGCTTCTCGAGCCAGCGCGGCTGGAAATAGACGGTCCGCATCTCGATGTCGGACAGCACGTCGATCGCATGCTCGAGCCGCGGCGGCACCCACACCGCGCGCTCGGGCGGCACCAGCCAGACGCCGCGCGGCGTCTGCACCTGCATCACGCCCTTCGCCGCGAACACCAGCTGCGCCTGGCGGTGCATGTGCGGATCGAGCCGCTCGCCGCTCTTGATACTGCGTGCAAGAATCTCGACGCTGCCCTTGCCGTGGCGCGGGTCCCGAAAGTCGGCCTTTGGCGTCTTGGCGATATTCATTGGCTACACATCGATGAAGCGCCAGCCTATACTTTTGCCATTGATTTGCAATGCCGGACTTAGAGACCCATGAACCGCCCGCAGACCGTCATCAATTACGTCAACATCGCCCACTTCGTCGATCACTACGCGATGCTGATCTTTGCCGCCGCGGTGATCCTGATGGCGCCGGCGTTCAACCTCGGCTACGCCGAAATGCTTCCCTACGCGACGCCGGGTTTCGTCGCCTTCGGCGCGGGCTCGCTCGCCACCGGCTGGCTCGGCGACCGCTGGAGCCGCCGCCACATGATGGCGATCTTCTTCATCGGCATCGGCTTCAGCATGATCAGCGTCGGCTTCGTGCAGACGCCGCTGCAGCTTGGGCTCGCCCTGTTCGCCGTCGGCATCTTCGCGTCGATCTATCATCCGGTCGGCACGGCGATGATCGTCTCCTACGCAGAGCAGATCGGCCGCGAGGTCGGCATCAACGGCGTCTTTGGCAATCTCGGCGTCGCGCTGTCGGCGCTGATCACCGGCGTGCTGGCGCAGTATCTCGGCTGGCGCTGGGCGTTCATCGTGCCCGGCGTGGCGACGATCGCCGTCGGCATCGCCTTCATGCGAACCGTCAGCCACGAAGTTCGCAAGGGTCATACGACCGAGCAGCCGACGTCGCGCGTCGCCAAGAAGGACATGTGGCGCGTGTTCCTGTCGGTGCTGATCGCGGTGCTGGCGGCTTCGACCACGTTCAACGCGGTCACGGTCGCGCTGCCAAAGCTGTTTGCCGAGCGTCTGTCCGAGCTGACGACCAATCCGGCGCTGCTCGGCATCATCACCGCGGGCGTCTACGTGTTCGGCGCGCTGACGCAGTATAATGTCGGCAAGCTGCTCGACAGGTATTCGTTCAAGCAGATCTTCCTCGTCATGGCGCTGTTTCCCGCGCCGCTGCTCTACGGCGCCGCCGTGCTGAGCAACGTGCCGCTGCTGCTGGTCTCGATCGGCGTGGTCATGGGCATGTTCGGACTCGTCACCGTCAACGATGCGATGGTCGGCAAGTACACCGCCGACGAATGGCGCGCGCGGGCCTATTCGGTGCGCTACTTCATCGGCTTCACCGCGGCCGGCGTCGCGGTCGGGCTGATCGCGGTGCTGCACGAGATGGGCGGCTTTGCGCTGACGCTGAAGGTGTTCTCGGCGCTCTGCGTCTTCATCATCGTCGCCGCGCTGGTGTTTCCGCCCGAACTGCGCAAGCAGGCGTTTGCGCCGCAGCCCGCGGAATAATCGGAGCTCTTAGTAGTCGAGCCGGCCAAACAGCTCCTGAAACGGCACCATGACGTGCTGGCGATAGGCCGGACGATCCTGGAGGCGCCGATACCAGGCTTCGACGTTCGGAAGCGACGGGCGTTCGATGTCCAGGTTGAAGTAGCGATAGAGATTGGTCGCGATCGGGATGTCTGCAAGCGTCAGCGTGTCGCCGAGCATGAACGCGCGATCTGCCAGATGTCGATCAAGCAGCGAGAAAAGGCGCGTGCAGTGATCAAGGCTGCGCTTGATCGCGCGCAAGTCCCGCTGCGCTTCTGGCGTTCGGTAGAAGCCCCAGAAGATCCCGTTCAAGAAGGCGGGCTGCAAGGTCGTCGCCGACCAGTCCATCCATCGATCCGCGAACGAGCGCTCGCGCCGGATCATCGGACCAGAACGATTTGCCGCCGAAGCGCGCCGCCAGATAACGCAGGATCGCATGTGACTCCCAAACCACGGTGCCTTGGTCGTCGATGACCGGAATCCGGCCATGCGGATTCATGGCCAGAAACTCAGGCGTATCCAGCCCGCCAAATTGCCCGCCGAGTTCGATATGCCGGTGCTCGACCTGCAATTCGCCGACCAGCCACATGACCTTCTGCAGATTGAACGAACTGCGGCGTCCCCAAATCGTCAGCATTGAAATCTCTCCTGAATTCAATACGGACCATCCTAGCGCAATGCTCGCCGTGCGGACACGCGCATCGCAGGTCTGCCTCATCCACTTTTGTCCCGGTTCGGCCCGACAATGCGGCAGAATGGCAACTGCGAGCGCAGTATTCGCTGCTTTTCCCCCCGAGGAACTGATGGCTGCTTGGCAATAGCGAGCGTCGTCGGTTATTTTCCGGATATGACCTCTTTCGTGAAACGACAAATCTTCGCTTGCGTATTGCCGCTGGTGGCGGCGGTCGGCCTGGCCGCACCCGCGTTCGCGATCGAGATGACGCCGGCGCAGTCTGCGCTCTATGAAAGTGTCTCGATCTATCCGCCCACCGGGAACTTCATGACGGTGTGCTACGGCTTCGTCTGCCGTCGCCGCATGGAGTTCGAATTCACCGTCGCCGACAAGAAGGCGCTTGACGCCATCATGGCCAAGGGCAAGGCGTCCGCGGCGGCGGAACGCGCGGCGATACAGACCGCGGTGGTTTGGTGGGACAGGCGGATGGCACCGATTCTCGGCACGAGCATCCGGCTACCGCGCGCCGATTTCCGCCACAGGGCGGATGAGACGAACTACGACTGCTGGGACACCACGCGCAACATTACCGGGCTACTGCTGTTGATGCAGAGACTGGGGCTATCTCAAGCATCATACCGTGTCGGATCCGCGCTATCGCGGCAACGTGCTGGTGCTGCAGACGCCGCATAACACGCCCGTGATCAAGGAGAGGGCGGGCGGCGGCGAGTGGGTTGTCGATATGTGGACCGTCGGTTACGCGCAGCCGCCGCAGGTCATGACGGTTGCGCAATGGATGACCGAGGACTAACGCGGATTTGAACCCGTCCTGACATCAAATCATCACATCGCCACGCCATCTAACCCACATGTGAAGCAGCGGTATTTTCGCCCTTGCCGTTGCAATTTGTTAAGCAGAGTCCGGTCAAACTTTCTCGCATGACGATCTTCCGGTTGAAAGAGCTGGCCGTACGGACGCCTGCACGGTGCGCCGCCGAATGTTCGCTGGAACTACGATCGGCATGGAGCTTCTGGTCGACGGCGTCATCCATGCAATCGGCGTCGGGGGCGGACTGATCGCCGCGATCGTGCTGATCGTCGTCGCCTGCTATTTTGCGACGGCGGCGGATGTGGCGGCGGTGTCGATTTACGCCGCCGGACTGATCACGATGCTTGCCTTGTCCGCGACGTACAATCTGTTTCCGGTGTCGCGCTGGAAATGGATCCTGCGCCGCTTCGATCATTCCGCCATCTATGTGCTGATCGCCGCGACCTATACGCCGTTCATCGCGCACATGAAGATGAGCGTCACCTCGGTGGCGCTGATGGCGGGCGTGTGGGGTGTCGCCGTCGTCGGCATCGTGTTGAAGCTGTTCTTCCCGGGCCGCTTCGACCGGCTGGCGATCGTGCTCTATCTCGCCATGGGCTGGAGCGGCGTGATGGTCTACGACGTCATCGCCGACGCGCTGCCGAAATTCACGCTGTGCCTGATCGCGATCGGCGGCGTGCTTTATTCGGCCGGCGTGGTCTTCCACGTCTGGGAGCGCCTGAGGTTTCACAATGCGATCTGGCACGGCTTCGTGTTGCTCGCGGCTTCGTGCCACTACGCTGCGGTGCTCGACCTGATTATCGTTTGAGCACTTAAGCTTCCGCGCCACCCCTTCCGTTTCTCCGTCGAATTTGCTTACGCTAGCGGCCAACGCAGGCGCTTAGAAACCTGTGCCGCCAGGGGGAACAACAATGAAGCTGTACGATTCCGTCGGACCCAATCCTCACGTCGTCCGGATGTTTCTCGCCGAGAAGGGCGTTTCGATCCCGATCGAGAAGGTCGATCTGCGCGCCGGCGACAATCGCAAGGAGCCGCATCTGGCGCGCAATCCGCACGGCCAGATGCCGACCCTCGAACTGGATAACGGCAGCTACATTTCCGAGATCGTCCCGATCTGCGAGTACCTGGAAGAGAAGTATCCGTCGCCTCCGTTGATCGGAACGACGGCGGAAGAGCGCGGCGAGTGCCGCATGTGGACCCGCCGCATCGACCTCAACATCTGCGAGCCGCTCGCGAACGGCTTTCGCTTTGCCGAAGGGCTGAAATTCTTCGAAAGCCGTATCGTTACCGTGCCGGAAGCGGCGCCCGGCCTGAAGAAGATCGCTGCGGATCGCCTCGCCTGGCTGAATGGTCAGATGAACGGCAAGGAGTACATCTGCGGCAAGCGCTTCACGCTCGCCGACGTCCTGCTGTTCTGCATGGTGGGCTTTTTCGCCAAGGTCGGGCAGCCGCTCGATCCCGCCAACACGAACATCAGCTGCCTGGTTCGAGCGGGTGAAGACGCGGCCTTCCAGCAACGCCTGATTGCACGATGCAGGTGCGGCCGATTTAACAATCGTCGAACCGGCCAATGCCGGCTTCCGCGGTTCGCGCTTCGTATCCCGCTGTACGAGCACGAGACGGAGAGTGTAGGAATTATTGTTGCCGGCGTCCGCTCGGTTCTAACATTCAGATCAGCGGTGGGCGCAATGGCACACGAACGTTGGCGCCGGTGATGCCTGCCGTATTGCCTCGTTCCTGCGTTGCTTGTACGCATTGGGCCGTGCACGCGACCGGGACATCGGCGTCGCAAGAAGCCTGCACGAGCCGCGCAGCCAAGCGCGGCCGACAACAAGAAACCTTTCGCGCGCTCCGGGGAGGGGCAATGCGTATCAAGAGTTCAAAGGATTTTGCGACCGGGCTGCTGTTCCTCGCCATCGGTCTCGGCGCCTACTATATCGGCTCCACATACAATATGGGCACAGCGCAGCGGCCGGGGACGGGCGTGCTGCCGCGCATCCTCGCCTGGTGCCTGATGGGCAGCGGCCTGTTGCTTGCGATCCAGGCACTGATCCAGGAGGGGCCGAAGCTCGACGCCTGGGCGTGGCGGCCGCTGATCATGATCACGCTGGCGACGGTCGCGTTCGCGTTCCTTGTGGACAACGCCGGCCTGGTGGTGGCGATGATCGTGTCGATGACGCTTGCGGCGCTCGGGACGCACGAGACCCGCTGGAAAGAATTCGCGCTGTTCATGGTGCTGATGCTGGCGCTCGGCCTCGGCATCTTCATCTATGGCCTCGGCATGCCGATCAAGGTGCTGCCATGGAACTAGGAAACCTGTTCGACAATCTCGGGCTCGGCATCTCGGTCGCCGTCTCGTTCAAGAACCTGTTCTGGTGCCTGTGCGGCGCGATCATCGGCACCGCGATCGGCGTGCTTCCGGGCGTCGGCCCGCTGGCGACGCTGGCGCTGCTGCTGCCCGTCACCTACCACCTGTCGCCGGAAGGCGCGCTGATCATGCTCGCCGGCATCTACTACGGCGCGCAGTACGGCGGCTCGACCACGGCCGTGCTGGTCAATCTTCCCGGCGAGTCGAGTTCGGTCGTCACCTGCATCGACGGCTATCAGATGGCGCGTCAGGGCAGGGCGGGTCCCGCGCTCGCCATCGCCGCGATCGGCTCGTTCTTCGCCGGCTGCGTTGCGACCATCATCATCGCGCTTGCGGCGCCGCCGCTGACCAAGGTCGCGCAGCAGTTCGCCGCCGCCGACTATTTCTCGCTGATGGTGCTCGGCCTCGTGTTCGCGATCGTGCTGGCGCGCGGTTCGATCATCAAGGCGGTCGGCATGATCTTCCTCGGCATGCTGCTCGGCCTCGTCGGCACCGACGTCAACACCGGCAACACGCGCTTTACGTTCAACATCAGTTCGCTGTTCGACGGCATCGGCTTCGTGCCGCTGGCGATGGGCGTGTTCGGCATTGCCGAGATCATCCACAACCTCACCAACACCGAGCGGCGCGACCTGGTCAGCGCCAAGGTCAGCGGCCTGATGCCGACGCGCGAGGACATCAAGCAGTCGATCGGGCCTATCCTGCGCGGCACGGCGCTGGGCAGCTTCCTTGGCCTGTTGCCGGGCGGCGGCGCGGTGCTGTCGTCGTTCTCCGCCTACACCCTGGAAAAGAAGCTCTCGCGGACGCCGGAACGTTTCGGCAAGGGCGCGATCGAGGGCGTCGCCGCGCCCGAGGCGGCCAACAACGCCGCCGCGCAGACGTCCTTCATTCCGATGCTCACGCTCGGCATTCCGTCCAATCCGGTCATGGCGCTGATGATCGGCGGCATGATGATCCACGGCATCATTCCGGGACCGCAGGTGATGGATCAGCGGCCCGGCCTCGTCTGGGGCCTGATCGTCTCGATGTGGCTCGGCAACCTGATGCTGATCGTGCTGAACCTGCCGCTGATCGGCATCTGGGTGCGCATGCTGCTGGTGCCCTACCGGCTGCTGGCCGTCGCGATCCTGTTCTTCTGCTGCATCGGCACCTACAGCCTCAACAATGCGGCGGAGGAAGTGCTGCTGATCTCCTTCTTCGGCGTGCTCGGCTACCTGCTCATGAAGCTGGAATGCGAGCCGGCGCCGCTGCTGCTCGGATTCATCCTCGGCCCGCTGATGGAGGTCTACATGCGACGCGCGATGCTCTTGTCGCGCGGCGACGCGATGGTATTCTTCGAGCGGCCGCTGTCGCGACGTTTCTCGTCTTGGCGGTGATACTCCTTCTGATCGTCATCGCGCCCAACGTGCGCAAGAAGCGCGAGGAGGCGTTTCAGGAGTGAAGCCGCGCGACGCAAGCCCGCAAGAACAACGCTCGCCTGCAGCCGTGCGAGCCAATCAAGAACGGAAGGAGACCAACATGCGCCGTCGCGATTTCTTGAAGCTGTCGGCAGCCGCTGTCGCAAGCGGCGTCGTCAGCCGCCGTGCGTCCGCGCAGGCCGCCAACTGGCCGACCCGGCCGGTCAAGCTGATCATCCCTTATGCGCCGGGCGGCGCCAGCGACATCATCGGCCGCCCATGGGCGGACGCGCTGAGCCAGTCGTTCGGCCAGCAGTTCGTGATCGAAAATCGCGGCGGCGCCGCCGGCATGATCGGCGTGGAAGCGGCCTCGAAGGCCGCGCCCGACGGCTACACGTTCCTGCTGACGCCCTCGGCGGCGATGTCGGTGCTGCCGCTGCTGCGGCAGACGCCCTACGATCCGCAGAAGAACTTCGTGCCGGTCGCGCGCATCGGCGACAGCGTCTCCGGCTTCGTCATGCATCCCGTCGACCGGGCTGAAGACGATGAAGGACACGGTCGATTACGCGAAGAAGAATCCGGGCAAGCTGGTCTACGGATCGTCCGGTCTCGGCAGCATCCAGCACATGCGCATCGAGATGCTGAAATACCGCGCCGGCATCGACATCCTGCACGTGCCCTATCGCGGCGCCGGCGATGCGCTGAACGATCTGCTCGCCGGCCAGATCCAGATGATGAACGAGATCAACGTGCTGCCGCACGCCAAGGCAGGAAAATTGAACCTGCTTTGCATGAATTCGCCGGACCGCTCGCCGGAATTTCCCGACACGCCGACATTGACTGAAGCGGGTTATCCGAATTCGGACCTGCCGAGCTGGTACGCGCTGTGGGCGCCGGTCGGCGTGCCGGCCGACATCGTCGACAAGCTGCACACGCGGGTGGTCGAGATCATGAAGACCGAGGCGATGCAGCAGAAGCTGCGGCAGATCAGCGGGGCGCCGCGGATTCAGACCCGCGAGCAGATGGCGCAATTCCTGACCGACGACATGAAGAACAACGCCGAGCTGATCAAGGCGGCGAACATCAAGCTCGAGTGACGATTGCGCGCGACGCGGGGCGGAACATAAACAAGGCCGGTTTCATGAACGACACTGTCACGCACACGCACGATTTCCGCCTCGTCAGCTATCCGGTCCGCGTCTACAGCGGCAAGGATGCGCTCGAGAACCTGCCCGCAGAGGTCGGACGCCATCGCGCAAAGCGCGTCTTCATCGTCTGCGGACGCTCGGTCTCGCGCAACACGCCGCTGGTCGCGCGCGTAAAGCAGTTGCTCGGCGAGAATTTCGCCGGCCTCTACGACGAGATCGGCAAGGACACGCCGTATGAGAACGTGATCGCCGCGCGCGACCAGGCGCGCGAGGTGGGCGCCGACCTTCTGATCGCCGTCGGCGCCGGCAGCGTCATCCAGGGCACGCGCATCATCGCCATCCTGCTCGCGGAGAAGGAGCCGGTGGAGAAGCTGATCACGCAGTATCCGCCGGGGATGCCGGCGATCTCGCCGAAACTGATGGCGCCGAAGCTGCCGATCATCAACATCCTCACGGCGGGCTCATCGGCGCAGAACCGCGCCGGCTCGCCGATGAAGAAGCAGGGCCGCGAAGGCCGGATGGAGTTCTTCGATCCGAAGACGCGGCCGGTGGCGTTGTTCTGGGATCAGGACGCACTGCTGACCGCGCCGGTCTCGATGGTCTGCGCCAGCGGCGGCGCGATCTACTGGCGTGCGATCATGAACATGGGCTACACGCACGCCACGCCGCTTGCGGACTTCAACCGGCGTCAGGTGTTCGAGATCGTCAGCCGCGCGCTGCCGCGGCTGAAGGATCCGCGCGACGCCGCGGCGCGCATCGATCTCTGCGTCGCGACGTTCCTGCAGAACCGGGAGGCGGACGACGGCGGCGGGCCGATCCGTCACTGGGTCAGCCGCGTGGTCTATGCCTATGCCGCGAGCCTGTTCAACATGCACGACCAGGTGTCGCAAGGCGCCGCCCATTGCGCGATGACGCCGGCCGTGATGCGCCGTCTCGGCTCGCGCGACCCGATGGAGATGTGCGCGATCGCGAAAGCGCTCGGCGTCTGGAAGGAGGGCGACCCGGTGGCCGAGGCGCCGTTCCGCGCCGCCGACGAGCTGGAGAAGGTGTTCGCCTCGATCGGCATGCCGACAAACCTGTCGCAGCTGGATATCCCGAAATCCAGCGCCGAGAAAATCCTTGCAAGCTCGCTGAAGAACTTCAACGCCGACCCGAAGCAGGAGTTCGTCAAGGAGAAGGAGCTGCTGCGCGAGGTGCTGGACGCGACCTGGTAGCGGGGGAGGCTCAAGCGTCGCAGGCTGGCGATCCCGGATACCGTTGACAATACAAGGCGTTGATGGTCGCATCGACGCAAAGAGAAGCGGCCGCAGCCGCCGTCAACGATCGGAGGAGTGCCTTGATGAAGCGTCGTGACTTCCTGAAAGCCGCCGGTGCCGCCGCAATCGGCGGCTTTTCGATAACCAGGGCCTCCGCCCAGGCGGCCACGTGGCCGAACAAGCCGGTGAAACTGATCCTTCCCTATGCCCCCGGCGGCGCTACCGATCTGATCGGCCGGCCATGGGCCGAGAAGCTCGGCCAGGCCTTCGGACAGACGTTCGTGATCGAAAACCGCGGCGGCGCGTCAGGCGCGATCGGCACCGAAGCGGTGACGAAGGCTGCCCCCGACGGCTACACCTTCCTGCTGACGCCGTCGGCGCCTTTGACCATCCTGCCGATCCTGCGTCAGGTGCCGTACGATCCTATCACCAGCTTCATGCCGGTCGCGCGCGTCGGCGATCTCATCTCCGGCTTCGTCGTGCATCCATCGGTCGGCGTGAAGACGTTCAAGGAGCTGCTGGACTACGCCAAGAAGAACCCCGGCAAGCTGTCGTTCGGCTCGGCCGGCCTTGGCACGTCGACCCACATGCGCGTGGAGATGCTCAAGTTTCGCGCCGGTGTCGACATCCTGCACGTGCCGTATCGCGGCAGCGCGGATTCGCTGAACGATCTGCTCGCCGGCAGCATTCAGATGATGAACGAGATCAATCCGCTGCCGCATGTGCGCGCCGGAAAGCTGATCCTGCTCAACGTCAATTCGCCGAAACGTTCGGCCGAGTGGCCGGATATCCCGACGCTGACCGAACTGGGCTTCCCCGAACTCCGACGTGCCGAGCTGGTATTCGATCCAGGCGCCGGCGGGCACGCCCGCCGACATCATCCAGAAATTCAACGCCAAGGTGACCGAGATTGCGAAGACCGCCGACATGCAGGCGGCCATGACCAAGCTCAGCGTCGATCTGCCGGTTCAAACGCCGGCGGAGATGGCCGAGTTTCTGAAGAGCGACATCAAGCGCAACACGGAGGTCATCAAGGCGGCGAACATCAAGCTGGAGTGATCCGGCGGGATTTACGTGCAGGTGCCCGATCAACAAGCATGCCAACAAAACGGGAGTGAATTGGAATGAAGCGTCGTGAATTTCTGACATTGGCCGGCGCGGCCGCGCTGAGCGGCTGTCGCATCGCCCTATGTCGCGGCCCAGGAAGCGTCCTGGCCGAACAAGCCGGTCAAGGTCATCGTTCCCTATGCGCCGGGCGGCGCGAGCGACATCATCGCGCGCCCCTGGGCGGACAAGCTCAGCCAGGCTTTTGGCCAGCAGTTCGTGATCGACAACCGCGGCGGCGCCGGCGGCATGATCGGCACCGAGGCGGCGGCGAAATCGGCGCCGGACGGCTACACGCTTGCTGATGACGCCGAACGGTCCGCTGACGATCATTCCGAGCCTGCGCCAGGCGCCCTACGATGCGAAGAGCGATCTTGTCCCGGTGGCGCGCATCGGCGACCTCGTCTGCGGCTTCGTCATTCATCCGTCGGTCGGGCCGAAGACGTTTGCCGAGATGGTCGACTACGCCAAGAAGAATCCCGGCAAGCTCAACTACGGCTCCGCCGGTCTCGCGACCGGCACGCACATGCGGCTGGAGATGCTGAAGTACAAGACCGGCATCGACATCATCGCACGTGCCGTATCGCGGCAGTGCCGACGCGCTGAACGACCTGTTGCCCGGCAACATCCAGATGATGAACGAGATCAACGTGCTGCCGCATGTGAAGGCCGGCAAGCTGATCCTGCTCAACGTCAACTATGGAAAGCGGTCGCCGGATTTCCCCGACACGCCGACGCTGACCGAGCTCGGCGTGACCGGACGCCGACGAACCGATCTGGTACTGCACCTTCGCGCCGAAGGGCACGCCGAAGGGGATCATCGACAAGCTCAATGCCAAGATATGGGAGATCGGCGCGGCCGACGACATGAAGCAGAAGATGCGCGACGTCAGCGCCGACGTGCCGCTGCAGAAGCCCGAGGAGATCGCCGAGTTCATGAAGAACGACTTCGCGACCAACGCGGAGCTGATCAAGGTCGCCAAGGTCAAACTCGAATAAGAGCGCGAATCCAAATCGCGACGGTCCGGCAACTGGAAGAATTCGCCAGCGAAAATTCCATTGGGAGGATTGAAATGAAACGTCGCGACTTCCTCAAGCTCTCGGGAGCCGCCGCGATCGGCGGCTTCTCCGTCACCGGGGTCCACGCGCAGGCCACCACCTGGCCGAACAAGCCGGTGAAGCTGATCCTGCCTTATGCGCCCGGCGGCGCCACCGATCTGATCGGCCGGCCGTGGGCGGAAAAACTCAGCCAGGTGCTCGGACAATCGTTCGTCATCGACAATCGCGGCGGCGCAGGCGGCATGATCGGCACCGAAGCCGTCGCGAAATCGGCGGCCGATGGCTACACCTTCCTGTTGACGCCGAATGGTCCGCTCAGCGTGCTGCCGAGCCTGCGGCAGGTTCCTTACGATCCGCAAAAGGACTTTGCGCCGGTCGGACGGGTCGGCGACATCGTCGCCGGCTTCGTCATTCATCCGACGACCGGCGTCAAGAACTTCAAGGAAATGGTCGAATACGCGAAGAAGAACCCCGGCAAGCTCAACTATGCCTCGGCGGGGCTTGGGACTTCGACGCACTTGCGCATCGAGATGCTGAAATACAAGGCGGGCATCGACATTGTCCACGTGCCCTATCGCGGCAGCGCTGACGCGCTCAACGATCTGTTGCCGGGCAACGTGCAGATGATGAACGAGATCAACGTGCTGCCGCATGTAAGGGCCGGCAAGTTGATCCTGCTCAACATCAACTATCACACCCGCTCGCCGGATTTTCCGGATACGCCGACATTGACTGAACTGGGACTGCCAAATGCCGACGTGCCGATCTGGTATTCGATCCAGGCGCCTGCCGGCACGCCGAAGGACATCATCGAAAAATTCAACGCAAAGATCATCGAGGTCGCTGCGGCCGACGACATGAAGAAGCGCATGCGCGACATCAGCGTCAGCGTTCCATCGCAAACGCCCGCTGACATGGCAGCCTTCCTGAAAGCCGATTCCGCGGCCAATAGCGAGGTGATCAAGGCGGCGAATGTGAAGCTGGAGTGACCGCTCAGTGTCCCGAATCCGAAGTTCGCTATACTTTGCAGCACGCTCGGGAGCGAACTTCGGATTCGATAAGGACACTAGCAAACCTATGAATTCTAGTGTCGTTTATGGTTCAGAAATTCGCTCGATGGACTCGCGGCAAGGATGGAGCGAATTTCTGAACCACGACACTAGCTTCCCGCTACAATTGACCGGTTTTGGCAGGCGCAGATGCCGCATCTGCGCCTGTTGCACGAACTGAGCGCAAGCAACTGGACCCTCCAAATCTCAAGATCCCGCAAGAGGACCGTCAATGGATACCGTTTACCGGCTTGAAGGCTCGCGCGCCGTGACCGGGCCGATGGCCGGCGGGCCGTGGGACCCGAAGCTGCAGCATGGCTCGGCGCCTTCGGCGCTGATTGTCGCTGTCGCCGAGGCGGTTCCAACTTCTGTCCCGATGCGCGTGGCGAGGCTCACCGTCGACCTCATGCGGCCGATGCCGGTCGCCCCGCTCGAGATCAAGACCGACATTCTGCGGGAGGGTCGGAAAATCCAGCTCTGCAGCATCGACCTGATCGCTGATGGCAAGCTTTGCGTGCGCGGTACGGTCTTGAGGATCCGGCGCGAGAGCTTTCAACTGCCCGATACGGTCGTAAGCGAGCAGGTCGCGCTTCCGCCGCCCGAGGCGGGCCGCCTCGCGGAAGGAAAGATCACCGACAATCCCTTCATGGCGTGCCTGAAGATGAGCGTCGTCAAAGGAGGCTTCAACAAGCCGGGCCCGTGTGCAGTCTGGTTTCGCGTCGAGCGGCCGATCATCGAGGGGCAAACCAACTCTCCAGCGCATGCGCGCGGTTGTCGCGGCCGATTTCTGCAATGGCGCCTCGTCGGTCCTGGATTTTCGCTCGTGGACGTTCATTAACGGCGACCTTTCGGTCAGCCTTGCCCGCGATCCGGTTGGAGACTGGGTGCTGCTCGACGCCGAGACCTGGCTTGGGCCCGACGGCAGCGGCATCGCCTGTGCCAAACTCGGCGATTCTCAGGGGTATTTCGGCCGCGCGGCGCAGAGCATCCTGATCGAGCCGCGTGGAGGCTGAATTTTGCTTCGGTTTTCGCGCCGGAACGTGTGATATCCTTGCAATCCGCGCCCGGCAAAAAAACAGGTCTTTGCCTCTTGAAAAAAAGCGCCGCGCGCGGCAAATCAACGTCCGAAACCCCACAGTCGTTGTGCGTGATCCTTTCGCTAGGCAAACCCCGTTTTTGCGAAAGACGCACTGGAAGGCGTTGCACTGAAATGGGCTTTAGAGACCCGAAGCTTGAAGACCGCCAGCGGGCGGCACTGGATGCCAAGAAGGCGCTCCTGGACAAGTTCAAATCACAGCCCGGCCCGGGACACCCGGAGTATGAGGCGCGCAAGAAAGAGCGCGAGGCGGTGCTCGCCGCCCGCGCCGATCGCGAGGCGGCAAGGCTCGCCGAATTGCAGGAACAGGAGCGCCTGGCGGAAATCGAGCGCCAGGAGGCGGCGCGCCGCCTGCAGGAAGAGCTCGACCGCAAGGATCGCGAGCGCACCGAGCGCGAGGAGCGCGAGAAGGAAGAAGAGGCCCTGAAGAAGGCCGAGCGCGACGCCAAATACGCGGCCCGCAAGGCGCGCGCCAAGAAGCGGTAAATGCAATGTTCCGGGTCGTCTTGTCGGCGATCCGGCGCGCGCGCGGCTGTGGCGGCCTGAGCGGTCTCGCTCGGATATTGCTTGCTAGTTGCTCTGCGGTCATGGCTGGCCGATCGCCCCCGACAGCATACGTTGTGCCTCATCCACGGTGATCATGAGCTTTAGCGGAAAGGCCGTTGACCGGCGGAACCCGAACTTCTCGTAGAATGCACGAGCGGTATCATCGATCGCATCGACAAGGATGCCGCGGATGCCCACGATGTTCGCGGTCTGCAGGACCCGAAGAACGGCGTCTCTCAGGAGCGCGGCACCTAAACCCTGTCCTTGTGCTGAGGCATCAATCGCCAGCCGTCCAAGCACCATCATTGGTGATGAGATCTGGCATGTTGCGCCTGAGGCGACCGGTTGCGTCTGCATGCGCGACACTTCCGGCCGCCAGCGCGTAGTAACCTACGACAGTCTGAGCTTGGCATGCGACGTAGGTTCTGCTTGCGCCCGCCGCTTGGTTGGCGAGCGCCCTTTTCTTCAGCCAGTCGTTGAGCGGAAGCACCCCGCAATCAAAGGCGCTCACGTCATGGGCCGCGGTGAGCGGCTCGGGCGCCGATAGTTTCATGATTCCCAGGGCGGCTTGCGTTGGAACAGCGCGCGCAGTTGCGGATTGTCGCGCGGTGGCCGATCAAGCTCGGCAAGGAACGTCTTGTGGGTCTTGGCGGCGAGATTGAAGCCGGTCTGATCGAGAAGGATCTCCCGAGCTTCGCGCCGCATTGTCTCTATGACGAACTCCGAGCGGGATTTTCCAACCTGCGCAGCCGCGCGATCGATGAGGTCCCGATCCGCCGGTCGCGCCCGGATGTGAATGTTTGCTTCGCGTATTACGTCGTTGGCCATCCAGGTAGCCTCATATCCTGCACCATTAGCATATTTACAATGTAAACACGGACGTAACTGGTGCGTTGTGACCTGCCTGCCTCTCAAAGGACGAATTTGCGTTCAAAGCCGTAGCTTCAGCCGGGGCAGGAACCGCCCCGGAATGCTGCCCGACGGCGCGATGCCGTCATCGACCGCGCCCATCCGCCGGTAGAATTCGGCCGCGTCTGGATCCGCTTCGATCCACAGCCAGCGCGCGCCGCGTTCGCGCGCATTGTTCACCGCCCAGTCAAACAGCTGCCGCCCCACGCCTGCGCGCAGGGTCGACGGCGCGATGAACAGTTTTGCCAAATCGGCCTTCTCGCCGTCCACGACGACCTGCACGACGCCGGTCACCTCATTTCCCTCGACCGCCACCTGCAGCGATGACCTCGTAAAGTCGGCCGGCGACAGCGTCAGCTCCGCGCGGCAAGCACGCATGAACGCGTCGTCATAACCCCAGACAGCCTTCGAGCGCAGGCAGAGTTCCGTGAGCAGTTCGGCTTCGTCGGGACGGGCAGGGCGGAGGTGGAGCATGGCCGATCCTATCATTCATCCCTAGTGTCCCGAATCCGAAGTTCGCTATACTTCGCAGCACGCTCGGGAGCGAACTTCGGATTCGATAAGGACACTAGCAAACTTATGATTTTAGTGTCGTTTCTGGTTCAGAAATTCGCTCGACGGACTCGCCATAGCCGTTCGAAGAACGGCGTCGCTTCGCTCGCCTATGGATGGAGCGAATTTCTGAACCACGACACTAGCTGCGGGCGAAATTCCTTGACGGTCTGAATGATGGCCATCATGCTTCGCGCCAATAACAACGAAGGCGTCCGTTCCGAGAAAATGGTGAGGCCATGCCCAAGGTAGAATTCCACTTCGATTTCGGCTCGCCGAACGCCTATCTCTCCCATCTCGTCATCCCGCAGATCGAGGCGCGGACCGGGGTGAAGTTCGAATATGTGCCGGTGCTGCTCGGCGGCGTGTTCAAGGCCACCAACAACCGCTCGCCGGCCGAAACCAATGCCGGCATCAAGAACAAGGGCGAGTACGGCAAGCTGGAGATGCAGCGCTTCATCACGAAGCACGGCCTGACATTTGCGTTCAATCCGAACTTCCCGGTCAATACGCTGATGATGATGCGCGGCGCCGTCGCCGCACGGCAGTTGGGCATCTTTGCCCCTTACGTCGATCACATGTATCGCTTTATGTGGGCCGAGCCGCGCAAGATGGACGATCCGGCGGTCGTGACGGCGACCTGGAAGGAATGCGGCTTCGACGCCGAGAAGCTTGCGGCGCTGATCCAGGACCAGGCGGTGAAAGACAAGCTGGTCGCCAACACGCAAAGATCCGTCGAGCGCGGCTGTTTCGGGTCGCCGACCTTCTTTGTCGGCGACGAAATCTTCTTTGGCAAGGATCGCCTGCGCGAGGTAGAAGAGCTGATCCTCGAAACCAGGGCGCCGTGAGTTCTGCGTGACCCCCAGCGATCGGCAGGGCAATCGCATATGGCCAAGTGGGGCGCGATGACCACAACGCGCGGCGCGCATAACTGCGCCCTCGCCCCTTGCGGGAGAGGGCATGCTGGCATCGGCCCGGAATGATGCTGGGTGAGGGGTTGCCCCAAGCACTGAGTCCGTGCCGTGCGGCGACCCCTCACCCATCAGAATATAAGGTTGGCGCTCTACATGCCCTCTCCCGCAAGGGGCGAGGGCGCATTCATGCAGGCTTACATCGCGGGCTACGCCCGCCTCTCCTTGCTGGGGCCATATGCGATTGCCCTACGGCGATCGGGGGCAGAGGTGGAGCCGCGGCAGAGGAACGAGGCGCCTTACGCGAGCAGCGCAGACAATCGGGCAAAGTCCTCCACGATTATGTCCGGTTGATGCGGTGTATCGCCGAATGGGCGCTTTCGACGGTCTATGAAGGCGGTGCGCATGCCGTACGCCTTGGCTCCGATGCAATCAAAGGCATGATTGGCGATGAAGAGGCAGCCCGAACGGTCCTCGCCGATGATCTCTTCGGCCTTGGCATATGTCTTCCAATGCGGCTTGAAGTAACCGGCTTCCTGCACCGAGATCACATGATCGAACGGAAAGCCGATGTGAGGCTTTGCCGCTGCAAGCATGTCGCGATCGCCGTTTGAGAGGATGGCCAGCTTGTATCCGCCCGCTCGCAGCTTTTCGAGAGCGGCAACCGCATCGGGAAATGGTTTGAGTTTTTCGATCTCGCTTACGAGGTGGCGCACCTCCTCTTGCGTATACTTGATGCCGCAGCGATCCATCACGTAGGAGACCGAGCGATGGCCGATCTCACGATAGGGTGTGTGTCCGCGATCACAGAGTGCGTCAATCATCGAGTTTTCGAAATGCGCGCGACGCCACCAGGTGACGAAACTGGTCGGCTTTCCTTCCCACCCCTTCTGCTTCAAGAAAGGCGTCGCTGCATCGGTCAGGCCCTTCTGCATGTCGACAATGGTCCCGTACTGGTCGAACACCAAAGCCTTGATCTCGCGCTTGAGGATCTCCGTTTGTCCCATGATCGCCAACTCCTCACGTTCAAACGGGGGAAATTCCGGACAGTGCGACGATGGCCCTCGATGGGGCATTATGCAAATCGATAGGTTCATACGCGTCCGATTGCCACGGTCTGTTCGCTGAGGTACCGTTCGCGCATCCGAACGTAAGTTTCCAATCGTCATATTGCACACGCTGCGCGTGATGTGCGCACCCTGGCTGCCTCCGGGGCGGAGATCGCAATGCTCAGCTTCGTCAACCTTGGCGACTTGCGCGATCCGGCGACGCCAGGGTCGGATCTAGCCGTTATCGATTGCAGAGATTGGGAGCGGCCAAATCAGCTGTCGCATGCGGCGCTCGATGCTGCCATCGATGCGTGCGCCCGCGGTCTTGCGGCACGTGGTTTTGCCCGGGGTGATCGGATCGCCATCCTTTCTCTCAATCGGGCGGAGATGCTGATCGCCTATTTCGCAATCATGCGGGCCGGTCTTGTGGCGGTACCCGCCAATTTCAAGTTTCCGCGTGAGACCATCGCCTTCCTGCTCCAGGACTCGGCGACACGATTGGTGTTCTGTGACGCGCAGTGCCGTGGCCTCGTACCGGCCGGAATTCCCGCGATTGAATTCGATTCCGACGGAGCAGACGGCTTCGCAAACTTCCTTGATCCGGGGACATTCGAAATCGTGCGGCCTAAAACAGGCGAAACGGCGATGGTGCTCTACACGTCGGGCTCTACGGGTAGGCCCAAGGGCGTGCCGCTGTCTCATGACGGGCAACTGTGGGCGGTGCGCTCGCGCGTCGGGGCCGGTGGGCACGGTCGGCATCGGGTCCTCGTGGCGGCGCCTCTCTTCCACATGAACGCGCTCGGCACCATCAAGTTTGTCGTTGCGGCGGGTGCCTGTGTGGTGCTGCTGCCGCAATTCGACGCGCGGCGCTTCGTCGAGGCGATCGGTCGCTTCAAGGTAACGCGGATAACCTCCGTGCCGACAATGCTGGCGCTGGCGCTTCGTGAGCGCGAAACGGTGGCGCGAACAGACCTCACGTCAGTCGAGGTCGTGACCGCAGGTTCGGCGCCCATGACCCAGGCGCTGGTCGATGAGATTCGGACCGCCTTTCCCAAAGCGTCGTTCAGCATCGGCTACGGCACGACGAAGTCCGGGCCGACCGCTTTCGGTCCACTTGCTGGTCACACCAAACCTGACCTCTCTCTCGGCTGGCCGGTGCCGGGCGTTGAAGTCCGCATCGTCAATCCGGAGGGAAAGGAGGCCGAGGAGGGCGAGCTGTGGATCCGCACGCCTGCCAACATGTCCGGCTATCTCAACCTTCCAGAGAAGACCGCCTCGGTGCTCACCGTCGACGGCTGGTACAAGACGGGCGACGTGTTCCGCCGCGATCCGGCCGGGCACTTCACGTTCGTCGGACGCACGGACGACATGTTCGTCTGTGGCGGCGAAAACATCTATCCCGGCGAAGTCGAGGGGATGCTCGAACGGCATCCCGACATCGTGCAAGCCTGTGTCGTCCCGGTCTCCGATGATATCAAGGGCGCGAAGCCGTTCGCTTTCGTCGTGCACAAACCCGGCGCGGTGCTGAGCGAGGAGGACGTCAAGCGCTACGCGCTTGAGAACGCTCCTGCCTATCAGCATCCCCGCGGCGTCGTTTTTATGGCCGAGCTTCCGCTCGCGACGACGAACAAGGTCGATCGCAAGGCGCTTGCCGAAATGGCTCGCGAGCGATGGGGCAGTGCGCGAGAGATCGAAGCGCTCAAGAACTGAGAGAACGCCCATGAAGGCAGCTGTCATCTTTGAGCATGGCCCTCCGGGCTCAATCCAGTACTGCACCGACTATCCGGATCCCCTCCCGGCTGCGGGCGAGGTGCTGGTCAGAGTGCGGGCTGCGACCCTCAACTATCACGACATTTTCACGCGCCGCGGCATGCCCGGCATCAAGGTGCCGCTGCCTTGCATCATGGGCATCGACTTCGCCGGTGACATCGCGGCTTTGGGCGCCGGCGTGACCGATTGGAAGGTCGGCGATCGCGTCCTCATCGATCCTATCGACCGGGTGCACGGCGGCGGTCTGATCGGCGAGATGCGGCCCGGAGGTCTTGCCGAGCTCTGCGCCGTGCCGAGTCATCATTTGGTCCATCTGCCGGCGGGGGTCAGCTATGAATTGGCAGCCTGTCTCCCGGTCGCCTACGGCACGGCGCTGCGAATGGTGCTCACCATCGGCGAGGTCAAGGCGGGCGAGAAGGTCCTCATTCTTGGCGCTTCCGGCGGTGTCGGTACGTGTTGCGTGCAGCTTGCGAAACTGGCCGGCGCGGAGGTGATCGCTTGCGCGTCGACTGCGGAGAAGCTTGCGCGGCTGAAGGAACTCGGCGCCGACCATGGCATCGACTACACGAAGGAAGATTTCGCGAAGTGGGTCTACGCCCGATACGGCAAGCCGCACCGGCGCAACTTCGACGGCGGGGTCGACGTGGTGGTAAACTTCACGGGTGGCGACACATGGGTGCCCTCGCTTCGCGCGCTGCGTCGTCAAGGTCGATTGCTCACGTGCGGTGCGACGGCCGGCTTCGATCCAAAGGAAGACATCCGGTTCATCTGGACTTTCGAGCTCAACATCCGCGGCTCCAATGGCTGGATGCGAGAGGACATAGGCGTCCTGCTTGAGATGATTTCCGCAGGAAGGCTGACCCCGGTGATCGACCGCGAATTCCAGCTGGCTGAGGTCAATCAGGCGTTTCGCCGGCTCGAGGATCGCATCGTGTTCGGCAAGGTCGTGATAAAACCATGAGCGACACAACCCCCACGCGGCTCGATGCGGCAGCGGTGCAAGCGATCCTGGACCGTTCGCCGTTCATCGGCTTCCTCGGTCTTCGAGTTGTTTCGGTCGATCACGACAAGACAGAAATTGTCATGCGGATGCCGATGCGCCCCGAACTTGAGCGTCGTCCAGGTACAGGACAATTCCACGGCGGGCCGATTGCCGCCTTCGTCGACGTCGTCGGTGACTTCGCCATCGGCATGCTCCTGGGTGGCGGCGTGCCGACCATCAACCTTCGAATCGACTATCTCCGGCCCGCGGTCGGGATCGCTGTGACGGGGACGGCACGCGTGCGTCGGCAGGGACGCACCGTCGCCGTGGTGGACGTCGACGTGACCGATGAGAACGGCAATCTCGTCGCCGTGGGCCGTGGAAGTTACGCGCCGAAGGTCGGCTGATCTTGTGAGCGCGCTTCGGTTTTCTCGCACCCTTTGGTTTTCGGCGGTCGTGTGCGAAGGTACCGAGCATGGCGACGGATTTCAAAACCAGCCAGGACCTCTAGTGTCGTGGTTCAGAAATTCGCTCCATCGTTGCCGCGAGTCCGTCGAGCGAATTTCTGAACCATAAACGACACTAGAATCATAAATTTGCTAGTGTCCTTATCGAATCCGAAGTTCGCTCCCGAAGCGTGCTGCGAAGTATGGCGAACTTCGGATTCGGGACACTAGCAGAGGCACAGGAACAACAACCAGTACGATGCGGCCTGACAACTTCCCAATTCCCTTTGCCGAGAGTGGTTCCTATCCCGTTCGTGGCGGCAATCGCATTCGTCCGCTGATCGACGGCGAACCGGCCTACCGGCGCATTTGCGAAGTGGTCGAGGCGGCGCAGCATAGCGTCTGGCTGACGGTCGCCTGGATCTGGGATACGTTCCGCCTGCCGGGCGAGCGGGGCTCACTGTTCGACCTGCTCGATGCCGCATCGGCGCGGGGGATCGACGTGCGCGTGATCTTCTACCGCCATACGGCGGAGGGACCGTTTCCGCGCCACATCATATTCGGGGGCACGCCTGAGCAGCGGCTCTGGCTCGAAGGCCGTGGCTCGAAATTCCTCGCGCGCTGGGATTCGACGCCGGTCTGGTCGTTTCACCATCAGAAGAGCTGGATCGTCGACGCGGGACACGAATCCGAAATCGCCTTCGTCGGCGGCATGAACATGCGGCCGTCGACGCTCGGCACGCGTGGTCACGTCAGCCCGGACGGAGCATCCCAGGACCACGATGCGTATCTTGAGATCGCGGGTCCCTGCGCCACCGACGTGCACCACAATTTCGTGCAGCGCTGGAACGAGGCGAGCGAGCGGCACAAGGACGATGGCGTGTTCGGCCATCTGCAGGACGACATGCTGGCGCTGCCGGCGCGATTGTCGCCGCCGCGCGGCGCGATCGTCGGCGCAAGTCCAGCGCACGATCCCCAATGATCACTATGCCGAGGGCGCGTGGGCGCTGCGCGAGGCGGCTTACGACATCGCTGCAGGGGAATTTTCCGTCGAAGAGCAGTATGCGCGCGCCATCGATGCCGCGCGGCACGCGATCTATATCGAGAACCAGGCCTTCAGCGAGCGTTCGATGATCGCGCGGTTGAAGCAGGCGCTGGAGCGCGGCGTGCAGGTTGCGGCGGTCGTGCCCGCCCAGGGCGAGCATCACATGCGCCGCTTCCGGCAAATGGCCGAGCACAAGGCGACGTTCGATCTGATCGCCGCCTGCGGCAGGCACGACAACTTCACGCTCGCCAGCCTTGCCGGACCGATGCCGGACGGCTCGCGCGGCGATGTCTACGTGCACGGAAAACTCATGCTGGTGGACGACGTGTTCGCGACGATCGGCTCGACCAACTTCGCCGAACGTTCGTTTCGCAACCAGACCGAGATGAACGTCAGCTTTCAGGATGCAGCCGCCGTGAAGGCGTTGCGCTGCGATCTGTTTGACGAGCATGTCGCGCGGGACACCTCGGCACTTGGTCCGGCCGATGCATCGCGTCTGTTCGCAGCGACGGCGCGCGCAAATACGCGCCGCTTTATCGCGGGCGATAACGCCTGGCAAGGCATCGCGTTCGCGCTCGATCCTGCGTCCTACGCGAGCTGAGGCGGCGTGCGCCTGGCGCGCCGATCCTTGCGTCAGACGACCTTGGCCAGGATGGCGTTCATGTCGGACGCCGAGAAGGCGCGCAGCGTCTGCGTTCGCACATTGCCGCTTTTGCCGAGCGCCAGCCCGAGCGCCGTCATGGTTGTGTCGTCGGGAGATTCCGCAATCGCAACGATGTCGTACTGACCGAGCGTCCAGTAGATGTCCTTGATGGTCGCGCCGGAGCCTTTCGCCAGCTCCTTGAAGGCGTCGGCGCGCTTGGTGGTGTCCTTGACGCTGCGTATGCCCTGGTCGGTAAAACTTGCCAGCATGATATATGTGGCCATGGTGAACCTCCTGTTTTGGAGACTTCCCGCCACGGAGGCTAGGCCTAAGCCCGGCGCGAGGCCAATCACATTGCTTGAACCGGCGCCCTAAACCGTCAGCCCGCCGTCCAGCGGGATGACCTGCCCGGTCATGTAGTCCGACGCGGGGGAGGCGAGGTAGAGGGCCAGCAGGCCGACCTCGCGGAACTTGACCGACGCGCTGCAGCGGCACCTGCGTCTTTGCCCGCTCTTCGGCCTGGGCGTAGCGCTCCGGGCCTGCCATCGCCGGGTCCGGGTATAGGCCCGGCGCGATGCAGTTGACGTTGATGCCGTGCGCGGCCCACTCCAGCGCCAGCGAGCGCGTCAGGCCGACCATGCCGGTCTTGCCGACGGCGTAGATTGCCAGATTCGCCGAGCCGCCGACGCCGCTGAAGGATGAGATGTTGATGATCTTGCCGCGCTTGCGCGCGATCATCGAGGCCGCCACCGCGCGCGAGCAGTAGATCGCCGACATGATGTTGAGCCCCATCACCTTGTCGATCTCCTCGTCGGTCATCGCCTCGAACGGTTTGCGGATGGCGTCGCCGAGGTTGTTGACGAGGATGTCGATCGGCCCGAGCGAGGCGACCGCCTTCTCGACCAGCTGCGCCGCGCCGGCTGGCGTCGTGCAATCGCCGGCGATGCCGACGATCCTGCGCCCCGAGCGTTGAGCGAGACCCTGCACGAATGGATCAAGATACTTGCCGGTCAGCGCGTTGACCGCGACATTGGCGCCGGCTTCGGCCAGGACCTCGGCTATTCCGGTGCCGATGCCGCGCCCGGCGCCGGTGACGAGGGCGGTGCGGCCGTGAAGCGAGAATTCAGCGATCATCGTGTCCTCCGTCGGCTCTCTCAATTCCGGGCATAGGTCGTGAAATTCGGCCGCGCCATACATTCGTTCCGGTTGCGCTGCAGAGACATCGTTTGTTCTTTCGTTTCCTGCACAATGGAAATGTCCTTTCATTGACCGGAAGGGCTTGCGGCCTCATCATACCAACGAAGCGCGGACAAAAAGACCGATGGATGCAGCAACTTCGAATGTCGACAAGGCGCGGCTGCTGGCCGCCGATTTCGCCAGGCGCGCCGCCGCGCATGACCGCGATGCCAGCTTTCCATTCGAGAATTTTCAGCAGCTGTTCGATGCGGGTCTGCTGTCGCTGACAGTGCCGCGCGAGCACGGCGGTCTTGGCGCCGGCATGCTCGAGAGCACGCGCGTGCTCGAGCGAGATCGCGCAAGGGCTGCGCGTCGACCGCGCTGGTGCTTGGCATGCACTACATCCAGCACCATTCGATCGCGCGCGGCCTACCGTTGGCCAAAACATCTGGCGGAGCTGCTCGCCAGGGAGACAGCCTCTCGGGCGTAGCGCTCGTCAACGTGCTGCGGGTCGAGCCGGAGCTGGGCACGCCTTCGCGCGGCGGCACCATGGCAACGGTGGCGCGGCGCACAGAAGAGGGATGGCGGCTCAGCGGCCACAAGATCTATTCGACCGGCCTGCCGATCCTGAAATGGTATTCCGTCTGGGCGCGCACCGATGAGGCGGAGCCGCGGCTCGGGACGTTTCTCGTTCCCGCCGGCCTGCCGGGCGCGAGGATGGTCGAGACCTGGGACCACGGCGGCATGCGCGCGAGCGGCAGCCACGACCTCATCCTCGAGGATGTGCTGATCCCGCTGGAGTACGAGATCGATGTTCGCCCGCCCGCCGGCTGGCAGGGCGGCGATCCGATGGCGCTGATCGTGCACGGCGCATTCGTGTGCGCGATCTATGACGGGGTCGCGCGCGCGGCGCGCGACTGGCTCGTCACATTTCTGCAGAACCGCAAGCCGCTCGAATCTGGGCGCGGCGCTCGCGACGCTGCCGCGCGCGCAGGAAATTCTCGGCGGCATCGAGGTGAAGCTCGCGACCAACAAGCAGACTGCTCGAGACGTTCGCCGCCGAATATGACAGCGGGCCGCACAATGAGCTCGGCGGACGCCAACGCGATGAAGATCACGGTGACCAACAACGCGGTCGAGGCCGTGCAGGAAGGCGCTGACGCTGACCGGCAACCACGGCCTGTCGCGCACCAATCCGCTCGAGCGGCACCTGCGCGACGTGCTGTGCGGGCGGGTGCACAACCCGCAGGACGACACCATCAAGCTCGCAGCCGGACGCCTCGCGCTCGGCATTCAGTGACGGGTTGAGAAACGGAGAACAACAATGTCCGTGGAATTCATCGGCTTCATCGGCAACAATCCGTCGTCGGAGACCACGCCGCGTCCGGGCCCGCTGCTCGACGTCACCCACATCGAGACGCTGGCGAAAGCGCATGAGAATGCCGGCTTCGACCGTGCGCTGCTGGCGTTTCATGCGACGCTGCCGGACTGCCTGCAGGTTGGCCAGCACGTCGCCTACGTGACGGAACGATTGAACGTCTTCATCGCCCAGCGGCCGGGCTTCACCGCGCCGACGCTGTTCGCGCGGCAGTTCGCCACGCTGGATCACCTGACGAAGGGCCGCATCTCGCTCAACGTCATTACCGGCGGGGACTCGACGGAGCTTGCGCAGGACGGCAACACCATCGACGACAAGGATGAGCGCTACGCGCGCACCAAGGAGTTTCTCGACGTCGTCCGCGCCGAATGGACCAGCGAGAAGCCATTCGACTACGACGGAAAATACTATCAGGTGAAACGCGGATTCTCGCAGATCAAGCCGTACCAGAAGAACGGCATTCCGGTCTTCATCGCCGGCGCCTCCGATGCGGCGATCGAAGTGGCCGGTCACCATGCCGACGTGTTCGCGCTCTGGGGCGAGACCTACGAGGAAGTGCGCAACGTGATCGCCAAGGTGAAGGCCGCCTGCGCAACGACTGGCCGCGCCGTGCCGCGCTTCAGCCTGTCGTTCCGGCCGATCCTGGCCGATACCGAAGAGAAAGCCTGGGCCAAGGCGCATGCGACGCTGGAGCGGGCAAAAGCCGTGCAGGACAAGACCGGTTTCACGAAGAAGCCCGGCGGACCTGCGAACGAAGGCTCCAGGCGGCTCTTGGCGCTGGCTGCGAAAGGCGAGCGCCTGGACAAGCGCCTGTGGACCGGCATGGCCGCGCTCACCGACGCGCGCGGCAACTCGACCTCGCTGGTCGGCACGCCACAGCAGGTCGCGGAATCGCTGGCCGAATACTACGACCTCGGCATCGACATCTTCCTGATCCGCGGTTTCGATCCCTTGATCGATTGCATCGAGTACGGCCGCGAGCTGATCCCGCTGACGAAGAAGCTGATCGCCGAGCGCGGTGATACGCGAGGCGTGGCGGCGGAGTAGGGCGTGGGATGGGAGGCGCTTTAACAATTTAATGAGTTGTCCTCGCGAAAGCGGGGACCCATAACCACCGGCGCCAGTTGTTGAGAACAAAGCCAGCGAGCGTTCCCTTTCTCATTGACGACACGGCGTATGGGTCCCCGCCTGCGCGGGGACGACGCGTAGTTTGGCACTGCTACGGCACGATACCGAAAGCTTAATCGAGCGTCTGGGCCTTCCCGAATGAGCATCATCCGCCGCAGCGCGAAGGAATGCCCCACGGCCGGCATGGACTGGATCACAATGTCGCTCGAGGCGCGCAATCTCGCGTACAATAATGTCGAGCACATAGGCCCCGATAATGCGCGCAAGAAAACTGAAAGCTGGGCCGCAGCTTCGAAGACGCTGCGCGACCAGCGCCCGCAGCACCTCAATTTGGCCTATGGAAACGGAGAGCGCAACAAGTGGGACCTGTATCCTGCCGATGATCCGAAGGCGCCATGCTTCGTTCACATCCACGGCGGCTATTGGCAGCGCGGCAGCAAGGAGATCTTCGCCTGCCTCTCCGAGGGTCCGCTGGCCCGTGGTTGGTCGGCGGCTCTGTGCGGCTACACGCTGGCGCCGGAGGCGAGCCTGACGCAGATCACCAATGAGCTGAAAAGCGCGTTCGACTGGCTCAACGCCAAGGCCGGCGAGCACGGCATCCAGGGGCCGATCATCGTCACCGGCTGGTCCGCGGGCGGGCATCTGACCTCATTCATTCTCGATCATCCCAAGGTGGCGGCGGGACTGGCGATCTCGGGCGTCTTCGATCTCGGGGCGCTGCGCGATTCCCCTCATGTCAACGACAAGGTGAAGCTGAGCGAGGAGGAAATCCAGAATCTCTCGCCGATGCGGCGGCCGATCGTCAACAAGCCGCTGGGTATCGCCTACGGCACCGGCGAGCTGCCGGCCATGATCGCGAGCAGTCGCGATTATCATGCCTACCGGTCGCAAGGGCATGTCCCAGGCGACTTGATACCGATCGCCAACACCAACCACTTCACGATTCTGGATGAGCTGCGACAGCCTGACAGCACGCTCACTCGCGCCGTGATTGCGATGGCGCAATATCAGACCGCATAGGGGGTTTAGCTCCGTGCTGGTGGCGTTCGCGCGCTTGAAGACATCGGAGAGGGACTGTCGGTTATTTGAAGGAATGGTGGGATAGGATTTTCCCAAAGAAGCAAATGGCATCGTTCGAAGAGCAATTGATCGGGACCTGGACGCTGCTCTCGTGGGAGCAGAAACGACGAGACGGCACCAAGGTTGAACGTTACGGGACGAACCCGAACGGCGTCGCTTTCTTTGATGCCGGTGGGAGATTTATAATAACGGTGATGCGATCAGATCGCACCAACTACGCGAGCAATGCCTTCTTGCAAGGCACTCCTGCGGAAAACAAAGAAACGGCTGACGGCACGATAACCTACTTCGGCACGTATTCGACAAGTGAAGCAGACAGCAGCATCGCAATTCACGTCGAAGGCAGCTCCTTTCCCAACTGGAATGGCACGGATCAAACGCGTTTTGTCGCCATAGCGGGAGACCAACTGACCCTGACTGTTCGCCCTCCGGGCGGAGATGTAGTGGATGTAATCTGGAAGCGCGCGAAGTGACCAATGGGCTTTGTAGAACGGGCGGCGAGATCGATGTACGATGACTTCGCGATCGGTTGGCAAGATAAGCCGTAATCTGTACGAGCACGAAAGTGAGAGCCGCAAATCAGCCGTGTTTAGCGCTCGAAATGTGCCGATATCAACGCGCAATCGGAGAGAGGAAAAATGCGGGTACTTCTGCTGACCTATGGGATGATAGTGCTGGTCGGATTTTGCAGTCCAACGAAGGCGCAAGCGCAATGCCCCGAATTGACCCGGTTGCGCAGCGAAGCCGCCGAGGCCTCAAAACCGGCGACGCGCGCCCTAACGTCCGGCCGCTGCGAAGCGTACATTCGTTCTTCTAATGCGTGGGCTGTCATGGTCCGATACGCGAATGATCATCGAGAGTTGTGTGACATTTCTATCCATTCGCTGAGCGAGTTCGAGAGATATCACCGCGAGGCGGTAACCGCGCGCGACAATGTCTGCGCAGGTCGCCCTGTTCGACCATTCCCGCCGGAAATCGTTCAACCTTGAGACGCTCCGACGCTGGGGCCCATAGCTCATTTTTCTGATTTTCAGAAAAAATAGTTAGTCAATGTTCTGCGTTTTGTTCTTGACGGTCGCCATGGGACTAATATCATCGCCGCCATCCCGCTCCGGTGAGGGGCGCGTCGCGATCGTCTTCGATACGTGGCAGCGGGATGCGGGTGGCCGCTACGATGCCGGACCCTGGACGCAGTGAGGATCGCCGATCCCTAGAAAACGGACAGGGACAGACGCCGGCAACACGGGCGGACGGTCCAAGTGCATGTCCGGGCGACAGCTCGCACGAACGGGGCGCGTCGGCGCAAGTGACAACCCCTGGGACATGCAGCAAGCCGCAAAATCCATCCGCGTGCGGAACGCAGGCGAAGATCTGCGTCCGACGGCCCGGTTCAGCCCAACGATCTTCGGCGTTGGGCTGGGCCACTGCCCGTGTGCCGCGAAAGCGGCGTGCGGGCTGCCCGCATGCCAACACATGCGGGCGCCGCGGGCGCGGTGAAACGCCCTGTCGTTCCGCACGCCCCTCGGGGAGCAAGGAACAGGAAGACCGGCAAGCCCTGGGGCCGGACGAAACACGGGGCGATGACGCGCGTCTGTAGCCCGGATGGCATAGGCGGCCTTCGGCCGCCGTACTTAAGAACGCCGATGCTTTGCATCGGCTATGGCGCAATCCGGGATTCGTTCGCGAGTCCGCTCCCGGATTGCGCTGCGCTTCATCCGGGCTACGAAGGAAGCGCGCGTGCCCGGCGTAGCTCGAAGAGCGAAGCCGGGGCTGTTTGACAACTGAATAAGAAAAAATCTCTCCCGCGTCGTCGTCGAGCTTTGACCGTATTGCCATTCTTGCTATCGTTACGGCGCGGTGCGCGAGACTAGCGGCGACTCTTCGGCGACGGAGAGCGTGGGCCCGCGGTAACGTTGGCCTCTTCGCGCACCGCAACCGTCGCCGAACCCGAACGGGGAACTACGGCGCGATGTCGTAGTGGTTGGCGACGATCATCTCTGAGGCGAGCTTCCGGTAGAGTGCGTTGGCGGCTTCGTCTTCCTCGCCGATGTCCGCCTGCACGAACATGACCCAGGCGCCGCGCTTGCGCGCGGCTTCGCCAAGCGTCTTGATCAGTGCGGTCGCGACGCCCTTGCGCCGGTGCGCGGCGTCGACGGCGAGGTCGTAGATATAGACCTCGCTGCGCTCCTGCTCGAACTTCTTCAGTTCGTAGGCGGCAAGACCGCCGATCGATCGCGCCGCGCTGGATCGAGCGCAACCACGGCGAAGAACGTCTCGTCGCTGAGGCGCTCAGCAGATAGGCGTCGCTTGGGACGGCGCTCTGATAGGTGTCGGGCTCGTCGAAGACCTCGCCGAACAGCCGCAGCAGGGCCTTCATCTGCTCGAGATCGGCGGCGCCGAGCAGCTTTGTCGTGAAGCTCATGGTCGGCTACGCCCGATCCCATCACCAGGCTGGCGCCCGCCTTCATGCAGGCGGCCCCGGACGGATTGGTCGTCCACAGCTCAAAACCGTTCGCGGTCGGCTGCGCGTTGACGGCGAAATCGCCGTCGAACAGCGGATTGACGCCGCGATGCATGAAGCTCTTCGGCGGTTTGCCGCCGCGCAGCTCGATCGCGTATTCGATCAGCAGCGCCGCCTGCAGCGGGCCGTGCACGATCAGGCCGGGGTAGCCTTCGACGCCGGTCACGTACGGGCGGTCGTAGTGGATGCGATGGCCGTTGAAGGTCAGCGCCGAGTAGCGGAACAGCATCACCGGGTCCGCGGTCAGCGCCCGCGAATGCTGCGCCTTCGGCGCGGGCGGGGGAGGTGGCGCCGCCTTGCCGTCGGCGGGCGGCGGATCGCGATAGACGATGTTCTGGACTTCCTTGATCGCCACGCCGCGCGGCGTCGAATAGGTGTGGTTGACGGTGACGAAGCACAGCGGCCCGGTGCCGCCGGACTTCAATTCCACATTGGCGATTTCGGAGCGGCGCGTCACGGCATCGCCGACGCGCAGCAGGTCGACGAACTCGGTCTGGCCGCCCGCCCACATGCGGCGCGGCAGCGGCACCGGCGGCAGGAAGCCGCCGCGGGCGGGGTGACCGTCCGGTCCGATCTCGGAAGCCGGCACGATCTGCAGCATGTAGCACCAGTGCATGGTCACCGGCGCGGCATCGCCGGTCTTCGGCTCGCCGGGGTCGAGGAACAGCGTGGCGCGCATGCCCTTCACCGCGTGCGCGGTGACGACGTCGGAGGCTTCCTCGACCTTGCCGATCCACTTGCGCAGATGATCGAGATCGAGTGCGCGGTCGCACTCATGACTTGCCGCCTGTCTGCTTGAGGATGGCGTCCGTGTCCGAGCCGACCGACGGCACGCCGCCGTAAGAGCGGTTCTCGCCGACGAAGATCGGCGCCGGCGCCGGCATGGCGACGCGTCCGCCGGGCGTGTCGATCTCGATGCGGCGCAGATGCGGATGCGACGCCAGGTCCTGCGCCGAGTTGACCTCGCCATAGGCGATGTCGGCCTTGTCCAGCCGGGCGATCAGCTGATCGCGCGTCAGCGACGCGAACAGCGTCGCCGACGACCTTGTCGGTCGCTTCGCGGTTGGTCACGCGCGTAACCATGTTGCAGAAGCGCGGATCGTCGGCGAGCGCTGCGTCCGCCATGACGATGGCGGAAAACACCTTCCACTCGCGCTCGCTCTGGATCGAGATCAGGATGTCCTTGCCGTCCTTCGAGCGGAAGGCGCCGTAGGGCGCGATCGAGGGATGCGACAGCCCCATCCGCGGCGGCGGCTTGCCGGCTTCGGTGTTGAGCAGCGGCACCGACATCCAGTCGGCCATCACGTCGAACATCGACACGCGAATGTCGGCGCCCTGACCGGTGCGCGAGCGCGCGAACAACGCCTCGAGGATCGCCGCGTGCGCGGTCGCGCCGGTGGAGATATCGACGACGGAAATGCCGACGCGCGTCATTTCGTCCGGGCTGCCCGTCACCGAGCAAAGCCCGCTCTCGGCCTGGATCAGCAGATCGTAGGCCTTGCGCTGCGCGTAAGGACCGGTGTCGCCATAGCCGGAGATCGAGCAGATGATCAGCGCGGGATAATCCTTGCGCAACCGCTCGCGCGCAAAACCGAGCTTTTCGATTGCGCCGGGTTTCAGGTTCTGCAGCAGCACGTCGGCGCCGGCGATCAGCGTCTCGAGCTGTTTGCGGCCCTCGTCGCTCGCAAGATCGATCACCACGGACTTCTTGCCGCGGTTGAGCCAGATGAAATAGCTGCTCTGGCCCTTGATGTTGGCGTCATAGGCGCGGGCGAAATCGCCCTCGGGCCGCTCGACCTTGATGACGGTTGCGCCGGCATCGGCGAGGCGCGTGGCGCAGAACGGCGCGGCGACGGCCTGCTCGATCGAGACGACGGTTATTCCTTCCAGGGGACAGCATCGGCGAACAACTCAATACGAACGCGGCATGCCGAGGATGTGCTCGGCGATGTAGGACAGGATCAGGTTGGTCGAGATCGGCGCCACCTGATAGAGCCGCGTCTCGCGGAACTTCCGCTCCACGTCATACTCCTCCGCGAAGGCGAAGCCGCCGAAGGTCTGCACGCAGGCGTTGGCCGCGTCCCAGGCCGCATCGGCCGCCAGCATCTTCGACATGTTGGCTTCCGCGCCGCAGTCGAGGCCCGCTTCATAGAGGCGCACCGCCTCGCGCACCATCAGCTCGGCGGCCCGCATCGCCGCATAGGCCTTGGCGATCGGAAACTGGATGCCTTGATTCTGGCCGATCGGCCGGCCGAACACCACGCGCTGGTTGGCGTAGTCGGTCGCCTTCTTGATGAACCATTTCGTGTCGCCGATCGATTCCGACGCGATCAGGATGCGCTCGGCGTTCATGCCCGACAGGATGTAGCGGAAACCCTTGCCTTCCTCGCCGATCAGGTTCTCGGCCGGCACCTTCATGTTGTCGAAGAACACTTCCGTGGTGGAGTGGTTCATCATGGTGCGGATCGGGCGGATGGTCAGGCCGTTGCCGAGCGCCGCCTTCATGTCGACGATGAACACCGACAGGCCGTCGGTGCGCTTGGCCGCCTGGTCCTTCGGCGTGGTGCGCGCGAGCAGGATCATCAGGTCGGAGTGCTCGGCGCGGCTGGTCCAGATCTTCTGGCCGTTGACGACGTAGTGGTCGCCGTCGCGCTTGGCCGTGGTCTTCAGCGACGACGTATCGGTGCCGCTGGTCGGCTCGGTGACGCCGAACGCCTGCAGCCGCAATTCGCCGCTGGCGATGCGCGGCAGAAACTTCTTCTTCTGTTCCTCGTTGCCGTGCCGCAGCACGGTGCCCATGGTGTACATCTGCGCGTGGCAGGCGCCGGCGTTGCAGCCCGCGCGGTGGACCTCTTCGAGGATCGCGCTTCCCGCGCCAATCTTCAGTCCCGCGCCGCCATATTCCTCGGGGATCAGCACGCCGAGGTAGCCGGACTCGGTCAGCGCCTGCACGAACTCGGTCGGGTAGGCCATCTCGCGGTCGAGCTTGCGCCAGTACTCGCCCGGAAAGCCCTCGCAGAGCTTTGCGACCGCGTCGCGGATGTCCTGGTGATTGTCGTGCACGGCGTCAGCCTCGGCACTCACGGCAATGTTCATGGCGTCTCCATCCTTGCTTTCCAAAAGCAATAGCCCGGCCGTTGCGGGCCGGGCTACGGCGAAAAAGCAGGGGTCGGAGAGCGGTTCTGACGATTTGGTATGGGCGTCCGGGCATGATCCCGAAAAGTGGATACCGGTTTTCGGATAAGATCATGCCCAAGCAACAAACGCGACGGTCTGATCCGGCGAAGCTGGATCAGACTCTAGCCCGCGATGCGGACGGGCAGGTGCTCGTAGCCCTTGATGAAGCTGGAATAGACCCGCTTCGGCTCCTCCATCAGCTCGATGTTGTCGAAGCGCTTGAGGATTTCCTCCCAGACGATCTTCAGCTGCAGCTCGGCGAGCCTCAAGCCCACGCAGCGGTGGATGCCGAAACCGAACGACAGGTGCGTGCGCGGCCGCTTGCGGTCGATGATGAAGTCGTACGGGTTCTCGATCACCTCGTCGTCGCGGTTGCCCGAGACGTACCACATCACCACCTTGTCGCCCTTCCTGATCGTCCTGCCGCGCAGCTCGGTGTCGGCGAGCGCGGTGCGGCGCATGTGCGACAGCGGCGTCTGCCAGCGGATCACCTCCGGCACGAAGCTTTCCACCAGCTCCGGGTTCGCCTTCAGCTTGGCGAACTGGTCCGGGAACTTGTTCAGCGCGTAGACCGCGCCCGAGAGCGAATTGCGCGTGGTGTCGTTGCCGCCGATGATCAAGAGGATCAGGTTGCCGAGGAAGTTGCGCTCGTCCATGTTCCGCGTCGCGTCGCTGTGCGCCATCATCGACAGCAGGTCGTGCTTCGGCGGCTGGTTGATGCGCTCGTTCCAGAGCTTCTTGAAGTACTCGCCGCACTCCTCGATGATCACCTGCTTCTCTTCGAGCGTTTCGATCATGCCGGCGCCGGGAACCGCGGTCGCGATATCCGACCAGTAGGTCAGCTTGCGCCGCTCCTCCCACGGGAAGTCGAACAGCGTCGCCAGCATCTGCGTCGTCAGTTCCACCGAAACCTTGTCCACCCAGTCGAAGGTCTCGTTGCGCGGCAGGTTGTCGAGGATCAGGCAGGCGCGCTCGCGGATGGTGACGGCGAGCTTGTCGAGATGGGTCGGCGTGAACATCGGCGCCACGGTCTTGCGCTGCGGGCCGTGCTGCGGCTGGTCCATCGAGATGAAGCTCGGACGGCGCAGGTCGGGGCGGGAGTCGCGGATGGTGATGCCGCCGAGGCTGGAGTTGGACGAATAGGCCTGGTGGTTGGTCTCGACTTCCATGATGTCGTTGTACTTGGTGACCGACCAGTACGGGCCGAACTCGCTCTCGCGGCAGTAGTGGACCGGGTCTTCCTTGCGCAGGCGGTCGAAGTAGGGCCAGTGACTGTCGCTGGCGAAGAGCGCCGGGTCGCCCACGTGGATGTCCGCCAAGCGGGATGGAGCAGGCGCGCTCTTTGGCGTCGCCGGAGGATCGTGCCGTGCATGGGGTTTCGTCCCTTATCCGATCATCCGGTCCGCGTGGCCGGCCGGATGATGCGTTGTCATTCGCGCAAAGGGCCACGGGTGCTTGGTTCGATTATTGGGGGCCGGTTGAGCGGGAGCAAGCGGCGAAGTCCTCCGCTTTCGGCATAGGCGACTGCAATTGCCGTTCCCGATCTGTGGATTTGGTTCCCGTATTCGGGTTTTTCGTTAGCGAACTCAGTGGAATGCGCGCCGGTGTAAAGTTTGGTTAATTTTGTTCGAATACAACCGTGGCGGGTCAAACTGGGGGGTATGACGATGTTTGGATCGTCTCGGGAATTACATGCCAAGCTCAATGCGCTGAGCAGGTCGCAGGCCGTCATCGAATTCAATCTGGACGGCACGATCATCACCGCCAACGAGAACTTCCTCAACGTTCTCGGCTACGGTCTCGACGAAATCCGCGGCAAACATCACAGCATGTTCGTGGACCCGGCCGAGAAGGACAGCGCCGCCTATCGCGAGCTCTGGCAAAACCTCAACCGGGGCCAGTTCCAGATGGCGGAATACAAGCGCCTCGCCAAGGGCGGCAGGCCGGTCTGGATCCAGGCGTCCTACAACCCGCTGATCGCCGGCAACGGCAAGCCCTACAAGGTGGTGAAGTTTGCAACCGAGATCACGGCCGCGAAGATGCGTAGCGCCGACTACGAAGGCCAGATCAAGGCAATCCACAAGTCGCAGGCTGTGATCGAGTTCAACCTCGACGGCACGATCATCGTCGCCAACGAGAATTTCAGCAAAACTGTCGGTTATTCGCTGGCCGAAATCCAGGGCAAGCATCACAGCATGTTCATGCCTCAGGCGCAAGCGCGACAGCGCCGAGTATCGGACGTTCTGGGAGCGCCTGCGCGGCGGCCAGTACCAGTCCGGCGAATTCGAGCGCATCGGGAAGGGCGGCAGGTCCATCTGGCTGCAGGCGTCCTACAACCCGGTCATCGACGCCAACGGCAAGGTCTGCAAGATCGTCAAGCTCGTGAGCGGCGACATCACGGCCCAGCTCGAGCAGCGCATCCGGCGGGCCGAAGCGCAGAAGGTGATCGACGCCGATCTGACGCAGATCACCGACGCGGTCTCTTCCACCAACAGCCAGGCCACCGCTGCCGCGGCGGCTTCGACCCAGACCGCGGGCAACATGCAGGCAGTCGCGTCAGGCGCCGAAGAGCTGGCGGCCTCGGTCAGCGAGATCAGCCGCCAGGCGGCGGATGCGCTCTCGATCTCGACCAAGGCCGTCGAGCAGGCGAATGAGACCAACACGATCGTCTCGGGCCTTGCTCAGGCCGCGCAGAAGATCGGCGACGTGGTGAAGCTCATCAACAACATCGCCGAGCAAACCAACCTGCTGGCGCTGAACGCGACCATCGAGGCGGCGCGCGCAGGCGAAGCCGGCCGCGGTTTCGCGGTGGTCGCTTCCGAGGTGAAGAGCCTTGCGACCCAGACCTCCAAGGCCACCGACGAGATCTCCGGCCAGATCGCCGAGGTCCAGAACTCCACCGCGAGCGCGGTCACGGTGATCGAGGCGATCAGCCAGACGATCTCGCGCATCAACGAAATCTCCGCAGCGATCGCGGCGTCCGTCGAGGAGCAGTCCTCGGTGACGAAGAACATCTCGGAAAACATGCAGGTCGCAGCCCGCGGCGTCAGCGACATCAATGCCAGCGTGACCCAGATCGCCAGCGTGGCGCAGTCGGTGGACGGCGCCACCCGCAAGGTCAGGGAAGCCTCGCGCGCCATCGCCTAAGCCCCGAGTCCGACATTCGGAACGGGCGTGATCCAAAACCAATGAGCGGCCGGCATTCGCCGGCCGCTCTTCTTTTGGCCGTCCGCCCGTGCCATTGTGCCGCAAAACCGCGCGAGGGAGACGGCCGGGCGATGGATTTCAAGCTGACAGAACAACAACGCAGCATGGTTGCAACCGTGCGCGACCTCGTCGAAGGCGAGTTCAAGCCGAACGCGCAGAAATACATGGACGGCACCTTTCCCTGGCCGAACATGAAGAAGCTCGCCGAGCTCGGCGTGCTCGGCATGTCGGTGCCGGAGGAATACGGCGGGCTGGGATTGACGATCTTCGAGACCGCGCTGATCCTCGAGGAGATCGCCAAGGGCTGCTATGTCACGGCGATGGCGACGCTGGGCGAGGCCGGCGTGCAGACGCGCGTGATCTCCACCTACGCGCCGAAATCGATCAAGCAGCGCATCCTGCCGCAGGTGGTGAGCGGCGACTGCATCCTCGCCGTCTGCATGACCGAGCCGCATGCAGGCACCGACGTCGCCAACTACCGCACCAACGCCGACATCAAGGGCGACCGGATCGTCCTGAACGGCGTCAAGACGCTGATCAGCCGCGCGAAGGAAGCCGGCATGTTCGTCATCTTCAGCCGCATCGACAAGAAGCCGGGGCGTGAAGGCATCGGCTGCGTGCTGCTCGAGCCGAACACGCCCGGCTTCGAGGTGACCGGCACCTACCACACCATGGGCGGCGAGAACCTGCACGAGATCCAGTTCAACAACTGCGAGCTGCCGCTGGAAAATCTCGTCATCCGCGAGGACGGCTTTCGCAAATTGCTCTCCGCCTTCAACACCCAGCGCTGCCTCAATCCCAGCATCTCGCTCGGTCTTGCGGAGGGCGCATTCGCCGAGGCGCTGAAGTATGCACGCGACCGGGAGATTTTCGGCAAGCCGATCGGCGACTTCCAGGGGAACCGCTGGAAGCTCGCCGACATGTACAAGGACATCGAGACCGGGCGCAGCATCCTTTACCGCGCCTGCATGACCGCCGATCCGTTTCCGGATCCGTTCATGGCGGCGGTGGCAAAGGTGTTCTGCAACGAGATGGCGTTGCGGGTGACCAATGATGCCGTGCAGATGCATGGCGGCTTCGGCTTCACCGAGGAATATGCGGTGAACCGCCTCTACCGCGGCGCACGCTACGGAACGCTTGGCGGCGGCACCTCGGAGACCTTGCGCGATCTGATCGGCAAGCGGATCATGGTGTCGCACGACGCCGAGGAATTGCTCGCCTACGACATGCTGACCGGGCTCGATCTCGTCGCCTGATTTCGTAGTTTGCGTTGGAGCCACGTCCCATGATCGCCAACACGCCAAAGGTCTTCAATTTCGATCTCGGCGAGACCGCCGACGCGATCCGCGACACCGTGTGGAGTTTTGCATCGAACGAGATCGCGCCGCGCGCCGAAGAGATCGACAAGACCAACACCTTTCCGCGCGACCTCTGGCCGAAGATCGGCGCGCTCGGTCTGCACGGCATCACGGTGGAGGAGGAGTACGGCGGCGCCGGGCTCGGCTATCTCGAGCACTGCGTGGCGATGGAGGAAATTTCGCGCGCCTCGGCCGCGGTCGGTCTCTCCTACGGCGCGCATTCGAATCTGTGCGTCAACCAGATCCGCCGCAACGGCTCCGATGCGCAGAAGCGGAAGTATCTGCCGAAGCTGATCTCCGGCGAACAGGTCGGCGCGTTGGCGATGTCCGAACCGGGTGCGGGCTCCGACGTGGTGTCGATGCGCACGCGCGCCGACAAGAAGGGCGACCGCTACATCATCAACGGCAGCAAGATGTGGATCACCAACGGTCCGGTCGCCGAGACGCTGGTGGTTTACGCCAAGACCGATCCCGATGCCGGGCCGCGCGGCATGAGCGCCTTCATCATCGAGAAAGGCATGAAGGGATTTTCGACCGCGCAAAAGCTCGACAAGCTCGGCATGCGCGGCTCCGACACCTGCGAGCTGGTGTTTCAGGATTGCGAGGTGCCGGAAGAGAACGTGCTCGGCAAGGTCGGCAACGGCGTCAACGTGCTGATGTCCGGCCTCGACTACGAGCGTGCGGTGCTGGCGGCCGGGCCGCTGGGCATCATGCAGGCCTGCATGGACGTGGTGATGCCCTATGTGCACGAGCGCAAGCAGTTCGGTCAGCCGATCGGCACGTTCCAGCTCGTGCAGGGCAAGGTCGCCGACATGTATGTGACCATGAACGCCGCGCGCGCCTACGTCTATGCGGTGGCGAAGGCGTGCGACCGCGGCGAGACCACGCGCGAGGATGCGGCGGGCGCGATCCTCTACGCGGCGGAGCGGGCGACCCAATGCGCGCTCGATGCGATCCAGCTCCTGGGCGGAAACGGCTATATCAACGACTATTCGACCGGCCGGCTGTTGCGCGACGCGAAACTCTATGAGATCGGCGCGGGAACCAGCGAGATCAGGCGCATGCTGATCGGGCGGGAGCTGTTCGAAAAACAGGCGTAATTCCAGATAATTGAAACCGCGGCCGTTGCTCGCGAGGGTATAGTCAACAGCCGGTGACTGACGCGCGTTCTGCGACCTGGGTCACACTTCCACGCCTCGAACCGTCATACGGGGAAGGGCGACTAAGCGTTAAATCCAGACGTTTCTCTAACTTTCGGGGCACTCATGGACCAGATGACCACCGCGCCGCTGTCAGCCGGCGCCGACCCACATAAAGGTCGCATTCAGCGGCGAACGCCGCAGCTTCTTCGGCCTCGTGGCGCGAGGCGCGGGCCTCGAAATGATCACCGCGGGCTTCTATCGGTTCTGGCTCACCACCGACATCCGCCGCCATCTCTGGTCGCACACCGTCGTCGACGGCGACGGCGCCGAATACACCGGCCGCGGCAAGGAGCTCTTGATCGGCTTCCTGGTCGCCATGGCGATCCTGATGCCGATCTATCATCGGCTATTTCATTCTCGACTCTCGAGGCAGAGCGGTTGCAGGCGTTCGCCAGCGTCCCGCTTGGCCTCTTCATCTACGTGTTCACGCAGTTCGCGATCTATCGCGCCCGGCGCTACCGCATGACGCGCACCGTCTGGCGCGGCGTCCGCTTCTGGATGACCGGCTCCGGCTGGGCTTATGCGTTGCGTGCCTCGCTCTGGGGCCTGGCCATGATCTTCACCCTCGGCCTCGTCCTGCCGTGGCGCGACGCGGCGCTCGAGCGCTACAAGATGCAGCACACGCATTATGGCGACCTGCAGGGCAGCTTCGAAGGCAAGGGCTGGGATTTCTTCAAGAAGGGCTGGTGGCTCTGGCTGCTGACGCCGATCGCCATGATCACCTATATCGGCATTCCCTTCGTCTACGCGCTGTTCAAGGCGGTCCAGTTCCGCTGGTGGCTGAACGGACTGCGGCTCGGCGGCGTGCGGCTCGAGTTCGCGGCTCGACATGGCCGCGTTCATCGGCCTTTACTGGAAAGTGATCGGCTGGATCATCCTGACGTCGTTCGTGCTCGTCCCGTGGTTCGCGCTCGCCGCGGCTATCGCCGGCGCGACGATGGGGGAGGCGCTGACGATGGAGCTGTTCAGCAATCCGGAGCTGTACACCAGCATTCCGTTCATTGTCCTGGCCGTGATCGGCTATTTCGCCTGGGCGATGGCCTTGAACATCTTCATCCGCCTCTATCTCCTGCGCGACCTGTGGGAGCGCACGGTGACATCGATCAGGGTTCATGGCATCGAGGCTGCGGCGAACGTCGCCGCCAAGGGCGATCTCGCCAACGCCATCGGCGAAGGTTTCGCCGACGGGCTTGATGTCGGAGGGTTCTGACGCGTGAGCGAACCGGGGAATGTCGTGTCGGACGCGCCCGCGATTGACGGAGGAGCGCCCGCGCGTGCCCCGGTGACCTATCTCGACGGCACATCGAGCCGCAGGCGCGATGTCTCGTTGCGGCTTGCCGACCGCTTGCGAGATCCTGGACGGCGAGGACGTCATCGCCGCCTGGCCCTATGCGGATATTCGCCGCGCTGACGGTCCGGCAGGCACGCTGCGCACCATGTGCGTGTCGGCGCCGCTGCTGGCGCGGCTGGAGATCCGCGATCCGGCGCTGGCCGCCGACCTCGAGCGCCGCTGTCCGTCGCTCGATGCGGATTTGCCGGGCGCGAAGGGCGTTGCGGTGATCGTCGGATGGTCGGTCGCAGCTCTGGTCTCGATCGTGCTGATGGTGCTGTTCGTTGTGCCGCTCGCTGCCGACCGGCTCACTCCGCTCATTCCCTACGCGGTCGAGAAGCGCATCGGCGAAGTCGCCGACAAGCAGGTGAAGGTCATCTTCGACGGCAAGCAATGCGAAAACCCGGCCGGCATGGCGGCGTTCCGCAAACTGGTCGACATGCTGCGCCAGGCGGGCGACGTCGACGCGACGGCGGACGCCGCGGTGATCTCCAACGAGATCGCCAACGCCATCGCCTTGCCCGGCGGCAAGATCTACGTGTTCGAGGGACTTCTGGCGAAGGCGGAGAACGTCGACGAGCTTGCGGGCGTGCTCGCGCACGAACTCGGGCATGTGAAGAACCGCGACGGCCTGCGCAACCTGATCTACAACGGCGGCACCTCGTTCCTGATCGGCCTCTTGTTCGGCGACGTGACCGGCTCCAGCGCCATCATCTTCGCCAGCCGCGAGCTGTTTCAGGCCTCGCACTCGCGCGAGGCCGAGCGCACCGCGGACCAGACCACCATCGACGTGATGCGCAAGCTCGGCCGCTCGCCGAAGCCGATGGGCGAGTTCCTGCTGCGCGTGACCGGCAAGGAGAAAGGCAAGGGGCTTGCCCTGATCTCCAGCCATCCGCTGTCGGAGGATCGGCTGGCGCGGATGAGCCAGCAGGACAGTTCGCCGACTGCGCCGCCGTTGCTGACGGCAGAAGAGTGGGCGGCCCTCAAGGCGATCTGCAAGTCGCCGACGAAGAGCTGAGCGCCGTTCAGTTCGGCAAGCCGTTGCTCTTCGCCACCCAGGCCCGGACCTCCGGAAGAATCGGCCGGCAGCAGCGCCTTCACCTCGTCGACCGACATGCCCGGCCGCAAGCGCGGGTGATAGAGGATGTTGAGCAGATACTGATCGAAGATGCCGAAATGGCTCATGCTCACGTTGTCGTTGAAGGTCGTCCACGGCACCGAGTCCGTGTCGTTGATGGGCCCGAGCGCCTGCAGCAATTCCTCATAGGCGCAATCGGCGAACAGGAAGCTGCCGGCATCGACCGCGAGAATGATGTTCGAGGAGACAATGGCGAAGTTGTCGTCCTTGGTGAAGCTCGACAGGCACTGCGGATCGATGGCCTTTTTGATCTCGCGCGCGCGATCGGAGCCGTAGAACGACGTGATCGTCCGCTGCAGGTCGCGATCGCGCACCAGCGTGACGATCACGTTCGCGTCCTCGCGCTGCGTGGCTTCGGCGATGTCGATGTGCTCGATCCGCCGGCTGATGTCGGCGATCACCTCGCGCATCCTTGCACGGCGGTCCGGCCGCCCCCGGTTGTCGATGAACACGCGCACCGGTCGATCGTATTTGCGGATACGATCGACGCGGCCGGCGAGATGGAATTCGGCGCCGAAGGCGACCTTGAAAAATCCGTCGGCGATTTGCGCGTCGGTGAACTGCTTCTTCTCACGCTGCGGCGTGATGACGGTCTGCGCGCAGGCGCGATCGGCCACGGTTGCGATCAGCGCTGCGGCCGCGACGAGGCCTGCGGCGGGGAGCAGCGATATCCGCCTCTGCGTCCGGTGCATGAAATCATTCTAGCTTATTGCCCGGCCAAACAAAAAGGGCCGGCTCGTGCCGGCCCTTGCGTGCTGCAAATGCGCAGACGCTCAGTTCTTCACGATCACCGTCGCGCCGACCTGGACGCGGCTATAGAGGTCGATCACGTCGGCGTTGGTCATGCGGAAGCAGCCGGATGACACGGCCTGGCCGATGGTCTCCGGCTCGTTCGATCCGTGGATGCGGTAGAGCGTCGAGCCGAGGTACATCGCGCGCGCGCCGAGCGGGTTGTCCTCGCCGCCCTTCATGTGGCGCGGCAGGTCCGGGACGCCGGCGCAGCATCTGCGCGGGCGGCGTCCAATCCGGCCATTCCTTCTTCGCGGTGATCCTGTGCACGCCGGCCCAGCGGAAGCCGTCGCGGCCGACGCCGATGCCATAGCGCAGGGCCTGGCCGTTGCCGAGGATCAGGTACAGCCGGCGTTCTGCCGTGTTGATGAAGATGCTGCCCGGCTTGTAGTCGCCCGGGAAGCTGACCGTCGTGCGCGAGATCTCGCCGGCATAGCCGCCGGAGAAGAACTGATAGCGCTTGTTTGCGGGTGCGCCGCCGAACAGAAGGTCCGGGATCGTCCACCTGCGCCCGTGCGGGCTGCGCGAGCGCAACGAATGCCGTCGCCACGGCCAGAATAGCCAGCAGTCGCTTCATTTCTCCCCTCGTCAAAGTCGTAACGTCAAAGTTCAGCGTACGTTTCCGGCGAATGTCGCAGTTCGCCGAAGTTCGGCGGGACAAAGGCCACAATTCGCCGCGTTTCGCAAGCCGCGCACCTGTCGCGCTGCTTCGCTTCGCCGCGCGCCTTCCTGGTCCTTCTACCGGAACGCCATGAATTCATGCGATTGCGCTGCGCGGCCAAAGCGTTTGACGGGGCTTTCGAAGGATGATTTTTTCGTGATCGGGAGCCCTTAAACAAACACGAAAGCATTGGTGCAGCCATGAATGGTGCGGAAAGTCTGGTGAGAACGCTGGTCGCGGGCAAGGTGGACGTGTGCTTCACCAATCCCGGGACCTCGGAGATGCACTTCGTTTCCGCACTCGATCGCGTCGACGGCATGCGCTGCGTGCTCGGTCTGTTCGAAGGCGTGGTCACCGGCGCCGCAGACGGCTACTACCGCATGAAGGGGACGCCGGCCTCGACGCTGCTGCATCTCGGCCCCGGCCTCGGCAACGGCATCGCCAACCTGCACAACGCCAAGAAGGCATCGTCCGGCATCGTCAACATCGTCGGCCAACACGCGACCTATCACATCGATTACAACGCGCCGCTCACCTCGGACATCGAAGGACTGGCGCGGCCGGTGTCGTCCTGGGTGCGTACGTCGCCGGACGCAAAATCGGTGGCGCGCGACGGCGCGGCCGCGATCGCAGCGGCGAGCGCTTCTCCGGGGCAGATCGCGACGCTGATCCTGCCGGCCGACACCGCCTGGAACGAGGCTGATGGTATCGCCGAGGTCGGTGCGATCTCGCAGCGCGCGGCGATGTCGGCGTCCGCCGTCGAGGCGGCGGCGAAGATACTCAAGAGCGGCGAGCCGACGCTGATCCTGATGTCGCATCGGGCGCTTCGCGAGGACGGACTTGCGCTCGCGCAGCAGATCGCCGGCAAGACCGGCTGCAAGGTGATGGCGCAGGGCTCGAACCCGCGTGTCGCGCGCGGGCAGGGGCGCTTCTCGGTCGACCGCGTGCCCTATGTCGTCGATCTCGCGCTCAACACGCTGAAGGATTATCGCAACATCATCCTGGTCGAGGCGCCACGAGCCGATCGCGTTCTTCGCCTATCCGAACAAGCCGAGCCTCTTGAAGGCGGACGGCGCAAAGGTGCACAAGCTCTGCGATATCGGCGGCGATGCCATCGGCAGCCTGCAGGCGCTGGCCGACGCGGTCGGCGCGAAGCCTTCCGACGCCAAGCCGCAGAAGCATGCGGAGATCGTCAAGCCGACCGGTCCGTTGACTCATGCATCGATTGCGGCCGCCATCGCTGCGGCGATCCCCGAGAACGCCATCGTCGTCGACGAGGCCGTCACCACCGGCCGCGCGTTCTTCGCGCCGACCGCCGGCGCAAAGCCGCATGACTGGCTGCAGAACATGGGCGGTTCGATCGGCTACGGCACGCCCGTTGCGACCGGCGCGGCTGTCGCGTGCCCCGACCGGCGGGTGATCGCGCTCGAGGGCGACGGCAGCGCGATGTACACGATCCAGTCGTTGTGGACGCAGGCGCGCGAGCAGCTCGACGTCACCACCGTGATCTTCGCCAACCGCACCTATGAAATCCTCAAGGGCGAATTCGCCAACGTGCAGGCGGGCACGCCGGGCAAGAAGGCGGTCGACATGCTCAACCTCGATCGGCCGGCGATCGACTGGCTGGCCATGGCGAAGAGCATGGGGGTGCCGGGTGTCGCGGTGTCGAATGCCGAGGAGTTCCACAAGGAACTCGCCAACTCGGTCAAGACGCCGGGACCACGGCTGATCGAAGTGCAGATGTGAGGCGGAACCGGTCCGATCGCGCGGGCCGATCTGATCCGAGTTGGGATCCAGCTCAAGTTGCGTGGCAAGCCGCGCAGCCGAGCGGGATCGGTGGATGCACAGATAGGAAGGTTTCCGCCAAGATGCTGCCATATTCCTAAACGACCCGATCTTCGATACTCCATTTAAGGCACTGAATTTCATCAGGAAGTCTGATCCCAACTTAGGTTAACATGCTGGCCGGGTTCCACTTTTCTAAGCTGTAGTTCATCTGTGACTGTGGCCTGCGCGCAATAGCGGCTCGCTGCTACGAGGCATAGAAACGACTCCAGCGAAACTGAACCGTTGAGGGGTTTGCAATGAACAAGATTTCGACGTTGCTTTGCGCTGCCGCGGCTGTTGCCGCCATCTCGGCGCCGGCTGTTGCCGCCGACATGCGCATGCCCGTCAAGGCGCCGCCGCCGGTGGTTGCTCCAATATACAACTGGACCGGCTTTTACATCGGCGCCAACGGCGGCTGGGGGCAGGTCGAGAATTGTTGGGATTTCGAGCTGCTCGGTGGAGTATCCTTTGCTGACGGCTGCAGCAATCGGTCCGGGGGCCTTTTCGGTGGGCAGATCGGCTACCGTTGGCAGTCCAATCAGTTTGTTTTCGGCCTGGAAGCTCAGGGCAATTGGGCGGACCTGACCAGCACGCGCGTCAGCCTTCTCAATCCCCTGTTCTCAACTCGCGCAAGCACTGATGCCATCGGCCTTTTCACCGGCCAGATCGGTTGGGCCTGGGACGCGGCGCTGGTTTACATAAAGGGCGGCGCGGCGGTGACGAGCAATAGTTTCGGCATCCTGACCACGCTTGGCGAAGTTGAACTTGTCTCGGCAAGCTCGACCCGCTGGGGCGCCACCGTGGGTATCGGATTCGAGTATGGCTTCGCTCCGAACTGGTCGGCCGGCATCGAATACAACCACCTGTTCATGGGCGAACTCGGACCATACGTTCTTCGTTCCCGCCCTTGCTCTTGCTTCCAGTCGCGTCGACCAGGACGTGGACATGGTCACCGTGCGCGTGAACTACCGCTTCGGTGGACCAGCCCTGACGAGATACTGACTTCGTCCTGTTGCTCCGTTTCTCAAGTGAATAAGGCCGGCAGAAATGCCGGCCTTTTCGTTGAGGTTTTAATTCAGCACGAGCCAACAAGGCTTCGCCTGGACTCTTCGTACGATCGACGCAGCAGCGCGAACAGGCTGCCGCCCGTCGCCGCTCCCACGAGATAGACGACGGCGATCAGCAGCGCGAGCGGCACGCGGTGGCCCACGGGCGTGCTCCGCCGGCGGAGTGGCGCGAGGAGCGGCGGCGTGCGGCAGATGCGCGCAAGCACTGCCGTACCTCCGCCGCGTAGTGCGTCGGGCGAGAGCCTGCCGACCACAATCCGCTGGCAGGTCCGCGGCGAGCATGCCTCCGTCTGTCACCCAGTTCTGAGAGCCAAGCTGCCCCACTTTGAGCTACCTCAATGTGCGCCGGCTCCCGAAATCCCAAACAATGGTTTCGGAGGAACTGTGGATGCTTCCTCAAAGGATCAGTTTACTTGTCATTTCCATCGCAGTGATGTTCGGCAATCCATCCGCTTCAGCAGAAATTGTCCCGCCGAACGACTGCGATGCTTACGCTGCGGATGATCTTGACCCGCAGCGCAAGAGCGTCGGAATGCCGATCAACGATATAAATCCGTCCAAGGCCATGCCGTCGTGTGTGGAAGCCGTGAAGCGCCATCCAAATGTGCCTCGCTTCCATTATCAGTTGGGCCGCGCCTACGCCAAGATTGACTATCATGTGAACGCAATCGTTTGGTATCGCAAGGCGGCGGAAGCCGGATACGCACCGGCACAATCAAATCTGGCTTCCCTCTACGCCGAGGGTCTTGGTGTAACCAAAGATCAAGCACAGGCCGTCGCTTGGTACCGCAAGGCCGCCGAGCAAGGAGATGCTCGTGCCCAGCTTGCACTCGGCAACCGTTACAGTAGCGGTCTGGGCATCCCCAAAGACGATACAGAGGCCGTTGCCTGGTATCAAAAGGCCGCCGAGCAAGGAGTCGCCAAGGCACAGAATAATCTCGGCCGAATGTACGCCAAGGGCCTTGGCGTTGCTAAAGATGAGGCGCAGGCCATCTTTTGGTACCGCAAGGCTGCTGAGCAGGGAAATGAAGTTGCGAGACGAAATTTGGCCACTCGGCGCGTGGTCGATGGCAAGCGACTGCCCGAGGACCGCGCTATCGCAAACGCGTCTGTGATCCTGGGAAAGGTTGCGATGGTAGGTCCCTTTCGGACCACCACCATACTGGTCTATTCACCCGACGAAGCCACCCTGACAGGCGGTGAGCGTCTTATGACCATTAGAAAGATTGATGCGTGTGTTTATCAGATCAAAAGCACAGATGGTTCCGGCTCTGCCTTCCAGATCGACTTCAGCAAACTGTCGGACCGCTATTCGACGGGCCAACACGAATTGACGATCTACGGCGCGCAGGGTGCAGTCTGCCAAGTGTTTAGTGATGGCAAGCGCTGCTACGATCGGATTGGGATAGCCGGCGGCACCGCTGAGGACCGCGCAACTATTCGTTTCGTCCAGGACGGCGAGAACGATTGCGGGCCATATTCTGTTTCTGTTGGAAGCCGATAAAGCGTGCCGCTGCGCCGACTTCGGCGGCTTGCCGCCGATCATGTGCTGGACGGGAAGTTCCGAATCCTGTCTAACAGCTGCAGATCTTTGTCTTGTCCTTGAGGACACCATGAGCCACATGGTCCGACGCGCGCGTGGCAGCTGCATCCTTTGCGCCAGCGAGAATGCCCAGGCGCTCCGCGACAACGACCAGTTCGGCAAGCGAGCGGGCCTTGATCTTCTCCGTGATCCTGCGGCGATGCGCCTTGATCGTTCGCACCGTCGTTCCGAGCTGATGGGCGACCTGCTTGTTCATAAGTCCCTGTACGACCAATTCAAAGACCTCACGTTCGCGGGGCGTCAACGTATCTACCAGCTCATGCAGCGACTTGCTCTTTGCCTTCTCCTCCAGCGCAAGACGGTGACGCGCGAGCGCGCGCGCAATCGCCTTGAGCAAGATGGCGCCAGGCACCGGCTTGGTCAGAAAGTCGTCGGCACCCGCCTTGATCGTCTGCACGCTGGTGGGGATGTCGCCGTGTCCGGTCAGGAAGATGATCGGAAGTCCAGGCCGAGCGCAATCAACCTCTCCTGCAGTTCGGGGCCGGTCAAACCAGGAATTTGCACGTCAAGCAGTATGCAGCTTGGCTCGTGGGGCTCAGGCAAACACTCCAGGAGCTCGCGAGCGGACTCGAAAGCAGCAACTTCATATCCGGCTTCATGCAACAGCCTGGACATGGCTTTCCGGAACGCCGCGTCGTCGTCAACGAGATGAATGACTGTCGGCAACTGCGTACACCCCTGTGATGTCAACGGCAGATGCAGCCTTGCAATCCCAATCGCCTCACCTTCAGGCCAATGCGGAGCGGCGCAGAAAGGCGAAAGCATTCGCGTTGATGCTTGGCAGGGGAGCGAGAGCCTCGCGCACCGCTCCAGTCAGATCGACGTTCCCACCTCGAACAGCATCGCGATACCAGCGCGGAAGAAGGTTGCGCTGCCCAAACGCATGCCTACGCCAGACCTGTCCCTGGGTACATTGCCCCAAGGTCCAATGCACCTGCGTACAATAGAGCGATCCGTGATCGTGGAGTATGTTGTCCCTTGTGCGACGGGTTCGCACCGGGGGCCACTCCCATGTTGATGAGGCCGGTAGAAGCGATTGCTGCTCAAATCAGCGTGGCGAGCCATGTCTCGCACGACAAGTTCGACATTTTGATAGATCGGCTCGACCTGGTACCCAAGCTCACTCACTACGAAAAGGGCGCCGAGATCTATTGTGAAGAAAGCTCAATAGATTATGTTTACCAGGTGATTAGCGGAGCTGTTCGCAACTACAAGCTCTTGTCCGACGGACGATGCCAAATCACCGCATTCTACCTGCCCGGCGATGTTTTCGGCTTTGACTGCGGCACAAGCCGCCAGACGACCACTGACGCAATCGCCATGACGACTGTCCGCGCTGTGAAACGCGGAGACATCGAGGCTGCTGCCGCTGAGGACATACAGATCAGCCGCCTGCTGTTGAGCATGGCGATCGAAGATCTGGACCATGCGCGACAGCAGATCGTGTTGCTCGGACGGAAGACAGCCATCGAGCGGGTCGCTGCTTTCCTGCTGGAAATGGAGCGGCGACTTCCGGCGTCAAATATATTGCCGCTTCCGATGTGTCGTCGCGACATCGGCGATTATCTCGGACTGACCTTGGAAACCGTGTCGCGTTCGCTATCGCAGCTGCATGAGCAAGGCATCCTGGACTTTCTTGGCGCACGGCATATCGCCCTGAGAAATCGGGCTCGGCTGTGCAGGATGGAAAACTGAGGGCCTACTCTCATGGAGAGCCATTCGAGCGACTCTCCACGATCTGCCCGGATGCAAGCTCGCTGATTTTTCAAGTACGCTCACCGGTTAGCTCATCACGCCGCCTCTGTGCTGGGTACTGAACCGAGCGTGAGGACAGCGCGGCGCTGCGCGATCCTCGGACAATCGTGCTCTGCGCGGGGGAATTGTCTTAGGGGAGTTGCAGATGGCAGACCTTCGACAGATCGAAGCAGAGGAACGCGCGCTCGTGTCGTATGCGCTACTCAGTATGGACGTTTATACGCTCACGCGAAGCCAGCAGAGCTATGAGATCGCGCATCAGGCCCTGGCCCGTGCGGAGACATTGCGCCGCGAGGCTAAACGCTTGCGCGCCGAGATATTGAAGGTCAGCGCAAGTTGAATGGCAGGTAAGGGAGCGCAAAGGGTGCGTTCGAAGCTGTGGCTGTTGCCTCTCATGACTGTCGCCATGTTCTTCGCAGTGGCCGTATGGGTGGGCCTCTCTGACCGGAGCGGCTCCCTTAGCAATGAACCTTGCTTTTTTTGGCTGAACTTGATCGACGCTGCCGAAAAGCGGCTGTTGAAATGGATGGGTAAAAAGCGGCCAGCAACGGTCTCGGTTATGTGGACGCCGTTGATGCTCTGTTGAGAGGCTCAATCAGCGACTGCGCCGTAAAAGGCTTTGTGAGATATGCGAGGCAACCGGATTCCTCGGCAGCCGCGCGAATGGCCGGTCTATCGTTCCCCGTGATGTAGATAACCGGCACAGAGATGCCAGCCTCCTTGAGGCGATATCTCACGTCGATGCCTAAGTCGTCTTTGAGATTGATGTCAAGGATGATGCAAGTCGCCTCTTCGAAATCGTCGTGTTCTTCGAAGGCCGCCGCAAACTCAAACAAGAGGCTGTCGTATCCGAACTGGGCCAGCAGGCGTTTAACTCCCCGCAAAATCCCGGGGTCGTCATCGACGACAAAAACGAGGTTTCGATTTGGCAAGTGCGGCGCCTCGACCTGACCGCCGATATGTTTCTCGTGCGGGTCCGCTTAGCGGATGAAATGGGTGGTACCCTCAAGCCTCTACACGATACGCACTAACTGTCTCTCAGAACGCCGGTACCTCGACTTGTATTGCTTGCACAAGGCGTCTTCTATTGTCCCTGAGGACAATTGAAGCACCTCCCGCTACCAACTAGCCAAATAGGGCGCTCCGACTGCGCAATACTGACTTCAGGTTCCCAAACTGCTACGTTGATCGGCCGAAGCGCGTTCGGTCATGCCATACGACCGTGCGGCGGCATCGGCGCGCCGAGATGCCCTTGAGGGAGCGATCAGAAGCAGCGAAGTAACCCGCCGTGCCATGAAACCGCGCACCATCCTCCTCATCGCATGGACAAGTATCGCCATGCTGATGGCTGGCTGCTTGTCGGCGTCGGCTGCAACGCGGCATATTGTCCTGCTCTTTGACGAACGGATCGAATTGCCCGGCCTGACGCTGTTGGAAGAAGAATTCGTCCGAACACTGCGGTCAAAACTCCACCGATCCGATTGAGGTCTATCGCGAAGCGATGGATTTGTCCCGGTTTGGCTCTGACTTTTACAAGACGCTCCTGCGAGACTTCCTCCGCGCAAAATATGCGAGCAAGAAGATCGATGTCGCCGTCGCGGTCATGGCCCCCGCGTTTGATTTTTTGTCGTCATATGGCGATCTGGTCTTTCCGGGAGCATCAATCGTGTTCTGCGGATTGGATAGGACACAGCTCGGCGTTCGCTCCTTGCCGTCCAATACGTTCGGCGTGCTCGTAAAGAGAGAGTTCGCGCCGACACTTGAGCTTGCACTTCGCCTCCATCCCACGACCGAAGGCATTGTCGTAGTTTCGGGCGCGTCGGAATTCGACACCCGGCTTCTCGCGCAGGCACGAGAAGAGTTCCGTTCGTACGAGAACCGGGTCCCGTTTACATATGTTTCCGAGCTGCCTCTGGAACGACTTCTCGCGACGCTTTCCCAGTTGCCCCGCCGAACTATCGTCCTCTTCGTCTCATTCTTTCAAGATGGCATTGGCCAACCCTTCATTCCTCATGAGGTCGTTGAACGTGTTTCCACCGCCGCAAGCGTGCCCGTCTATGGTTTTGTCGACCAATACATCGGCCGCGGGATCGTCGGGGGGCGCGTGTATAGTTTCACTGAGCATGGTGCTGACGCAGCCAGGATGGTTTTGCGGCTCCTGGCGGGCGATATGCCTCCGCAAGCACTTTCTGAAGTTGGCAGCAGTAAGGTTATTTTCGACTGGCGGCAGATGCTTCGTTGGGGCATTGACGAAGGTTTATTGCCGTCCGGGGCGGAAATTCGTTTCCGTGAATTGAGTGTTTGGCGGGCCCATGCTTGGCAGATTTCGGCTGCTGGCGCGGCACTCTTGTTGCAGGCGATTCTCATCGCAGGCCTTCTGTATGAGAGGCGACGTGCCCAATACGCTGAACTTCAAGCGCGACAGCGCATGTCCGAGCTTGCCCATGTCAATCGCTTTTCGATGGCCGGTGAAATGACTGCATCGATTGCGCACGAGATGAACCAGCCCCTTGGATCTATTCTTGCAAACGTTGAAACGTTGCAATTGATGCTCAAGTCTCCCGTGCCGGACATCGGTGAAGTTCGGGAAATCGCTGCCGACATCAGGCGGGACGATGTGCGTGCGAGCGAAGTCATTCACCGTCTGCGGAGTTTGCTGAAAAAAGCGCCGTTTGAAGTAGAGCCGGTTGAACTCAGACGAAATTGTCAAGGAAGCGGTTGATCTTCTGTCTGGTCAAGCTGCTGCGCGGCAGGTTGACGTGAGCACTGTCATCGGACCCCCATCGCTGCCGATCAGTGGCGACCGAATTCAAATTCAGCAGGTCATACTGAACCTGATGGTTAACGCGATAGATGCGATGTCCGAGACTCCGGCTCGCTGGCCGCCAGCTTGCAATCTGGACCGCGCGTCGCGATGACTTCGCCGAAGTGGCGATTTCCGATAACGGTCCGGGCATCCCATTTGACAGGCTCAAGGATGTCTTCGAACCGTTTTTCACGACCAAGGCGCACGGCATGGGGATGGGATTGTCAATCGCGCGTACCATCATCGAGGCCCACAACGGAACGATATCCGCGCACAACCAGGCCAGAGGGGGCGCGTTGTTCCGTATAAGACTGCCGTTGCGCAAATCATGACGGCAATGACGCGTACCTCGAGGCTGCAACTGAGGCGGCTCTTACAAAAACCAAAGAAGGTAACCTGCTAACAATAGCGAAACACCGATAGCCACGATCCCCATCGCCTGGATGTAATCAAATGATCTCGGGCGCCGCGACATGATGGAAAGTGTGCGCGTGTCGCCGGGAATTCTCTGTGAGATACCCCACATTACCTAGCTGAAATACTGGTGCGCAACCGCGTCTCATGAGTTCGGGCTGCGAAAACTTTGTCGCGAGGTGCGGCGGCGGCCCTGCGAAGACTGATCGGGGGAGGCGGGTGGCGACGATGGCGGAGGTCGGGCTGCTGCAGTCCTACCAAGGCACGTAGAAAAGAAACAGGAAGATGCACACGATCGGGATGATGATCGCCGCAATTCCCATTGTCGGTATCCAGTCAATTCTCTTGAAACGTGACTTCATCAGTAAAACACCCGGAGAGCCCGTCGCTGCGCCGTCGCATGCCGCGCGCTCGAATTTGATCTTCATTGCCAAGGCAACGGATGTGGCGACCGGGGAAGATAGCTTGGGCCGCCCCGGATCGTTTGACCGTTTGGGACAGGCGATTTGACGTTCTGGGACAATGCTTGATGCGGTGTTCTTCCGCGTTGAGTGTCCGTTCCCGAATTGCTGCCAGCTAAACGCCAACGCGGGCGCAGGTGCCCCATCCCAATCAGACACGTCTCGGCGAGACATCTCGCCGAGTGCGGTGCGCTAGCTTGCTTGACGAGGCAGGAACGGTTAAGCCGCCGGCAATGTTACACGGAAGATGGCTCCGTGCGGGATCGCGCTCGAAACAGCCAACTTGCCCTCGTGACGCTCGACAATCATCTTGCAAATGGCGAGTCCCAAACCCATTCCATTTGGCTTCGTCGTAACGAAAGCATCGAAAATGCTTTCAGTATCCTGAGGGCTGAGACCGGGACCTGAATCTTCGACAGCAATTGCGACCTTGTTGTTGGCTTCCCGTTCTGTTCGCACAATCAGTGCCCGAGGCCCAACTCCTGAATTCATTGCATCAACCGCATTTTGGATCAAATTCGTAACGACCTCTCGCAATTGACCTTTGTGGCCGAGAACGGGCGGCAACTCACTGGCTAATTCAGTCTTGATATCAAGACGGCTTCGTAAGTCTGGTCTCAGTGTTTTCAGCACCTCGAGACTGAGACTATTTAGATCGACACGTTCCTTGGCCAGCTTTGCTTTTCCAAACAAGGTGCGAATGTTCTTGATCATTTCCGTGGCGCGCACGTTGCTCTCAACAACGCTCTCAAGAGCTTCCGTGGCGTCGTCAATTTCTGGCGGCGTTGCCTTGAGACACATCAGGGCTGCCTCGCCGTTCAATAAAGCTGCTCCTAGCGGTTGGTTTAACTCGTGCGAGATCGATGCGGCCATTGCTTCCATGCTCAAGAGCTTATTATGTCGCTCACGCTGCAGCAGATCGTTCGATCGAGCTAAATGTACGTAAAGCCACGTCGTTTCTCCAAGCAGTATGATCAGGACGATACTGGAGGTAACGAGCGAGAACACGCGTCCCGCGTAAAAGCCGACACTAAAGCGGACAGTTGGTAGCAGGCCGCTGAAGGCAAGCTCCGCAATGAACACGGCAGCCACCACAATGAGCCAAAGATCGAGCACCGAACGTCGGCGGAATACCAAAACGACAAGCCCTGCCGCGGTGATCAGGATGGTGAACCAAATTGGATAAATCACGAAGGGACTCAGCCGGGATGTATCAAGAATGATCGGGGGTAGCAGCGCCTCACCCCCGGTGGTTAGCCAAGCTAATTCCGCTCACCAACGCAACGACGGCTGCCACGCTCCAACCGATCTCACGCATAACAGCTGTTTCGGAAGCGAGCCCACCGCGCTTCATGTCCTTCGATATCGCGTAACCCAACAGGGCCGCGGCGAAGCCGATATGCCAGAAGATGAAAAGCCATGATCCTGTCTGCAGGCCAGCACCGAAGAGGCCTGTCGGCGAGAAAGCACCCGCAAAAGTAAGGGCATGAGGAATAACGATGAATGCCGTGAACAAATAGCCGCTCGCCAGGACGAGGAGCGAGCGTGAACGGGAAATCGAAAATTGGGCATACAATAGAACGGCTGTAATCAGGTCGGTGACTAGAACAATAGCGTCAAGTGAGGGAAAGAATGCATTGAGCGCCGCAGCCTGCCTGCCGGAAAACGGGGCCACTACGGCAAAAGCAACTAACGCAATCAAGACAACAGCGATTGCCGCCCGCGTTTGGCGTCTTGTCGGCGGCAGATCCGTTAGTAGGGCGGTGGCTGCGTGGCTTTCCGAAATCATGGTTAGCACCAAGAAGTCCGCTGTCGTCTGTTTACGTCGCGGGAGAATATTGGCGAATGAGTACAAAGAGTCCACCGGGGCCGCGTTCTGCGACGGCCGGCCTGCCGACCGACCGTGAGGGTGTCGAACCGACAGTTGCAAGCGATCGGTCAGTTATGTGGACATTGTTGATGCTCGCTTGAGCGGCTCGATCAGCACCCGCGCGGAGAATGCGGCGGGGCGTCATGGCTGTGCTGCTCGCCAGCCATTCAGCGGCATCCCTTCGAAGGCGCTCACACCGGGCGTGTCCCACGGCTCCGGTACCGACGATACAGCTCGGCATCCTAAACCGGCCACGCGAACCAGACGTCGTTCGCGCCCTCAGCAGCTCGCAGAGCTGCGTCGGGTTGAGTGCGGTGCGCTAGCTTGCTCGAAGAGGCAGGAGCGTCGCGTCCAGTTCGGCCCCGGAAGAATTTTGTCGGGAGGCTTGCCCGCGAAGAGACGGCCCGCCTACGCTCTTCGGGCTTCGCCGCGGCACGCTTCGCCTTCGGCTAATGCGTGGCTGCGCCACGCGTGGGCAGCTGAGGAGCTGGGGCCGCGGCCCGCCTTCGCCCTGCGGGCTACGGCGCGGCAGCCTTCGCTACGGATGCACTGCTGGCTTGCCGAGCCGTAGCTCGCGAAGCGAGCGAAGGCTGGTGGGCGCTACAGGGATCGAACCTATGACCTTCCCCGTGTGAAGGGGACGCTCTCCCGCTGAGCTAAGCGCCCGGACGCAAGCCCGCGATTTACGAAGCGCGGGGGTAGGGTGTCAAGCAAGGACGTAGGGTCTTTTTCGCTAGGCCCTACCGCGCCTGTTGCGCGCGAGAGGCCTGGCTCTGCAGGGCGCGGATGCGGTCGGCCAGCGTGCCCTTGGTCGCCGATGGCGTAATGCTCGGCGCCGGCTCCGGCGTCGACCGGCTTGTTGGCGTTGGCGGCGTTCGGAACGGCGCCGTTCGCGGCCGCGGCCTTGCCCTGCGCGTAGCTTTGTTCCGGCGTGCGCGCCTCGACCGCAAGGATCGCCTCGATCGGCGAATCCGGGCCCTTCCAGCGTGATCGCCAGCTTGGCGACTTCCGCCGCGATATCGTTGATGCGCTCGCGCAGCACCGCGTTTTCCATGCGTTCGGTGGCCCACGACGATTCCGTCTGCGACTTGATGGCGTTCAGCTCGCGCTGCATGCCGCCGCGCTCTTCGCGCGCCGCGGTGAGCTGCTCTTCCAGCAGCGTCTTCTCGGCACGAAGTTTCTCGAATGCGGGCGAGCTTCGCCGGCGTCGAACGCGACCTGCTCGCGCAGGCTCTGCTCCGAGGTCTGCAGGCTCTCGAGCTGCTGGCGAAGCTGGTGGTTTTCCATGCCGCGCTCGGCCAGCATCTTGCCTTGCACGGCGAGGCGGTTTTCCAGGTCGGTCGCGCGCGCGCCGAGCATCTCGGCTTCCTTGGTCTGCCCGATCAGCTGCTTTTCGAGATCGTTGACGCGCTGTGCGAGATTTTCGACGCGCTCGCGCGCAGCGTTCAGGTCGCGCGTCGCGCTGGTCGAATTCGTCGCGCTGCAGCGACGAGCTTTTGCTGCGCTTCGGTGAATTCGCGTTCGGCGTCGTTGACGCGCTGCTGCAGGGCGATGATCTGCGTATTGACCGCGGCGAGCTCGACCTGGCGCGCTTCGGCGACCTGCGAGCGATCCGCCAGTTCGGATCCGATCTTGGCCAGTTCGTTCTGCTTGTCGGACAGTTTCGTCTCGGCATCGCGCAGCGCCTGCGTCTTCGCCGCGAATTCCTCTTCCGTCGCGCGCAGCTGCTCCTTCACGGACTTCTCGCGCGCCTCGAGCTGGAAGATCGTGGCGTTCTTCTCGCCGAGCTCGAACTTCATGCGGTTGATCGCGTCGGATCTTCTTGCCGAGTTCCGCAAGCTGGGTGGTGGTCTTGGCCTTCAGCTGATCGACGCTCATCTCGAGCCGCCGTGCCGACATCGCGAATTCCGCGCGCAGTTGGTCCTTGTCGGCCTGGATTTCCGCCATCGACAGCGGCGTCGCCGCTTCCAGCCGCTTGGTCGTCAGCCGCACCGCGCGGCTGTGCACCAGCGGCACGATGGCGAGCCCGAGCAGGGTGGAGACCAGAAAACCGATCGCGAAATACATGATCGGCTCGACCATGGCGCACTCCGACAAATTAAGGACTTCGTTACCATGCCATGGAGCGCGACCCGAGCGCCAGCCGCACAGTGCGTTAACCTAAATCGCGCCTCGGCCATCGGCGTTCAGGGTTTCGGGAACGAGAAGCCGCCAAACCCGCTCTAGAACGGATTCCAGGTCGCCGTCGGGCGTGAACTTGAGATAGCCGATATTGGCCCCGAGCCTTAAGCCGACGCCCGAGCGGATCGGCACCACGACGATGTTGTTGGAGGTCAGCGCGGTCATGCCGAAGCCGCCGACGAAATAGGCCGACCCGTCGATGCCCGCGAAGCGCTGGTAGATCGCACCGGTCGCCGGCAGGTTGTAGACCAGCATCATGGTGCGGGCGCCGTCGCCACCCCAGTCGAAGCCGACCGACGGGCCCTGCCAATAGACGCGCAGGTCGCCGGCGTTCTTGGTGTAGAGCGTGCCTTCGCCGTAGCGGAGGCCTGCGACGAAAGCGCCGCTGCCTTCTTCGCCGAGCACATAGCCGTTCGGCAGGCCCCAGTTGCTCACGGCGCGCTCGACGACCGAGGCGAGCCCGCGCGAGACGTTGCCGAAGAATTGATGGCCGGCATTGACGATCTCGTCCGGCGAGAACGTCTGATTGGGATTCTGGCCCGGGCGCGGGCCGCCTTGGTAGGTTCCTTGGGCGGCGGCAGGCAGCGTCCCGGCCAGCATTGCTGCGACCATGACCGCGGCCAGGCGCATGACGAGTCTCATGAAAGGGTCCCCTCGTTGCAAACATGCCATCTCAAACCGGCACTTAACCGGAAACTGACTCCACCCCACTAAGAATGCAGAATTCGTCCCGAATCGAGCTTTTATCGGCATCAAGTATGACGTTACGGCGGCAGGAAAGAAAAGGTTCCAGCACGGGTTGGGGCGCTGGCCGCATGCCTCCTCGCGCTCTGCGTCTCCGGCATGGCGCTGGCCCAGGCGACGACCGAGCGGGTGGTGGTGAACCGCTTCACGGGGCTGGCGATCTCCGGCTTCGATCCGGTGGCTTATTTTACCGAGACGTCCGCCGTGCGCGGCGACGAGCGGTTCGAGGCCGTGCGGGACGGCGCGGTCTGGCGCTTCCGCAACGAAGGCAACCGCGCCGCTTTCGTCAGCCATCCGGAAGTCTACGCGCCGCAGTTCGGCGGCTATGATCCGATCGACGTCGCGCGCGGCAAGGTCGTGCAGGGCCTGCCGCAGCTTTGGACGATCCACGAGAAGCGCCTCTACCTGTTCGCGAGCGAAACCAGCCGCACCGCGTTCGCGGTCAACCCGGAAGGCTTCGCGAACTCGGCGCAGCGCCGCTGGCCGAAGTTGAAGCTGGAGCTCGTGCAGTAGTCACGACGCCTTCGATGCATCGCCCCAGGCGATGAATTCCGGCACCGCGAAGTCGCCCTTGCGCTCGCCGAAGCGCAGCGGTCGGCCGCGGCTGTCGGCAACGATGCCACCTGCCGCCTCGACGATCGCGTGGCCCGCGGCGATATCCCATTCCGAAATCGCGGACAGCCGCGGATAGATGTCGGCCGAACCTTCCGCGATCCTGCAGAACTTCAGCGCCGATCCGATCGGCAGTCGCGTAGCGCCGCCGCGCTGCTTGATGAACGCGTCGGTGCGGCTGTCGAGATGCGATCTGCTGATCGCTGCGATCCACTGTCCCTCAGGCAACGATCTTGTTCGAATTGAAGTCCGGCTTGCGTTGCGCGTATCTGCATCCGCTGACAGGCTCATTCGCTCCGCGCCGAAGCCTGTGAGGCCGCGCCACAGCAGTCCGAGCGCGGGTGCGCCGATCACGCCAAGCAGCGGCCGGCCGGCGGTGACCAATGCGATGTTGACCGTATAGTCGTTGTGTCCGGCGATGAATTCGCGCGTGCCGTCGAGCGGATCGACGATGAAGAAGCTCGCGGCATAAGGACCGGTCGCCTGATCGACGCGCTCCTCGGAGACGACCGGAATATGCGGCGCCAGTTCCTTCAGACCGTCGACAATGATCGCGTCGGCCGCGAGATCCGCCTGCGTCACCGGCGAGCCGTCCGGCTTGTCGTTCGCGGTGATCCTGGTGACATTGAGGATCGCCGCAGACGCGCGCACGACCAGGTCGGTCAGCGGCTCCAGCAGGGACTTTGCGCCAGCCTGATCGATTGTCAGTGCCTGAGTGGAACCTGCGCTCATGATGCGCGTTCGCCGGCGAGCGTGTGGATTGCCCACATTTTGGTCTTGTTCGTCGCCTCTATCGTCGAAGGCACCTTCTTATCCTCTGGTTCGGCCGCGCGGACGTTTCGGCGCCGCATGGTATCCTGCTATGAGTTGGGATTAGATGTCGTGATTCGCCGCATCTTCTATGCGGCTCATCCTCGCGGGGAACAACCCTCCATGTCCGCAGTCCGTCCCTTGCTCCCGATTCCGCTTGCCGCAGGTCCCGATGCGCTCGATCTGGCCGCGCTGTTGTGCTCGCGGGTTTGCCACGATCTGATCAGCCCGGTCGGCGCGATCGTCAATGGGCTCGAGGTGCTGGATGACGCCAAGAACGCCGACGACCGCGAGTTTGCGCTCGCGCTGATCCGCAAGAGCGCCCGCAACGCGTCCGCGAAGCTGCAGTTCTGCCGCCTCGCCTTCGGCGCGGCGGGCTCCTCCGGCGCGCAGATCGATACCGGCGACGCCGAAAGCATGACCCGCGGCTTCCTCGAGGACGAGAAGACCAAGGTGGCCTGGAATCTGCCGCGGACGTTGCAGCCGAAGAACCGCGTCAAGCTGCTGCTGAATATGCTGATCATCGCCCAGCAGACGATTCCGCGCGGCGGTACGTTGACCGTCGATGCTCTGGGACAGGGCGATGCGGGAGGCTTGCGCATTCGCGCCGCTGGCCTGAACGCGCGGCTGCCGCAGAACATCGCCGATCAGCTCGCGGGCGCACAGCAAGGCACGATCGATGCACACGCCGTGCAGCCATATTACACGCGGCTGCTTGCGCAGGCGTGCGGCCTGCGCGCTTCGCTTTCGATGGATGGCGATGCGGTGGTCGTCAGCGCCGTCTGAAGCTCGTCGCGCATTTAAGAATTGATTAACCGCGCAGCCTTGGGACGAGACATCCTCAGGCTACCGCATCTTATTGGGATGGCCACGGTTTTCGCAGTTAAGTTTCGATCAACGCAACCAAATATAAAGGCTTTGCCCACAAACTGCCCGGACTTCGGAAGGCCACGATCGATGGCATTTCCGCGTGTCTCTGGGGCCAGTTTCATGGACGATCTTCTCCGCGAATTCCTCACCGAAACTCACGAGAGCCTCGATCTCGTGGACGTCCAACTGGTGAAGTTCGAGCAAGACCCGAACAACGCAAAGATCCTCGATAACATCTTCCGCCTGGTGCACACGATCAAGGGCACCTGCGGCTTCCTCGGCCTGCCGCGCCTGGAGGCGCTCGCGCATGCCGCCGAAACGCTGATGGGCAAATTCCGCGACGGCAAGGCGGTGACGGGTGAAGCGGTCACGATCATCCTGTCGACGATCGACCGCCTCAAGGACATTCTGGCGAAGCTCGAGCAGACCGAAGCCGAGCCCGAAGGCAGCGACCGCGATCTGATCGACGAGCTCGAACGCATGGTGATGCAGAGCGAGCAGGCGGCCGAAGCCGCGCCCGCACCCGTGGCCGAAGTGACGCAAGGCTCGCTGGTGTCCCAGACGCTCGAGCGCGGATTGCGGCCGGGCGAAGTCTCGCTCGACGAACTCGAGCGGGCGTTCCGCGAAACAGCGCCGGAAATCGTGCCCGCAGCGCAGCCCGCGAAGGCCGCGCCGGCAGCGGCAAAGCCTGCCGCAAAACCTGCGGCCAAGAAGTCGGTGGTGGAAATGGATGCGCCCGTCAGTGATGCCGACAAGGTCGCGAACCAGTCGATCCGCGTCAATGTCGACACCCTCGAACACCTGATGACGATGGTCTCGGAGCTGGTGCTCACCCGCAACCAGCTGCTCGAAATCAGCCGCCGCCACGAGGATTCCGAATTCAAGGTGCCGCTGCAGCGCCTGTCGAACGTCACCGCCGAATTGCAGGAAGGCGTGATGAAGACGCGCATGCAGCCGATCGGCAATGCCTGGCAGAAGCTGCCGCGCATCGTGCGCGACCTGTCGAGCGAACTCGGCAAGCAGATCGAACTCGAGATGCACGGCGCCGACACCGAGCTCGACCGCCAGGTGCTCGACCTGATCAAGGATCCGCTGACGCACATGGTGCGGAACTCGGCCGACCACGGTCTCGAGATGCCCGCCGACCGCGTCAACGCCGGCAAGCCGGAGCAGGGCACCATCCGCCTCTCGGCCTATCATGAGGGCGGCCACATCATCATCTGCATCGCCGACGACGGGCGCGGCCTGAACACCGAGGCGATCAAGGCCAAGGCGATTTCCAACGGCATCGTCTCCGAAGCCGAACTCGAGAAGATGACGGAAGCGCAGATCCACAAGTACATCTTCGCGCCGGGCTTCTCGACCGCGGCGAAGATCACCAACGTCTCCGGCCGCGGTGTCGGCATGGACGTGGTGCGGACGAACATCGACCAGATCGGCGGCACCATCGAGGTGAAGTCGGTGCTGGGCGAAGGCTCGAGCTTCATCATCAAGATTCCGCTGACGCTCGCCATCGTTTCGGCGCTGATCGTCGAGGCCGCGGGCGACCGCTTCGCCATTCCGCAGCTCTCGGTCGTCGAGCTCGTCCGCGCGCGCGCGAATTCGGAGCATCGCATCGAGCGCATCAAGGACACGCCGGTTCTGCGGTTGCGCAACAAGCTGCTGCCGCTGATCCATCTCAAGCGGCTGCTCAGGATCGACGACGGCGCGGTGATCGACGAGGAGAACGGCTTCATCGTCGTCACCCAGGTCGGCAGCCAGACTTTCGGTATCGTCGTCGACGGCGTCTTCCACACCGAGGAAATCGTCGTCAAGCCGATGTCGAGCAAGCTGCGCCACATCACCATGTTCTCGGGCAACACCATTCTCGGCGACGGCTCGGTGATCATGATCATCGATCCGAACGGCATCGTGTCGGCGATCGGCACGTCGGTCGCGGCGGCGGCTCGCGACATGTCCGAAGAGAACGATGCGATGCGCGGCGCTTCGAGCGACCAGATGACGTCGCTGCTGGTTTTCCGCGCCGGTTCGAACCAGCCGAAGGCGGTGCCGCTCGCGCTGGTCACGCGGCTCGAGGAGATCGAGGCGAGCAAGATCGAGCTCTCGAACGGCCGCTACATGGTGCAGTACCGCGAGCAGCTGATGCCGCTGGTGGAGATGGATGGCGTCACCGTCCGCAAGGACGGCGCGCAGTCGATCCTGGTGTTCGCGGACGACGGACGCTCGATGGGGCTCGTCGTCGACGAGATCGTCGACATCGTCGAGGAGCGGCTCAACATCGAGGTCGCGAGCGGCCACGAGGGTATCCTCGGCTCGGCGGTGATCAAGGGACAGGCTACGGAAGTGATCGACGTCGGCCACTTCCTGCCGATGGCCTTCGCCGACTGGTTCAGCCGCAAGGAAATGCGGCCGTCGATGCAGTCGCAGTCGGTGCTGCTGGTCGACGACTCGGCGTTCTTCCGCAACATGCTGGCGCCGGTGCTGAAGGCCGCCGGTTATCGCGTTTCGATTGCGACCAACGCCAAGGAAGGCCTCGGCGTGCTGCGGGCGGGCAACCACTTCGACGCGATCCTGACCGATATCGAGATGCCGGAAATGAACGGCTTCGAATTCGCCGAGACGATCCGCGCCGACCACAAGTTCGGCCAGATGCCGATCATCGCGCTGTCGTCGATGATTTCGCCGGCGGCGATCGAGCGCGGGCGCCAGGCGGGATTCCACGACTATGTCGCCAAGTTCGACCGGCCGGGGCTGATCGCCGCGCTGAAAGAACAGACCGCCGAACTCAACCGCGCCGCATAGGAATTGACAGATGACCGCAAAGGACGCAGGCGCTGCCGCCAACATCACCGAATACGTCACGACCATGATCGGCGGACAGCTGTTCGGCCTGCCGATCTCGCGGGTGCAGGACGTGTTCATGCCGGAGCGGCTGACGCGGGTGCCGCTCGCGTCGGCCGAAGTCGCCGGCGTGCTCAACCTGCGCGGCCGCATCGTCACCGCGATCAACATGCGCGCGCGGCTCGGTCTGCCGAAGCGGGACGACGGCACGCAGTCGATGGCGGTGGGCGTCGACCTGCGCGGCGAATCCTACGGGCTGTTGATCGACTCGATCGGCGAGGTTCTCAAGCTGCCGAATGACGGCTGCGAGGTGAACCCGGTCAACATGGATCCGCGCATGGCGAAGATGAGCGCCGGCGTGCACCGGCTGGACGGCCACTTGATGGTGGTCCTCGACGTGGATCGGATTTTGGAGATGTCGTCCGACGCCATGGCGGCGTGAGCGCGCGCGGGTACAAGCAGCCGGCGGATGAAACAGGCCGCCGGAAATTCTGGGAAAGAAGTGAAGTAGAGGCAGTGCGATGAAAACATGTCTGGTTGTCGACGACTCGAGCGTGATCAGAAAGGTTGCGCGCCGGATCCTGGAAGGTCTCGATTTTCAGATCACCGAGGCCGAGAACGGTGAAAAGGCCCTGGAGGCCTGCCGCGAGTGCTTGCCGGATGCAGTCCTGCTCGACTGGAACATGCCGGTGATGGATGGCTACGATTTCCTGCGCAACCTGCGGCAGATGCCGGGCGGCAACAAGCCGAAGGTCGTGTTCTGCACGACCGAGAACGACGTCGCCCACATCGCGCGTGCGCTGCATGCCGGCGCCAACGAATACATCATGAAGCCGTTCGACAAGGACATCGTCACGGCGAAGTTTCATGAGGTCGGCTTGATCTAGTGTCCTTGGAATCCGGCGTCCCGGATTCCAAGGAGCGCCGGAAATCTCGGAAATTCCAGTGTCGTCGTTTGGAAGTTCTCTTGATGGACTTGTTAGCGGAATGAAGAGAGCTTCCGGGTTCCGGCACTAAGCGTTCGCAAGGCGGCCGGGCGATCCGTTCGGCGTTGCGTAGTTGTGTTGAGTTGGTGAGTAATGAGTATTGCGTTAGCGACGCCGAACGGCGCTATCGACGCGCGGCATGATCGTCTGCGCGTCATGCTGGTCGACGACTCGGCGGTGATCCGCGGCCTGATCACGCGCTGGATCGAAGCCGAACCCGACATGACGGTTGTGGCGTCGCTCCGCACGGGACGCGAGGCGGTCGAGCATGTCGGTCGCGTCAATCCCGACGTCGCCGTGCTCGATATCGAGATGCCCGATCTCGATGGCATCTCCGCGCTGCCGCTGATGCTGGCGAAGCAGCGCGACCTCGTCGTCATCATGGCCTCGACGCTGACCCGCCGCAACGCGGAGATCAGCTTCAAGGCGCTGTCGCTCGGCGCTTCCGACTACATTCCGAAACCGGAAGGCACGCGCGAGATCGCCGCTGCCGAGACGTTCAGGCGCGACCTGGTGCAGAAAATCCGCCACCTTGGCGCGCGTCGCCGCGGCATCAAGATCGCGCCGCACAGCCCGCCGCTGGCGCCGGCATCGCCATGCGCCTCGCCCGCGCGTCCGCCGTCCGCGATCCCGCATCCGGCCGCGCATGGGCAAGTGGTGCGGCGTCCGTTCGGCGCGGCGCCGCCGCGCGCGCTGACCATCGGCTCGTCCACGGGTGGTCCACAGGCGCTGATGGCGCTGGTCGCGGAAATCGGCCCGGTGATCGACCGCTTTCCCGTGCTGATCACCCAGCATATGCCGCCGACCTTCACGACCATCCTTGCCGAGCATCTTGGCCGCGCAAGCAAGCGGCCGGCGCACGAGGCGGTCGATGGCGAGGTGGTCAAGCCCGGGCGAGATCTATGTCGCTCCGGGCGGCAAGCATATGCGCGTCGTGAAGCACGGCGCCGACATCGTCATTGCGCTCGATGACGGCCCGCAGATCAATTTCTGCAAGCCCGCGGTCGATCCGCTGTTCCAGTCCGCGGTCGGCGTCTGGCACGGCGGGGTGCTGGCGGTCGTGCTGACCGGCATGGGCTCCGACGGCATGCGCGGCGGCAAGGAGATCGTCGCCGCGGGCGGCAACGTCATCGCCCAGGATGAAGCGACCAGTGTCGTCTGGGGAATGCCCGGAGCCGCGGCGCATGCGGGAATTTGTGCGGCAGTTCTACCGCTCGGCCAGATCGGTCCGAAGCTAGTGCGTGTGTTTTCGGGAGATCGGTCGTGACGCCGTCTGAGTATGAGTACTTACAGAAGCTGCTGAAGGAACGCTCCGGGCTGGTCTTGTCTGCGGACAAGCAGTACCTGGTGGAAAGCCGCCTGATCCCGCTCGCGCGGCGCTCGGGGCTCGGCGGCATCGGCGATCTCGTCGCGAAGATGAAGATGGGTGCGGAGCCGCTGGTCGTCGCCGTGGTCGAGGCGATGACCACGAACGAGACCTTCTTCTTCCGCGACAAGGTGCCGTTCGATCATTTCCGCGAGACCATCATGCCGTCGATGCTCGAGGCGCGCAAACATCGCCGCTCGATCCGCATCTGGTGCGCGGCAAGCTCGACCGGGCAGGAACCGTATTCGCTCGCCATGATCTTGAAGGACATGGGCGCGTCCTTGAGCGGGTGGCGGGTCGAGATCGTCGCCACCGATCTGTCGCAGGAAGTGCTCGAGAAGTCGAAGTCCGGCATCTTCAGCCAGTTCGAGGTGCAGCGCGGCCTTCCCATTCAGCTGCTGGTGAAGCACTTCAGCCAGATCAACGAGACCTGGCAGCTCTCGCCGGAAATCCGGGCCATGGTGCAATTCAAGCAGCTCAACCTGCTGCACGACTTCTCGCATCTCGGCACGTTCGATGTCATCTTCTGCCGCAACGTGCTGATCTACTTCGATCAGGACACCAAGGTGAACGTGTTCAATCGCCTTGCGAGAGTGATCGAACCGGACGGTTTCCTCGTGCTCGGCGCGGCGGAGACGGTGGTGGGCCTGAGCGCGGGCTTCACCCCCCATCCGGAGCGGCGCGGGCTCTACCATCCGTCGGCGGCGAGCAAGATGCCGTCGCCGTCGATCGTGCCGATGGCCGGCGGCGCGCGGTTCGCCGCGGCGGCTGCTCGCTACGTCCGTCACCCGGGGCACGCGCGCAGCGCGTGAACCGGAAGTCTTACGCTCTGCGGTGTCGCTGGTTTCCGAATTCGCTCGCTTTGCTCGCGCCCGGAATGGCGAATCTGTCAACACACCTTCCAAATTCGGCGTCACCAGTTCGAACTGGCAGGCGTTGACTTCCGCGAGACGTTAAGCTCTAAATTGGCCATGGGGAATGCGATCTCCCCACGAGGCGACATGCCCAAGCATCGCGTCCTGTTCCTGATCAAAAGGAGGACGCATCATGTCGTCATTTCTAGCCATTTCCGCCGAAAAACTGTCGCGCCTGATCGGCACGCCCAACGCGCCTGCGCTCATCGACGTCCGTACCGAAGAGGATTTTGCCGCCGATCCGCGCCTCGTTCCGGGCTCGTCGCGCCGCTCGCACAAGTCCTCGGCGGAGTGGGCGCAGCGCTACCGCGGGCGTGAGGCGATCGTCATTTGCCAGAGGGGCCTGAAGCTCAGCGAGGGAGCGGCCGCCTGGCTGCGGCAGGCCGGTGCGCCGGCGGAAGTTCTCGAAGGCGGCTTCGAGGCCTGGCGAGCAGGCGAAATTGCCGCTGGTGCCGCAGGCGAAGCTGCCGAAGGCCGATCAGGAGGGCCGCACGGTCTGGGTCACGCGCGCGCGGCCGAAGATCGACCGCATCGCCTGTCCCTGGCTGATCCGCCGGATGATCGATCCGCAGGCCGTGTTCCTGTTCGTCGCGCCGTCCGAGGTGCAGGCGGTGGCCGAACGGTTCGACGCCACGCCGTTCGACGTCGAGAACGTGTTCTGGAGCCATCGCGGCGAACGCTGCACGTTCGACGTGATGATCGAGGAGTTCGGCCTTGCGAGCGAACCGCTGAACCGTCTTGCGACCATCGTTCGCGCCGCCGACACCGCGCGGCTCGATCTCGCTCCCGAAGCGCCGGGGCTGCTCGCCGCCTCGCTTAGGCCTGTCGCGCATGTATGCGGACGACCTTGCGCAGCTCGAGGCCGGGATGCTCTTGTACGATGCGTTCTATCGCTGGTGCCGCGACGCGACCGGCGAAACCCACAACTGGCCTTCGACCAAGGCGAAGGCCTGAGCATGACTGACATTCCGATGCAGGGAACAGTCGCCTCCCATGGCGTCAGCATGAGCGAGGCCTTCAGGGTCTGGCTGCGTGTGGCGCTGCTGTCGTTCGGCGGACCGGCCGGCCAGATCGCGGTGATGCACCGCATCGTCGTCGAGGAGAAGCGCTGGATTTCGGAAGGCCGTTTCCTGCACGCGCTGAACTACTGCATGCTGCTGCCGGGACCGGAGGCGCAGCAGCTCGCCACCTATATCGGCTGGCTGATGCATCGCACGGCCGGCGGGCTGATGGCGGGCCTGCTGTTCATCCTGCCCGGCATCATCTGCATCATGGCGTTGAGCTATATCTACGCCGCGTACGGCAATGTCGGCTTCGTCGCGGCGCTGTTCTTCGGCCTGAAGGCCGCGGTGCTTGCGATCGTGATCGAAGCGGTCGTCCGCGTCGGCAAGCGCGCCTTGCGCAATCGCGTCATGGTCGGCATCGCCGCCGCAGCGTTCGTGGCGATCTTCTTTTTCAACGCGCCGTTTCCCCTGATCATCATCGCCGCCGGCCTCATCGGCTTCTTCGGCGCGAGGGCAGGGCGACCAGGAGTTCGCCGTCGGCGGACATGGCGGGCAGGGCGCGTCGGCCGAAGACGACCTGCTCGGCAACGAGTTGCCGCCGCACACCCGGCCGAATCTGCAGGCGGGCGCTGGGTGCGGCCGCGATCTGGCTCACGCTGTGGCTTGCGCCGGTCGCCTTCCTGCTGATCTGGCTCGGGCAAGCGAACGTGTTCAGCCAGGTCGCGGTGTTCTTCTCCAAGATGGCGATGGTGACGTTCGGCGGCGCCTACGCCGTGCTCGCCTATGTGGCGCAGCAGGCGGTGGAGAATTATCACTGGGTGACGCCCGGCGAAATGCTGGACGGGCTCGGCATGGCGGAAACGACGCCGGGCCCGCTGATCATGGTGCTGCAGTTCGTGGGCTTCATGGCCGCGTTCCGCGATGCAGGCGCGCTGTCGCCGATGCTGGCCGGAACGCTGGGCGGCCTGCTCGCCACCTGGGTGACGTTCGCGCCGTGCTTCCTCTGGATCTTCCTCGGCGCGCCGTTCATCGAGACGTTGCGCGGCAACAAGGCGCTGGCCGGCGCGCTGTCGGCGATCACGGCGGCCGTGGTCGGCGTCATCCTCAACCTGTCGATCTGGTTTGCGATCCACACGCTGTTTCGCGAGGTGGTGCATGTCCGACAGCTCGGCCTGTCGTTCGATGCGCCGCTCGTTGCCAGCGTGAACGCGTGGGCGCTCGTGCTTGCGATCGGCGCGGCGCTGGCGATCTTCCGCTTCAAGGCCGGCATGCTGCCGACGCTCGGTGCTGCGTGCGCGGCGGGCGTCGCGCTGTTTCTTGCGGGTGCGATCTAAATAATCGCGTGAGGGATGAAGCGTGACGTGTTGCCGGTGATCGGGTTTTCGTCCTCGCGGATCGACAGCCCGCACGGGGTGCCGTCGACGATCCAGCTGCCGAGCACCGGATACTGGTCCGAGAAGTTCGGCAACGGCGCCAGCGCCTGGCGGATGAAACCTTCCGCGCCGTAGGGCCCTTCGTGCTGCTCCAGCGCTTCGCCGCCGCTCACCAGCGAGACGTTGGCGCCCTCGCGCGAGAAGATCGGCTTGCGGACATACGATGTGCCGAGTGTTGCCGCGTTGGGATCGTCCTCGAAGAAGGCCGGCAGCAGGTTCGGATGGTTCGGGAACATCGCCCACAACAGCGGCAGGATGCCCTTGTTCGAGAGGATCGACTTCCACGGCGGCTCGATCCAGCGCGTCGACGAGCCCTTCAGTCGCGCGCCAAAGGTTTCGCGAAACATCCATTCCCAGGGGTAGAGCTTGAAGGCGAGCTCGATGTCGCGCTCGTTCGTATCGACGAAGGCGCCGTTGTCGCGCAGGCCGACCTGCTCGATGTCGAGCATGGTCGTGTCGAGGCCGGCCTGCCGCGCGACGTCCTCGAGATACTGCAGCGTGCCGGCGTCCTCGACATTCGACAGGATGCCCGAGAGATGCAGATGCCGTCCGGCGCCGACCTTGCGCCACGCCTCGATCAGGCGCTCGTGGATCGAGTTGTACTGGTCGGCGTCGCGCGGAATGATCTGCCGCTCGGCGGCCTGCTCCAGCCAGCTCCATTGAAACACCGCGGCTTCGAACAAGGACGTCGGCGTGTCCGCGTTGTACTCCAGAAGCTTTGCCGGGCCGTTGCCGTCGAAGCGCAGGTCGATCCGCCCGTAGAGCGTCGGATCGCGGCGCTTCCAGCTTGCCGTGATCAGCGTCCAGAAGCTTTCAGGGATTTTCAGAAGGCGCAGGTAGCGCTCGTCGGCGATCGCGCGGTTGACGAGCTCCGTGCACATCGCGTCGATCTCGGCGGTGACGCCTTCGATGCCCTGCTCGATCTCGGCGAGCGAGAAGGCGTAGTAGGCGCTTTCGTCCCAGTAGCGCTCGCCGTCGAGCGAATGGAATACGAAGCCGCTGGCCTTGGCCGTTTCCTGCCAGTCGTCGCGCTCGGGACAGACGATCCGCTGCATGAAGCTCCTCAACCGCCGGCGCGCAGCCGATGCTGGAACCGGTCTCCGGGCAGCCCGCGGCTCGGCGTGCAATCGTCGCGCGGGCGATCGGGATTGCTGTTTCTGAGCAGGCGGGGGTCACAGGGAATGGCGAGGGCCGCCGCAGGCAGCACGGCGGTCGCAGCCGCAGCGCCCATCATCATCAGAACAACGCGTCTCGATCGCTTCATGTCCAACTCCCCGACGATGCATGATGCAAGCGGACCAGAACCGCCTCACGCGATCGAACCCGACGTTTCATGAACGGCAGATGAACCTGAGGGAGATGCAATCGCAGGTGTCCTTGTTTAGCCGCCACCACTGAAGTGCGACGCAAACGAGCCGAAGCCCCCGCGCGAGACGCTTGACGAACTATGGTCGCCACCGGTCGAGGAGCCGAGGTTCGTCCTGCCGTCGCTCGCGAAGTGCTGCGATGAACTGGAGGATGAGCTCGACGACGACGAGCGATAGCCGCCTGCTGCCGCCGCCTGACGAGCTGCCGGAGCCACGGTTGCAGTTCTGGCTCGCCTGGCTCAACCGGCCGTCGGGTTGCACGACGCCCGGCTGGCAATTCTCGCTCGGCATCAGCGCATAGGCGCCGCCGCCTACGGCGACCGTTCCCATCAGCAGCAGCGCGACCTGGCTTGAGCGTTTCATGACCTGGCGCCCCTCAATAGATCATCGACGAGGCGTTCAGTGCGCCGGCGGAAAGCGACGCAAGTCCGAGCCAGATCGCCGGCGCGATTTCGCCGTCCTCGATGCGCTTCGACAGGTTGGGGACGGGGATCCGAACCGCGTAATAGACGATCACCTGCACGATCAGCGCGATGATGCTCCAGATCAGGCAGTCGATCACGTTCGCGGCGTGGGTCATGGCGCTGACCACGGGCAGGGTGAAGCCGAGCAGGCTAAGCCCAGTGCGATCGCAGCACCTGGAATGTTCTTGCGGATCAGCTCGAATTCGTTGTGGGCGGTGATGCGGGTGTAGACGAACAGGTAGAGCATCACGACGATCGTTGCCGTGCAGAGATAGACAAGAAATGCGGGAAGCCCCGCGAGCGACTGGATCACCATGATTGCTTTGCCCCCTTGCTTTGCGTTTCGGATGTTATGTCAGCCGCGTGCATGAGAAAACGGACTTGACATCATTTCGCGTGGCCACCGTCGTCTCACTCCGCAAGGATCAATTTCACGCCGCGCCAGAGATCGGCCAGCGAGGCGAGGAAGCGCCGCCGCCGGAATTGGACGGCGCCGCGCCTCATGTAGAGGTCGGCGTTGGCCGGATCGAGCGCGATCGCCTGGCTGTAGTCTGCAGCAGCGAGGTCGTCGTTGTCGTCGTACTCATGCACTTCCGCGCGGTTCTTGTAGTAGTCGGAATTGCCGGCATCGAGCGCGATGGCCTTGCTGTAGAAGCAGATGGCCTTGTCATGCTCGTTCTTCATGAACCACGCGTGGCCCAGACTACAGTGCAGCGCCGCTTGCTTGCCGGCCGGCAGGCCTTTCTCCAGCGCGTTGGTGTAGTCGGCAAGCGCCTTGTCGTAGTTGCTGAAGTGGTAGAAGGCGATGCCGCGGTTGTAGTAGGCGGCGCCGCAATCCGGATTGAGCTCGAGCGACCTGTCGTAGTCCGGCATCGCCCGCGCAAAGTCTTCCTGCAGGCGATAGCAGTAACCGCGATTGTTGTAGGCCGCGAAGCTGTCGGGATCGAGCTCGATGCTTCGATTGTAGTCGGCAAGCGCCTTGTCGTGCTGCTTCAACTCGTCGTGGACGATGCCGCGACAGTTGTAGGCCGCCGCATAGTCGGGTTCGCAATTGATCGCGCGGGTGTATTCTTCGATTGCCTCGGCGCGGCGCGCTTGCGCGTGGAAGACGTCGCCGCGTCCCCACCACGCCGCGGCCAGCAGCGGACTGACGCGGATGGCATCGTCGAATTTCGCAAGCGCAAGGTCGAATTCGCCCTGTTCGAGATAGGCGGATCCGAGCCGCAGATGCGCAAGGTCGTGCGCGGGGTCGATCTCGATGGCCTTCTTGAAGTCGGCGATCGCTTGCGCGATCGAACCTGCCGATTCGTGCACCGCGCCGCGCAGGAACCAGCTGTGCGGCCGCTGCGGGTCGAGCCTCAGCGCCCAGTCGTAGTCGGCAATCGCGGCTTCGTGCTGCTCCAGCCAGGCGTAGCAGAACGCGCGGTCGAGCCGCGCATCGAGGCGGTCGGGATTGATGGCGAGCGCCCGGCTGTAGTCGGCGATGGCGCGGTCAAGTTCGAGCAGGCTTTCGTAGTGCTCGCCGCGCGCGTACCAGGCCTCTTCGTCCTGCGAATCCTTCTCGATCGCATAGTTGTAGCTGGCGAGGGCGCCGTCGAAGAGGTTGTCGGAGGTGGATTGAGACGACAGCATGATCAGGCGGGCACGGCACGGGATGTCCCCCTTAGTCGCACGGGGCGGGCTTTCCGTTCATGCGCCGGGCTGCAACATGATCCGGGGGTGGATGCCGGTTTTCCGAAAAGATCATGCTCAATCAAAAAGCCAGGCCGGTTTTACCCCGGCCGGATGCGAAAACCCCGCCGTTTCGGCGGGGCGTTCGATCGATCGAAGCGGCAGTGCCTATTCCTTGACCTCGATCTTGCCCTTCATCGCCGGGTGCAGGCCGCAGATGTAGTCGTAGATGCCGGCATCGGCGAGCGTCAGCTGCGTCCTCTGGCCCTTCAGCGCGATCGAGGAGCGCTGCGCCTTCGCCCCGGTGATCGTGACCTGATGCGGCGATGAGTCCGCATTGTGCCAGGTGATCGTCTGGCCCTTGGTTACGACGACCGTTTCGGGGCCGAACTTGAAGTCGGCGATCGCGACGATGCCGGGCCCCGCCGCGGGCTTCGCCATGGCGCCGTCCGGCGTGCCCTTCAGGCTCGCCAGCGAGATGACGAAGTCCAGGCCCGCATGCGGCTTGTGGCACTGGAAGCAGGCGGTCAGGTTGGCCTTGTCGTTCACTTTCTTGTCCGGGCCGAACGCCTGGTATTCCCATTCGCCGTTGCGGATGTCGTCCTTGTATTCGGTGCCCCAGCCGTCGCGCTTCTCCATCACCGCGTAGGCGACGAGATCGCCCTTCTGGAAGCGGCCGTTGGCGTCCTTGGTCGGATTGCCGGCGGCGTCCACCTGCGCCTTGTACTGGACCAGCGTCAGCACGGTGCCGCTCGGGACCGGCTGGCCCTTGCGCACGGCCTCGACCGCGGCCGGCGTCGCGTAAAGCTCGCGGTACTGTTTGATGTCGTGGCGGTCGACCACGGCATACAGCGTGCCTTTGTCGAAGTTCTCCGGGTAGGCGACCTTGTCGCCGCCCGCGAGCGCCGAATAGCCGATCATCGCGCCTGCTGTGGATCCAAGCGCGACGGCAGCAGCCAGTTTGAGATGCTTCATGACGATTTTCCCCCTCGTTTCCGGACTGGACCGGACAGGATTCGAGAATGACCTGATCGATGCGCGACCCGTCAGAAGCGAGTTCGTTATGAAATGATTGTTGTTACTTCCGAGGTTCGAACGATTCCAAACTTAAGGCGGCGGCGCGAAAGGGAATACACACAACACTGTGATACCGGTGGCGGAGTAAGCGCGGAATAAATCGGGACCTCGCGATTTCAAGCGGCGGACGCGTCGCCCAAACAAAAACCCCGCCATTTCCGGCGGGGTCTTGAGTTGGGAGGACAGACTTACGCGACTGATCAGGCCGGAATGCGCTCTTCTTCCTCATGCGGCTCGCGCAGCACGTAGCCGCGGCCCCAGACGGTCTCGATGAAGTTGCGCCCCTCGGAGGCGTTTGCAAGCTTCTTGCGCAGCTTGCAGATGAACACGTCGATGATCTTCAGTTCGGGCTCGTCCATGCCGCCGTAGAGATGGTTCAGGAACATCTCCTTGGTGAGGGTGGTGCCCTTGCGGAGCGAGAGCAGCTCCAGCATCTGGTATTCCTTGCCGGTCAGGTGCACGCGCTGGCCGCCGACTTCCACCGTCTTGGTGTCGAGGTTGACGACGAGATCGCCGGTCTGGATGACCGACTGGGCGTGACCCTTGGAGCGGCGCACGATCGCGTGGATGCGGGCGACCAGTTCGTCCTTGTGGAAGGGTTTCGTCATGTAGTCGTCGGCGCCGACGCCGAGACCCTTGACCTTGTCCTCGATGCCGGCGAGGCCGGAGAGGATCAGAATGGGTGTCTTGATCTTGGAGACGCGCAGCTGCTTGAGCACGTCGTAGCCGGACATGTCCGGCAGGTTCAGGTCGAGAAGGATGATGTCGTAGTCGTAGAGCTTGCCGAGATCGACGCCCTCTTCACCAAGGTCCGTCGTGTAAACGTTGAAGCTTTCCGATTTGAGCATCAACTCGATCGACTGCGCGGTGGCGCTATCGTCTTCAATTAGCAAAACGCGCATGCCAGTCCCCTCTATCCGCCGCTCCGGGCGTCAGGTCGGCGCGCAAACTACCGCGCCGTGGAATAACGCCTTTAAACAACTGATTCGGACCCTGACGGGAGATGGTTAACAAATCCTGATTCGTGTCCGCAAGAGTCCCGAGTGTCATTTCGGTCGAATCGCACTAAGATACTGCGGTGAACCAGTTTTTCTTGCCAGCTCGCGTTCAGACTCCGCTTTAAGAGCCGGAAGCAACCGACTCGTCCGACTCGCACCTTCATTCTGAAGGCGCAGGTCTTCAGTCATCAAAGACAGTGACGCAATGATTAACGATGCGGGTAAACACGGGGTTAAGGGAACGGCCGCAATTCGCCGACACTTAAGGTTTTCGCAATGAAGGCGCTCGCGGAGCAGATCGCCGACATCGATTCCGTCAATATTTATGGCCGTGTCGTCGGTGTCCGCGGACTGATGGTCGAGGTTGCGGGACCGATCCACGCGATGTCGGTCGGTGCGCGCGTGGTGATCGAGGTCGGCGCCGACCGCTTCATTCCTTGCGAGGTGATCGGGTTTGCGGGCGCGAACGCCGTGCTGATGCCGTTCGGCAGTCTCGACGGCGTCAGGCGCGGCTGCCGCGCGGTGATCGCCAACGCCGCCGGCCAGGTGCGGCCGTCGGCCGGCTGGCTCGGCCGTGTCGTCAACGCAATGGGCGAGCCGATCGACGGCAAGGGACCGCTGCCGCAGAGCGCATCGCCGGTTCCCTTCCGCAATTCGCCGCCGCCCGCGCACGCCCGCAAGCGCGTCGGCGCGCCGCTCGATCTCGGGGTGCGCGCCATCAACACATTCCTCACCTGCTGCCGCGGCCAGCGGCTCGGCATCTTCGCAGGCTCCGGCGTCGGCAAGTCGGTGCTGCTGTCGATGCTTGCGCGCAACGTCGATGCCGACGTCTCGGTGATCGGTCTGGTCGGCGAGCGCGGCCGCGAGGTGCAGGAGTTCCTGCAGGAGGATCTCGGCGAGGAAGGTCTTGCCCGTTCGGTGGTGGTCGTTGCGACGTCGGACGAGCCGGCGCTGATGCGCCGCCAGGCGGCCTATCTGACGCTGGCGATCGCCGAGGCTTTTCGTGACGACGGCAAGGACGTGCTGTGCCTGATGGACTCGGTCACGCGTTTTGCCATGGCGCAGCGCGAGATCGGCCTGTCCGCGGGTGAGCCGCCGACCGCGAAAGGCTACACGCCGACGGTGTTCACCGAACTGCCAAAACTGCTCGAGCGCGCAGGTCCCGGCATGGGCGAGCGGCACGATCACCGGCATCTTCACCGTGCTGGTCGACGGTGACGATCACAACGAGCCGGTGGCGGACGCGGTCCGCGGCATTCTCGACGGGCACATCGTGATGCAGCGCGCCATCGCCGAGCGCGGACGCTATCCTGCGATCAACATCTTGAAGTCGGTCTCGCGCACGATGCCGAAGTCGGCGAATCCGCATTTTCTGCCGGTGATTACGCGCGCCCGCCAGGTGATGGCGACCTATGCCGACATGGAAGAGCTGATCCGGCTCGGCGCCTATCGCGCCGGCTCGAGCGAGGAAGTCGACGAAGCCATTCGCCTGCACAAACCTCTGGAATCGTTCCTCGGCCAGGCCAAGGACGAGGCGACGGGGTTAATGGAGGGTTATCAGCAGCTTGCGCAAATTCTTCAAGCCTAGAAACGGAACGCTAACTTTGTCGCGCCATCATCCCCTTCGGTGTGTGAAGTAACGTGCGGCGCGAGACCCGGTCGGGCGCCTCGGCAACGGTCCCGTTTCAGCCCAGGGACTTCGGGGGAGTATGAGTCGATGAAGTCACGAGAGACACTGATCCGTCTGAAGAAGTTCCAGGTCGACGAGAAGCGCCGGCGCGTTGCCCAGATCGAGGGCATGATCGCCGATTTCCAGCGCATGACGATCGAGCTTGATCGCGAGATCCAGAGCGAGCAGGAGCGGGCGGGCATCAACGACCCGTCGCACTTTGCCTATCCGACCTACGCGAAGGCCGCGATCCAGCGGCGTGCGAACCTGACCCGTTCGGCCGACGAGCTGAAGATCCAGCTCGAGGACGCCAAGGGCCATCTGGCCGAGGCGTTCGAGGAGCTGAAGAAGGTCGAGCTCCTGGACGAGCGCGATCAGGCCCGCGAGCGGGCAGAGCAGAATGCACATGAACAGGCTGAAATGGACAGCATCGGCCTGATGCGCGCGCGAATGACGGCGCTGGCCTGAAGCCTCGCCGCAGCAAAGTAATTCACAGCTTCAACAGAGCCCGGGCCGAAAAGCCCGGGTTCTGTCGTTTGTGGCGGGTAGACTTCGCGCGGTAGCAAGGTATGCTACGGAAAATGCAATACTTTCCCGTGGGGGCGCGGGAAGGCGGCGGCCCGTTGGCGGCTGCGAAGGGGTAGAATTCGGAACATGCTGACGCCGGCGGAACTGGTCTGGCTGATTGCGGCCGTCGCCAAGGGCGACGAGGTCGCGTTCGAGCGCCTCTATGTGGCTACGCGTGCGAAACTTTATGGCGTAGTGCTGCGTATCTTGCGCAGACAGGATCTCGCAGAGGAGGTCATCCAGGAGTGCTACATCAAGATCTGGAGCAGCGCCGGGCAGTTCAACCCGAGCTTGTCGTCTCCGATCACCTGGATGGTCTCGATCGCCCGCAATCGGGCGATCGATCTGGTGCGCAAGCGCAGCGAGGCCTCGCTTGAAGATGAGCCGGAAGCCATGGAGGTGGCATCCGACACGCCGGATCCGCTTGCGCGTCGCGAGATGAACGACGAACTCAAGCGGCTTCTGGGGTGTGTAGGAAAGCTTGAGCCGGAGCGGCAACGCCTCGTGCTTCTCGCTTACTACAACGGATGGAGCCGCGAGCAGTTGGCTGAGAAGTTCAACACGCCCGTCAATACCGTGAAGACTTGGCTTCGCCGGAGCATGCTTGAGATCCGCGAGTGCCTGGGATTGGCCTGATGAGTTACGACGAAGACCATATCGCGATGGCCGCCGAATACGTCCTCGGGACGCTTGACGGCGAAGAGCGCGCGCAGGTCGAGATGATGATGAGCGTGGACCCCGAGTTCAAGCTCGTCGTCGAGCAATGGGAACGCAGGCTCGGCGAGCTGCATGCCATGGTCGGCGCGGTAGAGCCCGCCGATGAGGTGTGGGGCAAGATCCGCACGGCCGTCACGGCGATCAAGCCGGAGGCTGCGATGCGGTTGCCGGAGGTCACCTCGGTGCCGGCCCCGGTGGTGCCGCCGCTGGTGCAGGAGATCAAGCCGGGTCCAAGCAATGTCGTCTCGCTGTCGGATCGCGGCCGCCGCTGGCGCAGCGTTGCGCAACTGACGACGGCGCTCGCAGCATCGCTCGCAGCCTTCGTCACGGTGCAGGCTTATCGTCCGGATCTGCTGCCTGAGCAGTTGCGCCCGCAGCCCAAGGTCGAAGTCGTGCAGGCGCCGCAGCCGGCGCAGTTCGTCGCCGTGCTTCAACGCGACGGCGGCTCGCCTGCCTTCATCATGACGCTCGACACGACCACCAAGGAATTCACCGTGCGCAAGGCGGGTGCCGACGCGCCGACCGGCCGCGCCTACGAACTCTGGATGGTGTCCGATCGCTTCAACGCGCCGCGCTCGCTCGGCCTCATCGGCGCGACCGACTTCACGACCAAGCCCGTGCTTGCCGCGTTCGACAACCCGACGATCCACGGAGCGATCTATGCGGTCACGGTCGAGCCGGAAGGCGGCTCGCCTACCGGCGCGCCGACGACGCCGCCGATCTATGCAGGCAAGCTGATCGAGACGGTGCCCGCAGCCTCGATGCCGCCGCCTGCGAAGCGCTGATCTCCGCCGCTGATGTTGAGCTCATGAGTTGTCATGCCCGGCCTTGAGCCGGGCATCCACGTCTTTGCTGCAGTGATGAGCGTCAAAGACGTGGATGGCCGGGACAAGCCCGGCCATGACGAGTGGAGAGGCAATGCTCGATAGCGTCGCAACCCAGGTGGAAAGCGGCTCGAGCCAGACGGATTGAGATTCATACCCCCAAAAAGAAAACGCCCCTGGGGGAGGGGGCGTTTTCCGTAGAGTCACTTGGGGGTCGTCTACTTATCTAGGCGTTGGGGGTCCGCCTAACCACCCGAGGCAACCGTTGGGGGGCGCAAGAAGCCTCGGGAATTCGAATTCCTGTTTTCTCTCCGCTTAGCGAACGACCGACTTGATCGGTCGTCGTCACCATCACCGGCTTGCCGGCCTTGATGACCTGGATCTGGTTCGTCTGCGCGTAAGTATCTCCGGCGTTGACGCGCGCAGTAATCGTGATGCCTGCCACCGCCGTCGCAGCAACGAGCGCAACCACAACGATCTTCAAGTGGGTCGCCCGATCTGCACTGTAAAACGAGTGGTTCATTTCGAGGCCTCCGCTGCTTGACGCTGCGTTACAATTTTTGTCAGAGCAGCGGCCCAGCAGGTTCAACAGTCGAACAAGCAACGTAAGCGCTCCCCGTGCGGTTCCATAGAGTGCCTCACAAGCACGTGACAATTCGTGAATTTGCATGATCGCTATTTGCCTGTGACTTTTACGCCACGGTAACAAAATAAAGAGTTCTAATAAATTCAGAGACTTAGCGCCGCATCCAGAAAAGCAAAATTGCGATCACGACCAGCAAAATCCCAAGCAGCAGGCGTTGACGGCGGCTCATCGATCAGATGCTCCCGACCGTCTTGAGGCGGGCCCGGGGGTGGATTTCCGACTGCGACATCACGGAAGTTTGAGCGCGGAAACGCTCCACCAGCGAGCGCACGAACGGCCGGATCGCCGCCGGACGTCACAAGTACCGGCGCCTCACCTTCGCGCGCCGCCTGCTCGAAGCGCTCGCGCACCAGCGTGATAAACTCCGAGAGCCTTGATGGTTGCATCGCCAGGCTGCGTTCCTCGCCGGTGCCGATGATCGATTCCGCGAACGCCTGCTCCCATTTTGCCGACAGCGCGATCAGCGGCAGGTAGCCGTTCATCGAAGTGTGCTGCGCGCAGATCTGGCGGGCAAGCCGCGCGCGCACGTGCTCGACGATGGTCGCAGGATTGCGCGAGAACGCCACCGCGTCGGCGATGCCTTCGAGGATGGTCGACAGATCGCGGATCGAGATGCGCTCGCCGAGCAACAGCTGCAGCACGCGCTGGATGCCGGAGATGGTGATCTGCGACGGCACGATGTCCTTGACCAGTTCGCCCTGTTCCTTCGGCAGCTCCTTCAGCAGCTTTTGCACCTCGCCGTACGACAGCAGGTCGGCGACGTTGTTCTTCAACAGCTCGGTGAGATGCGTCGACAGCACGGTCGCGGCGTCGACGACGGTGTAGCCCTTGAGCGAGGCCTCTTCCTTCAGCGCGGCATCGATCCAGGTCGCCGGCAGGCCGAACGTCGGCTCGGTCGTGTGAATGCCCGGCACCGTCACCTGTGCGCCCATCGGATCCATGACCATGTAGTTGGCCGGCCAGATGCGGCCCTGGCCCGCGTCGACCTCCTTGATCTTGATGATGTAGGTGTTGGCCTCGAGCTGCACGTTGTCGAGGATGCGCACCGACGGCATCACAAAGCCCATCTCGATCGCGAGCGAGCGGCGCAGCGCCTTGATCTGCTCGGTGAGCCGATCGGTGCCGTCCGGCGCGTTCACCAGCGGCAGCAGCGCGTAGCCGAGCTCGATCTTCAGATCGTCGATCTTCAGCGCCGCTGGATCGGCTCTTCCGCCGCGGCCTGCGCTGCGGCCGCCGCTGCCGGCGCATCGGCCGCGGCCTTCGCTTCGGCCGCTGCCGTCGTGCGCTTGCGCTTGTCCGAGGTCCAGGCGAGGTAGGCGGCGCCGCCGCCCAGCGAGAAGGAACGGCAGCATCGGAATGCCGGGGAGCGCTGCGAGGATCAGCATCACGCCGGCCGACATGCCGAGCGCGCGCGGATAGCCCGAGAGCTGCCCGATCAGGGCCTTGTCGGCGGCGCCGCTGACGCCCGCCTTCGACACCAGCAGGCCCGCGGCCGTCGAGACGATCAGCGCCGGGATCTGCGTGACGAGGCCGTCGCCGACGGTGAGCAGCGTGTAGGCGCGCGCCGCATCGCCAAATCCCATGCCCTGCTGGGCGATGCCGATGATCATGCCGCCGATCACGTTGATGAACACGATCAGCACGCCTGCGATCGCGTCGCCGCGCACGAACTTCGAGGCGCCGTCCATCGCGCCGAAGAAGCCGCTCTCGTCTTCCAGCTCCTTGCGGCGCTCCTTGGCGGCCTTCTCGTCGATCAGGCCGGCGGACAGATCGGCGTCGATCGCCATCTGCTTGCCGGGCATCGCGTCCAGGTGGAAGCGCGCTGCGACTTCGGCGATGCGTCCCGAACCCTTGGTGATGACGACGAAGTTGACGATCACCAGGATGATGAAGACGATCATGCCGATGACGAAGTTGCCGCCCATCACGAAGTTGCCGAACGCCTCGATGACGTGACCCGCGGCGGCCGTGCCCTCGTGTCCGTGCGACAGGATCAACCGCGTCGAGGCGAGGTTGAGCGACAGCCGCAGCATCGTCGAAATCAGGAGCACCGTCGGAAACGACGAGAACTCGAGCGGCGCCTGGATGAACAGCGACGTCATCAGGATCAGGATCGACAGGATGATCGAGACCGCCAGCAACAGGTCCAGCACCAGCGGGGGCAGGGGCACCACCAGCACGACCAGGATCGTGAGGATGCCGACCGCAAGGCCGATATCGCCGCGCTTCAGGAGATCGACAGGTCCTTGAGATTGAAGCCGCCGACCGACGCGGCCGCCGCCGCCTTGACCCGCCGTTACATCGACCATGGTCGCCGCATCTTCCCGCGTATGGCGCTCGCGCGCGCCAAATGTGTGCGCGGCGGCCGAGGGGCCGCCGGCTCGAAAGTGAGGCACCGCGCTGGCTTCCACGGGCTCCCCCCGTTTCAGTTGCCGACGACACTCGACTTCACTCGGCAAAATTTGCCCGGTGTATGGTTAGCAAAGGGTTAAGATGGACCGGTCGGGAGGACCGTTTTGCCGCAAGCGGACGACATCAAGAGAATATTATTTCACGGGTGCTTGATCTTTAGGCAGCGGGAGACGAATGTCCGCGCTCCATGCATGCCCCCGATTCCAGATCCCCCGCCGCCTTCGTTCCCGACTCGGCCGCCGCCTGGCGGCGGCTCGGGCTTGCGCTGCTGATCGGCACCCTCGGCGGCGTCGGCATGTGGTCTGTCGTGGTCGTGCTGCCGATCGTGCAGGGCGAGTTCGCGGCCACCCGCGCCGACGTGTCGCTGGCGTTCACGATGACGATGATCGGGTTCGGCGTCGGCGGCGTCTTCATCGGCCGCCTCGCTGACCGGCTGGGGATCGTGCCTGCGATCACCATCGGCATCGCGGCGCTGCTTGTCGGCTATGTCGGCGCGGGCCTTGCGACCGCGCTGTGGCAGTTCACGATCGTGCATGTGCTGATCGGCCTCGGCTCGTCGGCGACCTTCGCGCCGCTGATGGCGGAGGCGTCGCACTGGTTCGTGCGCCGGCGCGGCATCGCGGTGACCATCGCCGCCAGCGGCAACTATCTCGCCGGCGCGATCTGGCCGCCGATCGTCGAGCGCGGCACCGCCATGTACGGCTGGCGCGCGACGCACATCGCCATCGGCCTTTTCTGTGCGGCGGCGATGGCGCTGGCGCTGCTGGTGCTGCGCGCGATAATGCGTGGCACCAACCGGCAGACGCTGACGGCGAGCGCAGCCAAGCGTGAATGTCGGCATCAGCACCAACGCGCTCACCATCATTCTCTGTCTCGCCTCGTTCGCCTGCTGCATGGCGATGGCGATGCCGCAGGTGCACATCGTCGCTTACTGCGGCGACCTCGGCTACGGCGTCGCGCGCGGGGCCGAGATGCTGGCGCTGATGCTTGGCGTTCGGGATCATCAGCCGCATCGGCTCCGGCTTCATCGCCGACCGCTTCGGCGGCATGGTGACGCTGCTGGTCGGCTCGATCGCGCAGGCGATCGCGCTGATCCTTTACGTGTTCTTCAACGGGCTGACGTCGCTCTATATCGTCTCGGCGTTGTTCGGCCTGTTCCAGGGCGGGCTCGTGCCGAGCTACGCGCTGATCGTGCGCGAGACCATGCCGGCCAATGAGACGGCGACGCGCGTCGGCATCGTCATGATGGTGTCGGTCGCCGGCATGGCGTTCGGCGGCTGGGTATCGGGCCTGATTTTCGACGCCACCGGCTCCTACCGCGCCGCCTTCCTCAACGGCGTCGCCTGGAACGCGTTCACCATCGGCATCGCCGTGATGCTGCTGATGCGCGCGCGGCGGCGTCCGGCGTTTGCGTAGAGTTTGATCCAACTGATCAGACTTGTCGCGTACCTGTTTGTTTGCGCATGATCTATTCCGAAAACCGGTTTCCACTTTTCGGGATCATGCACGAAGGCGGCAGGCGTCAGCGCTTCCGCAGCGCCGCCAGCGAGGCCTTCGCCAGCTTGTCCGCTGCGTCGACCAGTTGGTCGAGCGGGTGGCCGGCAAATCCGAGCACATAGCCGGCCATCGGCCGAATGCGGAAACAGGTGTCTGCCAGCAGCCAGCCATCGACGCCGGCGCGGCGCCTTGGCGCGTGCCGCGACTTCGGCATCGAACGGCAGCGCCAAAGCGCGCAACGAGATGCAGCCCTTGCGAGGGGACCGGCACGTGCAGCTGGCCTTCCGAGGCTTCCGACAACGTTCGCGCCAGCACATCGCGCGCCTCGCGATAGATGCCGCGCACTTTGCGAACGTTGGCGGAGAACGCGCCGGAGTTCAGCATGTCGGCGATGGCGCCTTCCATCAGCGTGGAGGGGAAACGGTCGATCGCTGCGCGGGCTTTGGTGACCGGGGCGATCAACGCTTCAGGCAGCGCGCAATAGCCGATGCGCAGTCCGGGAAACAGCGTCTTGGCGAAGGTGCCCATGTAGATCACGCGCCGCAGGTGATCGATGCCGGCGAGCGACAGCAGCGGCGCGCCGTCGTATCTGAACTCGCTGTCGTAGTCGTCCTCCACGATGAAGGCGTTGGCGCCCTTCGCCCAGTCGAGCAGCTCGAGCCGGCGCGGCATCGACATCTGCATGCCCAACGGAAACTGATGCGACGGCGTGACGTAGGCGGCGCGTGCGTCCGGCGCCGCCGCACGGCCCCTCGCAACGACGATGCCGGACTGATCGACCGGCACGGAGACGGGCCGGCCGCCGCAATGCGCGATGGCGTTGCGGGCCGCCGGATAGCCCGGATCCTCGCACCACACCCGATCGCCCGGCTTCAGAATGGCGCTCGAGCACGATCCGCAAGCCGTGCTGCGTTCCGGTCGTCAGCATGATCTGCTCGGGATCGCAGCGCAGCCCGCGTGCCGACAGCAGATGGTCGGCAATCGCCGCGCGCAATTCGCTGCTTCCGCGCGGGTCGCCATAATGCAGGTGTTCCGCACCGAACGCGCGCATCCGCCTGCCGGCGAACGATCGAAACCGCCGCAAGGCGCGGTCGTCGATGTGCGTGCAGCCGAGCGCCAGCGCACCGGTTTGCAGCCGTTCGACGGCGAACTGTTGCCTTGCGCGCAGCCGCTGCCTCGAGCGGGATCCGCGCGGCGACGAACGTGCCGGAGCCGACCCGCGCCACCGCAAATCCGTCGGCGATCAGCCGCTCGTAGGCGTTGATGACGGCGTTGCGGCGAAAGCCCGTCTGGCCCGCCAGCGTGCGGGAGGGCGGCAGCGCCTCTCCGGGTTTCGTGATTCCTTTTGCGATGGTGTGGCGCAGCGCCTGATAGAGCCGGTCCTGCGCCGACGCGCCTTGGCGTGACGTGGGCGCCTGCAAGATCGAGCGGCAGCTCGTTCGTCCGCCGTCGCGCCGAATTGGTCGGAATTTTTTGCATGGAATTGGCACTATCGCAGACCAATGCGTTCGCTACAACTCAATCGTCGGATCTGCGAATTTTCGGAGGCATCCGTGAGCGAAGGCGCGAGCACCAGCTATCCCCTGTCCGCGAGGAACCGGGTCAAGCGCCGGCATGATCGTGGATTTTACGACCACGCGACCGTCCACGCCGTGCTCGACGCGTCGATGCTCTGCCACGTCTCCTATGTCATCGACGGCCAGCCTTACTGCACGCCGACGTTCTTCTGGAGAGAGGGCACGACGCTTTACTGGCACGGCAGCAGCGCGAGCCGCATGCTGGAGAGCCAATCGGCGGGCGTGAAGGTGTGTCTCACCGTCGCTCACCTCGACAGCCTCGTGCTCGCGCGATGCGGCTTCAATCATTCGGCGGACTACCGCGCGGTCATGGCCTTCGGCACCGCTCGCCTCGTGACCGACAGCCAGGAGAAGGAGCGGGCCCTGGTCGCGATGGTCGACCGCTTCTTCCCGGATCGCACCGCCGGTCTCCGCCAGAGCACCGCGCAGGAGATCAAGGCGACCTCGGTGATCGCCATGGAGATCGAGCAGGCCTCCGCCAAGATTCGCGCGAAGGGCGTCGCCGACGACGAGGAGGATTACGAGCTGCCGATCTACGCCGAGCGCATTCCGGTCCGCACCGTGCTGGGTGCGCCAGAACCCTGTCCGCGCCTGCGCGAGGGCGTCGAGCGGCCGGCGTCGTTGCAAGGATACAGCGAAGGACGCCTGCTCGAAGACGCGCTGACAGAGGCGCAGCGGCGCTACGCCCCGCAGGAGTGATCGAAAAGTCCCTGCCGTGATTTGATTGCCCCTTCGCATCCGGCGTTGTAAGGGTGCAGTCCTGCCGCACGCATTGGCGGCAGCCCTTTGGCAAGGGCCTGTAGCTCAATGGTTAGAGCCGGCCGCTCATAACGGTCTGGTTGCAGGTTCGAGTCCTGCCGGGCCCACCAGCCTTCGCTCGCGAAGCGAGAGAAGGCTGCCGCGCCGAAGCTCGAAGAGCGAAGGCGGGCATTCGCGGCCGCGAGCTACGGCTTGGCAAGCCACACTTCGCTCGCTTCGCGAGCTACGGATCGGCAGGCGAACACAGCGTTTCAGGCGAAGCGAACGAAGGCTGCCGCACAAGCGCTTTGCGCGAAGGCGGGCTGATTGCGCTCCTTGGGCTACGCGTGGCATAGCCATGCATGGGCTGCACTTTCTAAGGGACTGAGGCCGCCGCTCTTCAAAAGTAGATCCGGCGGCCTCATCGCATAAATCGGCTAGCACTCAGGCGGCGCGAGCGTAACCGTAGCGCAGGTTCGTGGGCTCGTTGGCCGCCAGCGCGTACTCGTTCTTGAGCGCCGCGAGGCGGTCCTCGGAAAAGGCCGGCATCTTGGTATTGTCAGCCGCTTTCAGCCTGATCTTGTAGAGCCTGGTCGCGTTGCCGCTGAAGATCAGCTGCTTGGCGGCGCTGTTGGCGTCGCCGAGCGGCGCAAACCCATACTTCTTCTGCATGTCCTCTGGAATTTCGAGTCGGCGCAGCGCCTCGATCTGCCACTGCGGCGAGCCGTACCAGACCGAGTCGGTGCCCCACATGACATGGTCGACACCCATGCCCTTGATCAGCGTCCCGACCAGCGCGGCGCAGAACTTCGGATGCGCAACCGCCGAGTTGGCAAAGGACGTGCCAAGCTCGGCATAGACATTGGTGACGCCGAACTTCTGCGGGATTTCCGCGAGGTCAGTGGCCCAGCGGATGCGGCCGGTCAATTCGAACTCCGCCCACGCCTGATCCGGCAGCTCGAGGAACGGTCGAAGCGCCGAGTGATAGATCACGAAGGTCATTTGCGGCCAATCCTTGGCGGCCTTTCCGATGTCCCACGCGGTTGCGTATTCCCACACGCCGGCGAACGACTGCTCGTAGTCGGGCGGCAGCAGCCCCTTGTGGATGCACAGCGTGGTGATGCCGGCTTTCACCGCTTTGTCGTAGAATGGATACATCACCTGCTCGTCGTCGAGCCGCCATGGGAACTTCGAGGGCGCCAGCGGGTCGCCGATCGTATAGGACTTCCACAAATCCGGCTTATAGACCGCGATAGCCTTGTCGACCTCGTCCATCCAACCGGGCTGCTTGGGAGTAATGACGCTGTGCGCTAACAGGCGCCGGGAGCCAGCGAAATCGTTGATCAACTCGCGCGCCTTGACGATCTGCTCGTTGGACAGGAGCCACCAGCTCGGGTCGTCGAACGGCGCCCCGCTCAGGAGCGCCAGATTGGTGTCGCTGTCGTAGTAGACCTCTTTCACATAGTTCTGGAACTTGTAGCGGGCGAGCGAGGAGACGCCTTCCTCCTTCATCTTCGGATTCCAGTGCTGGCTCGCGAACTCGCCCAAACCCAGGAGCTCTTTGTGGTCGAAGTCGTCGCGCACGAAATGCGTCTGGACGTCGAAGATGAATTGGCCGGCGAGGCTTTGCGCTCGAGCCAGCATCAGCTCGGGCTCCCGGGCCTCGGCGGCCGCGACCTGGAAGACATTGCCGTAGATGTCGTTCATGGCGAGGAACGCTGCCGCCATGCCACAGCTGGTGCGCATGAACTGCCGGCGGCTTAAGCCCAGCCGCTTGCCGTTCAGGTCAGCGAGCTCGTTGATCCGCGCCTCGACCTTTTTCTGTGTGTCGCTCTGCGAGGGCGGGAGATACTCGCCGTTGGAGATGATCTGGGTCGGAATCGGCGTTGCCGCCGATGCCGTCTCGGCGCCCGCGACGAGGCGCTGTTCTCGTTCACTAAGCCACGTGCTCATCGTTCTCCTCCCTGTTTGTTGGTGATCGAGTGGTGCACCTCGCGCTCGTTCTGCTCATGCGCCGCAGCGTCGTCGCGGCCGGCCCGCTTCAGCAAGTAACGTGGAAAAGGCCGATCTTCTTCGCATGCGAGTTGTTGAACGTATGAACCGCCTTGGGGGTCGGCTGCAACAGGACCGTGCAACCCTTTTTTGCAAAATACACCTCAGCTTCGGGCGATAGATGCACATTGCCCATCTGGCCCGAGCCAAGAATTAGCTGCTCGCATCCTTTCTCAAAGACGAACTTCGCTTCATCCTTCGAGAGGACATGCGAGGTGCCGTAGTACTTCTTCGAAAGCTTCTTCTTCCGCTTTGCCACTTCGCCGGAAAGACGAATGATCACGTCGTGTTCGTAGGTCTTTCCGTCGATCGTGATGGTGCCGAACGTAGTGCGTTCGATCTCCATGGCCTGACCTCCTCATGATCTCGGCACGAGGCCCTTGAACTCGGCGTCGGCAGACGAGCCTGGCATCAATGTCAGGGCACTCCTCCTTTCCTTCGCGTCGCCATATTCCTGGACCGGCACCCCGTGTCGGCCAGCTTCGGTGGAGGCGAGGAACCGCGCTGTCGGCCCAGCGTCTCATCAATTTCCCTCGGGATTGCGCGTCAGCTCCTGTTTCCGAGTCTTGAACCCCGGCGTTGCCGTTAACCGGCAATTCGCTACTGCCGTCTACCCGACGATCTGGAACGCGTCAGCCGCACGCAACACCGTGCCGTCCTCCCAGTGGCGTCCGATCAGCATCATGCCAACAGGGAGCCCTGCCGACATGCCTGCTGGAACCGTGGCGGCAGGATGACCAGTGACGTCGAACGGGCACGTGTTGGAAATCATTTCGAGTGCTCGCGCAACGTAGTCCTCGCGGCTCGCGTCCGGGGCCGGGAGTAACGTGGCCTTCAAAGGTAACGTCGGCATGAGCAGGAGATCGACGTCTTTGAGCGGCTCATCGTAGGCGGCGCGTAGCACGCGCGCAAGGTTTTGGGCCTTGGCGTAGTAGCGGCCGTGATAATTGTCCTGCATGTACTGGCCGAGCAGGACAACGAGCTTGACGGTTTCCGAAAGGTCGTTGGCGCGCACCCGCCGGCTCCGGCCGTAGAAGTCAACGAGCGAAGTTGTATAGTGCCCTTTCCAGTTGGTTCCCATGCTGTTGCCGGCGACCATCAGCGCCGTGGCGCCCTCGACAGCGATGGCGTTCCAGATATGGATGCCGTCGCGGTGAAGGGGGATCGATACCTCGCTCATGGTTCCCCCCGCTCGCGTCAGGCGCTGCACCGCCTCGCGTACCATGGCGTCGACATCGGGCTCGGAATTGGGCCAGCCAAATCCTTCCTTGACGATCCCGATCCGCAGGCCGCGGGCGTGTCCGGTGAGCTGCTTGGTATATTCTTCCGTACGCAGTCCCGCCGGTTGGCGCGGGTCGAGGCCATCGGCCCCGGCGAGCACCTCGAGAAGCCGCGCGGCATCGCTGGCGGTACGGGCAATGGGCCCGGTATGATCAAGTGTTAATTCAATCGGGAAAACACCTGTGTATGGCACAAGCCCGTGGGTGGGCTTATGGCCAACCGCTCCGCAGAAAGAGCTGGGAATTCGGATCGACCCTCCCTGGTCGCCCCCGATGGCCATGTCGCACTCGCCGGCGATGACCAGCGCCGCGCTGCCGCTGGAGGAGCCTCCGGCAGATCGCTTCGGATCGTGCGGATTGAGCACAGGCCCAGTGTCGGAGGTATGGCTACCGCCCGAGAAGCAGAGATGTTCGCACACGGCCTTGCCGACGATCTCCCCGCCAGCATCGAGGATGCGGGTCACAATGGTCGCGTCCACGTCAGGGACGTAGCCCTCCAGCACGTTGGAACCGTTCATCATCGGGATGCCGGCGACGCACACATTGTCTTTGATGGCGATCTTCTTGCCCGCGAGAGGCCCCGACGTTGCGCCTTTGATCGAGCACCTCCAGTACCAAGCGTTGAGCCGATTATCCGAGGCGCGTGGACGGAACCCGCGTCCCGCGGGTACTTCACCGCCAATGTCGGCTCCGCGAACTGGTCCAGGCGACGGTACGACGCTAGAACACCGTCCATAAGGTTGCGGAACGACGTCAGATCGTCGCGGCTGAGATCCAAGTTGTAAGATTTGGCGATGCGCTGCAATTCAGGCAGTGGTGGCTTGCGCAGAATCCGCGGGGCCGTTGCCGTCGGGGGTGGCGCTGTATGCCTGCCTCGGCGGCCGCACGAACGGGCGTTGTCGCCGCGGCGACGACGGTCGCCGCTACCCCGGCCGTGCCGGCATGAAGGAAGCGACGACGCGAATAGTTTGGCGATGCTCTCATAGCACATCCTC
>CAVWTB010000029.1:0-20022 GCA_963757845.1 uncultured Alphaproteobacteria bacterium
CTGGCGACAAGGTCGTAACCGCCAGTTTGGCGAAGGCGAGGGTCATCGGCCGCGAGTTTGTCCCCGGTTCGTCGAACGCCAGCTTCACCGCTGACGCGTGCCAATTCGGTAAGCGCAGCGACGGGCACCGGCGAGAATATGATCGGTGCGCTCGACGGTGACGTCGGTCCCAGCACGGCGCGGAAGATCGCCAGTTCCGAACGACAGAGACCCTGGCAAGCTGCCGCCGCCGCGCAAATCGGGCAGTGGTTCTCGACGAACAGAAAGCTTCCTGGCGTGTCTCTGGCGACGCTCGCCATGTAGCCCTCGCGGCTTCGAATTTTCGCGAGGGTGGTCAGCTTCGCTGAAGCGAGCGTCGCTCTCCGACCAGCTTGCGGTAATCTGCAATGCTCGCATGTTCGCGGTGCTCAATCAGTTGTTCCAGTCGCGCTCCCCAAAGACGTCGCGCATGGACCGCAACAGATCGAGAGTTAGATCGGAATGACAGATCGGGGAAGCGTTCGTGACCTCGCGGCGCCAGCCGCCGGATTTCCTTGGCCGTCCCCGCCCTTCGCGTCGATCCTCGCTTTCCACCAGACCTGCTGCTTCGAGCTTGAGGAGATGCTGACGCGCGCCGGCCGAGGTCATGTCGAGGCGTGACCCGATATCGGCCGCGGTCTGCGATCCGCGGGTCTTCAGGTGAAACAGGATGCGATCCTGACTGCGATCCTCGTCTTGAGTCATGAGCCCTTGATTTAGAAAGTAATTACTATCTAAAATAACCTGGACGTCGACCGCTGGCAATCCCGGCGTGTAAGTCCCGGAATGGAAGCAACAGGCATCAGCAGAACCCGGGGCGCGAGGGATCGCGATCGCTCCTCAAATGGGAGTGGGTACCGACGCTCGGGATCCTGCTGGGCGGCGTGCTGCTTCAATCGATGAATGTTCTGATGCTGACGACCGTGCTGCCGTCGATCGTCGGTGAACTGGGCGGCGTCGCCATGTTGAGTTGGCCGACAACCGCATTTCTTGCGTCATCCATTGTCGCAGCGAGCTGTGCCGGCATGCTCGCGGCTGCGGTCGGTCCGCGGCAGCCTATTGCATCGGGGTAACGACATTCGGTCTCGGAGCGTTGCTTTGCTCGCTCGCGCCAACAATGGGCTGGATCGTCGTCGGCCGGCTGGTACAGGGATTCGGCGGTGGTTTGGAGGCCGCCGCAGCCTATGTCGCGGTGCGCGCGACTTTCCCGGAAGCCGTCTGGTCACGGACGATTGCATTGATGTCGACGCAGCTGGAGCATGTCCGTCTTGCTGGGGCCGCTGGTCGGCGGAATGTTCGCCCGCTTCGGCAATTGGCGTGGCGCGTTTGTCGCGACCGCGATCGTCGCCGGCATCCTGGCCGTGAGCGCCTATGTCATCCTGCCGCCGGGCACGTCGGAACGCCGGAAGCCTGCGGCAGACATGCCGGCCGGACGTGTCGCATTGATCTGGTTCGCAATCGCCGGAATGTCTTCAGCCTCGATCGTCGAATCATCGTTTGCCAAAGCCGGTCTGATTCTCCTCGCGATTGGAGCGCTGGCGGCGATGCTGCGGCTTGATCGTGTCGCGGCGGCGCCGCTGCTGCCGAGCGATGCGTTTTCATTGTACACGCCAACCGGCGTAGGGTTGTGGCTGGCGCTGCTGCTTTGCATCACTTTCAGCCCGTTGCAGATCTACGTGCCCATCTTCCTGCAGCACTTGCGCGGACTGGATCCACTGGCGGCTGGTTTCATGGTTGCAAGCGGCTCGCTGGGATGGACGGTCGCTTCCCTTGCCACTGCCGGCGCATCCGGGGCATGGCCGGACCGCCTCATGCTGGCAGGACCGGTGATGATGGGCATCGGCCTGATGGCTATCGCGTCGCTGCTCCCAAGCTCTGCGGCGACGCTGGCCGTGGTCCCGGCCATTGTCGTACTGGGGATGGGTATCGGCCAATGCTGGCCCTTTGTCGCCCACCGGATCATGAGCGGCGCTAAAGCGGGTGATGAGGTCGTTGCGGCCTCGGCGGTCCCCACCGTCCAGCAGACCGGGTTTGCCTTGGGCGCGGCGCTTGCGGGTCTGGTTGAAATGCCAGTGGTTTCTCCGACGGGGCCGCGGATGAAAACATGATGCAAGTGGCGTTCTGGGTGCCGGCAAGCTTCGTCGTGCCCGCTTCTATCGCCTGCCTGGCGAGCTTGCGCCTGCGCCACCTGCGGAAGCTCCGAGGCCATTAAACCCTAGCAATTCCGTCTGGCCGTTTCCGTTCTGGCGCCCGCAAGGCGAAATTGCGGTCAGCTATGTGATTGTAACGCCTATCAATTCGTTGTATGCCACGAGCGAAACTGCCAGCCTCGCCGGGGCCGGGGCGTTCAAGAAAATTCTGGCACCACCTGTGAAAGAGAGAGTATGGCGCGCAATATTTTGATCCTGGGGGCCTCGTATGGCTCATTGCTGGCGACAAAGCTTTTGATGGCGGGGCATAACGTGACCCTGGTTTGCCGGAGGAAGACGGCGGACCTCATCAATCGCGACGGCACCGAGGTTCGCATCAAGCTGCGCGACGAGGCGGTGCACCGCGCGATCTTCTCGCGCGATCTGCCGGGCAAGCTGGACGCGACAACGCCCGCCGAGGTCGACCTTTCCCGTTACGATCTGGTGGGTCTTGCGATGCAGGAGCCGCAATACACCAACCATACGATCCGCGTTCTGATGATCAAGATCGCCGCGGCGGGGCTTCCTTGTCTTTCGATCATGAACATGCCGCCGTTGCCCTATCTCAAGCGGATCCCGGCGCTGGCGGACATGGACCTGGAGGAGGCCTATACCAATGCGTCTGGTATGGGAGCGGTTCAAGCCGGGACTGGTGTCGCTCTGCTCGCCCGATCCGCAGGCCTTCCGCCCGCCGGAAGAGGCGGCGAACGTCCTTCATGTCGGCCTGCCGACAAACTTCAAGGCCGCGGCATTTGAAGACGAGGCGCACAACAAGATGCTTCGCGAGCTCGAAGCTGATATCGACGCGGTGACGCTGGATGGCAAGGACGTTCCGGTGAAGCTCAAGGTGTTCGATTCGCTGTTCGTACCCCTGGCCAAATGGTCGATGCTGCTGACCGGGAATTACCGCTGCATCACGCCGCACGAGCCGCAGTCGATCCGCGATGCCGTGCACGGCGATCTGAAACTCTCGCAGTCGATCTATGACCATGTCGACGGCATCGCCCGCCGTCTGGGGGCCGACCCGCAGGATCAGGTGCCGTTCGCGAAATATGCCAAGGCGGCGGAAAGCCTTCTCAAGCCCTCATCGGCGGCCCGTGCGGTTGCTGCCGGAGCGCCCTTCATCGAGCGGGTCGACCTCCTGGTGAAGTTGATTTCGCATCAGCTTGGCGTGCCCAATGCCGAGATCGACCGCACGGTCCAGACCGTCGATCAGAAACTGAACGAGAAGATCGTAGCTGGCGGATCCGGCGCGGCGTGACGCGCTTCGTTTCGGTTCGACGATGGCGCGCCACGGTCGACGAAGATGGGCAATATCGCCGTAGCGCTGTGATGCTGGAGCCCGCCACACGCTAGAACCCGAAAAAGAATATGAGACCGACTGCGATCTAACGCTGTGCCTAGCGCCAGCCATCGCTTCGCTGGCAATCACCAACGTGAGAAGTCGAACTTGGCCAGCACTTCACCCGGGTTACGATAGGTGTCGCCTTTGCCGCAGTTGTCGGACGGCTTGGGGTCGCAATAGTCCTTCTGGGGCTGGCAGGAGTCCTTGTGCCGCTGGCAGTCGTCGTTCTTGGCGTCCTTCCAGCCACATCGTGCTTGGAGTAGTCGCCCTTGCCATCTTTCGAGTAGTCGTCCTTCCCAGCGTGCTTCGAATAATCGCCTTTGCGGCCGTCATCGGAGCAGTCGTCGTGGCCCTGCGCGTGCCTCGGCCGATCTCGCACCTTCGGCGGCAAGCCCGGTGAGACCAGCATCGCGCGCAGGCGCCGCTGCTGGTCTGCGGCCTGTAACTCCGACCTGAAACGGCCGGGCCGCCGTGGGAAGACGGATGATCATATCCGCTCCGTGGGCGATTTCGGGTCGGTGTGCTATACTCACGCGAGTCATATTTAAATGCTGGAGATTGGCATTGATTTCTTTTTCCTTGTCGGTGTCCAGATGTGCCGTGCCCTCGTCCAGAAACAGGATCTTTGGTCGGCGATAGAGCGCGCGCGCAAGCAGTACTCGCTGTTTCTGCCCGCTAGATAACGAGCTTCCCATGTCACCGATGAGGCTGTTGTAGCTCATCGGCATTGCCATGATATCGTCGTGGATGCCGGCAATCTGCGCACATTCGATCATCCGTTGCTGATCGAATGTTGTCTCAAAAAAGCAGATATTGTCGGCAATAGATCCTGACAGCAATTGATCCTCCTGCATCACCGCGCCGATTTGTTCGCGATAAACGCGCGGTCCGATCTGGCCTAGCGGAAGGCCGTCGATCAGGACCTCCCCGCCCGTTGGCTCGAGCAGCCCAAGCATAATCTTGACTAGAGTTGTCTTGCCGCAGCCGGAGGGTCCCATGATCGTCACGAATTGTCCCGGAGCAACGCACAGATTGACGTTATTGAGAATCAGAGGCTCTGCGTCTGCATAGCGGAAGCACACGTTGCGCAGTTCGATCGCACCTCGGATCGGTCGCATATACGACAGGTCCTGGTCGTGCCCACGCTCGAGTGGGGTGAGCGCAATATCGGCGAGGCGTTCCAGGTGCAGTCCGAGAATGCGCAGTTCCACCAGCTTCTCAATCAGCAGCGCTGTCCGTTCGGCGAACTGCAGCTTGTAGCTGACGAACGCGAATATCATGCCAACCGAGATGAGGTTGTCTAGTGCGAGGCGAGCGGCGAGGTAGATTGTGATTACGTTCTCCAGGCCGAATATCGTGTCGTTGATCGCTTTGAAGCTGATCCTCGCCCGGCCTAGCCGCACGTTGGCATTTACGTACTCAGCATAGCGGTTCAGCCACTGGCTCTCCCGCTCGTTCTCCCGGTTGAGCAGCTTCAGGCTCTGCACCGCCCGTACGGTTTCGATGAAGGTGGAGTTTTCCTGTGCCTTGCTGTGAATGGCCGCTTCGCTCCGTTGTCGGAACATCCTGAAGAGAGCTAGTCGCAAAGCGGCGTACAGCGCGAACGCGAACAGGACGACAAATCCGAGCTGGACGCTGTATGCGAACATCAACGCCAGCATCAACACCGACATGAGACCGTCGATCAAGCCCGTGATCAGTCCCTCCGCGAGCATGTTGCGGATAGGCTCGATCGAGCCGAAGCGCGACAGGATGTCGCCGATGTGCCGCTTTTCGAAAAAGGAGAGTGGCAAACGCACCAGATGATGAAACAGCCGGGCGCCGATCTGAAAGCTCAGCGTGTTCTGCAGAATAAGAACAATGAACGAGCGGGTCGCGGTCGACGCGACTTTGATCACGAGGAGCAGCGCGAATCCAAGCCCGAGTACGAGCAGAAGATCGACGTCGCCTCTGGCGATGACCTCGTCAACCGTGAGCTGCATGTAGAAAGGAGCGGCGAGGATAAGGATCTCGATGACCACCGAGAGAACCAATATTTGCGTTAAGACATGAGAGTTTCCCCTCATTCCGCTCCAGAATGCTGAGAACGGTAATCGCACTCTCTGGTCTGTGCAGCAGAACGCTTCACTGCGTGAGAGTTCAAGCACGACTCCGGTGAGATGTTTCGATGCTTCGGTGATGGGAAACCATTTCTCGCCGGCGGCCGGATCGTGAACCACGATCCCGTTCTTCTTGCACGCCTTCAGGACAACGAAATGATCCATGTCCCAGTGCAGGATAGCCGGGAGACGCAGTTGGCACAGATGGTCAACCTCGATTCGCAGCGGCCGGCATGCCAGGCCCAGGTGAGCCGCTATCCCCATGAGGTCGCGGAGAGTGACACCTTTCAGCGAGATTGCGTACCGCCGCCGCAGGCTATTCATGTCAGTTCGATGGCCATGATAGGACGCTACCATGGCCAGGCATGCCAGCCCGCATTCCGACGCCTCGGTTTGCCTGATGAGCGGGAGGAACCCGCGCCCGCTGAAGTTCAATAGCGCCTGCATACGGCTACATCCTTGCGCTAAACACCGGATCAAGCAGCCACCTCATCAGCGAGCGCTGCTCAAGAATCACGTCGGCCTTGAGCAGCATGCCTGGCTGAAGCGGCATCTTGAGGCCATAGGCATCGATGTCGGGCCGCTCGGGAGCCACAGTCACGCGGTACGCTGGCTCTTTGAGGGTGATCGGCCCGGTAGCATCATTGCCGGTCAGGATCGTTTGAGAGACTTTTGTTACGCTAGCGCGGTAGGTGCCGAATTTCTGATAGGGAAATGCATCGTAAAGTATCCTGACCTGCTGGCCGGGGCGCACGAATCCGAACGCGCGCGTCGGAAAGAACAGCTGCGCCTGCAAGGTCGAATCAAGCGGAATGATTTCGAGCTGCATATGCTTTGGATCAGCGATCTGGCCGACAGTCGCCTGCAGCGTGGACACGCGCCCACTCGTCGGCGCCTTGATAATGTAGGCCCGCCGTCCGTCCACCTCGGCGATGCGCTGTTCGATCCAGGAGAGATCGCCGCGCAGTACGCGAACCCGCTCTGCGGCGACGGTCGGAAGTTGCTCGAGCGTATGCCGAGCGTCGGTCAATTGGGTGCGTCGTGCGGTGATCTGCTGATCGAGCGACGCCAGGTTCTGCCTTTGCTCAAGCGCGGCCTGCTCGCGGCGCTTCAGCTCGACGGCCGGCAATGCTCCCTTCGCGATTAGCGTAGCGCCCGTCGATACAAAACTCTCGGAAAGCTGCAGCCGCTCGTTCTGGATGTTGCGCTGGTCCTCGAGTTGGGCAGTCTCCCCCTCAACCCCTTTGATCGTGGAAGCGAGGCGATCGTGTTCCGAGGCCGTCCGGCGCTCTTCCGCAGCGATCTGTCGCTCGACCACATCGCGTTGCTGCGTCAGCACTGCGAGCACGGTGGCATTGACGTCGTCGCCGTTGGCGGTGATTTGAGAAGTGACTACGGTCAGGAGCGGGTCGCCCTCCGCAACCTCCTGACCCTCCTTCACATGGACCTCTTTGACGAAACCCTGCTGTGGCACGAAAATTTTAGCCGTGCCGAAGGTCGGCGTTAGATAGCCGGTGACGGTTTCCTTGCGGGCGTATTGAGCGATGGAGATAAAAACCAAAATGAATGCAACAAGGCCCGCAAGAGTCCAGCTGAGGATCGCGCTCGATATCGGCTGCAGCGATACGACCTCGCCCCAGCTGTGGCGTTGATGCAGAAAGTCGATTGCTTCCTGGCGAAATAGAGCTGGCTGAGCCGCCATGGACGCACCTTTCCTACGCTCTCTACGCTCTCATGCGTCAATTTAGGAGTTGCGCATGGTATCTCTCCGCCGCGCCACGGCTGCGGATGAGTACCGCACAATGCGGTGGAGAACCGCTCCTTGCCATGAAGAAGCGGTTCGCCCACGCATCTCGCATTTACCCAGCAGATTGGGCCTGGATCCCGAGGATGTTGACTCCGACGTTGACGTTGTTGAGGTTGACCAAGCCGAATTGGTTGGTTCTGTCGCCGCCGCCGCCGCAGCCGGGTGCCGCCGCCACCGCCACCGCCACCGGTGCCAGCGGCTACGAGATCGAGTTCCTCATTAGACAGCTCGATAGGGTGAGTGAAATTGGTCATCTCTTGCATGTTGGTCTCCTTTCGGTTTTCGATGTCAGTGGCGGGATCTAACTGCTGCCACGTTATCACTAGCTGCAAGACGCCAATCTGGATGCACTGCTGCAAAAATTTTTCTGTGCGGCACCGCAAGGCGCTCGTTTTGCCTTCTCGTTTTTCACTCTTTTTCAGTTCCTCGTTTTTCATTTTATTGTCACGCCAGTCCGGAAAGCGACTGCCGAGTTGAGCGCCGCCAGCATTCTCATCGAACTCGATGCTCCGGATTGATGTCTTCCTCTGACAGGGTTCGGGACCAAGAGGAAGCGCGCAGCAACGATCGGATTATGCGGCGGTCTACGGAGCTGCGATTAGCGCGGCTTCGCCACACGCGGTGGACAATCGGATTTTGCTGGCGATCTTCGACGGCGGCAGGGATGCGAAATCGCGTCTTCCGGAGAAACGCGCGTTGCGGCGCAGTTGGCGGCGATCCAAAAAAGCGCGAGCCTCATCTTAGCTTGTACCGGCTGCACTCTCCGCGAGATAAGCGCGCAACTCGGCTTGTCGATTGGCACGGGAAGGGCTTGGAATCGTGGCAGCCTTTGCAACGCTTCATTCAGATAACAAGCGAGCACGTAGCAAGCGCAAGGAAGTGTGCGCCTGCCTGCGCCGTGACGACAATTATACCGTTGGTAATGGCGGAGAATTATACCGTTGGTAATGGCGGAGATTGAAAAGAGAAAAATTTTTCGGGAACAAAGCCGATGACATCGGTTTAAGTTCACCAAAAATAGGCAAACCAAAAAAAGCAAATAAGAAATAAGCTAATAACAAGATAAGCTCAGATTTCGCAAGTCAAGATCGCAATTGCTGGAAAGTACACGTCGAAATATACGACACAAGTTGCATTTCTGCGTTACAACAGAGGGCTTTAACCGTGCCCGTGTCCCGTCAAGCCGTCGACGTCACAAAGACAGAGCTTTACTCCGGCACAACTCGGGACGACACGTATATCAATGAGCGAGACGGCGCTCAATTACGCGACGGCGCTGCTTGAGTGTGCCTCCGGATCACGGTCGGCCATCGGCAAGATCTACGCCCAGGAGAAGGACCAGCTGCGCGCGATGGCGCACCGCATCGTCCACGACAGGTCACGTGCGGAGGACGTCATCCACGATGCATTCGCGCAGATTCTCCGATATGCCAAAAACTTCGATCCTGCACGCGGATCCGCCCGGGGCTGGATCTATGCGATAGTCCGCAACGCGGCACTAAAGATGCAGGAGAACGCAAGGCGGGAACTCGCGCTCAAGGACGACGCGCTGGACGCCATCCACGCGCGGGAACAGACTGTCCCGAACCCCGCGTCCTGTATCCCGGACAGCATGACGCTTCGGACCATGCTCGATCAACTCGAGCCAAAGCACCGCGCGAGCCTGCTTTTGGCAATCATCGACGGGCGCACGCACGAGGAGATCGCCGAATACCTCCGGGTGCCGGTCGGAACCGTCAAGGCGTGGATCCGGAGAGAGCTAATGGCCATGCGCCGGCAGCTCGAATGAGGCATGAATTTGTTTTGCGCGCTGCATCCATCGGCGAGCGTCGGCGATAGTAGGGGTGATGGCGCGTCGCAAACCCGAAGCGAAGGGCGAAACCATGTCTATCCTGAGCAGCGTTACGAGAATTCTCGAGCTGATAAAGATTCCGGAAATCGGCGTTCCACGGGGAGATGGCAATCAGTCCAAATGGAATGACGACCACAAGGGTCGCGACGATTACTCGAAGAACGGCGACAAGGACGATTTTTCGAAGCACGGCAAGGACGACTACTCGAAGCACGCCACGAACGATGATGACGGCCGCAAGGGCGACTATTCGAAGCACGATGGTGCTTGGAAGGAAGCCAAGAACGACGACGGCCAGCCGCACACCCATCATGACCCGGGTGAAGCGCTGGCCAAGTTCGACTTCTCACATGGTGATTTCGCCTCGGGTCCGGATCATTCGGGTGACATCCAGGCCGCGCTTGCTTCGATGTCGTCCGACGATGCGCTCGAATACGCCATCAGCCAGATGGGCCCGGCGGATCACTTCGACGTAGGGCATTTCGATGTGGCGGCGGACACGTCGAATGACACGGACGGCTGATGCGCCAAGATAACTCGCAGTGAATGCTGCCGGGCAGAGTTGTTGAGTCGAATGGATGAAAGGCGGCGGTCATGCACGAAATAGAAAAACACGAAGTAGAAAAACGCGAACTGTTCGAACAACAGCGGAATATCTTTGAAGCCGGAGCGCAGCGTGCAAACAAGCGAGCCGGCTCTTTTGGTTTCTTGACCTGGCCGTTTTTCATTGCCCCGCTGATTGCCGGCGAGGAGTTTCTCGCCGCTACGTTCAATTCCGCGGCGGCCGAGGAGCAGGCGAAAGCCGCTCTGGCAGGCGCGGCGCAGCACGCTGCGAATGACGATTCGCCGGCTCATGATCCCTCGAAATCGGGCACAGAGGATGAGACGGCCGAGGAGCCCGCCGCGTCGTCGGAGGCGCATGCGGTCCAGCTCGATCCGACCGAGTTTCTGGCGCAGCCGCAGAAAGACGCGGCCAAGCCGAGTACCGCCCGCAGCGAAGAAGCTGTCGCCGCCGCAACGGGTGGGGGCGGTGGCGGAGGCGGAGGAGGCGGCGATGATGCCGATTCCCGTGATCATGACGCTCACACCTCAATCGACAATAGTTCCGTCAACGAGCAGTCAGCGAATTCCTGCGTCGGAAGCAGTCAACCGCCGGATGGGACAGTGCTCGAACCCGTTCAGTCCGATGTGTTTGGCGCCTCGTTCAACCCGTCGATCATCGGCTCCGCTCCGCCGCCTGAAGCCGTCAGCAGTCCGAACCATGACGTGGCCGGCACGATTGCGCCGGTCGTTGCGGCGGCGGAGCCGGTGCTCGCGGCCGTGACCGACGGCGCGGGCACGCTGGTCCATGACGTGGTCGATGTGGCTGCGCCGGTCGTGGCGGCGGCGGAGCCGGTGCTCGCGCCCGTGACCGACAGCGCGGGCACGCTGGTCAATGACGTGGTCGATGTGGCTGCGCCAGTCGTGGCGGCGGCGGAGCCGGTGCTCGCGCCCGTGACCGACAGCGCGGGCACGCTGGTCGATGACGTGGTCGATGTGGCAGCGCCGGTCGTTGCGGCGGCGGAGCCGGTGCTCGCGCCCGTGACCGACGGCGCGGGCACGCTGGTCAATGACGTGGTCGATGTGGCCGCGCCGGTCGTGGCGGCGGCGGAGCCGGTGCTCGCGCCCGTGACCGAGGCGCGGGCACGCTGGTCGATGACGTGGTCGATGTGGCAGCGCCGGTCGTGGCGGCGGCGGAGCCGGTGCTCGCGCCCGTGACCGACAGCGCGGGCACGCTGGTCAATGACGTGGTCGATGTGGCCGCGCCGGTCGTGGCGGCGGCGGAGCCGGTGCTCGCGCCCGTGACCGACAGCGCGGGCACGCTGGTCGATGACGTGGTCGATGTGGCTGCGCCGGTCGTGGCGGCGGCGGAGCCGGTGCTCACGCCCGTGACCGACAGCGTGGGCACGCTGGTCGATGACGTGGTCGACGTGGCGGCGCCGGTCGTGGCGGCGGTGGAGCCGGTGCTCGCGCCCGTGACCGACGGCGCGGGCACGCTGGTCGATGACGTGGTCGACGTGGCAGCGCCGGTCGTGGCGGCGGCGGAGCCGGTGCTCACGACCGTGACCGACAGCGTGGACACGCTTGGCAGCTTGACGAATGACGCCACCGCGACTGCGGCGCCGGTGGTCGACACCGGGAATGTGGCGAGCGATGCTCTTGCGAGTGCGGCGCCGGTCGTTGATGCGATCGAGCCGGTACTCACCCCAACCGCCGCCGCTTCGAGCCATCCGACGAGCGACGTGTCAGATCCGGCCGACATCGGCAATGTGGCAAGCGATGCTCTTGCGAGTGCGGCGCCGGTCGTTGATACGATCGAGCCGGTGCTCACCCCAACCGCCGCCGCGCCGAGCGATCCGACCACCGACGCATCAGATTCGACAGCGCCGGATACCAGCAGCGGTAGTCAAGCCTCCGACCCAGCCGACACCCTTCTCGCGCTCGCCACCGCGGCTGACGCACCGATCGAGGTTCCGGCATCCGCGGCCGCTGCGCCGGCCAACGTCGTAACGGACGTATCTGACGACGCGGCAGCTGTCGATCCGGCCCCCGTCGCAGGCGACGTGATCGCCTTGAACGACGCGCCACCGCCTCCAGCAAATGCTCTGTACACCGGAAACCAGTACACCGATTACGGCGTCACGCTAAGCAGCGACATCGTCGTTCCCCCGCAGGATGACGCGTCTCCGACCGATGCCGCGTCGGCTCACGACACTTCGGCGCCGGCGGTTGCCGACCAGAAGCAGGCGCCACCGCCTCCCGACGTCGTGGATACGAATAATCCAGTCGATCACCTTGGAAATGCCATCCTATAGCGGGGGCGTAACATGGCGGCTGTCGAACCACTAAGCATTCCGCCGCACGACCCTTCTGCGGATCAGCTTCGCGTTCGCGCCCGCTACCGGAGGCCCGCGCCGATCACGTTGGACCTGTCAACCCAATGGCCGCCTGGCGTTCGGTCGCGCGCACGAACCTGATCGCGGTCGTGGCATTTTCGGTCGTCGTGAATCTCTTGATGCTCACGATGCCGTTGTACCTGTTCCAGTTATCCGACCGCGTGCTGGCGAGCCGCAGCCTCGAAACGCTGCTGATGCTCTCGGCTCTGGCGCTGGGGTTCATCGGCATTCTCTCGATCGTCGACATTCTGCGTCGCCAGGTACTGGGGCGTCTTGCGACCAAGATGGAGGTCCTGCTCGGCGGCCCGGTGCTGGCGAGCAGCATCAACAACGCCAGGGCCGGCGAGGGCGGGACCATCCAGGCAATCCGCAGCCTTCACCAGGTGCGCGGATTCCTCTCGAGCCCCGTCGTGCTTCTGCTGATGGACGCGCCGCTCTCGCCGCTTTACTTCGCAGTCATATTCCTCGTTCACCGGGATCTCGGCTACATCGCCGTCGTGTCGGGCCTGGCGCTGGCGCTGATTGCGTTGATCAATCAGAAAGCGACCTCGGAACGTTTGGGCCAGGCAGGCCTGCATGCCGCCGAGGCCGATGCGGCGGCCGAGTCGCTGGCGCGCAATTCGCAGGTGATCAATGCGATGGGAATGCTGAGCGAGAGCATTCTCCATTGGGGCCGCCGGCAGGCGCCGGCCCTGACGGTGCAGAGCCAGGCTCTCGATCGGAATTTCTGGATCAGCGGTGCGTCGAAGTTCGTCCGGCTCGTGGCCCAGATCGCGATCCTCGGCACGGGCGCCTATCTGGCCCTTCAAGCCGAGATCACCGGCGGCATGATGATCGCCGCCGCGATCATTGCCGGCCGCGCCCTGCAGCCGCTCGAGGGCTTGATCGAGGGATGGCGCAGCTGCGTTCAGGCGCGATCGGCCTATGCGCGCGTCAAGGAGGCGGTCGAGTCATTCCAGCGCGAGACGCCGAAGCTGCGCCTGCCAAGACCGCAAGGGCGCCTGACCGTGGATCGGGTCTTGTACCTGCCGCCCGGCTCGAAGGAGCCGGTGCTCAACAGTGTGTCGCTCGAGCTCGCGCCCGGAGAGTCTCTGGCCATTGTCGGACCGTCCGGATCGGGCAAGTCGACGCTTGCGCGCATGCTGGTGGGCTGTCTGGTGCCGACCGCCGGCAAGGTCAGGCTGGAGGGAACGGAGCTGCGCAACTGGGATCGCCGCCAGTTCGGGGAATATACCGGCTACCTGCCCCAGGAGGTCGAGCTATTTCCCGGGACTATCAAGCAGAACATCTGTCGCATGCGGGACGATCTGCCCGACGCGAGTATCTATGAGGCGGCGATGTTCTCGGGCATCCACGATATGGTCTGTCAGTTGGCGCAAGGATACGAGACCGTGCTCGACCGCGGCGGCGGCCCACTCTCCGGAGGACAGAAGCAGCGCATCGCGCTCGCGCGGGCTTTCTTCGGCAATCCGTGCCTTGTCGTGCTCGACGAGCCCAACTCGAATCTCGACGCGGCGGGCGAGCAGGCACTGACCGAGACCCTGCAGCGCGCCAAGAAGCGGGGGGTCACCGCGGTGGTCGTAACCCTGCGCCCGGCGCTGCTGAACAGCGTGGACAAGGTGCTCATTCTGCGGGCCGGACGCGCGGAAGCATTTGGATCTCCGAGCGAGGTGCTGCATCGCCTGGTTCGGTCGTCCGGCGGAGACAAGCCGGAGCAGCCGCGACGCATCGAATCCTCGGGCCCGTGAGGTAACCAGCGCGGGAGGACAGCATGAGCGCGAAAAAGGACATCGGCGAGTGGCATCGCGGCGTTCCGCTGAGCGCCAAATGGCCCATCTTCGCAGGCCTCGCCATTCTTGTCGTTGGGCTCGGTTGTTTCGGTGTTTGGGCCGGAGTAGCTCCTCTGAACAGTGCGGTCGTTGCCTCGGGCACGTTCGTGGCCACCGGGCAGAACAAGCTGGTCCAGCACTTCGAGGGCGGCATCATCCGCGAGATTGCGATCAAGGACGGCGATGTGGTCGAGGCGAACCAGATCCTCGTTCGCATGGACGACACCGCGGCCAATGCCAAGCTGAGGCGGCTGGTTCTAAAGAAGTATCGACTGATCGCCATGAAGGCACGTCTCGAAGCTGAAATGAACTCTCTGGAGACAATCGAAATTCCGGCCGCATTCAGCGGCAGCGCACGAGATCCGGAAGTCAAAGCAATTCTTGAGCGGCAACGTGCCGAGCTGCGGGCACGCCGGGCTAGTCTCGCGACCGAAGAAAGCCTGCTCGGGAAGCAAATCGCCGGGCTGGAGGAAAGCATTCGCGGATATCAGGCGCAGGTGCAGTCCACCAAAGATCGTATTGCTCTGTTCGCCGAAGAGCTGAAGGACAAGAATTCGCTTCTTGGACAGCAGTTGGTCCGCAAGTCGGATGTGCTGGCGCTGCGGCGCTCCGAGGCGAGTCTCGGGGGAGACCTCGGCGAGTATCTCGGCCGCATCGCCAATTCAAAGGAGCGGATCGCTCAGGCCAACGAGAGGATAGCCCAACTCCACTCGACGGCGCTGCGGGATGCGATCAAGGAGCTGCGCGAGACCGAGGCGGATCTGGACGACGTCGAGGAGCAGATGCGCGCCGCCCAGGACGTGGTCGACCGGGTCGACGTCCGTTCGCCGGTCCGTGGCATCGTGGTGAAGAAGAACTTCCATACGCCGGGCGGCGTCGTCTCTCCCGGTGCCGTAATCCTTGAGCTTCTGCCGATAGGCGAAGAGCGCATCATCGAGGCACACATGAATCCCAAGGACATTTCGCACGTGAGCGTAGGCCAGGAAGCGCTGGTGCGGCTGTCGGCGCTGAACCAGCGCATCACGCCCACGGTCGGGGGGAGCGTCATCTACGTGTCGGCCGACGCCTTGGCGGCGCAAATGCAGGCAAAGAACGAAGCACGCCCAGACGGTGACACGCGTCGGGAATTCTACGTCGTTCGGGTGCGCCTGGACCGGACGATATCCTCAGGCGCATGCCTGAATTCATCCCGACGCCGGGGATGCCCGCCGACGTTTACATCAAGACCGGAGAGCGTACGTTTTTCGAGTACATCATGAGGCCGGTCTTCGACAGCTTCTCCCGCGGTTTCCGCGAAACCTGAATGGAACGAGCAATCTGGTCGCGCGGCATGACGAGAGCGCGATCGCAGTTCGAAAAGCGCGCCACGGTCGATGCTTCGCCTTTCGGATCTGGTTCATCCCCTAAACGTAAACTTGCTTCACCAATTCGGGAACGAGCCGTTTGAGCTTCGCGTGACTGATGAGCGGCTAGCGGCGATCTCGGCAAGCCGCTGTTCGACATGGGGCCATTGATTCGTCTCGCGCGGGTCGGTGTCGCCCTTGGCGAGATTGCAGGGATAGCAGGACAGCACGCGGTTGCCTCTGCTATTCGGACCTCCCTTTGCGAGCGGGATGAAATGGTCAATGCTGGCTTTGACTTTGCCGCCCGACTTTATCCGGGGGAGTCCAATGTCGCAGTAGGCGCATCGTCCGCCCCAATCGAAATAGCAGCGCTTGTAGATCACGTCGGCCATTAGTCTTGGCTCTTCCCAAATCCTTTGGTCCAACGTCTCACCCTTTCATACATCAAGTCGGCATTGAAAACGACGCCGCAAGAGGAGAGGCTTCCGCCGGTTTACCCCGTCAGCGCGCGGCGGACCATGTTCGCCAATTGGGACTTCCGATACGGCTTGGTCAGCAGCAGCACGCCGTGATCGAGGCGGCCCTGATGCACGATCGCGTTGTCGGTATAGCCTGACGTGTAGAGCACCTTGATGCCCGGCCGGCGTTCTGCCACCTTCTCGGCCAATTCCGGCCGGACATGCCGCCGGGCATGATGACGTCGGTGAACAAGCAGGTCGAACGCCTGGCCGCCTTCGATCAGTTCAGCTGCCGCCGGTCCGTTGGCGGCGCCCACCGTGCGGTAGCCGAGGCTCTGCAATTGCGCGGTGACGAAGTTGCGCACCAGCGCGTCGTCTTCCACCACCAGGATGGTTTCGTTGCCATGCGGCAGCGACGCCACCGCGGCCGGCGCGGCCTCGATCTGGCCGCGGGCGGGCGGCAGATAGAGCTTGATCGTGGTGCCGTGGCCGATCTCGCTGTAGATCCGGATGTGCCCGCCGGATTGCTTGACGAAGCCGTAGACCATGCTCAGGCCGAGGCCCGAACCCTTGCCGACCTCCTTGGTGGTGAAGAACGGCTCGAACACCTTGTCCAGCACGTCCTGCGACATACCGGCGCCATTGTCGCTGACCGCGAGCATCACATAGGGGCCGGGCTTCGCGTCCGGATTGGCCTGCGCATAGGCTTCGTCGAGCACGACGTTGCGCGTCTCCAGCAGCAGCTTGCCGCCGTTCGGCATCGCGTCGCGGGCGTTGATCGCCATGTTGAGCAGGGAGTTGGCGAGCTGCGAGGCGTCGATATGGGCGGTCGCCATTTCCTGCTCGAGGATCGAGTTGACCTCGATCTGCTCGCCGAGCGTCGGCCGAAGCAGCTTTGCGATGTCGAGCACGGTGGCGTTGATGTCGACATTGCGCGGCTGCAGCGGCTGGCGGCGGGCGAAGGCGAGCAGATGCTGGATCAACTCGCTGCAGCGTTCCGCCGCCTGGTCGATCAGTTCGGCCGTCTTCTGCAGCTTCGGCTCATGTGCAAGGCTCGCGACCAGCGTTTCGGTGGTGCCGGTGATCACCGTCAGCATGTTGTTGAAGTCGTGCGCGACGCCGCCGGTGAGCTTGCCGATGGCGTCGAGCTTTTGCGATTGCAGCAGCTTGTGCTCGGTTTCGCGCGAGGCGGTGGCGTCGTGATAAACCAGCGCCGCGCCGCTGATGGCGCCTGCACCATCGCGCAGCGGCCGGCCGCTGATCATGAGATGAACGGGCCGATTGCCGCTGACGGGGCGCACCAGGATTTCGGTGGCGTCGAATGCTTCGCCGCGTAGCGCCCGCGCGGCGGGCATGTCGTGGACCAGCAGCGGCGTGACGCCGTCGGCATGAAAAACCGTGCTGAGCGAGCGCAGCAGCTCGACCGTCATCCCCGGCCGGTAGCGCAGCATCTTTTCCGCGGCCGGGTTGGAGAGCAAGATCTCTCCCTTGGTGTCGATGACGAGCACCGCCTCCGCCATGCTGTGAAAGGTGCTGCGCAGCACGGCCGCCGAAAGCCTGAGTTCGTCATGGGCTGCGACCAGATGCTCGGTGCGCTCGGCGACCGCGGCCTCCAGCGCCTCGTTGGTGGCCTGGGTGGCGCTGAGCGAATCCTGCAGTTCCCGGCGCGAGCGGCGGGTCGACACCGTCAGCACGGTGGCGAGAACCAGGATCAGCGCGACGCCGGCGAGATCGATCGCCAGCAGGAACGTCCCGTTGGTTTCGGATTCGGCGCGCCTCGCGAACAGCAGCCTGCGCTCTTCCGCCACCGCCTTTTCAAGGTTCCCCGCGATCGCGGCCGTCGCCGTAGGGTCCTCCTGGCCGACGAGAGCCGCGACGGCGGCGCTGTCTCCCGCGGTCCGGAGCCTGATCAGCTCGCCATTGACTGCAATCTGGCGCTCCACCAGCGCCTTGGTCTCTTCGATCAGCTGCTTTTCGGTGGGATTGGCCTTGACGGCTTCGATCAGTGCCGCGAGCGCGGGCAGGATCGCGTCGCTGGCCTCGCGGTATTCCCTGGCGAATTGCTGATCGCCGCTGATCGCAAAGGCGCGCGCCGCGCTTTCCGTCCGGCGCAGCAGCGGGCGCATGTCGGAGATTTTGCTGAGTATTCCAAGCGCGCGGTCGACCGAAGCGTTATCGGACCGCGACTGGAGGTCCAAACCGATCGAGGCAGCGCCGATAATGAGGAGGATAGCGAGGCCAATTCCAAGAATGATACGCTGCGAGGGCATTGCCAGTTGCTTACTTCACTATTTCGAGTGGCGCGCGGAAGCTTTCGGTGTGGTGAGGCACTGATGGACCGACGTCAACAGCGCGTCCGGCGTGAAGGGCTTGCGCAGGCAGCATGCCGCGCCGAGCTCGATGGTCATCCGCAGGAAATCCGGCGCGCGTTCGGTGTTGGCGAAGGCGTAGCCCGACATCGCGATGATCGGTATGTCCGGCTTGCGTTCGTGGAACATCCGGACTCGATTCGAAGCCGCGCATATGCGGCATGAACACGTCGATCAGCATGACGTCGAAATCGCAGGCTTCGAGTGCGCGCATTCCCGCTTCACCACCGTCGGCAACGGTGACCTCGAAACCCTTGCGCGTCAGACAAACCTCGATGGCAACGCAGACCATCGGGTCGTCATCGACCACGAGAACGCGCGGCACGATGATTCCTTCTTCCTTGAGCGGCAGCCAAATGACTCGCACATCTCACGTGACGATTAAGTCGAAACGCCGACAGGTCGTCTGTATGATAGAGTGCACATAAAAGTTGTTGAGGGCAATTCCGTTTCGCTGTGTCAGAACGAGAACAAATGTACTTCCGGTTCCGGATCTAGCCCCGCCATGCCTCCGATCAATCGCGCGGCGCGGCTGTCGCCGCTCGGGCTCGTCCTGCTCGCCGTTACATCGGTCGGGTGGGGCCTCAACTTTCCCATCATGAAACACTTGCTGACGGAATGGCCGCCATTGTCCTCGCGCGGCCTGTGCGGCGTCGCCGGCGCCGCGGCGCTGGCGCTGTTTGCGCTCGCGCGGCGGCAGGGTTTGCGCGTGCCGCGGCCGATGTGGCTGCGGCTGCTGCTGGTCTCGATGCTGACGATCGGCGGCTGGGTCGCGTTCATGGGGCTCGCACTGCTGTGGCTCAGCGCCAGCGAGGCGGCGGTACTCGGCATATCGATCCCGGTCTGGGTGGCGTTTCTGGCATGGCCGATTCTGGGGGAACGGCTGTCGCCGGTCCGCGCCGTCGCGCTGACGGTCGCGCTCGCCGGCATCGCCATGCTGATCGGTGGCAACGGCATCGAGGCCAGCGTCGAAAAATTGCCGGGTATCGCGTGCGCGCTGGCTGGTGCGGTATGCGTCGGCCTCGGCACCGTGCTGACCAAGCATTTCCCGCTGGCGATGCCGCCGCTGTCGCTGGCCGCCTGGCAAATCGGGCTCGGCTGCCTGCCGATCGCGATCGTCGGGCTTGCGGTCGAGCAGCCGCAACTGGCCGCGTTGTCAACCATCGGCTGGATGTCGCTGCTCTATATGACGCTGATCCAGTTCTGCCTTTGCTACGTGTGCTGGTTTGCCGCATTGGAGCGGCTGCCGGCGGCGACGGCCTCGATTGGAACCTTGCTGGTTCCCGTGATCGGCGTGCTGGCCGCGGCGGCGATGCTGCATGAGCCGCTCGGGCTGCGCGAACTCGGCGCGTTGGTGTTCACGCTCGGCGGCGTCGCAGTAGCGCTGCGCTCGTAATTTTGGAACGAAAAAGGCGGCGCAGTAAGAATGCGCCGCCCTTCGAACTCACGACACCATGCTACTGCGCCGGGCAGGGATGCCGCAGCCCGTCATTGCCGAGATAGGTTCCCGACGCCGGATCGTAGGACCTGTACCGCTGCATGCAATACGCCACGGCATCATCGTCGGCCGGGGGACCCGCGGCGACAGTGCTGTCGTCGTAATATCCGTACAGAGTTCATCGTAGTAGGAGGGACTGCCGTAATAGCCGTAGGTCGACCCGATGCCAACACCGACCGCGACACCGGGCCAGAAGCCGCCGTGACGGTGGCGATGATGATGGCGATAGCCGCCGCCTTGGTAGCCGCCGCCCGCGACGCGAGCTCCGCCGACGCCGGG
>CAVWTB010000030.1:0-149337 GCA_963757845.1 uncultured Alphaproteobacteria bacterium
CGATCATGAAGCGGTTGTCCTCGCGCGGCACGATGTAGAGCGGCCAGCGCGGATGCAGCAGGCGGACCGGGCGATGCAGCACGACGTCGCGCGTCTCGACGATGATCATCTCGCCCTTCACGCCGCGCAGATCGGGCAGGTCGTCACGCGCGGCGATGCCGCGGCAGTCGATCGTGATGCCGTCGCCCGTCGCGTCCTCAGCGCCGTAGTGGATCGCTACGCCCTGGTCGCGCAGCTTTGCGTGCAGCTTTGGCAGCACCTTGCGCGGCTCGACGTGATGCTCCTGCGCATAAAACAGCGCGCGGTCGAACTGGCCTTCGAGCTGCGGCTCCAGCGCGGCAAGGCGATCGGCGTCGATCAGATCATGGCCGGTGGTGCGTTGCGCGAAGCGGTCAAAATCATTGCGGTCACGGCGATGCGCGACGACAAGCGTGCCGCTGCGCGGACCGGCGCGGCAGTTCATTGTCCCAGAGATCGAGCGAACGCAGCCCCAGCCGCGTGACGACCGGCTCGGTGGCCTCGGCTTCGCAGAAGGGCGCCAGCATGCCGCCCGCCCAGTAGCCGGTGGAATTTTGCAGAGAAGCGTCGTCACGCTCGAACAGGGTGACGTCAAAGCCTGCGCGCGACAGCAGCAAGGCCTGCCACGTGCCTGCAACGCCTGCGCCGATGATGCTGATCTGCGCCGATTGGCGCCTTGATGTACCGTGCAACATTCCCGTCCCTTCGCCGGCATAACCCGGATCAGGTTCGAAGGGTCACCACGGTGGCAGCACAACTTAAGAAGAGTGCGGCGTGCCGATGTGGAATCTCAGCTCCTGCCGGAGCCCCCCTCGGAACAATGCTTATAATAGGCCTAAAGAGCGGAACGTCAACGGGTGGCGCCTCCGGGGCCTGCCGAGCGTGATGAAAGTCACTGGACGTCCGCGTCATAGCCCGCCTTCGCTCTTCGAACCATGCCGGGCAAGATAAAAGCGAAGCAATCCAGTGCCATATTCTGCCGCGGCTTCAGCGCTGGATCGCTTCGCCCCCCACTAACAGTTCAGTCGCTAGCGCCGGTGCTCCCTCGCGCCGGATCACGATGGGTGCGGCGTTCGCGTCGAAGTACATCATCATTGAGGGCGCGGCTGTCGGCCGAAGCTGCCGCATATGCATTCGTCGTCACGCGCTGCCGCTTCGCTGCATAGTAGTAGCCGCTCGCATAGTAGCCGACTGCGCGGCCGTGGTTGCCGCGCGCGGTGCGATAGGCGCCCGCGAGATATTTTACGCCGTAGGTGAGGTTGGTCTCCGGATCGAGCAGGCCAGCGGCGCTGCCGGAATAACCCATCGCGCGCGCGGTCGCGAGCTTGATCTGCATCAGCCCGCTTGCGCCGCCGCGGCCCATCGCGTTGGCGCGATAACGGCTCTCGCGCACGATCACGCGATGCACGAGCTCGGCCGGAACGCCGTTCGACGCCGCATGACTGGCGATCAGCGAATTTATAGGCTCTTCCGCCTGAAGCGCTGCATACGTCGGCGCCGTCCCGACGCTGCAGGCGTCGGCTGTCGCGTCCGCACGACACTGCGATTTGCCTTCCGGCGCTCGCAGCCAGCATCCATGCTACCGATCGCGGCACGGCGAAAATGAATTGGGCGAGAACGGTGAAACAGTGGCGGGATCGATCCCGGGATGGCCGGCAGCAGCCTTGCGTCTTGCGTTCCGACATCGGTCTGCGTCGCTTGCGTTTTTCGACGGCTTCGGCCGCAGTCAATTGTGCGAATGTCGGGAAACAGAGGCCGAGAAGCGGCGAAGCCGCAATGGCCGGAGGCAATAAATCTCATTAAATCCCCGGCTGCGTTGATCTTCTGCCGGTTGCCTGGCGCATGCAACCCGTTTGCCCACCGCCACAAAACGCGCCGCAAACGTGTCGTCGGCGCGAAGTTCCATCAAATCGAAAGATCATCCTGTCGCCGTAATGCGCGCCGTTTCGCAGATGACTGTGGCGCGACGCATCAGTTGCGTTGACCGCACTCGCGCCGCGGCCGCTGACGATGCATCGAATTCGAACGCGCCGTGCCGGGCGGGAATTCGATGGCAATGGCGGCACCGAGCAGCCGTTAAGGTCAAGCGTCACCGGTTATCCGCCTCGTCCTGAGATGAGGCGCTTCGGATGCCTCCTAGAGACTTGTGGCACCTCTCAAAAATTCGGCAGCTGCGTCACGGCAACGTTGATCGAGCCGTCGGCTTCGGCGACGATGCGCAGGGTCTTGTTGTCGTAGGCGATCTCGGCGAGGCGGATCGCGGTGACGGACGCATCCACCTTCACGCCCTGGTCGTTCTTGCGAAACTCCGACATCGCCGCGGCGATCTTTTCGCGTGCTTCCGTGGCAAACGGCTTCAGGTCGATGGTCGCGCGCTCGGCCAGCGCCTTCTGCATAAAGGGCATCGCCTGGCGCGCGGCGGCGCCGAGCAGGCCGAACGCGGCTTCGGATTCCACCGCAAGCTCGATGTCGGCGAGTTTCAGGGTCTGCTGCGCCGGATCGAGCACCGGGCGTCCCCACACATGCACGGTCGCCTCGGCGCCGAGACCGAGCCAGCTCTTCTTCTCCTTCGCGTTCACCAGCAGCGAGATCAACAGCCGCTCGCCGGACGGCTCGACCTTGGCCGACTTCACGGTCACCGCCACGGGTCCGTTGTCGTCCTCCGGGAACGTGCGGCCCTTCAATTGCGCGGTGATGATCTTGTTCACTTCGGTGAACGGCATGTCGATCGGCACGCCGACGCCGATCTTGCCCTTGTCGATCGGCTCCACGATCTGCAACGTCGCGGGGAACGGACAGTCAGGCTTCGTCTGCGAGGTGGTGACGACGGTCTCGGCCTCGATGCCGAGCATCAGGTTGACGTTGGTGGCGTCGACGCGTGGTTGCGCGGCGACTGCCTTGGTCGGCTTCATCTCGAGATAAAGCGAGGGCAGGCCGGGGGCCGCCGCCGGCAGCGGGATCGAGCGGCACATCTTCGCCCACTCGCGCCGCGCGGTCTGCTCCAGCGTCGGATCGTTGCGCGCGCGCTCGCGCACGTGTGCCAGCTGCTCGTCAAGCATCTTGTCCATCAACGGCCGGAGCTGGTCGTTGACGTTGAGGCGGATGCCCGATGCGTTGAGATTGGTGTCCGCAAGGCTCACCTGTGCCGCGATATTCGGATCGACCCGCCAGTTGGGGCTCAACTGCGGGTGCGCCTGCACCGCGACGTTGGCGCGGATGTCGGCGTTGGCGTTGAGCTCGCGGATGGCGATGCGGCCGATCTGCTCGCCGGTCTTGTTGCCGAACATCTGGCCGACCAGATTGCTGACCGCGCCGCCGGCTTCCTGCGACAGCGCGCCTTTTGCGTTCACCGTGCCGGTGACGAGCGTCGACAGCGAGATCGCGTTGTTGGCGCCGGTCGCCGAGATCGCGCCGCGCGCCGCGGTCCAGTTGATGTCGGCGTTCTGGATCAGCTGCGGCGCGGGGTTGTTGGCCTTGCCGTTGAAGTTGCGGGGAGCCGCGCGATCGGCCGCATCGCGGATCGAGGCAAGCGTGATCGTCACCGGCGCCAGTATGGTGGAGACGCGCGCGGCGGGCGGCAGCGGCGGCAGTTGCACGAGCGCAGGTTTGGCTCCCGCGCCGGATGCTGCGCCGCGCGGAGAGACCCAGTCCATCACCCACAGACTGCCGAAGAACGAGATCGCCAGGACGGCGATCCCGCCAAGCATCTTGATGAGACGCATCCCCGTTCAAGCGCCTTTGCTGAATCGACCCCAACGGAATTGATTCTACAGGCGATTGGCTGGGGATTCTAGGCAGGGGGCTGGTTGCCGTGCGGCAAATCGTGCCATTCGGCCGTCAGGCGGCGTCTTGCTTCTCAGCCTGCGACGGCGAGAACTTCGTCTCCCGCCCATAATTGTACACGTCGCGGAACAGCAGCATCTTGCCGAGGTGGCGCTCGTTATGATCGGGGAACCCGCAGGCCGCCGCAAATGTGTCGGTGTCGCGGTAGGTTCCGAACAGGCGGTCCCAGAGCGGAATGTCGGCGAAATTGTAGCGGTGTACGTCGAGCTCGTGATGCACCGAGTGAAGCTCGGGCGTCTGGATGAAATACTTCAGCCAGGGCGGCGACTTGAAGTTCGAATGATAGAAGAACTCGCCGGTCGCTGCGAAGAAGTTGAACCACAGCGCGCCTTCGAGCGAGCAGCCGAGCAAGGGGTACATCACGGCGGCCGCAAGCGCGGAGTCGACCAGGATCTCCACCGGGTGCTTGTAGAACGAGGTGATCGCCTCGATCCGCGCCGGCGAATGATGCACCTGATGAAACAGTTGCCACCAGCCGTTCATGTGGCGGATGCGGTGCCACCAGTAGAAGAAGAACGTGCCGACGAACCAGCCGATGAAGCCTTCGAGCAGCGGCAGCTGCAGCGCGGCGAGCTTGAACAGCGACGCGCTGCCGAACAGTTTCGTCCACACGGTTGCGGTGGAGAAGGTGATGGCGATCTGGCCGGCGTTGACCAGCAGCGCCCGGCCGTACCAGCCCGGCGCGTTCGGCAACTCGCGTCCCGGCCGCACGCGCTCGAGGATCAGGAAGATGATCGCCGAGATGATGATGAGGAGGGTCGGGCGTGGCGAGGGCGGCGGTCATGGGTGTGCTCGTGGGTCGGAACGGCGCGTCAGCGCCGTCATTGCGAGCGAAGCGAAGCAATCCAGCGCGCGCGGAGCGCGCAACAAAAGCGCAGAGTTCGCGACTTCAGCGCTTTTTTGCGCGCTCCGGCGCGCGCTGGATTGCTTCGCTTCGCTCGCAATGACGCGAACAAACGGCTCGCCATTGCACGCGCCGTCAGATCAAGAGCGATTGGCGGGTCGAGCCGCGTCACTCGACGGCGCGCCCCATTTGGCAGCGCGCCGTCAGGATCAATCGTCTTGTCGTTTTCATATCGCGAGCCGGGTTCGAGCCGCGGGCATGACGTCGTTCGTCGTCAATTCACTTCCGCGCGGCGGTCCATCGGCCTTGACGATGACCTTGGTGCCGATGGTGACGCGGGAGTAGAGGTCGGTGACGTCCTCGTTGGTCATGCGGATGCAGCCGGAGGAGACGCGTCCGCCGATGGTGGACGGGTTGTTGGTGCCGTGGATGCGGTAGATGGTGCCGCCGAGATACATGGCGCGGGCGCCGAGCGGGTTGCCGGGGCCGCCGGCCATGAAGCGCGGCAAATAAGGCTGGCGGGCCAGCATGTCTGCCGGCGGATGCCAGTCCGGCCACTCGGACTTCCTGGAGATCTGCTGCACGCCGGACCAGGTAAAACCTTCGCGGCCGACGCCGATGCCGTAGCGGATCGCGCGGCCGCCGCCGAGCACGAAGTAGAGATAGGTGTTGGGCGTGTCGACGATGACGGTGCCGGGCGCCTCGGGGCCTGAGTAGGAAACGACCTGGCGCTTGAAGCGTGCGGGCAGCTCGAATGCGTCGGTGTCTTCTTCGACCTGCGGGGCCTGCTGCACCTGCGGCGCGGAATAGCCGTACGGATAGAGCGGAGCTGCGTGCGCAGGAGCGGCTCCCAGCGTCAGTCCGAGCGCGAGCGCACCGAAAGCCGCCAGCTGGCTGTGTCCGAAGAGGCTCTTGAGATTGATCATGGCCGTGTCCCTGTTTGAGTGCCAAGCGCCTTTGCGGCGTGTCGTTGGACCCTCAATAGGCGTTCACGGTTTCGCGATTTTTTCGTGTGGAGGCGAAAATGGTTTCGTCGCGAGCGGCGAATTGTGTTCGTCGCGATCCGACGCCGCGACACATTTCGGCTCAGCCGCCATTCAGCACTGCGCCCATAGCGGCGCGCCGATCGGCACCTGAGATCCTCAATCGACCGCAAAAAACTCAGTAATGAAAACTGAAATCGTTCGTGGCGTGCATTCGCGGTCAGCCGCGCGAATTCCGCCTGTGTCATCCGGATCAGGGTCGTGTGGTCGCCGCCTTCGAAATAGATCTCCGGCTGTTTGTCGATCGCTTCGTCCACGATGACATCGAGCCCGTAGCATTCGCCGATCGCCGGCACCGCGCCATGAGCGCAATCGGTGAACAGCCCATCGATGGTGCTTTCGCTGGCAAGTTCGACATCTTTCCCCAGTCCCATTCTCAATTCCAGCAGATTGAGGCGGTGCGATGCCGGCAGTACCGCGAGCATATAAGAGTCGTCACGACGCAGCACGACACCTTTGGCCAGGCAGTCACCGGAGATATGGCAGGCCTCCGCGGTGCGCATCGAGGACACGTCGGGTCGTGAAAGAGAATGTCATACGTCGCGTTTTGATCGAGATATCGCAGCAGCGTGGGCGCTATCGGCATGATCCACCTCCCTCAAGCCGTCATCGCGACGATCAGAGTCAAGGAGCCGGTCATGTCCGCGCGGAAGGCTTGGTCAATCCGGGCGGCCGATGAATGGTGCCCCTTCGATCGTCCTGGTCGGCAACGAACCCTGATCAGCCTCGCAAGTTCCGCAATTTCGAAGGCCGCAGGAAAAATAAAAAATCCGGGCTCGCGCCTCCTGCGCGTCCCGGATCAACTCATACGCGAACTGTTGGACTGCCTGTCGGACTGCCGTTCAGCGTCTAGACCATTCCGAATACGATGGCGCAGACGAACGCGAACGCGGCATACGCGGCTACAAGGTTGAGCTTGGTGGCGAAATTCATGGGAACTGCTCCCGAGTTCGGCCCTTACCGACGTCACGACCCCTGAAGCGACCCACCGCCTCAAAGGTTAATGCCGATGGAGCCGGCCTAAAAGACAGAGCCGCTGTCCATCCGCACTACAACACCGTCGCAGCAAAAACGTTCCCGCTGCCCGTTATGGTAAAAAATGAATGAAAACAACATATTGACAGGTCCTTAAATAAATTCGCGCAAGACTGCGCGCCATGACGCGCAGAGTTTCCTGGTACCTCGTAGGCTCGCTCGTCCTCGTAACACTCGCCGGCTGCGGACGCGGTTTCTTCACCGCGGAGCGGGAACCGTGGCGTGCCGAGGCTGAGGCCGCCTGCATGAAGTCGGGCACGGTGAAGGAAAGCGCGACGCTGGTCCGCATCTCGCCGATCGCCGGCCCGGGCGCCTGCGGCGCCGATTTTCCCTTGAAGGTCGCAGCACTCGGCAGCGCCGCCTTGATGAGCTACTCGGGTGAGTTGCGTCCGCCGGGCGCCATCCCGAACGCCTCGCGGCAGCCGCGCTGGCCGATCAATCCGCAATACAATCAGCCGGCCTATTCGCCGCCGCGGGACTATTCGACGCAAGGCGCGCGCGAACCTTCGTATCTACCCGCCGCAGCCGCAGGGCTATCCGTCGCAGCAGGCACCGCTCTCGCTGCATGCGCCGGGAGCGGCGGCGCCGCCGGATGACGAAGACGCCGAGGCGTTCGAGGGCGGTGGCTATTCCCAGCAGGGCCGCGCGCCGTCGCGCGATCAGCTCTATCAAAATTCGCCGCGGCCCGGCACGGGCTATGGCGGCAACGGCTATCCGCAACGCGAGACCTATCCACGGCGAGACGCTTATCCGCCGGCGCAGCAGCCGCCGCGGCTCGGGCCGTCACGCGGCGATCAGGTCGCCTCGATCGGGCCGGTGGCGTTCAAGCCCGAGGCGACGCTGGCGTGTCCGCTGGTGTCGGCGCTCGACCGCTGGATCATGGAGTCGATCCAGCCGGCGGCGATGCGGTGGTTCAACCAGCCGGTGGTCGAGATCCGCCAGATCTCCGCCTATTCCTGCCGCGGCATGAACGGCAACCCGAACGCACGCATCTCCGAACATGCGTTCGGCAATGCGCTCGACATCTCCGCCTTCACGCTCGCCGACGGACGGCGCATCTCGGTGAAGGACGGCTGGCGCGGCTTGCCGGAAGAGCAGGGCTTTCTGCGCGACATCCAGGGCACGGCGTGCCAGTTGTTCAACACCGTGCTCGCGCCGGGCTCGAACGTCTATCACTACGACCACATCCATGTGGATCTGATGCGCCGCTCGAGCGGCCGCGCGATCTGCAATCCGGCCGCCGTCTCCGGCGAAGCGATCGCCGCCCGCGCCGGCGGCCGCTACGCGGGCCGCGATGCCGGCGTGACGGGCTCAGTCGGCGCGAAACGCCGCGCGACGTATCGTCCGAGCGGCGACGACTGGATCGAAGACGAGTTGCATATCAGGGACAACGGACGGTAGGCGTTCCGTGCGCCCTGAATGATGAGCGCGCGAGAGCATTCCGCGTCATTGCGAGCGAAGCGAAGCAATCCAGCGCGCGCGAAGCGCGCCAACAAAAAGCGCCGAACTTGCAGCGAGCACTGCTTTTATTTGGCGCGCCTGTCGGCGCGCGCTGGATTGCTTCGTCGCTTCGCTCCTCGCAATGACGATGGGGCTGCAGAAACTCAATCAAGCCCGCGCCGCGCCCGTCAGGGCTGCTTCTTCAGGAACACGTAATCTGCTGCGTACGGCACGCTGAGAAACGCGCCGGCCGACTGGCATGCGCCTTCGGCCACGCCGCCCTTGGTGTTGATGCGCTGGATCGTCGTGACGTCGGCGATCAGGCCCGAACCGCGCCGCGACGTGACCTCGAGTTTCAACAGCGGAATGTCCTGCGGCGTGGCGCCGGCGGCGCGGCCGGACACGCGTGCTGCGATGAGGCTGCTGTCGGCAAGCTCCCAGTGCGGTCCGGCGTAGTGCCGGCCGATGGTCTTGTCGCCGTCGAGCAGCGTGGCGACCGGCTCGCGGAATTGCCACACAAGCTGACCGGATGGATTTGGCTTGCACTCGTAGACCTGCGCGCCTTCCGCATGCACGCGGGCAATGACGGCTTCGCCGGGCGCGGCGATCTGTTCGGGCACTTGTGCTGATGCTGCCGACAGCGGCAATGTCGCGCTGATCGCAACGAGCGCGGCGGACACAGTGGTCAAGGCAAGCGATTTGGTCATGGGACACTCTCTTTCTGTGGTGATGTCTTTTGCCGTGTGAGTTCGGCGCTCGAATGGCGGTTTTGTTGCTGCGGCGGCGTCGTGCGTGTCCCAGGCGCGCGTCGCTCTTGCAGCGGCATCGCGTTCGATGCCGGATCGAACTCTCCCTCTACGCCGGTCGGCTAGTCTTGCGGCTCTCCGGGCTGACGGCCGGAGCATCCGTTGCGACCATCAGTCAGTAGGATTGGGCCGCCGTTGGTTCAATGACCGGGAAGCCGCTTTCATTTGCCGGGACGCCGAGGATCGCTGGACCCTACGCCGAGGCTGCGGCGACGGCCGGTCGCGCCACAAACGAAAAGCGCCGCGGCTCGTTTCTGAAATAAACGTGCGCTGGATCGCGCCGGCTGATGCGCCCCTGCATCATCATCGTTGCAAACGCGTCACGCCGGCGCCGCTCGGTTGCCAAATCGCCGATGCAGGCGTATTAAGTCTCTTATTCCTGTCACGAACCCTAGGAGGACATGCATGATTTCGATGTATGCGCTTGTCGCTCCTTCGCGCCCGTCCGGTATTTCGGATGGACGCCTCGCCGCCTAGGCGTTTCGGTTCGTAGCGGTCGGGTCTGACGCCCCGGCCTTCTTCAAAATCCAAATCGTTCAAGGTGCCGGCGGACATGCGTGTCCGTGGCGCCGCAATCCGATGGAGCCGGCCTGCGTCTCGCGCAGCCGGAACATGTCATGATCAAGAACCGCAAAGATCGTCCCACCGCGATCCGCATGGTGTTGCCGTTCGCGTTCCGCCACTGGCGCAACCAGCCCTGGCTCGGCTCGGGCCTGGCGCTGGCGATGGTCGGCGCAACCGTCTCCGACCTGTTCATGCCGCTGTTTGCCGGCAAGCTCGTCGACGCCATCGCGCTCGGCGCGACGGATTTCGACGCAGCAAAATCCGGCGCGACTTTCGCGTTCGGCGCCATCATCGCGCTCGGGCTCGCGCAGATCACGTGCCGTCACTTCGGCCTGTGGGCCATCGTGCCGTTCACGCTGCGCGTGATGAGCGACATGGCGCGCGACGCGTTCCACCTGGTGCAGCGCTTCTCCACCGACTGGCATGCGAACAGCTTTGCCGGCTCGACGGTGCGCAAGGTCACGCGCGGCATGTGGGCGGTCGACCTGCTGAACGACACGATCCTGCTGGCGCTGCTGCCGTCGGTGGTGGTGCTGGTGGGATCTGCGATCCTGTTCGGCCTGCACTGGCCGGCGCTCGGCATCGCCGTCGGCATCGGCGCGGTCGCCTACATCGGCATGACGATCACGCTGTCGACGCAGTACATCGCGCCGGCGGCGCGGCTGTCGAACGCGTGGGACACCAAGGTCGGCGGCGTGCTCGCCGACGCGCTGACCTGCAACGCGGTGGTGAAGTCGTTCGGCGCGGAGGAGCGCGAGGACGCGCGACTGGCGCGCGTGGTCGGCAAATGGCGCAGGCGCGTGTGGCGGACCTGGATGCGCTTCACCATGAGCAGCACGATGCAGTTGCTCGTGCTGCTGTGCCTGCGCGCGTCCGTGGTCGGCGGTGCGCTGTTGTTGTGGATGGCGGGCCGCGCCTCGCCGGGCGAGGTGACCTATGTGCTGACGAGCTACTTCGTCATCCACGGTTACCTCCGCGACATCGGCTTCCATGTGAACAACCTGCAGCGTTCGGTGAACGACATGGAGGAACTGGTCGCGATCCATGACGAGGTGCCGGGCATCCTCGATGCGCCGGACGCGAAGGAGCTGAAGGTCGCGGGCGGCCACATCTTGTTCGACGATGTGACGTTCCACTATCGCGGACATACGACGCCGCTCTATCGCAACCTGTCGGTGGAGATCGCCGCCGGCGAGCGCATCGGGCTGGTCGGACGCTCCGGCTCCGGCAAGACGACGTTCGTCAAGCTGGTGCAGCGGCTCTACGACATCGGCGGCGGCAAAATCCTGATCGACGGTCAGGACGTGTCGAAGGCGACGCAGGCGTCGCTTGCGGCGGCAGATCGCGATCGTGCAGCAGGAGCCGATCCTGTTTCACCGTTCGCTTGCCGACAACATCGCCTACGGCCGTCCGGGCGCGGGCTTCGACGCGGTCGTCGAAGCAGCCAGGCTCGCCAACGCGCACGAGTTCATCGAGCGGCTGCCGCACGGCTACGGCACGCTGGTCGGTGAGCGCGGCGTGAAACTGTCGGGCGGCGAGCGGCAGCGCGTGGCGCTGGCGCGCGCGTTCCTGGCGGACGCGCCGATCCTGATCCTGGACGAGGCGACCTCCAGCCTCGATTCGGAATCGGAGGCGCTGATCCAGGAGGCGATGCAGCGGCTGATGCGCGGACGCACGTCGATCGTGATCGCGCACCGGCTCTCGACGGTGCGCGCGCTCGACCGCATCCTCGTGTTCGACCGCGGCGAGATCGCGGAAGAAGGCACGCATCGCACGCTGGTGGCCGCACGCGGCATCTACCGCACGCTGTTCGAGCGGCAGGTGCTGGAGCTCGGCGGCGCGGAACTCGACCGCGCATCGGCTGCGGAGTGACGCTCGCAAGCCGGAGCGTCCGTGTCATATCACTCGGCGAGTCATGCCCGGCCATATGCCGTTCGATAGAGACGGCGTCGCTTCGCTCGCCTGACGTGCCGGGCATCCACGTCTTGAGCTGAGCCTATGCCGCTGCGAAAGGACGTGGATGGCCGGCACAAGCCCGGCCATGACGGAGAAACGGAGGAAACGCCATGAGCTTCATCACCGGCGTCGGGCTGACGCCCTACGGCAAGCACGAGGGCTCCTCGACGCTCGACCTGATGAGCGAGGCGGCGACGCAGGCGCTCACCGACTCCGGACTGAAGCGCGCGCGACATCGACGGCGTGCTGTGCGGCTACTCGACGACGATGCCGCACCTGATGCTCGCCACCGTGTTCGCCGAGCATTTCGGCATCCAGCCGGCATACTCGCACGCCATTCAGGTCGGCGGCGCCACCGGCCTTGCCATGGTCATGCTCGCGCACGAGCTGGTCGAGGCGGGCGTCGTGAAGAACGTGCTGGTGGTCGCCGGCGAAAACCGCCTCACCGGTCAGGCGCGGGATTCGGCGATCCAGACGCTGGCGCAGGTGGGCCATCCGGATTTCGAGGTGCCGCTCGGGCCGACGATCCCGGCCTATTACGGTCTCGTCGCCTCGCGCTACATGCACGAGTTCGGCATCACCGAGGAGCAGCTCGCCGAGTTCGCGGTGCTGATGCGCAAGCACGCGCTCGTCCATCCCGGCGCGCAGTTCCGCGAGCCGATCACCGTCGCCGACGTGATGGCCTCGCGTTCGATCGCGACGCCGTTGAAACTGCTCGACTGCTGTCCGGTGTCGGACGGCGGCGCGGCCTTCATCATCAGCCGCGAACGCGTCAACGATTTCGGCGTTCGCATCATGGGGGCAGGGCAGGCGCACCGGCACCAGCATGTGACGATGGCGGGAGATGTTGCGCGCTACGGCGCGTCGGACGCCTGCGAGCGGGCGATGGCCGCGTCCGGCGTCGGGTTGAAGGACATCGACTACGTCGCGATCTATGACAGCTTCACCATTACGCTGGCGATCCTGCTGGAGGAGATCGGCATCGCCAGGCGCGGCGAGGCCGCCTTGATGGCGAAAAGCGGCGAGTTCGGCGTGAAGGGAAAACTGCCGCTGAACACCCATGGCGGGCTGCTCTCCTACGGCCATTGCGGCACCGGCGGCGCGATGGCGCATGTGGTGGAGACGCATCTGCAGTTGACCGGGAGGGCGAGGCTGCGGCAGGTGCCGAAAGCCTCGCTGGCGCTGATGCACGGCGACGGCGGCATCCTCTCCTCGCACGTCAGCATGTTCGTGGAGCGCGTGCGATGAGCGGCAACGCGAAACCGGTGGCGGACTGGACGACGGGCGCAGAGGCGATCGCCTATCAGTCGTGCGGCGCGTGCAAACACATCTGGTATTTCCGCCGCGGCTTTTGCCCGGCCTGCGGATCGGACGATGTCGCGACGAAAGAAGGCGTCCGGCGACGGCGTCGTGTTCGCGATCTCGATCGTCACCCGCGCGGCCACAGCTGAAGCGCGGGCGCACGTGCCCTACGCGGTCGTCCTCGTCGATGCAGAAGAAGGTTTCCGCATGATGGGCCACGGCGACCGCGACCTGAAGATCGGCGACCATGTGAAGGCGCGGTTCGAAAAGTTCACCGACCACATCGTGCCGTATTTTGTGAAGGGGTGAGGCGGACAGCTGCTCATAGCCCGGGTGAAGCGCAGCGAACCGTTCACGCGACCGCGTCGAGATCACGCTGCACGTTTACGGCATGCCGATGCGAAGCAACGCGCGCTCTCGGGTTTTGGCAACCGCGAGGAGGTGAGGGCGAGCAATCCGCTCGGCCGCATTCCGGCGCTGCGTGCTCGACAGCGGCGAGACGCTCGCTCGACAGCGGCGCGATCATCGATACATCTCGACGACGGTGGCCGGTCCAGCGAGCAGCTCGATGCCGCGGCCGGCGCGGCCAGCAGCGACCGTGCTGAGGGTTGACGGCGCTCGATGATGGGCGCGTGCGACAAATGCCTGCACGCCGCCTACGAGCCAAGCATCGCCCCGCGGAGAAGGTGCACCGCCTTGCGATGAAGAACTGCCGCAGGTAGATGCCGTCGTCATCGACGCGCCAGAGTGCGTAGCCGGCGGTCCGCCCGTCGTCGCCGAACAGCGCCGCCACATGCCCCTGATCGAGGAATTTTCGCATCCGCGCCTCGAGCTGCGGCACGGTCATCGTGTTGCGGTGGCCTTCGTCGCGGATCAGCGCGGCATTGAGGAGGGCGAGCTCGGGGATATCGGCTGAGGTGGCGGTGCGGACGATCATGATGGGGTGGTGCTCCGGGCTGCCATGAATTCTGCCTCCAAAAACTGGCGAGGGGCCTGGCGTTTTGCGCCAAGCCCCTCGTTCGTAGATATCAGCCAGCCTGTAAGCCGGGTTCTGTAGGGCACCGCCGCTTGCGCGACGATACGTGACGGCCATTCCTCTGGGACGACGCTTGCGCGCCGCCTCAAGCAACCTACCCGAACGGCAAGGCCCGACAGGCCTCGCGGGCGTTATCGCTTGCGCGAACCACCCGCTGCACCGTTCCTATTCGGTCTTGCTCCCGGTGGGGTTTGCCATGCCGTCGTCATTGCTGACGACGCGGTGCGCTCTTACCGCACCTTTTCACCCTTGCCGCGTCGTGAAGACGAGGCGGTTCGTTCTCTGTGGCACTTTCCCTGAAGCCTTTCCGGCTTGCGCCGCAAAAGCCCCGCCGGACGTTATCCGGCACCGCTTGTCGATGGAGCCCGGACTTTCCTCCCCCGCCACCTTTCGGCGCTTGCGGGAGCGGCCGTCCGGCCGACTGACCCCACTGTGATTAAGCTCACATCGGCCGACGTCAAGGGGCGTTATGCCAGGAGATGGTAAACACCAGGGGACACGGCCATGCGCGCGTGGTGGAAGCCGTTTCTGATCGCGGGACTGATCGGCCTTTCGCAGGCGATGCCGGCTGCCGCGGGCATCCTTGAAGACCGCAAGATTTGCGACGGCAACGGTGCGGCGGAGCCGCAAATCCATGCCTGCGGGCGCCTGATAGCCAGCGGCCGCTTCAAAGGCCGCGACCTCGGCGTCACCTACAACAATCGCGCCTTCGCCTATCTGATGCGAAGGATTTCACCCGCGCGGTGCTCGACTACGACATGGCGATCCAGCTTGCGCCGACCGTCGAGGACACATGGTTCGGACGCGGCAGGGCCTGGGCCGGGCGCGGCGAGTGGCAACGCGCCATGGGCGACTTCAACCGCGCGATCGAGCTGAAACCGAACCTGGCGCGCCACTACGTGTTGCGCGGCGAAACGTTTGCGGCGTTGCGCGACTACGACCGCGCGCTCGCCGATTTCGAGCAGGCCATCCGCCTGGAGCCGGGCAACAACCCGTTCGCCTATCATATGCGCGGCGCCATCCTTCGCCGCTACGGCAACTTCGACGGCGCGATCTCAAGTCACGATCAGGGCCTGCGGATCAATCCCGCCGACACCTTCGGCTTCGCCAGCCGCGCCCATGCGTTGAGCGAGAAGGGCGACAACGATCGCGCGCTGGGCGACGCGGACGAGGCGCTGCGCATGGCGCCGAACTCAGCCTATGCGCTGCTCGTGCGCGGGCTGGTGTTCAGCCGCAAGGGCAACGCTGCGCGCGCCATTGCCGATTTCGACGAGACGATCCGCCTGTCGCCGAAGGATGCCCGCGCCTACGCATGGCGCGGCCAGGCCTATGAGCAGAGCGGCGACACCGCTCGCGCGTCGTCCGATTTCCAGGTCGCGCTGGCCGTGACCGAAGGCCGCAAGGACGACCGCGAACAGGCGCAGGCGGTTGCGCGCGAGCGGCTGCGTGTGCTCGAAGCGGCACGGCAGCAGCCGGTGACGGTCGCCGTGGCGCCGCGGTTGCCGCAGCGCCCGATGATCTTCGCGCCGCCGGTCGTCGCCGTAGCGACACCGCAGCCGCAGGGTCGTCGCGTCGCGCTGGTGATCGGCAATTCGGATTACCGCGCTGTTCCGGTGCTGCCCAATCCGAAGCGCGATGCCGCGGCGCTCGCCGACGCGCTGCGCCGCACCGGCTTCCAGTCGGTGACGCTTGCCAACGATCTGACGCGCGAGCAGATGAACGACGCGCTGCGAAAATTCGCCGTCGAGTCCGACAATGCGGATTGGTCGCTGGTCTATTTCGCCGGCCACGGCATCGAGGTCGGCGGGCAGAACTACGTGATCCCGGTGGATGCAAAACTCTCCGCCGATCGCGACGTGCAGTTCGAGGCGCTGCAGCTGGAACAGGTGCTGGCCGCAACCGAGGGCGCAAAGAAGCTGCGTCTCTTGCTGCTCGACGCCTGCCGCGAAAATCCTTATGCCACCCAGATGAAGCGCGTCGTCGCCTCGCGGGCCATCGATCGCGGATCCATCGATCGCGGATTGCCGCAGGTGGAGACGGACGCCGGCATGCTGGTGGTGTTCGCCGCCAAGCACGGCCAGGTCGCCTTCGACGGGCAGGGCGGCAACAGCCCGTTCGTGTCGGCGCTGGTGCAGCGCATGCTCACGCCGCAGCTTGAAATCCGGAAAATGTTCGACCTCGTGCGCGACGACGTGATGGCGGCGACCGGGCGCCGGCAGCAGCCCTTCAGCTACGGCTCGGTGCCGGGCAACGAGGATTTCTATTTCACACGATAGTGCATGATCCCGAAAAGTGGGAACCGGTTTTCGGAAATAGATCATGCACAAACAGATAGATAAGCGACGAGCTGATCCAGCGAAGCTGGATCAGCTCTAGGTCGAAGCGCGGGCGAGGTAATTACGCAACGTGCGCGCCGGACGCCCGCGCGTTGAGCAAGTCGCGCAACGTCGCGAGCGTGGAGGGATCGGTGATGCCGTCGACGCGCGCCGGGCGGAAATGCCGCTGGAATGCTGCGACCACGTCGCGTGTCGCGCTGTCGTACTGACCGCTCGGCGGAATGGTGTAGCCGTAGGCGGCCAGCGCTTCCTGCACCGCCAGCACGTCGGGACCCATGGCGCCAAGGCCAAGCGCCGGTCCCGGCACGATCTTCGCGGGCAGGACGTAGAGGCCGACACCCGAATCGGCGAGCAGCTGCCACGGGAATTTCTCGCCCGGATCCTGCTTGCGACCCGGCGACACGTCGGAATGGCCGAGCACCCGGTCACGCGGAATGTTGCGGCGAATCATGATGCCCTTGCAGAGCGCGATCACCGCGGCGATCTGGCGGAGCGGATAGCCAGGCAGCTCGTAGTCGTGGCCGCCGTTGACGATCTCCACGCCGATCGAGCAGGAGTTGACGTCGGTCTCGGTTCCCCAGGTTGCGGGGCCCGCGTGCCAGGCGCGCAGCGATTCGGGCACGCACTGAACGATGCGGCCGTCCTCGCGCACGACATAATGTGCGGAGACTTCGGTTCCCGCGACCGTCAGCCGGCGAATCGCGACCTCCGCATCGGTCATGCCGGTGTAGTGCAGCACGATCATGTCCGGTGCCCGTCCGCCGCGGCGTTCGCCGTAGTTGGCCGACGGAATCACGTCGGAGACGACGGAGGAATCGGGAAAGAACTTCATTTCACCCGCAGTCCAAGGTGACGGCAACGCGCTTGCCCGTCGGAACGTCGGTTCAGCCTGCGAGAGATGACTCTGGGACATGCAACTGCACGTTTCAAAAAATCGGTGATGGGGGATGAAGCCGCGATACACAATACAATGGCGGCACACGCTCACTAAAGCCGATGCAAGGTGGCCACACAATCCAAAGCGAAGCGAAAAGTAGTGATTGGTTAAGACCTGTGGCACGAATGCACAGGTTTGTTCGCAAGCGAACGCATCGATCGCGCGCTGCTCGGCAAAGTGCGTCAACGGTTCTTTAACGTTAACGGTCGTTACTGAGGGGTGAACAGCCGAACCGCGAGGGGAGGCAGCAATGTCATTGACGCGCCGAACACTCCCATGGCTGCAGCGACACGCTTGCGCGGACCGGATTTCCGAGCGTCCTTGCGCGGCGAGTTATCCACAACCGGCGGCTGCGCGGAATTCTGAAAGTTTACGCCTGCTTAGGAGCCGCCGTGGCAAGTCGGCAAGCGGGCGGGCGGCGCGGACTTCAGGCATCAGCTGGAGCAGGGGAATGAGTGCGGGCGGCGGAACCTCCGCAAGCTCGGGCCAATCGGCCCGGCACGTTCCCGTCCTCTTGTCCGAAGCCATCGAATTGCTCGCGCCCAGGAGCGGCGGCATCTATGTCGACGCGACGTTTGGCGCCGGCGGTTACAGCCGCGCGATTCTCGCGATGGCCGGTACGCAGGTAATTGGCATCGACCGCGACCGCTCGGCGATCACCGCGGGCTTCGACCTCGTCGATCGCTCCGACGGACGGCTGGTCCTGGTGGAAGATCGATTCTCCAACCTCGCGGACGTCTGCCGCGCGCAAGGGCGCGACGCGGTCGACGGTGTCGTGATGGATATCGGCGTCTCGTCGATGCAGCTCGATCAGGCCGAACGCGGCTTCTCGTTCCGCCTCGACGGTCCGCTCGACATGCGGATGGGACGCGAAGGCGCAAGCGCGGCGGATGTGGTCGCGGCCGCGGCACCCGGCGACCTGGCACGCATCATCGCCATTCTCGGCGAAGAGAAATTCGCCCGGCCCATTGCGCGCGCGATCGCAGAGGCGCGCCAGGTCGCGCCGATCACGACGACGCGCGCGCTTGGCCGACATCATCTCGCGCGTGGTGCGCCAGCGTCCGGGCGAAATTCATCCCGCGACGCGCACGTTCCAGGCGCTGCGGATCTTCGTCAACGAAGAGCTCGACGAACTGCAGGAAGCGCTGCTCGCGGCCGAGGCGATTCTGAAAGCAGGCGGACGGCTGGTGGTCGTGTCGTTCCATTCGCTGGAGGACCGCATCGTCAAGACGTTCCTCGCCGACCATTCGCGGACAGGGGGCGGATCGCGGCATCAGCCGGAAGTCCGCTACGCAGCGCCGGCGTTCAAGGTGCTGACGAAGCGTCCGCTGGTCGCGGGCGAGAAGGAGACGGCTGCCAATCCGCGTGCTCGCTCCGCAAAACTGCGCGCGGCCGAGCGGACCGAGGCGCCGCCGCATCCGACGAAGCGGCACGAGCTTGCTCTGCCGTCGCTCGCCGACGTGATGAAGGGGGGATGACGTCATGCGCATCGTCCACTTCTTCGTCATCTGCGCGCTGGTGTTCGCCGCAGCCTACGTCTACCGCATCAAGATGGAATCGACCGTGCGCTCCGAGCGGGTGATCAAGCTGCGCGCCGACATCCGCAGCGAGCGCGAGGCGATCGCCAGCCTGCATGCCGAGTGGGCGAAGCTGGAAACGCCGGGGCGCCTGCAGGGCCTCGCCGAGCGCCACACAAAACTGCGCTTCATCGACGCGACGCAGTACGACAACCTGAAGAACCTGCCCGAGCGCCCGCCGAGCTTCATCAAGCCGAACGATCCCGATCCGATCGGCACCATGATCGAAGCCGTCGATCCCGATCTGACGACCAGTTCGATCACGCCGCGGGAGGCCACGCGATGAGCGCCGAGACATCGGACAAGCAGCTTGCGGTGCCCGCCGAACACTGGCGGCGGCGCCTGGTCCGCACCCTGCTTTACGGCAAGAACGTCGATCGCAATGTGAAAGCGCGGGCGCGCGTCGGCTTCGCCATCGTCGCGTTCGTGGCGGTCTATGGCACCATCGCCGGCAAGCTGGTGCTGTTCGGCATCACCGCCGAGAGCGCCGAGGCCAGCCGGCGGGCCGCGCAGGACGCGACCGCGACCGCGCGTCCGGACATTCTCGATCGCAACGGGCTCATTCTTGCGACCGACGTGAAGACGTCATCGCTGTTCGGCGAGCCGCGGCGGCTGGTGGATCGCGACGAAGCGGTGGAGCTCCTGACCGGCGCGCTGCCCGATCTCGACACGGCCGAGGTTCGCCAGCGCCTGAACTCGCGCAAAGGCTTCGTCTGGCTGAAGCGCGAAATCACCGCGACGCAGGAGCGGCAGATCCATCGCCTCGGCATTCCGGGCATCGGCTTCCTGCGCGAGAACAAGCGCGTCTATCCGTCCGGCCCCGTGGTCTCGCACCTGATCGGGCATGTGAACATCGACAACCAGGGCATCGCCGGCATCGAGAAGTGGCTCGACAGCAACGGCCTTGCCGACCTGCACATGGCGGGTTTCGCCACCGACCGGCAGCAGGAGCCGGTGGAGCTCGCCGTCGACCTGCGTGTCGAGCACGCGCTGCGCGACGAACTGTTGAAGGCGAAGGACAAGTACAAGGCCAAGGCCGCGGCCGGCCTCGTTTCCAATGTCAGGACCGGCGAGATCGTCGCGATGGTCTCGGTGCCGGACTACGACCCGAACAATCCGAAAGAGGCGAACGATCCGACGCGCATCAACCGCCTGACCACCGGCGTGTTCGAGATGGGCTCGACCTTCAAGGCGCTGACGCTGGCGATGGCGCTGGACTCCGGCAAGGCCAACCTCGGCACGCTGTACGACGCGCGCGGCTCGCTGCGTTACGGCCGCTTCAACATCCGCGACACGCATCCGATGGGCCGTTCGATCACGCTGTCGGAGGTGTTCACCTATTCGTCGAACGTCGGCGCGGCGCGCGTGGCGCTGTCGCACGGCGTCGAGGCGCACAAGGCCTTCCTGAAGAAGCTCGGCCAGCTCGACCGGCTGCGCACGGAACTGCCCGAGAGCGCCGAGCCGATCGTGCCGAAGCGCTGGGGCGAGCTCAACACCATCACCATCGCCTTCGGCCACGGCCTGTCGGTGGCGCCGCTGCAGGCGGTGATGGGCATCAACGCGCTGGTCAATGGCGGCTACCTCATTCCGCCGACGCTGCTCAAGCGCAGCGAAGCCGACGCGATGAAGGTCGCCAAGCAGGTGGTGAAGCCCGAGACCAGCGTGAAGATGCGGCACCTGATGCGGCTGAACGCCGAGATCGGAACCGCGAAGAAGGCCGACGTCCAGGGCTATTATGTCGGCGGCAAGACCGGCACCTCGGAGAAGGTGGTCAACGGCCGGTATTCCCGCAAGCAGGTGCTCAACTCGTTCACCGCCATCATGCCGTCGGACAACCCGAAATATCAGGTGCTGATCATGCTTGACGAGCCGCAGCCGCTCGCCGAGACGCACGGTTTCATCACCTCGGGCTGGAACACGGTGCCGACTGGTGGCAAAGTGATCGCCCGCATCGCGCCCCTGCTCGGCATGGAGCCGCGTTTCGATTTGCCGCCGTCCGAGCGCCTTATTCTTGCAGCAACAAGGTAATTGGCGCTAGACACGCGCCAAAGCCGGATAAAAGAATGAAGCTTGCCGAACTCCTGAGCGACGCCGCCGCGCCCGGCGCGGGTGAGATCGCCGTTTCGGGATTGGCCGTCGACAGCCGCCAGGTGAAGCGCGGCGACGTGTTCTTCGCGCTCGCCGGCGCCAGGACCGACGGGGCAAAGTTCATCGAGCAGGCGATCGCGAACGGCGCGGTCGCCGTCGTCGGCGAGCATGCGCCGCCTGCCGCGCTCGAGCGTTCCGTTCGTCAAGCTTGGCAACGCCCGCCGCGCGCTCGCGCTCGCCTCGGCACGCTTCTATCCGCGCCAGCCGAAGACGATTGCCGCGGTCACCGGCACCAGCGGCAAGACCTCGGTCGCAGCCTTCACCCGGCAGATCTGGATGCGCGAAGGGTTCGATGCCGCCAGCATCGGCACCATCGGTCTCGTGTCGCCGAAGCGTACGGTCTACGGCTCGCTGACGACGCCTGATCCGATCTCGCTGCACAGGACGCTCGACGAGATCGCGGGCGAGGGGGTGACGCATCTGGCGTTCGAGGCCTCGTCGCATGGTCTCGATCAGCATCGGCTCGACGGCGTGCGCGTCGACGCCGGCGCCTTCACCAACCTCTCGCGCGACCACATGGATTATCATCCGACGGTCGAGCACTATCTCGGCGCAAAACTTCGCCTGTTCACGGATCTCGTGAAGGCTGAACGGTGCGGCGGTGATCGTCGCCGATCACGAGCATTCCGATGCGGTTGTGGCAGTGGCCCGCAAGCGCGGCCTGAGCGTCATCACGGTCGGTCGCAAGGGCGGCGAAATTCGCCTGGTCGACGCCGCGGTCGACGGCTTCGGCCAGGTCATGACAATCGAGCACGGCGGCAAGCGCACGAAACTGCGGCTGCCGCTGGTCGGCGAATTCCAGATCGAGAACGCGCTGGTCTCCGCCGGCCTCGCCATCGGCACCGGAACCGACGCGACCAAGGCGTTCGCCGCGCTCGAAAAGCTCGAAGGCGCGAAGGGACGGCTGGAACTGGTGGGCGAGAAGAACGGGGCGGCGATCTTCGTCGACTATGCGCACAAACCCGATGCGCTCGAAAAGGTCCTGATCGCGATGCGGCCCTACGCGAGGCGCAAGCTGGTCGTCGTGTTCGGCGCCGGCGGCGACCGCGACCCCGGCAAGCGCGCGGTCATGGGCGAGATCGCCGCCAAGGGCGCCGACAGCGTCATCGTCACCGACGACAATCCGCGCAGCGAAAATCCCGCCGCCATTCGTGCGGCGATCATGGCGCGCTGCACCCGGCGCGCGCGAGATCGGCGATCGCGCGGAGGCCATTCGCGCCGCGGTCGCCGAATTGCAGCCGGGCGACGCGCTGGTGATCGCCGGCAAGGGGCACGAGACCGGGCAGATCGTCGGCGACAAGACCTTGCCGTTCAGCGACCACGATGCCGCGAAGGCGGCGCTGGCGGAGCATGCGGCATGAGCGCGCTGTGGACCCTGCAGGCGATGCGCGAGGCGATGGGCGCCGAGACGCGCGGCGCGATGCCCCATGAGATCGTCGGCCTGTCCATCGACAGCCGCACGATCGGCAAGGGCGAAGCCTACTTCGCCATCAAGGGCGACGTGCACGATGGTCATTCATTCGTGGCTGCGGCCATCAAGAATGGCGCGAGCGTCGCAGTGGTCGAGCAGGCGCAGGCGGACAAGTTCGCAGGCCTGCCGCTGCTGGTCGTGCCCGATGTGCTCGACGGCCTTGGCCGGCTTGCGTTGGCCTCGCGCGCCCGTTTGAAGGCACAGATCATCGCGGTGACGGGCTCGGTCGGCAAGACGTCGACCAAGGAAGGGCTGCGCTGCGTGCTGTCGGCGCAAGGCGAAACGCATGCCTCGGTCGCCTCGTTCAACAATCACTGGGGCGTGCCGCTGTCGCTCGCGCGCTGCCCGGCGCACGTGCAATACGCCATCTTCGAGATCGGCATGAACCATGCGGGCGAGATCGAGCCGCTCGTGAAGATGGTGCGGCCGCACGTGGCGGTCGTCACCACGGTCGAGCCGGTGCATCTGGAGTTCCTCGGCTCGGTCGAAGCGATCGCCGATGCCAAGGCCGAGATTTTCTCAGGCGTCGAGCCCGGCGGCGCAGCGGTGCTCAACCTCGACAATCCGCAGTTCGCGCGGCTGCGCGATGCGGCGCAGAACGCCGGCATCAAGCACATCGTGACCTTCGGCGAGCACGCTGACGGCCGATGCGCGGCTGCTCGACGTGTCGCTGCATGCAGCGTCCTCGGCGGTGCACGCAAAAATCCTCGGACACGACGTCACCTACAAGCTCGGCATGCCCGGCCGCCACATGGCGATGAATTCGCTGGCCGTGCTCGCCGCTGCGACGCATGCCGGCGCCGATCTTGCGCACAGTGCGCTGGCGCTGTCGCAGATGCAGGCGCCGGCCGGGCGTGGCGCGCGTGCGCGTCTCAGCATCGGCGGCGGCGAAGTGCTGCTGATCGACGAAAGCTACAATGCCAATCCGGCCTCGATGCGCGCTGCGATCAGCGTGCTGGGCAAGGCGCCGATCGGCCCGCGCGGCCGCCGCATCGCCATTCTCGGCGATATGCTGGAATTGGGTCCGGGCGGGGCCGAACTGCATGCCGAGCTTGCGGAATCCCTGCGTGTCAATGCCATCGATCTGGTGTTTTGCTGTGGTCCCTTGATGCGATCGTTGTGGGAGGCCCTTCCGTCGAACCTTCGGGGCGGCTATGCGGAGAGCTCGGCGACGCTCGAAGGCGAGGTCGCCCCGTCAATCCGCGCCGGTGACGCCCTGATGATCAAGGGCTCGCTCGGTTCGAAAATGAAATTGGTCGTCGAGGCGCTGCACCGGCGTTTTCCCGCGCCGGGTGCGTTCGACGACGTGGCCGTTTGAGGCGATACGATGTTTTTCTGGTTGGCCGACCTGCCTTCGCTCTTTGGCGTGCCGATACCCGGCCTGAACGTTTTTCGTTACATCACGACCCGCACCGGCGGTGCGATGGCGACGGCCGCGCTGTTCGTCTTCCTGTTCGGGCCGTGGATCATCGACCACCTGCGCCTGCGACAGGGCAAGGGGCAGCCGATCCGCGAAGACGGTCCGCAATCGCATCTGATCGCCAAGCGCGGCACGCCGACCATGGGCGGGCTGATGATCCTCTCCGGCCTGGTGGTCTCGACCCTGCTGTGGGCCAACTTGCGCAATCCGTATGTCTGGATCGTGCTTGCCGTGACGCTCGGCTTCGGCTTCGTCGGCTTCTACGACGACTATCTGAAGGTCACCAAGCAGACGCACGCCGGCTTTTCGGGTCGAACACGCCTTGTGATCGAGGCGATCATTGCGGGCGCAGCGTGCCTGGCGATCGTCTGGATCGGCCGTCCGCCGCTGTCGACCTCGCTTGCCGTGCCGTTCTTCAAGGGTTTCCTCCTGAACTTCGGCTGGTTCTTCGTGCTCGTCACCACGGTCATTATCGTCGGGGCCGGCAACGCGGTGAACCTGACCGATGGCCTCGACGGCCTTGCGATCGTGCCGGTCATGATTGCATCGCTATGCTTCGCGGCGATCGCGTATGTGGTCGGCAACGCGGTGCTGTCGGACTATCTGCAGATCAATTTCGTGCCCGGCACCGGCGAACTTGCGGTGTTATGCGGCGCGGTGGTCGGCGCGGGGCTGGGCTTTCTCTGGTTCAACGCGCCGCCGGCCTCGATCTTCATGGGCGACACCGGCTCGCTCGCGCTTGGCGGCCTGCTCGGCTCGGTCGCCGTGGCCACCAAGCATGAGATCGTGCTCGGTATCGTCGGCGGCCTGTTCGTGCTGGAGGCGGTGTCGGTGATCGTGCAGGTCGTCTCGTTCAAGCTCACCGGCAAGCGCGTGTTCATGATGGCGCCGATCCACCATCACTTCGAGCAGAAGGGCTGGACCGAACCGCAGGTGGTCATCCGCTTCTGGATCATCTCGGTCATGCTGGCGCTGGCCGGCCTGTCGACACTGAAGCTGCGGTGAAGACGTGATCCCGGTCACGAGCTTTGCAGGCAAGACGGTCGCGGTGTTCGGCCTTGGCGGGTCGGGGCTTGCGAGCTGCCAGGCGCTGAAGGCCGGCGGCGCCCATGTCGTTGCCGCCGACGACAATGCCGAGAGCCTCGCCCAGGCGGCGAAGGCCGGCTTCACCACCGCCAATCTGCGCGAGGTGTCGTGGAAGGAGTTTTCCGCGCTGGTGCTCGCGCCCGGCGTGCCGCTGACGCATCCGGCGCCGCACTGGACGGTGCTCGCCGCGCAGCAGAACGGCGTGCCGGTGATCGGCGACATCGAGCTGTTCTGCCTGGAGCGCAAACGCCACGCGCCGAACGCGCCGTTCGTGGCGATCACCGGCACCAACGGCAAGTCGACGACCACCGCGCTGGTCGCGCATCTGATGCGCGAAGCCGGCCACGACGTGCAGATGGGCGGCAACATCGGCACCGCGATCCTCTCGCTCGAGCCGCCGCGCACGGGCCGGGTGCATGTGGTCGAGATGTCGTCGTATCAGATCGACCTGACGCCGTCGCTTGATCCTTCCGTCGGCATCCTGCTCAACGTCACCGAAGATCACCTCGACCGGCACGGCACGCTCGCCCATTACGCGGCGGTGAAGGAGCGGCTGGTCGCCAGCGTGCAGAAGACCGGCACGGCCGTGATCGGCGTCGACGACAACTGGTGCCGCAATGCCGCCGACCGCATCGAGCAGGCCGGCAGCAATGTGGTCCGCGTCTCCGTGCGGCAGCCGCTCGCAAACGGCATCTATGCCGAGCGCGACCTGATCGTGCGCGCAAGCGGCGGCGCCCGCAGCGAGATCGCGCGCATCGGCGGCATCGGCTCGCTGCGCGGCCTGCACAACGCGCAGAACGCGGCGTGCGCCGCGGCCACAGCGCTTGCGCTCGGCGTCAAGGAAGATGTGATCCAGAAGGGCCTGCGCAGCTTCCCCGGCCTCGCACACCGCATGGAGCAGGTCGGCCGACGCGGCGCGGTGCTGTTCGTCAACGACTCCAAGGGCACCAACGCCGACGCCGCGGCCCGCGCGCTGTCGTCATTCAACGACATCTTCTGGATCGCCGGGGGAAAACCGAAGACCGGCGGCATCACCAGCCTCACCGAATTCTTCCCGCGCATCCGCAAAGCCTATCTGATCGGCGAGGCGGCGGAGGAGTTCGCGGGCACGCTCGGCACGAAAGTGCCGCACGAAATCTCGCAGACCCTCGACATCGCGGTCGCGGCCGCGGCGCGCGACGCCGAAGCGTCGGGCCTGAGCGATCCGGTGGTGCTGCTGTCGCCCGCCTGCGCGTCGTTCGACCAGTACCGGAACTTCGAAATCCGCGGCAATCGCTTCCGCGAGCTCGTGCAGGCGTTGCCGGGTGTGAAGCCGGTGAATTGATCGATTTCCTTAACCGTTCGTAAACCACGATGGTGGACCACTAGACGAACGCCTTCAGGGAATCCCGATGATCACGCGCGACCGACGCACTCCCCTCAGCCAGTGGTGGTGGACGGTCGACCGGCTGCTGCTGGCGGCGCTGACGGCGCTGATCCTCGGCGGCATCATCCTGTCGCTGGCGGCGAGCCCGCCGGTCGCGACCCGCATCGGGCTCGATCCGTTCCACTTCTTCAACCGGCATGTGATGTTCATCCTGCCGGCGTTCGCGGTGATGATCGGCGTCTCGTTCCTGTCGCCGCGGCAGGTGCGCCGTTCGGCGCTGATCATGTTCGCGATCAGCGTGGTGCTGCTCGGCGCCACGCTGATGTTCGGCGCCGAGGTCAAGGGCTCGCGCCGCTGGATCTCGATCCTCGGCATCAGCATCCAGGCCTCGGAGTTCGCAAAACCCGCCTTCGTCGTGGTGGTCGCCTGGCTGTTTTCGGAATCGGCGCGCCGGCCGGAGATGCCCGCCACCTCGCTTGCGCTGGCCGCGCTGCTGCTCGTCGTGGCGCTGCTGGTGCTCGAACCCGACTTCGGCCAGACCTTGCTGATCCTGATGGTCTGGGGCGCGCTGTTCTTCATGGCCGGCATGCGCATGATCTGGGTCGCCGGCCTCGCCGGTACGGCGATGGCCGGACTGTTCGGCGCCTACATGTTCGTGCCGCACGTGGCGCGGCGCATCAAGCGGTTCATGGATCCGGCCTCCGGCGACACCTTCCAGGTCGACATGGCGACGGAGTCCTTTGCGCGCGGAAGCTGGTTCGGCCAGGGGCCGGGCGAGGGGACGATCAAGCGCATCCTGCCCGACAGCCACACCGATTTCGTGTTCGCGGTGGCGGCCGAGGAGTTCGGCATCATCCTTTGCCTTGCGCTTGTCGCATTGTTCGCCTTCATCGTGCTGCGGTCGCTGAAGACGGCGTATCGCACCGAGGACCTGTTCACGCGCTTCGCAGCCTCGGGCCTGGCAATTCTGTTCGGCATCCAGTCGGCTATCAACATGGCGGTGAACCTGCACCTGATCCCGGCGAAAGGCATGACGCTGCCGTTCATCTCCTATGGCGGCTCGTCGATGATCTCGCTCGCCTACGGCATGGGCATGCTGCTGGCGCTGACGCGGCAGCGATCGCCGATCGAGCTGGAAGCCACCGGCGGCGCCGGTTTTGCGCGCAGCTATGCCTGAAGCTCCGCTCATCCTGCTCGCGGCCGGCGGCACCGGCGGGCACCTGTTTCCGGCCGAGGCGCTCGGCTCGGTTCTCATCAAGCGCGGCCTGCGCGTTCGCCTCGTCACGGACGAGCGCGCCGTCCGCTACAGCGGACTGTTCTCCGAAGGCATGCTCGACGTGGTGCCGAGCGAGACCGTGCGCTCGAAGAACCCGATCGCGCTGGCGCGGACCGCCTTCATGCTCGCGGCCGGGACGGCCGTCGGCCTCAACCTCGTGCGCCGGCTGAAACCTGCGGCGATGATCGGCTTCGGCGGCTACCCGACGCTGCCGCCGTTGATCGCGGCGCGGCTGATGCGGCGTGCCGACGCTGATCCATGATTCCAACGCCGTGCTCGGCCGCGCCAACCGCTTCCTCGCGAGCCGCGTCGATGCGATCGCCACCTCGCTGCCGGGCGTGTTCGATCGCGATCCGGCGCTGGCCTCGAAGGCGACGCTGACCGGCACGCCGCTCAGGCCTGCCGTGCTCGCCGCCGCTTCGAAAGCCTACCAGGCGGCCGAGGCGAACGGTCCGCTGCGGCTGCTCGTGGTCGGCGGCAGCCAGGGCGCGCGCATCATGGCCGACATCGTCCCGGGCGCGATCGAACGGCTCGAACCGGCGCTGTGGCGCCGCCTCGTGCTGGTGCAGCAGGTGCGCGAGGAAGATCTCGCGCGGGTGCGCTCGGTCTATGACCGACTGAAGATCCATGCGGAGCTGGCCCCGTTCTTCACCGACCTGCCGGCGCGGCTGGCCGATGCGCATCTCGTGGTCTCGCGCTCCGGCGCGGGTACGGTGGCGGAGCTCGCAGGCGTCGGACGTCCCTCGATCCTCGTGCCGCTGCCGGGTTCGATCGATCAGGACCAGTTCGCCAATGCCGGCGTGCTGATGAAGGCGGGCGGCGCGATCCGCATTCCGCAGACCGAATTCACGCCGGATCGCCTCGCGTCGGACATCTCCGCGCTCGCCGCCGAGCCGCTCAGGCTCGCCGACATGGCCCGCAACGCGCGCTCCGCGGGCACGCTGGACGCCGCCGAACGGCTTGCGGATCTGGTCCAGAGGACCATGCGGCGTTAGTCTAGAGCGTGATCGGATCAGGTTGGTTCAGCGCATCCACACTCTCAGTGTCGTCCCCGCGAAGGCGGGGACCCATACCCTCCGAACTCGTGAAGGCCACCGGCGCTCGTCGACTTTCGAGCCGACACGGCGTATGGGTCCCCGCTTTCGCGAGGACGACCTGAAAGCGACTGCACCGATCGGGCCAACTTGAAGTCATCACGCTCTACGCCTCTGCGCGTGCGACGGCCTTGTCCAAATCTCGCGACAACTGTGTTGAGGGCGAAAAGCGCACGGGCAAAGTCGCGGCTGCCGACGGCGCGCCATATCTCTGATACCAGCGCGTCCAGCCCTGCGATCGTCACAGGAAATGTCGCGGCTTCGACCAGCGCCGCCTTCTCGTTGATGAGATAGCGGCCGTTGAGGGCGAACAGCACCTGAGCGATGCAGCAGAGCGCGCGATAGGCGCATCCCGCCACGTGCGTTTGCTCGGAACGCTTCACCGCAAGCGCCGCATTGTCGATGCTGAACTGCACCTCCCACCTGAACTTGCCGATGATCGCGGTCTTGAGAGCATCGGGGAAGGGGTGAACATCCGCCTTCAAGCTGCCGATCACACCCGTCGGATCGCACAACGGAACGCAGATCGCGATTTCGCCCATGTAGATCGGCGTGCTGAATCCATGCGGATGACCCGGCTGATAGTCGATCGCGATCCGACCGGCCCTGCACTCGGCAATCGCAGAGCGAACGCGGCCGAGATCACGGTAGAGCAGGTCCACCTTGCTCCCGCCGAGCGATAACCAGCCGCCACCGTTGATCCGCGGGCCCCACTCGCCGATGCGCGTCACGATCTGTTTTGCGGCATCATCCACAAGCGGCGCGATCGCGGCCTGCAGCGCCGCGACGTCGATCGGCGCGTCAGGCTCGTAGTACAGACCGAAGTCGTGATCGGATTCCGCGCTCGCGGTTCCGCGGGCGCGCGATCCGCCGAGCACCACGGCGGCCACGCCCGGAACCGCTTGAAGCACGGCGCCCACTTTCTCGACGATCTCATTGTTCCGCATGCGAAAAGTCCGATCGGGGTCAAGGTGGCGAGATTATAGCGCTTGCCGCCATTTTTCAGCTTGTCATGGCTGGCAGAAGCGAGGCATCCAAGGTCCTGCGGTGGCGTGAATCGCCCGCATGTCAGGGATCAGCCATGAGACTGCCGAGCCAGATCGGCCCCATTCATTTCGTCGGTATCGGCGGTATCGGCATGAGCGGCATCGCCGAGGTGCTGTGCAACCTCGGCTACACGGTGCAGGGCTCCGACGCCTCGGAAGGCGCCAACGTCACGCGGCTGCGCGAGAAGGGCGTGCACGTGAGCGTCGGCCATCGCGCCGAGAACATCAAGGGCGCCGAAGTGATGGTCGTCTCGACCGCGATCAAGCGCGACAATCCGGAGCTGACCGCGGCGCGGGCGCAGCGCATCCCGGTCGTCCGCCGCGCCGAGATGCTGGCCGAGCTGATGCGGCTGAAGAGCTGCGTCGCCATCGCCGGCACCCACGGCAAGACCACCACCACCTCGATGGTCGCGACCCTGCTCGATGCGGGCGACCTCGATCCGACCGTGATCAACGGCGGCATCATCAACGCCTACGGCACCAATGCGCGGCTCGGCGCCGGCGACTGGATGGTGGTCGAGGCCGACGAGAGCGACGGCACATTCCTGAAGCTGCCGGCGGACATCGCCATCGTCACCAATGTCGATCCGGAGCACCTCGACCACTTCAAGACCTTCGAGGCGGTGCAGGACGCGTTTCGCAACTTCGTCGAGCAGGTGCCGTTCTACGGCTTCGCGGTGATGTGCACCGACCACCCGGTGGTGCAGTCGCTGGTCGGCAAGATCGAGGACCGCCGCATCATTACCTACGGCACCAATCCACAGGCCGACGTGCAGCTGGCCGATCTCACCGCCGAAAACGGCGGCTCGAAATTCAACGTCGTCTTCCGGGACCGCGTCAGCGGCAAGACGCACGAGATCGCCGATCTGGTGCTGCCGATGCCCGGACGTCACAACGCCTCGAATGCCACGGCGGCGATCGCGGTGGCGCGCGAGCTCGGCATTTCCGACGACGCGATCCGCAAGGCGCTGGCAGGCTTTGGCGGCGTGAAGCGACGCTTTACGCGAACCGGCGAGTGGAACGGCGTCACCGTGATCGACGACTACGGCCACCATCCGGTCGAGATCGCCGCCGTGCTCAGGGCGGCGCGGGAGTCCACCAAGGGCAAGGTGATCGCCGTGGTGCAGCCGCATCGCTACACGCGCCTGCAGTCGCTGTTCGACGAATTCTGTACGTGTTTCAACGATGCGGACGCGGTTGTTGTCGCGGACGTTTATCCGGCGGGCGAGGCGCCGATCGAAGGCATCGACCGCGATCACTTCGTGCTCGGCCTTCGCGCCCACGGCCATCGCAATGTCGTGCCGCTGCAGAATTCCGCGGCGCTGGCGGGCGTCGTGCGCGGGCTTGCAAGCAAGGGCGACTACTGTCGTCTGCCTCGGCGCCGGCAACATCACCCAGTGGGCCTATGCACTACCGGGCGAACTGAAGGCGCTGGGATGACGGCCGTGAGCTTCCCCGACATCACGCCCGACCTCAAATCAGCGATGCCCGAGCTGCGCGGGCGGCTGGCCGCCAATCAGGAGATGGCGCCGCTGACCTGGTTTCGCGTCGGCGGTCCGGCGCAAATCCTGTTCACGCCGGCCGATGACAATGACCTGGCCTACTTTCTGTCGAAGCTGCCGCAGGACATCCCGGTCTATCCGGTCGGTGTCGGCTCCAACCTGATCGTGCGCGACGGCGGCGTGCCGGGCATCGTCATCCGCCTCTCGCCGCGCGGGTTCGGCGAGGCGGTGGCGCAGGGCGACACGGTCCGCGCCGGAACGGCCGCGCTCGACAAGCGCGTGGCGGAGGTCGCGGCGGCGGCGAACATCGCCGGCCTTGAATTCTACTTCGGCATCCCGGGCTCGATCGGCGGCGCGCTGCGCATGAATGCCGGCGCCAACGGCGGCGAGACCAAGGACGTGCTGGTCGAGGCGACCGGCATCACCCGCGACGGCGAGAAGCGCGTCTTCTCCCATGCCGACATGAAATTCGTCTATCGCAACAGCGGCGTGGAGGAGGGGGTTATCTTCACATCTGCGCTGTTTCGCGGACGGATCGCCGATCCGGAAAGCATCCGCGCGCGGATGAACGAGGTGCAGCAGCACCGCGAGACGGCGCAGCCGATCCGCGAGAAGACCGGCGGCTCCACCTTCAAGAATCCGCCCGGTCAGAGCGCCTGGAAGCTGATCGATGCCGCCGGCATGCGCGGCTTCCGCGTCGGCGGCGCACAGGTGTCGGAGATGCACTGCAACTTCCTGATCAACACCGGCAGCGCCTCCGGCCACGACATCGAGACGCTTGGCGAAACCGTGCGGGCGAAGGTGAAGGAAAGCTCCGGCGTGGAGCTGCACTGGGAGATCAAGCGCATCGGGGTTTCGGCTGCGTAGCCAAGGCGTTGGCGGCAAGCTTTGTAGCCCGGATGAAGCGAAGCGCAATCCGGGATTCCTGGTCGCAAGTCGGCCCCGGATTTCGCTGCGCTCCATCCGGGCTACGCCATCGAAATTTCAACGTTATTTAGGTCGCTGGCAGTATATCGCTGCGCTCATGCGGGCTTCTGTAACGGGCCTTGGTTAGTCAATCCCTTTTTGCGTCATCCACTCGCCGGGCACTTGCTTCTGTACGGGATCGGCGCTGCGGCCGTCGCCTGATGGGGTGCATTTAAGGGGACCGGCCGGTCCAATCTACGGAAGCGTGGTTGTGAGCCGACTTCCCGCATGGCGGCCTGACCGGATCCTCGTCCCGGCGAAGGGACTTCGCTTCGGGGAGAGCCTGGTGTCGTGGCCCGCCCGAAAACCCGATTGATGTTTCTCCTTAAGCGGCAGCGGTCATGGTGGTGGCCCTGGCCGCGGGGTTGAATGGTTGTCCGTCAGCAAGCATGCGATGCAGGATGACGGCGAGCTTGCGTGCCAGCGCCACCTTGGCCTTGCGCATGCCGGCGCGCTTTGCGATCCGCATCGCCCAGCTCTTCAGCGCCGAGCAGTTCTTGATCGGTTTGGTCAGCATGATGTGGGCAGCCTGATAGAGCGCCTCACGGACCGAGGCATCGCCGACCTTGGTGATGCGGCCGGTGATATCGGTTTGTCCCGATTGATACTTCCTCGGCGTGAGGCCGAAGTGCGGACCTGCCGCCTTCGATGATTTGAACCGCTTCGGATCGTCGATCGCAAAAGCATAGGTGAGCGACACGACCGGACCGACTGCCGGCGTCGTCATCAAGAGCTTTGCCGGTGGATATGAACGAGCCATCCTGGCCACCCGCTTGTCCAGCCCGTTGAACTCGCGCAGCAGCACGGCGTGCGCGGCGAGCAGCGCTTGTGCAACGACCTCGAGCGCTGAATGACCGGCGACCAGCTCGTTGATGCGCCTGGCGAAGGTGCGATCGGTGGTCTTGCCCACCTTCAGCCCGAAACCGCGCAGAATCCCGCGCAGGCTGTTCTCAACGTCGAGCAGCTTCGATTGCAGCAGTTTGCGGCCGCTCAGGACCGCGCGCGCTTCCTGTGCCTCGATCGACTTGCAGTGCACCGGCCGGAACCAGCCGAGCCGCATCAGTTGGGCGATGTTGCGGGCGTCGTTGCGATCCGTCTTCACCGACATCGCCTTGAAAGCGTCCCGCACGTGCCGTGTCTCCAGCAGTTCGACCGCAAGTCCCGCCTCGCGCATGGCCGCGCACAGCCATTGCGACAACGGACCCGCCTCCAGTCCGATCCGCTCGATCGGCAACCCGAGCGATCCGAACCAGGCGATCAGCGCTTCAGGCTCGCTCGCAACCTTGCCCTCGCGCAAAATCGTGCCTGAGGCATCCACAACGCACACGCTCGAGCATTCCAAAGACACGTCGATTCCGGCATAATAGTTCATGGTCGTCCCTCGATGATGCTTGGAGCGGGCTCGCCCGACTCCGTTGTTTGACACCATCATTTTGAGGGACGACCGCCTTCGGCCAAGCAAGCCGCTCGCATGCGCGCCATTCAACAGCGCCGTAGCGTGCGAGCGGCTTGCTTGGATCGGCCGGCCCGTTACCCCATCTACGGCGCTGATGCACGTCGGGCTGTTTGACAATTGAATTTTGAACAACGCGCGTTCGCGAAACGCACTCAGCGTCATTGCGAGGAGCGAAGCGACGAAGCAATCCAGCGCGCGCGAAGCGCGCAAACAAAAAAGCGCGGCGGGCGCGGCAACCTCAGCGTAACTTTCTTCGCGCCTGCCGGCGCGCTGCTGGATTGCTTCGCTTCGCTCGCAATGACGGTGGGGCTAACTCTTCCCGCACATTCCCGCGACGAAGCCGAGCAGCGGCCGGTTTCTGATCTGCGCGGCCTCGGCCAAAATCGCTTCGATCTTCGGCCCGGCGATCTCCACGTCGTAGTCGTTGCGGACGATGTCGTGCGCGGCCTCTCCCATGGCCTTCCGCTTCGCCGGATCCAGCGCCATCGCCGTCAGCCGATCGGCGATCGCTGCGATGTCGCCGACATCGACGATCGATCCGGCCGCGCCATCGCGCACGAAGTCGGGCAGCATGCCGATGTTGGTCGCCAGCACCGGCAGGCCGGTCGACATCGCCTCCAGCACGGCCAGCGGACCGGTCTCCTTGCGCGACACCAGCGCGAAGGCATCCATCGCCGCCAGCACATGCGGAATGTCCTGCCGCGGACCGGTGAAGACGATGTGCCGGGCGATGCCGAGCTGTTCGGCCGTGCGGCGGATTTCGGCGCCATAGCCTGGGTCTTCGCCGCCGACCAGCAGCAGCCGTGCCTGCGGCGCGCTGCGGACGACTTCGCCAAGCGCCTGCGCGAGATCGAGCTGGTTCTTGCGGTCGTCGATGAAGCCCACCGAGCCGATCACGAAATCGTCCTCGGCGAAGCCGAACTCCTTGCGGGCCGCGCGACGCGCTGGCATCCGTGGTTTGCGGAAATCTCGCCGTCTCGATGAAGTTGGCCTGCACGCCGCAAGCGCCGATCGCGGCACGAGGTTGCGCCGTGCGGTGATGCTCTGCAGCGCCAGGCGAGGTGGCGATGACGATGTTGTTGAAGCGCCAGTGCAACTGGATCGACTGCGAATGCGCGGTGGCGACCACCGGCCGGCGGCTCAGGATGCGGGTCAGCATGCCGTAGGTGTGGGCGCTGCTCATGTGCGTGTGGACGACCTCGACCCCGAAGCGGTTGATCCGGCGCGTGACGCGGATCAGCTCCTGCGGCGAGCGGCCAAAACTCGTTTCGAACAGTTCGACCTCATTCAGGCCCGATTGCCGGGCGATCCATGCGTCGGGTCGGTGCATCAGCAGGACCTTGTGGCCGCGCCGGCTCAAGATATCGGGTGAGCAGCAGCGCGTGAATGATGGCGCCGTTGATGCCCGGGCCGGAGACCATCATCGCGATACGAAGCGGTTGGGGCGCGCTGGTGGTCATTCGGGACGATAAAGGCTCCGAAATCGAGAAAAATCGGTGCTAATCCGATGAAGGAACATGCGTCATTGCCGCTCGCGGTTTAACAGGGTGGGGTCTTCTCTTGTCAAGAAACCGCGCGCGCGGATGATGGAATTGACGGAAATGACAAGATGCGGACGACCATTCTTTTCGGCGGGCTGAACCGCGAGCGGCTTGTTGCGGTTGCGACCACCCAGGCGCTGAGTGCGGCGCTGCCCGAGGCCGACCTGTGGTTCTGGGATGTCGGCGACAGCGGTGCACGAGACGCGGCTTGAGCTGCTGCAAAAGCACGAGCGGCCGTTCGAAATCCCGTTCAAGCCGGGCACGCCGTCGTTCGGCGGCATCGCCCAGGCGCTCGACCGGGCGAAGGCCGAGAACCGCGTGCTGGTGCTCGGCATGCACGGCGGCATGGCGGAGAACGGCGAACTTCAGGTGATGTGCGACATGCGCGGGGTTGCGTACATCGGCTCCGGCTCGGCGTCGTCGTACCTCGCCTTCGACAAGAACTCGGCGAAACGCTTCGCGGCCATTGCCGGGCTCAAGACCACGACGACTGTGGCGCTGGAGGATATCGAGCCGGCCTTCGAGGAGCACGGCAGGCTGATCGCCAAGCCGGCGCGCGACGGATCGAGCTACGGCCTGATCTTCGTCAACGCGAAGCAGGATCTCGTCGCGGTCCGCAGGGCGGCCGCAACGGAAGAGTATCTGATCGAGGCGTATGTCGCAGGCATCGAGGCGACGTGCGGCGTGCTCGAGCGTCTCGACGGCTCGCTCATTGCGCTGCCGCCGATCGAGATCATCCCGGCGGAGGGCGGCGCTTTCGACTACGAGGCCAAGTATATCGCCAAGGCCACGCAGGAAATCTGCCCCGGACGTTTTTCGCCGGAGGTCACCGCGCAGCTGATGGAGTGCCGCGATCACGGCCCACAAGGCGCTGTCGTGCCGAGGCTACTCCCGGTCGGACTTCATCATCACGGACAAGGGGCCGGTCTATCTCGAGACCAACACCCTGCCGGGCCTGACCAAGGCCTCGCTCTATCCGAAGGCGCTGAAGGCGCAAGGGATCGAGTTCGTCGATTTCCTGAACGACCAGATCACCTTGGCCGAAAGGCGGGCAGCAGGCAGTAACCGCGGGCCGCTCGCAGGGGCGCCTGTGCGCGGCTTCGCCCGTCGATGCGGCCACAATAGGGCCGGAGTGCCCAAAAGTTCCTCATTCGAATTCGAGCGATTACCGGGCAAAGTCATTCAAAAGGCGAATCAAATTACGCCCTGACGGCCCCGGTTTTACCTTTTGTTTACCAGGAAGCCCGAAGGTTAACGCTGGCGGCGCATCGTGCGCTTGGTTGCCGGGCCGTGAGCCGTGCGGATTTTCATGACGCCGATCACATCCGAACCAACCGAGACGTCAGGTGTGCGGAGCTCGCAGTGTATGCGGGCATAACCTTTGACGAGCTCGTGCAATGGATGGTGGAGGACGCCCCGCTGGGTCGCTGAGACAACCAGGGGCGAATTCCGTTCGCAGCCGGCTTGCCGGCTTGTTTCGCCGCAAGCCCGCGCCGCCGCGCGTCCGCGGCGAGCGCGACAATCGCTTCATCGCCAAACTCGAGGCCGGCTGCCGCGCAACTTCGGCACGGTGGCGACGCTGCTCATCCTGCTCGGCAGTCTTGGCTGTCGGCGTCGTTCGCGGCGGCCATCTCGAATTCATGGTCGAGGCCTTTCGCGATGCGCGCGACGCGGTCGCCAACACCGCCGGCTTTCGCATCGCCCATGTCGCGATCTCCGGCCGCAAGAATCTCTCGCAGGATGAAGTCCTCGCCATCGGCGGCGTGACCGGCCGCCGTTCGCTGCTGTTTCTCGATCCGGCAACCGTTCGCGACCGGTTGAAGGCGGCGCCGTGGATCGCCGACGCGACCGTGCTGAAGTTCTATCCCGACAGCATCCAGATCGACATCGTCGAGCGCGAGGCCTTCGCGCTGTGGCAGCACGACGGCAGCGTGTCGGTGATTTCCGACAAGGGCATCGTGCTGCAGCCCTACACGCCGGGCCCGTTCAGTCGCTGCCGCTCGTGGTCGGCAAGGGCGCCGAGACCCGCGCGAAGGATTTCCTCGATCTGCTGGCGCAGCATCCGCACATCCGCCAGCAGGTGAAGGCCGTCGTCTATCGTCGGCGAACGGCGCTGGAATTTGCGGCTCGCCGACGGCATCGACGTGCGCCTGCCGGAGAAGGACGTCGGCGCGGCGCTCGCGGCGCTCACGAGGCTCGACAAGGACGAGAAGCTGTTCTCGCGCGACATCACCGCGATCGACCTGCGGCTGCCGGCCGCCTGACCGTGCGGCTGTCGGAGGACGCAGCGAAGGCGCGCGCCGACATGCTGAAGGACAAGGAAAAGGCCGCGCAAGAAGAAGGCGAACGAAGCATGACGGTGCCTCGATCGCGGCCTCACGCCGAAGATGAAGCCGAGGTGGCGTCGAACCGGCCGACGCTGGTCGCGGGCCTCGATATCGGCACCAGCAAGATCGCCTGCCTGATCGGCCGCCTGCGGCCGTGCCAGTCGCGCGACGCGCTGGTCGGGCGCAGCCACGCCATCGACGTGATCGGCATCAGCCATATCCAGTCGCGCGGCATCAAGGCCGGTGCGGTGGTCGATGCCGCCGAAGCCGAGCAGTCGGTTCGCCAGGCGGTCGCGCTCGCCGAGCAGATGGCCGGCGTGCGGGTCGAGTCGGTGCTGCTGTCGGTCTCGGCCGGACGGATGCATGGACAGCTGATCGAAGCCAGCGCCGAAACGCGCGGCGGCACGGTCACGCCGTACGATCTGACGCGCGCCATGAGCACGGCGGCGCTGCATGCGACCGGCGAGGGCCGCACGGTGCTGCATGCGCTGCCGGTCGGCTATTCGCTCGACGGCGTGAAGGGCATCCGCGATCCGCGCGGCATGGTGGCCAAGCAGTTCGGCGTCGAGATGAACGTGGTGACCGCGGACTCCGCGGTCGCCCGCAACCTGATGCTGGTGGTCGAGCGCTGCCACCTGCAACGTCGAGGCGGTGGTGGCGAGTCCTTATGTCGCAGGGCTGTCGGCCCTGGCCGACGACGAGACCGCGCTTGGCGCCGCGGTGATCGAAATGGGCGCCGGAACCACGACCATGGCGGTCTATTCGGCCGGCCGGTTCGTGCATTCGGCCGGTTTTGCGCTCGGCGGCAATCACATCACGATGGATTTGGCCCGCGGATTGGGCGCAAACATTGCGGATGCCGAGCGAATCAAGACGTTATATGGCACGGTTCTGACCGGCGGCTCCGACGCGCGTGAACTGATGACCGTTCCTTCGGCAGGGGACCACGAAGGCGATGCCCCGCAGATCGTGTCGCGCGGCAAGATCGCGAACATCATTCGCCAGCGGGCCGAGGAGATTTTCGAGATGGTCCGTGATCAACTCGCGGATTCTCCCTTCGCGGCGGAGCCGGAAGCCCGTGTCGTGATCACCGGCGGCGCGTCGCAACTCACCGGCATTCCGGAGCTCGCAACGCCAAATCCTCAATCGTCCCGCGCGCATCGGCCGTCCGCTCGGACTGAGCCGTCTGCCGAACGAAGCCAAGAGCGCAACCTTCGCCGTGCCCGCCGGACTGCTGGTCTATCCGCAATTCGCGCATCTGGAATTCACCGAGCCGCATCCGCAGCGTCGCGCGGCGACCGGAACCGACGGCTATTTCGGAAAGGTCGGACGATGGCTTCGCGAGGGGTTCTGACGAGCATGATCACATTCACCAGCCAATTCACCATTCGGACTTCGTCGGAGCACGGAGCGTCCGCCGGCACGCCGCGCGCGTAATCGAGAGGCAACCATGACGATCAATCTGCAGATCCCCGACATTCGCGAGCTCAAGCCGCGCATCACCGTCTTCGGCGTCGGCGGCGCCGGCGGCAACGCCGTCAACAACATGATCACCGCAGGGCTTCAGGGGGTCGACTTCGTCGTCGCCAACACCGACGCCCAGGCGCTGACCATGTCGAAGGCCGAGCGCATCATCCAGATGGGCACGGCGGTGACCGAAGGCCTCGGCGCCGGGTCGCAGCCGGATGTCGGCGCGGCCGCCGCCAACGAGGTGATCGATGAGATCCGCGATCATCTGCAGGGCGCGCATATGGTGTTCGTCACCGCCGGCATGGGCGGCGGCACCGGCACCGGCGCAGCTCCGGTGATCGCCAAGACCGCGCGCGAGATGGGCATCCTCACCGTCGGCGTGGTGACGAAGCCGTTCCACTTCGAAGGCCAGCGCCGCATGCGCACGGCGGAATCCGGCATCATCGAGCTGCAGAAGGGCGTCGACACGCTTCTGATCATTCCGAACCAGAACCTGTTCCGCGTCGCCAACGAGAAGACGACGTTCGCCGACGCCTTCGCGATGGCCGACCAGGTGCTCTATTCGGGCGTCGCCTGCATCACCGACCTGATGGTGAAGGAAGGCCTGATCAATCTCGACTTCGCCGACGTGCGCGCCGTGATGCGCGAGATGGGCAAGGCGATGATGGGCACCGGCGAGGCCGGCGGCGAGAAGCGGGCGCTGACGGCGGCCGAGGCCGCGATCGCCAATCCGCTGATCGACAACTCCTCGATGAGGGGTGCAAAGCGGCCTGTTGATCTCGATCACCGGCGGCAAGGACTTGACGCTGTTCGAGGTCGACGAAGCCGCGACCCGCATCCGCGAGGAAGTCGACCAGGACGCCAACATCATCGTCGGCGCGACCTTCGACGAATCGCTGGAGGGCATCATCCGCGTGTCGGTCGTCGCCACCGGCATCGACAACGCCGAGCAGATGGCCGCGCGCGCCAAGCCGGCGGCGGCTGCGCAGGCGGCTGCTCCCGCGCCCGCGCCGGAAAATCGTCTTGCCGACCTGACGGCAAGGCTGCGCGCCGACACCGCCAAGATGGCCGAGCGGGTCGCGCATCAGCCGCAGGCGCCGCGTGCCGCGGAGCCGTCGCGCAGACGCGCGCCGGTCGAGCAGGACCGCGCCACGCTCGCGGCGGTTGCCGCTGCCGTTGCGCCGGCCCCGGCACCTGCGCCGGCGGCGCCCGCCACCTACGGCGACGTGTCGATTCGGCCGGTGCCGCCGAAGCCGTCGCTGTTCCCGGAGCAGAAGGCCGAACCGGTTGAGATGCACGAGAGCCCGCCGCCGGCCGCCTTCATCCCGCCCGCGGCGGAGAAGATGCCGCCTCGCCCGGCCCGGATGCCGAAGTTCGAGGATCTGCCGATCACCGCCCAGAACGAAATCCGCCAGGCGCGCGGCGAGGTGGCCCCCGAGCATCCGCAGAAGAGCCGCATGTCGCTGCTGCAGCGTCTCGCCAATGTCGGCCTCGGCCGGCGCGACGAGGAGACCGAGCCGCCGATCGCCGCCCGTGCCTCGGGTCCGGCCATGCCGCCGATGCCGCAGGCCCAGGCCCAGCCGCCGCGCATGCCGATGCCGCACCGTCCGGCTCCGCAACAGCGCCCGGCCGAGCCGGTGTCCGAGTACGCGCGCCGCTCGCCGCCGCAGGGACTTGATTCGCACGGTCGGCCGGCACCGGTTGCAAGCCAGCCACAGGGCGAAGATCATCTGGATATCCCCGCTTTCCTGCGGCGCCAGAACAACTGACTTTTTGTAACAATCGATCCACACGACCAGACATCCCGGCGCTTCGCGACCGGGATGTTTTGCTTTCGAGCAGCGATTGAGTGCAGACTTCGCAAGATATTGATTTTAAATGATATTTATCAGGCCTCGTGGAGGCTCGTCGGCACTTGAGGAGAGGGCGGAGTTTGGTTAACGCGGGGCGTGAATACGGCGGGTTGTGGGTAACAATTGGTAAGCAAGCGTGAGTAGCGAAATTTACCCTGCTGGGTATGTTCGACTTCGACGTTGGGGGAAACAACGTCCGAAATTGGGGTTGAATCCGGTCAGTCGCTCGCATCTCCAGTGAGCCGGCCGCATTCAGAAGCAGGCGACGTTGGGATGAAATTTAGCCGGCAGACCACGCTCAGGTTGCCCGTCAGTGTGACTGGCATCGGCGTTCATTCCGGACAGCCTGCGGCGCTGACCCTCAGCCCCGCCGACGCAAACACCGGCATCGTCTTCATCCGTACCGGCCTTGAAGGCCCCGATCGTGAAATCTCCGCGCGCCCGGAGGCCGTGATCGCCACCGATTTCGCCACCGTGCTCGGCGACCGCAACGGCCCGCTGGTCTCGACCACCGAGCATGTTCTCGCCGCGCTGCGCGGCATGGGTGTGGACAACGCCACCGTCGAGGTCGACGGACCCGAAGCACCGATCATGGACGGCAGCGCTGCGCCGTTCGTTGCCGCCATCGATCAGGTCGGCATCGTCGAATTGTCGGCGCCGCGCCGCTACATCGAGGTGCTGAAGGCCGTGCAGGTCGATTTCCGGCCAGTCGATCGGCGAAATCAGGCCGTATGCCCACGGCTTCCGCGCTGAAGTCGAAATCGCCTTCGACAATCCGATGATCGGCCGTCAGGCGCTGAGCCTCGATGTGACGCCGCAGGCCTTCCGCAAGGAAATTTGCCGCGCCCGCACGTTCGGCTGCATGGCCGACGTCGCAAAACTCTGGAGCGCGGGCTACGCGCTGGGCGCGTCGTTCGAGAATTCGATCGTCGTCGACGACACCCGCATCCTCAATCCGGAAGGCCTGCGCTACGCCGACGAGTTCGTCCGCCACAAGGTGCTCGACGCCGTGGGTGACCTCGCGTTGGCGGGCCTGCCGATCCTCGGCGCCTACCGCGCGGTGCGGCCCGGCCACAAGTTCAATCACGCTGTGCTCTGCGCGCTGATGGCGGACCGCAGCGCCTGGCGGATCGTCGAGGCCGAGCGTCCGCGCCGCTCGCGCGGTCATGTGGAGGCCGTCGGCGGCCTCGTTGCCCCGGCCTACGGCCCGGACGTTTCCTGAGGTCATTTCAGTTTTCCAATCTGTCATGGCCGGGCATAGCCGTTCTTCGGACGTCTATGCCCGGCCATGACGAGCAAAAACAAATCTTGAGTTCATTTTCGCTCTCAACCAAGCCGCCTTAATGCGGGCGAAATGTCTGCTTATCCGGTTGGTTGGGATAGATTTTTCGGTTATTTGTCACCGACCCTGGGGACTGGACCTGACTTGGCCCTGCATATGACGGCTGATTTCTCGACATTTCTGAAGCACGGCGGGCGCAAGCTGCGGTTTGGCGCGGCGCTGGTGGTGCTGGCAATGCCGCTTGGTGCCTGCAGCTCGATGGGCGGAGGCGGCGCCGGCGGCATGTGGGACAAGCTGTTCGGCAAGGAAGAGGCCGCCGGTCGATCAGCCGGCCGACAAGCTCTACAACGAGGGGCTCTATCTCCTGAACCAGGAGAAGAAGTCGGTGGCCGCCGCCAAGCGCTTCGAGGAAGTGGACCGGCAGCATCCTTACTCGGACCTCGCGCGCAAATCGCTGCTGATGTCCGCCTATTCTCACTATGAGGCGCAGGACTACGACTCCACGATCGGTTCGGCCCAGCGCTACATCACGCTGCATCCGGGCAGCCCGGACGCCGCCTACGCGCAGTATCTGATTGCAGCGTCTCACTTCGACCAGATCCCGGACATCAGCCCGCGATCAGGGCCGCACGGAAAAGGCGATCAACGCGCTCGAAGAGGTGGTGCGCAAATATCCGAACTCCGAATATGCGAGCGCGGCACGGCGCAAGCTCAAATCGGCGCGCGACCAGCTTGCCGGCAAGGAAATGGATGTCGGCCGCTACTACATGGAGCGCCGCGATTTCACCGGCGCGATCAACCGTTACAAGGCTGTCGTGACGCAGTACCAGCGCACGCGCCACGTCGAGGAAGCGCTGGCGCGCCTGACCGAGGCCTATATGGCGATCGGCATCGTCCACGAGGCGCAGACCGCCGCGGCCCTGCTTGGCCACAACTTTCCTGAGAGCTCCTGGTACAAAGACGCCTACAATCTTGTAAAATCGCAGGGACTCGAACCGAGCGAGAACAAGAGTTCCTGGATGAGCCGGGCGCTCCGCAAAGTAGGCCTCGCCGCAAACTAGGCCTCGGCTAAGGCTTCCCATTCATGCTTGCGCGTCTTTCGATCCGCGACATCGTGCTGATCGAACGGCTCGACATCGATTTCGCGCGCGGGCTCGCGGTGCTGACCGGCGAGACCGGCGCCGGCAAATCCATCCTGCTCGATGCTTTTGCGCTGGCGCTCGGCGGCCGCGGCGACTCCGGCCTTGTGCGCGAGGGCGTGGAGCAGGGGCAGGTGACCGCGGTCTTCGACGTGCCGAAGACGCACCCGGCGGCAAAACTGCTGATCGAGAACGGCCTCGACGACACCGGCGAGATGATCCTGCGCCGCGTGCAGCTGGCCGACGGCCGCACCCGCGCCTTCATCAACGACCAGGCGATCAGCGTGCAGACGCTGAAGGCCGTGGGCGCCGCGCTGGTCGAGATCCACGGCCAGCACGACGAACGCGCGCTGGTGGACGCGGCGACCCATCGCCGTCTGCTCGATGCGTTCGCGGGACTGGAGAAGGACGCCGCTGCCGTCGAAGCGCTGTGGGAGGCGCGCCGCGAGGCGTCGTCCGCGCTCGAGGAGCATCGCGCCGGGATCGAACGCGCCGCGCGCGAGGCGGATTATCTCCGCCATTCGTCGGACGAGCTGACGAAGCTTGCGCCGCAGGCGGGCGAGGAGACGATGCTGGCCGAACGCCGCACGACGATGATGCAGAGCGAGAAGATCGCCGGCGACCTTGGCGAGGCGCAGGCGGCGGTCGGCGGGCAGCAATCGCCGGTGGCGATGCTGGCGGCAGCGGCACGCAAGCTGGAGCGCCGCGCGGCGACACGCGCCTCACCTGGTGCAGCCGGCGATCGCCGCGATCGATACCGCGATCAACGCGCTCGCCGAAGCCGACCAGCATCTCAATGCGGCGCTGGCCACCGCGCATTTCGATCCGGCCGAGCTGGAGCGGATCGAGGAACGATTGTTCGCGCTGCGCGCCGCGTCGCGGAAATTCTCGACGCCGGTGGACAATCTCGCCGCGCTGGCGCAGCGCTTCGCGGCCGATCTGGCGCTGATCGACAAGGGCGCGGAACGGCTGAAGCAGCTGGAGAAGGCCACAGCCGAGGCCGACACACGTTTTCGCGCGGCTGCCGAAAAGCTGTCGGCGGCGCGGGCAAAGGCTGCGGAGAAACTCAACAAGGCCGTCAATGCGGAGCTGGCGCCGCTGAAACTCGAGCGCGCGACATTCACGACGCAGGTCGAGAGCGATCCGCAAGGTGCGGGCCCGAGCGGCTTCGATCGCGTGGAGTTCTGGGTGCAGACCAATCCGGGCACGCGGCCGGGGCCGATGATGAAGGTCGCGTCCGGCGGCGAGCTGTCGCGCTTCCTGCTGGCGCTGAAGGTGGTGCTGTCGGACAAGGGCTCGGCGCCGACGCTCGTGTTCGACGAGATCGACACCGGCGTCGGCGGCGCGGTGGCGGATGCCATCGGCGGGCGGCTGGGGCGGCTGGCGCAGAAGGTCCAGGTGATGGCGGTGACACATGCGCCGCAGGTGGCCGCGCGCGCCGATCAGCACCTGCTCATCACCAAGGACACCCTCGACAAGGGCAAGCGCGTGACCACGCGCGTCGCCGCCCTCGCCCCCGACACCCGCCGCGAGGAGATCGCGCGCATGCTGGCCGGCGCGGAGATCACCGCCGAGGCCCGGGCTGCGGCCGAACGGCTGATGAAGGCCGCGACGGGGTAGGGGATACTGCCACTCTGTGTCATGCCCGGCCTTGTGCCGGGCATCCACGCCTTTAAATTCCAGCCGAGAAGACGTGGATGGCCGGAACAAGTCCGGCCGTGACGAGACAATGGCAGCCAAAGATACCAGTAAAATCCCCATCGACGAGCTCAGTGCCGCGCAGGCGAAAACGGAGCTGAAGAAGCTCATCGCCGAGCTCGCCGAGCACGACAAGCGCTACCACCAGGACGATGCGCCGACGGTGTCGGATGCGGCGTACGACGCGCTGCGTGTTCGCTCCAGCGCGATCGAGGCGCGGTTTCCGGACCTGGTGACGAAGGACTCGCCGTCGCTGAAAGTTGGCGCGGCGCCGACCGGGCGTTTTGCAAAGGTGCAGCATGCGGTGCCGATGCTTTCGCTCGGCAACGCGTTCAGCGACGAGGACGTGTCGGACTTCGTCGATCGCGTGCGGCGTTTCCTGCGGCTTGCCCGACGACGAGATGCCGGCGATCGTCGCGGAACCCAAGATCGACGGCCTGTCGCTGTCGCTGCGCTACGAAAAAGGCGAGCTGGTGCGCGGCGCCACGCGCGGCGACGGCACCACCGGCGAAGACGTCACCGCCAACGTGCGCACCATCGCCGACATCCCGCACAAGCTGAAGGGCAAGGACATCCCCGCCGTCTGTGAGATCCGCGGCGAGGTGTACATCCTCGGCAAGGATTTCATCGGCTTCAACAAGCGCGCCGAGAAGGCCGGCATCCAGATGGCCGCCAACCCGCGCAATTTCGCCGCGGGCTCGCTGCGGCAGAAGGATGCGTCGATCACGGCGTCGCGGCCGCTGAAATTCTTCGCCTACACCTGGGGCGAGATGAGCGAGATGCCGGAGGAGACGCAGCATGGCATGTTCAAGTGGATGGGCAAGGCCGGTCTCGTCACCAATCCGCTGACGAAGCTCTGCAAGAGCGTCGATGACGTGCTGGCGTTCTATCGCGAGATCGAAGGCAAGCGCGCCAAACTCGGCTACGACATCGACGGCGTCGTCTACAAGATCGACCGGCTCGACTGGCAGCAGCGGCTGGGGTTTGCAGGGCGCAACCCGCGCTGGGCGGTCGCGCACAAGTTCGCCGCCGAGCAGGCGACGACGGTGCTGGAGAAAATCGACATTCAGGTCGGCCGCACCGGCGCGCTGACGCCGGTGGCGCGGCTTGCGCCGGTCACGGTCGGCGGCGTTGTCGTCTCCAACGCCACGCTGCACAACGAGGACTATATCGCAGCGATCGGCAACGACGGCGAGCCGATCCGCGACGGCGTGGACATCCGCGTCGGCGACACGGTGGTCGTGCAGCGCGCCGGCGACGTGATCCCGCAGATCGTCAGCGTGGTGCTGGACAAGCGGCCGAAGGACGCGAAGCCCTACAAGTTTCCGCAGAAGTGCCCGGTTTGCGGCAGCCACGCGGTGCGCGAAGAGGGTGAGACGGTGCGCCGCTGCACCGGCGCGCTGGTCTGTCCCGCGCAAGCGGTCGAGCGGTTGAAACATTTCGTGTCGCGCAACGCCTTCGACATCGACGGGCTCGGCGACAAGCAGGTGCAGGAGTTTTACGAGGCCGGCATCGTCATGTCGGCGGCCGACATCTTCACGCTGGAAAAGCGCGATGCGCGTTCGCAGACCAAGCTGAAGGACCGCGAAGGCTATGGCGACGTCTCGATCCGCAACCTGTTCGACGCGATCGACGCGCGGCGAAAGATCGAGCTGCACCGGCTGATCTATGCGCTCGGCATCCGCCATGTGGGCGACGGGAATGCGAAACTGCTGGCGCGGCACTACGGCACGCTCGAAGCATTCGTCGATGCGATGCGCGCTGCGGCGAAAGGTCAGTCCGAGGAAGGCAACACGTCGGAGGCCTATGAGGACCTGAACGCCATCGAAGGCGTCGGCGAGGTGGTGGCCGATGCCGTGGTCGAGTTCTTCGCCGAGCCGCGCAACATGAAGGCGCTCGACGACCTGTTGAAGGAGATCGAGGTGCTGCCGGCCGAGCAGGCGGCAAAGGATTCACCGGTGTCGGGCAAGACGGTGGTGTTCACCGGCTCGCTGGAGAAGATGACGCGCGACGAGGCGAAAGCGATGGCCGAGCGGCTCGGCGCGAAAGTCTCGGGCTCGGTGTCGAAGAAGACGGATCTGGTGGTCGCAGGACCGGGCGCCGGCTCGAAGCTGAAGGAGGCGGAGAAGCACGGCGTGCAGGTGTTGTCGGAGGACGACTGGTTCAAGCTGGTGGGGTAGTCAACAAGGCGATTGGCGAATGGCGCGCTCCGCATGGGGAACATGCGTTTGCGTATGGACGGATGCTCGTAGCCCGCATGAGCGCAGCGACATGCGGGGCTGACCCGCGGTCCCGGATATCGCTTCGCTCATCCGGGCTACGAATCTCACTGCTATGACGCCTACGCCGTCTTCTTCCCCTCATACCGCGACACCAGCGCCCACACCACCGACCGCGCACAACACCGACAGGATCACGCCGGCGAGATTGAGCGGCACGGTGGTCGCATAGTCGCCGCCGAGATGCGCGCCGAGCTGCGAGACGATGGCGCCAAAACCCATCTGCACGAAGCCGAGCACGCCGGAGGCGGTGCCGGCCGCCTGCGGCCGCACGCTGATGGCGCCGGCGGCGACGTTCGACATCACGAAGCCGTTGCCGAAGGCGACGATCGTCTGCGTGATGAAGAACCAGGATGGATCGACGTTCAGGCCGATCAGTCCCTGGATCAGGTTGATCACCGAGCCTGCGACCTGCAGCGACAGGCCGATCCAGATCATGCGGTGGCCGCCGACCGACGGCGTCAGCCGCGCGGACATCAGGTTGCCGGCCATGTAGGCGATCGCGCCGAGCGCGAACCAGGCGCCGTACTCGGCGCTGGAGCGGCCCATCTGCACGATGGTGACGTAGGCGCCGCCGGAGGCGAAGATGAAGAAGGTGGCGGCGGCGAGCGCCTGCGCAATGACGAAGCCATGATACTGCGGCGTGCCAATCAGCGCGCGCACGTCCCGGAAGAAGCCCGAGGCGTCGGGGCCTGTCCGCACCCGCCGCGTCTCCGGCAGCGTGGCCCACGCCCACAGGAAGACGGCGAGCGACACGCCGCCGAGAAACCAGAAGATGGTGCGCCAGCCATAGGTCGTCTCCAGCACGCCGCCGAAGAACGGGCCGATCATCGGCGCGATCATCATGCTGCCGACGACGATGCCGATCATCGAGGCGGCGCGGTCGCGCTCGTAAAGGTCGCGGATCATCGCGCGCCCGACGGCGAGGCCCGCGGCGGCGCCCAGCGCCTGCACGATCCGCGCGGCGATCACCTGCTGCAGCGATACGGCCATGCTGCCCCCGACGTTCGACAGCACCATCAGCAACAGGCCGGCGAGGATCACCGGCCTGCGGCCGAACTTGTCGGACAGGGGACCGACGATCAGCTGCGAGAAGGCGAGGCCGACGAGGTAGAGCGAGATGGTGAGCTGGGCGACGGCGATGTCTTCGTTGAAGTGGACGGCGAGCGCCGGCAGCGCCGGCATGATCGCCTGCATCGACATCGGCCCAAGCCCGCTCATGGCGATCAGCAGCGGCAGGAAACCGGAGGGAACGCTCATGGCCGGCGTTGCCGCGCTCTTCGGCGCAGCGATGTCGGTCTTGATGGTGTCGTCGGTCACTTCAGCCAAAATCTCTGCGTCAATCTCCGTGATTCGCTTGCTGCGCACGCGCCCCGGAATGACGGCGAACTACCCGCGCAGCGGCCTTGTCGCCGCCTCCAGCCAGCCACGGGTCGCATCATCCAGCACGCCGCGCAACGTGTCGCGCACGCGGATGTGGTATGCGTCGAGCCAGGCGATCTCGTCGTCCGTCATCAACCGGACATCGATCAGCCGACGATCGATCGGCGCGAGCGTGAGCGCCGAAAAGCCGTTCATCGGCTTCTCCGCGCCGCCAATGTCCTTGGCAACGACCAGCTCGAGATTCTCGATGCGGATGCCGTAGGCGTTGGTCTTGTAGTAGCCGGGCTCGTTCGACAGGATCATGCCGCGCTTCAGCGGCGTGGTTCCAAGTTTCGAGATGCGCGCCGGGCCTTCGTGCACCGAAAGGTAGCTGCCGACGCCGTGGCCGGTGCCGTGCTCGAAGTCGAGCCCGGCCTGCCAGAGATACTGCCGCGCGAACGCGTCGATCTGCGCGCCGGTCGTGCCGTCCGGGAACACCGCGCGGGCGATCGCCAGATGTCCGCGCAGCACGCGTGTAAAACGGTCGCGCATCTCCGGCGTCGGATCGCCGACAGCGATGGTGCGCGTGACGTCGGTGGTGCCGTCCTGATACTGCGCGCCGGAATCGATCAGCAGCAATTCGCCGGGGCGGATGCGGCGGTTGGTCTTGCGCGTCACGCGGTAGTGCACGATCGCGCCGTTCGGTCCTGAGCCGGCGATGGTCGGGAACGAGACGTCCTTCAGCGCGCCGGTGTCGCGGCGAAAACTCTCCAGCGCTTCGACGGTGTCGATTTCGGTGAGCTGGCCGCTCGGCGCCTCGCGGTCGACCCAGTAGAGGAAGCGGGCCAGCGCCACGCGCGTCGCGCTCATGCGCGGTGCGCGTGCCGGCGATCTCGGTGTCGTTCTTGACCGCCTTCAGCAGCGCGACCGGATCGCTGCCGCGCACCGGCTTGCCGCCGGCGGCGGTGATCATGCGGCTCAGCGCATCGGCGCCGGTTGCGGCATCGATGGCGATCGCGGCCTTGGTCTCCGCCAGCCGCTTCAGCTCAATGCCGAGCTGGTCGGGTTCCGCCACATCGGCATGCCGCTCGAGGTGATCGCGCGCGCTGTTCGAAAGCTTGCGGCTGTCGATGAATACGGTCGGCCGGCCGTCCTTCGGCACCAGCGCATAGGCGAGCGGCAGCGGCGTGTGCGCGACGTCGGCGCCGCGGATGTTGAACGTCCACGCCACCGCGTGCGGGTCGGACATCACCAGCGCGTCGGCGCGCAGTTTGACGATCTCGTCGCGAATGCGCGCGAGCTTCGCAGGTTCAGCTTCGCCGGCATATTTCAGCTCGTGCACCGCGACCTGGCCGAGCGGCGGGGCAGGGCGCTCCTGCCAGACGGCATCGATGGGGTTGCTCTCGACCGCGACCAGCTCCGCGCCGGCCTTGGCGCAGGCGGCCTCCAGCCGCTCCACTGCCGCCGAAGTGTGCAGCCACGGGTCGAATCCGAGGCGGTCGCCGGGCTTCAGCTCCTGCGCCAGCCAGGCCTCCGGCGGCGGCTCGACCAGCGACGCCACCGTCCATGCGGTTGTATCGATCTGCTGGGCCGCCTGCAGGGTGTAGCGGCCGTCGACGAACAGCACCGCGCGGTCTTTCAGCACGGCGGCGAGGCCGGCCGAGCCGGTGAAGCCGGACAGCCAGGCCAGCCGTTCGTCCGACGGCGGGACATATTCGTTCTGCTGGGCGTCGGCGCGAGGTACGATGAAGCCGGTGAGATTGCGCCGGGTCAGCTCCTCGCGCAGCGCGGCCAGGCGGGCTGAGAGCGCCACCCCGCCTTCCGGGTCCTCGAATGTCTGGAAATGCGCTTCGAACATCGATCTGCTTTGCCATACAGTGCCCCGTACCATCCAACCTCTGCTTCTAACGGCAAAATTCGGCACAATCCATGCATGGCACATTCAGGGCCTGCACAGGATTTGCATGCGCAAAGGAGTGCGCCAGATCGTCCGCTGCCGGCCCGATGGAACCGAAAAACGAACGACGAAGTTCAGATGAAAATCCCACAGGGGGAAGCCTTGGGGGTGTTTCAACTCAACGACGAGGGGATACACCATGCCTGCGTTCACGTTTGAAAAGATCTCGCCGCCGGCTCCAGACGAAACAGCCGGCCCGATCGCACCGGTGGTCCGCCGCGGGGCGATCGTCCGCATTCTCGACCGCCTGACATCGGCACGGCTCAAGACATCCGAAGACGGCATCCGGAAGGTGCAACGGCTGAAGCACAAGTATCGAAAGCAGGTGTAGGCCTACCGATCATTCAGGTCGTCATCGCGAAGCGATCCATGCCACAGAGCCCGCGTTAATCGAACGATTGGGCCGGAAGTCCGAGGCCGCACCTCATTGCGACACGGCGCTGGATCGCTGCGCTTCGCTTGGCCATGACAGTGAGTGGTCAACCCCGCCTCAACAACAAACTCGTCCATCCCTCGAGCTCGATCCGCCTGCGCAGGATCAGGCCGTTGGCGCGGTAGGCGGCGATCACGCCGTTCGCCTGCGACGGCAGCAGGCCCGACAGGATCACGGTCGCCGACTGATCGAGATGCGCGCGCATCGGCGTCGCCAGCCGCTTCAGCGGATTGGCGAGAATATTCGCCAGCACCAGATCGAACGGGCCACGCCGCCTGAATTCCTGCGCCGCGAATCCCGTCGCGCAGATCGCTTCCACAAGATTGCCCGCACCGTTCAGCCGCGCATTGTCGCGCGCGGTGATCGCCGCGCGGCGGTCGATGTCGCTGGCGAGAATGCGCCGGCGCAATGCTTTCGCCGCGGCGATCGCCAGCACGCCGGTGCCGGTGCCGAGATCGAGCACGCTGCGCGGCTGCGCGACGGTCAGCACATGGTCGAGCAACAAGAGACAGCCGCGCGTGGTGCCGTGATGGCCGGTGCCGAAGGCGAGCGCGGCCTCGATCTCGATGCCGATCCGGTTGCCGGCAACCCGGTGCCGGTCGTGCGAGCCGTGCACGATGAAGCGGCCGGCCTCGACCGGCTGCAGGCCTTCGAGGCTCGCCTTCACCCAGTCCTTCGCCTCCACCGCCTCGAAGCGCACGCCTGCCGCCGTCGCGTCGTCGGAGGCCAGCGCGACCATCTGCCGGACGGCCGCCTCATCCGGCGGCTCGCCGAAATGCATGGTGATGTCCCAGCCGCCGCTCTGCGTTCTCGAAGGCTGCGACCGCGGTCTCGCCGTTGTCGAAGGCTTCGGACAGAATGTCGGCCACGCGCCGCGCGCTACGCTCGTCGGCAAGCGTGAGGATGGCGCGGGTGGGTTGGTGCTGTTCGGCGTTCATTGCGTTTCGAGGTCTATCCGGTAGTGTCCCGCCGATCCAGACTGATTTCGAACCGAGACGGCGACGCGCGCCGATCGGCGGTAAGACGTTCCGAGACGCGCTCTCGGCGCCGGTATCGAGAGCGTTGTGCGAACAAAATGGAACGACAATGACCTTGGATCTTGAACGCCTGCGGGCCGAGACGCCGGGTGTCGCCGCGCGCGTCCACCTCAACAACGCCGGCGCCGGTTTGATGCCGTCCCCGGTTCTGGACGCAATGATCGGTTATCTCCGGCGTGAGGCCGAGATCGGTGGCTACGAGACTGCGGCGGAGAGTGCGCGTCGACTGGATGGTGTCTACGACAGCGTCGCCCGCCTGATCGGAGCGGCCAGGGACGAGATCGCGCTCACCGAGAACGCCACGGTGGCGTGGCAAATGGCTTTCTATGCCTTGCCGCTCCGGTCCGGCGATCGAATCCTGACCGCGCGGGCCGAGTACGCGGCGAACTACGTGGCGTTTCTTCAGGTCGCCAAGCGCACCGGTGTCCGAATCGAAGTGGTCCCGGACGACGCCGACGGCGTCCTCGATCCGCAGGCGCTGGAGCGGATGCTCGACGATCGCGTGCGGCTTATTGCGATGACGTGGGTGCCGACGAACGGCGGCCTGGTGAATCCTGCGGCTGCGGTCGGCCGCATCGCCCGCGCACATGGCGTCCCTTATCTGCTCGACGCTTGCCAGGCAGTCGGGCAGATGCCGGTCGACGTGACCGCGTTGGGCTGCGACATGCTTTCGGCGACCGGCCGCAAATTCCTGCGCGGCCCGCGCGGCACGGGCTTCCTGTACGTGCGACGCGAGCTGATGCGCGAGCTCGAACCGCCGGTGATCGACCATTTCGGCGCGCCGTGGGTCGCAGCGGACCGCTATGAATTGCGCGCCGATGCGCGCCGGTTCGAGACCTGGGAGAACAACTATGCTGCGCGGCTTGGCCTCGGCGTTGCCGTCGACTACGCGCAGGCGGTCGGCATCGAGGCCATCATGGCGCGCTGCCGGGCCCTCGCTGGCGAGCTTCGCCGCAGCCTTGCGGAGATTTCCGGCGTGACGGTCCACGATCTCGGGCCGCAACCGGCCGCGATCGTGACATTTTCGGTTGCCGGCATCGAGGCCGACGCCGTGAAGGCGCGTCTCGCCGAAGCGGCCATCAATGTGAGCACATCAAGTCCTTCGAGCACGCTGCTCGACGCGACGGCCCGCGCATTGCCTGTCGTCGTGCGGGCGTCGCCTCACTACTACAACAGCGAAGATGAGATCGGCCGTCTGACGAGCATGATCCGAACGCTGGCAAAAGGACGTTGAGCGAAGCGCCCTCAGAGCTTTTCTTTGGGGCCTCTAGGCATTTACAACCCCCTTGGGCCACTTTCGGTAAGCGATCATCCACAAAATGATCAGCACCCCCAGTAAATGGGCGAACGATAGTAAGGCCCACCATGGCGATAGGCCAACTCTACGGAGAAGACGCCAAGAGGGGATAATCGTGAGGACAACGAAGACCGCGTAAGGGGCCAGCCCTGCCAATATCCATGCAATATCCTCGTCCACGGCACCCTCCATGCTTTGCGCTAAGCATGGCAGGGATCCGCCCCGGCGCGACCCTTCGTCAATCCCGATTATTTTCAAACTGAGACACTACCCTTTATTCCACATCCACGACGGAATGATTGTCCGCTTCGATATCCGAGGCGCGGCGGTCAGTTAGTCCGGGTTCCTCCCCAGATGCCGGACCTCGCCGCGAAGCCGGCGCGCCCTTTTTTCCACATCTTGTCCAGAGGTTCTGCACAGCTTCTCAGAACGTTCTCAACGGCTGCATCACGGCGATGTCCTGCCAGTTATCCCAAGCTTATCCACAGACTTATCCAATGATCCCGCGCAGATCGCTCAAGATCACTTTCGCCGCGTTGTGGCCCGGCGCGCCGGTGACGCCGCCGCCGGGGTGGGCGCCGGAACCGCAGTGATAGAGGCCCTTGATGGGGCCGCGGTAGTCGGCGTGGCCCAGCATCGGCCGAGCCGAGAACAGCTGGTTCAGCGTCAGCGCGCCGTGGAAGATGTCGCCGCCCAGCAGGCCGAACTCGCGCTCGAGATCGAGCGGCGTCAGCACCTGGCGGCCGACCACGCTCTGCTTGAAGCCGGGCGCGTAGTGGTCGACGGTTGCGATCATCAGGTCGGCGACCTCGTCGCGGTATTCGTCCCACGATTCGCCGCTCGGCAGCTCCGGCGCGACATGCTGGCAGAACAGGCTCGCCACATGCGCGCCCTTCGGCGCCAGCGTGTCGTCGAGCGTGGAGGGGATCAGCATCTCCACCACCGGCTCGCGGCTCCAGCCGAGCGTTGCGCGCGTCCTCATAGGCGCGGTCCATGTAGTCGAGGCTCGGCGCGATGATGATGCCGGACGACAGGTGATCGCCGTCGCCGGGCAGCGCCGTGAACGAGGGCAGGGCGGAGAGCGCCACGTTCATGCGCAGCGTGCCGGAGCCGTTGCGCCAGTTCTGCATGCGCGCGAGGAATTTTTCAGGCAGCGCATCGGCCGGCACCAGCCGCGTGTAGAGCAGCTTTGGATTGACGTTCGAGACGACCGCGCGGGCGCGCACCGTGCGGCCATCGTCGAGCGCGATGCCGACCGTGCGGCCGCCCTCGACGATGACTTCGCGCACCGCGGCCTCGGTTTCGATCTCCGCGCCATGCGCACGCGCGGCGCCTCGCCATCGCCGACGAGATCGCGCCCATGCCGCCGATGGCGTGGCCCCAGACGCCCTTCTTGCCGTTCACCTCGCCGAACGCGTGGTGCAGCATCACGTAGGCCGAGCCCGGCGTGTAGGGGCTCGCATAGTTGCCGACGATCGCGTCGAAGCCGAACAGCGCCTTGACCAGATCGCTCTCGAACCGCTCGTCCAGCATCTCGCCCGCGGAGCGCGTCATCAGGTCCAGCAGCATGCGCTTGTCGTCGAGCGAGAGGCCGCGCAGCACATTCGCGGTGCCGAGCGCGTTCAAGCCCTCGGTGATGGCGGAGATGCCAAAACCCTCGACGATGTTCGGCGGCGCGCGCAGCACCAGCTTGCGCAAGCACGTCGGCGATCGCCTCGAGCTCGCCGGCGAAGGCGTTGTAGGCCGCGACGTCCGCCTCGCTCAGGTTTGCAATCGATGCCTGGGTGCGGCCTTCGCCGGTGAGCAGAAAGCTGCCGTCCGGCGCGGGGAGAAAATTCTGCGCCCGGCGCTCGACGATGCGCAGGCCGTGCTCGGGGAGTTTCAGGTCGGTGATGACTTTCGGGTTCAGCAGGCTGACGGTGTAGGCCGCGACCGAGTTGCGAAAACCGGGATGGAATTCCTGCGTGACCGCAGCGCCGCCGACCACCTTGCGGCGCTCGACCACCTTCACCTTCAGCCCGCCCATGGCGAGGTAGGCGGCACATGTCAGGCCGTTGTGGCCCGCACCGATGATGACAACGTCAAGCTCCGCCATGGGTGCCTTTGGAGTTCGACTGATGGCAGCTGTCGTCCCCTCATGCGTCGAAGAGCGGCGCACCCATACGCGCGTCTCGAATCCATGAAGGCATCCGCGCCTGTCGCCATCCTTCGAGACGACACGGCTATCGCCCGGCTCTTCGCGGATGACGGCGGATGATACGGCTCGGCTCTTAGCCCATTTTCGTCGCAGTGACGATTAGTTCATTCGCCCCGCATTGCGACGGGCGGGGGGCTGTGATTCAATCCCGCCGCTTTTTAACCCAGATGAGGGGCTTGAAAGCCGGTTCCGGCTCCCCGGGGCCGGATGCCGGAGATTTCATGAATTCGTCCCTTGTGTCCGAACTGCGCGATTCCGCTTCCGCCGCGCGCAATTCGAGAATCCTGATCATCTACACCGCCGCGATCTTCGTCAGCGCGCTGCTGCTGTTTTCGGTGCAGCCGCTGTTCACCAAGATGGTGCTGCCGCGGCTCGGCGGCTCGCCCGCGGTGTGGTCGGTGGCGATGGTGTTCTTCCAGTCGCTGCTGCTGTTCGGCTATGCCTACGCGCACTATCTGATGACGGTGAAGAATCGCGTGGTGCCGGTCGCCGTGCACCTCGCGCTGCTGGTCGTGGCCGCGCTGACGCTGCCGCTGTCGATCGCGGGCAACTGGGGCGATCCGCCTGCGACCGGCACGCCGTTCTGGCTGCTCGGGCTGTTCGCGGTGTCGATCGGTCTGCCGTTCTTCGCGCTCGCCGCCAACAATCCGATGCTGCAGGCCTGGTTCGTGCGCACCGGCCATCCGGATGGTCCGGATCCGTATTTCCTCTACGCGTCGTCGAACATCGGCAGCTTCCTGGCGCTGCTGTCGTACCCGATCCTGTTCGAGCCGGTGTTCACGCTGCGCACGCAGAACTTGATGTGGACCGGCGGCTACGTGCTGCTGATCGCGCTGATCGCGGCCTGCGGCTTCCTGCTGCTGAAGTCGCCGCCTTATGTCGCGCCGGCCGCAAGCGGCGACGCGGCGCGCCGCCCCGTCGTGGCTGTTGCGGCTGCGCTGGATCTTCCTCGCCGCCGTGCCGTCGGGCCTGCTGGTGGCGGTGACCGCGCACATCTCGACCGACGTCGCCGCAGCGCCTCTGCTGTGGGTGCTGCCGCTGTCGCTCTATCTCCTGACCTGGGTGCTGGTGTTCCAGGGCCGGCCGCTGATCCCGCACAAATATGTGCTGCTGCTGCAGCCGCTGGCGATCGCCGGCGTGATCTACCTTCTGGCCTATGGCGGCGAGCGCAACCTGCTGCTGACGCTCGGCGGGCATCAGGCGTGCTTCTTCGTGATCGCCATGGCCTGCCACGGCGAGCTCGCGCGCACGCGGCCTGCCGCGCAGCATCTCACCGGCTTCTATGTCGCGCTGTCGTTCGGCGGCATGGTCGGCGGGCTTTTCTCGGGCCTGATCGCGCCGTTCGCGTTCTCCTGGATCGCCGAGTATCCGATCCTGGTGGTGCTGGCCGCGCTCTGCCGGCCGAAGGAAGAGGACGTGCCGCCGCTGCTGGCGCGCATCGTCAGGTGGATCTGGGTGCTGGTGCCGATCGCGCTCGTGGGCGCGCTCGCGCCGTATGTCGCAGGCGGCACCTGGCTGACCTTCATGCGCGAGCAGATGCTGTCGATCGTCGCCGGCATTGCGGCGTTGACGGTGGTGCTGGTGGTGCGTCCTGCGCGCGGACCGCTACAGCGTCGCAGCGCTGGTCGCCGATCGCGCTGCTGATGGTGCGGCTCTATCCGAACGAGGACGGCAAGGTCGAGACCGTGCGCAGCTTCTTCGGCGTGCACAAGATCGTCACCAATTCCGACGGCGCCTACCGCGTGCTGATGCACGGCACCACCATTCACGGCGCGCAAAAGCTGCTCAACGCCGACGGCACGCCGGTGGAGGGCCGGCCGGAGATGATCACCTACTACAGCGAGGTCGGCGGCATCGGCGGCGCGATCGAGGCGATCCGCGAGCGCAAGGGCGCAGGGCCTGCGCGCCGCGGTGATCGGCCTCGGCGCCGGCACGCTGACCTGCCAGCAGCGCGAGGGCGAGACGTGGAAGTTCTTCGAGATCGACCAGTCGATGATCGATACCGCGAGCGACCCGAAATACTTCACCTTCATTCGCGACTGCTATCCGGACATCAAGCCGGTGCTGGGCGACGCGCGGCTCACCTTCGCCAAGGAGCCGGACGGCGTCTACGACCTGATCATCGTCGACGCCTATTCGTCCGACGCGATCCCGATTCATCTGGCGACGCGCGAGGCGATGGAGATCTACAAGCAGAAGCTCGCGCCCGAGGGCGTGGTGCTGATGCACGTCTCCAACCGCCACCTCGAGCTCTCCAGCGTCGTCGTCGGCATCGCCGACGCCAACGGCTTGAAGAGCTGGGTGTTCAGCGAGGACGCCAACCGCGACGGCGAATACATCTTCTCCACCACGGTGGTGCTCTCGGCGCGCGACGAGGCGGACATCGGCAGGCTCGCCACCGACGACAAGTGGACGCTCACCGAGCCGAAGCGCGACCGACGAGTGTGGACGGACGACTACTCCAACATCCTCGGCGCGGTGTTGCGCAGATTTAAGGACGGGGAGGAGTAGCCCGGGTGCGTCGCCGCCTTCGGCGTCATTGCGAGCGAAGCGAAGCAATCCAGCGCGCGCGAAGCGCGCCAAACGAAAATGCAGGCTGGATTGCGTATGCGCGCTTGCGCGCGCTGGATTGCTCGCGCCTGCGGCTCGCAATGACGCGTCGCGCTTGCTGTCGCAGCTCATGCGAGCTAGCGCGATGCGCGGGCTTCGCAATGACGCTGCGATGCGCCGCAGCGATGACAGGAAGCTCAATACCCGTACGTATCGTACTCGCGCCGATAGTAGCGCGGCTGGCCGTAGTACTGCTGGCCATAGCCCTGCTGATACTGCGGCTGCTGCTGCTGCTGCTGATAATAGGTGCGCGGCTGGTACGGGTTCTGCTGCGGGTAGGGCTGCCGCTGCTGCGCATACGGCTGCTGCTCGGCATAGTATGAGCCGGCCTCGTACGAACGGCGATAGGCGCGTCCGCCCGGCACCCAGCGTCCGTATTCGTCATAGTAGCCGGCCGGTGTCGACTGTGGGCGGCGTGATCTGCTGCGGCGGCGGCAGCGGGCGCGCGGTGCCGTCATACATCTGCACTTGCGGCTGGGTCGGCTGCGGCACCTGCGGCTCGGTCGGTTGCGGAGCGACGTCGCGCGACGCGACGTTGTTGCGCCGCTGCGGATTGCGCGCGAGCGCCACCTGCGCCGAGCCGGAGAGCGTCACGGTGGTGTTGCAGCACGCCTTCCGCCTTCACCAGCGCGAACAGCGTCGCGGCATTGGCGCGCGACAGCCGCACGCAGCCGTGCGAGGCCGGATTGCCGAGACGGTTCGCGGCGTCGGTGCCGTGGATGGCGTGGCCCTTCCTGGTGAAGAAGATCGAATGCGGCATCGGCGCCTCGTCCCACTCCTTGGAGTAGTGATCCTCCTCCATGCGGAACGCCTTGTAGTTGCCGTTCGGCGTCTCGTAGGAGGGCAGGCCGCTCGACACCGGCCAGCGGTGTTTGGCGACGCCGTCGACCGCGACGGTCATCGTCTGCGTGTCCTTGTCGATGTCGATCTGAACGGCGGCTTGTGCGGATGTGCTCGCGAGCAGCGCGAGCAGGGCAGGGACGAGGACGCGGGCACGCATTTTCGTTGGCTCCTGAAAGCCGAGATTATCCCATCCCCCGGTTCCTTTTGTACACGCAGCGCGGTTCCCTCGCCAGCGGCTTCATTGCGGCGAATTGTTAACCAGTTAAGGCGCTCGCCTTGATTTCGCTTCCGTCATGAACGCACCAGCAACCTTGCGCGCGTGCGTCGCGTGTTGCCGATGGGTGACCACGATCTCGTGTTGTGCTGCGGAACCTTGATTGTAACTGGCGCGGTTGAAGGAGCCGCGTTAAGCGCGCACAGCGTTCACCGCGATTGTACAACGAAAGCAAGAGTGACCATGATGACCACTGCCTCACGTCGCCTCTCCATTCACGCACGCGTGAAGATGTCTCTCGCCGCCGCAGCGCTCGCGCTCGCGGCCATGACCGCGTCCGCCAGCGCGCAGGGCGTCGTGCGCGGCGCCGAGGAAGGCTTCTACAACGGCGGCCAGGTGTTCGGCCCGGTCGGCGCAGTGGTCGGCGGTGCGGTGGGTGGCGTGGTCGGCGGCGTCGCCGGCGGCTTCCAGGGCGTGCTCGGCATTCCGCAGGACACCCGCACCCGCGCCGAGCGCGCCTACGACAGCCGCCAGGTCCGCGTTCAGCGCCGCAAGCCTCGCCACCACGTGGAGTGAGCGGTCAGTAGCTCCGCCGGGCCATCCCGGCGGATGTCACCATTGATCAGAAAAATGCCCGGATGCGGTCTCGCGTCCGGGCATTTTTGATTTTCGTCAAAACATGCCGTGCGTGCGCTGCCACCCTCATGGCCATCCGGCTTTCCGCCGAATGCGCCAGGGAGGACATCATGATCCAGGCCTTTGCCGAGTGGCTGAAGCGCAGGCGCGACCGCGCCGAACTGAATGCGCTTGATACCGATGAACGCGTCCGCGTGGCGCACGATCTCGGCGTCGGCGCAGCCGAGCTCGATTATCTCGTGCGCGAGGCGCACGACCCGGTCGAGCTGCCGCGGATGATGGCAGCGATCGGCATCGACGAGGCGGCGCTGCATCGCGCCCAGCCGGCGCTTGCGCGCGACATGGAACGCGTGTGCAGCCTGTGCGAGACCGCGACGCTGTGCCGGCACGAGCTCGCAAGCGGCACCGCGGGCGTCAGCTATCCGTATTTCTGCCCGAACGCGGAGGAGCTGAAGGCGCTGAGCAAGAAGGCGCGCCGGCGAGGGTGAATTGCCGACGAAGGAGCGGACGGCAAGTCGGTGCAGGGCCCGAAGCGGATCTGAGTCGACTACCAGCGCAGCTGGAATCCGAAAACCTCAAGATCGCCCTGGCGGAAGTCGATCTCGGAGAAGCGGACAAAGCCAAGACCTTCGTACATCGTCCAGGCCGACGTCATCATCCGCGTGGTATGAAGGACGAGCCGGGCCTTGCCCAGAGCGCGTGCGCGCGCGATGCAGAACTTCGTCAGCGCCTTGCCGGCGCCCTTGCCGCGATGCGCATCGTTCACCGCGAGAAACCGCACGCCGGCCGCATCCGTGATCGTCCCGGCGCTGCCGCCCGACCCGTAAGTTTGCATGTCCTCGATGAAATCGATGCTGCCCAGCAGTTCACCCGCTGGTCCTGCCGCGACAAAGATCGTCCAAGACGGTTTTGAAGCGCGTCCGGTGACATCGGCCAGCGTGGCATAGTAGTCGGGCTGCTCATCGACCGCCGGCATTCCCGGCAGCGCCGCGTAAGCCGACACGAGCATCCGGCCCAGTGCCGCATGCTCTTCGCTCCGGGCTTCGCGGATCAGGATATCGGACGTCACTCATCGCTCCATGCGTCGGTCGGCGTCCACGATCATATTGGGATTTAGCTCAGGGCGGAGGTCAGAAATCTGGACCTAACTCACGCCCTCTCGACAAAACTATCCACCACCCGCTTCTCGCCCGCCTTGTCGAACGCGATCGTCAGCTTGTTGCCGTCGACCAGCGTGACGCGGCCGTAGCCGAATTTCTGGTGGAAGACGCGGTCGCCGGTTGAGAACTCCGAGTTCGTGCCGGTGGATTTCGCGATCAGCTCGCCTTCGATGGTGAGCGGCCCGCGGTTGCGCGAGAAGCCGCGCGCCGACTGCCGCCGCGTGCGGCGAGAGCGGCCTTCGTCCTCGCTCGCGTCGTAGCGCGGCGGCGCCGTCGTCGAAGCCGAAGCCTGAGCGCTTCTGGCCTCGCGCCTTGTTGGCCTGCGCGCGCTGCCAGCCCGGCGTGCCGTAGCTGGAGCCGAACGAGGAGACCTCGTCGAAGCGCGAGGCGCCGTAGCCGCCGGAGCCGCCCCAGCCGCTGCCGCCCTTGCTCTCGGTGATCTCGACGTTCTGCGCCGGCAATTCGTCGAGGAAGCGCGAGGGGATGGTGGTGGACCAGGTGCCGTGGATGCGGCGGTTGGTGGCGAAGTAGAGTTTTGCGCGGCGGCGCGCGCGCGTCAGGCCGACATGCGCCAGGCGGCGCTCTTCCTCGAGGCCGGCGCGGCCCTGGTCGTCCAGCGTGCGCTGGCTCGGAAACAGGCCTTCCTCCCAGCCGGGCAGGAACACGTTGTCGAACTCCAGTCCCTTGGCCGAGTGCAGCGTCATGATCGACACTTTGTCGTCATCAGCGCGGCGTCCTCTCGGTCCATCACCAGCGCGATGTGTTCGAGGAAGCCTTGCAGGTTCTCGAAACCCCTCCATCGAGCGGACCAGCTCCTTCAGGTTGTCGAGGCGGCCCTGCGCGTCGGCGGAGCGGTCCTTCTGCCACATCTCGGTGTAGCCGCTCTCGTCCAGCACGATCTCGGCGAGCTGGGTGTGCGGGATGTTCATGGCCTGCGTGCGCCAGCGCTCGAAATTCTCGATCACCGTGCGCAGGCCGCCGCGCGCCTTCGGCTTCAGTTCGTCGGTGGTGATGATCGCTGCCGCCGCGTCATAGATCGGGATCTTCCGCTTGCGCGCGTGGTCGTGCAGCAGCTGCACGGTGGCGTCGCCCAGCCCGCGCTTCGGCACGTTGACGATGCGCTCGAAGGCGAGATCGTCGGCCGGCGAGTTGATCGACGCGAAGATACGCCAGCGCGTCGCGGATTTCCGCGCGCTCGTAGAATCGCGGACCGCCGATCACGCGATAGGGCAGGCCGAGCGTGACGAAACGGTCTTCGAACTCGCGCATCTGGAACGACGCGCGCACCAGAATGGCGATCTCGTTCAGCTTCTCGCCCTTGCGCTGCAGCTGCTCGATCTCTTCGCCGATCCCGCGCGCTTCTTCTTCCGAATCCCAGGCGCCGGTGACGGTGACCTTCTCGCCGTCCACATCCTCGGTGCGCAGCGTCTTGCCGAGCCGGCCTTCGTTGTGCGCGATCAGGTAGGAGGCGGCCGCCAGGATGTGGCCGGTGGAGCGGTAGTTGCGTTCGAGGCGAATGACCTTTGCGCCGGGAAAGTCGTGGTCGAAGCGCAGGATGTTGTCGACCTCCGCGCCGCGCCAGCCGTAGATCGACTGGTCGTCGTCGCCGACGCAGCAGATGTTTTTGGTGTGCGGGGCGGGCGGCGTCGCCGGCCTCGCCCTTCGAGACGCTCGGGCTTCGCCCGGGCTCCTCAGGGTGAGGGTCTGAGGCGGAGTGTGTCGCATCGTCCGGATGAATGTCGAATGGAATGTCCTCGTCGCCTGTCTCCTCATCCTGAGGAGCCGCGCTCTGCGCGGCGTCTCGAAGGATGAGGCCCGGAGCGCTGACATTCGTCGCGCTCGGCGCCTGGGCCAGCAGGCGCAGCCAGAGATACTGCGCGACGTTCGTGTCCTGATATTCGTCGACGAGGATGTAGCGGAAGCGGTGCTGGTACTGCCGCAGCACGTCCGGGTGCTCGCGGAAGATGCGGATGTTCTCGAGCAGCAGATCGCCGAAGTCGGCGGCATTCAGCGTCTTCAGCCGCTCCTGATAGAGCGTGTAGAGCTTGCCGCCCTTGCCGGCGGCATACGCCTGCGCTTCGCCGGCGGGCACCTGCGTCGGCCCAAGGCCGCGGTTCTTCCAGCCGTCGATCATGCCGGCGAGCACGCGCGCGGGCCAGCGCTTCTCGTCGATGTTCTCGGCGGTGAGAAGCTGCTTCAAGAGACGGATCTGGTCGTCGACGTCGAGCACCGTGAAATTCGACTTCAAGCCGGCGAGCTCGGCGTGGTAGCGCAGGATGCGGCCGCCGATGGAGTGGAAGGTGCCGAGCCACGGCATGCCTTCCACGGCCTGGCCGACCATCTGGCCGACGCGCAGCTTCATCTCCCGCGCCGCCTTGTTGGTGAAGGTCACCGACAGGATTTCCTGCGGCCGGGCGCGGCCGGTGGACAGGATATGCGCGATGCGCGAGGTCAGCACGCGCGTCTTGCCGGTGCCGGCGCCGGCCAGCACCAGCACCGGCCCCTCCAGCGTCTCCACCGCCTCGCGCTGCTCGGGGTTGAGGCCTTCGAGATATGGCGGGGCGAATGCCGCGCGCGCACGCGCGCCGATGCCATCGGCGGCGGGCCGATAGGCAGGAGCGGGCGCGGCTTTGGCGGATTCGGTCATGCGATTCGTAGTTATATAGGTATTGCGGGGGGCAATTCGACCGCGAATTGCCCCGGATTCAGCGCGCTGTGGACGGTTGCCGGGACCAAAGTCGCGTGCTGGTGCCGGCAGTTTTGTTCCCCGCATTGACCGATGTCATCGCAGATTTGAAGCACGCTCGCACAGGAACCCGGCCCTTGACTTGGGGATTGATTGACCAAGCGGGCCTCGTCCCGCAGTCAATGTGAGGATAAGGCCATGCTGGGCTGGGTTCTGACGTTTCTTGTCGTCGCGCTGATCGCCGGTGTGCTGGGTTTTGGCGGCATTGCGGGCGCTTCGATCGAGATCGCGAAGGTGATCTTCTTCATCGCCGTCGTGTTGTTCCTGATCTCGCTCGTTTTCGGTGCGTTTCGCGGCCGCTCTTCGCTCTAACGCAGATTGAGTGAGTGCCGTGGCGAGCGCCTTGTCCGGCGGGCAGGGCGCTCGTTGCGTATCTACCGGCCGAGCGAGCCTTCGACCTGACCGGCAATGGCCTCGGCCAGCATCCGATAACCTTCAGGCGTCATGTGTTGTCCGTCGGGCTGCTTCGGCAGGCCGCGGAACATGCCGTTCTCCATCATCACGACGCGCACGCCCCTGGCGCTCAGCCGGCTCTGGATCTCGGCAATGTTCTGGGTGGTATCGCCTTCGCCCTTGCGCCGGTCGTTGCCGCCGGGTTGCAGGATCACGACGCTGGCCCCCTTTGCAACGGCGCTGTCCAGCCGCGCCAGCATTTGCCGGGTGGTGTTGCCGTTGATGCCGGCGTTGATCACGCGCACCGTGTGGCCTTTGGCACGCAGGATCGCTTCGAGCTGGGCCGGATAGGCCTGATTGCGCGCGACACCCTTGCCGTAGGTGTTGCTCGCGCCCAGCGCGACGATGGTCCCCGACGCGGCATCGGCGCGGACGACAAGAAGTGCTGCGATGAGACATGCAGCGGCGGCCAGGATGATGTGTCTTGATCGCATCGCTTGAACCCCCCTTGGTCAAATCGATCAGGCGACCTCGGCCTTCACCGGCAAGCCGACGCTTCGGCCGGCTCCATCCGGACGCGGAAATTTCGCATGCGCATCGGCAACCGCGCGGACGCGCTCGGCGATGTCGGACGGAAACGGCGCGACCTTGCGCACGCTCATGTCGATATGCAGCGACATGTTTTCCGATGTGGCCGAGAGCCAGCCTTCGGTCGCATGGCGCAGCTCCTCGAAGAAGTGGATACGCTTCTCGTCGGCCCCCAGCAGCTGGATCGAAACCTGCAGCGGATCGCCAAGATGCACCTCGCGCAGATACCGGACATGGCATTCGGCCGTCATGGTGGAGCCGTTGCGCTCCTTCCGATAGTGGCTGCCCAGGCCGATCGTACGGAACAGGTCGCCGACGGCCTCGTCCAGGATCACGTTGTAATAGGCCATGTTGAGATGGCCGTTGTGGTCGATCCAGTGCGGCTCGATCTGCCGGATCTGGCACGGAAAGGGGACCGGCAGCGCCTTCAGCTGGTCGAGCGAGAGAAGTTGTTGGGACATCGGCGGTGCGTAATGCTGCTAGGCCGCGCTGATTTTCGCGGTCTTCACCGGCAGGGCGATATTTCGGCCCAACCCGTCCGGGCGCGGCAGCCGCGCATGCGCGTCGGCAACCGAGCGGATGCGCTCGGCGATGTCCGGACGGAAACGGCGCGACCTTGCGCACATTCATGTCGATATGCAGCGTCATGTTCTCGGACGTGGCGGAGACCCAGCCTTCCGTCGCGTGCCGCAGCTCCTCGAACGTATGCAGGCGCTTGTCGTCGGCGCCGATCACATAGGCCGAAACCTGCAGCGGATCGCCGAGATGCACCTCGCGCAGATACCGGACATGGCATTCGGCGGTCATGGTCGAGCCGTTGCGCGCCTTCAGGTAGTTCGGCCCCATGCCCATCGCGGCGAACAGCTCGTCGATCGAGCGGTCCATGATCACGTTGTAGTAGGCCATGTTGAGATGGCCGTTGTAGTCGATCCAGTCCGGCTCGATCTGCATCACGCTGCAGAGGAATGGGCCCTTCTGGGCCTTCAGTTCGCTCAAAGGGGGCAGTTGCAGTCCCATCGTCAATTCCCGGTCGTTTACGTCTTGTGGCGTGCTTGACCCCTTATACATCCTTTGCGACGGTACAACAGATAGAGGGAGAGACGCGCCTTGGGACAGCTTGCCGCCGAACTGCCGCGGGTTGATGCGAAAGCGCTGAGCGGCGCGCTCGAGGCGCTGGCTGCGCGCTTCGGCAATCGCCTCGTCACCTCGCAGGCGGTGCGCGACCAGCACGCGCACACGACGTCGTGGCTGCCGCGGCAGCCGCCCGACGGCGTGGTGTTCGTGCAGGAGACGGCCGATATCCAGGACGTGGTGCGCATCTGCGCGCAGCGGAAGGTGCCGATCATCGCCTACGGCACCGGCACCTCGCTGGAGGGGCACGTCAACGCGCCCGCCGGCGGCATCTCGCTCGACACCCGCGACATGAACCGCCTGCTTGCGGTGCATGCGGAGGATCTCGACTGCGTCATCGAGCCCGGCATGACGCGAAAGCTGCTGAACGAGCAACTGCGCGACCAGGGGCTGTTCTTTCCGATCGATCCCGGCGCCGACGCCTCGATCGGCGGCATGGCGGCGACGCGCGCCTCGGGCACCAATGCGGTGCGCTACGGCACCATGCGCGACAACGTGATCGCGCTGAAAGTGGTGCGCGGCGACGGCGAGATCGTCAACACGGCCACGCGTGCGAAAAAATCCTCCGCCGGCTACGACCTGACGCGGCTGTTCGTCGGCTCTGAAGGCACGCTCGGCATCATCGCCGAGCTGACCATCCGCCTGCATGGTATCCCGGAGACCATCGCCGCGGCGTCGTGCTCGTTCCCGAGCGTGGACGGCGCCTGCCAGGCGACGATCATGGCGATCCAGACCGGCATTCCGCTTGCGCGCATCGAGCTGCTCGACGAAATGCAGGTGAAGGCCAGCAACGCCTATTCAAAACTGTCGCTGCCGGAGACGCCGCTGCTGCTGCTCGAATTTCACGGCACCGAAGCCGAGGTCGCGGGCCAGTCGGAACGTTTCGGCGAGATCGCGAAGGACTGCGGCGGCGGCAATTTCGAATGGACGACGAAGGCGGAGGATCGCACGCGGCTGTGGCAGGCGCGGCACGACGCCTATTGGGCCGCGCGCGGCTTGAGGCCCGGCGCGGAGCCGGTGACGAGCGACGTGTGCGTGCCGATCTCGCGGCTTGCCGAATGCGTCACCGAAACGCAGCGTGACCTGCGCGAGAGCCGGCTGGTGTCGTCGATCGTCGGCCATGTCGGCGACGGCAACTTCCACACCGTGCTCCTCTGCGACATGAACGACGCCGACGAGCTCAAGCGCGCCGAAGACTATCTGCATCGGTTGGTGAAGCGCGCACAGGCGATGGACGGAACCTGCACCGGCGAGCACGGCATCGGCCAGGGCAAGCAGGAGTATCTCGTCGGCGAGCTCGGCCCCGAGGCGATCGAGACCATGCGTCTCGTCAAGCGCGCGCTCGACCCGGACAACATTTTCAATCCGGGAAAGATTTTGCCGGCGAGTTGAGGAACTGCGAGCGTCGCGAGCTTAGAAACTCTTCAAACTAGAACCTCTGTAAACTAGCCGTTCCCGAACTCTTCCTGCGTTATAGAGAGCGCCTGAAATTTCGGGGACGTTCTCAATGTCAGGTGGATTCGTTCAGGCTGCCGTCATCCTTCTTCGCGAAGGCCTCGAGGCCATGCTCGTCATCGTGGCGCTCGCCGGCTATCTCGCCAAGGTCGGCGCGTCGCATCGTATCAGGGCGCTCTATCTCGGCGCGCTGGCGGCCGTCTTCGCAAGCTTCATTACGGCCTGGATCTTCGCCGTGTTCAACGACGGCCAGCATGACGACACCACCGAAGGCATCGTCATCATCGCCGCCTCCGCGATCATGCTCTATGTGAGCGGCTGGCTGATGATCAAGCAGGATCCGAAATCCTGGAAGGAGTTCATCAGCACCAAGGCGGACGAGGCGCTGGCGAAGGACACGGCCTGGGCGGTCGGCCTGCTGGCGTTCCTGTCGGTGTTCCGCGAAGGCGCCGAGACCGTGCTGTTCATCACCGCGCTGGCCGGCACCGAAGGCGGCTGGACATTCGCGATCTTCGCCGGCCTGCTCGCGGGCGTCGCCGGACTTTTGGTCCTCTACTTCATTCTCACGCAGCTGGCGCGCCGCATTCCGCTGCGTCCGCTTGTTCATCGTCACGTCGGCGTTCCTGTTCGTCACCGCGTTGAAATTCATCGGCGATGCGATCCAGGAGTTCCAGGAGCAGAACATCGTCTCGACCACGCCGATCGGCAGCCTGGCCTGGCTGGAGAACCTCGGCCTGAACCCGACCCAGGAAGCGCTGTCGATCCAGTTCCTGGTGGCGCTGTTCGTGGTTGCGGCGTTTTCGCTGGTGCGGCGCGAGATCGCGCTGGCGCGGCCTCACGTGGCCAGCGAGCGGATACTTGAGATCGAAGCGAACGGGAACGCTGAAGGCGAACTGGCTGCCGGGGACATCGGCCGGCGGGACGGGCAGCGGCTGGATGCGCTGCAAGAGGTCGAGCGCTTCCCCGTCAAGCGCCGCAGAGCCGCTGCTCTGGATCAGCGTGCTCGAGACGACGCGGCCGAGCCGATCGATCAGGAACGACACCCGGGCGATGCCGTGCTCGCGCTTGGCTTGGGCCGCGGCGGGATAGCGCTTGTTGCGCTGAAGCTGCAGCGCGATCTTGCGTTTCCAGCTCACGGCCGAAGCCGAGCGAACGGCGGCTGCGGTCGGCGCGCTGGTCGTCGACGCGGACACCATCGGCGGCGCGCTGTTCGGGTTCTTCTCCGCTTCGTCCTCTTTCTTTTCCTCGCGCTTCTCCGGCTCGGTCTGCAGCGCCACGTCGGGGTTTTCGACCGCAGGCAACGGCGGCGTCGGCGTCTCGGTCTCGCTCTTCTGCTCGGCCTTTTCCGTCGGCGGCGGGGCGACGTCGGCCTGCATCTGCTCCTCGCCCGGCGCAACGTCGCGCGCCTGCGCCTCCTTGAAGGATTCGGAGGTGAAGTCGACCTCGACCGCGGTCACGGTGTCGAGCACGTCGCCTTCGTCGTGTTTCGTCAGCAGCGCCGCGGCAATGCCGCCGTGCAGGAGCAGCATCGCGGCGAAGCAGACGCCCCAGCGGATCGCCTCCTTGCTTGTGATGCTGCCGTAGCTGACCGGTGCGGTCATTGCGCACCTTCGAGCGCAACGAGCGCGATTTTGACGAAGCCCGCAGAACGCAGGTCATTCATCAGGTTCATCACTTCCCCGTAGGGGATCATCTTGTCGGCACGCACGAAGATGCGGCGATTGCGGTCGGACTCGGTGGCTCGCGTCAGCGCGCCGGCGAGCTGGTCGCGCGGCACCGGCGTGTCGCCGACGGCAAGCGAGCGGTCCGCCTTCATCGTCACGAATGTCGGCTTGTCCGGGCGCGGCTGGCGCTTGACCGTTGCGGCCGGCAGATCGACGGGGACGTCGACGGTCGCAAGCGGCGCCGCGATCATGAAGATGATCAGCAGCACCAGGATCACGTCGATGAATGGCGTGACGTTGATCTCGTGCACCTGCTGCAGGTCGTCGGCGGATGCTTGCTGCAGTTGAAAGCCCACGGCGCGGTCCCCGTTATTCCGCCGCGCGGCGATGGGGAACGAAATCGAGGCGATCGAGGTCGCGGCTGACCATCCGCATCAGTTCCGCGGAGGCGTCGCTCAACAGCCCGCGATAACCGGTGATCGAGCGGGCGAACATGTTGTAGATGACGACCGCGGGAATTGCCGCGACGAGACCGAGCGCCGTCGCCAGCAAGGCTTCCGCGATGCCGGGCGCGACCACGGCGAGGTTCGTGGTCTGCGACTTCGAAATGCCGATAAAACTGTTCATGATGCCCCACACGGTGCCGAACAGGCCGACGAACGGTCCGGTCGAGCCGATGGTCGCGAGGATGCTGGTGCCGCGGGTCATGCGCTGCGCGGCGCCGGCCTCGATCCGGTTGAACAGCGAGGCGACGCGCTCCTTGATGCCTTCGTGGTTCATCGCATTCTGCGAGCGGCGCATCTCGTTGACCGCAGCACCCACAAGTTCGGCGACGTCGCCCTTGATGCCGCGAAAGCGCTCGTTCGCTTCGTGCAAGGAGTCGGTCTCACGCAGCGCGCGGATGTCCCGCCGCAGCGTCCTGCGCGCGCCGAGCATCTCGAGCGCCTTGGCGAGCCAGACCGACCAGGTCACGACGGATGCGAAGGCCAGGCCGATCATCACCGCCTTGACGATGCGGTCGGCGGCTAAAAACATTCCGATCGGCGACAAGTCGTGCGGCAGCACCGGCTCGGGATCGACGGGAACCGGCGCGGCGGTGTCCGGTGCAGCGACGGAGGGTTGCGCGGAGGCGGCAGGCGCTTGCGATGCGGCCGGAGGTGCCGTTTGCACTTGCGCAAAGGTGGAAGTCACACTCGCAAATGCGATAAACGCGATTGTGCAGAGGATAACCGCGAAGCAGTGCGTTCCATGCCGTGCAGAAGAGATTGCGAAGGTGACCATCAGGGCAGTTTCATTTCGAGCACAGACGCCGCGCGGGTAAGCGTCGCGATCTTTCGATCGCGTCAATCAACCGCAGGTGCGTTAGCTCCTAACGCGCTGCACCACGGAAGCAAACATGCAACCGACGCGCGGTTTTAGAATCGGTTTAAGATGATCGTCGTCAGAATACATTCAAGGTTCGATGCAGAAGGCACAACGCGCCGGAAATCGCCGTCACTGCGCGCAAGCCCTGTCGAGGATCAGCGATGTGATCGCCTTGATCCTGGCGTCATTGCGTCGATAGAACGTCCATTGCAATCGCGGCAAGGGTGAGCATGACTGACGAAACAAGCATCACACGGGAGGCCATCAGCCGGATCGAACCTTTGATCCGGCCCTATGTGCGGCACACGCCGACGATCGCGGTCGACGGCGCGGACTTCGGCCTGCCGGCTGCGCCGATCCAGCTCAAGCTCGAATGCCTGCAGCACACCGGGACGTTCAAGGCGCGGGGTGCGTTCACCAACTTGATCACGCGCAGCGTGCCACAGGCCGGCGTCGTCGCCGCGTCCGGCGGCAATCATGGTGTTGCCGTCGCCTATGCAGCGATGAAGCGCGGCGTGCGGGCGACGATCTTCGTGCCAAAGGTGTCGTCGCCGGCCAAGATCGAGCTCATTCGCCGCTATGGCGCGGAGCTCGTCGTCACCGGCGAGCGTTACGCCGATGCGCTCGCGGCCAGCGAAGTGTTTGTGCGGGAGACAGGGCGCCATGCCGATCCATGCCTATGACCAGGTGGAGACGCTGCTGGGGCAAGGCACGGTCGGGCTCGAGATCGAAGTCGACACGCCCGGGATCGATACGCTGCTGGTCGCGGTGGGCGGCGGCGGGCTGATCGGCGGCATCGCCGCGTGGTTTGCGAGCCGGATCAGGATCGTCGCCGTCGAGCCCGAGGGGGCGCCGACGCTCAATCTCGCGCTGGCGGCGGGCCGACCGGTCGATGCGCCGGCAGAGGGGATCGCTGCGGACTCGCTGGCGCCGAAGCAGGTCGGCCGTCTCATGTTTCCGATTGCGCAGCAGCATGTGCAGCGCTCGGTTCTGGTGTCGGACGATGCCATCCGCGTCGGCGCAAAAGGCGCTGTGGGAGCATGTGCGCGTCGTCGCCGAGCCGGGCGGTGCGGCGGCCTTCGCCGCGCTCCTGTCGGGCGCCTACGTGCCGTCACCCGACGAACGCGTCGCCGTGCTCGTGTGCGGCGCCAATACGACCGCCGTGAAGTTTGAATGAGAGCGTTGCTTCCGCGCCCAAGAGCCGTCATTCTCGTCTCAAGGATCATCTCACTGAAGGTGAGGCATGAGCGAGACGCGGGCGGCGACAACCCTCGATGCCATCGCGGCTGAGGCCTATTCGACCCTCGGCACCGGGCGGCAGATCGCGCCGTTCTCGTCGCGTTATCCGGACTTCGAGCTGAAGGACGCCTACCGCGTCACCGCAAAGGTCAGGGCCTTGCGCGAGAAAGCCGGCGAAATCCCGCGCGGCCGCAAGATCGGCTTCACCAACCGCACCATCTGGGCCGAGTTTGGCATGTATGCGCCGATGTGGGGCTATCTCTACAACCGCACGATCCACGATCTGGACAACATCGACGGGACGTTTTCGCTCGCCGGTCTTGCCGAACCGCGCGTCGAGCCTGAGATCGTTTTCGGCCTGAGCGCCGCGCCGCGGCCCGGCATGGATGCGAGGGAGCTTTTGACCTGCATCGACTGGGTGGCGCAGGGTTTTGAGGTGGTGCAATCCATCTTTCCGGAGTGGCGCTTTGCGCCGGCGGACACCGTTGCGGCCTTCGGCATGCACGGCGCGCTGCTGATCGGGCCGCGCCATCCGCTGCGCGGCGCGGAGGACGTCTGGGCGTCCTCGCTCTCGAGCTTCGAGATCGACCTCTACCGAGGCGGCGAGCTGGTCGACCACGGTGCGGCGCGTAATGTCCTGGATGGCCCGCTGTTCGCGCTCGCCCACCTGATCGACGTGCTGGCGAAGGACCCGGCCAGTCCGCCGCTGGCCGCGGGCGAGATCATCACCACCGGCACGCTGACACAGGCGCCTCGGGTCCATCCGGGTGAGGTCTGGAGCACCGAGCTGACGGGCATCGCGCTCGACGGCGTGAGCGTCGCGTTTTCCTGACCGTCCGGAAGGGCGGCGGGGCCGCCTTTGGCCCGATTTTGATGCGGCCAGAGGCCGCTTCGATTGTCGAATTGCCACCGCCGTTCACTATATAATGGGTCGCTCGCGATTGGGGCGCGAAACCTGATTTCAGAGGACACCCGTGCAGACGACGCTGCTCGGACTTGCGATCGCCGTTATCGTGGCGCTGCTGGCTGCCCTGATCGGCCCATTCTTCATCGACTGGAGCCAGTTCCGGCCGCAGTTCGAGCGTGAGGCTTCGCGCGTCATCGGCATGCCGGTGCGCGTCGACGGCGAGATCGACGCGCGGCTGCTGCCGACGCCGTCGCTGCGGCTGCGCCAGCGTCGCCATCGGCGCGCGCAGCGACGCCAACAATGTCAGCGTCGAGAAGCTCGAGGTCGAGTTCTCGCTCGGCGACCTGATGCGCGGCGAGTGGCGCGCCAACGAGCTGACGCTGAACGGCCTGGTGCTCGAGCTCGGCCTCGATCAGCGCGGACGCATGACCTGGGCGGAGCGTTCCGGCGGGTTCAATCTCGGCGCGCTCACCGTCGACAAGTTTCATGTCACCGGCGCGGTGATGCTGAACGACGCCGCGAGCCGCACGTCGTTCAGGCTCGACGACATCGTCTTCGCCGGCGAGGTGCGCGCTCTCGCCGGCACCGTGCGCGGCGAGGGCGTCCTGAAGGCGGACGGCGTGCGCTATCCATTTCGCGTTGCCACCGGACGGACCGCCGACGGCGTCGGCCAGCGGCTGCGGTTGAACGTCGAGCCCGGCGTGCGGCCGCTCGCCGCCGATCTCGACGGCGTCCTGCATTTCGACGATGCGCTGCCGCGGTTCGACGGCTCGCTTTCGATCGCAAGGCCGGCTGCGCCGAAGTCGAGCACGCCGACCGCTCTGGCCGATGCGCCGTGGCGGCTGGCCGGCAAGCTGAAGGTCGATCCCGCGTCGGCGAAGCTGGAGCAGGCGGAACTCATGGTCGGTCCGGACGAGAGCGGGCTGAAATTCGCCGGCCAGGCCGACATGCGCTTCGGCGCCTCGCCGCGCCTGCGCAGCACGCTGACCGCGCGTCAGCTCGATGCCGACAGGTTTCTCAGCCATGCGGGCGCGGCCGCGCCATCGCCTGCCGAACTGCTGGCAAACCTGCGCAGCCTGATCGCCGCCGCGCCGCCGATGCCGATGCTTTCGGAATTCGATATCGATGCCGAGGTGGTCAATCTCGGCGCGCGGCCGGTGCAGGCGATCGCCCTCGACCTGCGCGCCAATGCCAAGGAATGGTGGGTCGACAAGTTCGAGTTCCGCGCGCCCGGATCGTCGCGTGTCGCGATAACCGGACGTATCAGCGAGCCCGGCGACAAGGCGAGCTTCGCCGGATCACTGACTCTCGAAGCAGGCGATCCCGAAGGGTTCGCGCTCTGGCTGCAAGGGCAAAGCGACAACGCCTATCGCAGCCAAAGGCCGCTGAAGGCGAGCGGCGATCTCGCCATCTCGCGCGAGCGCGTTGCCGTCGACGGGCTCAAGGCGGAGGTCGACGGCCGGCCGGTCGAAGGACGGTTCTCGCTCGCCGCCGCCGAAGGCAAGAGCAGGCTGGACGCGGCGTTGAAGGCGGAGCGGCTGGATTTCGATGCGAGCGCGGCGTTCGCGCGCGCCATGGGCGGCGCGCTGAAGACCTGGCCGGACCAGGCCACGCTCGGCCTCGACATCGCGCAGCTGAACGTCTCCGGTCAGGCGTTCAAGCCGGTGCTTGCGCGGCTCGTCTACAATGCGAATGCGATCGTGCTGGAGCGCCTGCGCATCGGCGATGCCGACGGCGTGGCGATCGACGGCAACGGCTCGTTCGATCGCGCTGCGGCGACCGGGCAGGTGAATCTCAGTGCGACATCGGCGACCCTCGATCCGCTGGCGCGGCTGATCGCGCCCATCGCTCCCGAGTTCAGCCGCCGCATCGCCGCGGTGCCGGCCGGTGCGGGCAACGTCTGGGTCGGGCTGACACTCGAGCTCGACAAGCCGCAGGGCGATCGCGTCGGCGTGCGAACGTCGGTCGATATCAACACGCCGCAAGTGAAGGGCGTGCTGACCGCGGCGATGACGCCGCCGATCGCTGTCTTGCGCGATTTCGATACGCAAGCGCTTGGCAGGGACGAGGCGGTGCTGACCGCAAAGCTCTCGGCTGAGCGCGGCGGCGCGTTGCTGGCCCTTCTCGGGCTCGACGGTGCGCTTGCCGCCGGCAACGGCCCGGCACAGTTCGATGCATCGGTGACGGGCCTTTGGAACGCGCCGGTCAAACTGAAGGCGAAGCTGACCGGCAACGGGCTCGATGCGGAGATCGACGGCAGCGCCGAGCTGTTCAAGGCGGAGCGCACCGCCAGCGTCGGCCTGAACATACGCCGGGCCAATGTCGCGCCGCTGGTGGGCATGACGCGCAGCGGGCAGGCGCCGCTGCCGCTCACGCTGACGTCGCGAGTGGCGCTCGCCGGACAGAAGGTCACGTTGGACGGCCTCGACGGCACCATCGGCAGCTCGCGTGTGCGCGGCCGGCTTGGTTTTACGCTCGGCGACGAGATCGGAGTCGACGGCACTGTCGGCGCCGACGTCATCGACGTGCCGTCCGCGCTGCTGGTTGCAATCGGCGCGGCCGGGCACGACAGCGCCGAGCCGCTCAGTCGCGGTCTGCTCGGCGGCTGGCGCGGGCGTGTCGAGTTTTCCGCGCTGCGCGGCACGATGCCGGGCGGCGAGCTTCGTCCCTTCAACGGCGTGCTGCGCAATGACGGGCAGGCGCTGGTGCTGGAGAATTTGTCCGCCGGTCTCGGTGGCGGCAAATTGCAGGCCGACGTATCGGCGCGCAAATCGCCCGAGGGCGTTGCGCTGACCGGGCGCGTGCAGCTCGAAGGCGTCGACGGCGCGGCACTCAAGCATCGCGGCCTCGCGATGCCTGCGGGGCGCGTGTCGGCGCGCACATCGGTGAGCGGGCAGGGACGCAGCGCTGCGTCGCTGATCGGCAGCCTCAACGGCAATGGATCGGTGACGATCGAGCAAGCGCGCATCGCCGGTCTCGATCCACGCGCCTTCGATGCGGCGACGCGCGCAAGCGACACGGGGATCGCGCGCGATGACGCAAAGCTTGCGGCCGCGGTGGGGCCGGCGCTTGCGGCCGGCGCGCTGACGGTGCCGTCCGCGGAGATCCCGTTTGCGATCCGCGACGGCCAGGTGCGCGTCAGCAACACGACGCTGGCGGGCGAGGGCGCGCGGCTGAACCTCTCGGGCGGTTACGATATCGCGGCCGACCAGATCGACGTGCGTGCCGCGCTGGCCGCCACGGTCACGGACGCCGCCAATCTCGGCCGCCCGGAAATTCTCGTGCTGCTGTTCGGTTCACCCGACAGGCCGGCGCGCACGCATCGACGTCGCCGCGCTGTCGTCGTGGCTCGGCCTGCGTGCGATCGATCGTGAGACCAAGCGGCTCGACGCCATCGAGCGCAACAATCCGCTGCTGAATCCGCAGCGGCCGCTCGAGCCGGCACCGGCGCCACAAGCGGCGCCACCTGCGCCTCCACCTCCGCCGATCTCACCGCGTGTCGAAGCGCCGCCCGCCTCTCCTCCGGCAGCCGCGCCACCGTTGCCGCCGCCAATCGAAGTGCGGCCGCCGCCCGGCGCGCGTCCACTGCCGCGCCAGGGCGCTCCGCTCAACATCCTGCCGAGCCAGCAGCGGCCGTCGACGTTTTGAGTCTCAGTTGAAACTCGGCTTCATCCTGAGGCGCCCTGCGAAGCAGGGCGTCTCGAAGGATGATTGACGACGCGTTGTTGTTCGACTCTCGGGCCACATGGCTTGAGACGCGCTGAAGCGCTCCTCGCCATGAGGGATAGAGGGAGTGGAATGTCAGCGCGGCATCGGCGCCGATCGCGCCAACGGCGCTTCGGTCGACGGCATCGACGTGCCAGACGCTCGGCTGCGATAGTAGTCGAGCACGTACAGGCGTATTGCCGACGAGAGATTGCCCTGCTTGCGGCCCTGGTCGATTTCGCTGACGAGATCCGACAGCGTCATGTCGCGCGACGCCGAGATCTCCTTCATGCTGTTCCAGAACGCCTCTTCAAGGCTCACGCTGGTCTTGTGACCGGCGACGACGATCGAACGTTTTACGACGGGCGATTTCATTTCGGATCCTCACCGATGCGATGATGATCAAGCGCCGAATTGAGTTTGCGGTTTTGTTCCTGATCTTGTTGCCGCTCACCTTTGGTGCGGCCGAAGCGGACGCGCTGCGCTTGTGCATCACGGCTCGCCTCTTCGCGTGCGACCCGCTTCTTAAAGCGCTTCAGATTGACGATATCGCCCATCAGTCCGTCCGAGTGTTGAACGGCGCAGATTGCGGAGAGCTTGAAACTAATGATGTCTCAACGACAGGTCCGACGCTCGCGCGCCGCCTGCATCACGATTTCCACTGCCCCGTAACCTCGCCGCATTCGCCGCGCTAACTCGAAACAATTTCACGACGCGGTATTACAGTGATGATGTACCATGACGTGGCACGCGTTCGCCAGCAGACAGGAAGTTGTTCTTTCGAACGATACGTGATCGCTATGACTTTTTCCAAAAACCGATAACAAGAAAATCTCACTCAACCAGGTCGTGTCATCCGCTCAGGTTGCACCAGACGATCGAAGTCGGCAGCGGAGACGAAGCCCAAGCGAACTGCCTCCTCGCGCAGTGTGGTTCCACGTGCGTGTGCGGTCTTCGCAACTTTGGCGGCGTTATCGTAGCCGATCGTGGGTGCGAGCGCAGTAACGAGCATCAGCGAACGTTGCATCAGTTCGTCGATACGCTTGGTGTCGGCCTTGATGCCGGCCACGCAGTGCTCGGCGAAGGATTGCGACGCGTCGGCCAGAAGCCGAATCGATTGCAACATGCAGTAGGCGAGCACGGGCTTGTACACGTTCAGCTCGAAATGGCCCTGGCTCGCCGCGACGGTGATGGTCGTGTGATTGCCGAACACCTGGCAACACACCATGGTCAGCGCTTCGCTCTGGGTCGGATTGACCTTGCCCGGCATGATCGAGGAACCGGGTTCGTTTTCGGGCAGGATCAGTTCGCCGAGACCCGAGCGCGGACCCGATCCGAGCAGGCGGATGTCGTTGGCGATCTTGAACAGGCCGGTGGCGAGCGCGTTCAGCGCGCCGTGCGCGTAGACATAGGCGTCGTGCGCGGCCAGCGCCTCGAACTTGTTCGGTGCACTCGTGAACGCGAGCCCGGTGATCGCCGCGACACGTCTGGCAAACAGCTTCGCGAATTTCGGCGATGCGTTCAGCCCGGTGCCGACCGCGGTGCCGCCCTGCGCCAGCGGCGTCAGCCACTTCAGCGTCTCCTTGATGCGGGCGATGCCGTTCTCGACTTGCGCGGCGTAGCCGGAGAACTCCTGACCGAGCGTGAGCGGCGTCGCGTCCTGGGTGTGCGTGCGGCCGATCTTGACGATCTTTGCGAACGCCTTCTGCTTGCGCACCAGCTCCTTGTGAAGGAAGCGCAGTGACGGCAGCAAATGCCGCACGATCTCCTCCACCGCCGCGATATGCATGGCGGTCGGAAAGGAATCGTTCGAGGACTGGCTCATGTTGACGTGATCGTTCGGATGCACCGGCGTCTTGCTGCCGAGCTTTCCGCCAAGCAGCTCGATCGCGCGGTTCGAGATCACCTCGTTCAGGTTCATGTTCGACTGGGTGCCCGAGCCGGTCTGCCAGACGACCAGCGGGAAGTGATCGTTGAGCTTGCCGTCGATCACCTCGCGCGCGGCGCGGGTGATCGCGCCGGCCCTGCGGCGATCGAGCAGGCCGAGCTTCTGGTTGGTTTCCGCCGCGGCGAGCTTGACGATGCCCATCGCGCGCACGAGCGGCTGCGGCATTCGTTCGGTGCCGATGCGGAAATTCTGCCGCGAGCGCTGGGTCTGCGCGCCCCAGTAGCGGTCGGCAGGCACCTCGATCGGACCGAACGTGTCGGTCTCGGTGCGCACCGCCTTGCGCGGCTCGGATCTTGGGGCGTGCTGCCATGACGAACGTCCTTCTCCTGAAGCCTTTCATGTAGGGCAATTCAGGAGGGACGGGGAGCGTCAGCAGGCTGGAAAGGGTTGAACGTGGTGCATGATCCCGAAAAGTGGGAGCCGGTTTTCGGAATAGATCATGCACAAACAAATAGATGAGCGACAAGTCTGATTCAGCGAAGCTGGATCAGACTCCAGCTGGCTACTTCTTGCGGAAGCGGTCCAGCCGCACGACCTCGGCGCCTTCGGTCGGCTTGGTCTCGTCGCCAGCCTCGGCATCGCTCCGGAATCTGCGGCCTGCTGCTCCGCGGCAGGCGCCGGCGCAAGCGCGGCGGACGGCCTTGTCCCTGGCGGGCGCTTCGGCTTCGCCAATGTTGAACTGCAGACCGAACTGCACCGACGGGATCGAGGAAACTCTTGATCGCATTGAACGGCACCACCAGCCGCTCCGGCACGCCGCCGAACGACAAGCCGACCTCGAAACGCTCGTCGGTGACCATGAGGTCCCAGAACTGGTGCTGCAGGATGATGGTCATCTCCTCCGGATACTGCTCCATCAGCCGTGGCGACAGCTTCACGCCGGCGGCCTGGGTCAGGAAGGTGATGTAGAAATGATGGTCGCCGGGCAGGCCCTGCTTTGCGGCGTCGGTCATCACCCGCCGCAGCACGCCGCGCATCGCCTCCTGCGCCAGCACATCGTAGCGGATATGGTCTGTCGAGGTCATCGATGTTCCCGGTTCCTTCGCCTTCGCACGCGGCCCTCAGCCGTCGACGAACAGGCAACTCGTGTTCAGGCCATGCTACCGCGCCGGTGGCCGAAGGTCAGCAACGACGAGGTGGCCGCCCGACAGAATTCTAGGGGCATTCTGCCTCACCGCCAGCGCTGAAATGGATGAAGTGGAGGCTTCTGTTGCCAGGTGCCTCCGAACCCCGCCTGACGGAGCTTAACCCGTCAGGACTTCAGAGTGGTTTTTCAAACCGCTTACGCGGCCTGAGCAACCGGAGCATAGTTGTCGTTTGCAACTAGTGCTGTAGCCCGATAACGGCGGAACAATACCGGGAAAAAGCGAGCCCTTTACGCCCTCGTCGATCCTGTTTCGCCCCCGCCGAAGCGCTCCTGGTCCAGGGATCTGGCCTGAAGCGCTCTGGTGGAGGCGCCGGGTGCTGCCCCCGGGTCCGAATGGTTTATTGCGACAGCCATTTATTTCCATAGCCGGCGAACCGGCACGCCCAATATAGGCGCTGAGCCTTAAGGAAAAAAGGCTGTCGTTTGCCGCGATTCCGATGTCGATCCGGCCTCTGGCAGGGATTTTGCCCGTTTTCCCGACGATCATGCAGGCGAACCGCAGCTTGATGCAATTGCCGTTGGGGATCTTGTCGCGGTCGGCACGCGCTCGCCTCAGAGGAGGCTGAAAATGGCGCGCAGCCGGCTCATTCGCATGGTTGCGCCCTGCGCCTGCCTTGAGCCATTCCCGCGACAGGCGTTGCAACGTGCCGCCCAGATCAGCATCGTCGTGATCGGCGACAAGAATATCAGGGGCAGGGGCGTGGCGCAGAATCGTCCCAAGCCTTGCTGCCGACAGCTTCGATCGCCGCGCCGCGGCCTTGAGGTGACAGTGAAAAAAGCCGGACGCCGACGGTTTGACACCATTTCGACAGGTGTGATGGAGGCGGCCGGAAGTCCGCGGCTGCCGGACCAGACGGGCTGATCTGACATATGTGGTCGTTTCGATGCGCGTATCAGTGACGCATCGTTGACGTCATTGCGGAACGCGACCAGGAGTGCAGCGCGCGCGCGATGTGCGAGCGATATGTACCGTGGCATAGACGGCATCGAACGTGGCGAACATTGCGGCGATCAGTGCCAAACCCCAGGAGCGTGCGTAAGCCGCAGCAACGCCATGAAGAGTGCCGAGATGATCGGCATCGGATTTGCGACACCGCGTGGTCGCGACGACGACCTGCTGGGCGGATCAAGGGGATTGGCGTGCCGTCGCCAACGCGCGCGAACTCGTCGTGCGGCGATGCCGACGAACAAGAGTAGGATGCTGCCGCGAGCAAACCCCAGTCCAGAGCGTTCGCAGGCAAGCGATAGAGGTCGGTTAGTGGTCGCCGGTGAAGGACAGCACGCAGGCGGGATCACCAGCGTGATGTACCGCCAGCCATGCACAGGCTCCTCGCCCGACGCCTCGAAAGCCAATGTGCGCGAAATCGCCGCCGGCTGCGTGCGCGAGGGATCGAGGTGGTGTTGCTGCGGACGGGCGGAAAGTTCCAGGCTCTTTGGCAGCAAGGCGTCACGTGGAGAGGGGCGTATCGGGCCGCCGCCGGGAACGACAGAGTGGCATCTGACCGGCGAGGGATATGCGATCGTCGCCGAGCAGACCTTGCCGCAAGTGCAGGCTGCGGTCGAACGCGCGCAAGAAACATCGGCTGATACGACGGCGACCGGCGCGCCGGCTCATGGCGGCGTTGCGCCTGGAAGCAACGAGGCGATCAGCCAGGTAGAAGAGGCGCCGACTACGAATTCAAATCCACCGGCACGCTCGTCGCCGCTGCGGTTCTCCGGCATCGCGACGTGCTCTTCGCGAAGCTTCAGCCGGTGGGTGAACTCCGGCGGGAACAGTTCGAGATAGTTCGGCACGCCGAGCGCGCGCGCGGCATGCGCCGGCCAGTCGGACGAGTACATCAGTTCGCGCGCCATCGCGATCAGGTCGATGTCGCCGCGCTGAAGCAGCGCTTCGGCCTGCTGCGGCTCGGTGATCAGTCCGGGCGCCATCGTCAGCATGCCGGTCTCCTGCTTGACGCGCGCCGCATAGGGCACGTGATGGCCGGGAATGCGAGGCACCGAGCGCAGCGACGAGTTGCCGGTCAATCCGCCGGACGAGCAGTCGATCAGGTCGACCCCGAGCGCCTTCAATTCCTTCGCCAGCGCCACCGTGTCGTGCAGCGTCCACAGCCCGCCCTTGCCGTCGACGCTCGAGACGCGAAAGAATAGCGGCTTGTCGTCCGGCCACACCGCGCGCACCGCTTCGGTGATTTCCAGCGCAAATCGCATACGGCCCTTCAGGTCGCCGCCATAGGCGTCGTTGCGGCGGTTGATCACCGGCGACAGGAATTGCTGGATCAGGTAGCCGTGCGCGCCGTGGATTTCGAGGATCTCGAAGCCGGCCTGCCGCGTCCGCACCGTCGCGTCGGCGAACGCCTGCACGACGTCGTTGATGTCCTTCTGCGTCATCGCCCGCGGCAGCGGCTTGCCGTCGATCGGCGTCACCGCGCTGGACGAGATCGATTGCCAGGCTTCGCCGCCCGCGGCCTTGTTCTCCTCGGTGAGGGCGACGCGGTTGAACAGCGGGCCGCGCTCCGAGGCACGTGCGCCGGAATGGCCGAGCTGCATGGCCGGCACGCCGCCGAACTCCTTCACGAAGGTCGCGATGCGCCGGTACTCCGCGATCTGGTCGTCGCGATAAAGGCCAGCGCATTTGTGCGTTTTGCGCCCGCGGTCCTCGACCGCCGTCTCTTCATAGAAGACGATGCCTGCGCCGCCGATCGCGTAACGGCCCATATGGACGATGTGCCAGTCGGTCGGCGAGCCGTGAGAGGATTGGTACTGGCACATCGGCGAGACGACGATGCGGTTGCGCGCCGTGACGCCCTTCAGCGTGAAAGGTTCGAACAGTTTTGGTCCAGCCATATCGCTATCGTTCCGGCTTGTTGTTGGCGGTCCTTAAAATTGACCGCTGGGCCGACTTATACATAAAAAGGGTTGGCGCACGCACCCGGTCATTCTAATTTCTGAACTCAATGAGTTGCGCAAAAAATGCAATGCGCGCCTGGGGTTTACGTTGAATTCCGATACCGCCACACGGTCCGAAGCCGAAGTCCCCGGCCTCATCACTCTATTCTTTGCGTTCGCGAAGATGTCGCTGATGGGGTTCGGCGGCGTGATGGTGTGGGCGCGGCGGGCGATCGTCGAGCAGCACAAGTGGATGACGGCCGAGCAGTTCAACGAGACCTTCGCGCTGTGCCACTTCCTGCCCGGACCGAACATCGTCAACCTGTCGGTGGTGTTCGGCTCGAAATTTCGCGGCATTCCCGGATCGATCGCCGCTTTTCTCGGCCTCGTGCTTCCGCCGGTGCTGATCGTGCTTTGCCTCGCGGTGCTCTATGCGCGCTACGGCGAGATCGACGCGTTGCGGCGCACGCTCGCGGGTGTGGTTTGCGCGACGGCGGGGCTGTTCTTTGCCACCGTCGTCAAGATGCTGCAGCCGATCGTCAAGCAGCGCTCGCTTGTGGCGCTCGCCACGGTCGCGGTGGTGTTCGTTGCGATCGGCATTCTGCGCCTGCCGCTGCCGCTGGTGCTGATCGTCGCGATCCCGGCAAGCATCTTCATCGTCTATCTCATGCGAAGGCGTGCCGTTCCATGAACCCGACCAACCAGCTTTTCACGCTCGCCTGGACATTCGGGCTGATGTCGCTGTTCGCCGTCGGCGGCGCGCTGTCGGCGATCCCGGAAATGCATCGCGTGGCGGTCGACGTGCACCACTGGATGAGCGACCGGCAGTTTGCCGACATGGTGGCGATCGCGCAGCTTTCGCCGGGACCGAACGTCCTTGTCGTCACCTTGATCGGCTTTCATGTCGCTGGAGTTGCGGGCGGGCTGATCGCAACGCTGGCCATGTGCGGGCCCACTGCCGTGGTTGCCTATTTCGTGAGCCGTACCATGGACCGTTCCCGCGCCGCGCAATGGCCGTCGCTGATCCAGTCGGCGCTGGTTCCGCTCTCGATCGGGCTGATGGGCGCAAGCGCCATGATCCTCGGGCTCTCTGCCGGCACGTCATGGGTCGCAGCGCGTACTGGTTGCTGCAACTGCGCTGGTAACTTTGTTAACGCGGCTGCATCCGCTTTTGATGCTGGCCGTGGGCGGATGTCTCGGTTTCGCTGGCGTCATCTAGAAGAAGTCGCTAAGGAATGGCCGAAACCGTCGCAAGAGCGGTCGTTTTGGGCGTGGAGGAGGGGAGTTTGTTGTATGAGTGAAGGCGTTGGCGGCGTTTCGGGAAAATCTCCCGTGTCGGGGATCGGACCGATCAGGAATCCCTATGGGGCGCTTGCGGTCGCTGCTTCTGGCGATCTTTCCGCAGCTGATGTTTTTCGTGTTCGCGCTGGTCTCGCCGCTGTCGTTCGGCTACTTCACCGCAACGTTCGCGGGGTTCGCGCAGTTCGCCTTCGACCCCAACATCATCCGCATCTATACGCTGCCGTTGCTGGTGGTCGCAGCCATCACGGCGTTCGTGCCGATCCGGGGGCCGCAGGACTATTTTGGCGGTGTAGCGCTGATCGCACTCGCGCTGTGGGCCTTCTATTCGTCTTCGGATCTGCCCGGCATGCGAGGCTTCCAGTTCGGCCCCGGCACCGCGCCGCGGCTCTTCGCCGGCCTCATGCTGGCGCTTGGCTTTGGCATAACCGTGACGGGCATGCTGGCACAGGGCGCGGGGCTGGAGCGCTATCACCTGCGCGGCCCGTTGTTCGTGACCCTCTCGATCCTGACATTCGCCGCCGTCATTCGTCCTCTGGGGCTGATCATCACGGCGTTTGCCTGCTTCATGATCGCAGCGCTGGGATCGCCCGCGCAGCGCTGGGTGCAGACCCTCATCGTCGGCATCGCCATCACGGCGTTCTGCTGTTTCCTCTTTCCGTATGTGCTGGGGCTGCCGTTTCAGATGAAGCCCCGCTTCATGCTGCAGTGAGCGCGCCATCATGGATATCTTCGCCAATCTAGCGCTCGGCTTCAACGTCGTCTTCCAGTTCATCGACGTCACCATACCGCTCATCGGTGTGAAGATTCCGGTGCCGATGAACATCGTCTTCTGCCTGATCGGCGCGCTGGTCGGCACGCTGGTCGGCGTGCTGCCGGGCATCGGCACCATCGCCACCGTCGCCATGCTGCTGCCGATCACGTTCGGCCTGCCGCCGGTCGGCGCGCTGATCATGCTCGCCGGCATCTACTACGGCGCGCAGTACGGCGGCTCGACCACGTCGATCCTGGTCAACATTCCGGGTGAGGCGGGCTCGGTCGTCACCACGCTCGACGGCCACCAGATGGCCAAGCAGGGCCGCGCAGGTCCGGCGCTTGCCATCGCCGCGATCGGCTCGTTCTTTGCCGGCTGCGTCGCGACGGTGCTGATCGCGCTGCTCGGCGCGCCGCTGACCAAGTTCGCGCTGCAGTTCGGTCCCGCCGAATATTTTTCGCTGATGACGCTCGGCCTCGTGTTCGCGGTCGTGCTCGCCAAGGGGTCGGTGCTGAAGGCGATCGCGATGATCGTGTTCGGCCTGCTGCTTGTCGATGGTCGGCTCCGATCTCGAGACTGGCGCATCGCGCATGGCCTTCAACGTGCCCGAGCTTGCCGACGGGCTTGGCTTTGCCACCGTGGCCATGGGCGTGTTCGGCTTTGCCGAGATCATCCGCAATCTCGACACCGGCGCGGAGAAGGGGCGCGAACTGATACAGAACAAGGTCACCGGATTGATGCCGACCAAGGTCGACCTGATCGCCTCGGCGCCGGCGATCCTGCGCGGCACTGCTCTTGGCTCGATCCTCGGCATCCTGCCGGGCGGCGGCGCCGTGATCGCGTCGTTTGCGGCCTACACGCTGGAGAAGAAGATCTCCCAGCAATCCGTCGCAGTTCGGCAAGGGCGCGATCGCGGGCGTTGCCGCGCCGGAGAGCGCCAACAATGCCGCGGCGCAGACCTCGTTCATTCCGCTGCTTGACGCTCGGCATTCCGCCGAATGCGGTGATGGCGCTGATGGTCGGCGCGATGACCATTCACGGCATCGTGCCCGGACCGCAGGTGATGCAGAAGCAGCCGGAACTCGTCTGGGGCATGATCGCCTCGATGTGGGTCGGCAACCTGATGCTGCTGGTCATCAACCTGCCGCTGGTCGGCATCTGGGTGCAGCTGCTGCGCGTGCCGTATCACCTGCTGTATCCATGCATCGTCATTTTCTGCGCGATCGGCATCTACTCGGTGAACAACGCACCGGCGGACGTGATCATCGCAGGCGCGTTCGGGCTGGTCGGCTATTGGCTGATCAAGCATGACTTCGAGCCGGCGCCGTTGCTGCTCGGCATGGTGCTCGGTCCGCTGATGGAGGAGAACCTCCGCCGCGCCATGCTGATCTCGCGTGGCGACGCGACCGTGTTCGTCACGCGTCCGCTGTCGGCGGTGCTGCTGGCGATGGCTGCGGGCCTGTTGGTCCTGACGCTCCTGCCGATGCTCAAGAAGAAGCGCGAAGAAGTGTTCGTCGAGAGCGAAAATTGACGAATTGCCGCAGTTGCTTTGGCCTATAGTTGAATAGGCTGGGTTGCGGTCGAAGTGCAACATCACGAGCCAACGGTTCCGGCGTGGGCGCGCCGGGCCTCGGGACAACGCGTAAGGAGACGTGAGTAATGACAATATGGAACCGCAGGACTGCCGTCGCGGCGCTTGGCGCTTTAGCCATGCTCTCCGCTGCGCCGGCGCTGGCGCAGGATTATCCGACCCGGCCCATCACCATCATCGTGCCGTTCGCGGCGGGCGGGCCGACCGACGTCGTCACGCGCCTCGTCGCCGAGCCGATGTCGAAGACGCTCGGCCAGCCGATCATCGTCGAAAACGTGGTCGGCGCCGGCGGCACCACCGGCGCGAACCCGCGCGTCGCGGGCCGCCAACGACGGCTATACGTTCATCATGGGCCATGTCGGCACGCATGCGGCGTCGGTGGCGCTCTATCCGAAGCTCGCCTACGACCCGCGCAACGGACTTCGAGCCGATCGCGCTGATCAACGGCGCGGCTATCGTCGTTGCCGCCAAGAAGGATCTTCCGCCGAAGGACTTCAAGGAATTCGTCGCCTACCTGAAGGCGAACGAGACCAAGGTCAACCAGGCGCATGCCGGTGTCGGCGCGGTGTCCTACATCACCTGCGAGCTGCTCAACGGCATCATCGGCATCAAGCCGGTGGGCGTGCCGTTCCAGGGCACCGGTCCGGCGATGAACGCGCTGGTCGGCGGTCAGGTCGACTACATGTGCGACCAGATCACCAACGTGGTGCCGCAGGTCAACGGCGGCACCATCAAGGCCTATGCCGTCGCGACGCCGGAGCGCGCGCCGTCGCTGCCGAACGTGCCGACCTCCGCCGAAGGCGGCCTGCCGAACTATCAGGCCTCCGCCTGGAATGCGCTGTTCGCGCCGAAGGGCACGCCGAAGGCGATCATCGACAAGGTCAATGCCGCCGCCGCAAAGGCGCTGGACGATCCGAAGGTCATCGCGCGCATGAAGGAGCTCGGCAACGACATCCCGAAGCCGGACCAGCGCAAGCCCGAGGCGCTCGGCAAGCTGGTGAAGGACGAGGTCGACAAGTGGGGCAAGTTCCTCAAGCCGATCAGCTGAAAACGCTCGATTTTCCGGCTTTGGATAACGGGGGCGGCGGCTTCGCGCCGCCCTTGTCGTTTGGGCGTCCTGCCGCCATTTTCTAGTGGAGCGGAGGTGGTATTCTGGCATGCCGAATTGGTGTGCTCCCGACCGCCGCGGCCAACCCTAGCGACCCGACCATGAAGCAATACCACGACCTGCTCGAACGCATTCTCGCCGACGGCGCGCAGAAGAGCGACCGCACCGGCACCGGCACGCTGTCGGTGTTCGGCCATCAGATGCGGTTCGACCTCGCCGCCGGCTTCCCGATGCTGACCACCAAGCGGCTGCCGCTGAAGGCGATCGTGCACGAATTGCTCTGGTTCCTCGCCGGCGACACCAACATCAAATACCTGCAGGAGCATGGCGTGACGATCTGGGACGAGTGGGCCGACGCCAACGGCGACCTCGGTCCGGTCTACGGCCGGCAGTGGCGCTCATGGGAGGCGCCGGACGGACGGACGATCGACCAGATTTCCAACGTCGTCTCGATGATCCGCAAGAGCCCGGACTCGCGGCGGCTGATCGTCAGCGCGTGGAATCCGGCGGACGTCGACAAGATGGCGCTGCCGCCGTGTCATTGCCTGTTCCAGTTCTATGTCGCGAACGGCAAGCTGTCGTGCCAGCTCTATCAGCGCTCCGCCGATACGTTCCTCGGCGTGCCGTTCAACATCGCCTCCTACGCGCTGCTGACGCTGATGATCGCGCAGGTGACGGGACTGAAGCCGGGCGAGTTCGTGCACACGCTCGGCGATGCGCATCTCTATTCCAATCATCATCGAGCAGGCGCATCTGCAGCTGTCGCGCTCGCCGCGCCCGCTGCCGGTGATGAAGATCAATCCCGACGTGAAGGACATCTTCGGCTTCCGCTACGAGGATTTCTCGCTGCAGGGCTATGACCCGCATCCGCACATCAAGGCCGAGGTCGCGGTGTGAGCCGTGCGTGATCGCAGATCGTGTCCGGACAAGCCGTGAGCGACAAGTCTCTCAGCATCCGCCGCGCGCGCCCCGGTGAAGCGGGCCTGGTCATGTCGTTCATCCGCGATCTTGCGGAGTACGAGAAGCTCAGCCACGAGGTGGAAGCGACCGAGGCGATGATCGACGCCGCGCTGTTCTGCGAGCAGCCGCGGCTGTTCTGCGACATCGCCGAGTGGGAGGGCGAGCCGGCCGGCTTCGCGGTGTGGTTCATCAACTTCTCCACCTTCTCGCGGCCGTTCCGGCATCTATCTCGAAGATCTGTTCGTGCAGCCCGAGCATCGCGGCAAGGGTCTTGGCAAGGCGCTGCTGGTGCATCTTGCGCGCACCTGTATCGACAACGGCTGGTCGCGGCTGCAGTGGTCGGTGCTCGACTGGAACACGCCGTCGATCGAATTCTACAAGTCGCTCGGCGCGGTGCTGATGGACGAGTGGACGGTCTGCCGCGTCAGCGGACCGGCGCTGGCCGCGCTGGCGCGAGGGACGCGCTGATGGAGATCGTCTTCGTCGTCGCGATCGCCGAGAACGGCGTGATCGGCCAGGGCAACACGATTCCCTGGCGGCTGAAGACCGATCAGCAGCGCTTCAAGGCCATCACCATGGGCAAGCCGATCGTGATGGGCCGCAAGACGTTCGAGTCGTTCCGCAGGCCGCTGCCGGGGCGCACCAACATTGTGATCACGCGCGATGCCGGCTATCAGGCGGCCGGGGCGCTGGTCGTCACGTCGTCCGAGCGCGCCTATGAAGCGGCGCGCGGCGACGCGCTGCGGCGTTTTGCCACTGAAATCATGGTCATCGGCGGCAGCGAAATCTATGCGCAATGGATGCCGCGAGCCGACCGTCTCGAGATCACGGAAGTGCACGCTGAGGTCGAGGGAGACGCGGTGTTCAAGCCCGATCTTGCCGGCTGGGAGGAAGTAGCGCGCGTGCGCCACAAGGCGGGCCCTGACGACAGCGCCGACTTCTCCTATGTAACCTTGCGAAGAAAGCCGCAGAATTAATCGAATTAGGCGGTTCTGGCGTTGACGAATTCGTGCGCCGAACCCCACCTCGCCGCCATGGCCGCCTGCGTTGTAAGGGCAATTGGCGTCGCCTATAACCCCCCCAGTTCGGCCGGCGCAGGGCGCGCTGCCGCCCAAGGAGATTGTCGATGGCGTGGAAAAATCAGGGCGGCGGACCATGGGGGTCCGGTCCGAAGGGACCATGGGGCTCGGGACCGCAGTCCTCCGGGCCGACGCCGCCCGATCTGGAAGATCTGCTGCGCCGCGGCCAGGACAAGCTGCAATCGCTGATCCCCGGCGGCCATTTCAGCGCCTTGGGCGTCGTCATCGCCATCCTTGTCGCCGCCGCGATCTGGGGCCTGTCGGGCTTCTTCCGCGTGCAGCCGGAAGAACTCGGCGTGGTGCTGCGGTTCGGCAAGTACGTGCGCACCGTGCAGCCCGGCCTGAACTATCACCTGCCTTATCCGATCGAGACCGTGCTGCTGCCGAAGGCGCTGCGCGTCAGCTCGATGTCGATCGGCATGCGCGTCACCGAAGGCCGCAGCGGCACGACCATGCGCGACGTGCCGGAAGAGAGCCTGATGCTGACCGGCGACGAGAACATCGTCGATGTCGATTTCACCGTGCTCTGGCGCATCAAGCCGGACGGCGTCGGCAACTTCCTGTTCAACATCCAGAACCCGGAAGGCACCGTGAAGGCGGTCGCCGAAAGCGCCATGCGCGAAGTGATCGGCCGCTCCGACATCCAGCCGATCCTGACCGGCGCGCGCACCGCGAACGAACTCGCCGTGCAGGAGCTGATGCAGAGGACGCTCGACGAATACGGCTGCGGGCATTCTGGTGCAGCAGGTGCAGATGCAGAAGGTCGATCCGCCCGCGCAGGTGATCGACGCGTTCCGCGACGTGCAGGCGGCGCGCGCCGACCAGGAGCGCTTGCAGAACGAGGCGCGCACCTACGCCAACCGCGTCATTCCGGACGCGCGCGGCCGCACCGCGCAGATCGTGCAGGGCGCCGAAGCCTACAAGGAGCAGACGGTCGCGGAGGCGAAGGGCCAGACGGCGCGCTTCCTGAACGTCTATGACGAGTACAAGAAGGCGCCGGACGTGACGCGTCAACGTCTCTATCTCGAGACCATGGAGCGGATCTTCGGCGCGGCCGACAAGCTGATCTACGATCCGGGCTCGGGAGCCGGGCAGGGCGTGCTGCCCTATCTGCCGCTCGGCGAACTGTCGCGCGGACAGCGGCCGCCCACAACAGCACCGCAACCTGGTCAGCAGGGCGGGAGCGGCCGATGAAAGCCGGAGTTTCAGGCGTTGTCGCACTGATCCTGCTGGGATTGCTCGCGATCGTCGCCTACAGTTCGCTGTTCGTCGTTCGCCAGACCGAGCAGGCGCTGGTCGTACGGCTGGGTGAGCCGGTGCGCGTCGTCACCGATCCGGGCCTCAACTTCAAGGGCCGTTCATCGACACGGTGATCAGCATCGACAAGCGCATCCTCGACCTCGAGAATCCGGCGCAGGAAATCATCGCCTCGGATCAGAAGCGTCTCGTGGTCGACGCGTTCGCGCGCTACCGCATCAAGAACGCGCTGCGCTTCTACCAGACCGTCGGATCGATCCAGGCGGCGAATATCCAGCTCGCGACGCTGCTCAACGCCGCGCTGCGGCGCGTGCTCGGCGAGGTCACGCTTCACCAACGTGGTGCGCGACAACCGCCACGCGTTGATGGTCCGCATTCGCGATCAGCTCGACCGCGAGACCGACGTCTACGGCATCTCCGTCGTCGACGTGCGCATCCGCCGCGCCGACCTGCCCGAGCAGAACAGCCAGGCGGTCTACCAGCGGATGCAGACCGAGCGTCAGCGCGAGGCGGCGGAATTCCGCGCCGAGGGCGCGCAGCGCGCGCAGGAGATCAGGTCGAAGCGCCGATCGCGAAGCGACTGATCATCGTTGCGGAAGCGAACCAGAAGGCCGACCAGCTGCGCGGCGAGGGCGACGGCGACCGCAACCGCATCTTCGCCGAAGCCTATGGCAAGGACCCGGATTTCTTCGCGTTCTACCGCTCGATGACGGCCTACGAGCAGGGCTTGAAGTCCAACGATACGCGCTTCCTGCTGCGGCCGGATTCGGATTTCTTCCGCTTCTTCGGCGACGCGTCCGGCAAGCCAAGGCAGCCGCCGGCGCCGCCGGCCGCCGCTGCGCCTGCGCCGCGCGCGCAGTCGTCGACGCAGTAAGGCTCGGGGCGGGAGTTCAACGACGGTCAGGGAAGTCCAATGCAGTCGGTCGCATTCAGTGACTTCCTCGTCGGTCTCGGCGTCCTGTTCGTGATCGAGGGGCTGCTGCTGGCCGGCGTTCCGGGCTGGATCCGCGGCGCGATGGAGAGCGTGATCAAGACGCCCGACAACGTGCTGCGCATCACCGGTCTGGTCTCGGCGGTCGGCGGCCTGATCCTGATCTGGCTGATCCGCCGCTGACGAGACCCGGTCGCGCGCCATTGCGCCTGCATTCCGCCGTAAAGGTCCCGTTTACGTCGGGAGTGGCGCGCTTTTGCTCACGTCAAGCTGATTCCACTTGGGGCGAAAACGGGATAGTCTCGCGCCCGAATGATGGCCCGCGCGCCAGCGTTCGGCGGGCAAACCTGTTCCCTTGGAGATATTCTGACGATGTCCGGTCCGATTGAACTGACGATTCGGCGCGCGCGTGCATTCGCGGTGATCGCCACGGTTGCGCTGACGGGTTCCGCCCTGGCTACGCCCGCTTTTGCGCGCGGACCGGAAAACATCGCCGACGTCGCCGAGAAGGTGATCGACGCGGTCGTCAACATCTCGACGACGCAGAACGTCGCCGCACGCAGCGGCGGTTCGCGGCGAGCGCAACGCGACGCCGCAGCTGCCGCCGGATTCGCCGTTCCAGGAATTCTTCGACGAGTTCTTCAAGAACCGCCGGCAGGGTGAGAATGGTGGGCCGCGCGGCGGCAACAGCGGCCCGCGCCGGGTGAACTCGCTCGGCTCCGGCTTCATCATCGACACCGCCGGCATCGCCGTCACCAACAACCACGTGATCGCGGACGCGGACGAGGTGAACATCATCCTGAACGATGGCACCAAGATCCCGGCCGAGGTGATCGGCCGCGACAAGAAGACCGACCTGGCGCTGTTGAAGTTCAAGCCGCCGGAGAAGGAGCTGAAGGCGGTTCAGTTCGGCGACTCGGACACGCTGCGGCTCGGCGAGTGGGTGGTCGCGATCGGCAATCCGTTCAGCCTCGGCGGCACGGTGACCGCGGGCATCGTCTCGGCGCGCAATCGCGACATCAGCTCGGGCCCCTACGACAACTACATTCAGACCGACGCGGCCATCAATCGCGGCAACTCGGGCGGTCCGCTGTTCAACCTCAATGGCGAGGTGGTCGGCGTGAACACGGCGATCTATCTCGCCGACCGGCGGCTCGGTCGGCATCGGCTTCGCCGTGCCGTCGAAGATGGTGGTGGCGGTGATCGACCAGCTTCGCCAGTTCGGCGAAGCGCGGCGCGGCTGGCTCGGCGTGAGCATTCAGGAGGTGACCGACGAGATCGGCGAGAGCCTCAGCATCAAGCCGGTGCGCGGCGCGCTGGTCGGCAAGGTCGACGACAAGGGGCCGGCGAAGCCCGCCGGCATTGAATTCGGGCGACGTCATCGTCAAGTTCGACGGCAAGGACATCAAGGTGATGAAGGACCTGCCGCGCATCGTTGCCGACACGCCGGTCGGCAAGGAGGTCGACGTCATCCTGATCCGCAAGGGCAAGGAGCAGACCAAGAAGGTGGTGCTCGGTCGTCTCGAGGACGAAGAGAAGCTGAAAGAGGCCTCGCTGAAGTCCGCGACGCCCGCCGGAAGGAAAAGACCGTCACGCAGAAGGCGCTGGGGCTCGACCTCGCCGCGCTCTCACCGCAGCTGCGCACGCGCTACAAGGTGAAGGAAACCGTCAAGGGCGTGGTCATCACCTCGGTCGAAGGCAATCGCGACGCAGCCGACAAGCGGCTGAGCCCGGGCGACGTGATCATGGAAGTCGCGCAGGAGGCGGTCACCAATCCCGCCGACATCAAGAAGCGCGTCGACCAGTTGAAGAAGGACGGCAAGAAGACCGCGCTGCTGACCGTGTCGAACCCGGACGGCGAAGTGCGGTTCGTGACGCTGGGCGTGCAGTAGCCTCGATCGGAGGTTCACGATGCGCGGGTCCGTAAGGTTGCGGAGCCGCGCATGACGTTGAACGATGACTTCGAGATCGTCGAGCCGGATCTGGCTGACGCCGAGCTCCGCCGGATCGAATTTTCCGACGACAGAATTCTGCTCACATTCGCCCTGGCGGGCGGCTCCGGTTCATTCGTGCTCGAGGCCGTGCAACCGCTTTGGCTGAACTGCAGCACGGACTTCCCGCAAAACGTCGTGGACAGGGTCGCGATCTCCGAGGATCTTCGCGCCGTCGAAGACAGCTTGCCGGAGGACGTACGTGAGTTGCTGCTGATCAGGCTGGAGAGTGCGGAATTCAAATCGCCTCGTTCGAAATCCGCGCTGAAGGTTCTGCAGATTTATCCGATCGCCGGGATCGAAATGATCTGCATCGCCCGTGACGTCAGGGAGGCGTAAACCCGGCTTGCCTGGCGCGGCCTGCGCGTTCAGCTCACGAACTCATCCCGCCGATACCCCTGCGCGTAAAGCAGCGCGGTGAGGTCGCCGTGGTCGATGCGCGCGGCGGCTGCTGCTGCGACCACCGGCTTGGCGTGATAGGCGACGCCGAGTCCGGCCGCCTCGATCATCGGCAGGTCGTTGGCGCCGTCGCCGACGACGAGGGTGTCGATGTTGTCGAGCTCGAACTGCTCGCGCAGCTCGTTGTGGGTTGCGAGCTTCGCGTCCTTGCCGAGGATCGGCTCGGTCACGCGACCTGAGAATTTTCCGTCCTCGACGATCAGCTCGTTGGCGCGGTTTTCCTGAAAGCCGATCTTTGCGGCGATCGCGTTGGTGAACAGCGTGAAGCCGCCGGACACGAGGCAGGTATAGGCGCCATGCTTGCGCATGGTGTTGACCAGTTCGCGGCCGCCCGGTGTCAGCGTGATGCGCTTGTCGATCGTCTCCGCGACGATGCTGACCGGCAACCCCTTCAACAGCGCCACGCGCTCGCGCAGCGCCGGCTCGAACTCGATCTCGCCGCGCATCGCGCGTTCGGTGATTTTTGCGACGTGCGCCTTCAGGCCTGCGAAGTCGGCGAGTTCGTCGATGCACTCCTGGCCGATCATGGTGGAGTCCATGTCGGCGAGGAACAGCTTCTTGCGCCGGCCGATCAGCGGCTGCACGACGACGTCGACCGGCAGGTCGTCGACCGCCTCGCGCAGGCGCGCGGCGATCTCGCGCGCGCCCTCGGTCGAAGCGAACGGAATGTCGGCGGCGACGCCCTCGAACAGCCAGCTGCGCCGGCTGCGCCTCCGGCAAAATCGCACGCGCAGCCTCGATGGCCGTGCTATCGAGCGCGGGCGTGGCCGGATTGCAGATGAGCGTCGCGACGAGATGACATGACCGTTCAACAGGCGCGAGAGACACAGCCCGCGACCGATGCGGGCAGGGCGGTGCTTATCGCAGGGCCGACGGCCAGCGGCAAGTCGGCGCTCGCGCTGGCACTTGGCCGAAAAATGCGGCGGCATCGTCATCAATACGGATTCCATGCAGGTTTATCGCGATTTGCGCATCATTACCGCGCGGCCTGCGCCGGACGACGAGGCGCGCGTTCCGCACCGGCTGTACGGCCATCGCGACGCCGCGGTGAACTGTTCCGTCGGCTCCTGGCTCGAGGATGCGGCTGCCGCACTTGCCGAGGCGCGCTGCGCTGGACAGGCTGCCGATCTTCATCGGCGGCACCGGCCTCTACTTCAAGGCGCTGTTGCGCGGGCTTGCCGACGTGCCGCCCGTGCCCGCGGACGTCCGCGAGGCCGTGCGCGCCCGGCTCGTGCGCGACGGAATCGAGGCCCTGCATGCCGAGCTTGCGCGGCGTGATCCGGTGATGGGCGAACGGCTGAAGCCGCGCGACCGCGCCCGCGTCGCCCGTGCGCTGGAGGTGATCGAGGCGACCGGCCGCTCGATCAACGACTGGCACACGCACGGCCTGCCGCCACTGCTGTCGCCGGCGAACGTCACCGCGGTTTTCCTCGCACCGGAGCGTGCAGAGCTTTATGCGCGCATCGATCGCCGCTTTGCGGCGATGCTGGAAGAGGGCGCGCTGGAGGAGGTCGCAGCGCTCGCAAGGCGCGGCCTCGACCCGATCCTGCCGGCGATGAAGGCGCACGGCGTGCCGGCCCTGATCCGGCACCTGAAGGGGCGAGATGACGCTTGCGGAGGCCGCCGCCATCGGCGCCACCGATACCCGTCACTACGCCAAGCGCCAGTTCACCTGGTTTCGTCATCAGCTGCCGGAGTTCGAATGGGTCAAGCCGGAGGAGGTGCCTCCGCGCCTCGGATTGACGGTTTGAGAGCCAAATTCGCGAATTCCTCTCGCCGAACGATAAAAACCGGGTTATCTTGTGCTTCGCAGCGCAGACTTGACTTGTGCCTTTTGGCCGGTATAAGTCCGCGCAACCTTTGGGAATTTCGGGCGCCTCATGCGTAATAAAATTATCAAGCTTGCGCTTATTGTCGTACCCTGGAGCACCGCCCGGGACGGCTGAGGCCGTCTGCAGGTTAGGCGGTGCAACCAGGGCCCTTCAGAGGCCCTTTTTTATTTCCTGAACACGACCCGCGCCAAAGGCGCACCGGAGCGAGAGATGAGCGACAAGAAGGCGGACGAGACCGAAATGACCGGCGCAGCGATGGTCGTGCGCGCGCTCAAGGATCACGGCATCAAGCACATCTTCGGCTACCCCGGCGGCGCGGTGCTGCCGATCTACGACGAGATTTTCCAGCAGAGCGACGTCGAGCACATCCTCGTCCGCCATGAGCAGGGCGCGGGCCACGCGGCCGAAGGCTATGCCCGTTCCACGGGGTTGCCGGGCGTCGTGCTGGTGACCTCAGGTCCCGGCGCGACCAACATGGTGACGCCGCTGACCGATGCGCTGATGGATTCGATCCCGCTCGTGTGCATCACCGGGCAGGTGCCGACGCATCTGATCGGCAACGACGCGTTCCAGGAATGCGACACCGTCGGCATCACGCGCCCCTGCACGAAGCACAACTGGCTGGTGCGCAATGTCAATGACCTGCCGCGCGTGCTGCATGAAGCGTTCTACGTGGCGACCACCGGCCGGCCGGGCCCGGTCGTCGTCGACATTCCGAAGGACGTGCAGTTTGCGCTGGGCATGTATCACCCGCCGCGCAAGTCCGACGTGCACGTGTCGTATGCGCCGCGCGTGAAGGGTGACGCGCTGCAGATCCGCAAGGCCGTGTCGCTGCTCGCGCACGCGAAGAAGCCCGTGATCTACAGTGGCGGCGGCGTCATCAATGCCGGCCGCGAGGGCGCAAAGCTGTTGCGCGAGCTGGTGCAGGCGACCGGCTTCCCGATCACGTCCACGCTGATGGGGCTTGGCGCCTATCCGGCCTCGGGTCCGAACTGGCTGGGCATGCTCGGCATGCACGGCACCTACGAATCCAACATGGCGATGCACGACTGCGACGTGATGCTGTGCATCGGCGCGCGCTTCGACGATCGCATCACCGGCCGCACCGATGCGTTCTCGCCGGGCTCGAAGAAGATCCACGTCGACATCGATCCGTCGTCGATCAACAAGAACATCCGCGTCGACATTCCGATCATCGGCGACGCCGCCAATGTCATGGGCGACCTGCTGCAGGTGTTCAAGGCCGAGGCGAAGAAGCCGGACATCAAGGCCTGGTGGAACCAGATCGCCCAGTGGAAGGCGCGCAACTCGCTCGCCTACAAGCAGAGCAACGAGGTGATCCTGCCGCAATTTGCGATCCAGAAGCTGTTCGAGCTCACGCGCGGCAAGGACACCTACATCACCACCGAAGTCGGCCAGCACCAGATGTGGGCCGCGCAGTTCTACGGTTTTGAGGAGCCGCACCGCTGGATGACCTCCGGCGGGCTGGGCACCATGGGCTACGGCCTGCCGTCCGCGCTCGGCGTGCAGGTGGCGCATCCGGACAGCCTGGTCATCGACATCGCCGGCGACGCCTCGGTGCAGATGACCATGCAGGAGATGTCGACGGCCGTGCAGTACGAGCTGCCGATCAAGATCTTCATCCTGAACAACCAGTACATGGGCATGGTGAGGCAGTGGCAGCAGCTGCTGCACGGCAACCGCCTGTCGCATTCCTATTCCGAGGCGCTGCCGGATTTCGTCAAGCTCGCGGACGCCTACGGCGGCGTCGGCATCCAGGCGACCAAGCCGGGAGATCTTGAAGGCGCGATCAAGGAGATGATCAAGGTCAAGAGGCCGGTGCTGTTCGACTGCCGCGTCGCGGCGCTGGAGAACTGCTTCCCCATGATCCCGTCCGGCAAAGCGCACAACGAGATGCTGCTGCCCGCGGAAGCGAACGACGAGGCCACCGCGAAGGCGTTCGCCGGCGGCAAGGCGCTGGTGTGAGGGCAGGGAGATGAATTCAACCGGCTTCCACCGTCCACGTGTCCTATGCGCCGCGTGTGAAGGGCGACGCGCGGCAGATCCGTAAAGCCGTTGCGCTGCTTGCCGGCGCGAAGAAGCCCGTGATCTACACCGGTGGCGGCGTGATCAATTCCGGCCGCGAAGCGTGCAAAGACCCTGCGCGAGCTGGTGCTGGCGACAGGTTTTCCGATCACATCCACGCTGATGGGGCTTGGCGCGTATCCGGCCTCGGGTCCGAACTGGCTCGGCATGCTCGGCATGCACGGCACCTACGAAGCCAACATGGCGATGCACGACTGCGACGTGATGCTGTGCATCGGCGCGCGCTTCGACGACCGCATCACCGGCCGCACCGACGCATTCTCGCCCGGTTCGAAGAAGATCCACGTCGACATCGATCCATCGTCGATCAACAAGAGCATTCGCGTCGACATTCCGATCATCGGCGACGCCGCCAACGTCATGAGTGACTTGTTGCAGGTGTTCAAGGCCGAGGCGAAGAGGCCGGACATCAAGGCCTGGTGGAATCAGATCGCGCAGTGGAAGGCGCGCAATTCGCTTGCCTACAAACAGAGCAGCGAAGTGATCCTGCCGCAATATGCGATCCAGAAGCTGTTCGAACTGACCCGCGGCAGGGACACCTACATCACCACGGAAGTCGGCCAGCACCAGATGTGGGCGGCGCAGTTCTACGGCTTCGAGGAGCCGAACCGCTGGATGACCTCCGGCGGCGCCGGCACCATGGGCTATGGCCTGCCGGCGGCGCTCGGCGTGCAGGTGGCGCATCCGGACAGCCTCGTCATCGACATCGCCGGCGACGCCTCGGTGCAGATGACGATGCAGGAGATGTCGACTGCCGTGCAGTACAAGCTTCCGATAAAAGTCTTCATTCTGAACAACCAGTACATGGGCATGGTGCGGCAGCAGCAGCAGCTGTTGCACGGCAACCGTCTGTCGCACTCCTATTCCGAGGCTTCGCCGGATTTCCTCAAGCTCGCCGACGCCTATGGCTGCGTCGGCATCCGCGCGACGAAACCGTCCGACCTCGAGGACGCGATCACCGAGATGATCGAGGTCAGAAGGCCGGTGCTGTTCGACTGCCGCGTGGCGGCGCTCGAGAACTGCTTTCCGATGATCCCGCCAGGCAAGGCGCACAACGAGATGCTGCTCCCGGCGGAAGCAACCGATGAAGCCACGGCGAAAGCGTTCGCCGGCGGCAGCGCACTGGTGTGAGGACAGCACGATGAACCAACCGGCTTCCGCCTACTTCCTCGACGATCGCCGCGATCCGAACGAGACGCATACGCTCTCGGTACTTGTCGCCAACGAGCCCGGCGTGCTCGCGCGCGTGATCGGCCTGTTCTCGGGCCGCGGCTACAACATCGAAAGCCTCACGGTGTCCGAGACCGAGCATCAAAAGCACGTCTCGCGCATCACCATCGTCACCACCGGCACGCCGATGGTGATCGAGCAGATCAAGCACCAGCTCGACCGGATGATCCCGGTCTATCGCGTGGTCGACATGACGACCGCGGGCCGCTCGCTCGAGCGCGAGCTGGCGATGGTCAAGGTGAAGGGAACCGGCGACCCGCGGGTGGAGGCCTTGCGGCTGGCCGAGGCGTTTCGCGCCCGCGTGATCGACGCCACAACCGAGAGTTTTGTGTTCGAGATCACAGGAAACACCGCCAAAATCGATCAATTTATCGAGTTGATGAAGCCGCTTGGCCTTGTCGAGGTGTCGCGCACCGGCGTTGCGGCGATCTCACGGGGACCGGAAGGGATGTGATGGCCATGCTCGCGCGCGACTGGTATTACAACGATCGCCGTCACGTCGGCCTCGATTTCTCCGCCGAGGCGCAGGTCGCGACCTACGACCGCCGCCAGGGCGACCATCCGGACCGCGCGCGCGCAGCATTGAAGTCCCTTGGCGCAACCGCAGGCTGGACCGTTGCCGATATCGGTTGCGGCACCGGCTTGATGGCGTGCGAAGCGGCCGCCATGGACATGACGGTTCACGCCATCGATATTTCGCCCGCGATGCTGTCGATGGCCGAGCAGCGTGCCCGCGATCTCGGCGTGTCGCTGATCACGCAATCGGCGGGATTCCTGAGCTTTGCCTACGAGCCGGAACAGTTCGACCTCATCGTGAGCGAATACGCGCTGCATCATCTGCCGGATTTCTGGAAGGCGGTGGCGCTGGCCCGCCTGTTCAACGCCATCAAGCCCGGCGGGATGCTGTTCCTGCGTGACGTGGTGTTCACCTGCAAGCCGGACGGCATCGAGCGCAATGTCGAGCAGTGGGGCGATTTCCTTCTCAAGAACCACAGCTACTCGCGCGACGAATTCGCCATGCATGTGCGTGACGAGCACTCCACGTTCGGCTGGGTGATCGAGGGCCTGATCAAGGAGGCCGGCTTCGCACTCGAGGCCGCCGACTACACCGCGCCGGTCTACGGCGCCTATCGCGCGCGCAAGCCCGCGTCGAACGGCGAGGGGAAGTGAGCCAAGCGGTCGTCGGTATCATCCTAGGTGCGCCCGGGTTCCAGCCTGTCACATGTCCCAGCAGCTTACGATCGCGTTCGTCCTGTTTGCCGTTGCGTGCTGCTTCACGCCGGGGCCGAACAACGCGATGCTGCTGACGTCCGGCCTGAACTACGGATTTCGCCGGACGCTGCCGCATGTGCTGGGCGTGACGTTCGGCTACGGCTTCCTGGTCGCGGTCATGGGGCTCGGGTTTGGCGCGATCTTTTCGGCCTATCCCACGCTTTACACCGCGCTGAAATACGTCGGTGCGGCGTACCTGCTCTACCTCGCCTGGGCCATCGCCATGTCGGGCGGCATCGACGATCAGGGCGAGAAGCGCGGCAGGCCGATGACCTTCCTTGGCGGCGCCGTCTTTCAATGGATCAACGTCAAGGGACTGATCATGTCGATCGGCGCGGTGACCACCTATTCGGCGATCGCGCCTTATCCCTATAACATCATCGCGCTGAGCCTGATCTTCACGCTGACAGGGTTCTTTTCCTCGGCGAGCTGGACCCTGTTCGGGACCGGCCTGCGCGGCCTTCTGTCGACCCCGCGCGCGGTCCGCATCTTCAACGTGACCATGGCGTTGCTGCTGGTCGCCTCGCTCTATCCGGTGCTGTTCGAGGGCTGATGATGCTTTGCGCGCTTGACAAAATGCTCTACAGACAGCGCCGAAACCGCAATCCGGGCCAGCCCGGCTTATCCGAAAATACCTAACCAGACGCGGGCCGGGGAAGGCCGCCAAAGCAGAGGGACTGATCATGCGTGTTTATTACGATCGCGATGCCGACCTGAACCTGATCAAGGGCAAGAAGGTCTGCGTCATCGGCTATGGCAGCCAGGGCCACGCCCATGCGCTGAACCTGAAGGATTCCGGCGTCAAGGACGTGGCGATTGCGCTGCGCAAGGGCTCGGCCTCGGCGAAGAAGGCGGAAGGCGCGGGCTTCAAGGTGATGGAAGTCGCCGAGGCCGCGAAGTGGGCGGACGTGATGATGATGCTGACGCCCGACGAGCTGCAGGGCGACATCTATCGCGATCATCTGCACGCCAACATGAAGCAGGGTGCGGCGCTCCTGTTCGCGCACGGCTTGAACGTGCACTTCAACCTGATCGATCCGCGCGCCGATCTCGACGTGCTGATGGTCGCGCCGAAGGGCCCCGGCCACACCGTGCGGTCGGAATATCAGCGCGGCGGCGGCGTGCCGTGCCTGATCGCCATTGCCAAGGACTCCTCGGGCAATGCGCACGATCTCGGCCTGTCCTATGCGAGCGCGATCGGCGGCGGCCGCGCCGGCATCATCGAGACGACCTTCAAGGAAGAGTGCGAGACCGACCTGTTCGGTGAGCAGAGCGTGCTGTGCGGCGGCCTGGTCGAGCTGATCAAGGCCGGCTTCGAGACGCTGGTGGAAGCCGGCTACGCGCCGGAGATGGCGTATTTCGAGTGCCTGCACGAGGTGAAGCTGATCGTCGACCTGATCTACGAAGGCGGCATCGCCAACATGAACTACTCGATCTCCAACACCGCCGAGTACGGCGAATACGTCACTGGGCCGCGCATCATCACCGCGGAAACCAAGGCCGAGATGAAGCGGGTGCTGCACGACATCCAGTCCGGCAAGTTCACCCGCGACTGGATGCTCGAGAACAAGGTCAACCAGACCTCGTTCAAGGCGACGCGTGCCAAGCTCGCCGAGCATCCGATCGAGGAAGTCGGTGCCCGCCTGCGCGACATGATGCCGTGGATCAAGAAGGGCGCCTTGGTGGACAAGACCAAGAACTGAGGCTTGATCCACGATTTCTGATTGCGAGCATCGCGCAGGCGCGATCTCGATGATCAAGAAGGGCGTCGCTTGATCGACAAGACCAAGGAACCGATCCGGACGGCACGTGCGAGCGACGACGCCGTTCTTCGAACGGCTATCGCTCGCAATGACTGGCTCTACCGCTTCACCAAGTTCTTCTCTCTCAGCACCTCGACGATTGCGGCCGCGACAGTGTCTGCGGCCGCCGGCGTGGTAGTGCAGCTCGTCGAAATAATTCTGCGCGTCGGTTGTGATCGCGTTTTCGGTCATCAGGTCGAGATAGGCGGTGTCGGGGCGCAGGGCGGCGATCTGCTCGGGCGCGGGCCTTGCAGGCCTGCAGCCGCGCCTCTGCCGGGCTGCCGCGGACCGGCAGCGTGTTGACGTAGGGCGGGGTGAACACGAACGCCAGCCGAACATCCGCCGGCAATCCGGCAACGTGCGCCGCAAGCAGCTCCAGCGCGGGAAAACGATTGTCCGGCGCGGGATTGGCGGACGGGCGAACCATGCGCAGTCGAGCTCGTTCGCGGCACGGGCGTCAGGTTGGTGGGCATGAAGCCGTCGGCGCGCGCGGGCGGCTGCATGAGGCCGGCGCGGATCGCCAGCCGCCGGGCAGCGGCCGTCACGGCCTCGGGAAAAGGATGCGCGACAGATATTCGAGGTCGGTGCTTTCGTAGACCCAGTCCGGAAATGCGCCCCATGCGCCCGCCGCCGGATCGCCCGGGCGGCACCAGAGCTCGTCCAGGGTGTAGACCTGCAGGTTGGCCGCGATCGCTGTGGTGCCGTTGAAAGGTGCGCGCCACGAGCAACTGGCTGGGCGGCAGGGAGGCGGGGATGGCCAGTTGCGCGACGGCCAGCTTGTTCCGTCTCCGATCCTTTGCGGATCGAGGGGATAGCCGGTCGAACTGCCGAAGATCGCCGCGTCGAAATGCGCGTCGCGCGCGCACCGCGCCCTTGAGCAGGCGCGCATTGCGCGACGCGATGTCGACGCCCTGCATGAGCGTAAAGCGGCCGGTCGAGAACGGGTCCACCAGCACGATGCCCGCATACAGCGTCGTGCCCAGCAGGACGGTCGTCAGCAGGAATGCGGCAAGCCAGCGCCGCCAGGGCCGCGCCTCATCCGCCTCGGGCCTGCGGCCGCTGCAGTATCCAACGGGCGGTGTCGGTGCGATGGTCATGATCAAAACTGGAAGTAGATGAACTGATAGTTCTTGTCGCTCGCCGAGCGCGACGAGCACGAACACCATGGCCGCGCCAAGGCCGACCGGGACGGCATCCGCCGCGCCGTCGTCAGCAACGGCGCGCAGATTCTTGCTCGACGGCAGCAGGAACGCGCAGAGCAGGCGGCGATCAGCGCGTTGCGTCCTTCGAGGCGATAGGGCGGCAGGATCGCAGGCCCTCGAAGATGTGCCAGGCGGCCTGCATCGATCCGGCGCGGAAGAACACGGAGCTCGAAGACGAAGAAGCTGACGGTGGCGGCCCAGCCGATGAGCGCCGGCGGCGTCGGGCAGGTAGCGGCCCCACAGCAGTGGCGGCGACGATCGCTAGCCCTGCAGGGTGCCCCAAATGACGAAGGTCCAGCCTGCGCCGTGCCAGAGGCCGCCCAGCGCCATCGTCTGGAGCATCAGCGACCAGGACCAGGTCATGGCGTAGCGGCTGCCGCCGATGCGCAGGCGCGAAGCGGAATGAAGACATAGTCGCGCAGGAAGCGCGAAAGCGTCATGTGCCAGCGCTGCCAGAAATCGCGGATGATGCTGGTGGTGCGGAACGGCGCGTCGAAATTCTGCGGCAGCTGCACGCCGAAGATCAGCGCAACGCCGATCGCAATGTCGGAGTATCCGGAGAAGTCGAAGAAGACCTGGAAACGCGAAGCCGAGCGCGATCCACGATTTGCCGTCGACCACCGGGCCCTTGAGCGGCTTCGGCATATACCAGATCGATCTCGGTCGCGAGCGGATCGGCGAGCAGGGTCTTCTGCAGCAGGCCGAGCACGATGAGCGCCACGCCGAAGGCGCAGCGCTTCTCCCAGCCGGGGCGAAACATCTTCTGGCCGAACTGATCCATGACTTCGGACCAGCGCGCGAGCGGTCCGGAAATCGCCTGCGGGAAATAGCAGATGTAGAGCGCATAGCGGTCGAGCGGATAAAGCGGCGCGCGGCCGGCGCGCAGATCGACCAGATACATGATGTGGTGGAAGGTGAAGAAGCTGATGCCGAGCGGCAGCGCGATGTCGATATGTCCTGCAGGAATGCCGATCGCTGCAAATGTGTCGGCGAGAAAGTTCGTGTACTTGAAGAAGCCGAGCACCAGCGAGGTTGCCGACGATGGCCGCGGTCACCAGGCTGCCCTTCCTGGTCGCGGCATAAGCCTTGGCCAGGTACCAGTTGGCCAGGATCGACACGATCATCAACGGCACGAAGCGGACGTCCCAGTAGCCGTAAAAGGCGAGCGAAAGCGCGATCAGGACCGGGCAGCGCCACTTGGGAAAACGGTCGGCGACGGAATAAATGATCAAAGCTGCCGGCAGGAACACCAGCAGGAAGGAATAGCTGTTAAACAGCATATCAACGAATGCGGCGCGCGCGCACGGCCGTCCACCCCTTAGCTCCACTATCTAAAGCAAGCTTTCCCGCGTCACGCAATGCTTTGAACGGAAGGCAGCGCGGCAGTGGCGCGTCAACACCTGGGCGATCACGTCGCCCATGAGGAAATCGCGGCAGACCGTCCTCCGGGATCGTCCACCAGTTCGCCTTGTCCGCGACGAATGCGTGTTGTGACGGCTGCACCGGCAGCGGCTGCTCCAGCAGGCCGGCACGAATGCGCAGCACCTCGGGCCGGGAGAGCAAGCGGCTGTAGACCGGCGAGCCGCAGCGACTGCAGAAGACGCGCTCCTTGCCCGGCGATGACAGGAATTGCCGCAACAGATCGGCGCCGCTGAGCAGCTTGAAGTCGCGCACGTTGACCGGCATGTTGCTCGCAACGGGCCCGCCCTGCGCCTTGCGGCACTGCGAGCAATAGCAAAGCTGGATCGGCTGAAGCTCGCCTTCAAGCGCAAAGCGGACGCCGCCGCACAAACAGCTGCCTGTATGCATGTTCGACTCCGCAGTCAAGGACGAGCAGGCAGGCTTAGTCCGAAGCGGGCCGGTGCGCAATGCGATGCAGCATTTGTGATCCGGCGGTCGCGCAATTGCGGCTATCGCCGCCGCGCGACCGTGAGAATGTCGCTTCGATGCTACCCACTCAGTCCAGCTTTAACGGATTGAAGCCCGAAGCACTGTGGATTTATTCGCGCGACGGCTATAGTCGGGATTATTTGCCGGATTCTCGCCGTATGCTCTTCAACTCACCGCAGTTCATCTTCGTCTTCCTGCCCATAGCGCTCATCGGCTTTTTCGCCCTCGGCCTGCGCGGGATGCGGCAGCTGGCGATCGTGTGGCTGGGTGTCGTATCGCTTGCCTTCTACGGCTTCGACAATGCGGCCTTACAGCTGCCTCTGATCGCCGTGTCGATCGTCTTCAATTTCACCGTCGCGCACCGTCTTGCGCAAACAGGAAACCGCCAGCTGCTGATGTTCGGTGTCGGCGCAAACCTGGCTCTCCTCGGCTACTTCAAGTATGCTGGCCTGCTGGTTACGACCCTCAGCGACGCAATCGGCTTGGCGCTGCCGAATCTTTCGGTTCCGCTGCCGACCGGAATCTCCTTTTACACCTTCACGCAGATCGCCTTTCTCGTCGACGTCTACCGCAGGCAAGCGCACGAATATGGCTTCGCGCGATATGGCTTGTTCGTGACCTTCTTTCCGCACTTGATCGCGGGGCCGATCCTTCACCACAAGGAAATCCTGCCTCAGTTCGACTCCAAGAAGGTCTACCGGCCGCAAGCCGAGTGCATTGCACTTGGCGCGGGCTGGTTCGCCATCGGCCTGTTCAAGAAGGTAATGCTCGCCGACAGCGTGGCGCCGTTCGCAAACGCGGTGTTCGACGCGGTTGCCAAGGGTACGGCCATCGGCTTCACCGACGCCTGGGTCGGCACGCTCAGCTACACACTGCAGATCTATTTCGACTTCTCTGGTTATTCCGACATGGCGATCGGGCTCGCGCTGCTGTTTGGCATTACGTTTCCGCTGAACTTCAACTCGCCGTACAAGGCACGATCCCTGATCGAATTCTGGCGCTGCTGGCACATGACGCTGTCGCGCTTCCTGCGCGACTATCTCTATGTGCCGCTGGGCGGCAACCGGCGCGGACCGCGCCGGCGTTATGTCAATTTGTTCGTCACCATGGTGCTCGGCGGACTGTGGCATGGCGCGAGCTGGAATTTTGCGATCTGGGGCGCGATTTACGGTGCCGGCCTCGCTCTCAATCATCTCTGGCGCGGTATGGCGACGCGAGGCGGGCTGCGCCTGCCGGCGGGTGTCGCCTGGTTTCTCACGCTCGCGCTTGTAGTGTTTGCCTGGGTGCCGTTTCGCGCCGATACCTTCGCCGCGTCGTTTGCCGTTTGGGCGGCGATGCTCGGAGGCAGTGATGGAGCGCTGATGGTCAATTTGCCCCTTGCCATGATCTGGATCATCGCGCTCGGTGCAATCGCATTGTTCGCCCCCAACACGCAACAGATCATGGCACACCCATGGATCAAGGAACGCGCCTGCCTGACATGGACGCCGCGGCCGGCCTGGGCGCTGTTGCTCGGCTGCGTGCTCGGCATCGCCGTTGCCGGCACGTTCGGGCGTGAAACCGTTTTCCTCTATTTTCGATTCTCGACATGGCCGCGAGCTTGCGCGCATACTTGGCGGTGTTTTTCGCGGCGGCTGTCACCGTCGGGCTCGCATACCGCGCCGCCGATCGCTGGTGGACCTCGCTCGGATGCTTTCCGCCGGCGCCGACCGGCCACTTCCTGGCCTACTGCGCGTCGCGTCAGTTCGAAGACTACGAGCATGGCGCCTACTACTTCGGCCTCGAACCGGAAGCCGTGCAGTCATTGAAGCAGAGCGACATTGTCTTCTTCGGGTCGAGCCGCGCGCAGTTCGCCCTTTCGACACGCGCTTGGTCCGACTTCTTCTCAACGCGCAGCATCAAGCCTTACCTTCTGGGTTTCGGCCAGGCCGAGCTCGGCGCTTTTCCGCTCGCCTTGATCCAGAAACATCGGTTGCGGCCGAAGGCAATCGTCATTCTCGCCGACCCGTTCTTCAAGAACCAGGCCACGGACAACATTCGCGTCGCTCAGATATTTCGCTGGCGCGCGATACTGGAATTCTACGAATACGTGCAAAAAACTGCATTCATTCAGATCGGATCGGCACTGTGCGAGGCTCGGCCGTCGCTCTGCCAATCGGAAGAACCCATCGTCTACCGATCGAGGGATGATGGCACGTGGCAAACCGTCCGCTTCAAGCTTGCCCCCCGCTATCCCGTCAAACGGCAGGCCCTGACGAACCACACGGCGATGGCGGCCGCAGCGGACGCTGACTTTGCGGAGCGATTCCTGTCCGCGACCGGCCTGCCTCGCGCATGTATCGTCCTGTCGGCGCCGCCAAGCGCTTCGGTAAATGCGAATGCCTACGTGGAGGACCTGGGCAAGCGGCTTGGCGTTCGCGTCTCGCTTCCCTGGCTCGACGGGCTGATGACATTCGACGGCAGTCACCTGACGCCCGAGAGCGCCGAGCGATGGTCGGCGGCCCTGCTGGCCGACATCGAGGACACGATTTCCGAGTGCGCGGGAAGACCGTAAGATGGGTAGATCGCGATGAGATTGGGTTGGCAGGATCGATGCGACAATTTCAGCGTCGCCCCCGCGCACTAGGAGAGGCGTGATCAATGCAGTCTGTCGTCATCACCGGTGCATCGACGGGGATAGGTTTCAGCGCCGCAAAGGTTCTTGTCGACAAGGGCTTTCGCGTGTTCGGCAGCGTTCGCAAGCAGGCGGATGCCGAGCGTCTGACCAAGGAGCTCGGCGCGAACCTCGTCCCGCTGCTGTTCGACGTGACCGACGAAGCTGCAGTGCTGGCCGCTGCGCGAAAAGTGCGTGAGGCCCTGGGAGGCGAGCGGCTTGCCGGTCTCGTCAACAATGCCGGGATCGCCGTGGCGGGGCCGTCGCTCGAAATATCGCTCGACGACTATCGCCGGCAGATGGACATCAACGTGATGGGCCCGATCATCGTCACCCGCGCCTTCGCGCCGCTGCTCGGCATGGACGCGGATCTGAAAGGCCCGCCGGGACGGATCGTGATGATGAGCTCGGTCTCCGGCAAGAACGGCAACCCTTTGGTCGCACCCTACAGCATGTCGAAGCACGCGCTGGAAGCTTTCTCCGAGAGCCTGCGGCGCGAGCTGCTGCTGTTCGGCATCGATGTCATCATCATCGGCCCGGCCGCGGTGAAAACGCCGATCTGGGACAAGGCCCAGGAGGTCGACGTCTCCGTCTATTCCAATTCGCCGTACTACAAGGCGTTGCAGACCATGCGCACCTACATGCTGCAGCTGGGCGAGAGCGGCTTGCCGGTCGAGAAGCTCGGCGAGCTGGTGCATCGCGTGTTGACCATTCCGCGCCCGAAGGTGCGCTACGCGGTCTCCAATCAGCCGGTGCAGCTGGCGATGCTCTCGATCCTTCCGAAACGGCTGCTGGATCGCGTCATCGGCAAGCGTCTCGGCCTCTTGCCGTAAGCCCGTGGCTGGGGCACAGCAGGGCGCATGAACATTCTCTCGATTCAGTCCTGGGTGGCCTACGGGCACGTCGGCAACGCGGCTGCGATGTTTCCGATGCAGCGGCTCGGCCACGAGGTTTGGGCCGTCAACACGGTGCAGTTTTCCAACCACACGGGCTACGGCGCCTGGAAGGGCAGCGTCTTCACCGGCGAGGCCGTGCGCGACGTCGTCACCGGCATCGAGGAGCGCGGCGCGCTGGGGCGCTGCGACGGTGTGCTCTCCGGCTATATGGGCGATGCCGCGATCGGTGAAGCGATCCTCGAGGCAGTCGCCAAGGTGAAGGCCGCGCGTCCCGACGCGCTCTACTGCTGCGATCCGGTGATCGGCGACGTCGGCCGTGGCGTGTTCGTGCGTCCCGGCATTCCGGAATTCATGAAGGCGCGCGCGGTCGCGGCGGCCGACATCATCACGCCCAATCATTTCGAGCTCGAACTGCTGGCCGGACGCGAAGCCAAGACGCTGCGCGACCTGCCTGCCGCGCTGGACGCAGTCCACGCGCTCGGACCAAAGGTGATCGTGGCGACGAGCGTGCTTGCGGACGACACGCCGGAAGGCGTGATCGACCTGATCGCGTCGTCGTCGCAAGGCCGGTTTCGCGTGCGGACGCCGCTGCTGCCGATTTCGATCAACGGCGCGGGCGACGCGATCGCCGCGTTGTTCTTCGTCCACTATCTGGAAACGCGCGATGCCGCCGAGGCGCTCGCGCGCGCGGCGTCCTCGGTCTACGGCTTGCTCAAGCGCACGTCGGACGCCGGATCGCGAGAGATTTTGCTCGTTGCCGCGCAGGATGAGTTCGTCAAGCCGACGACGAGGTTTGAGGCGGAGAAGATTTGAACAACAACCCGCGCGGCTCCTCAGAATGAGGAACTGCTACAGCGCATCCTTCTCCGCGGCGCTCGCCGTCAGCAGCCGCTCGTCCTCGCGGAACATCTTTTCCGCCTTCGACTGCGTATCGAACACCATCGTCGTTCGCTCCGGCACGGTGTAGGCCGGCCAGTGCGGGATGGCCGGATTGTTCGGGTTGCCGGTGCGGGCGAAGGCGATCCAGGTCGGGCTGATCTGGTCGGCGAGCTTTTGCGGCTCGGCTTGCGAGGCGCCGACCATCGAGGCTGACAGGGCGACGTTGTCGAACACGAACGGGTGCTCCATCGAATGCGGGCTGCCCCACTTGCCGCCGTCGACCGGCGTCACCCAGTCGATCTCGTAGAGATAGACCGGCGCCTTGCCCTGCGCGGCCTTCAGGTCGGCGTGCCGCCACGCGCCGCGGCGGAACACCACCGCGGTGGAGATGTCGAAGTAGAGCCGGCCCGGCGTCGCGTTCGGGTTCTTCTTTTTGAAAGTGGCGATCACCTCGTCCATTTTCTCCGGGCGCGAACCAGGCCGACAGGCGCTTGCGCAAGCCCGCGTCGTCGAGGTCGAACAGCTCGGGCCGCGGCGTGCCCATCAGCATGCTCATCTCGGTCGCGGTCGAGCCGATCATCAGCGGAACGTCGGCAGAGACCTCCGGCGCCGACGGCCAGCTTGGGCCGGCGGGAAGGTTCTTGCCGTCGGCGACCGGGCGCCACACGGCGCGCTCCTTGGCCTGCGCGGCCTTCACGGTCGCCTTCGATCAGCGTCTCCATCGGCAGGTCGAGCAGCTTGCGCGCATCGGCGGCCGTCAGGTCGAGCGCTGCGAGCAGCGTCTGCGCGTGCTTGGTCGCCGTGTCGGCCGACATCGCCTCCAGATGCGCGTTGCGCGCGTAGGTGCCGCTCTGGATGATCGCGCGATGGAACAGGCCCTTGCCGGCCGGCATCGCCATCATGGTCGCGACCTTTCCGCCGCCGCCGGACTGGCCGAAGATCGTCACGTTGCCAGGGTCGCCGCCGAACTCGGCGATATTGTCGCGCACCCATTCGAGCGCCGCGACGAGATCGAGCATGCCGGCGTTGGCAGCGTCCGCGAACTCCGGCAGCAGCTCGCCGAGATAAAGGAAGCCGAACGCATTCAGCCGATGGTTAACCGTCACCACGACCACGTCGCCGCGCCGCGCCAGCCGCGTGCCGTCGAACACGCTGCGCGAGCCGGAGAGGGAGGCGAAATCGCCGCCGTGGAACCAGACCATCACCGGCCGCTTGCCGCCGTCGCGCAGGCCGGGCGTCCAGACGTTCAGTCCGAGACAGTCCTCGCTGATGGTCGTCGGATCGGTCCATGACGCGAACAGGCCGCGGATCGGCGCAGGCGGCTGCGGCGCCATGTTGGGGTAGGCGGTCGCGTCGCGCACGCCCGCCCAGGCCTGCGGCGGCTGCGGCTTGCGGAAGCGGTTGGCGCCCGAGGTCGGCGCACCGTAGGGAATGCCCTTGAAGACGCTGATGCCGTCCTTCGACCGTGCCACGTACCTTGCCGTAGCCGGGTTTCGGCAACGGGGGCCGTCTGGCTTTGCGGCGACGCCGACCGCGCTGCCGATCCTGCTACTGCCGATTGCGCCTGGATCTCGGTCATGGTTCGCCTCCCTGTCCTCGGAACTGCCGTCCGGTTGAGGGACACGATAGAGAGGCGGCGAGGGGCGGCAAGTCTGAATGCCTGTTCAGATCGGCAGACGAGATGCGCGCGGATGACGGGGCAAGCGCCGTTAAGGAATCGATTTTCGTCTGCCGCAGCGCGGCAATCATTGCGCCTGTGTGTCGCTTGAATTAAATTTTTATGACACGGGTGCGGTCCGGCCGCCCCGACTTGCCTCCTGGCCGTCGCCAGCCCAAGGCCCAGTTCGAGCCGGGTGCTAGTTCGCGTTCGGGTTATGGCGCCGTCGCCCATTTCAAATTCCTCGCAGGCCGTTGCGCTCGCAGCCGGCCTCGGTCGGCGCTGGGCTGTGGCGCGTGGCGCTCGTGGTCGCGCCGCAACTGGCCGCGCTGCTCGTGTCTGATCCTGACCGAGGTCGACACGATCTCGCGCACGGCTTTCCTGCTGAGCTGGATGGCGCTCAACCTGGCGTTGATCGCGCTGACGCGGCGGCCGGCGATTTCCGGCGCGCTTGCGCTTGGCATGCTCACCGTCCTGATCCTGCTGTCGCGCCTGAAATACGACGTGGTGCAGATGACGGTGAACTTCATCGACGTGATGATGATCGACCGCGCGTCGGCCGCCTACCTGTTCACGATCTTCCCGACGCTGTGGCAGCCGGTCGCTCTCGCACTGCTCGTTGGCGCGCCGCTCGCTTACGCGCTCTGGCGCTTCGATCCGTTCCGCATCCGAAGGCTCTATGCCGCCGCCGGCAGCGCCGCGGCGATGGTCCTGCTCGTCGCGCTGTCGCTGATCTGGCCGCACGACCCCTGGGAAGGCTTCTTCAACAACGGCTACCTGTCGAAGTTCGCGCGCTCCGGCGTCAACTCCGTCGCCGACTTCATGCAGTACGGATTCCTGGAATCCGACAGCGTCGTCGCCGATCGCCTTGCGATCCCGCGCGAGGAGACCTGCCATCCCGCCGGCCGGCGTCCGCACATCGTCATGATCCATGACGAGTTGAGCTTCGACATCCGCAGCGCGCCCGGCATCAAGGTGCCGCCGAACTACGGCGATCACTTTCGCTCGTTCGACGGCAAGTCGCGCAAGTTCCTGGTGGAGGGCAACGGCGGCCCGAGCTGGTTCACCGAGTACAACGTGCTCGCCGGACTCTCGTCGCGCTCGTACGGCCGCTTCTCCTATTTCGTGACGCGCATCGCGTCGGGACGCGTCGAGCGGGGCCTGCCGATGGCGCTGCGCCGCTGCGGCTATCATACCGTGTCGCTCTATCCGGCGGCCGGCGCGTTCATGGGCGCGCATAACTTCCAGACGACGACGGGCATGGAGCGCTTCCTCGACGCGCGCACGATGGGGGCGAAGGGGATCGAGCCGGACAGCTTCTACTACGATCATGCGCTGAAGGAGCTCGCGGGCGAAAAGGACCGCGCCCCGGTCTTCCTGTTCGTCTATCTCGCCGCGAACCACTTTCCGTGGGCAGGCCGGTTCCGTCCGGATCTGATGACCGGAGTGGCGCGATCCCGGCAACCTGCGGCATGTCGATGAGTATCTGCGCCGCCAGGCGATGAGCGCGCGCGACTACAAGAATTTCGTCGAGCAGCTGAAGAAGCAGTTTCCGGGCGAGCCGTTCCTGATCGTCCGCTTCGGCGATCACCAGCCGGATTTCTCGACCGCGATCCTGGAGCCCGGCATCGACGACGCAACGCTGGCGAAGCGGCTGAACGACTACGATCCGCGCTACTTCACGACCTACTACGCGATCGACACCGTGAACTTCCGCCCCGTGCGCCTCTCCTCGGCGCTGCCGACCGTCGACGCGCCGTACCTGCCGATCGTCGTGCAGGACGCGGCCGGCATTCCGCTCGATCCGAGCTTCGTCGAGCAGAAGAAGATCATGCTTCGCTGCAACGGCCTCTTCTATGCCTGCCGCGACGGTGCGGAGGCGCGCCGCCTCAACCGGATGCTGATCGAGGCCGGCATTATCAAGGATCTCTAGCCGTGCAGCGCGTTGCAATGACGATCCTGGGTTCATCCGTACGGTGCGTGAGGCGGCTGCGTCGCGCGTCGGCTACTGGCTGCGCGCCGTGTTCGTCGGTCTGCTGTTCGCCGGCTGCGCGTTCGTGCTCTATCAGACCGAATTCGGTCCGTTCGCGACGTCGCTGTCGTTTCTGACGCTCGCATTCGCCTGTTGTCTCGGCGTGGCGGTGTTCGGCCGGCCCGGCATCGCGGCGGCGCTTTCGCTGTGGCGATCGTGGTGCTGATCGCGCTGTCGCGCATGAAGTTCGACGTCACCCAGCTGACGCTGACATTTCTCGATTTCCTGCTGATCGATCCGGATACGTTTTCGTTTCTGGTCACGATCCATCACGGGCTGAAATGGAAGATTGCGCTGGGCGCAGCGATCACGCTGCCGCTCCTGGCGTTGGTGTTCCTGGCTCGATCCGTTCCGCATCCGCAGGCGTCTTGCGCTGGGCGGGCGCAGGCGTGGCGCTGCTCGGCATGGTCGGTCTGTCGGTGACAAATCCCGAACAGCCCTGGGAGCCGTTCCAGGGCGTCAACCACATCTCCAATCTCGCGCGCTCAGGCGTCGCCGCGGTCTCGCATCTGGCCGCCCATGGCTGGATGGAAGCCGAGCCGAAGTCGCTGATGAGCGCGGCCTACGCCTCGCCGATCGATCGTTGCGATACGAACGCCCGCCGCCCGCACATCATCCTGCTGCTGGACGAGTCCAGCTTCGACGTCTCGCAGGCGCCGGGCATCAAGGTGCCGGAGGGCTACACCGATTTCTTCAAGTCGGCGGACGGCAAAACCCGCACGTTCGTTGCGGAAGCCACCGGCGGGCCGACCTGGTACACCGAATTCAACGTGCTGACCGGCCTTTCCGCGCAATCGTTCGGCAAGATGAAATACTACGTGACGCGCATCGCGGCCGGGCCACGTCACCCGCGGCCTGCCGCAATCGCTGAAGCGCTGCGGCTATCACACCTTCTCGCTCTATCCGAGCTACGGCAATTTCCTGAGCGCGCGCACATTCCAGCATTCGACCGGCATCGGCGGCTTCGTCGATGCGGCGGACATGAAGGCTGCGGATGAGCAGCAGCCGGATACGTTCTATTTCGATCAGGCGCTGCGCCTGTTCGAGCGCGAGCAGCCGAAGGGCGCACCGCTGTTCGCCTTCGTCTATCTGGCGGCCAATCACTTCCCGTGGACGACGACGTTCCGTCCCGATCTGACGCCGGACTGGCAGGGGCCCGGCAACACCGCCGAGGTCGATGAGTACATCCGCCGGCAGGCCATGACGAAGGACGCCTACGAGGAGTTCGTCGCGGCGCTGAAGGCGAAGTATCCAAACGACGAATTCCTGATCGTTCGCTTCGGCGATCACCAGCCGGCGATCTCCCAGAAGCTGATGGAGCCCGGCATCACGCCGGCCGAACTCGGCAAGCGGCTGATGCGCGCTGACCCACGCTATTTTGCCACGTACTATGCGCTGGACGGCATCAACTACCAGCCGAAGAATTTTGCGTCGGCGCTTGCCACGCTCGATGCAGCGTACCTGCCGATCGTCGTGCAGGAGGCGGCCGGCGTGCCGCTGGACGCATCCTTCGCCGAGCAGAAGCGGATCATGCTCCGCTGCAACGGCGTGTTCTACAGCTGCCGCGACGGCGCCGAAGCGCGGCGCTTCAATCGCCTGCTGATGGATGCGGGACTGATCAAGGGGCTGTAGCTCGTCGCTTTCGGCCGTCGCGCCGCATCAAGTCGGCGAGCCACTTGCGATTTCCATCGCGGCGCCGGCGCGGCGCAGCGTCGGGTCGAATGGATTGAGCTTGGTGCCGATCTGGCGCGCCTCTTTCATCAGGAGTTCGGCAATCACCACATTGCGTTCGGGTGTCATGCGATCCGTCGTGCTGCCGACGCTCAATGCGGCGACCGCGCGTCCGTCGGCCGTGACGATCGGAACGCCGAGACCGGCCATGCCCGGTATCAACCCTTGCGCTCCATCGCAAAACCCTCTGCTGCGCACGCGCGCGATCTCGGCACGCAGGAACGCTTCGTCCAGACCCGCGTAGTCACGCATGCGCGGCAGGTTGTAGCGAATGATCTCGTCCTGCTCGCCCGGCCGTCAGGTGCGCCAGAATGGCCATCGAGCCCTGGCCGATCCCGAGCATGACGCTGCCGCCGATATCGCCGGTGAATGAGCGGATCGGCAGCGGTCCGGCCGTGCGGTCGATGCAGACCGCATCGAAGCCGCTGCGAACCAGCAGGAATATGGTTTCTCCGAGCGATCCCGTCAGACGCAGCAGGGCGGGGCGGCAGAGCTCGCGCAAATTCATCGGATTGCCGGCATGCGCCGCCAGCACGAACAGGTCGAGGCCGAGCCGATAGACCTTTCCGTCAGCATCGCGCTCGACCATTCCTTCGGCCATCAGGCTCGCAAGCATGCGATGCGTGGTGGGCCGGGGAAGCGCGACGGCGTCCGCGAGATCCTTCAGCCGCAGGCCGCTCCCTGCCGCGGTCGCCAGGCACCGCAAGAGAGCAACGGTACGATGAACGCCTCCCGCAGCATCGCTCATGTTTCGACCTATAGAAGTTTTGCGCGTACAATCGGAGAATAATTCCATTCAGTGAAATTCATAGGAGAAAGTTGTCGCATTTCTGAAATTTTTCTTGCGCTCTGCACGCCGCTCTCTGATCCTTCTGGCGCCGGGAAGCTAATCGAGACGGGGACATCGGGCATGTCGCGTTGGCGCGTAGGCGTGGATTCTGGCGGGACATTTACCGACATCTGTCTGTTTGAAGAGGACGAAGGCCGCGTCGAGGTCTGGAAGGTGTCCTCGACCCCCGACGATCCCTCCCGCGGCATTGCGCAGGGTGTCGAGGAAGGCATGCGCCGCGTGGCGCCGGAGGCGGGGGACCAGCCCGCAGCGCCGGTCAGCTATTTCGGGCACGGCACGACGGTCGCGACCAACGCGTTGATCCAGCACAAGGGCGTGCCGACCGGCCTCGTCACCACGGACGGGTTTCGCGATCTATTGGAGATCGGCCGGCAGAAGCGGCCTGATCTTTACGACATCTTCGCCGACAAGCCGCCGACCCTGGTCGCGCGCAACCTGCGTCTCGAGGTCGCCGAACGCGTGCGTCATACCGGCGACGTCGAGGTCGCGCTCGACGAAGACGCGGTCCGTGCCGCGGCGCGCGCGTTGCGCGCGGCCGGCGTCAGTGCGATCGCGATCTCGTTTCTGTACAGCTTCGTGCGGCCTGAGCATGAGCTCCGCGCCAAGGCGATCGTGCAGGAGGAATATCCCGAGGCTTTCGTCTGCACGAGCCACGAGATCGCGCCGGAGTTCCGTGAATTCGAGCGGCTCTCGACCGCGGTGGTGAATGCCTATCTCGGCCCGGTGATGAAGCGCTATATCGATCGCCTTGCGCCGCGCCTGTCCGCGCTCGGCATGTCGGTCACGCCGCATCTCACTCAGTCGAACGGCGGCGTCATCGGCTTCGAGACGGCCGCCAACATGCCGGTGCGCACGGTGTTGTCCGGCCCGTCCACCGGCGTGGTCGGTGCGCAGGCCATCGGCCGCGCGGCCGGTTTGCCCGACCTCATCACCTTCGACATGGGCGGGACCTCGACCGACGTCGCGCTGCTGAAGGCCGGCGAGGCGAGGCTCGCCTCGGAAGCGATCGTGCACGGCCACCCGATCAAGGCGCCGATGCTCGACATTCATACCGTCGGTGCCGGCGGCGGCTCGATTGCCTATGTCGACAGTGGCGGGCTCTTGAAAGTGGGTCCGCGCAGCGCCGGTGCCGATCCGGGTCCGGTCTGTTACGGCAAAGGCAATACCGAGCCGGCCGTCACCGACGCCAATATCGTGCTGCAAACGCTCAACCCGCGCTATCTGCTCGGCGGCCGCATGCCGGTCAACCAGGACCTCGCCAAGGAGGCGATCGGCAAGCTCGCGCAGCAGCTCGGCCTTGGGCTGATGGAGACCGCGCAAGGCATCATCTCGGTCGTCACCGCCAACATGGCCAAGGCCATCCGCGTCATCTCGGTGCAGCGCGGGCATGACCCGCGCGACTACACCTTGATGGCTTTCGGCGGCGCGGGCCCGCTGCATGCCGCGCGACTGGCGAAAGAGCTCGACATCAAGCGCATTCTCGTGCCGCGCAATCCCGGCATCCTGTGCGCCATGGGGTTGTTGCTGACCGATCTTCGCGCGGATTTTGCCACGACGCGGCTGTTGCCGCTGGAACAGGGCGTGCTCGGCGAAATCGAAACCGCATTTACGGCGTTGAGCAAGCAGGCGGATGTCTGGTTCGCCCACGAGGAGATCACGCCCGATGCCCGCCGCCTCCTGCGCACCGTCGACATGCGCTACGCGGGGCAGAACTACGAGCTTGCGATTCCGCTGCCCGACGGGCCGATCACGCCGAAGACGCTCGACCTGCTGGCACAGGGTTTTGCCGACGCGCATCAGCGCATGTACGGCTTCCTCGCCGACAATGAGCCGGTGCAACTCGTCACCTTCCGTCTCGAGGCGACCGGCCTCGTCAGCAAGGCGACGCTGAAGGCGCATCCGCCCGGCGGAGCGGATGCGAGCCACGCGATCCGCGAGACCCGCGACGTCTGGCTCGCCGAAAGCCGCGACTTCGTCACCTGTCCGGTCTATGCGCGCGACGAACTGAAAGCCGGCAACCGCTTCTCCGGTCCCGCCATCGTCGAGCAGATGGATGCAACCACGGTGGTGTTGCCTGGCACGACCGCACGCGTCGATCCTTACCTCAACCTGATCCTGGAAACCGCATGAACCTCGCACTCGAGCCTCAACGCGCCGCTCGCGCTTGATCCGATCACCGTCGAGGTGATCGGCGCGGCGCTGTCCTCGATCGTGGAGGAAACCGGCGAGGCGCTGATCCGCGCGTCCTACTCGACCAACATCAAGGAGCGGCGCGACTGCTCGACCGCCCTGTTCAATGTCGAAGGGCGCACGCTCTGCCAGGCCGAGCACATCCCGATCCATCTCGGCAGCTTCATCGGCATCGTGCCGCAGATTCTCAAGCAGCACGCGATCGAGGGCATGCGCCCCGGCGATGTGTTTGTCGGCAACGATGCCTATGCGGGCGGCGGCACCCATCTTCCGGACATCGTGCTCGCCGAGCCGATCTTCGTCGACGGCCGCATCGCCGCCTGGACCGTCAATCTCGCGCATCATTCGGACTTCGCCGATCGCGGCCATGCCCACATCTATCAGGAAGGCCTGCGCATCCCGACGATCCGCCTCTACAAGGCGGGCGAGCTGCAAAAGGACGTGCTCGATCTCATCCTGCTGAACTGCCAGGTGCCGCGCGAGCGGCTGTCGGACCTGCGCGCGCAGATGGCGGCAAACCGCGTCGGCGTGCAGCGCTTCCAGGGGCTCTGCGCCAAGTATGGCACCGCGGTCGTGCTCGCGGCCGGCGAGGCGCTGCTCGACTATGCCGAACGCAAGATGCGCGCCGGTATCGCTGCGATCCCGGACGGCACCTATCGCTTCGAGGACGTGTTCGACAATCCGGAGATCGACGGGGTGCTGCCGATCGCCGTCACGATCACGATCAAAGGCGACGAGATGCGGCTGCACTTCGACAGCCCGCCGCAGGTGCGCGCCGGCATCAACATGACGTACACGGCGCTGCTGGCCACCACCTATTACATGGTCAAGTCGGTGGTCGATCCGACCATCCTGCCGAATGCGGGCCTCGCGCGGCCGCTGACGGTGACCGCGCCGGAAGGCACGATCCTCCACTGCAAGCATCCGGCCGCGGTGAACGGCCGCGTGCAGACCTGCCAGCGGGTGGCCGATCTCATTCTCGGCGCGCTTGCCCAGGCCGTGCCTGCGCGCGTGTCGGCCTGCACCAACAGCTCATGCTGCGTGGCGACGTTCAGCGGCGAGATGCCGAAGGACGGCACCATCTGGGTCTATGTGGAAACCATGGGCGGCGGCGCGGGCGCGCGGCCGACCAAGGACGGGCTCGATGGCGTGCATGTGCACGTCACCAACACCTCGAACCTGCCGGTCGAAGCGCTCGAGCTTGAATATCCGCTGACGCTCCTGCGCTACGAACTGGTCGACGGCTCGGGCGGTGCCGGAAAATTCCGCGGCGGCATGGGCCTGCGCCGCGTCTATCGCGCCGAGGCCGATTGCCGGGTGCGGGTCGACGTTTCGCGCCTGCGCTCGAAATCCTGGGGGCTGCTGGGCGGATTGGCGGGTGCGCACGGCCGCATGGTCGCGGCGCCAGGCGTCAAGTTCAATCGCGACGCTGCCGAGCTGAAGGCCGGCGATTGGCTCGAGGTCATCACACCCGGCGCAGGCGGCTATGGCCCGCCGGGCGAACGCGATCGCGCAGCGCTTGCGCGCGATCTCGCCGAAGGCGTCATCGATTCCGCCACAGCCTCTGACATCTACGGTTTCAACCCATGAGGAGCTTGCCATGACACTGACCGTCTCTCGTCGCTCCATCCTCGCCGGCGCCGCTGCGCTGCCGTTCCTGCGCATGTCCGGCGCGCGCGCCGCGACACCCGGCACGCTCACTTTCGGCCTGTCGAGCTATCCGCCGAACATCCTGCCCTGGGCCAACACCGGCACCGCGGCTGCGACAATCAAGCTGATGATCTATCGCGGCCTGACCGGTTGGGCGCCCGACGGCAGCCTGCGCGGCGAGCTTGCCGAGAGCTGGAGCGCGGAGGGAGGCAAGGCCTGGGTCTTCAAGCTGCGCGACGCGACGTTCCAGAACGGCGAAAAGGTCACGAGCGCCGACGTGAAGTGGACCATCGAACAGGTCGCCGGCGAGAAATCGACCGCCTATCTGCGCGCCCAGATGCAGAACATCGACAGCGTCGAGACGCCCGACGACAAGACCGTCCGCTTCGTGATGAAAGAGCCCGTCGCGACGTTGCCGCTGCTGTTGGCCAACTTCCACATGCCGATCATCTCCCGCGTCTCCGATGCAAAGTCGCCGGTCGGCGCGGGACCGTTCATGATCAAGGCGCAGGAGCGCGGGGTTTCCATCGAACTCGAGGCATCGCCTAAATACTACAAGCCTGGCTTGCCCAAGCTGAAGGCGATCCGCGCCATCGCCTATGCTGACGAGAACCTGCGCGTGGCGGCCCTGCAGGCCGGCGATGTCGATCTTATCGAATACGTGCCATGGCAATCCATGGAGGCCATCGGCAAGGACGCCAAGCTGACGCTCGACGCCGTCGACGGGCCGTACATGTACCTCATCTTCAACGCCACCAAGCCGCCGTTCAACGACGCGCGCGTGCGCAAGGCGATCGCCCACGCCGTCAAGCGCGATGAGGTCGTGAAGGCGGCATTCTACGGCCGCGGCTCGGGCCTCGCGCATCTGCCGATCCCGAAAGCGAGCGAGTTCTTCAATGCCGAGCATGAGAACGGCTGGAAATACGATCCCGACCTCGCCAAGAAGCTGCTCACTGATGCGGGTCATCCGAACGGCTTCACGTGCTCGTTCCTGTCGACCGCGCAATACGGCATGCACAAGGACTCGGCCGAGGTCGTGCAGCAGAATCTCGCCGCGATCGGCATCAAGGCGGAGCTCAACCTGCCGGACTGGGCGACGCGCGTCACCATCGGCAACAAGGGCCAATACGACATGGCGATGATGGGAGATGCCGCCGACAGCAACGATCCGGACGGCGTCGCCAAGGCGATCGACGGCTCGCTCACGGCATCCTACACGCGCTCGTTCGGCTTGAAGACCGACAAGATCACCGCGCTTCTTGTGGCCGGGCGTGCCGAGTTCGACACGGCAAAGCGCAAGGCGATCTACAAGGAGCTGGAAGGGCTGGTGATCGAGGAGGCCCCGATCGTCGGCCTCGCCTGGCGCAGCCAGGGCTACGCCATGCAGAAGAAGGTCAGCGGCTTCAAGAACCTGCCGGGCGCGCTGACCTTCTACTCAGGGTCCACGTTCGAAAACGTGACGGTGGGGTGAGGGGATGCTCGCCTACGCGCTGGCACGCATAGCCGTCGCGCTCGGGCTGATCTGGGCGGTCATTACGCTCGTCTTCCTCATCATTCACTTCGTCCCGGGCGATCCGGCGGAACTCCTGCTCTCCCAGGGCGGTGTCGCGCCGGATCCGGCGGCGGTCGCAGAACTGCGCTCGAAGCTCGGCCTCGACCGGCCGATCCTCGCGCAGTATCTCGGCTATGTCGGCGGCTTGCTGACGGGCGATCTCGGCAGTTCGCTGCTTGACGATCATTCGGTCGCCGACGAGATCAAGCTGCGCCTGCCGCGGACGCTCGAACTCATCTTCGCCGCGAGCCTGCTCGCGGTGCTTTTCGGTCTGCCGCTCGGTACGCTTGCGGCGCTTCGCGCGGGCGGTGTCGGTCGATCGCGTACTGGCGGGCGCTGCCGGCCTCGGCCTCTCGGTTCCGGTGTTCGTGGTGGGCACGATCGCGATTCTCATCTTTGCGCAGAAGCTTCGTTGGGTGCCGGCCGGCGGCTTCGTGCCGTTCTCGCGCGATCCCGTGCAACACATCATTTTGCTGCTGATGCCGGCAGGCACCATCGCCATCGGCCTCGGCGCCGTCGTGTTCCGCATGACACGCTCCTCCGTCCTGGAGGTGCTGGAGCGGGATTTCGTGCGCGCAGCTCACGCCAAGGGGCTTAGCGCCGGTCGCATCGTGCTGCACCATGTGGTGCGCAATGCGTTGATCCCGGTCGTGACGGTGCTCGCGCTCCACATGGGCTCGCTGCTGGGCGGCACCGTGCTGGTCGAATTCGTGTTCAACTGGCCGGGCCTCTCCGGCTACCTCGTGCGCGCGGTCGAACAGCGCGACTATCCGGAGGTGGTCGGTATCGTGCTGGTGATCTCGATCGCTTTCGTCCTCATCAACCTGGTGGTCGATCTGCTCTACGCGGTGATCGACCCGCGCGTGCGGCACGGCTGATGGCTGCGCGCGCGATCCGTCGCCTGCGTTTGCCCGGCGCGATCGTCGGCGGCATCGTCGTCGTCGCGCTCGCAGCCCCGCTGCTGCCGTTGGCCGACCCCGTGAAGATGGAGGTGTCGGCGCGGCTGGCGCTGCCGTCGTGGACGCATCTGCTCGGCCAGGACGAATACGGCCGTGACGTGCTCTCGCGCATCATCTGGGGAGCTCGCGCCTCCCTGAGCGTCGCTTTTCTGTCCGCCATGTTCGCCGGCGTGATCGGCATCACGCTCGGTCTCCTGGGCGGCTACGCGCGCGGCCTGGTCGAGATCCTGACCGTGCGGTCCATGGAGGCGATCGTCTGCTTCCCGCCGATCCTGCTGGCGCTGCTTGTCGTCACCTTGATGGGGCCGGGCGCCGCGACGCTGGTGATCGCGCTGACTATTCTCTATGCGCCCGGCTACACGCGGGTCGCCTTCGCGGCCACGCTCGCGGCCCGTGGTCTCGATTACGTGACCGCGCAGGAGGCGCTGGGCGCAAAGCCGGCGCGCATTCTCGCCCGCACCATCCTGCCGAACGTCGCGCCGCCGCTGCTGGTTCAGTTCTCGCTGACGGTTGCCGCCGCAATGGTGCTGGAGAGCGGCCTTTCGTTTCTCGGCCTCGGCGTGGTGCCACCCGCGCCGTCATGGGGGCTGATGATCCGGGGTGCACGCTCGACCATGGAGCAGGCGCCCTGGTTGCTGTTCTGGCCATGCCTCGCGCTGACCGGCACCATTCTCACCTTCAACCTTTTGTGCGATCGCTTGCGCGATGCGCTCGACCCGCGTGCGGGAGCCACCGGCGGCGGTTGGCTCAGGCGAGCGGCGGTCCGCATTCTGCCGGATGCCTCGCCGGCCCCGGCGCCGTCGCTGCTGCGCGTCGAAGGCCTCACCATCGAGATCGAGACGCCGGTGGCGCGCATTCGGCCGGTGCGCGACGTCTCGCTGACGCTCGCGCCCGGCGAAACGCTGGCGCTGGTCGGCGAGAGCGGTTCGGGCAAGACCCTGACCGGTCTCGCATTGCTCGGCCTGTTGCCGCCGAGCATGGAGATCACCGGCGGCCGCGTGCTGTTCGTCGATCGGGCAGGGCGGTCGCGCGACCTTGCGCGCCTGGGCGAAGCCGAGATGCGCCGGTTGCGCGGCGATGAGATCGCCATGGTGTTCCAGGATCCGAGCAGCAGCCTCAATCCGGTGCATCGGGTCGGCGATCAGGTGGCGGAGGTGATCCGCGCGCACCGGGACGAGTCGCGCGCGAAGGCCGCGGCGCATGCGACCATGCTGCTGAAGGATGTCGGTTTGCCCGATCCGCAACAGCGCGCGCGGGCCTATCCGCATGAGCTGTCCGGTGGCCAGCGTCAGCGCGCCATGATCGCATCCGCCGTTGCGAACGGGCCGCGGCTGCTGATTGCGGACGAGCCGACCACCGCGCTCGACGTGACGATCCAGGCGCAGATCCTCGATCTGCTGGCCGCCCTCAAGACGAAGGGCGACATGGGCCTCATCTTCATCACGCACAATCTGGCCGTCGTCGCCGAGATCGCCGACCGGGTGTGCGTGATGTACGCCGGCGAGATCGTCGAGGAGGGGCCGGTCGCCGAAGTCTTCGCGCGGCCGCGCCATCCCTATACGGCCGCTCTGATCGCCAGCGCGCCGAATGGCGTGAATGCGGAGCTTGCCGCGATACCCGGTATCGTGCCGCTGCCGCATGCGCTTCCGGCGGGTTGCACCTTTGCGCCGCGTTGCAGCCGTGCGGTGGAGCAATGCCACGCCGTGAAGCCGGCCTTCGCTGAGGTAGCCGCCGGCCATTCCTCCCGCTGCTTCCGCTGGAAGGAGGTCGCATGACCGCGGCGCTCGTCCGGGCTGAGAACGTCTCGCGCAGTTTCGCCAGTCGCGCCGGCTGGCTCCGGCGGCGCGCCGACATCAAGGCGGTGCGCGAGGTCGATCTCACGGTCGCGCGCGGCGAAGCGGTGGGCGTGGTCGGTGAATCGGGATGCGGCAAGTCCACGCTCGGCCGCATGCTGCTGCACCTGTTGCCGCCGACCAGCGGTCGCGTCTTCTTCGACGGGCGCGCGCTGGACGACCTCACGCCTGCGACGCGCCGCGGCCTGCGTGCCCGCATGCAGATGATCTTCCAGGACCCGTATGGAAGCCTCGATCCGCGCCGGCGCGCGGGTGATCAGATCGCCGACGGCCTCCTGATCCACGAGCTTGCCGACCATGCGACGGCACGCACGCGTGTTGCGGAGCTCCTGCGCCGGGTCGGCCTCGATCCAACGCACGCGGATCGGCTGCCGCACGAGTTCTCCGGCGGCCAGCGCCAGCGCGTCGCCATCGCGCGCGCGCTCGCGACCGAGCCGGATTTCATCGTGGCCGATGAGCCGGTCTCGGCGCTCGACGTCTCGGTGCAGGCGCAGATCATTGCGCTGATGGCCGAGCTGCGTTCCGCGTTCGGCCTCGCGCTGCTGTTCATCAGCCACGACCTGCATGTGGTGCGGCACCTGTGCGAGCGCGTCGTCGTGATGTATCTCGGCCGGGTGGTCGAGGAGGGAGCGGCCGCGGACGTCTTCCGCGCGCCCGCTCATCCCTACACGCGGGCGCTGATCGCGGCGACCCCATCAATCAGCGCGCGGACGCAGCCTCGCACCGCCGTGTTGTCCGGCGAATTGCCGAGCCCGGCCTCGCCTCCCTCCGGCTGTGTGTTTCGCACGCGCTGCCCGCATGCGATCGCGGCCTGCGCCGAGACTGTTCCCGCGTTGCGTGAGATCGGCGCGGGCCGCCGCGTCGCGTGCCTGCGCGACGATGTGGTGGCCTGACGTGGGCGAGACTTGCATGGCCCTTGCACCGCCTGCCGGTCCTGCACCGGCGTCACAGCATCTCGAGCGGCCGGGGTCCCGTCGGCGGCGGGAAGGCGCGGTCGAGCGCCGCGAGATCGGCTTGCGTGAGCTGAATGTCCGTCGCCGCCCGGTTCTCGCGGACATGCGCGGCCGTCGCGGCCTTCGGGATCACGATGGTGCCGTCCTGCTGCAGCAGCCAGGCAAGCGCGACTTGCGCGGGCGTCGCGTTGTGGCGCGCCGCGATGTCCTTCAGCGCGCCATTGCGCAGCAGCCGTCCCTGCTCGATCGGCGAATAGGCCATGATCGGGACGCGCCGCTTGCGGCATGCGGGTACGAGATCGTATTCGATCCCGCGACGCGAGAGGTTGTAGAGCACCTGGTTGGTCGCAGCCTCCGTGCCTCCGTTCAAGCTCCACAGCTCCTCCATGTCGCCGGCATCGAAATTGCTGACGCCCCAGTGGCGGATCTTGCCGTCCTTGACGAGCGCTGCGAACGCCTCGAGCGTCTCGGCGAGCGGCGGCCGCCCGCGCCAGTGCAGCAGATAGAGGTCGATGCGGTCGGTCCTGAGCCGCTTCAGGCTGCGCTCGCACGCCGCAACGGTGCCGCGGCGCGTCGCATTCTCGGGCAGCACCTTGCTGACCACGAAGATTTCGTCGCGATGGCCAGCGAACGCTTCACCGACGATCTCCTCGGCGATGCCGTCCGCATACATCTCGGCGGTGTCGATCAGCGTCATGCCGAGCTCGAGGCCGAGCCGCAGCGCCGCGATCTCCTGCTGGCTGCGGCTCGCGCTGTCGCCCATGCCCCAGGTGCCTTGCCCAAGCGCTGCGACCGTTTCGCCGTTCGGCAGGCTGAGAGTGGGGATCGAAGTCGTCGGCATGAGGGCCTCGTGGTCAAACGTGATCGTCGGAACGAACCATAGCAACTGGATGCATCGATGCGAAGGGTAGCGATGATATCGGGCGCAAGTCGCGGCATTGGCCTTGCGATCGCGCGCGAACTGAAACAGGCCGGACTCGCGCTGTCGCTCGGGATCCGCCGGCCCGGCGACTTCACCGACACGCTCGCGGCCGATGACGAGGTGCTGATCCATCCCTATGACGCGCACGACCGCGGCGCCGCGGCGCCATGGGTCGACGCCACCATCGCACGCTTCGGCCACATCGACGTGCTGGTGAACAACGCGGGCATCTCGCGTTTTGTCGGCCTCGAAGAGGGCAACGAAGACGATCTCGACGACTTGTTCGCGGTCAACGTCACGGCGCCGTTCCGCGTCATTCGTGCTGCCCTCCCGCATCTGAAAGCCGCAGGGACCGGCCGCGTCATCAATGTCGCCTCGCTCTCCGGCAAGCGCGTGATGGGCCTCAATGCCGGTTACCAGATGTCGAAGCATGCGGTCGTGGCGCTCACCCATGCGGTGCGCCGGATCGGCTGGGAGCACGGCATCCGCGCCACCGCGCTGTGTCCGGGCTTCGTCGACACGGACCTCACCGCGCGCATCACCGACCCGCCGCACGATCAGATGACCGATCCGGCAGACCTCGCGAAGCTCGTGGCCAGCCGTCGTCGCTCTGCCGAACACTGCCGCCGTCGCCGAGCTGCTGGTCAATTGCCGCTACGAGCACATGCTGTGAGCCAGCGAAGTCCCGACGACCAATGGCGTTTCGCAAGCCGGTCAGTTCCATCGGCTGGTTCCGCGCGACGGCGCGCCGATCCCGTTCACCATCGATGGCGTGCCCGCCGAAGCGCGCGAGGGCGACCTGCTGCTCACCGCCATTCTGCTGCATCGCGCCTCGCTGCGCCGCTTCGAATTCGGCGAAGCCGATCGTGCCGGCTTCTGCCTGATGGCGGCGTGCCAGGATTGCTGGGTGAGTCTCGCCGACGGCAGGCGGATGCGCGCCTGCACGACGCTGGTCGAGCCCGGCATGGCGATCATCATCGACGGGGTTGACCGTGGCTGATCCCAGAGTCGTCGTCATCGGCGCGGGCCCCGCCGGCCTGCGCGCGGCCGAGACGCTTGTCGGCGGCGGCGTGCGTCCGATCCTGATCGACGAAGCCGAGCGGCCCGGTGGACAAATCTATCGCCAGCCGCCGCCCGGCGCCGCGCGTTCACCGGCTGCGCTCTATGGTTTCGAAGCAAGGAAGGCCGTCGCCATTCACGCCATCCTCGCGCGTCTTGGCGAGGCAATCGACTATCGCCCGCGCACGCTCGTCTGGAACGTGTTCCAGCAACGTCTCGATACGCTCGCGGCCGGACGGCCCGGCGGGCTCGACTTCGACCGGCTTGTGATCGCGAGCGGCGCGATGGATCGCGTGCTGCCGTTCCCGGGCTGGACCCTGCCGGGCGTCTTCACGCTGGGCGGCGCGCAGATCGCGCTCAAGGCCCAGGGCGTGTCCATCGGACGGCGCGTCGCCTTCGTCGGCGCCGGACCGCTGCTGCCGCTCGTCGCCTATCAGTACGCCAAGGCCGGCGCCGAGATCGCTGCGGTGCTCGACGTCACGCCGTTTGCCGCCAAGCTGGAGAATGCGTCGGGCCTGCTTGCGCAACCGGGCACGCTTGCGAAGGGTTTTTGGTACATGGCGCGCAATGCCGCGCGGGGGTTGACCATTCGCTCCGGCGTCCGCGCTATCCGCGTCGAGGGTGCGGGACGCGTTCATGGCTTGTGGTGGCGGGATGCGAGCGGTGCCGAACACCGCGTCGCGTGCGACGCGGTCGGTGCATCGTTCGGTCTGCGGAGCGAGACCCAGCTCGCGGACCTCGCCGGCTGCGCCTTCGCCTTCGATGACGTTACGCGGCAATGGACACCTGAGCGCGACACGGCCGGCCGCTCGAGCGTTCCATATGTGTATCTCGCCGGCGATGGCGCAGGCATCGGCGGCGCCGACGTCGCCGAACTGCAGGGTGAACGCACGGCGCTCGCCGTGCTCGAAGATCTCGGAAAGCCGATCGATCGTACCCGCGTCGCGGTGCTCGATCGCAAGCTCGCGCGGCAGGCGCGCTTTCGCCGCGCCCTGGAAGATGCCTATCCGTATCCCGCGCATCTTCTGGATGACGTGACCGACGATGAGGTCGTCTGCCGTTGCGAAGGCATCACCGCCGGCGCGCTGCGAAGCGCTGCGCGCGAGCGCGGAGCCCATGAGATGAACCGTCTCAAGGCTTTTACGCGCATCGGCATGGGGCGCTGCCAGGGCCGGGTCTGCGGTCACGCTGCCGCGGAGATTCTCGCGCGCACAGTGGCGAAGGACATCGCTGCGGTCGGCCGTCTGCGCGGCAATCCTCCCGTAAAACCGCTGCCGATCGGAGGGCTGCCGTGACCGAGCGCCTGGCAGTCGACGTCGCGATCATTGGCGGCGGCACCGCGGCGTGCGCGGCTGCTGTCGCCTTGCGCGAGGCCGGACTCACGGTCGCGGTGCTGGAAAAGCGCCTGTGCGGCGCCGGCGCAAGCGGCGTCAATTTCGGCGGCGTTCGCCAGCAGGGGCGGCATCCTGCCGAGCTGCCGCTCGCGCGCCGGTCGCGGGCGCTGTGGGACAATCTCAATCAGCTGCTCGGCGAGGACGTGGAGTTCGAGGCGACCGGGCACATCAAGATCGCGCGCTCCGAGGCCGACATGGCGGAGCTGGAGCGCTACGCCGAGATGGCGCGCGAGCATGGCCTGGAACTGACGTTGCTCGGCGCCAATGCCGTGCGCGACGAACTGCCGTGGCTCGGGTCCGAATGTCGTCGGCGCCTCGCTCTCGCCGACGGACGGCCAGGCCAATCCGCGCGTGGTCGGACCGGCCTATGCACGGCTCGCACGCAAGCTGGGCGCCGAGATCCGGGAATTTGCGCCGGTGCATCGTGCCGCCGCGACCGGCACGGGATTTCGAGACCGAGGCCGAAGGGATCACGGTCACGAGCCGCTGGCTCGTCAACGCGGCGGGCGCGGGGGCGGGTGTGGTGGCGACCTGGTTCGGCGAGCACGCCCCGGTGTCGCCGCTGATGCCCAGCATGGTGGTGACAGAGCCGCTGCCGTACTTCATCTCGCGCTCGATCGGCGTCTGCGGTGGCGACGTCTACGCGCGTCAGATCCGGCGCGGCAATGTCATCTTTGGCGGCGGGCATGGATGGGGCGATACCGAACTCGGTCTCGCGCGGCCGAAGACCGAGGAGACGCTCGGCGGCATGATGCGCGCCGTCGATATCGTGCCGGCGCTCGCAGGCGCCCAGGTGATCCGCACCTGGAGCGGCATGGACGGGCAGATGCCGGACCACATTCCGGTCATCGGCTTCTCATCGACGACACCGCGGCTCGTTCATGCCTTCGGTTTTTCCGGGCACGGATTCCAGCTTGGCCCGGTCGTCGGTCAGATCATTGCGGAACTGATCGTCGATGGGCAGTCGGCTTCGCCGATCGCGCCGTTCGCCATTCAACGCTTCGGAATTGGCCGATCCGCCACCCGATGGTATGCTCCCTGCAACTTTGAAGGAGAGCATGATGGCTGAAGCGAAACTCGCTCCGAACCTGCCGGACTGGATGGTCAAACACGCGAACCGCTATCTTGCAGCGGCGGAACCGACGGGCACATGTACAAGACAACCGTGCCCGGGCGAGGCGAGATGACGGTGCCGTCGCTGCTGCTGACCACCACCGGCCGCAAGTCTGGCGATAAGTTCATATTCCCGCTGTATTACGGAACGGACGGCAGCAGTTACTTCGTAATCGCCTCAAAGGGAGGCGCGCCCGAACACCCAGGGTGGTATCGCAACATTCTCGCGAACCCCGACGTCGAAGTACAAGTCGGGACCCAGAAGGTGAACGCGCGGGCCAGGACAACGGCGGGCGAGGAACGCCTCCGACTTTGGAAAAAGGCGCTCGAATTTTGGCCGCCCTACGCCGACTATCAGCTCAAGACCGAGCGCGAGATACCGGTGGTCGTGCTGGATCCAGTCCAAGGGGACGTGGCGGCCGCTACTTCCCGCCGACCTTCTCCCAGATCCAGCGCGCCACCGTGTCGGTTGACGCCGCGCCCTGGCTGCCGCCGGCGCGCAGGTTTGCCTCCTGCATGGTCGCGATGTCGAGCTTGCCGAGAAGGGGTTGCAGCGCATCCTGCAGGGCCTCGTCGTCCGCGCGGCGCGGCGACAGCAGCAGGATCGCGTCATAGGGCGGGATCGCCTGCTTCGGATCGGGCAGGGCGACGAGATTGTATTGCGCGATCAGCCCGTCGCTGGTGTAGCCGGCGATCACGTCGACTTCGCCGGAGCCTGCGGCGGCATACATGAAGTCCGGCTGCATCTGCCGCTGCTCGCGGAAATTCAGGCCATAGGCGTTGCGCACCGCCGCCCATTCCGGGCCGCGAGAAGAACTCGTAGTCGCCGGCGATCGACCAATTCCCGGAGTGGCGGGCGAGATCGGCGATGCTGCGGATGCCGAGCTCCTCGGCGCGCTTGCGCGGCATCACCAGCGCGTAGGCGTTTTCGAAGCCGAGATCGCCGAGCAGCGTGACGCCGTATCGCTCGCGCAGCGCCGTCTTCAGTTCGGCGACAATCTCCTGCCGCGGCTTGATGTCGGTGCGCTTGAGCTGGTTCGCCCACAGCGTGCCGGAGTAGTCGACATAGGCGTCGATCTCGTTCGCGCGCAGCGCTTCGAAGATGACGCTCGAGCCGAGCCCCTCGCGCTGGCGGGCGGGCAAGCCTGCGGCAGCCAGCCTTTGCGCGATCAGGCTCGACAGCACGTAGGACTCGGTGAAGGTCTTTGCGCCGACGATATAGGCGCTGCGCGTTTGTCCCGGCAGCGGAATGAAGGCAACGGCGATCAGCAGCGCAAGGCCCGCGCCGCCAAGCGCGCTGCGCAACGTCGAGCGATTGCGGATGCCGCTGTCGGCCAGTGCAAGCAGTTGATCGACGGCGAGCGCAAGGCCTGCGGCCGCGACGCAGCCGAACAGCACGAACACCCAGTTCTGCGTCTGCAGGCCGGTGAAGATGTAGTTGCCCAGGCTGGTCTGGCCGATCGGCGTCGACAAGCGTCGCGGTGCCGATCACCCAGACGGCGGCGGTGCGCACGCCCGCCATGATGACCGGCAGCGCCAGCGGCAGTTCCACCATCGTCAGCGACTGCCGTGGCGTCATGCCGGCGCCCTGCGCTGCCTCGAGGATAGCGGGATCGACGCCTTGCAGGCCTGTCACGGTGTTTCGCAACACCGGCAGCATGCTGTAGAGCGCCAGCGCCAGCACCGAGGGGATGAATCCGAATGCCGAGAAGCTCACGCCGAACCACTGCAGCGACCAGGCGGACAGGATCAGCAGCAGCGGATAGAACAGCGCCAGCAGCGCCAGCCCCGGCACGGTCTGCACGATGCTGGCGACGGCCAGAAACGCGCCGCGCAGCGCCGGCCGGTTGCGCACGGCGAGCGCCAGCGGAAAGCTGACGAGAAGGCCGAGCGCCAGCGCCGCCGCGCTGACGCGCAGGTGGCTGCCGAGATAGTCGGGCAGGCGCGCCAGCGCCTCGCCCCAGCGCGGGTCCGACATCATGGCGCGCTCCGCAGCACGGCGTTCAGCCGCTCGGTCTGCCGGCGCGGGCTGCGCAGCAGCTCGCCGACGTAGTCGTTGCGGCTGTTCGCGAGCGTGGCCGCCGTGCCTTCCTCGACCAGGCGGCCGGCCTGCATCACCGCGATGCGGTCCGCAAGCAGGATCGCTTCGGTCATGTCGTGGGTGATCAGGGCGGTGGTGAGTTTCAGTTCGCCATGCAGCGCGCGGTAGTCGTCGGCCAGCGCATCACGCGTCAGCGGATCGAGCGCGCCGAACGGCTCGTCCATCAGGACGATGCGCGGCTTTGCCGCCAGCGCCCGCGCAACTCCGACGCGCTGGCGTTCGCCACCGGACAACTCGTGCGGAAAGCGCTTGCGGTAGCGCGCGGCATCGAGCCGCACCAGCGTCAGCAGTTCGTCGGCGCGCGCTGCGATCTCGGTTGAGGTCGCGCCCAGAAGCCTCGGCGTGATGCCGATATTCTCGGCGACCGTCATGTGCGGAAACAGCGCCGCGGTCTGGAACACGTAGCCGATGCTGCGGCGCAGGCCGATTGCGTCGGTGCCGCGCACGTCCGCGCCGTCGACGCTGACGGTCCCTGCGTCGGCGTCGATCAGGCGGTTGGCGAGGCGCAACAGCGTGGTCTTGCCGGAGCCGGAGCCGCCGACGATGCAGCGGAATTCGCCCTGCGTCGATGTCCAGCGAGACGTCGCGCAAAGCCTGCACGCGCCCGCCGTCGAAGCTTTTGCCGACGTGCGCATAGCGAATGGCGGGCGAGGGGGCGGCCATCACGACTAAATGCCATCAAGCGCCGTGCCCTTGCAAGATTGCACGATCCGTCCGAACGTGGTTCTCAAAGGCGAGGCGACATCGCTAGTGGGTTGTAAAGGCGGGGGAAAAGTGCAGGGCGCGTCAAATCGATCAGGCAAGGCGGTTTTGCTTGAAGCCGTCACGGTGGCGTTCCACGTCGCAGACCGCGGTGTCTTTACGGCGGTCGAGCGCGCGGATCTGTCAGTGGCCGCAGGCGAATTCGTCGCCATTGTCGGGCCGACCGGCTGCGGCAAGTCGACGTTGCTCAATGTCGCCGCGGGCCTGTTGAAGCCCGCCGCGGGCGTGGCGCGCATTTTCGGCGAACCGCTGACGCGGCTGAACCGGCAGGCCGGCTACCTGTTTCAGTCGGATGCGCTGTTTCCCTGGAAGACGGCGCTGGAGAACGTCGCCATCGGCCCCGAGACCGCGGGTGTCGCAAGCGTCGAGGCGCGCGCCAATGCCAAAACCTGGCTGCGCCGCGTCGGGCTGGAGAATTTCGCCAACCGCTATCCGCATATGCTGTCAGGCGGCCAGCGCAAGCGGGTCGGTCTCGCGCAGGTGCTGATCCGCGATCCGAAAATCCTCTTGATGGACGAGCCGTTCGGTCCGCTCGATGCGCAGACGCGGCAGATCATGGGCAACCTGCTGCTCGAATTGTGGCACGCGGACCGCAAGGCGGTGCTGTTCGTCACCCACGATCTGGAAGAGGCGATCGCGCTTGCCGATCGCGTCGTCATCATGTCGGCGGGCCCGAGCTCGAAAATCATCGGCGACTGGCGCGTGCCGCTGAAGCGTCCGCGCGACATCTCGGAAGTGCGGCTGGAGAAGGAGTTTCACGAGCTGCACCGCGAGATCTGGAACGTGCTGAAGGCCGAGGTGCTGAAAGGTTACGCGCAGACGACGCTGGCGGGAGCTGCGTCGTGAATCGCGTGACCTTCTTCGCGCTGCAGTTCCTCGTCGCCGTCGTGCTGATCGGCATCTGGCATGTCGGCGACGACGGTGCCGATCGGCGGCGTGAAGCTGCTGCCGCCGTTCTTCTTCTCGACGCCCTATGACGTCGGCGCGCGCATCGTGAAATGGCTGGTCGAAGGCACGATCTGGCGGCATCTCTACATCACGCTTCTGGAATCGGTGCTCGCGTTCGTGATCGGCTCGCTCGCCGGCGTGATGATCGGCTTCTGGTTCGCGCGCCAGCAACTGGTCGCGGCGATCTTCGACCCGTACATCAAGATGATGAACGCGCTGCCGCGCGTGGTGCTGGCGCCGATCTTCGCGCTGTGGCTCGGGCTCGGCATCTGGTCGAAGGTGGCGCTCGGCTTCACGCTGGTGTTCTTCGTGGTGTTCTTCAACGTCTATCAGGGCGTGAAGGAGGTCAGTCCGACAATCCTCGCCAATGCGCGCATGCTCGGCATGAGCGAGCGGCAGCTGCTGCGCCATGTCTATTGGCCGTCGGCGCTGTCGTGGATGTTCTCGTCGCTGCACACCTCGGTCGGCTTCGCCGTGGTCGGCGCGGTGGTCGGCGAATACCTCGGCTCGGCGGCAGGCCTCGGCTACCTGATCCAGCAGGCGGAGGGCGTGTTCGACGTCGCCGGCGTGTTCGCCGGGATGTTCGTGCTGGCGGTGTTCGTCATCCTGATCGACGTGATGGTCAGCATGGTGGAAAAGCGGCTGCTGGTCTGGCGGCCGGAGCCCGGCGAGGCGCGGGGCTAGCGACCGAGATCGTCCGCTCGTGGCTTGTCGCCGTGGCTCCGCGCCTGGCGACTGAGCCGCAATGAGGACGTATAGCCGGGACCAAGCCGCAAAGAATTTCAGGGAGAAAATGCCAATGAAATCGTTCAAAACTCTCGCCGCGGCACTCGCGCTGTCGTTCGCGTTCGCCGGCACAGCCAGTGCGCAGGGACCCGAGAAGAAGGACCTGACGCTCGGCGTCGGCGGCAAGGGCCTGTTGTATTACCTGCAGCTGACGCTGACCGAGCGCCTGGGCTATTTCAAGGAACAGGGGCTGAACGTCACGGTCACTGATTTCGGCGGCGGTGCAAAGTCGCTGCAGTCGCTGATCGGCGGCTCGGCGGACGTGGTGACCGGCGCCTATGAGCACACCATTCGCATGCAGGTGAAGGGCCAGCCGATCCAGGCGGTGATCGAGATGGGCCGCTTCCCGGGCATCGTGCTCGCCGTCCGCAAGGAAAAGGCCGCGCAGGTCAAATCGTTCAAGGACCTGAAGGGTTTCAAGATCGGCGTCACCGCGCCGGGCTCCTCGACCAACTTCTTCGTCAATGCGCTGATCGCCAAGGACGGCCTGAAGCCGGAAGACGTGTCGATCATCGGCGTCGGCACGGGCTTGAGCGCGGTCGCGGCGATGAAGAAAGGCGAGCTCGATGCGATCTCCAACCTCGATCCGGTGATCACAAAACTGCAGCAGGACGGCGACATCGTCGTGCTCGCAGATTCGCGCAACGAGGCCGACAACAAGAAGCTGTTCGGCGGCAACAACCCGGCCGCGGTCGTCTACCTCAAGCAGGATTTCATCGAGAAGAACCCGCGCACGGTGCAGGCGATCGTCAATGCGTTCTACAAGACGCAGAAGTGGCTGGAGAAGGCGAGCCCGGAGGACATCGCCAAGGTCGTGCCGGAGGAATACTATCTCGGCGACCGCGCGCTCTACATGGCCGCGCTCACGTGCCTCGAAGCCGATGTATTCGGTCACCGGCATCATTCCGCCGGAAGGCATGAAGAACGCGCTCGACATGCTGGTGCAGTTCGATCCGGAGATGAAGGACGCCAAGGTCGACCTGTCGAAGACCTTTAACGACACCTTCGTGAAGAAGGCCGCAGCGTCGATGTAGCCAGTTGCCGTCAGGCGACGCGATCGCGGGCGGCGAGGCAAGGCCTCGCCGCCGAATAGGCAAATGAAACGTTGACTGTTTTTGCTTGCTGGTTTGATATCACGTTGCCCGACGGCGCTGCCGCCCGCCCGACAAGCGCTTTTCGTCCTCGTTTCAGACTTCAGGATCAGGAATTTATCGGCGGCGTGCCGGGTCGCTTTTCGGGAGCCACAATTGTCGCGACGCATTCTCTCGACGCTTGCACTGCTGCTTGTTGCCACCACATTTCGACATCCTGCCGCCGCCCAGGACAGCGAGCCGTTTCGTCGCCGGTTCTCCTACGAGTACGTCATCCACCATCGGGAGCTTTCCGATGTCACCGCCCGGATCGAGACCGACGTGATCTCGCCGTCGATGGTGCAGACGCTTGGTCAGCACCGGCTGTCGGTCAACAACCATTTCTATGATCTGGAGATCGTCGAGGCCGCGACCATCAAGACCGACGGCAGGCGCGTCGACGTGCCGCGGGACAAGATCGTCGAACTGTCCGGCGCGGAAAGTTCGACCAATATCCTGTTTCAGGCCGACGTGAAGACGCATGTGATCCCGTTTCCCGAGCTTGCCGCGGGCGACAGGACCATCCTCACGACGCGCATGCGGCAGAAACGGCCCGACGGTTGCGGGAGGGTTTTCGCGCGTGCTGGCGCTCTCTCCGGCGCAGCGCGCGGAAGAGATCAATGTCACGGTTGACGCTCCCCGCGATCTCAAGCTGCACGTCACGGAAAGGGCCGTTCAGCACACCCGCGAAGAACGCGGCGAGCGAACCCTGTTGAAATGGTCCGTGCCCCGCCAGTCGTATGCGGCCGACGAAGCCGGCTCCGTGGCGCTGGTCGACTGGGCGCCGATGCTGGCGTTTTCCACCTACGAAAGCTGGGACGTGATCGGACGCGAGACCTTCAGGCTCGCCGATCCGAAGTCGCAGCCCACGGAGGCGGTCGACAAGCTTGCCGAGGAGATCACCCGCGGGATCACCGACCGGCGGCAGCAGGCGGCCGCGATCTACGACTGGGTCGCCAAGAACATCCGCTACTTTCTGGTCATCCTCGGACAGGGCGGATGGGAGCCGCACGATACCGCCAGCATTCTTTCCAACCGCTACGGCGACTGCAAGGACCACACGACGCTGATGCGGGCCTTGCTCCGAGCCAAGGGCATCGAGTCCGAGTTCGTGCTGATCAATCAGCAGCGGGTCTACAAGGCATATGACGTGCCGGTCCTCGGCTTCGACCACATGATCATCTATCTGCCCGAGTTCGATCTCTATGCCGATCCGACCGTCGCGGTCGGCAGCTTCGATACGCTGCCGGGCTCGCTCGCCGACAAGCCGGTGTTGCGCGTGGGATCGAAGGCAACGACGGTTGCGCGCACGCCGGCGCCCAGGGCGGAACAGTACACGGCGCACTTGACGAGCGAGGCGACGGTCCAGGCGGACGGGACGATCGTCGGTCGCAACTCTCTCGTGACGAAAGGCCCGGCTGCAATCGATGCGCGGGGCGTGATGCGGCAGTTCGAACAGCGCGGCGCGTCGGAAGCGGTGAGGCTGCTCCTGACGCGGCAGCGCTGGGCGGGTTCGGCGACGTTCGAAACCCGCTCGCCGTACGACCGCTCCGATCCGTACGAGGTCAAATCGAACTTCACCCTGACGTCTTTGACGTCGCGGTTGAATACGACCGCCCTGGTCGTTCCGACCGGATTGAGGCTGTTCGGGCGTCCGCTCGGCGCGTATGCGGTCGTCGTCCGCGAAAACAAGCTGCGCGATTTTCCCTGCGACGCTCTCACCTGGTCGGAAAAGCTGACGGTGAACTGGCCGGAGGGCAAGAAGGTTCTCCATATCCCGAAGAATGTCAGGATCTCAAAGCCGTTCGGCGAGTACGAGTCGACCTACAAGCAAAACGGCCGCTCGCTGCAGGTCTCGCGCAAGCTTGTCTGGCGCGTGCCGGGGAAGGTGTGCACGCGTCAAATCGCCAACGACCTGCGTGACGTGGCCATCGCTGCCGTCGCGCGATTTCGGCGCCCGCTTTCGCATCGTCGACGCCAACTTCAACGGACCCTACAACGACGATCAGGGCAGCGAGATTCCGGACTGACCTCCTTAAGGGCATCCGGTTGTCTCGGCGCAGCGCGCAGGCTATTGCCTAGACACATGGTGCAGATTCGCCGCGTCAAACAGCTCGACCTTTCGCTCACGCCGACGCCGTGGGCGTTCGCCGAAGAGCGTCGCGCCGAGATCGAAACGCACTTTGCCAAGGTGCGCGAAGCAAAGCCCGCGGTCTGGAACGGCCGGGTGCTGCTCTGCCGCAATCCGCGCGCCGAAGGTGACGTCTATCGCGCCGACTATTTCGAGACTGATTTCGCGAGCTTCCTCGCCTGGCGGGATTGGGGTTTTCCGGACAAATCGGTGTTCAACAGCTTTGGCGCCGGCGCGCTGCGTAGCGCCGACGGAGCGTTCGTGCTCGGCCGCATGAACGCGCACACGTCCAATGCCGGCCGGATCTATTTTCCGGCCGGGACGCCCGACCTGAATGACGTGGTCGATCGCCATGTCGATCTTGCGGCAAGTGTCGTGCGCGAGGTCGAGGAGGAGGTCGGGCTGACGCCCTCCGACTATCGCGCATCCGAGGACTGGACCACCGTCGAGACGGGGCAGGTGGTCGCCTGCTTCCGCCTGCTGGTGTCGCCGCTGGCCGCGTCGGAGCTGCGCGAGCGGATCGAGGCCTTCCTCCGCTCCGAAACCTCGCCTGAGTTGAGCGGCGTCAAGATCGTCCGCAGCGCCGCCGATTTCGATCCGGCCATGCCGGCTTTCGTCACGGCTTTTCTTGAAAACGCGCTTTCACCGGTTCGCTGAGGCACTCTGGCGCTCGCCGTCCGTGCAAGCTAGCGTAGCCGGACGACGATAGGGGCATGAGGTATCGATCATGAGCAAGAAGAAATCCTCGCGGAAGGCGCGCGACGTCTCGGAGTTCGTGCGCCCGTTCCGGGTCGCCGATCCGAAGGATTTCCGTCTGAAGCATTTCGGCACGGCCGAGAAGGGCGGCCTCGACAAGGAGCAGGCGCAAAAGATCCTCGATGCCAACCGCGAGCGGATGCACGAGCTGCAGGAGCGCCTCTATGCGGAGGACCGCTGGTCGGTGCTGTTGATCTTCCAGGGCATGGATGCGGCGGGCAAGGACAGCGCGATCGAGCACGTGATGCACGGCATCAACCCGCAGGGCTGCGACGTGCATGCGTTCAAGGTGCCGAGCTCGAAGGAGCTCGATCACGACTTCCTCTGGCGCTCGACGGTGGCGCTGCCGGAGCGCGGCCGCATCGGCATCTTCAACCGCTCATACTACGAAGAGCTGATCGTGGTGCGCGTGCATCCGGAGATTCTCGCCAAGCAGCGCATTCCGTCGCGGCTGGTGACGAAGAACATCTGGCGCGAGCGCTTCGAGGATATCTCCGCGTTCGAACGCTACCTGTCGCGCAACGGCACGCTGGTGCTGAAGTTCTTCCTCAACGTCTCGAAGGAGGAGCAGCGGCAGCGGTTTCTCGAGCGGCTGGAGGAGCCCGCGAAATGGTGGAAGTTCTCCATGGGCGACGTCGGCGAGCGCGGCCTGTGGGACAAGTACCAGGCCGCCTGGCAGGACGCGATCCACAACACGGCCACGGCGCATGCGCCCTGGCATGTGGTGCCGGCCGACCACAAGTGGTTCGCGCGGGTGGTCATCAGCTCGACCATCGTCCAGGCGCTGGAGAAGCTCGATCCGAAATTCCCGCATGTCGACAAGAAGGCGTCGCCCGAATACGAGCGCGTGCGCCGGGCGCTGGTGGCGGAAGCCCCGAAGAAGCAGGGCTAGAGCGTGATGGGATCGAGTTTGCCCGATCAGTGCAGCGCTTTCAGCGTCGTCCTCGCGCATAGCTGTTCGACGAACGGCGTCGCTTCGCTCGCCTATGGCGGGGACCCATACGCTCCGAGCCAGTTAAGGCCACCGGCGCTCGTTGACTTACAAGCGGCACGGCGTATGGGTCCCGGCTCGGCGCCAACGGGCTGCGCTTTGCCTGCCCGTTGGCTTGGCCGGGATGACATCTGATCTGGCCAATTTACGGACTAGTAACGCTACGGGACGCGGAGCCGGCGATCGCCGATATGGCAGCACGCCTGACGCTTTTTTGCCATTGCCCGGCCGGGTCGTTGCCGATAAGAACCGTCTATCCCGCCGCGGATGGCAACGATCCATCAAGGGTTTGCCCTCAAAATCCGGCGCGGAAGGCAATGAGACGATGATTCGCGGGTTTTTCAGCGCAGTTGACGGGGTGGCCGCCAAGGCCAGCGTTCCCGCGCGCGTCCGCGTCCGCTCTTTCCGGCCTGCTGCTTCTTAGCCGCCCCTGAGGGCCGTCTGGGCATGTCTGCCTGGGCACTCAGGGGTTCGCTGCCAAGTTCACCGGAACCCGAGCGCCCTTGATTGCCGGCGCCAAGCATTGACCAGAGGACTCCCATGAATTCCCCGACCACGTCCAACCAGGACCGCGTCTATATTTTCGACACCACCTTGCGCGACGGCGAGCAGTGCCCGGGCGCCACCATGACCTTCGAGGAAAAGCTCAAGGTCGCCGAGACGCTCGACACCATGGGCGTCGACATCATCGAGGCCGGTTACCCGTTCGCCTCCGACGGCGACTTCGAGGCCGTGCGCGAGATTGCCAAGCGCGCCAAGAACGCCGTGATCTGCGGCCTCTCGCGCGCGGCGTTGAAAGACATCGATCGCTGCGCCGAGGCGGTCAGGCATGCGCAGCGCGGCCGCATCCATACCTTCCTGTCCACCTCGCCGGTGCACATGAAGTACAAGCTGCAGATGGAAGCCGAGCAGGTCTACGAGATGGTGATCTCGTCGGTGACCCGCGCCCGCAACCACATCGACGACGTCGAGTGGTCGGCCGAGGACGCGACGCGCACCGATTTCGATTTCCTCTGCCGCTGCGTCGAGGCGGCGATCAACGCCGGTGCCACGACGATCAATCTCCCCGACACGGTCGGCTACGCCGTGCCGGAGGAATACTTCGACATGTTCAAGCGCATTCGTGAAAACGTGCCGAACTCCGACAAGGCGCGCTTCTCCGTGCACTGCCACAACGACCTCGGCATGGCGGTGGCGAACTCGCTCGCCGGCGTGCGCGCCGGCGCGCGGCAGATCGAATGCACCATCAACGGCATCGGCGAGCGCGCCGGCAACGCCGCGCTGGAAGAAGTCGTGATGGCGATGCGCGTGCGCAACGACAAGATCCCGTACTGGAACAACATCGAGAGCACGACGCTCACCCACGCCTCGAAGCTGGTGTCGGCGGCGACCTCGTTCCCGGTGCAGTACAACAAGGCGATCGTCGGCCGTAATGCGTTCGCGCACGAGAGCGGCATCCACCAGGACGGCATGATCAAGAACGCCTCGACCTACGAGATCATGCTGCCCGAGACCGTCGGCGTGAAGGGGACGTCGCTGGTGATGGGCAAGCACTCGGGCCGCGCCGGCTTGATCCACAAGCTGGAGGAGCTGGGCTACAAGCTCTCGCGCAACCAGATCGACGACGTGTTCGTGCGCTTCAAGGCGCTGGCCGACCGCAAGAAGGACGTCTACGACGAGGACATCGAGGCGCTCGTCGACGAGCAGCTCGCGCACGCGCAGGACGTGATCAAGCTGGTGTCGCTGACGGTGATCGCCGGCACGCACGGGCCGCAGCGCGCGACCATGAAGCTCGACATCGACGGCCATAACCGCATCGAGGAAGCCGAGGGCAACGGCCCGGTGGACGCGGTGTTCAACTGCATCAAGCTCGTTGGTGCCGCACGAGGCGAAGCTGGAGCTCTATCAGGTGCACGCGGTGACCGAAGGAACCGACGCGCAGGCGGAGGTCTCCGTCCGTCTTTCGCACAACGGCCGCTCGATGACGGCGCGCGGCTCCGATCCGGACACGCTCGTTGCCTCGGCGAAAGCCTATCTCGGCGCGCTCAACAAGCTCGTCATGAAGCACGAGCGCGACAAGGCACATGCGGCGGCTGCGACCGCCGCCGAATAGAGCCGCATCGCGTACAACGCTGCTTCGATAATCGCCGCGCCTCGCAACGAGGCGCGGCGATGCCATTTTTCGGCCCCAACAGCGCGACGATTACATTTCGGTAAGGTTGCCGATCCTGTCCAAAGCTTAATTTGATCACGCACCGGCGCGCGCTCATCCTTGACGTGCGATTTTCGACCGAGGAGGGACAGGTCATGAGACGCGCTATCATCGCCGCAGGTGTGGTGTTCGTGCTTGCCGGAACCACCGCCGTCTATGCGCAGCACTGGCCGCAGTGGCCGGGCCGCTGGCACGGGTTCTGGCGCTCCGCGGATGACATGTCGGCGCTGGCCGACGCCCGCATCGCCGCCGTGAAGGCCGGGCTGCGGCTGACCGCCGAGCAGGAGAAAATGTGGCCGGCGGTGGAGGCTGCCGCGCGCGATCTCGCCAAGCTGCGCATCGACCGGGTGTCGGCGCGCCGCGACGACCGTCGCGACGGGCGCGACGCCTCGCCGGACGAGCTGTTCGAGCGCTTCAAGCGCCGCGCCGACGACATGACCGCTTCGGCCGCAGGCATGAAGAAGCTCGCCGAAGTCTCCGAGCCGCTCTACCGCAGCCTGAATGACGACCAGAAGCGCCGTCTCGTGATGCTGGCGCGCCTTGGCGGGCATCATCACATGGGACCCACGATGATGCGACACTGGCGCGAACGGACCGATTTCGACGGTCCCGATCGGGACCGGCCGTTCGGCCGCGAGCGGGATCGGGACGATTGGCCCCACCAGCGGCCCCAGCGGCTCTGAACGGTCCGGCCTGAGCCGGAGCCTCTGCAGCAGGCGGTTTCGGCCCCTGAAAACGCGTCCTCCGCCCGATGTGCATGGCGGGGCGGGCGGCTGGACTCCTGCGGCGACGCTTGCTAAACGACCGGCTCTTCCGGCGGCCCCCTCTCTCGCAGAGGCCTCGGCCGCATTGGTTCCGGGCGATTAGCTCAGTTGGTAGAGCAGCTGACTCTTAATCAGCGGGTCGTAGGTTCGAGCCCTACATCGCCCACCAAAAAGCAAATAATGACAATAGGTTACAGGTATAGCGAGACGGTTTGTACCGTCGCTGTTTGCTATGTCCGCGTTGTATCCGAAAAATGAAAAGGGCCGGGCTCATCACCGGCCCCAGTGTTGAGGCTTCATGGCCCCCCCCCAACTCACCTACCGCCAGACCAGTGACAGCCCGGTCATCTACCGCGTCTCAGCTGATGGCGTTGGGGTTTGGGTTGGTTCGATCTCGGAGCAGACCCGCCACGTCCATCCGATCTCGACGCACTGGACTTGGGGCGTCGACATCATGCCGCTGATGAGCCACGGTGGCGGGGTGCCCACTGGCATTGCTGACACCTTCCAGGATGCCCTGCAGGCGTTCAAGGATGCCTTCCTGCGATGGCACGCGACCGTGCCGCTCGATGTCTGGAAGAGAAAACTGAAGCACAAGCGAGCAGGGGCTGAGCGCTGGAAATGAACACCGACAGTCAGGACGAGCAATGCATAGGTTCAAGATCAACGACGTTGTTCAGCTTGCCGATGCGAGTCTGTTCCCCAACAAGATCGGCATTATTGTAGGTGCCCCAGGATCAGAGATTCAGGTCGAGGTGCTGTGGCACGAGCTACAAACCCCGCAACTGGTCGACTGGAGCTTGCTGCGAAAGGCAAGGCTCCGTCATCGAGACCGTAAGCGTCGAGGTGATCCGCTGGACGGTCCGGTGCAAAACGAAGAATGAACTGGTACGCCGACTTCGCCGGCCTGCCGCCGTCGCGCTATGGACAGTCTCAATCCCGCAAGTCATGCTTAGGAAAATTCGGGGGCACAACGATGGACTGGGCAAGATCAGGTGTTGTCCTGTGCACGCTGCTAACGATCAATTTAACTGGCCCTACTGCCGCTCAAAATAATCCAACTCTGCGCCTTCGATGCATTGGTCATCGTCGTTGGATACCGCAACGATGAAAACCAGCCCAACGTCAGGATCAAAAATGATCACGGTGGAGGTTGGGCAAAATCGCTCAGGCCGTCTTAAGAAGGAGGGTTTGGGAGCAGAGTTTGCCGCTGTCGTAACCGACGAGCACATCGAAGCAGAAACAGCCTACGAAGTTTCCAATATTGCGCTCCGTGAGCGCATTGCGATCAACCGCTACACGGGCCAGATCGAAAATTGGGTTGTCATCGGCAAGGCCGAGCTAATTAATTATGGACTTTGTAGGCAACTCCCCATCCGTCTGTTCTAGCTCATGCGGGACCGAAAGGGGCGGACCAGTTCATCGGCGCAACCGCACGCGAGGCGGTAGCAAGTGCAGGCTGCGCTAGAATTAAGACTCAGTTTGGGGGCGCGAATGACTGAATTTCAGATATTGGGCACGTTCGCGGTCGCATCGCTGGCGGCCGTTATCGCTTTCGGACAATGGTGGACGGCTCGCAAGAAGTTAGCTCTAGACCTGTTTGAAAAGCGGTTTTCGGTCTTTATGGATGTTCGCCGACTTGCGAGCGAGGCCTTTCAGTTGAACGGATTTACGAACAAGGGTGAGGCCGACGAATTGCTGGCTCGCGCTCGATTCCTATTCGGCGACGATGTGAACAACGCGCTGAAGGACTTTCACCGCATCTCTGGAAAGGTGGAAATCAAGGACCCTTCCGCAGGCGGCGATCTCGTCATGGCCTATGAAAAAATGATCCCGCTGTTTGAGCGCTACCTATCGCTCACGGACAAGCCGCCTCGTTGGCCGTTTTAGTCGCCCCCAGCAGCGGCAGCCAGCCGCCGCAGCGCATGAACCGTCAAAGCAAGTTGCCGGTGTCCACGATATCCCGCTGCAGATCGTCGGATGGCGGATCGAACCTGAGCCGATAGACCAATTCAAACTGAGCCGGCGTCACCGCCGCAGGTGTATGCGCGGCGCCGTCCAGGATGGCGTCTAACCTCTCGTCAAGCGTTGCCGACGACGGGAAGCGCACCTCTAGCCCCGCCGCAGCCTGATGGATCGCGAAGGCTACCCGGCGAGCATCTTCCACTGCAGGATCGTGCCGGAATTCAATCGACTGATCGTACCGGAATTCAGTTCGCTCGTTCATCGTCGTCCCCCAGCTTCCGCGCTCGTGCATCAACCGGAACAGCTCCACTCATGCACGGCATGCCTGGAGGCTGCGCCGATGAGCTGCACCGGCGTTGCTGTGGGTGGCAGGTCGTAGCTCTCCAGCGCATCGCCAATCCAATCGGCAGCCTTCCGGACTTCGCCGAGCTGCGCCATATCGGCTTCGAGCTTGCGCCGGGCCACAAGGTCTTCCGTCTTCTCGACCAGCAGGCCGCAGAGCTTCGCCTTCAAGGTCGTCGCCGACACCATCGCAGACGCATTGTCATTCGACTGCGCAAGCAGCCGCGCCTCTTCAGTCTCCCGAAGCAGGGACGCAACGGTGACATTGGCCGCGCTCGCCAGCGCAGCCTGGAGCCGGGTCATCTTCGGCGGCGACATCGGGCATGGCAAGCATTTGCGCGGCCTGTTCGTTGGCCGTCTTCTTGCTGTAGCCGGCGCGGATCGCAGCCTGCGTGCCGTTCGAAGTCCTTGACGTATTCACGGCAGAAGGCCGCTCGTTTTGGTGTCAGCGCCATCACTCAGTCCCCCGCCATGGCGGCGGCTCCGGCGCCGGTATCGGAAGCCCGCGCTTTTGCCTTTGCAGTAGTCTATCGGTGCGCGCTCCACCGGCTCTTGCCGGCGCCTCGGGATGGGGATCGGAGCGAACGGGGACGCTTCAGGAAGCTTTACGGGCATCGCGGCCTCCTTCGATAATCCGAGCCCACGGCGCGCGGTTGAACGTAACGACGCGCCCGCCCACCAGCGCAGGCTTGCCGAGCAACCGGGGAATGCTCCCCAGTTGATGCAGTGGCGCCGTCAGCAACGTCTCGACGCTCTGGCTTGCGTGCCGTGAGCTTCATGCCGTTCCTCGCCGGAATGACCGCCGTCATTTGATACTTCGCTTCGTTCCGATCGCTGACCCGTTCGGCCAAACCACGTTGTCCGGCACCCGGGGCGAACCACCCATTGCTTGATCGGGCCTTCATAGCGCGCGATCATGTCGTTGCTGACGAAGGGCTCGGTCTCGACCGGCGTCAGCGTCTTTTTCAGCAGCTCGACCACATGGATGTGATTGCGGCCGGGATCGGCGCTGACGACCAACAACCAACTCCAAAACGTGCCGGCCACATCGCGAACTGTGATCGTGTCATGGAGGTGAACGTACTTCGCGATCCTTTTGTAAAAGTCGGGCTCGAGAATTCGGCTGTACGCCACCTCGGCGTCGACCGTCAGGAACCAGCCCTTGCTGACGTGTCCGGCTTCGACAAAGTGTGCCGGGTCGGCATGGGCCGGCAACGCCGGTACGGAATCGATCTTATTGCAGCGTTCGTCTTCGTCACTGGTCGTTCTCCTTAAGCTCGGATGAATTTCTGAAGCTTGGTCTCAAGGCCGCGGAGCTCAGAGATTCGTACTGCGCTCGCCGGGTGCCGTTGCTCTGGTGGTAGAACTTCTTGCGGTCGGTCGGCCTCTTCCTGCTCCAGGCCGGCCACAAACTCGTGGGCAAGCTCTGCCCAGTGTTTTTCAGTCTTCACTTGTCGTCTCCTTCAGGGGTTGGGGTAATCAGAAGTGCAACGCGCTTCGCTGCATCCTCCAGTTCGTGCTTTGCGGCCTTCAACCGCAGCTGCATCTGTTGATCGCCCTGGCTGGTGATCTCGCTGATGTCGAGCCACCCACGCAGGTTCTTGACCCAGGGCAAAGCCCGAGGCCGTTTCGATCTCGGTCTGATGTGGGCCAACGCTTTTGAGTGCCACTCTTGCATTCTCCTTTGTGTTTACGGGGAATGCTGCTTGTTCGAACGCACATGCTCACGCCGAGGCTTGAGCAGCAGCGGGGGAGGCAGGAGCACCCTCACCGCCGCCGCCGCTCTCGCCTCCCTCGGCCGTCGCCGAGATCAGGTCTCTGTACTCAGATTGAATGGAGCCGCCTGCGGGCCCTGATAGTACGGGCCACTGCGATCCTTCATCATCCCGCGGATTTCTGCAGCACGCGCACCACGAGCCTCCGATGTGGCAGGGACGGGCGCCTGATAGTGCCCGCTCACGTCGCCGCCCAGCGCCTCGATCGCGGCGTGCAGGCGGTCCTGCATGTCCAGGTCTTTGTCGTAGGCGTGACGGTTCTCGCGCATGCTCTGCAAGATCGTAGCGCGCTCCCGCATGGCCTCGTCGCGTGACATGGCCTGCGGCTGCGGAACGTACGGAGGCCCACCAGTGCCCGCCGCTGCGGCGTCCAGCACCATGCCGCCGACCATCGACGCCTGATGGCTCTCGATTCCAATCTGCGGCGCAGCGTGCGCGAAGGCGCGGAAGAGGTCGTCGTCGCTGGTGAAGTTCTTGCCCTCGCGTCCGTACCAGTCGAGCGCGCCATGCGCCTGCGACCCGACCAGCCCAACGTCGAGGCGACGTCGCGAAACCACGCGATGATGTCCGCGTCGGCTTCGCTTAGCGCGGCGTGCGCGGTCGGAAGGTCTCATTCCGCTCGGGCTCCTTCGATGACGGGGCAGGCGGCTAGCCGAGCCCGTGCATCGCTAACAGTGGCGCGCCGGCTGAAGCTGGCTTTCGATAGACATTCGAGCGCAGCAGCAGCCTGGATCAGGCGCTCCTCTTCGTCGTCGGTCGTGAAGGCGAGCGCGTGTTGACGCTGACCCCTGTTTTCAGACATTCGAACAGTCCTTTCGGATATCATACGGATACAGATAATCTATCACATCACAAATGTCAATGATATCAGATAGTTGTCCTAATATGTCCGCTGATTAGTTATCTGTGTCCGTATCCGTCAAGGTCTCAGCCTGAGAGATTGATCCAGCGTCGCCATCAATATGACGACCGTCATGCAATTTCAGGTTTCGGCCGGATCGCTAACGATTGCTAGTGCCATAGCGGGATGCGAGCCGCGCAACAGCATTGCCGGTTTCGGCCGGGAAGCTCGCCAAAAAATCAGGTCGTTTTGGGAAACCGCGACCGTGTGGAATGACCTACCCCTCCAGAGCCGTTTTCCGCCCAAATCATTGGCAATCCGCGCCCAGTGATTTCGGAAGCTAATTATAACTAAGGTCTCAATTCAGCCTCGTGAATTCGACTTCGCCGTTCCGAAGTGCCTCTAGGGCTCCCTCTGGATTTCCGTAGTGGCCGAGGATGTCACTGCACAGGTGCATCAGGTGGCCTTGCGTTGTTTCGCCCGTCCTTATCAGGACCTCCATCGTCAATTCCTGCATCGGGGTCATCTTGCCGGATCTCATTGCCCGTCGGCCCCTCCGGTTCACCCTCACGAGGTCGTCAGCCATCGCTAACCTCCCGGTCTCGGGAGCGGCCGCGGTCTCAGCACTATAGGAAGTGGATAGAGTTTCTAGAAAGATGGGTGGTTTTCCACCCTATGGGGATCGGCATCCTTTAGGGTGGTTTTTCCACCCTGTTGCTTCACGAACGGGGTGGTTTTCCCACCCTGGAAAAACAGATTTTCCCACCCAGTTTGTGTTTTCCGCTGACGGCTCAAACGAGGTGGTTTTTCCACCCTGTTCGGCAGCCTCCTTGAGCTTTCGGGGCGTCAGACGCGCCTCTCTGGCGATGCCCTCAGCGGCCTGCATCGACAACACTTCCTGCCACTCGTTGGTGGCTTCTTTGCCGAAGGACGGCAGATATGTCAGCCGGTAGAGGTTCGGGCGACGTTGCCCCGCCTTGCCGATAGTCCCCTGCTGCGTGATCTCGATGAAACCAAGAGCCTCCAGCTCCCGCAGGGCCGTGTTTACCGCATGTGGGTCGATCCCGTATTTGCGGAAATCGTCGCGCGTTACTGGAAGCCTGCCATTGTCCTTGCCGCCGTGGCGCATGTACTCCAGCTCGATCACGTCGAGCACCCGACGCGCGGTCAGACTCAGGACGCGCCACGCACACGGATTCCCTCATCCCCCGCGTGTGGGGGATGAACTGACCCTTGATCTTTTGCTCCTTCATGCGGCCCGGCCTTTCGCCTTTGCCCAAGCGATGTTTGGGACCGTATCCAGCTCAGCACTTCATGGCTGGGCGCAATCGGCTTGGGGGTTGTAAATCGGGAAGGCCAGTCGCCGAACTTCTCCTTGAACTTGAAGGCAGCCCAGCCCTGCTTGTAGCCCTTCACCTGCGCGTAGTGCATCAGCATCGCGTGCCATTGTTGCCGGTCGTGGGCCGGTGCTTGAACCTTTCGGTTGCGATCAACGAGACCGAGATCGCCCTCCCGCGGCTGGACCCCACAGCCTTCCGTACTGGAAGGAAGCCGCAGTGCGGACAGGGCTTGCCGCCTTCGCGCGCCGCGCCACACATCGAGCACTCGACGATCCGGTCGCCGCCGGACTCGCGCCTGTCATGGGTCCGGTTCTTCGCGCCCTTGTCGGGATCGAGCGTCCACTCGATCCGGTCCTCTGGAAATCCGAGCTTGAACACCGCGCCGGAGTGGTCGAGGACGATCGCGTCCTTTTTCCCCTCAGCGGGTCTGAGGGGCCCCGTCCGAGCATCTGCCGGTAGAGACCCATCTGCTTCGTAGGACGAGCCAGGTATCCTGCATCCGACGTCAGGCATATCCCAGCCCTCAGTCAGAACCATGCAGTTGACTACGACGTCGATGTCGCCGCGACGCACCTGGCCAGCGTCTCGTCGCGCTCGTCTTTCGGTGTCGTGCCGTCGATGTGCTCAGCCCGGATACCAACCTTGACGAACTCGTCGCGTATGTGGATCGAATGACCGACGCTGACCGCGAACACGACGGTTTTCCGTCGCTGTCCGTACTTCAGCCAATGCGCGACGATGTTGCCGACGAGCTTGTCGGTATCCATCCGATGGGCAAGCTGCGACTCCACGTAGTCGCCCATTCTGACCTGAACACCCTTCAGATCCGGCCCGGCCGGCGCATAGACGCGAGTTCCGACCAGATGGCCCTTCTCGATGAGGTCGGGCACCTGCGGAAGCTCAATCATGGACTCGAAGCTCCCGCCGAGGCCGCGACCATCACCGCGACAAGGCGTTGCCGTCAGTCCCAGAATGCGCGCGTTGGGGTACGCCTCGATCACCTTCTGGTAGGTCGCCGCGCATGCCCGGTGAGCCTCGTCGATGATCACCAGCTCCGCCTCCGGCATCGCCATTCGGTCGGAACGGATCGCCCTCGCGTGAAGAGTCTGGATCGCTGCTACCTGGACCCGCTCCAGTGGCCGGTCCCTCTCGCCGGCCATGATAATGCCGTGAGGGACCCGGAGCTCCCGCAGCTTGGCGCTCGTCTGATTGACGATCTCGCGTCGATGCACGATGAAGACCGACGACTTCCATGCGTCGGCGTACTGCTTCATGATGCTCGTCGCGATCACAGTTAAGCAATAGACATT
>CAVWTB010000031.1:0-354563 GCA_963757845.1 uncultured Alphaproteobacteria bacterium
CACTCGATTAGCGTATCGGGGCCCAGCCGCTAAATCATTCGTAGCGGATTGCGGATCGTCAATCAGTCGCGCCACATCGGAAGCGCTTTGCCGAGCGGCCCTTTAGCTGCTTCATGGCTCGGGCGGATATCTCTTGAAGTCTGCGGCTCTTCCCCTTCGGAACGCCTAAGAGCGGCTTCCGCGCGCAGCCGGGTGATTTCTATGAAGGTAGCTTGCCGGATTTTACCGGGAGGTAGCAGCGCTGCCGCAGCTTCGCGCTCCCGAATGCGCTCATCCAACTGCTCAAGTGTAAATAGTGAAAGATCGGTTGAAACCGTCATCGCACTCTCCTTTTGGGCAAGAGCGCGAGCGGTCTCTCAATCACCGTCTGCCGAGGGTCGCGGCGGTGATACGGGACAACGTGTGAGAAGGAGATTGGTTGCTAGTCCCCCATCGACGTGCCCTTGTGGACAGATGAGTGGCAGGGCTTCGGCCACGCGGCCGAAGGTAATCTGACCCGGCCATCTTCGTACGACTTGCATGTAACCTTCGCGGGTCGCTGCTCCATCCCAAGACAGTTGGCGACCGGCCGCCGCGCGGCAGCACTCCCATCGCGAATTGAAAAACATGCTGCGCGCCCGCCATGCCACCGGATGACGTTTCATTGAACGACCGATCGCGCGTTCTTGCCCGCGACGCGCTGAACGCCGCCCGGCGGGTGCAATGAACCCGGAGACCAAACCATCGGCCGCGCGCTTGACCGCGGGGGCGACAGACGTCTGCTGCAGGGACGGGATAACGCCCATCAGCACACGAAGCCTTGCGCAAGGCGGGGCCCATTTGAAGGCGCTGATCGTGACCATCCAAGTCTCGCCGTTCATCCGATGATTCCGGGGAGCATCACGATGATGCCAAGGTAGATGAAAGCAAGACCGGTGATCAGCTACATGATGATCCGTGAGAGGTCTGGCATGGCTGCTTCGCGCGGCCCAGGTTCGTGAAGAACGGCCCGTTTTGGACATTGTTCCCCATGCGTCGCTTGCTGAGGAATGCGAACGAATTTCAGCGCCGGATGTTGTCAGGGAGAGGACTTGCCATGCCTCGCCGGAAACCCGCCTGGCGGAAGATCGCAGATCAGCCTGGCCACTTCGCGCTCCAGGTTCTGAAGGCGTTTCATAAGAACCAAGGCCTGCTGCTGTCAGGAGCGCTGGCCTACTACATTCTTCTCTCAGTCATTCCTCTCTTCACTTTTCTGCTCCTCATGTTGTCCCACGTGATCGATGAAGCCGCGCTCATGGCCACCTTGCGGCGGTATATCGGTCTCATCATTCCGGGCGACTCGGCGGCGGTGCTTGGGCAGGTCCGCAGCATCCTCGAGCACCGGGAGGTGGCAAGCTGGGTGGTGCTGGTCACGATGCTGTTCTTCAGCTCGCTTGCGTTCAGTGTGCTCGAAAGCGCGATGTCCATCATCTTCGTGCATCGGGTGAGGACCAAGAAACGGCCGCTCTGGGTCTCGCTGTCCCTGCCCTATGTCTACATCCTCATGCTGGGGCTCGGATTTCTTGCGATGACCGTGATTGCGAGCCTCCTGCAGTCCATGAGCGATGACCAGCTTGTTTTGGTTGGACGCGGCTGGTCCCTAGGTCGGCTATCGGTGATGCTGCTTTATCTTGCCGGCTTTGTGGGACTGGTGCTTGTCCTGACGTCGATCTACCTCGTCATGCCGCCGCGAGGTCGCATCACCCCGAAGCATGCGCTGGCAGGTGGCATTGCGGTCGCGGTGCTGTGGGAGGCGACCCGGCATGTTCTGGTCTGGTATTTTTCGACAATCTCTGTGGTGGGTGTGGTCTACGGGTCGCTCGCCACCACGGTTATCGGGCTCTTGAGCCTCGAGATCGCAAGCATCTTCCTTCTGCTTGGCGCCCAGGTGATCGCCGAATACGAGCGGCTGCTAGAAGGCGATGTCGATGCGCCTGGAGAGCTCAAGACCGATAAGGTTCCGGTCGAGGTGTGAGCTGCTGCCGGTTTGATGGACGGCCAGTTAAGCTAAATCCCACCTTCCGCTCGAACTCAACAGGGCTGAGATACCCGATCGTCGAATGACGTCTGATCGCATTGTAAAAGCGCTCGATGTAATCGAACACATCTGCCTTGGCCTCGTTCCTGGTGCGTACCGACGGCAATCGTCATCGCAGCGTTGGTGAGCTACGCGGGCACTCTCGCGTTGGGGATGCCCGCTTATTTTTTCTTGAGAGAAAGGGGTCTCACAGCTTTCTGGATCGCGGGGGTAGTAGGCTTCGTGATCGGCGCCTTAATGTGGTTGGTGTTTTCCGTGCTGTTTCCGCTTTCGCTGGATCAGGGCCTCGCGGGTGTCCGATTCGCGCTCACAGATCTGCGTTCCCTCAGGGGTGCTTTGTGGCCCGGCGGTGTGTTGGGAGCTACCGTTGGCGCGCTGTTTTGGGTGATCGCCCGACCGGATCGACAGCCGTCTTAGGCCTCCTCGGCATGCCGAGCGTTCTCCCGGATGGTCCGAGTTGGCGTAGCCGGACGTAGGTGAGCGGATGACCGGAGCGAAAATGCCGCGAAGGCAAGATAAAGCGCTGGCGCCATTGTCGCCTAGGTTGTTCTCTGCACATCGGTATTTTGGCGCCATGGGGTTCTCGGTGGCGCCATGTTTATTCTAAGTCGTTGCTCTTGCGGCATTGTCCCGGCGCCATGGGCCTTGTGCGCTGGCTGACGCCGCGCCCCTTCGGGCTTCGGGGCTTGACCGCCCGGCGGAGGCTCGCCAGGCGCATAAGGAAGCGCTCATTGCGGGCTGCTTTGCAATTCTCCTTGCGGCAGCTCCCTTCCAAGTAATCCGCAGGATAAACCGCTCGAACCAGACGGCGCGGGCTTAGCGCCCCGCCATCAGCGTCGCGTCGTCACGATGGCAGGCAAGCCTGGTCCCGATCGGAGACGGGCGTAACGGCGGCGCCTGTTCGTCGCAAAGCCCGGGCATCCTGACCCCGCAACGGCTGAAGAACTGGCATCCCTGGTGGACTGCGGCGCAGGCACCTCCCCCACCGCGGCCGCGACCGCAGGCATCGCGGTTTCCTCCAGCCAGCCGCGCTGCAATTTCGGCACCGAGGCGAACAGAAGCCTCGCATAGGGATGGTGTAGCGTCGCGTCGATCTTCGATGCCGGCATCTATTCCACGATCCGGCCGGCATAGAGCACCATCACCTCGTCGCAGATCGCACGCACGGTCTTCAGATCGTGGCTGATGAACATGTAGGAGAAGCCGAGCTCCTTCCTGAGTTCAACGATGAGATCGAGGATCGCTGCGGCGACGACCGTATCGAGCGCGGACGTCACCTCGTCGCAAAGCAGGAGATCGGGCTTTGCCGCGAGCGCGCGGGCGAGGTTGACGCGCTGCTTCTGCCCGCCGGAAAGATCGCCGGGCCGGCGCTGCAGCACGGAAGCCGGAAGATGCGTGAGATCGAGAAGCTCGCGCACCCGTTTCCGGCGCGCCTCTCCGCTCAGTCCGAAATAGAAGGTCAGCGGCCGACCGATGATGTCCTCGACGCTGACGCGCGGATTGAGCGCCGTATCCGCCATCTGAAAGACAATCTGCACCCGGCGCAGTTGATCCTTCGAACGCTGCGCGAGTGCGGGCGGCAGCGTCTCGCCGTTGAACCGCACGGCGCCGCGCGCCAGCGGCGTCAAGCCGGCGATGACGCGCGCGAGCGTCGATTTTCCGCAGCCGGATTCGCCGATGACGCCGAGCGCCCGGCCGGGCGCAATCGCCAGATCGATATCCCGAAGGATCGGCATCGTTGGAAGACCTTCCGCATCGAGCTCGCCATAGCCGGCGGCGACGCCTTTGACCTCGAGCAAGGGCATGCGAGCGGCCGGCGCTTCGTCCGCCGCAAGGCGCAATGCCGGCTCGGCGGCGGCGAGCAGGCTTTTCGTATATTCGTTTTGCGGCGTGGCGATGAGCTGCCCGACCTCGCCTGTCTCCCGCACTTCGCCATGGCGCAGCACGGTAATGCGATCGGCGATCTGCGCGATCACAGGCAGATCGTGCGTGACGTAGATGCCGGTGGTGTTGCGGTCGCGGATTGCGCTCTTGAAGGCCTTCAGCACCTCGATCTGGGTGGTGACATCGAGCGCGGTGGTCGGTTCGTCAAAGATCACCACTTCCGGGTCGGTGATCAGCGCCATCGCCGCCATCAGCCGCTGCAGCTGGCCGCCCGAAACCTGATGCGGATAGCGCATCCCGATCGTTTCCGGATTGGGAATCGCCAGCGCGCGGAACAGCTCGACCGCCTTTGCCGTGGCCTCCGCATTGCCACGGTGCCGTGGATCAACGCACTTTCGATCACCTGCGCCATGATCGTTCGCGAGGGGTTGAACGAAGCGGCCGCGCTCTGCGCGATATAGGCGACACGGCGGCCGCGCAATGCGGCGAGCCCCTTTGCGTCGAGCCCGGTCACCTCGGTCCCGCCGATCCGGATCGAGCCGCCGGCAATCCGGCAGCCAAGGCGGGTATAGCCCATCACCGCCAGCGCGATCGTGGTCTTGCCCGAACCGGATTCGCCGATCAGTCCCATCACCTCGCCGCGCTTCACCGCGAAGCTGACGCCCTTGACGATCTCGGTCTCGGCGCCGTTGCTGCTCGATGCGGCGACACGCAGATCGCGGATCTCGATCAGCGGTTCCATCACGACACCCCTTCACGGCGCCCGAACAGGGCGTCGATCGTCAGGTTGACTGCGATGGTCAGGCTGGCGATGGCAAGCGCGGGCGTGATCACCGCCGGCGCGCCATAGGGCAGCCCGCCGATATTCTCGCGCACGAGCGAACCCCAATCCGCTTCAGGAGGCTGCACGCCAAGCCCAAGGAAGGACAGGCTGGACAGCAACAGCACGACATAGATGAAACGCAGGCCGAAATCCGCCAGCACGGGGCCGATCATGTTGGGCAGGATCTCGCGCAGCATGATGTAGAACGTGCCCTCACCCCGCGCCCGCGCCACGGTCACGAAATCGAGCGCCGCGACATTGACGGCGATGGAGCGGACGATGCGATAGCAGCCGGGCAGGTAGATGATGCCGAGGGTCAGGATCAGCACCGGGAATCGAGGAGCCGAACGCCGCGACGACGACCAGCCCGAACATTTTCGACGGGATCGAGATCAGCGCATCGAGGAACCGGCTCAAGGCCGCGTCGAACAGCCCGCCGATGGCTGAGGCCGCGAGACCGAGCAACAGGCCGGTCCCGACCGAAAGCAGCGTCGCAACCAGCGCGATGCCGACCGTATAGCGTGCACCGGCAAGGATGCGCGAGAGCATGTCGCGGCCGAGATAATCGGTTCCGAGCAGGAAATTCCAGCTCATGGCCTCGAACAGATCCGCGTCCTGGATCGCGCTTGGATCGTAAGGTGCGATCCAGGGGCCGATCAGGGCCATGGCGAGCCAGAACACGACGATACCCGGCGCGATGCCGCGCATGACGCCGCGCCAGCGTCAAGCCGCGTGCGGGCGTAGCCGTTCGAAGAACGGCGTCGCTTCGCTCGCGTTGGCATCGTCGAGGATCGGCGCTGTGCTCATTGGTGCCTCAGGCGCGGATTGGCGAGAATGGCGGCGATGTCCGCCAGCGTCACGAGCACGAGATAGGCGCCGCAGAACAGCATGGCGCAGGCCTGCACCAGCGGCAGATCGCGCGTGGCGACACCGTCCACCATCAGCTTGGCGATGCCGGGATAGTTGAAGATCGTCTCGACGATGATCACACCGCCAAGCAGGAAGGACAGCGAGAAGGCGATCGCGTTGGCGATCGGGCCGATGGCATTCGGCAAGGCATGATGCAGCACGATCCGCGCACGGCTCGCCCCTTTCAGCACCGCCATCTCGACGTAGGAGGAGGAAAGCGCGTCGATCAAGGCCGCGCGCGTCATCCGCGCCATCTGCGCGACGATCACGCAGGTGAGCGTGAAAACCGGCAGCGCGAAAACACGCAACGCATCGAGAACACCATCGATGCGGCCAAGCTGCGAGAGCGCCGGCACCCATTTCAGATGCACGGCAAAGATCAGCACCGCCAGCGAGGCGACAAGGAATTCCGGCACCGAGACGACAAGGATCGTACCGGCGCCGACGACCCGGTCATAAAACGAACCGCGCGCAACCGCCGAAGTAATGCCGAGCATCAAGGCAAACGGCACGGCGACCAGAGCCGTCACGCCGGCGAGGATCAGCGAATTGCCCAGTCGCGAGCCGATCAAGGCCGCGACCGGCTGGCCATTGACCAGCGATCGGCCTGCATCCCCCGTCACGAGATTGCCAAGCCAGGCGAGATAGCGCTGCAAGGGCGGGAGATCGAGCCCGAGCGATTTCCGCAAGCCCGCCACGGCCTCCGGCGTCGCGCTTTGTCCAAGCAGGGTCTGTGCGACATCGCCCGGCAGCAGATTGGTGATCACGAAAACAGCCGTCGCCACGAACCACAAGGTCAGCAGCGAGATGACGAGGCGCGAGAGGAGAAGCCGACCGATCGTGCGGTTCAATTCATCGGCCTCCCCTCACAAGAGCGGCTGCGACAACGCGGAATTCGAACTCCTGCACGCTCAGGCGTCGAGCCAGACATGCTCCGCGAAAGCGTAGCCCATCATCGAACCCGTTCCCATCGGCTTGAGGCCCTTGAGCTTCTCAGTATGGGCATCGAGGCCGTTGATGAAGACCGGGATGCCGATGCCTGAACCTTCGTGGACCATCACCTGCATGTCCGTATACATCTGCTTGCGCTTGGCCTCGTCGGTCTCGGCACGGGCGGCGACCAGCAGCTGGTCGAACTTTTCGTTCTTCCAGGCGGACTCGTTCCAGGCGGCACTGGACTGGAAAAACAGGCTGAAGAGGATGTCTGCCGTCGGGCGCGGATTGATATTGCCGTAGCCCACCGGGACCTTCATCCAGTAATTCGACCAGTATCCATCCGCCGGCACCTGCTTGAGCTCGATCTTCAGGCCGGCCGTCTGGGCCGCCTGCTGCAGCAGCAGCCCCATCTCGACCGAAGCGGTCGCGGCAGGCGAGGTGACGACAGGGATCGTCGAGCCCAGCACGCCGGCCTTGTTGAGGTGGAACTTCGCCTTCTCCGGATCGTACTTCCGCTGCGGAATATCCGCGGCATGGTAGCGGTTGAGCGGCGGCACCGGCTGATCGTTCGCGACTTCCGCATAGCCCTGGAAGATGTTGCGCTTGATCAGCTCGCGATTGAAGAGATGCTTCATGCCGAGCACGAAATCGGCGTTGTTGCCCGGCGCGCTGTCGCCGCGCATCACGAGATCGGTGTAGTTGCCGGATTTCGTCTCCAGGATGGAGAAGCCCTTGCTGCCGAGGATCAGCTTCGCCGAGCTCGGATTGACGTTGCCGATGAAGTGCACATCGCCGGCGAGCAGCGCGTTGACGCGCGCGCCGACATCCGGAATGCCAAAGAACTCGATCTCGTCGAGATAAGGTCCGGAGCCTTGCTTCCAGTAATTCTCGTTACGCACGGCGATCGAGCGCACGCCGGGCGTGAACTCCTTGCACTTGAACGGACCGGTGCCGATGCCCTTGGTGAAATCGGTGGTTCCGGCCTGGGCGATCAGGAAATGATAGGTGCCGAGCACGACCGGGAAATCCGCATTGGGCCCGGCAAGGGTGATCTTCACCTCGTGCGTGCCGGTGGCCACGATCTCCTTCATCTGGTCGGCGAGCGCCTTGGCTTTCGATCCGGTCGACGGATCGTGATGGCGCTTGAGGGAGAAGACCACGTCTTCCGAGGTCAGCTCCTTGCCGTCGTGAAACTGGACGCCCTTCCTGAGCTTGATGGTCCAGACCGTCGCCTTGTCGTGCTCGATGGATTCAGCCAGCGCGAGCTTCGGGTTGAGCACCTCGTCGAGCTCCGTCAGCCCGTTGTAGAACATGGTGCAGCGGCAATAGTCGGTCGAATAGGACTGCTTTGCCGGATCGAGCGTATCGGCGGTCGAAGAGCCGAAACCCGCGACGCGGATCTTGCCGCCCTTCTTCGGCGCCTGCGCAAGTGCGCTGGTCGCAGAGCCGATCAGTGTGCCACCGAAACTCGCGGTGATGCCCGCGGCCGCCAGCAGACCCAGCATCTCGCGACGCGTAGCGCCCCGCCGTACGGCGGTAACAAGGCGCTCGCGCTCCGCATGGGACAGCAAGGCCAGAGATTCGGATACCGGTTTTGTCATGGAAGTTCCCCGCTACATGTCGATTGCGATCAACGCCGTCGTCCAATCGTTGCGAAGGTGCGGATCTTCTGCCGTTCTTCCCCGCTTCAATTCCGAAGAGTAATTCCCGGCGACCGAGCGGATAGGACGATCTTGTTGGTCGTCGCCGCCTTTTTCCTCACATCCCTGCCTACATCCTCATCGCAGAGACGATCTTTCGCGCTTACGAAATCCGGTCAAGCGCGCGGTAGTAGAGTCCGGCGAAAGGCAGGAACCACGGCTTGCCGAAATGCAAAGGGATCGCCGGCCAGTCGACATCGCGCCAGGGATTGGGTAGCGCCTCGCCGGTGATGCGGCGGGCCATGAGGTCACCCATGTAAACCGACATCTGCACGCCATGGCCGGAATAACCCATGGCATAGTGCATGCCGTCCTGCGTGCCGGCGCGCGGCAGCCGATCCTGCGTCATGTCGACGAGGCCGCCCCAGCAATAATCAATGCGGGCATCGGCGATCTGCGGAAAAACCTCGCGCAACTGACGTTGGAGGATGGCGCCGCTCTTCAAGTCCGATGTCGGGCTCGACATCGCAAAGCGCGCCCGCCCGCCGAAGACGAGACGGTTGATCGGCGGTCAGGCGGAAGTAATTGCCGATATTCTGGCTGGTGGTGCAGGTCCGGCGGCCCGGCATGATCGCCGCCGCGCGGTTCGCGCCGAGCGGCTCCGTCACGATGATGAAACTTCCGACCGGCACGATCCGCCGCCGGAACCAGCCGAATGGGCCGTGCTGCGAGGTGCCGGTCGCGAGCAGAACCTGGTCTGCCTCGATCGTGCCGCGCGCGGTCTTCAAGCGGAAACGCCCGCTGCCAATGCGATCGATGGCGATGACCGCCGCATCCTGATGGATCATGGCGCCTGCGCGCGCAGCCGCATTCGCGAGGCCTATGCCGAATCTGCCCACATGCATCGAGGCCGAGCGGCGCTGCAGCAGTCCGCCGTAATAGCGTTCGGTCGCGACCTCCGTGCCGAGATCGGCCTTCGCGACGATCGCCGTCTCGGCATCGACCTCGCGGGCCAGCACCTCCTGTGCGCGGACGAGCTTGTCGAAATGTTCCGGCTTTGCGGCGAGCTTCAGCTTGCCGGAGCGGACAAAGTCGCAATCGATGCCTTCCGATTTCACAAGGCTTTCGACGAGATCGACGCCGGCATCGAAGGCGCGGTACATTTCGCGCGCCCGTTCCACCCCGAAGCGCGCGGCAACGCCCGAGAACTCGTGGCTGAGGCCGTTGTTGCAATGGCCGCCATTGCGGCCCGAGGCTTCCGCGGCAACCTTGCCCGCCTCCAGAAGCCGAACGGAAACACCCTTCTTTGCCAGCGTCAGCGCCGCGGAAAGTCCGGTGAAGCCGCCGCCGACGATCGCGACATCGGCCCGCCCCTCGCCTGCAAGCGGTGAGTCTCCGGTGAAGGCCGGGGCCGTGTCGAGCCAGAAGGAATCCGGTTTCATCCGTCTCGTGTTCCTTCCCTTGACCGGCGCCTCTCTCAGAGCCGGTTTCTAGAGCCCCACAAGGCCGGGCAGCCCGCCGATATCTGCGATCTCATGCGCGCCATAATACGGGGTCAGCGGTTCATGCCCGCGATTGACGAAGGCTCGCATGCCGAAGCGCATGTCATGCGCGGTCATCAGGTCGTAGCGATAGGAGGACGACACGTGCAGGATATGCTCCGGCGCGCAACCGAGCTGGTCGAGCATGAATTCGAAGGCCTGCATGCGCGGCTTGTAGGCCTGCGCCATCTGCGCGGTGTAGACCGCATGGAACGGCGCGCCGAGCTTGTCGACATTCGACTGAATCTGATCGTTCGATGCGTTGGACAGGATGACGAGCGGGATTTCCTTCGCCACTTTCGCAAGGCCTGCAGGAACATCCGCATGCGGGCCCCAGGTCGGGACAGCGAGGTAATAGGCCTCGCCCTCCGCGTCCGTTGTCTTGATGCCCCAGCGCCTGGCGGTGCGATGGAGCGAATTCACCAGCACGTCGCGATAGGGCTTCCACGCCCCGAGCACCTCATCGAGGCGGTAGGTGGCGAAATCGCGCACGAAGTCATCCATCTTCTCCGCCGGAATGCGATCGGCGAACATCTCGCGCGCCATCTCGCTCATGCGGAAGCGCGTCAGCGTCCCGTAGCAATCGAAGGTGATGTATTTCGGTTTGAACAGAGACATATCGCCTTCCCCAGGTCCTTCGTTTTCCAAGCTTGCGCGGCTATCCGCCGTCTTCAACTCTGGCACGGATGCCCGGATATGAAGCAAAGCCTCGCATGGCTTCGCTGGAACTTTATGCCGTTGTATCGCTCTCTTCCGGCAGTTTTGATGCGTCGCCCTTCCGCTCCTCGTCTTCTCGGCATGCGCCAAACCATGCGACAAGATCGTCCTAGCCCCGCTGCCCGCACGCATGGGAACAAGGGCAGAGCATGCACGAAGGAAGACAACGGTGACCGCACCCCAGCCCGCGACCCGGTTCGAGGTTCTCAAGATGGACGCGCGCGATCTGCCCGCAGCGCAGGCTCTGTCACGCGAGGTGAATTGGCCGCACCGGCTGGAGGATTGGCAGTTCGTGCATTCGGTGGGTCAGGGGCTTGTCGCCTATTCCGGCGATCAGCTCGTCGGCACGGCGATGTGGTGGAGCTATGATAGCAGGATCGTCCGGCTCGGCATGGTGATCGTCGATCCGACGATTCAGCGTTCGGGTATCGGCCGTGCGCTGATGCTCGGCATCCTCGACCGGGTCACTGAGCCGACCGTGCTGCTGAACGCCACAAAACAAGGCGAGACGCTTTATCGCCAGCTCGGCTTTCAGGGCATCGGCTCCATTGTCCAGCATCAGGGCGCCTCGTTCTCGGCGCCGCTTGTCCCTCTGCGCGCCGGCGAGCGGATCCGCCCGCTCGGCCGAAATGAGCTGCCCGCCTCGTCGAACTCGACGCCACTGCTTGCGGCGTCGCCCGCGAGGGCGTGATCGCAGCCTTGATCGAGAATGGCGAAGCCGTTGTGCTCGACGATGCGGGCGAGACGGTGGGATTCGCGTTCTACCGCCGCTTCGGACGCGGGCATGTGATCGGCCCGGTGGTCGCGCGCGATACCGCCAGCGCCAAGGCGCTGATCGCACACTGGATCGGCTCGAACGCCGGCATGTTCATGCGCATCGACGTCCCCGGCGAATCCGGGCTTTCGGAATGGCTGGAGGCGCTGGGGCTCGCGCGCGTCGACAATGTCGTCACCATGGTCCGCGGCACGCCGCTGAAGCAGGCGGCGGATTCCACGTGTTCGGCGCGGTCAATCAGGCGCTCGGCTGATGGCGCTGCTCTACAAGGCCGATCCTGTCCGCGGCGCGGAATGGAAGGCCCTGATCGCGGCAAAAAAACCCGACCTCCCCGTTCATGTCTGGCCGGAAACGGGCGACGCCGACGCCATCCGCTATCTTGCGGTCTGGGAACCGCCGGAAGACATGGCAACGCGCTTCCCGCACGCGAAAATCGTGTTCTCGGTCGGCGCAGGCGTCGACCAGTTCGATCTCGCAGCGCTTCCCGCGCATATCCCGCTGGTCAGGATGCTGGATCCAGGCATCGCCGAGGGCATGGTGGAATATGTCACCCTTGCGGTGCTGGCGCTGCATCGCAATCTGGTCGACTACATCGCCGACAAGAGCGCGGAACGCTGGTCGGCGATCCGCCTCGTGCCCGCCCAAAAACGCCGCGTCGGCATTCTCGGTCTCGGGCAACTGGGTGAAGCGGCCTTCCGCAAACTCGCCGGTTTCGGCTTTTCCATGTCCGGCTGGAGCAGATCGCCACGCGTGATCGATGGCATCAGCTGCCATGCCGGCATGGACGCGCTGCCCGACTTCCTCGCCGGCTGCGATATCCTCGTCTGCCTGCTGCCGCTGACGGAACAGACGCGCGGCATGCTGAACGCGGAGCTTTTCCGCCAGATGCCGCGCGGCGCTGCGCTGGTGAATGCCGGGCGCGGCGGACATCTGCAGCAGGATGACCTACTTGCGGCGCTTGCCTCCGGCCAGCTCTCCGCTGCCTTCCTCGACGTGACCGATCCGGAGCCGCTGCCCAAGGGGCATCCGCTCTGGACGCATCCGCGCGTGATCCTCACGCCGCATGTCGCGAGCATGACGCGGCCGGAAACCGCCGTCGATTTCGTGCTGGAGACGATCGAGCGCCACAAGGCAGGCCTGCCGCTACGCGGCCTGGTCGATCGCAAGCGGGGCTACTGACCGGGCCACGAACTCGTTAAAATCCCGCAGCCAACCGTACTCACTGCATCGTAATTGTAGCGCCACCCACGCCGAGAGAAGCTTCGAAGCCAGCCTGCCTGCCGCGCAGGTTCAGAATGACGCCTTTGGCATTCTGCAACTGCATTGACCTTGCTCCGCCCGCAATCGCAACGCCCGCACCGACGGCCGAATATTGACCGACGATATCGGTTGGAGCGCGGAGATTGAAGCGGTCCCAACAAGGTCGGCTTGCGCCACACCAATGGTCCCGGCGCTCAAGCCTTCCACGCGCAGCGGGTAAGGTCTTGCCTCTGAACGTCAAAGTTCCGGTCCCGCCTCCAACCCCGATGATGAACCCCGCCTTGGCGACCTGGAAGCGGACGGCGCCGGGTGGTTTGCGCATCCGCGATTGAGGGCGCGCCCAACAGGAACGCCCCCGCAATCGCAACGGCCGCCTGGAGCTTCATCGTTCCGAAAAAAAGCAAACATGTTTCTGCTCCTTCCAAGGTAAAGCCAGCGCATCCGCCCCATTCCTCTAGCCGCGCTGGGGCAAGGAGGGGTTTGATCTAATCACTCAATGATCCTGCCTGTCGCGCAGGTGCATTCATGACGCAAGTTAGCCCTATCGCCATCCATGCGTGCCCATCCGGTGAGGCGATTAGCTTGAGAGCAGCCATTCCGTTCGTTGATTTAAGTCAATGCGGCGCAAGGGCTTCAGTTCACGCGCGTCACCTCTCCGGGTCGTGCCACGGCATAATCTGCTCTCGCTCCACGAAATTCGCGATGCCGCGCTGTGCGCTGGCGGGCCTTCGGCGCAAGTCGCGTGGGCCGCCTTTAGAATCCGCCGAGGATTCAGAGGAGAACGGCGCATGCTCGCGAATTCGCTCGTCACGCTCGACCAGGAGCATCTCGTCCACCCGGTCACCGCCTATCGCGCGCATGAGGCGAAAGGCGTCACGGTGCTGACCAGCGCCAAGGGCATGTTCCTGCGCGACGCCTCGGGCAAGGAACTGCTCGATGCCTTCGCCGGGCTCTGGTGCGTCAATATCGGCTACGGGCACGAGAGCGTGGTGGAGGCAGCCGCGGCGCAGATGCGCCAGCTTCCCTATGCCACCGGCTATTTCGGCTTCGGCTCCGAGCCCGCAATCCGCCTCGCGGCGCGGCTCGCGGAGCTCGCGCCGAAAGGGCTCACCCGCGTCTATTTCAGCCAGGGCGGTTCTGACGCGGTGGACAGCGCCATCCGCCTCATCACCTATTACTATAACGCGACCGGACGCCCCTCGAAGAAGCAGTTCATCGCGCTGCAGAAGGGATATCACGGCTCGTCCTCGCTCGGCGCGGGGCTGACCGCCCTCCCTGTCTTTCATGCCAATTTCGATCTGCCGAACGCCAATCAACACCATATTGCCTCGCCCTATCCCTACCGCAACCCGGCGGGGTGCGACGATGCTGCGGTCATCGCCTCCTCGGTCGCGGCCCTGCGCGCCAAGGTTGAGGAGCTCGGCGCGGACAATGTCGCGGCCTTCTTCTGCGAGCCGATCCAGGGTTCTGGCGGCGTGATCGTGCCGCCGGTCGGCTGGCTGAAGGCGATGCGCGAGGCGGCGCGCGAGCTCGATATCCTGTTTGTCGCCGATGAAGTGATCACCGGCTTTGGGCGCACGGGACCGATGTTCGCCTGCGAGGCGGAAGGCGTTTCGCCCGACCTGATGACGGTCGCGAAGGGACTGACCGCCGGCTATGTGCCGATGGGCGCGGTGCTCATTTCGGAGAAGGTCTACGCCGGCATCGCCGATGCCGCGCCGACGCGGTCGTCGGCCATGGCTATACCTATTCCGGCCATCCCGTCAGCGCGGCGGTGGGGCTCGAGGTGATCCGCCTTTATACCGAGGGCGGTATCCTCGCCAACGGGCAGAAGGTCGGCCGCCTTTTCGAGGCCGGGCTTGCGGACCTCGCGAACCATCCGCTCGTGGGCGAGGCGCGGTCGCGCGGCATGCTCGGGGCGCTGGAGCTCGTTTCGGACAAGACCGCGAAGACGCCGTTCGACCCGGCCCTGGCGATGTCCGACCGGCTGTTCCGCGCCGGCTACGACAACGGCATCATATTCCGCGCCTTCGCGGACGGAACCATCGGCCTGGCGCCGGCCCTGTCCTGCACCGAAGCGGAGATGGCAACATTGCTCGCGCGCCTGCGGCGCACCCTCGATGACGTGCTGGACGCAAAGGACATTCGCGCCGCGATCTGAATGCCACCACAAGGCGCTGTCGCCGGGCAGCCGCTGGGACTAGATTGATCGCGGACGGCATAATATGCCGTCACCTAGTCAAATCGAGAGTGGGATCGGGCATGACGGCCCCTGCCAAACTGGACCGGATCGACCTGAAGATCCTTGCCGAACTGCAAAAGAACGGCCGCATCACCAACGTCGATCTCGCCGATGCCGTCGGCCTGTCGCCGAGCCCCTGCCTCACCCGCGTAAAGCGGCTGGAGCAGGCCGGCTACATCACCGGCTATGGCGCCCAGCTGCAGCTCCGCAAGCTCGGCGACGTGCTGCTGGTGTTCACCGAAATGACGCTGTCGGACCATCGCTACGATGATTTCGCGCGGTTCGAGGCTGCGATCCGCAACGTGCCGGAGATCATCGAATGCCATCTTGTCAGCGGCGGCTATGACTACCTGCTGAAATTCGTCACCAATGGCGTAAACCACTACCAGAGCGTGATCGAGTCGATGCTCGAGCGGAATATCGGCATCGAGAAATACTTCAGCTACATCGTCATCAAGTCGCCCTTCGTGAAGCATCATTATCCGATCGAGCGGCTGTTCGGGCAGGACGACTGAACCTCCGGTCTTTTCCTCCGCCGCAGATCATGCCGCGCGCCCCTGCTATTCGGCAGGTTTTTCTCTCTCATGGCCTGTGTTCGGAAGTTTAGCGCGCCGGCTCCACCCTAACCTTCATGCTTCGATCGGGCGGTATCCGGCCCTCGAAACACGGAGGAGCGGGCGATGCTGAACGCGATTTCCGACTTTCCGGCCCGGCCCTCTGGCCAGAGCGCCCGTCGCGCCGGCCGCCTCTCGCCGATGTCGCCCGCTATATCGAAGCGAATTTCTCGGAACGCCTCACGCTGAAGGACCTCGCCCTGGTGGCGGAGCTCAGCGTGTTCCGCCTGGTGACGGTGTTCCGTCGCGAGATGGGGATTTCGCCCTATCGCTATCTCAGCGCCGTGCGGGTGCGGAAGGCGCAGGAGCTTCTGCGCGGCGGCGTGCCGCCCGCCATTGCCGCCATCGAGGTCGGCTTTTTCGATCAGAGCCATCTCTGCCGGCATTTCCGCGCCATCTGCGGCATGACGCCCGGCCAGTTCCTCGCCAATCCGGATTTTTCAGGGACCCTGACATGACCTCCGCCTCGCCTTTCGCCGCCTTCAAGGTCATGACCTTCGATGTCGTCGGCACCTTGATCGATTTCGAGGGCGGCATGCTCGCTTACCTGCGGAAGTCGGGCGCGGCGCCGTCCGACGTGAGCGATGACGCGATCCTCGATGCCTACCGCGCCTCGCGCACTGCAGGCAAAACCCTGCGCTACCCTGACGATCTCGAACGCGGCTATTTCGATCTCGTGCGCAACGCGAAGCTGAAGGACGATGCAAAGCTTGCGCGCGGGTTTCGCGATTCAGCCGAGTTCTGGCCTGCCTTTCCGGATTGGTCGAAGCCTTGAAGCGGCTCTCCTCAAAATATCGCCTCGTCGCGATGACCAATGCCCAGCGCTGGGCCTTCGAGCATTTCGCGCGCACGCTCGGCAACCCGTTCTGGGACAGCGTGACGGTGGACGACGCGCTCTGCGAGAAGCCGGATCCGAATTTCTTCGGCTTTGCACGCGGGCGGATCAGCCGCTCAGGCTTTGGGCGCGATGAGATCCTGCATGTCGCGCAGAGCCAGTATCACGATATCGGCGTCGCGAAAGCACTCGGCTACAAGACCTGCTGGATCGAACGGCGCAAGGGCCTCAAGGGTTTTGGCGGCACGATCGCGGTCGAGCAGCTGACGACACCGGATTTCCATTTCGCCACCTTGGGCGAGCTCGCGGACAAGGCAGTCTGATCATGCGGCTTACTTTGAACGATCCGAACCTTTTGCGGTCCGCCTGCTTCGTCGGCGGTGAATGGGTCGGCACGCCTGCGCTTGCGATCGACAATCCGGCGACGGGCGAAATCGTCGGCAACGTGCCGGATTTCGGCGCCAAGGAAGCCGAAGACGCAGTGCACGCGGCCGCGCGTGCCTTCAAGCCATGGGCGAAACTTCAGGCGAAGCAGCGCGCGGCGATCCTGCGGCGCTGGTTCGAGCTGATCATGGCCAACCAGGAAGATCTGGCGCGGCTGATGACCGCCGAGCAAGGCAAACCACTTTCGGAATCGCGCGGCGAGGTCGCCTATGCGGCCTCCTTCGTCGAGTTCAATGCCGAGGAAGCCAAGCGCGTCTACGGCGAGACGATGCCCTCGCCGTTTCCAAACTCGAAGATCATCGTCCAGAAGCAGCCGATCGGCGTCTGCGCCGCGATCACGCCATGGAATTTCCCGGCCGCGATGATCACGCGAAAATGCTCGCCCGGCCTCGCCGCCGGCTGCACCTTCGTCGTCAAGCCCGCGCCCGATACGCCGCTGACCGCGCTGGCGCTCGCCTATCTCGGCCAAAAGGCGGGCATGCCGCCGGGCGTGCTCAACATCGTCACCGGAGATGCGGCGAAGATCGGCGAGGTCTTCACAACGCATCCTGCCGTCAAATTCATCGGCTTCACCGGCTCGACGCCGGTCGGCAAGCTCTTGATGCGGCAGGCGGCGTCGACGGTGAAGAAGGTCGCGCTGGAGCTCGGCGGCAATGCGCCGTTCATCGTGTTCGACGACGCCGATCTCGATGCGGCCGTCGAGGGGGCGATTGCCGCAAAATTCCGCAACATGGGACAGACCTGCGTCTGCACCAACCGACTCTATCGTGCAGGCCGGCATTCATGACCGCTTCGTCGCGGCCTTTGCCAAAGCCACAGCCGCGCTCAAGGTCGGCCCCGGTGATGGCGAAGGCGTCGTGCAGGGCCCGCTCATCAACGCCCGCGCAATCGAAAAGGTCGAGCGCCATGTCGCGGATGCGACAACCAAGGGTGCACGCGTCGTCACCGGCGGCACACGCCATGCGCTCGGCGCGACCTTCTACACGCCGACGGTCCTGACGGGTGCAACGACCGAGATGGCCCTCTCGCACGAGGAGATCTTCGGACCCGTCGCGGCGATCTACCGCTTCGAAACCGAAGAGGAAGTCGTCCGCCTCGCCAATGCGACGCCGTATGGTCTCGCCGCCTATTTCTACACGAAGGATATTTCCCGCGCTTTCCGCGTCGCCGACGAGATCGAGGCCGGGATGGTCGGCATCAATGCCGCGATCCTCGGCAACGAGGTCGCGCCGTTCGGCGGCGTCAAGGAATCAGGCCTCGGCCGCGAGGGCGGGCGCCACGGCATCGAGGAGTATGTCGAGATGAAATATCTGCTGATCGGCGGGCTCGACTGATGGGCGCCGTACCGCAGCCCCGCTTCTTTCGCCTCGGCGAGACCGGACGGCCGCAGGTGACGATCGTCGTCGATGGCATTGCCGGTTCCGGCATTCGTCGGCGACACGCTGCTCGTGGCGGTGCTCACGCATTCCGGCAAGCTTCGGCGATCGGAATTCGGCGGCACGGCCCGCGCGGGCTTCTGCCTGATGGCCGCCTGCCAGGATTGCTGGGTGTGGACCGCGGCAGGCGAGCGCTTGCGCGCCTGCGATACCCCGGTCCAGGCCGGCCTCTCCATTCTCACCGAACAGCCGGATGGATCATGGCCGAACCACGCGTGATCATCGTCGGCGCCGGTCCCGCCGGCGTGCGGGCCGCGGAAACGCTGGTGGAGGCCGGCGTCCGGCCGATCGTCATCGACGAAAGCGCGCGCGACGGCGGGCAGATCTATCGCCGTCAGCCGGAAGGATTCACCCGTCCGCCATCAAAACTCTACGGCAGCGAGGCCGCACGCGCGGAAGCGCTGCACAGCACGTTCGATCGCCTCAAGGGGCGGATCGACTACCGTCCGCGCCATCTCGCCTGGAACATCGCGGATGGCCATGTGCATGTCGTCTCTGAGGGACGCGCAAGCGCCCTGCCCTATGATGCGCTGATCATCGCCTCCGGCGCGACCGATCGGCTGATGCCGGTGAAGGGGTGGGATTATGCCGGCACCTACAGCCTCGGCGCAGCGCAGATCGCGCTGAAGGCGCAGGCCGCATCGATCGGCCGGCGCGTCGTGTTCATGGGCACGGGGCCGCTGTTGCAACTCGTGGCGTCGCAATACGCGCTAGCCGGAGCGGAGGTCGTGGCGCTGCTCGATACGACGCCGTTCCTGACGCAGGTCAAGGCGCTGCCGCGGCTGATGGCCCGGCCGGATGTGCTGCTCAAGGGCATGAAGCTCGTCGCGCAGTTGAAGTTTTCAGGCATCGCGATCCATCGCGGGGTGACGCCGCTCGAAATTCACGGTGAGGCGGAAACGGGCGTATCCGGCGTTTCGGTGCGGCTCGGTTCGGGCGAAATCCGCACGCTTCGATTGCGACGCCGTCGGCCTCGGCTACCATCTGCGGCCCGAGACGCAGTTGGCCGATCTCGCGCGCTGCGACTTCGAGTTCGACGCGAAGACCCGCCAGTTCTGGCCGACGATCGACATCGATGGCCGCAGCACGACGAAGGGGGTTTATCTCGCCGGCGACGGCGCGCGGACGCAGGGCGCGGATGGTGCGGAAATCTCCGGCCGGCTGGCGGCCTTCGCCGCGCTCGCCGATCTCGGCCTGCCTGTCCCGGAGCCACGCGTTGCGGCCTTGAGGATCGCACGCGGGCGCATGGAGCGCTTCCGCGAAGGGATCGCCGAGGCGTTCCCCTGGCCGCAGGGCCTGGCGAAAACCATTCCGGATGAAACCATCGTGTGCCGCTGCGAGGCGATCACGGCGCGCGAGTTGCGCGATGTGGCGCTGGAAAAGAGTGCGCACGAACTCAATCGCGCGAAAGCCTTCAGCCGCGTCGGCATGGGACGCTGCCAGGGGCGCTATTGCGGCCACGCGGCGGCGGAGATCGTTTCCGCGGCGATCGGCGTGCCGCTCGAAACCATCGGCCGGTTGCGCGGACAGGCCCCGGTGAAGCCGCTCGCCGATCTCGACGCGGAGCGCCTCGTCATGAGCGCAGGCCGCCCACAGCGATGTGATCGTGATCGGCGGCGGCATCATGGGCGCTGCGACCGCATTCTTCCTGCGCCAACGCGGTCGTTCCGTCGCGCTGCTCGAGCGCGGGCTGATCGGCCAGCAGGCGAGCGGCACGAATTTCGGCAACGTGCGCCGGCAAGGCCGCTACCTCAGGCAATTGCCGCTCGCCAACCGGTCGCGCGAGATCTGGGGAAGCTCGACCTAACTGCTCGGCGAGGACGTGGAGTTCCTGGCCATCGGGCCACATCCGCGTCACCTATGACGACGAGACGATCTGCGAACTTCGAGGAGTATGCCCGCGAGGCGCGGCATTACGGGCTCGATCTCGAGATCATCAGCGGCAACGCTTTGCGCGCAGCGCTTCCCCTTCATCGGACCTGAAGTGCGGGCGGGGTCGTACGCGCCGCGCGACGGACACGCCAATCCGCGCCTTGCTGCGCCGGCCTTCGGACGCGCAGCCAAGCGCGCGGGCGCCGCGGTGTTCGAGAATACCGAGATCATCGTCGTCGAAAAGGACGGCGGCGAGTTCCGCGTCGAGGCCGCCGACGGCCGCATCTTCCGCCGCCCTCAGCTGATGATTTCCGCAGGCGCATGGGGCAATCGGTTGTCGACGCAATTCGGCGAGCCGGTGCCACTCGCGATCCACGGCCCGCAAATGGCCGTCACCGAGCCGCTGCCTTACGCGATTCAGCCGGTGCTCGGCGTATCGACCGATCATTCCGCATGAGGGCGTCTATCTCAGGCAGGTGAAGCGCGGGAACATCGTGTTCGGTGGCGGCAACAGGGGACCGGCCAGCGCAGAGACCTCCGCGCCTACGTGCAGCCGGAAAACACGCTCTCGCAGTTCACGCAGATTTCGCGGGTCGTGCCCGCGCTGAGCCGGCTCAGCATCATTCGCGTCTGGAGCGGTGTGGAGAGCTATCTGCCGGACGACATCCCGATCATGGGACCATCGGCCAAGGTTTCCGGGCTTCATTACGCCTTCGGTTTCTGCGGCCACGGCTTTCAGCTCGGCCCTGGCGTCGGCGACGTCATGGCCGAGCTGATCGCCACCGGCAGGACCGAAACACCGATCGAGCCCTTTGCGATCTCGCGCTTTCAGACGTCGCAAGACATCGCCCTGCCCGTCTGATCGCCATCCGGAGCGCGGCTGCAAGACGCCGCTTCACCCTGTAGCTCAGGCCAGCAGCATTCTCGCCTATATGGCCTTGGCCCCCGAGGCGCGAACGATCGGCGCCCAGAACTCGCGCTCCTGCTTGACAAAGGTTTCGAACTTCGCCGGCGTGTAATCGAGCATTGGCGGCATGCCGCTCTCCTCGAGGCGCTTGCGGATCGCCGCGTCGGCCATGGCCTCGGCCATCGCGGCGGCCAGCTTGGCGACGACAGGCTGCGGCAGTCCTGCCGGTCCGAATGTCCCAAACCACGCATAGGCCTTGAGCTCCGGCATGCCCGCTTCGGTGTTGCTGGGAATATCCGGGATCAGCGGCTGGCGCTCCGGCGTGGCCATGATGATGCGAACGTTGCCCTCGCGATGCTGCGGCCCGTGAAGGGCGGGGATATCGAACGCCCACTGCACTTCGCCCTTGACCAGCGCCATGATCGCCTCGGCGCCGCTACGATAGGGGATGTGCTCGGCCTGGCAACCCGTGAGGCGCAGCAAATTCGCACCGGCCAGGTGACTGGTCGTGCCCGTTCCGTTGCTGGCGAAGCTGAGCTTGCCGGGTTTGGCGCGCATTTCGGCGATCAGCTCCTGGAGCGAGCTGACGTTCAAACCGTTGCGCGTGACCGACAGGCACAACGGCACGAACACCGTGGGCGATATCGCAATCAGATCGCGCTCCGGATCATAGGGCAAGCGGTCGAAGAGATAGGACGCGATGACGACCGACGAGACGCTCGCGTGAACGAAGCTGTAGCCGTCTGCCGGCGACTTCGCGACGATAATCCGTCCCCACCACGCCGCCTGCCCCGACGCGATTTTCCACGATGCACGGCTGGCCCAGGAGCTCGCCGAGCTTGGGCGCCAGGATGCGCATCACAGATGTCGGTCGCACCACCGGGTCCGAGCGGCACGACGAAGCGGATCGGCTTGTTCGGCCACGGTGCCTCGCGCCCGCAGCACGGCCGGCGTCGCAAGAGTGGCCGCCGCGGCCAGCATCAATGAGCGACGACAAATGAATGTCGAACTGTTGCGCATGAACCCTCCCCCTCAACTCCGGTTTCGCATCGATCGCGGCGCGTCGCGACGGCGGTCGAGCCAGTCCCGCGCCTGGTAATACGTGCCGACGATTGGCAGGAACCACGGCGTGCCCGTGTAGAGCGGATGCGTGGGCATCGTGCCGGTATCAAAGGCGTTCACAGGGTCCGACGTGCCGTCGAGAATCTTCTGGCGATGCCATGGCCCAGCCAGTTCATCATCACGACGCCGCTGCCATTGCATCCGAGCGCGTAGTGGATGCCGTCGTGCCGGCCAATGTGCGGCATGTAGTCAAAGGGCACCGCGACGCGTCCGCCCCAGCTGTGGGTGATGCGGACGCCTGCGAGTTGGGGAAACCTCTGCACCATCGCGCGGTGGAGGATCGAGGCCGTGACTTTTTCGTTCGCCGGGAAGAAGCGCGCCCGCCCTCCGAACAGCAGCCGCCGTCCGTCGGGCGACAGCCGAAAATGATTGATCACTCGCCGTGTCTCCGACACCGCGCGATCGCGCGGCATCAGGCTCCGTGCCAGATCCTCCGACAATTGCTCGGTCGCGATCATGTGGGTTGTCACCGGGATCACCTGGCGATGCAGTCTGCCGACCAGCCGGCCGGTGTAGCCGTTAGTCGCAATGACGACAGTCGTGGCGCGCACCGTGCCGCGGGACGTCTCCGCTTGCCACTCGCCGTCACGCAGGCGCTTGATCGCGAGCACGCGGGTGCCGCCTTGCGCCTTGGCGCCGGCCCGGCGCGCCGCGTTCAGCAGGCCGCCATAGAGCTGCGCGGGCTGCAGGTGCCCCGCCCGGCCGATCAGCACGCCGCCGCGATAGAAGTCGCTGCCGATCTCCTCGCGCATCGACGCCGGGTCGACCATCCGCGCATCGGCTTCGGAGTAGCGATTGAGCTCATCGAGCCGCTTCTCACCATCCCGTCCAATGGTCGGTGGTCCACAAGGCGGTGAGCCTGCCGGTTTTCCGCAAGCCGCACTGGATCTGGTGGCGTTCGATTGTCTCTTCGAGATGCCGCATGGCCGCAGCGGCATCGCGCAGGACCGCCTGTCGTCGCGCCGCCATCACACCGGCGGTGGCATTGCCGCCGCCGGGGATCTTGCCGACATTGACGCCGCCGGTGACTTGGCCGCCGTTGCGCGTGCTGGCGCCCCAACCGAGGCGCTCGGCATCGAGGACCAGGACGTCGCGTCCGTTCTCGGCCAAGGTCAGCGCGCAATGAACGCCGGCATATCCACCGCCGACCACCAGGACATCGACGAACGTGCGGCAGGTCCGCCGGCGGCTCCTCCGCCCGCTCGCAATCCTCCCACCACCAGGGCGTGGTGCGGAAATCCGCCGTGAAGATGTCGCCGCCGGCCATGGTCTATACCGCCGCCGCGCGCTGCGGCCGAATGTGTGGCAGTTCGTCGAGCAAGCCATTCCACACAGCGCTGACTTCGGCTGCGCCGCTGCCTTCGCGCTCGAGGCGCTCCATCAGCTTTCGCTTCACGAAGAAGCGCCAGTGGACCGGCAGGCTCGCAAGCAGCACCGTCATTGCGTCGTAGGCTTCGCGCGTCCACACCCGCTCGTAGGCCTCGCGCGCGGCGCCGAAATGGAAGTGCGGATGCGGCTCGTTCCGCCGCCGTGATGCGCGCAACGCTTCGGTCGCCGGCAGATCCACTGCCAGATCGATGCCGGCGCCCGTCAGCACGACGCCGTAGTCGGCCTCGGCGTCGGCGATGGTGACGTAGTTGCACACCACGTCGCGCAGCACGCGCTCCGGCTCGCGATCGAGCGGATCGCCGCGGCCGCCGCCGCCGGGCGAGGTGATGGAGACAATGTCGCCGGGATCGGCGGCGAAGGTGTCGATGTTGTTCAGCACGCGCATGTCGGGACGCCCCGGGTTCAGCGACATCGATGACCCGCGACCGGCCTTGCCGCCGAGAATGCCCCAGGCCTGGAATTGGCAGCGGTCGCGGTTGCGCGCTGTGATACGCGTGTTGGGCGAGAACACCTGGAAATCCATCTGCGTCGCGAGGCCGCCGCGCCAGCGCCCGGCACCGCCGGTCCCCGGCGCCAGCCCATAGCGGCGGAAGCGGATCGGCACTTCGGCTTCGGTTATCTCGATGGGCGTGTTCTTGAGATAGGCGGCATCGGCGCCGCTGCCGTCGGTGCCGTCGCCCGTCGGCATGCCACCCGAGCCGCCGACCACCGGATTGACGGCCGCAATGACGGACTCACCGGTGCGATCGTCATACGTCATCACGTTGACGATCGAGCTCGAACCCGCGGGTGCCGCCGGCATGCGCTCGGGCATGGCCTGGCCGAAGGCGCCGAACAGCAGGCTGCGGATGCGTCCGCAGGTCAGGCTGCGCATGCCGACCGCGGCCGGGAACTGCGGATTGACGATCGTTCCCTCCGGCAGGATGCAATGGAATGGCCGCGTCAGTCCGAAATTCAACACCAGGTTGGGATTGAGCGAATAGAGGATGTAGTAGACGCCGACCAGCAACAGCGTGTGGTGCGGATTGCCACCGGTCGGCACATTGAGCGACGAGGTCAGCTGCGGGTCGCTGCCGGTGAAGTCGAGGATGGCCGAATCGCCCTTGATGCGCAGCGTGACCGCCAGGCGCGCAGGAAACCCATCGGGGCCATCCTCATCGGCATAGTCGGAGAAGAAATACTCGCCGTCGGGAATCGAGCGCAGGATCGCGCGCGCCTGGTGCTCGGCATAATCGAGCAAGTCGTTCATGCCCTGACGCAGCGTGTCGGCGCCGAACTTGGCGATCAGCTCGCGTATCTTGCGTTCGCCCGTGTTCATGGCACCGACGAAGGCCTTCAGGTCACCCATATTGAGGTCGGGCTTGCGGACGTTCAACATCATGACGTCCACCAGCTCCTGGTTGAGGACGCCGGCGCGATAGAGTTTGCTGGGCTTGAAGCGAATGCCCTCCTGGTGGATCTCGGTCAGGGCGCGCGACAGGCTGGCCGGCACGGCGCCGCCCATGTCCGTGTTGTGGATATGGCCGGCAGCGAAGCACAGCAGCTCGCCGTCGTGGAATATCGGCTTCCACAGCACCAGGTCCGGCGTATGGGTCGCGAGATAGCCGGAATAAGGATCGTTGGTGAATGCGATGTCGCCTGGCTCGTAGTGAGGGATCATCGGAATCGCCCGGCCATAGTCGATCCCCGGATACCAGGTGGCTCCGAGATCGAGCGGCACCGCGGTCGTGCGGCCGGCGGCGTCGAGGATCTGGATGGTGAAGTCCTCGGTCTCCTTCACGAATGTCGAGTGCGCAGTCCGGTACAGGGTGTACGCCATGCTCTCGGCAGCCGCCCGCATGTGATTGGCGAGGATCTCGAGCGTTACCTTGTCGACCTTCATGAGCCTTGCTCCGCGCACGCGAGAACGATGTTACCGCCCTCGTCCACCGTGGCGTTGAAGCCGGGAGGGACGCAGGCCGTGCTGTCGTCCTGCACGATCACGCACGGGCTTTCGAAGCGATGGCCGGCCTCGAGCGTCGCTCGCCGATAGAACGGCACGTCGTGCCACGCCCCATCGAAGAAGACCTTGAGAGTCTGCTCCGGCGCGGGCGCCTCGCTCCTGGCATGCGGCAGCGGATGCAGTTGGGGCTTGGGTGACGCCCCGGACACGACCAGGCGCAGGTTCATGATCTGCACCGGCGACTCCCGGTCGCAGAAATCGTAGACGTCCTCGTGCGCCCGGTGAAACGCCTCGGCGATCGCCGCCATGTCGGCGGCCTCGACGACGTTGCCGGGAAGCGGCACCTCGAGCTCGAAGGATTGGCCGCGATAGCGCATGTCGGCGAACCAGGCATGCGTGGCCTCGCCGGCAAACTTCTGCTCGTCGCGCAGCCAGGCCGTTCCTGCGGCCTGCAGTTCTTTCACCGCCCCGGTCAGCTGCGAGGCATCGCCCGCACTCGCCATGATGAACAGCGTGCGGATGAAGTCGTTCTTGACGTTGGCCACGAGCCCGCCCAGTGCGCTGACCACGCCGGGACGCGCAGGAATGAGAACGCGCCGCATGCCGAGCTCGCGCGCCAGGAAGCATCCCAGCATCGGACCGGCGCCGCCGAACGGCAGCAGGGCGAAGTCGCGCGTATCGACGCCATAGCGGGCGACCAGCTTGCTGACTTCGACGAACATGCCGGCAATGGCGATACGGATGATCGCCTCGGCGGTCTGCTCGAGGCCGAGATTGATGCGGTTGGCCAGCGTGCCGATCGCCGTCCGCGCCAGCGCGACGTCGGGGCGGAACGCGCCGTAGGCGAGATCATGCTGGCCGAGGAAGCCGCAGACCACGAAAGCGTCGGTGATCGTCGGCAGCGTGCCGCCGCGGCCGTAGCAAGCCGGCCCCGGCGACGAGCCCGCACTCTCCGGGCCGACCTTCAACACGCCAAAGCCGTCGACCCAGGCGATCGATCCGCCGCCATCACCGATCGAGGACACCGAGACGCTCGGGATGTAGAGCGGCAAGTCGCCGATCTTCTCGCCCAGGCCGAACTGCGGCTTGCCGTCGATGATCAGGGCGACGTCGGAGCTGGTGCCGCCGATATCGAGGGTGATGACGTTGGCATGACCTGCTTGGTTGGCGACCCAGGCGGCCCCCATGACGCCCGACGCGGTGCCCGAAAGGACCATGCTGACGCAGGCGCGTTTGCCGAGCTCGGCGCGCATGATGCCGCCGTTCGACTTGGTGATCAGCGGCTCGGCGGCGACGCCGCGGCTGCGCAGGCCCTCGATCAGCTTGTCGAGATAGTCTTTGATCTTGGGATGGACGTAGCCATTGATCAGCGCGGTTGTCGTGCGTTCGTACTCGCGGATCACCGGCCAGACCTCGGTCGAGCGGAAGACGAACAAGCCAGGCGCGACGCGGGCGGCAATCGCCTGGACCTGGGCCTCGTGGATCGGATTGCGGTATGCGTTGAGGAGCGTGATGATGATGCCGTCGACGCCCTTGGCCTGCGCCCTTTCGATCGCCGACACGACCGACGCCTCGTCGAGCGCCTGCTCGACCGTGCCGTCGGCCAGCACGCGCTCGCGGATACCGAAGATGCGATCGCGCGGCACGAGCGGCGCGCCACGGCGCGAGAACAGGCTGTAGGCCTCGGGCATGCGAAGCCGGGCGAGCTCGACCACGTCCTCGAAGTTCTCGGTGGTCAGCAGCGCAAGCCTTGCGCCCTTGCGCTGGATGACGGTGTTGATGCCAACCGTCGTGCCGTGGACGAAGCTGGTGATGTCGGCCGGGCTGACGCCGTGCCGCTGCTGCAGAAGGTCGAGGCCGCGCAGGAGTTCGGCACCGGGAGTCTGCGGCGTCGTCAGGACCTTCAGGCTGTGCAGCTCTTCCTTCGACTCGTCCCACAGGCAGAAGTCGATGAAGGTGCCACCGATATCGACGCCGACGCGTATGCCCATGGTCGGGAAGAGCCTCTGTTGTTGTGCGACCGAACTAAACCGCGGCTTTTTCGGCCCGTCGACAGAAGACATTGAGCAGCCCCATAACTTCCGGTTATGGTCTGTCGCTTGGTCAAATCACAGGAGCCGGTTGCATGAACGCGCGTCAGCTCGAGATCTTCCATGCCGTGATGCGCAGCGGCACCATCACGGGCGCCGCATCCTTCCTGGGCATTTCCCAGCCCGCCGTGAGCAAGGCCATGCACGCGATGGAACGCCGGGTCGGCTTCAAGCTGTTGCGGCCGGTCAAGGGCCGCCTCTATCCCACGCCCGAGGCGCAGCGCCTGCTGCCTGATGCCGACCGGATCATGAGTGAGCTGTCGGCTTTCGAACGCCTGACAGGCGAGGTCAAGGCCGGCGGCGCTGGGCTAGTCCGCGTCGCCGCATCATCTTCCTGCGCCGCTGCCCTGTTGCCGGTGGCCACGGCATCGTTCCTGAAAGCGAATCCGGCTATCCGCATCTCGTCGCATCTGCTGCCGGCCCGCGACGTTGCCGAAGCCGTTGCGGCCGGCGAGGCCGACTTCGGTCTGGCGCTTTCACCCGTGCAGCTTCCTGGCTTGACGGTGCGCACGCTGGGTTCAGCCGAGATGGTCTTGATCGCCCCGCTCGGCCATCCACTCCTTGCCCGTGAAACGGTCACGCCGCTCGATCTTGCGAAGAGCCCGCTCATCTCGTTCGGCGGTGAGACGCATTTCGGGCAGTTGCTCGACCAGGCTTTCGAGCAGGCCGGTGCGCGACGGCAAATCGACCTGCAGGTCACCATGAGCATCGTTGCCGCCTGCTACGTCCAGCAGGGGATCGGCGTGGCGCTGGTCGACAGTTTCGCGCTCCATGCCGGCCTCGCCGGTCTGGGCTGGCGCCCGTTCAGCCCCGCTGTCGTGCTGCCGGTCACGTTGATGAGCCAGAGCAATCATCTGCTCTCCCGACACGCCAACGCGTTGGTGAGCGGCATCGAGAAGGTCTTGCGAGGCTGGACACGCTCGCTCAGCGCGGAACGATCACGGGCCTCGGTCAAGAGCGCCGCGGCAACCCAGCAGCTCGTTAGGCCGCTTGCAGGGATGGCCTGCGGCTGAGCCGCCTCTTCATGCGTAAGCACTCGCCCGCGCATGGCACCTCATTTTACCGGCGATGAGATGCAACTGTTTAGCCTCATGTCCCTCGCAACCGGAGGCGTGTAGTGTCCTTCTGACGGATGACAGAGGGGTGCCATGGCTGGCGAGCGCGTGCAGCGACGGCTTACGGCAATTCTGGCGGCCGACATCGCTGGCTATAGCCGGCTGATGGGCGCCGACGAAGAGGGCACGCTTGCCCAATTGAAGGCCCATCGGCATGCGCTGCTCGATCCCAAGATCGAGGAACACCAGGGACGGATCGTCAAGACTACAGGCGACGGCATGCTGGCTGAGTTCGCGAGCGTGGTCGATGCGCTGCGCTGTGCCATCGAGATCCAGCGCGGCATGCTTGGGCGCAATGCCGACGTGCCTCAAGAGAGGCGGATCGAGTTCCGTGTTGGCATCAATGTCGGCGATATCATCATCGACGGCGGCGACATCTACGGCGACGGCGTGAATGTGGCGGCCCGTCTGGAGGGCCTCGCGGAACCGGGTGGAATCTGCGTTTCGGGCCGGGTGCAGGAAGATGCGCGAGGCAAGCTCGATATCGCCTTCGAGGATGCCGGCGAACAGCAGCTCAAGAACATCGCCTGGCCGGTGCGGGTCTACCGGGTGCGGCTCAGCGGCGAAGCAGCGCAGTCACCGACCGGCCTTGGCGCTTCCCGACAAGCCTTCGATAGCCGTCTTGCCGTTCACCAACATGAGCGGCGATCCCGAGCAGGACTATTTCGCCGACGGCATGACCGAGGATATTATCACCGGGCTCTCGCGCGCGCGCTGGCTCTTCGTAATAGCGCGGAACTCATCCTTTGCTTACAAGGGGCGCTCGACCGACGTTAAGCAGGTCGCGCACGAACTCGGCGTGCGCTACGTGCTCGAGGGCAGCGTACGCAAGGTTGGCGAGCGCGTCCGGATCAGCGCACAGCTAGCGGAGGGAACTTCCGGAAGACAGCTTTGGGCGAAGCGCTACGATCGCGAACTATCCGACATATTCGCCGTGCAGGACGAGATCACGGAGACAATCATCGGCGCGGTCGAGCCGGAGCTCGGAAAGGTCGAGCGCCGGCGCTCGGCTGGCAAGCGTCCGGATAATCTCGACGCGTGGGATCTCTACCAGCGCGGCATGTCGCACCTTTATGAGTACACCAAGGACGACCTGCTGCGCGCGCGGCAGTATTTTGCACAGGCAATCGCGAGGGACCCGCAGCTCGGGCCCGCACATTCCGGGCTCGCCGAGACCTATTACTACGAGGGTGTCTACGGCTTCGCAGAATTCCATTTCGGACAATCGCGAGAAGGCACTCGCACCCGCGCTGCGGGCAGTGGTGCTCGACGCCGAGGATGCTGGCGCGCACTGTACGTTGGGGCGGGCCTACTATATGCGCCGCGAATATGACGCTGCATTCCGGGAGCTGAAGACAGCATTGGAGCTGAACCCTTCACTGGCACTCGCACATTACGGTCTGGGTGCGACGCTCGTATTCTCGGGACGCGCAGAGGAGGGCATCCCCCATCTGACAGCGGCGATACGACTCAGTCCGCATGATCCCAAACATGGGATCATTCCTGGTGCGACTCGCTGATGCCGCGTATTTTCTGAAGCGCTACGAGGAAGCCGCCGAATGGGCACGGCGCGCGCTGCAGCAGCCGAATTTCCAATGGTCGCGGTACACCGTACTGATCGCGGCTCTGGCCCAGCTTGGCAGGCTCGACGAGGCCACGAACTGCATCCAACAATTGCAGGTCAAGCGCCCAAACACTTCAATAGCATTTGTGCGAGAAACCCACCTGTTCGGCGACACGGCAAGCTTCGAGCATTATCTAGATGGCCTCCGCATAGCCGGTCTGCCCGATTGAGCGCACCGCTATCAACTCGCCCGGCATTGGCTGCTATGTGGGTTCGCTTTCCAGAGCCTGAATTTAGCGCGAGAGCACTTCGATCTCGCCGTCGACGCCGTTGACCACGTCGAACGAGCGCTCATACACGCGGCCCTCATAGCGCGCGATGGCGCGATACTGGCCTTCGGCGAGCACCACGCGCGGAAACGCGCCGATCGATTCCTTGACGATGTCGCCGCCGGGCGTGAGCACGGACCAGGACGTGTTCGCCAATGCCTCGCCGCCGCGCTCGCTGACGAGCTTCAGCACGATCAGCGCTGCGCGATGCGTCACCGTCACGTCGGTGAGCTTGCCGGCCTGCACGCGGATGTCGGAGCGGACGACCGAATTGCCGTCGCCGTAGTTGGAGATGATGTAGTAGGTGCCTTCCGGAATCAGCGCGACGTCGCCCGAGGGAACGTTTTGCGCGATCGGCGAGCGTTCGGCGGTGTCGAACTGGCTGCCCTTGTAGATGTTGAACGTCACCTGGCCTGAGGGAATGCGCGTGGTGCCGACGCGGCCCTCGATGCGCAGGCCGCCGGCCGGAATGTCGAACAGTTCGCGGGTGGTGTCCTGGCGCAGCGTCACGGCGCGCACCGCGCTCGCAAGCCCAAGGCTCGCATGCACGACGTAGCTGCCGGGCGGGAGCACGATGTTGGGGGTCGGCGACCGATCCTCGCGCAGCATGCGGAACGCGCCGCTGTTATCCGGCCTGTCGGCGTAGATGCGCCAGATCACGCCGCCCGTCACATTCGGAAGGTCCTTGCCGAACCGGGCGCTGAGCGCGAGCACGGCCTGGTTTGCGGTCGGCGGCGCGGCCGCCGCGGGCGGAGCCGCAACGGCGGGACCAGGCGGTGCGGTCATCGGCGGCGCGAGTCCAGCCGGCGGAAAGACCGGCGTCCAGGTCCTGACGGCGGCGCGAGACTGACGGCGCCAGCGCCGACGCCGTCGGGAAGAGGAACCGCGGCCGGTGGGACCGGCGGCGGCCGATCACCGAAAAGCTGGGCCTGAGCCAGGGTCGGAAGCGACAGCAGGGCCACGAATGCGAGCGCGCAAAGCCGCGCGATCGCGGCCTTTGGCCGGCCGGCTCCCCGAAGAGGCCCGCCAAATCGTATCCCTGACGCCGTCATGTTGCCTGCTTCTCGGCTGAAAACGCGGCAAATTCAAGCCTGAGCCCGGCTTCGACCGGCGTCAGCCACAGGTCGGACCGGGTCCGGATCACGGGCCACTGGAACCTGCCGCTGCACTTACTATTTTTTCTGAGGTTCTGGCGTAAGCCCGGGGCTCAAACACGGAACGACGCGCGTGCTGCAAAATTGGTTAGGGCAAGGCCAGAAGGATAGTGCGGAAAAGGACAAGGTCGGTCTCGGCCCCTCGCGGCGCCCGCTGATCGGGCTGGTGCTTGGGGGCGGTGCAGCCCGAGGTTTTGCCCATATCGGCATTCTTCGCGCGCTGCTCGAGCGCAGCATCATGCCGGACGTCGTCGTCGGCACCTCGATCGGCGCCGCGGTCGGCGGGGCCTATGTGACCGGCCATCTCGATGCGTTCGAGGACTGGGCACGCAGCCTGCAGCCGCGCAGCGTGCTGGGCTATCTCGACATTCAACTGAACGGCTCCGGGTTGATCGGCGGCGGCAAGCTCGCCGCGGAGCTCGAACAATCGATCGGCCGGCGGCTGATCGAGGATCTGCCGCTGAAATTCGCCGCGATCGCGACCGAAGTTGCGACCGGTCACGAGATCTGGCTGACGCACGGCCGGCTGGTCGAGGCGATCCGTGCGTCCTATGCGCTGCCTGGCATCTTCTCGCCCGTGAAGATCGGCGATCGCTGGCTGGTGGACGGCGCGCTGGTCAATCCCGTTCCGGTTTCGGCTGCGCGCGCGCTCGGCGCGGAGATCGTCATCGCAGTCAATCTCAACGCCGACAATTTCGGCCACGGCGGCACGATCTCGGCATTCGGCACGCCGCCGGATCTGTCGGAACGAACAGGCGGTTGCGCCGGAGCAGCCCAGGGGCATCAGCAAATTCTTTTCCGCCGAACGCACGATGAAGCGCGAGTTCTTCGGCAGCGTCGGCCGCCCCGGCATCTCCACCGTGATGGTGGAAGCCTTCAACATCATGCAGGACCGCATCACCCGCGCGCGGCTCGCCGGCGATCCACCGGACGTGCTGATCTCGCCGCGCGTGGCGAAAATCGGCTGGTTCGACTTTCATCGCGCCGAGGAGGCGATCGCGCACGGCCGGCGCGCGGCGGAGCGCACGATCGAATTGATCGAGGAAGCGATCGCGATTCTCGCGCCCGGCTACGTCGCGCTGCCTGCGGCCTCTCCGGCGAAGGGTGACGAGAAGCCCACCGACGACGCAGAGAAGGCCGCGGGCTAGCCGCACTGCCTGTCGACCTCGTCATTCCGGGGCGCGCGCAACGCGAACCCGGGATGACGGAGACAGCTAAAGCTCTAAGCCGTCGCGATGTAGTCGCGCATCGCTTCCTGTTCGCGCTCGAATTCCATCACGCGTTGCTTCACCACATCGCCGATCGACACGATGCCGACGACCTGGCCGTCTTCCACGACAGGAAGATGCCGGAACTTTCCTTCCGTCATCTGTTCCATCAACCAGCTGACCGTGTCGGCGCGCCGGCAGGTCATGACCTTCGGCGTCATGACCGTGCTGACCTGGTCGTCGAGAATTTTTGCGCCGCGCTCGCCAAGCTCGCGAACGATATCGCGCTCAGACAGGATGCCTTCGATCCTGTCGCCGGCCATCACCAGCAGCGCGCCGATCCGGCGCTCGGACAGGATCTTCACCGCGGATGAAACTTTCGCATCCGCTCCAATGGTCTCGACCTGGCGGCCCTTGGCATCGAGTATCGCACGAACAGTCATTGTCGCCTCCTTAAGACTTCAAGGCGACCGCGTCCCCCTAACCGACCCGCGCGACACGCGGTCAAAGAAACAGCGCAGCGTCGTTTTTGGTTTTGAGCATGATGTAGCAACGCGGCCGTTCGCGCAACAAGGTCGGCGCGACAACTAGCCCTACTCGGTGACCCGGGCCGCGACATTTCGCGATGCGGGAGGGATCGGGTCGAACAGCGAGAACAGCAGCAGGCCAGCCAGAAAACCGCCGATATGCGCCTGCCAGGCGACGCTCTGCGACTGCGACCCGAGCTGGATCGCACCGAGGCCGAAGATGATGTTGATGCCGAACCACAGAGCCAGGAAGGTGACGACGCGCGGATGCCGCAGAGCCTTGAACAGCGGCAGCGCCGGCACGCGCGCCGCCGCATCGGCATCGCCGCGCCGGAACGACAGGAAGCTGCCGCGGCCGAAGGCAAAGCAAATCGCCGCGGCCATCGCGCCTGAAATAGCCGCCGACGCGCCGATCATCGGCGCAAGCTCGCCGTGCATGCGTGACGAGATGAGCGGCCGCGCCCGCAATCGACGCCACGGCAAGGAACAGGAAGAAACGGACCGCTCCAAAGCGCCTCGCGACCGCGCTTCCGAACGGCAGTAGCCAGAGCAGATTGAAGACCAGGTGACTGATGTCGGCGTGCAGAAAGCTGTAGGTGAGAAAGCGCCCAGATTTTCGCACCCTCACCGCCGTATTCGGCAAAGCGGTCGACCAGCACCGAGGTGTCGTACCGCGCCGGCACGAAGCCGAAGGTCACGATCAGCCACTGGTCCGATTCCGGCGGCAGGATCGCGCGAAAGGCATGAATGCCGACCAGCGCGACCACGATGACGGTCATCGCGCCCGGCAGATTCAGGACCGGTTCGCGCGGGGTTTCAGGGTCGGTCACGAAGAGGATGTTCCGGTCTGGGACGAGATTTACGGAATATGCGGCCTGTGCGCCGCGCGCAAGCACGGTTCGTGGGGCGAATGGCGAATACGGAGTAGCGAATAGCAAGACAGCGACATGGCTCGCCAATCACGCCACTCGCTACGCGCCATTCGCCAACATCCTGCATTTCCAAAGAAAAGGGAGGGCATGAAGCCCTCCCTTTGCCGGCCTTCGCCGACGCGCTATCGGGGTAATCCCCACCCCTCCCCGCGACCTGTTCGTCAGAGCAGTCTTGGTCCGCAAGCACATACCGCCGCTGGCCGCAACCCCCAACCGCATCGTTAATTTAACCTTAACGGGACAAAGCCTGCCCGCGCCGCTCGTTTCAGGCCCTGCGGCATGGACGCTGCAATCGCTCCTTGCGAGAGATGTAGCTCACAGTTCGGCATTCCGTAATGAGACAATCCTGTCCCGGTCGGTGTGAGTTGCGTCAGTCAGGCCGGTTATGAAACATCCTGCGACCCGCGAACTCTACGACTACTGGGACAAGCAGCGTGACGGCGCTCCCGCGCCCGATCGCGGCGCATTGGAACCTGGTCCGATCCGCCATCTGATCGGCGACATGTTCGTGGTCGGCTGCGACCAGGCGTCGCGCTTTCCCCTGCGCGTCGCCGGCACGCGGATTTGCGCGATGGTCGGGACGCGATGCGAAGGGCGAGGATTTTCTCGATCTGTTTGCCCGCGCCAGCCGCCGCCAGGTCGAGGATTTCGTTTCCATCGCAACCGAAGAAAGCCTCGCAACCATTGCCGGCGTCACGGCTTTCACCGACAGCCTGTCGCCGGTCTATCTCGAGCTGCTGCTGCTCCCCTTTGCGTCTTCGGTGCTCGCGCCGCAAAGCGTGACCGGCTCGCTGGTCGCGCTCGGCGTGCCCGAACAGCTCGATCATTCTCCCTTGCGCGATTTTTCGCTGACGACCTGGCGCCATGCCGGTCACAGGACGCTGCGCCAGCGCGCGGTGCACCGCCTCGCGCTCGCCAAGGGCTTCATGGCCTATGAGGGATTGCGCGGCGAGCGCTAGCGGACATCCGACTACCGCGGGTGTACGCAGGCTCATTACAAGAAATTCTCTTATATTACGCGGTTGATGATGCAGCAGACGAAATCATTGTCCTGAGCGTGCAGCATCCTGCTCAAGAGCGCGAACATTCAGACGCGTAACTGCGGATCGCTTGGCAAGCCCGACGACGAATCCTCCGCGACGACAGGACCGTCTTTCAATGCTTGAACCGGTGAAGCACCACTGACGTAGAGCTTCACAACTGCAGCACAACCGGGAGGCGCATGGCGCTTCCTCGCAGCCGTAAACGCGGCGTTAACTGTATCCTCCTAGGGTGGCAAAATACCGATCAAGCCGGTCAACCGGTTGGAATGAGATGGCGCTGGCACATAAATTTCCTCCGCCCGCACCCGTTCGCGAAGAGCGACGGCGCTTTCAGCGGGTCAAGGTTCACCTGCTTGGACGCTACATGCTTCAGGACCACAGGGAGTTCCCCTGCCAGGTGGTGAACATGTCGCCCGGCGGGCTTGCCATGTATGCGCCGGGCATCGGCACGGTCGGCGAGCGTGTGATCGCCTATCTCGACCATATCGGTCGCGTGGAAGGCAAGATCACCCGCCTGATCGACAACGGCTTCGCCATGACCGTGTCGGCGACGCCGCGCAAGCGCGACAAGCTTGCGGCGCAGCTGACATGGTTAGCAAACCGTCAAATCCTCAACCTGCCGGAAGATCGCCGTCACGATCGTATCGTGCCGCGCAACCCGCTCGGCGTGCTGACGCTCGATGACGGCAGCAAGGTGCCCTGCCGCATCATGGACCTGTCGTTGTCGGGCGCGGCCGTCAGCATCGGCTCGGCGAACGCGGCCCGAAGTCGGCGCCCCCGTCACGCTCGGCCGCGTGCAGTCGCGGGTGGTCCGTCACCTCGAGGAAGGCTTCGCGATCGAGTTCGTCCACGCGCAGCTTCCCGAGACTGTCGAAGATAGCGTCACCGCCAGGTAAACGGCGCGACCGCGCCGAGCTCCCCGATATCCGCCCATTTCAGCGCGCGCCGGGATTTTTCCGGGCGCGGAGGCGTCTTTCAGCACGCCCCCGTTTGGTTAACGGCGCCGCCTGGCGGCGTCCGCAACACAGGGTTTTGCGGCCTTTGGGGCCGTTAATGCGTAAAATTTGAATCGAATTGAGTTGTCTCGCATTCGAGACAAATATCGATTCAAACACGCGTCTAACTCTCTGACGTATTCGCTTCAATTGCACATCGGGGAACTTAGCGGCGGCGAAAATCCTTTGTGCGAAACGTGGCCCAACGAAGAAAAACGGGGGCCAGAATGACACTTCGGGGACAGGGGATTGGAATTGCGTTCGTCGCGCTGCTGGCGATGACGAGCGCCGCTGAAGCAAACGAGCGGCTGATCTATGCAAGCGTCGGCGACACCTCGCGTGCGCCGATCGGCTGGGTCGATTTCTGCGCGGACAATCCGAAGGATTGCCGCGCAGGCCCAACGCAGCCGCGCGATATCGTCATGACGCAGGCGGCGTGGAAGGACCTCGTTCGGGTCAACCGCTGGGTCAACGAGACGATCAAGCCGATGACCGACCAGGAGCACTGGGGCGTCATCGAGCGCTGGTCGTATCCGACCGACGGCTACGGCGACTGTGAAGACTACGTGCTGTTGAAGCGCAAGATGCTGATCGAAGCAGGATGGCCACGCGAGGCCCTGCTGATCACCGTGGTGCGCGACAAGAAGGGCGACGGACACGCGGTGCTGACGGTGAAGACCGACAAGGGCGAGTTCATTCTCGACAACCAGAATGAAAGCGTCCTGGCCTGGCACGACACCGGCTATCGCTTCGTCAAGCGCCAGTCGCAGGCCGACCAGAACGTGTGGGTCGCGCTCGGCGATGCGCGTCCGAACGTCGCCACTGCAAGCTCACGCTGACGGATTTTTGGAAAAGAGATACGCGACCCGGTCACATCCCCACCCCTCCCCGTCCCAGACCGGTTCGCGCGCGGCCGAGCTTCCCCCAGGCTCGGCCGCAACTTTTTTGGAGGCAAGCGACAGGCGCGGCAGCGAACTACGCGGCAGCCTTCGGCAGCACCCGGCTGACCCAGTCGCGCAGTGCACCGGCTGCGCCTTCGTAAGAAAGAATGCCGTGGTCGGCGTCCGCGATCGGATGCATCTCCGATTGCGGGATCGCCTTGTGCAGCGCCTCGCCCCATGCGTACGGAACGACGCGATCGGCGGTGCCGTGAATGATGCAGACCGGCATCTTCAATTCGCCAAGACGCTGCGTGTAATCGACGCCGAGATAGGCCTCGAAATTCCTGATCTCGCCGACGGAATAGCGAAACAGATCGTCGTCGGACACGGTCTGCAGCGCCGCCTTCAGTTTCTCCTGCCGCGCGATCTCGGCCGGATCCTTGCTCTCACTCGGAACAGGGATCCGCAACGACGCCTTGCGTTCTTCGAATACCGCGCGATCGCCCTCCGACTTGCTGCGCTGGACCAGCTCCAGCCGTGTCTTGCCCTGCGGCCGCTCGAGGGACGCGAGATTGGCGCCGGTGTTCGGCAGGCACAGCGCGATCACGCGCTCAGGGTTCGACAGCGCGATCTCCAGCGCGGGCGGGCCGCCGGCCGAAGAGCCGACGACGATCGCCTTCTTGATTCCGAGATGATCGAGCAGTCCGAGCGCATCGCCCGCTATCGTCGCCATCGTGTAGTGCGCGTCGGTATATTGCGACAGACCGGCGTTGCGGCGGTGGTAAACGATAGTCCGCACCTTGTCGCGCGGCAGGATGGTCTCGATCGCCTGCGGCAGCGGCGCCAGCGTGGTCGCAGCACCGCCATAGCCGCCGTGGATGAACAGCAGCGGCACGCCCTCGCCGATGCTCTCGTAGAACAGGCGAACTCCGTTGACGTCGGCAAATGGCATGTCTGTCCCCCTCCCTGTGATCCTCACCCGTGAGGGCGCCTTACGTAGCTCGACGAGCGAAGCAGGGCGTCTCGAAGGGTGTGGCCCCGCACGTCGCCAAAATCATCCTTCGAGACGCCCGGCTTCGCTCGGGGCTCCTCAGGATGAGGCAGAGTGCATGGGCCATGCCTCAGCCGATCTTCTTCAACCCCGCCTTGAAGCGCTTGCTGTTTCTCACGTAGCTCGGTGCGCCGCGCGTCAGCTGGGCGACCTGCTCCGCCGTCAGCGTGCGCACGGCCTTGGCCGGCGCGCCGAGGATCAGCGAGTTCTCGGGAAACTCCTTGTCCTCGGTGACGATCGCGCCCGCGCCGATCACGCAGCCCTTGCGGATCTTTGCGCCGTTCATGACGATCGCGCCCATGCCGACCAGCGCGCCGTCCTCGATGGTGCAGCCGTGCAGGATGACGTTGTGGCCGATGGTGCAGTTCTTGCCGATCACCAGCGGCTTGCCGGGGTCGGTGTGGCAGACGGTGTTTTCCTGGACGTTCGAGCCCTCGCCGACCTCGATCCACTCATTGTCGCCGCGCAGCACGCAGCCGAACCAGACGCTTGAATCCGTCTTGAGCCGCACCTTGCCGATCAGCACGGCGTTGTCGGCGACGAAATAGCTGCCGTCTGCGGGAAGTTCGGGCGCCTGCCCGTCGAGTTCGTAGATAGCCATGCCTGTTCCTTGGACGTGTTTCTTGGATGCAGACGGAGTCTGCCACGAAAGCTCAGGCGTTGGCGAGGTCGGCCGCGGATGAAGGTGCAGGCCTGCTGCTCAGGCCTTGATGGCCGTCACATGCACGAAGACGCGCGGCACGCCGTCGAAGCCGCCGCCCGGCGCTTCTTCCATGGTGAGGCCGATCCACTGGCCCGCCTGGCTGTAGGCTCGCCGTCAACCGCTCGCGCGAGGGAAAGTTGTAGTAGCGGCCGAGGCCGTCGCGATCGCCGCCCTCGCCCTTCTTGTAGCTCGCATAGAACCGGCCGCCGCGCCGCAGCGAGGCATGAATCCTTGCGAGCACGTCGCCGAGCCGGTCGTCCGGAACATGCAGCAGGCAGGCGCTCGCCCACACGCGCGTCATAGACGCCAGGCTCGTCGAGATCCTCGAAGCGCAGGATCTTCACCGGCCGGCCGAGCCGCTTCTCCGCTTCGCGGGCGAGCCCCACCGAGCCGTCTGTCGGCGTCACATCGAAGCCGGCGCGGATCATCGTCTCGGAATCCTGCCCGCCGCCGCAGCCGAGCTCGAGAATCTTCGCGCCCTTGCCAAGGCTCGCCATGAAGGCCTTCGAGGCGCTTGTTGCGCTCCGGCTTCGGCCGCGACGCATATTTGGTCGCCTCGCGATCGTAGAAGGCAATGGTATCGGGGTCGTGCGCGGCGGCTGTGGTCGGACATGACCGAAGTCATACTGCCGCACCGGCGCGTTTGCCAGCCGGGCCGTCTTCAAATCAACAGGATGACTGGAGGATTGATCCGGAAATGTGGATACCGGTTTTCCGAAAAGATCATGCTCGATCAAGAGAACGAACGTTCAGCTGTAGAGAAGCCCTGCCGCCTGCAGCAGCATCACGAAGCACGTGCCGGACATCATGCTCCAGAAGCCGGCGAGCATGGTGGCGAGCATGACGAACTCGACGCGCCGCCTCTCGATGCGGCGGCCGCGCACCGTGTTGCGCATGATGATGAAGGGCGCCGCGAACACCAGGAAGGGCACCGCGGCGAACGCCTGCGGGCTCGCGCCCTGCGTCAGCAGGCCGAAACCCGCCGGCTGGTGCGCGTAGGCCTGATAGGCGCTGACCAGCGCGCCCGCGAGCGCAAAGCCGATGCCGATGGCAATGAAGGACTGCAACGCTTCAGGCGACATGTGAGCTCACGCGATACGAACAACGAGCTCAAGACGCTTCGCAGAAGGCGCACCGGCGCGCCAGCATATCCTTAAAGAAAGGTTAACATCGCCTGCGTGGTTAACCTGATTTCCTCGGCCGAACGCCGGCGTTTTCGCTGAAGCCGCGGAATCGCGCGTGGCATATTGGCTGCTGATTCGTCAGCCCACGCGACCTCTGAGATGAACTCGCTCTCAGCACCGATCTCGCCCGCCCTGCTTCGCCGCTCGCGCTGGCCGAGCCTCCTTCTGGCGGCTGCATCCTGCGTTGCCGGTGCGGCTGCGCTTGCGACCGTCACCTATCTCTTGTGGCCGACGTGGCGCGCGACATCGCCGGGCGATCCGGCGCGGCTACCGATCACCATCGGCAGCGCGCTGTTCAACGTGCCGGCGAAAGCGATCCGCATGCGCATGCAGCGCCGCGCGGGGCCTCAGGAGCGGATCGATCTGGCGTTCGAATATCCTTCGCTCTTGCCGCCCGAGCCGCAGGCGCATGTCACGGCCGACACCGTCGAGAACAAGCCGGTGCCGCTGAACCGCATCTTCCTGTCGATCGCATCCGACGGCGGCGTGGTCACGCCGACCGAGCGCGCCCGCACGATCTATCCGCGCTATGTCGAGCCGCAGGCCGAGACGCAGGATGGGCTGACCGGCCGCGCGTTCCGCGACAACACCCCCTATCGCGGCGAGGACCTGTTCATCGCGGACAAGCCCGCCTTCGTCAGTCGCTGCACGCGTGACACCATGACGCCCGGCATGTGCTTGAGCGAACGCCGCGTCGACGGCGCGCACCTGACGTTCCGCTTTCCGCGCAGCTGGCTGTCCGACTGGCGCAATGTGGCGACGTCGATGGATATGATCGTCGAGCGGATGCAGAGCAAGGCGAACTAGCGCGCCGGCGCGTGCGCCCCAATTCGGCCGCTGCAACACCATCAGCAGCGACTTGCTCTCGCCGGCCTCCGCGCGATCCTCGAAGCGAAATCCGAGCGCGCGATAGGCCCTTTGCGCGCGTTCATTGTGCGGAAACACATTCAGCCAGACGCGCGAAGCATCCGTTTCAGCGAAGATCGTATCGATCACCTTCGACAAGAGTTCGCGGCCGATCTTCCTGCCGCGATCGGCGACGATGATGCGCCGGATCAGCGTTGCGCGGCTGGCCGATGCCCAGTGCTGAACGATGACGAAGCCGACCGGCGTTGCCATCGGCAACGCCGACGAAATAGGCGTTGCTGCCGTCAGCAAGCGCCCGCTGGTGCTCTTCCCGCTCCCAGCGGCCCACCAGCCCTTCGTTGCCGGGCAGGCGCTCGGTCGCCATGATGAAGGGGATGTCGGCTTCGGTCGCCCGGACGATCTCGAGAGCCCGGACAACGTAACCTCTCTCAGGCCTCGTCGAGGTCGGTTTCCAGGATGGCCATCTGGAACTGGTAGGAGCGGTCGTCGTCCTCGTCGTCGACGAACAGGACGCCGACGAACTCCTCGCCGATATAGACCTCGGCGGAGTCGTCCTTCTTCGGCCGCGGCACCACGCGAATCTTCTGGTTGCCGAACAGGCGCTTCAAATATGTGTCGAGTTTTCTGACTTCCTGAACGTCCACAGCCGTCTCCCGGTCCGTCTCGCGGCGAAAGCGCGCGGAATTGTTGCGGCCAGTTTTTATTGCCTGTCGCGGGCTAGCGCTAGACCAAAAACGACTGAAAAAGGACCGGATTACTCGCCGCCGTTCAGCATCTGGTCCATGGTCCGCGAGGGTTCGGCGCAGCCTGCCGTGCCCACGACCTTGGCCGGGACGCCGGCGACCGTCACATTGTTCGGTACGGGCTTCACGACCACGGATCCTGCCGCGATGCGTGCGCAGTGACCGACCCGGATATTGCCGAGGATTTTCGCGCCGGCGCCGATCATCACGCCACGGCCGATCTTCGGGTGGCGATCCTCGTTCTCCTTGCCCGTCCCGCCGAGCGTTACGCCGTGCAGGATCGAGACATCGTCCTCGACCACCGCCGTCTCACCCATCACGAAGCCCGTGGCATGATCGAGGAAGATGCCGCGGCCCATCCTGGCCGCCGGGTTGATGTCCACCTGGAATATCGCCGACGAGCGGCTCTGCAGATAGTAGGCGAAATCCTTGCGGCCCTTGCGCCAGAGCCAGTGCGCAAGACGATGCGTCTGGATGGCGTGAAAGCCCTTGAAGTAGAGCAGCGGATCGATGAAGCGCGAGGTCGCGGGATCGCGGTCGTAGACGGCGACCATGTCGGCGCGGAACGCGTTGCCGAGATCGGGATCATCACGCAGCGCGTCCTGATAGGCTTTGCGGATCATGTCGCCCGAGAGCTCCGGATGATCCAGCCGCTCGGCGACGCGGTGCACGATCGAGTCCTCGAGCCGCTCGTGGTGCAGCACGGCCGAATAGATCAAGGTGGCGAGCTCCGGTTCGCGCCGGACGATGTCTTCCGCTTCCTGCCGGACGTGCGCCCAGACCGGGTCGAGCTTGCTCAGGGTGGATTGAGGATCGAGCAGGGTTTTTGGCATGGACGTCGTCCCGGCGTTTGATGAAGTCGATCATACCACATAGTGCGCTGCGGTGATGCCGCAATGACTATCAAGTCGATGCCTGGGGTAAAGATATGCCAGTGTTGCGAAATTGCCGGGCGCCGCCAGATCCAGATTTTCTTCAATGAAATCAGATACTTGTCGCTGCATTCGAAGCTCATCGAAGGACGCCAGGACGGCATTTCGTCTGAGCAAGGGGTCGAATCCCAACGTACCGAGTGAACGATTGCCGCGCCCGCGCCATCCGTGCACAAACTTTGCCGGGGATGAGGGGAAACGCGGCCAGAACGCTCGCAGCAAACGAGCGCCTGTGGGAGTTCGGTCGCCGCGAGCGTCGCGGCGATCACGGTGACGCTTTTGCTGATCGTCACCGGCGCTGTGGAACGGCTATCCGCTGCTGCAATACGACACCGGCGGCTACATCGCGCGCGTCGTACGAAGGCTATCTCGTCCCCAGCCGTTCGACCGTGTTCGGCTACTATCTGCATCTCGGCGAAGACGCGCATTTCTGGATCAACATCAAGCTGCAGGCGTTTGCGACGCTTGTGGATCCTGCAGGCGCGTCGCACGGGTGTTCGGCCTTATCGCGGCCGATCCAGATCGTCATGATCGGGATAGCGCTTGCGCTCACCACCGCCTGCCGTGGCTCTACGAGCCTGCTGCTGACCGACATCTTCGCAGGCGCTGTCGGTGCTCGCGCTGTTTCTGCTGGTCGTGCATGGCGACAAGTTTGCCGCATCGAACGCGGCGCGCTCTTCCTGTTCACGGCGTTCGCGGCCGCAAGCCACAACGCCACGCTGGCCGTGCTGATCGGCCTCTGCGCCGCGGCCTGGCTCGGCGCGCAGGTGTCTTCCCGATTGGATCTCGCTGCGCGGAACGCGTGCGCGGCAGCCTTTCGCTGGTTGCCGGCGCGCTGATGCTGCTGGGTGCGAACTTCATGATGTCCGGCAAGCTGGCATGGACGCCCGGCGGCTATGGCATCGCCTTCAGCCGCATCCTGCAGGACGGGATCGTCGCCCGCTATCTCAACGACAACTGCGGCCGCGAAGCGGCTGAAGCTCTGCCCCTATCGCCAGGCGCTTCCCGCGACCGGCGACAAGTTCCTGTGGGGCAAGAGCGTGTTCGACCGGCTGGGCCGCTTCGAGGGACTTGGCGAGGAGATGCGCCACATCGTGCTGCGCTTCGCTCACCGCTTACCCGGGCCACCACCTGTTCGCGGCGACCACATCAGCGGCAAAACAGCTGACCATGGTTGCGACCGGCGAAGGCGTGCATAGCGACCTGATGCACACGCACCGGATCATCGAGCAGCACCTGCCGCAGCACACGCCGTTCCTGCAGACTCGCGCCAGCACCGCGGCGATCTGTCGTTCGAGGACGTCAACGGCGTGCACGTGCCCGTCGCCTACGGGTCGATGCTGATGATCGCGGCATTTCTCGCCTACGCGGTCTGGCGGCGAAAGGTCGACGATGTCGCGCTGCTGACCGCGACCGTCACGCTCGCCATCCTCGGCAATGCGTTCGTTTGCGGCGCCTTGTCGGGCCCGCACGATCGCTACGGCGCGCGCATGGTCTGGATCGCGACCTTCGCGGTGCTGATCATCCTGATGCGCAGTTTTGGCGGCGACAGCCGGGACCGCGAACCCCTCAGGCGGATTGTGAGAGCCAGGCCAGCACGCCTTCCTTGTAGACCTTGTCGCCGACCGCGCGCATGTGGTCGCGGCCGGGAATATCGAGCACTTCCGAGCCGCGAATAATCCCGGCGAGCTCATGTGCGGAGCCAGCGATGTCGTCCTTGGTGCCGACCGCGATCAGCACCGGCACGGCAATCGCCGCCGCCTCCTCCCGCGTCATCAGCCGCCGCGAGCCGCGCAGGCAGGCGGCGAGCGCCCGGCGGTCCGAGCGCGTCTGGTCGGCGAAGGCGCGAAACGTCCGCCCCATCCTGTCGGTCACGCTGTCGAGCGACGGCGCCTCGAGCGCGTGCGCGACATTCTCACCCGGCCCGCCGCCTGCGATCAGCCCGATGCCGATACCGCCGAGAATCGCGCGCCGGACCCGCTCGGCGTGGTGACGCGCGAGGAACGCCGTGATGCGTCCGCCGAGCGAGTAGCCCATGATGTCCGGCTTCAGAATGTCGAGATGGTCCGCCAGCGCAAGCACATCACGCGCCATCGTTCCGATGTGATACTCTTCCGGATCGTAGAGCTTTGCCGATTGCCCGTGCCCGCGATTGTCGAGCGCGATCACGCGCCGGCCGGCCTGGCGCAGATGCGATACCCAGGTCGGATAGACCCAGTTCACGTCCTTGGTGGAGGCAAAGCCGTGCACGAGGATGATCGGATCGCCCTCGCCTTCGTCGAGATAGGCAATCTCGACCCCGGCATTGTTGAAATTCGGCATGAGATATCGCTGATAAGTTGTTGGCGCCGGTTGCTTAGGCCGTAGCGCCGGCAAGCGCGCGCCGCAGGCGGCGTTCGCGCGCCCGCCGCAGCCAGGCCATCGTCAGACGCTCGGTTAAGGACTTGATCGAGGTGACCAGCCCGATCAGAAACACCAGCGCGCTGAACAGCCAGCTGGCGAGGCTGAAGACTCCGCTCGCCAGCAGCAGCGCGCCACGGCCGAGGACTTTGAAAATCGCGCGCGTCTGGCTGCCCTTGCCTTCGGCAAGCCGCGCGGCGCGGGCGAGATCCTTCGGATTGTCCGCGACCTTGACGACGTCGAGCGCTCCGCGAACGCCGGCCTTCTCGCCGATGCGTCCCACATCCTTGACCGCGGCGACCAGCAGTCCCGCCTTCTCGGTTCTGACCGCCGCCTTGAGCGCGCCGAGCGACTGCATCGGACGCGTCACCGATGCGTTGGTAACCGCGTGCCGCAGCATCCTGGAATCGACGACCTCGGTCGCGGAACGCCGCGCCCAATCGGTCAGGCCGGCGCTGAGGCGAGCGCTTTTGCGCGCGCCCTTGAACAGGGTCAGTCCTGCGCGCGCCGGGCTCGCCGTGCCGACGGAAGCATACGTGCCTGCCGTCACCACAAGCCCGACCGCGGCGAGGCCGAGCACCAGTTGATCCGCCTCTTCGCCGACCGCAAGGCGCTTGCCCTGGACGACGACGTCGCGGATATCGCCAAAGGCGAACAGATCGCCGGCGACGGTTCCGGAGAAGCTCACGAGATCATCGGTATCGCCGGTGAGGAAGCCCGTCGCAAACCGGGTCGCCAGATGCGCCGCCGATCGCTGCTCGGCTATGGTCTGCTCGAGCCGTGCGAGGAGGTCCACCGACACCGGCAAATTCTGCGCCTGCGCCAGATCGACAAAGCTCTGCGCGAGATCGGTATCGCCGTCCTTCAACGCGGCTTCGATTTCCCGGTCCATGAGCTGCGGATCGGCGGCGGCAGCTTTGCGGATCTGCAGCTCGCTGAGCAGGGCCGGATCGTCCTGCGCGGCAAACAGCGCTGCCGCATCGCGCGCATTCGGCCACACATAGGCGAACGCCATCGCGCTGGCCGCAAGACACGCGAGGCTTCCGGCCAGTCGAGGCAGCAGCTTCATGTCAGCTTGTTTCCACTCTGGTTCTGGAACGGGGACGCATTTCAGCCATACTTAAATAACTACGGCTTTTTCACGCGCAATGCTCAGGCTACGCGGTGCTACCAAAGAAGGCCTTCCTTAATGCCCGCGATTGTGTCGAATTTACTGCGGGCTTGGCGCAAGGCAATGCGGCCGCACGGATACCGGCAGTCGCCCTAGGAATCAGCGTGGCGTATCAGTATGGTGCGCGCGGCTCGAAGAGGCCGACACGTGCCCGGTTAACCGGACCAAAGTTTTGGGGTTTTCATAATGGCCGACCATGTCGTTCCGCATTTCCAGAATGATGCGGGAGTTTCCGTCATCGAGATTGGAACGACGGAATTCATGTGCGTCGGCGCGCGCCCGCCCTTCGACCATCCGCACGTGTTCCTCGACATGGGCGACGATCGCGAAATCATCTGCCCCTACTGCTCGACGCTCTATCGGCACGCAACGGATCTCGCCGCCGGCGATTCCCGGCCTCCCGAATGCGCGCTGAAGGACAAGGCCGCCTGAGATCCGCTCCCGCGTCGCGAACAGTCATCGTTGCCGGTGCAGGCATTGGCGGGCTGACAGCTGCAATTGCCCTCGCCGAACAGCGATTTCACGTCATCGTTCTGGAGAAGGCGCCGCAGCTCGAGGAAGCCGGCGCCGGCATCCAGTTGTCACCGAACGCCAGCGGCATTCTGATCCGCCTCGGGCTCGAAAAGCACCTGGCCGAACGCGTCGTCACGCCTGACGACATCAAGATCGTCTCGGCCCGCAGCGGCCAGCCGATCGTGCGCATTCCGCTGGGCGCTGCGGCGAAGATGCGCTACGGCGCGCCTTACTGGATCGTCCACCGCGCCGATCTGCAGGCCGCCCTCCTGGCGCGTGCGCGCGAAAATCCGGACATCGAGCTCCACCTCAGCGCACCGTTCGAGGATACCGCCGTGCATGCCAAAGGCGTCACGGTCGTCCACCGCGAGGCGCTGGAACGAACCAGCCGGCAGGCGCTGGCGCTGGTCGGCGCGGACGGCGTCTGGTCCAACGTGCGCCATCAGCATTTCGGCGGGGTGCAGGCGATCTTCTCCGGTCATGTCGCCTGGCGTGGAACCATCGATGCGCGGCAATTGCCGCGTGAGTTCAGCCAGAACCGCGTCACGCTGTGGCTCGGCGCCGGTGCGCATCTCGTTGTCTATCCCGTGCGCGGCGGCGCGCTCATCAATGTGGTTGCGATCGTCTCCGGCCAATGGAATCGGCCCGGCTGGAACGAGGCCGGCGACGCGACCGAGATCGCCGCGCAGTTCAACACGCGAAGTTGGTCTGCCTCGGCACGCATGATCATCGGCGCCGCCGACAATTGGCGGAAGTGGGCGCTGTTCACCGTCGACGGCGTGGCGTCTGCGAGCGGTCCGGTCGCGCTTCTCGGCGACGCCAGCCACGCGATGCTGCCCTTTGCAGGACAGGGCGCGGCCATGGCCATCGAGGATGCGGCGGTGCTCGCCGATTGCCTCGCGCGCCAACCTTCGAATGCAACAGAAGCGTTCCGGCAATATGCCGCCCAGCGGCAGGCTCGCGTCGCCCAGGTGCGGCGAACGACGTGGCAGTCCGGCGCGATCTATCATCTGCCCGGTCCGATCGCGGTTGCGCGCAATTTGACGATGAAGGTTCTCGGCGGACAGCGGCTGTTGTCGCAGCGCGACTGGCTCTACGACTGGCGTAGTGCATGATCCCGAAAAGTGGGAACCGGTTTTCGGAATGGATCATGCACAAACAGACAGACTCAAGCCGCCACGCGTTCGCGCTAATAGACGCGGCTCTTGCTGCGGCCGGCCGGAGGCTCAGACCCAGGCCTTGGGCGGGCAAGCGCCGGATCGGTGACGTTCTCGCAGCGGTTTCGCTCCCACGCGGCGTTGGCCGATTTCAGCCGCGCTTGTGCCGAGAGGTAGTCGGGCCGGTAGGCGATCTCCGCCACCACCGCGCCGCCGGCGCCGGTTTCGGCCTTGGTCATCAGCCCCCGCAGTTCCTCGACGCGCTTGACCAAGCCCTGGCGCGCGCGTTCGCGAGTTGCTTGCAGTCGTACATCGCAAAGGTCGCGGGGTCCGCAAAGAAGGTCGACTCGTCGAGGCCGCCGACACTGCCTGTGCCGGCGCAGCCGGACAGCATCACCCCCGCCGATATCGTGAGAGCAAAAAAGCGCGCCAGTTTCGTTAGCTTGCCGGACATGTTGAACTGTTACACGAGCACTGTTGACAGGGTGTAAAGCAGCCGCGGGTGTCGACAATAAGGCTCGCTGCTGCTTCAGGAATTTCGCAAGCCCGCACGTCGCAGCAAGGGTAGCACCCGCTCGATGAAGAACGGCAGTTCGTTCTTGAAGTTGACGAACGACAGCGTCACGCCGTCGATCCACACATTGCGTTCAAGTGCACAGTTCGTCCGCGCGGCATGATCGACCGCATGATGGCGATGATACACCACGCATCGCCATCGCCGCAGGCCACATGCGTTGTGGTGACGATGCTAATCGCGCGACACCACACATCGGAGAGAACAGCCCGCCGTGTCGTTGGATGCAAGCGCGTTCGGTCGTTGCGGACTCAAATTTGATTCCCAATCCACAACGAGTCGCAACTGCACCCCCCTTCCGTTTCTGGCGACGGTCAAAGCAGCGTAACTTCCCTTGACATCATCGGGAACAAAAGGTTCCGATCGCGGTTGTCGACGCGGGTCGGGGGAGCTGACTTGCGTCGCGCAGGACGCCTCACCTGCCTTGGTTTTTCAACAGAACGGTGACAACCATGGCCTTTCGCCGCGGCGGATTTGTATTGACGCCTCCGTCAATCGCGATTTTCGTCATTTCGCTTTTGCTCGCGCTTCTCGCAATGCTGGTGCGCTACGGCGGCGTCAGCGTCCCGATCATCAACGCGTCGCGCGTCTTCGACGTGCTGGCCATCGCCTACGTCCTCTTGACCGCGGGCGTGCTCATCAAAGGTGTGTGACGGCTACTTCCCCAGCAGCACCCGCGGCAGCCACAGCGTCAGCTCGGGAATGTAGGTGACGAGCGCCAGCACGATCAGCATCGGGATGTAGAACACCATGATGCTGCGCGAGACGGCCTCCATCGACACCTTGCCGATGGCGCAGCCGACCGCCAGCGTCGGTCCGACCGGCGGCGTCAACAGGCCGATGCCGAGGTTGAAGATCATGATGATGCCGAAGTGCACCGGATCGATACCGTACTTGGCTATCACCGGCAGGAACACCGGCGTGCAAATCAGCAGCATCGGCGCGAGGTCCATGAACGTGCCGAGGAACAGGAGCAGCAGGTTCACGTAGAGCAGGAACGTGTACTTGTCGTTCGCGACGGTGGAGAAGAACTCGGACGCCAGCGCCGGAATGCGCATCAAGGCCATCATGTAGCCGAACGCCACCGAGAAGCCGATCATGATCATCACCATGCCGACGGTGCGGATGACGCGGCTGATCAAATGCGGCAGCTCGCTCCACTTGTAGCTGCGGTAGATGAACATGGTGACGAAGAACGCCCAGACGCAGGCGACTGCCGCGCTTTCGGTCGGCGTGAAGATGCCGGACAGGATTCCGCCCATGATGATGAAAACGGTGACGAGGCCCCAGACCGAATCGAGCGCGATCCAGAGCGCCTGCTTGAGCGGGATCACCTCGCCCTTCGGCAAGTTGTTGCGATAGGCGTAGATGAGCACCAGTGCCATCAGCGACGCGCCGAGCAGCAAGCCCGGGATCACGCCGCCGATGAACAGGTGCGCCACCGACACGGTGCCGCCGGCCGCAAGCGAGTAGATCACCATGTTGTGCGACGGCGGGATCAGCAGCGGCTGCAGCGAGCCCGAGATCGTCACGTTGACCGCGAACAGGCGCGGATAGCCGGCGCGGATCATCTGCGGGATCATCACCGAACCGATCGAGGCGGTGTCGGCGACCGAGGAGCCCGAGATGCAGCCGAACATGGTCGAGGCGACGATATTGACCAGCCCGAGCCCGCCGCGGATGAAGCCGACAAACACTTTTGCCAGGTCGACGATGCGGCTCGCCATGCCGCCCTCGCCCATGATCGCGCCGGCGAGAATGAAGAACGGGATCGCCAGCAGCGGAAAATCGTCCATGCCGTCGGAAGTCTTCAGCGCGATCGCTTCGAGCGGAATGCCCATCCACAAAGCAGCTAAAATCGCGGCGAGGCCGAGCGCATAGGCGACCGGCATGCCGATCATGCAAAGCACGGTGAACGAGCCGATCAGCACCAATGCGTCCATGACTTCAGCTCATTCCGAGGAGATGGTGCTTGCCACGACATCGTCGGGCTCATGTGGCGGCGGGAACCAGTCGCCTTTCAGGAACCGCTCGACGATGAAGAGGACGGTGATCATGCCGACGATCGGCACCGGCAGATAGGACACGCCGACCGAGACGATCGGAAATTCGGCGATGCTTTGGTACCAGGTTCGCTGCACCAGGCGGATGCCGTACCAGAGCAGGAACAGGTTGGTCGCGAGCATGCAAAGCTCGATGAACACGCCGAGCAGCACCCGAGGCACACCGCGCAGCGCCGCCGGCAGCAGGCCGACGCCGATGTGCAGGTGTTCGCGGTAGCAGACGACGGCGGAAAGGAACGACAGCACGATCATCAACAGGATCGCCATCGGTTCCGGCCACGACGACGCGCTGTTCAGCACGTAGCGGGTGAAGACGCCGTAAGGGATGATAACCGTGATGACGACCAGGGCGACGCCGGCGAAGAAGACACAGGCGCGGTGCAGGGCATCCATCGCCTTGAAGTAAGCTTGCATTGACGCCCCACCTTCCGCTTGCCGCAAGATGACTGCGGCCGGCCCCGCAACAGAGACCGGCCCCAGCCGCAACCCGATGACCCGTCAGTTCACCGCCTGGATGCGATCGATCAGCGCCTTGTGCGCGGCGCCGTACTTGTCCCACACCGGCTTGACCGCCGCCTGGAACGGCTTGCGATCGGCGACGTCGTTGATGATGGCGCCGGCGTCCTTCATCTTCTTGAGCGACTCCTCCTCCCGCGTGTACCAGAGCTTGCGCTGCTCCTGCTGCGCCTCCTTGGCGAGCTTCGTGATCAGCGCCTGGTCGTCCTTCGACAGCTTGTCCCAGCTGACCTTCGAGAACACGAGCAGCTCGGGGATCATCAGGTGCCCGGTCTTCGAGTAGTATTTTGCATAGCGGTAGTGCTGGCCGCTCTCGTAGCTGGGCTCGTTGTTCTCCGCGCCGTCGACCACGCCGGTCTGCATTCCGTTGATCAGCTGATCGAAGCCCATCGCCACGCCGTTGCCGCCGAGCGAGTTCATGGTGTCGACGAACAGCGGATTGCCCATCATGCGGATCTTGAGGCCTTTAAGGTCCTCGACCTTTTCGATCGGCTTCTTGGAATTGTAGACGTTGCGGATGCCCGCGTTCATGTAGCAGAGCCCGATCAGCCCCGCGGTCGGATGTTCCGACAGCTTCTTCAACAGTTCGTCGCCGATCGGTCCGTCGATCACCTTCTCCATGTGCGGGCCGTCGCGGAACACGAACGGCAGGTTGAAGACGTTGAACTCCGGCACCAGCGGCCCCATCGGGCCGACCGAGATGCGCGCAAGCTGCAGCGCGCCGACCTGCGCCTGCTCGATCATCTCCTTTTCGCCGCCGAGCTGCATCGCCGGGAACATCTGGATCGAGATCCGTCCCTGCGTCGCCGCTTCGAGCTTCTTGCCCATGCGCTCGACCGCCTCGACGGTCGGGTATCCGATCGGATGCACGTCCGTCGCCTTGAGCACCATCTTTGCCTGAGCGAAGGCGGCTTTGCCGCCGAATGCTCCGGTCGCGGTCGCCGCCGCGCCGAGCATGAGAAAATCGCGTCGTTTCACGTTTGCACTCCCTTGTTCACCGTTTCTATCCCCGCTGGTCCGGCGGCTACGCGACCGTTTGCCGTCGCGCGTCGCCTGTGTCGTTGCAGCCTTGTCGTTGCAGCCTGTTATCTTGATATTCTTGCCTCGCCGAAGCTTGTGCCGTCACAACCGCGATGGTAAGAAATTTGTACGATGACCGTACATCCTGAAAAGCTAGCAGCAAGGAGCAAGGCTGACAAGGTAGCCTTGCTGACGCCCTTGCGCCCGGTTCGCAACCGCACATCGGAAGTAATCGACCGCATTTCCAACGAGATTTCCTCGGGCCGGTTGAAACCCGGCGGCCGGCTGCCGACCGAGCAGGAAATGATGACCGCGATGGGCGTCAGCCGCACCGTGGTGCGCGAGGCCGTGGCGGCGCTTAGGGCGGATGGTCTCGTCATCACGCGTCAGGGCGCCGGCGCCTTCGTCGCTCCGGATCGTGCGCGCGTGCCGTTCCGGATCGATCCCGACGGGCTGTCCTCGATCGCCGATGTGATCAGCGTGATGGAACTTCGCCTGGCGGTGGAGATCGAGGCCGCGGCGCTCGCCGCCGAACGCGCCAGCGCGCAGCACCTGCGCGGCATCGAGAAGGCGCTGGCCGACATCGACCGCGCCATCCGCCGCGGCGAAGCTGCGATTTCCGAGGATTTCGCACTGCACCGCGCGATCGCCGAGGCCACCGCCAACCCGCACTATGCGGAATTCCTCAGATTTCTCGGCCGTCACGTCATTCCGCGCCAGAGCGTGCGCGCGACGGTCACCACCGGCGACGAACAGACGGCCTATTTGAAGAGGATCCAGATCGAGCACCGCCAGATCGCAGCCGCGATCCGCGCCCGCGACAGCGCGGCTGCCCGGCGCACGATGCGCATGCATCTCGGCAACAGCCTGATGCGTTACCGCACGCTGGCCAAACAAGCGGCCGGCGTTTAGCCGCAGGCCCGCCCCTGATCCGCGAAACTGCCCTAGGGAGATGACGATGAAGCGCGTCCTGATGACCGGAGCCGCGGGCGGCGTCGGCACAATGCTGACCCCGCTGCTGCGTGGCCTTTACCCCGAGCTGTTGCTGTCGGACTTGAGGACGCCCAAGGCGCTCGACGCAGGCGACAAGTTCATCGCCGCGGACCTCGCGAAGATCGACGAGGTCGAGACGATCTGCGAAGGCGTCGACGGCATCCTGCACTTCGGTGGCTATTCGATCGAAGGCACCTGGGACCAGATCCGCACAGCCAACATCGAAGGCTGCTACAACCTGTTCGAGGCGGCGCGACGCCAGGGCGTCAAGCGGATCATCTTCGCCTCCTCCAACCACGCGATCGGCTTCTATCCCCGCACCACGCATATCGGCACCGACGTCACCCCTCGCCCCGACAGCCGCTATGGCGTCTCAAAGGTTTTCGGCGAGGCGCTCGGCGCGCTCTATGCGGAGAAGCACGGCATCGGCGTCACGAGCCTGCGGATCGGCAATGTCGGCCCCATCCCGCTCGACCATCGCCGCCTGTCGATCTGGCTGCATCAGGAGGACCTCTTGCAGCTCTGTCGCATCGGCCTCGATCATCCGGACATCCGCTACGAAGTGTTTTACGGCGCCTCGCTGAACGAGCGCGCCTGGTGGGACAATTCCAACGCATACGCGTTCGGCTACCGGCCAAAACATCGCTCAGAGGATCATCGCGACCACGCGCTCGCCGAACAGGCCAAGCTGAAGCCGGACCCGGTCGGCGACTTCTACCAGGGCGGCTCGTTCTGCTCGGCCGAATATACGGCAGCCGGCAAGCAGGTGTGGCGCTAACGCGCCGCGGCGCGAACGCTACCCGCCGATGCTTGCAGCTTCTGCGGCCGCCTTCTGCATGCCTGTCGACATCTCCTCGGTGACCGTGCTCTGCTCCTCGATGGCGGCGGCCGTCGACGTCACGTATTCGCCGACGCTCTGGATCAGGTTCTTGATGGACGTCAGTGACGTCGCAACATCCGCCGAAATGCCGTTGAGCAACTCGATCTCCGCCGCAATCTTGTCGGTCGCCTGCTTGGCCTGATTGGCGAGATTCTTCACCTCGGACGCCACGACCGCAAAGCCCCGGCCCGCTTCGCCCGCGCGCGCCAACTCGATCGTCGCATTGAGCGCGAGCAGGTTGATCTGCCCGGTGATGTCCCCGATCATCTGAACGATGCCGCTCATCGCCGACGCTGCGCCGCTGAGGCGCTGGGCCTTCTGGTCCGCGGCTTCGACCTGGCCGATCGTCGAGACGGCAGCTTCCTTCGACTTGCCCATGGTCGAAGAGATCTCGCGCACCGAGGCGCTCAGCTCCTCCGCCCCTGCGGCAACCAACTCCATCATCGAACGAACATGCTCGCTCTTCTTGCGCGCGATCACTTGCGCGGTCACGTCCGACGCGTACTTGACGACCTTGAACGGTTTGCCGTTGAGATCGAGGATCGGATTGTAGGAGGCCTGGATCCACACATCCCTGCCGCCGGATGCAATCCGTTTGAACTCGCCCGCCTTGTACTCGCCGCGGCCGAGGCTGGCCCAGAATTCGCGATAAGCCGCGCTGTCGCGCTCGGCGGGGTCGACGAACATGCTGTGATGCCGTCCCTGAATCTGGGCGAGCGAGTAGCCCAGCGCCTGGAGGAAGTTGTCGTTGGCCGACCGGATCGTCCCGTCCATCGCGAATTCGATCACGGCCTGCGACTTGCCGATGGCCGTGATCTGTCCGGCGAAGTCCGCGTGCTGCAGCTTCTCGCTCGTGATGTCGGAGGCGAACTTCACGACCTTGATGGGTTTGCCGCTTTCATCCAGCACCGGATTGTAGGATGCGAGAATCCACACTTCGCGTCCCGATTTGCCGACGCGCTTGAACTCACCCGCCTTGTATTCGCCACGCCGCAGGGCGGCCCAGAACTCCCTGTAGGCAGCGCCGTCCGCCTCTCGCGGATCGACGAACATCCTGTGATGCCGCCCGCGGATTTCCTCGAGCTGATATCCCATCGCCGCGAGGAAGTTTTCGTTCGCCGTGACGATCGTGCCATCCGTGTCGAATTCGATCACCGCCTGTGATCGGCTCGCGGCCGCGACTTGCGCAGCAAGCGCGAGGTTTTGCAGCCTGACGTTGGCGTCGAACCACTCGATCGAGAATCCGCCGGCGTGACCCGAACCAGCACGAAACGGCGTGACCATCAGATCGAAAAGCCGGTCACCGATCTCAAGCGTCTCACGGTGCGATACGGCGAGACCGCGCAGCAGCTGACGCAGCTGCGACGGATTTTTGTGGAAGATGTCGAGGCTCTTTCCGACGACGCCTGCGGCAGAGAACGCTGGCAACCGGACCTTGATGTCAGCCTCGGCGTCCCGCAGCAGCGACATCAATGCCTCGTTGACGAAGACGACGTTCAAGTCGGCATCGACGATCATGATGCCGGCGCTCAAGGCATCGAGCGCGCAAGATTTCAATTCGGCTGACCGGCGTTTCTGGTTTCCAAAAAGCATCGTTCATTCCTCTTTCGCAACGGCGTCGTTGCGGCATCCGTCGCATTCAGCCGATCGCAGACAATTTAAATTGATAGGCTTAGTGTTTGGTGAGACCGGTGGACGACACGTCGCTCACGACACGCCACAGCCAACGGTGTCGAGAGCACTTGGCTTTCAATCGTCGCGCGACGCTGTTCCGGTTTGCAGAACAGTGCGAAGCACCGGTTACCAGCCCTGCGATGCGCGCAGCCAGGGAAGGCTCAGCCAACGACGTCCCAACTCATTCTGCGCCAGCAGCGTGGTCGAACGTCCCAAGCGCAGTGCGACAAGCTGATTGTCGCGCAGGGGGTTGAACGTTCGGCGGCACCCATAGACAGATGACACGTTATTGAAAGACACGAAAAAAGTTTGTGCCTTGCCGACATCATTCCGCCCCCTGTCGAGGTACCCCGCTATTCTGACGCAGGATCGCGCGCTCGCCCGACAGCAGTTCTTCGAGATCTTCGGCGCCGACGTCTTCGAGGCGAACGCCGGCGAGCCGTTCTTTGTTTGCTGCAACTTCCTGCGGATGAGCAAAGTTGGAGTCTGCTACGCCGAATACGGCAGCGGTGCGCGCGTCAGCTTTCCGGAAGCCACGTTCGTGCGCCAGCTTTTCAATATCTCCGGGCGCGGGCGGTTTCAGACGGCCTTAGCGTCGGCGGACATTGCGCGGCAAATGCTGTCGCCGGTTATTCCCGACGACACGCGCTTTTCGCTCCAGGTCGACGAACCTTATCGTCAGCTCGTTCTGCGCATCGAGAAGGACGCGCTCGAGAGAACGTTGACGGCGCTGGCCGGCGCGGAGCTGCCGGAGCTGACATTTCAGGCCGACGCCGATAACGCTTCGGAGCTGCCGGCCAGCTTCAAACGCGAACTGTTCTTCTTCGCATCGGAGTTCAATACGGTCGGAAAGTCACTCTCGCCCATCGCAGTGGCCGAGCTGGAGCAGTCGCTCGTCACGAAATTCCTGATCGGCAACCGCCACAACCACAGCGGCCTCCTGCTGTCGGAAGCGCTGCTGACGGCGAGATCGCAAGTGAACATGGTCGAGGAATATATCGAGGCTCACTGGCGCGAGCCGCTCGACATTGCCGCATTGGCGGCCCTGACCAACACAAGCGTCCGCAGTTTGTTTCGCCAGTTCAAGAAGTCGCGCGACTACTCGCCAATGGAGTTCCTGAAGCTCACCCGCCTGCGTCAGGCGCGGCAGCTGCTGTTGTCCGGCGAGGACAGCTCGGTGCTGTCGGTCATGCTCAAGTGCGGGTTCCAGAATGCAGGTCATTTTGCGCGCGACTATCGGCGCGCCTTCGGCGAGCGACCGTCCGAGACGTTACGACGTGGCTCTTCCTGAGCGCGCGGTATCACGATGCCGCAAAATCGCGCGTTAGCTCAACATTAAAGGACATCGCGCACGATCACCGTACGCCAGCTCTCTGCCGTCCGATTTCGAACGGGCGTGGTTCTATCTTACCGCTGCTGCGCGACGGCACCATTCATGACGAAGTCCTGGGGCACAAGAAGAAGCGAACGCATTGTCTTCCAGCGCGGCATTGACGCCCGCATGGTCGGCATTGACGGCACCTGGAGCAGGCCATGCCAGGTTGCCGACATTTCGCAGACCGGCGCCAGGCTGATCGTCGAGGAGGCGATCGGCGGATTGGTCCTCAAGGAGTTCTTTCTGGTTCTTGCGACAACCGGCCGGGTGTGGCGGCGCTGCGAGCTGATCCGCATCAACGGCGACGAGTTGGGCGTGAAGTTCCTGAAGACGGAACCCGCGAAGCCTAGCGGCTCACGCGCGCACCTAAGCAATGGCGCGAGGTGAACACTGGCGTCATGCATGTTCATTATCTGACCGACGAACCGAACAAGATACCGACGATGCGGGCTCTGCTGGAGCCAGAGCATCACGTCGAGCCGACGATTATCGGAGGGGATGGCGTGCGCGCGGTCCCCGAAGCAGTCCTCATGGTGGATGCCGACCTGCGTAGACCGGATCGCATCGCGCAGATCAAGAAGGACATGCTGGCCCTCAGCGATATCCGCGAGCGGCTGTTTGTCGTCGAGAAGAGCATGCGCGCAATGGTCGTGCAGGCCCATGCCCTCGGTGCAACGGGCATTCTCGCGCGTCCTCAGGAAATCGTCACCAGGATCGAAGAGATCAAGGTCACGAGGCAGAATGAAGCGAAAGCAGCAGCCGCGGAAGCTCCCGAGATTGCCGATGGCGCCCGCGCGATCGCCTCGCTTTTCTCCTCGGTCCTCAACGAGTCGCCGATCAGTTTGGCAGACGCCGAAAGTGCAACCGAGCACGTCATATCCGGCGTCACCCAAACCGGCCTTACCACATGGCTCGACGATGTGCGTCGCCATCACGAAGGCACATTCCAGCATTGCCTGCTGGTAACGGGCGTATCGGTCGGCTTCGCGCTGCATCTCGGTTTCTCGCAGCTCGACATCAAGCGCTTGGGCATGGCAGCCACACTGCATGACATCGGCAAGGCGCGAATCCCATTGGCCATTCTCGACAAGCCCGGCAAACTCGATCCGGTCGAGGAAGCGACGATGCGGCTTCATCCCGTCTTCGGATTCGAAGCGCTCGAGACCCGGGCCGGCATCGCACCCGAAGTGCTCGATGCAGTCAGGCATCACCACGAGTATCTCGATGGAACCGGTTATCCCGACGGCCTGACCGCCGACAAGATTCCGGATATCGTCAGACTGTTGACGATCTCGGACATCTTCGCGGCGCTGATCGAAGCACGCTCCTATCGCCCGCCAATGCCGCGAGCGAAAGCCTACAGCATCATATGCGAGATGGAAGGAAAGCTCGAGCCGGCACTCGTGCGCGCTTTCCAGCACGTGGCGCTGAAGGCTTAGCCGGGGGCACGCGCGTGGCGCGTGAACCCGGAATGACGCGGCGGTCCTACCGCCCGATCCCGAACCGCACGCCGGGCTTTGCCAGTCCGCCCGCGAGGCCGACCGGTGTGCCGTCGGCGCGCCAGCAGGCGGCGCCCGACATGGTGCCGTCGTCGTGAAACGCGATGCCGTTCATGCCGCCGCCAACGGTTGCGACGCGCGCCACCGTGTGCCCGAGCGACGTGAGCCCGGCGCGCACGGTCTCCGGCACCGCGAGCTCGACCTCGAGCGCGTTGCCTTCGGTCCACACCCGCGGCGCTTCCACCGCCTCCTGCAGGCTCATGCCGTGATCGATCAGGTTGACCAGCGCCTGGAACGCGCTCGGGAAGATGCGCTTTCCGCCCGGCAGGCCGAGCGCAAAGGCGATCTTGCCATCGCGCAGGGCCATCATCGGCGACATCGACGTGGTGACGCGCTTGCCAGGCTGAACCGACAGGGCGTTGCCGGGTCGCGGATCGAACAGGTTCATGTAGTTGTTGGGAATGACCCCCAGCCCGGGGATCAGGAATTTCGCGCCAAACAGGTTGTTGATCGTTTGTGTCGTCGCCACCACGTTGCCGAACGCGTCCGCCGCCGTCATGTGCGTGGTGTGCGCGCTTTCGAGCTGTTTTACGCCCGCGCCCCAGACTTGCGCGCGTTTCGGATCGATCGCTGCGCGCCGCTCGTCGGCGTAACTTTTCGACGTCAGCCGCTCAACCGGCACGTTGATGAAATCCGGATCGCCGCTTGCGGCTGCGCGATCGGCGAACGCGATCTTCAGCACCTCGGCCAGCAGATGGACCGTCTCGGTCGTGCCGAACCCCATCGCGCCGATATCATGGCCCTCGAGGATGTTCAGCATCTGCGCGATGTGCACGCCGGAGGCTGCCGGCGGCGGCGGCCCGAGGATTTCCCAGCCCCGGTAGCTCGCCCTGATCGGCGCGCGCTCGACCGTCTTGTACCAGCCAAGATCCTTGCGCGTGATAAAACCGCCGTTCTTCTCCATATAGTCGACGAGGATGTCGCCGAGCGGCCCGCCATAGAGCGCCCCCTCGCCCTCCTTCGCGATCAATGTCAGCGTCTGCGCATATTCCGACTGCACCACCTTTTCGCCGACCTTCAGCGGCGCGCCCTTGGGCAGATAGATCTTCGAGATCGGCTCGTCCTTCAACATCTCGGCCGCGCCGTCGCCGATGCATTCGTGCAGGTACGGCGTCACGGCAAAGCCGCGCGCGGCATGCTTGATGGCGGGCTGCATGACATCGGCAAGGCTCATGGTGCCGAAGCGCCGCAGCGTCTCGCACCACGCTTTCAATGAGCCCGGCGCGCCGACGGATTTCGGCCCGACCAGGTTCTCGTCGCCGACGGTATCGAACACGTCATGCGCGGAGCCTGGTTTTGAGCGATAGGTGTCCGGCTTCACCGCGAGCGGCACGGTGCTCTGTCCGTCGATGACACGGTGGCTGCCGTCGGCGAGACGAATGTGCGCCATGCCGCCGCCGATGATGCCGATCATCATCGGCTCGACCACGGTGAGCGTGAACAGCGTGGCGATCGCCGCATCGATGGCGTTGCCGCCGGCAGCCAGCATCTCCGCGCCCGCGGCCGAGGCAAGCGGATGATTGCTCACCACCATGCCGCGGCTGCCGGAGGCGATCTGCTTCTGGCAGGTGAAGGTCGTGCCTGCGCGGTTGCGCCAGTCTTTTGTCATGATGCTCCTGCCCATCTCCGCCCTTAACGAGGCGCGTTTGTCGGTTCCGCTCCTGAACATTAACACCACTTGGTCCGAGCTTGCGAGGGCTGACAATCTCTGGTGGAGTAAGCGGAGTCGTTTGGAGCAGGCGGCAGGTGCATCACCTTCTGACCAGATTGCATGTTCTTTGCCTTGTTCTTTGCCTTGGGACGCTCCTTGCCGTCGGCGCCCACGCCGAAGACAAGACGCCTCCGGACACGCCGCCAGCCGCCGCGGCGGAAGGCACCTGCAAGCGCGCGACCTTCAAGATTCTCATCGATGTCGGCCACACGCCGGACGATCCCGGGGCGATCAGCGCGCACGGCAATCCCGAATACGGCTACAACCTCAATCTCGCCAACGTCGCGATGGCCCAGCTGATCGATGCCGGCTTTCGCCAGACGACGCTGCTGCTCGCGAAGGGCAAAGGCTACGGACAGCTCGCCCAGCGCGCCGAGATTGCCAATCGCGTGGCCCCGGACTTGCTCCTGTCAATTCACCACGACTCGACGCGCGAGCGATATATCCGCAGATGGGAGTTCGCCGGCGTCGAACGAAACTACAGCGACAAATTCTCAGGCCACTCGCTGTTCGTCTCGCTCAAGAACCGCTTCTACAAACAGAGCGTCGATTTCGCGAAGCTGCTCGGCCGCGAACTGGCCGCAGCCGGCCTGCAGTTCACGCCGCAGCACGCCGAAGACATCCCCACCGCGCGCCTGCCGCTGGTCGATGCGGAGCTCGGCGTCTACCGCTACGACAACCTGGTCGTGCTGAAGGATGTTCGCGTGCCCGCGGTCCTGTTCGAAGCGGGCCTGATCATCAACCGGAAGGACGAGCTGGTGCTGGGCACGCCGGAGCGGCGGTCGTTGCTGGCGAAAGCGATCACCAGCGCGACGCTCACCTATTGCAACACGCGCCAGGCGACGCCGCCGCCGCGCTTCAGGCCTGCCATCGCGAAGAGGAATGGAAAACGGAGCGGGTGAACGCCGGTCTTGAAAGCTGGTCCCGGCACCCTGCTGAAAGCAGGAGGCTGATCGCTCTTCGGTCATTGCCTCTCTGAGAAGGGATAGACGCGGTCGACAGGAACGTGGCGGAATGGCAGAGTTTTGAGGTCCGCCGGACCCCAATCAGGCGTGTCGACGATCAATATCTCGGCGGCGACAGGTTCGAAGAATGCTCGAAAATGCGTCTTCGAGCGCAGGACAATATAATCGAAGTCTTCGATCGACATGTCAAACTGCGTCAAACAATCATCGTCCACCGCGGTCGATGGTTCTGACGTGATAGACACCACAACCTCACCGGTGTCGATCACGGCCGTCGGGCCGAGATTGACAAGGCGCCGTGAAATAGGGGCCCGTTGCGCGGTATTGTTTCGAGCCTGCATAGATCAAGGTGCCCTCGACGGTCACCGGACCACCGGCCGATCTGATGTGTGCCCGCCACCGAAACGCTGACGCGAGCACCCACACCGCAGTAATTGCGGACGCAGCAGCCCTTGGATCCCATACCAGCGGAACCGCCGTCCGCCCGAGACGACGTTCAAGCACGGCGCGAAGAACATAGGTCGAGTTGTGCATGCGGTCTGCATGTTCCAGCAAAATGACAGGGCGTCGCCCCTGCGCCACGATGGATTTGGCCTTCTCAATTCCATCGTTGACGGAATGGATGAGTTCCTGATGGTTCAACGCTTCGGTTGCGGCGGATATCGGCTGAAAAGCGCTCCGCAATCTCTGACGCCGCTTTCGATCGGCGTCGGCCACCACCACGACAGCAAAGCCGCAATTGGGTACGTCGGCGTAAGAGAAGCCGGCGAAAACCGATACATCCGGATAGGCATCGGTCCCTCACCTTCCGCTATCGAACAGTCGATGATCGTTTGAGGGGTTGCATGCCGGTCGCACTGAAAATGCTCGGCACCATCACGCCCGGCTTTGCAATTGCCCACACCGGGCTGATCTCGCCCTTCAGCGTTCGCAGCAAGCAATTGGCGGCTCGCGCCCCAGTAGCCGCCATGTCCGTATGGGGTGAGTAGTGGTATCCAAAAACGGCGTCCGCCGGCGCGATCGTTCGCTCATCCAGATTGGCATGATAATCCAGCGCGACGACGACCTGACATCGGGTCCACATCTCGCGAACCCGTTCGAGCGTCTCGGCATCGGCATCGAGCCTCGTCGGTGTCGTCATTGCCCCATGGAGATCGAGCAGTACCCGTCGATGGCTCCAGCGTCGGCCAGTCCGGCGAGGACGTTGGAGATAATGGTCATAAGCCTCGTCAGTCGCGGGACCAGCGGCGCCGCCCGACGTATGCAGGATCGGCACCAGCTCGACATTCTCGCGCTCGCAAATGTCGATGAAGCCGCCGGTCGGCGTGTTTGCGCCGCGATGCCGTTCGATGACGTCGGCACCCGAGGTTTCATGGACGCGGAACTGTTCAAGCGTCGTGAGTTCATCGATGAAGGTCACCGATTCCAGCAAGAAGCCGCGATGGCAATCCGATAGCGTCGGTGAGTTTGAGCGCTCATCGCGTCTCCGATATCCGCTGCTGCAGGAACGAGCGTTGCAGGTGATGCCCCCGGCATCCGATCCACTGTTATCTCGCCTCCCTTGGGACGTGAACGGCCGAAACTGGCGATCAGCGCGGCAAGCCCTGGATGGCTGCGTCGATGGCTCTGCGTGAAACTTGTGCCGGACATGAGCGAGGAAACGGCCTTCACGGATTTGCTGCTATGGCTGAAGCAAGAGCGCCTCGCGCCGCGGACCATTCTCTACGCCCCCGAGGAGGCGATCAAGCTTTCGGAGTTCCAACGCGAAGCGGGCCTGATCATCAACCGGAAGGACGAATTGGTGCTGGGCACGCCGGAGCGACGGTCGTTGCTGGCGAAAGCGATTACCAGCGCGACGCTCACCTATTGCAACACGCGCCAGGCGACGCCGCCGCCGCGCTTCAGGCCTGCCATCGCGAAGCGGAATGGAAAACGGAGCGGGTGAGGCGGCTCCTGAAAGCGCTCATCTGGAGTGGGTATCAACACCTCAGTTGCGCGCATCATGAGCGGCTTGAGCTCTGCGAGTAGCTTGCGAGATCCTGCCGATCATGGATGGCTGCACTATCGATCGGCGACGCTGGCTCGGCAGCGACCGCATGCCGTCATACGAAGCATATCCCGCTGCGGGTCGCGGCGGAAATTGCGCCGCACGTCGCATGGCAAGCGCGCGATGCGCGGCGTCAACGTGAGCGGCTCGGGAATTGAGTTGGTCTCGTCGGTTTATTTCCTTGCCTACGCGCTTGAGCGCCGAAACGAAAACCTGCTTGCGCCGAAACGGATGTTCGGCCGTTCCCGGGAAGCTGGCGCCGCGGGGTGCGCCCTTTCCGCGCGCTTCACGCCTCTTTTCTCGCGAAAGCGTCCGCTCCTTGTCGCGCAGGGAACGAAGTTGCGCGCGCAACGATTTCAGTTCGTCGAGCCCCACGTCATAGATGGCGGGATGATGACTGGATGCGACGGTGTCGTACTCCTCGTGATCGAGAAGGCTGCGTTCGAATCTGCAAGGAACGGACATGATGACCCTCCAGTGTTCGCCGATGTCGTGTCTCGTCTCCACCTCAATGCCGCTCCGCACATCGCGCGTCGCAGGAAAATTCGGCGGTCGAAGTCTTGCATGCAACTTTCCCAGAACCGCCCCACCAGGGCAAAACCTACCGCCGCCATGGATCGCAATCGATGGGGTGAAACCCGACGATCGATTGCGGGTTTCTCTGAATGTGCGCGCGCTCGCAGTGCGATAGGTTCGTCTGACTTCCGTCACGTCATTCGACCCAAAGGGCACGGCGCGCCGTGCAGTTCAATGCCGCGGACGTCTCACGAGGCCGACAAGACACGCGCTCCGATCCTCATCGATTTGGCGTTGCAAGGTGGCGGGTCTCACGGCGCCTTCACCTGGGGCGTTCTCGACCGCCTGCTGGAAGAACCGTGGCTGCAAATCGATGCCATTTCGGGTACGTCGGCAGGCGCGATGAATGCTGCCGTGCTCGCCAGCGGTTGGACCAAAGGCGGCGCCGCAGGCGCGCGCGAAGCGCTCGATGCCTATTGGGATCGCGTGGCGCGAGCGGCGCTGTTCAGCCCGCTGCAGCGGACACCAGTCGATCGCGCGTTGGGCCGCTGGTCGCTCGACACGTCGCCGGTGTTCGTCAGCCTCGACCTGATGGCGCGGATTTTTTCGCCCTACGTCCTCAATCCGCGCGGTTACAACCCGCTCGCATCCATCCTGGATGAGAGCATCGATTTCGAGCACCTGGCGCAATCCCCGATCAAGCTGTTCATCACCGCGACGAATGTCCGCACCGGGCGCGGCCGCATCTTTCGCAACGCCGAGATCACAGCGGACGTGCTGCTCGCATCGGCATGCCTGCCGACGATGTTTCAGGCGGTCGAGATCGATGGCGAGGCCTACTGGGACGGCGGTTATGCCGGCAATCCGACGATTACCCCACTCGTGCGGGAGAGCGATGCGCAGGATACGATCCTTGTGCAGATCAATCCGCGCGAGCGCCCCGGCACGCCGCGCAGCGCGAACGAGATCCTCAATCGCCTCAACGAAGTGTCGTTCAACGCCACGCTGATGAAGGAGTTGCGCATGATCGCGCTGCTCCGCCAGGTGGCCGATCCGGGTTCCGGCGAGGGCGGCCGCTGGGCACGCATGCGTACGCACCGGATCCTGACGGAGATGATGACGGAGCTTGGCTACTCGTCGAAGCTGAACGCCGAGCGAGCCTTTCTGGTAATGCTGCGAGACGAGGGACGGCGAGCGACGAGCGCCTTCCTCCAGGCGCATGCAGACGATGTCGGGCACCGCTCGACGACCGATCTCGACACGCTGCTGGCGGAATGCTGAGCATGGGTCTTGTTGGCATCGTGCTGGCGCTCGGCCTCCTGATGTGGTGGCCTACAAGGGCTGGAGCGTGCTGCTGCTGGCGCCGGCGGCGGCGCTGCTTGCGGCCGCGATCTCGCGCGAGCCGCTGCTGGCGAACTGGACGCAGACGTTCATGGGCAGCGCGGCGCAGTTCTTCGCGCAGTTTTTTCCGCTGTTCCTGCTCGGCGCCCTGTTCGGCAAGCTCATGGACGACAGCGGCTCGGTTGCCGCCATCGCGAAATTCATGACCGAACGTCTGGGGACAGGCCGGGCGGTGCTGGCGGTCGTTCTCGCCGGCGCGCTGGTCACCTATGGCGGCGTCAGCGTCTTCGTTGCCTTCTTTGTTCTGGCGCCGATGGCGCAGGCGATGTTTCAGGCCGCCGACATCCCGCGTCGCCTGATGCCGGCCACGGTCGGTCTTGGAACGTTGACGTTCACGATGTCGGCGTTTCCGGGGACGCCCGCGATTCAAAATGCGATCCCGATGCCGTTCTTCGGCACCACGCCGTTCGCGGCGCCCGGCCTGGGAATCGTCGCGTCGATCATCATGCTCGGCTTCGGCCTGTGGTGGCTGGGCGCGCCGAAACCAGAGCCGCGCATGGCCGGGGAAGGTTTTGGAGCCGGAGCGCGAAATCAAGACCGACCATGTCGCCGACGATCAGGTCATTCGAGAGCAGATCACCCTCGCCCGCGAGTTTGACCCCGCCGAAATCCGTCACGGTCGTCGTAGCGAAGCGCATGCCGCCGATCGGCGTGGCTGTGTTGCCCCTCGCGGTCGTCATCGGCGTCAATCTTGCGATGTCGCTGTTCGTCCTGCCGCGCCTGGACTTTTCGTTCCTTGCAGACGAGCGCTGGGGCGCGACCACACTGTCGGGTGTCATGGGCGTCTGGTCGGTGGTGATCGCGCTTGCGGCGGCGATCATCACCTTGGTCGTCACCAACCGCAGCCGGGTGTCGTCATTGCGCGAAACCATGGATGCCGGCGCCAATGCATCGGTGTTGCCGATCATGGCGGTGGCGAGCCTCGTGGGGTTCGGCGCGGTCGTCGCGTCGCTGCCCGCCTTTGCGACGGTGCGCGAGGCGGTGCTGTCGATCGGCGGCGGTCCCTGGTCTCGCTGGCCCTGGCCACCAACGTGCTGGCCGCATTGACCGGCTCAGCCTCGGGCGGGATGACGATCGCCCTCGACGCGCTGGGCGCCACCTACATGAGCCTCGCTGCCGAGCAGGACATCGATCCTGCGCTGCTGCATCGCGTCGCCGTCATTGCCTCGGGCACTCTCGACACCTTGCCGCACAACGGTGCGATCGTGACCCTTTTGGCCGTGTGCGGTACGACGCATCGCGAGAGCTATTTCGACATCGTCATGGTCGCGATCGTCGGCGCAGTCCTTGCGTTGGCCGCGGTCATCGTGCTCGGCAACGCCTTCGGGTCATTCTGACCTGCAGCGCCCGCACGCGACGTCGATTTTTGGCGTGTTTCGTACGCCGAGACGCTCAACCCGACACCCGCCCGCACAGAATCCAGCAGGTTTATTCCGCGCCTATGAAATGCCTACAATCAGACCGAAATCCGCACGAAAGCAATGATGAACATTACGTAAGAATCGGGGGAGTGAACCGGCCTGCAGCATCACGGCAGGCTGCGTTCCAATAATTTGAGAAGGCATTTCTGGCGGTGGGGCAGAATCAATCGCGCTTGCTTTCGCGGTATCCGGGGCTGAATTCGGGAGATCCCGAGTTCGTCCGACGGCGGCTTGCCGAGCTCTATGGTGCCAGCGAATTCAGCACCTCCGCCGAAGGCGGGTCGTTTCACGTCAGGATGAATCACGTCGAGCTCTCGAGCATCGGGCTCTTCTACTGCGATTATCTCGGCGAATTCGCATCTCGGATTCCCCGAAGCCGGATTCATGCGGCAGCTGTTTCATCTCGACGGGTTCGCGCACGCAAGCGTTGGCAACAGGACCTGGGCGATCTCGGACAAGAACTGGGCGCGTCTTGTGCCGGCGGATGCGCCCTTCGAGCTCGACGTCGCCGAACGGTACCGGCACCTTGCGCTCCGTATCGATCGCGCGGCGCTGCAGCAGACGCTCGCCGCATTGCTCGGTGATTCGTCCGACAGAGAACTGGTGTTCGACGACGAGCCGGACCTCAATTCGCCGCTGATCCGGAGCTTTCGCCGGCAGGCTCTCTTCTTCGCGTCCGAGATCAACGTCATCGGTCCGGAGATATCGCCGATCGCCCTTGCCGAGATGGAGCGGTCCATCATCACCGGATTTCTGCTCGGCAACCGCCACAGCTACAGCCGGGAATTTGCCAAGCCGGCGGCCTTTGCTGCGCCATCCTGCATCCAGCTCGTCGAGGACTACATCGAGGCAAACTGGGACACGCCGGTCGACGTCCTGGTTCTCGCGCGGATCGCCGGTGTCAGCGTCCGCAGCCTGTTCCGGCAATTCGAACGAAAGCGCGGCCTTTCGCCGATGACCCATCTGAAGCGTGTGCGGCTCCGCCACGCCCGCCAGATGCTGCTGTCAGGCGAAGCCGCCTCCGTCGTGGCGGTCGCCTTCAGGTGCGGCTTCCACAATGCCGGGCACTTCGCGCGGGACTATCGCCAGACGTTCAGCGAACTCCCCTCGACAACGCTGCGCCAGAAGAAAGCCTGACGCCTGACGCTACAGCCGTCGGCGGAGAAGGCACGTGGACAACCCGCCCCCTGGCGCGTTGATCCGGGACCTCGGTGCGATGCACGGCTCATACTTCCGAGTAAACGATCGTCGCTCGCATCGAATCGCCGGCGTAGGCGCGACGACAAGAAATCGTGGCGTTCCTCCGCCGGACTAGCGGCTGGACTCGGCGAACTTCGGATTCGGAACACCAGCGTCGAGGGCTGCCTGCAGCGGCGGCGACGCGATCACCGGCGTCTCGGACGCCTCGCGCGTCAAGGCCAGAACCTTGCCTTCACGGAAGAAGCGGAAGTCGTTCTTTCCGCCATCCTTGGCCTCGTACATCGCCTCGTCGGCATTCCTGATCAGCATCTCTGCGTCGTCGCCGTCGTCGGGACACATCGCGATGCCGATGCTCGCGCCGATGCAGCACTCCCGGTCCGCCATGGCCACAGGTTCTGCAACCGCAGTGAGGATCTTGCGCGCAACTTGGGCCGTCTGCTCGCGACCGCCGACGTCGTTGAGGATCACGACGAATTCGTCGCCGCCGAGCCTGGCCACCACGTCGCTTTCGCGCACGGACGCTCGCAAGCGGACGGCGACCTCGACGAGCAGTGCGTCTCCGGCGGCATGCCCAAGCGAGTCATTGACGAACTTGAAGCCGTCGAGATCGATGAACAGCACGGCGTTCTTGCGCTGGCCGCGACGGGCGAGCTTCACCGAGTGCTCCAGCAGCTCGGTGAACATCGCCCGGTTCGGCAGGCCCGTCAGCACGTCGTGCGTTGCGAGATACTGGACGCGATCCTCCGCCCTCTTCTTTTCGTCGGCGCGGTCGAAGTTCTCGAGGCCGAACGACAGATTTTCGACCAGCCGCTGCAGCAGCTCGATCAGCTCCGGCGTGAACGTATCCTTCTCGCTCGCCATGAACAGCATGACGCCTGCGATGCCGTTCTTGCCGAACAGCGGCAGGCATGCGGCAGCCTTCGCCGTGCGGTTCTCGGAGTTGTCGTAGATCCAGTTGATCGCCCGTTCATGCGCCTCGAAGTCGTTTCTGATGCACGGCTCGCCGGTCCGGAACGCGGTGCCGGTCAGGCCGCGACCTTCGGGACGATCCGCCGACTTGGCGTAACGGCGCGAGCGTATCTTGTCGGTGTGGGTCCCGGCGATCGCCGCCCGATGAAAGAAGTCGTCGCCCTCGACGCTGAGGAAGATGGTCGTCGACGTGAATCTCGCGCCGCTCACGGCCGCGTCGCAAACCATCTGAAACAGCTCGTCGCGCGTCTTCGCGCGGATGATGGCTTCGTTCGTGGCGCTCAGCGCCTGGAACATGCGCGAGATGCGATCGTTCTGATGCTCACGTTCCAGATTTTTCAGGCCGAAAGAGACATTCTCCGCCATGCGCTCCAGGTACGCGATGATGTCCTGGCCGAGCGCGTAGCGTTGGGAGAAATAGAACAGGAACACGCCGGCGTTCGCTTCACCTTGCCGGATCGGGACCGCGACGGCGGAGCGCAAGCCCCGGTCGATCATGAGTTGCCGCCAGGGCTTCAACCGGCCATCGTTGAACGAGTCGTTCGATATCTGCGTGCGACCGGTTCGGAACGCAACGCCGGCGAGCCCCTGCCCGTCGTTCCGGCCTGCGTCGATCGAGATGACGGCGTCGAGCGGACCGCCGTCATGGCTCGCCTGCGCCGCAAAGCGCAGGAATCCGGCACCGTCCGGCAGGAGCGCAGCCGCGAGGCACAAGCCGCCGCCATCCACCGCGGCTTCGCACACGCGCTGGAACAGTTCGGCGCTGGAATGGGCTCGCAACACGGCTTCGTTCGTGGCGCTGAGCGCCGCGAGCATCCGCGCTTCGCTGATCAGTTCGCTCATGGCAATCAGCGGCCGGCCAGCCGCTCGAGACGACGCACGGCCTCCGGCGAGCCCTGCTCGGCGGCCTTCACGTACCAGGCGCGCGCCTTGACGGGATCCGGAGGAACGCCGACGACGCCGAGATACCCCATCACGGGAGCATCGTAACTGCCGGCCAGCGCCAACGAGGCTCGCGCTTCACCGGCCTCGGCGGCGCGCGTGAGCAGCAGCCGTCCGCCGGCGACGTCGCCGCTCGAGAGCATCTCGTGTCCGCGCGTGAGCAGCGATTCGATTTCGTCGAGGCTCATGGAATTGAGCCCGCGCGCTTGCGGCAAGGCGGCTTGCGGCGCACGCGGCGGCTCCATCCGCGGCGCGGGCTGAAGCGCAGCCGTGACCGAGGGGGCTGGTGCGGGTACTGGCGCAGGTGCGGCCGCGGGCCCCGGCGCGATCATGGCGACCCCCACCGTCGACGGGAGCGGAGCAGCCGGCCGCGGGACAAAGGTCGGCTGCGCGGCGTAGCTCACCGGCATATTCGCCGCTTGCTTCGCAGGCTCCGGCCTTGCCGCCACCGCTTCGGCTATTCTGCTGCCCCTGTCGTCGCGCGGAAGGGTGATATTGATTGACGGCATCGGAATAGCGCCGGTCACAAACAACCCGACAATGACCACAAAGCCGGCCGCACCCGTCAACCGCGAAAGCATGCCCCATGTCGGGCCGTCCGGCTTCGGCGGCGGCGGCATTCGCACGGGCTCAAGCCGTGACGAACTCCACGCATCGCGTATGGCGTCCTCGATAGGGAACTGCTCCTCCCTCGGAAAGGCCTTCTCGGCTTCCGCCCGCGCCACGTCGCGGCGCGATTGAAGAGTCTGCTGTGCCGCCGCGCGCGGAGGCTGCTGTCGTGCCTTCAGCCGCTCGGCGGCAGAGACGATCTCGGCCTGGACCCGGCGGGTATCCTCGTCGTTCTGCTCGTCCCTTGCCCACGGCGGCACATACATGGAGCGCCCGTCTTGACCATCTTGGACCGGAGAACTCATCACTAACCTCCTGTCATTTTCTTGTCCGGTGCGTTTGCGCACCGTATTTCTCATTCTCCTTGAGCCTCGCCTGCAATCATTCAGCGGCCCTGGCGATTGCCGTTCCACTGCATGAAATCCCTGAAAAGCTGATCGCGGTTATCCGCAGGCGCACCAGGCGCACTCGGATTGACAGCCTGCGGCGCCGGAAAGCGGTCGGGCTGGTTGCGTTGCTGGGCGTGCTGCGCCCCCTGCTGCTTGCGCAGCCATTCGTCCGCCCCTTCAAAACGCTTCCAGCCGGCAATGGTCGCCGCGAGATTGACTTCCTTCCACTTCGGATGGCGCGGCGCCTTCTGGAAGCTTGCAAGCTTTCCGAAAAAATTGTCGACGAACTTCTGGGTCCGCCGGTAGCGCTCCGAGTTCTTGGGCCAGTTATAGGATATCAGCACCGCATCGACCGCAATGGTATCGATCGTCTGGCCCGCCGCGATCAGGCCTGGATACTCTGCAGCCGTCAGCGTTGCAGGCAGATAGTCGGTCTGCAGCGCCTTGCGGTAGGGCACGGGCAAGATGCGAAACGCGTCCCCGGCCGCCGAGCTTTTGGGTCGACAACTCGGGCTTGCCCGCGATCAGGACCGTTGCAACGATCTCCTTGTTCTTCAGCTTCTCGAGCGCATCGGCCTGGCCGACGTTGATCTCCTGGACGGCGATCTCGAGCTTTCCGAACACGTCGCGCGCAGCGAGCTGCGTGCCGCTGCCGACTTCGCTGAAATTGACCTTACGCCCGTTCAGCTGATCGATCATGGTGATGCCGCTGTCGGCGCGGACGATCACATGCATTTCCTCGTCGAACAGTTTGGCGATGTAGACGATCTTGTCGTCGATAACGCCGATTTCCTTCGACTGCTTGTACGCGTTCATGATCGCGGACTGGGTGATGCCCAGGTCCACGCCCTTGAGGTAGCGCACATCCTTGATGTTCTGCCCGCCGCCCATGCCGATCATCGGCAGAACGCGGAACTCATCGCCATCGTCGAGGACAGCGGACAGGTCGTACGCGATCGACAGGTAGGTCGTATTGGTGTTGCCTGAGACGATCGCGATGGTATTCGAATTGAGGCTTTCGCCGTGCGGGCCGAGGTCCGGCTTGTTGGGGAGTGGTGCGCCGGTTCCGCGCTGTGCAGCGGCCGGATCCGAGATCAGCGCAACGAAAAGCGCAGCAAGAAAAGCGACGAACGCCAACGCTACGCGGGGCCGTAACAGCCCAGACATTCCACCCATGACCCAACCCCTGCCCGCAGGAAATGTGAGCGTGATGCCCTTCCCTGCATTCTTCGCTGGACCTGCGGTCGCCGCACGGTTGTCCCCCGGCTACAACCAGCAAGTGCTTTCCAACGAAGTTCCGGTTTACAACTTTGGTATCTAATTTGTCAGCATGGCGGCCGAGAAAAGGTGATTTTATGCTTTATCCAAATACCGACTACCTGCTCAAGAAGTGACACTCACCCGTTAATAATATTTTTATTTCAATAGCTTGAGGCATATATCGAATGACTTGTATTCAGAACTTGGAACAACTACAGGTGATTCGCGTGAATTCCGTTCCAGCCACGGCCAATACAACCCTAGGCATGCAAACCTCACATAGCGGAACCCGCTTGGAGATGTGAGTTTTGGGCGATCCTGCGGCGCACAATCTTGCCTTGAACAAGATTTTTCGGCGCGCCGGGCGCCTCCGTCGCCCGGGAAAGGGCCGAGGTGACGCGTGCGGGCTGCCCGGTTCGATGTCGATGTCGCGTATCCCGGACCGAAATCGACCCCGGAAATCCCCTGCCGGAAACCCGGTCAAAGAGCCTTGCGGTAGACGATGAAGCCGGACAGTTCGGCGACCTTGTCGTAGAGCTCCCTGCGCCGTCCGGTTCGTCTCGTGCGTCTGCCAGTAGACGCGCGGCGATCCCACGGCGCGGGCTTTTTCGTAGACCGCATCGATCAGCGCCCGCCCCACGCCCTTGCCGCGCGCCTTCTCGCTGGTGAAGAGATCGTTGAGGTAGCAGAGCGGATGGATCGCCGTCGTCGTGCGGTGAAACAGGTAGTGCGTGAGCCCAAGAAGCTTGCCCTCGCTCTCCGCCACCAGCGCATGCACCGGCTCATACGCATCGAAGAAGCGCGACCAGGTCATCGCGGTGATCTCGGCGCGCCAGCGCGGTGGGGCCGGAGCGGCCGTAGAAGGCGTTGTAGCCGTCCCAGAGCGGGAGCCATTGGTCGTAGTCGTCGCGGACCACGGGACGTACCAGAACATTTTCAGCCATCGATTGCGTCCCCTCGCCCGCATGTTGCGGATGAGAGATAGATTTTGGTCGCGCTGCGCCTCAACTCAATTTTGATGGCGGTTTGTGACAGACGCTTCGCGCCGGCGTGGACGCTCCGGATGAATAACACTTGCATGCATGCTACTTTCACGGCGCAATGCAGATGAAATGACGATCCAATGATCAGGAATGTCGTTTTCGACGTCGGCAATGTTTTCGTGCGGTGGTCGCCACCGGAAATCGTGAGGCGGTGCTTTGATCTGGCAGCGGACAGCGAGGCGAACTTGAAGCGCGCCGAAGCCCTGTTTCGCACCGCCATCTGGCGGCGCCTCAACCTCGGCGAGCTCACTCAGCTTGAGGCTGAACTGGCCTATCAGGCCGAGCTCGGCCTCACGAAAGAAGAGACGCAAAAACTGTTCTTTCACGTGATGGACCACCAGGAGCTGATCGACGGCACGGTGGCGATCGCGCAGCGTCTCAAGCAATCCGGCTATCGCGTCTTCGGCCTCACCGACAACGTCCACGAGATCGTCGCCTACCACAAGGCGCGGAATAAGTTCTGGGACCTGTTCGAAGGCGCGTCGTGTCGGCGGAGATCGGATTGATGAAGCCTGATCCGGCGATCTTCCGCCACATGCTGGAAACGTTCAACCTCACGGCGGGCGAGACGGTGTTTCTCGACGACTACCAGGTGAACATCGATGGCGCCCGGTCCGTCGGCATGGAAGCGAGACTGTTCACGACGGCAAGCCGGTGCGAGGAGGATTTGCGCGCGCTGGCGTTGTCGTTCTGAAGCCGAAATGCACAGTTGCCGGGCCACGTGACGAGCGCCCGCCATTGCCTTCCCGCACCTGATTAGCTATCAGGGCGTCCTCTGCGCGACTGGCGCTTGGATGGACCACCATCGGGAAGCGCAGAGACGGCTCGCCGCGCGCCTGGGCACCACTCTCAACGGAGGTGCCATGACGGCCGCACTCATCGACGGACATCACCACGCGCAAAACCTGCTCGACACCATTGCAGTCGAGCTGGGTCATCTTTCGCATGCCCCCGGACTGGCGGTGGTGCTGGTCGGCGACGATCCGGCCAGCCACATGTACGTCCGAGCCAAGATGAAGATGGCCCGGAAGCTGGGCCTGCGCAGCGAAACAAAACTCCTGCCCGGCAACGCCACCGAGGACGAACTGCTGTCCGTCATCGCGGCGTTGAACGCGCGGGACGATATCGACGGCATTCTCGTCCAGCTTCCCCTGCCCGCGCACATCAACACACAGCGCGTCATGGCGGCCGTCGATCCGGCCAAGGACGTCGATGGTCTGCATGCGCTGAACGCCGGCCGCCTGGTGCATGGCGCGGATGCGCTCGTTCCATGCACGCCGCTGGGTTGCCTGAAGCTGATCAAGTCGACGGTTTCGGATCTGACCGGTTGCCATGCGGTGGTGATCGGCAGCTCCAACATCGTCGGCAAGCCGATGGCCGCGCTGCTGCTGGGAGAACGGGCGACCGTGACGCAAACCCACATCCACACCCGCGACACCGCATCGATCTGCCGCGGCGCCGATATTCTGGTCAGCGCGGTCGGCAAGCCCGGACTGGTGCGCGGCGACTGGATCAAGCCGCGCGCGATCGTCATCGACGTCGGCACCACGCGCGTCGCGAAGCCGGACGGCGGCTACGATGTGCGGGGCGACGTCGCTTTCGAGGAGGCGGTGCAGGTCGCCGGCGCCATCACGCCGGTGCCGCGCGGGGTTGGGCCGATGACCATCGCGTGCCTGATCGAGAATACGGTGAAGGCGGCGAAGGCGCGGTCCGCGAGATTGCACTGAGCGGCTGTGTGTTAGGTTGGTCAGTTCTTCGTCGAACAAAATCCCGCCTCAATGAGCCTTACTCTGAGAATCGCGCTCGCTGAGTGGGACTTCATCAAAGCGGCGCTTGGGGCGTTCTGCGTAAAAGCCAGTCTGAACAATCGGTTTTCGGCCGAGGGAGTTGTGTGCCCAGGTCTAGGGGGAAACAATGAAGGCTCACGCAGAGCTCGTCGCGTTCTTTAGAGTGGGAGTCATCGCTTCATTTGCGCTGTTGGCGGTGTTTGTTCTGGTGAGGTGAGCTTGGGTCTGCGCCGGGCTGGTGAAGCTGGCCGGGCGTAGACATCCACCTTCACCTCTCGGCATGCGCAGTCGTTACAGCGCGCTCGCATATTTGCGCTGATAGACGATGAAGCCCGCGATCGCATCGATGAGCTTCTCGGGCTCGTCGACGCGCACCGAATGGCTGCTCTCCTCGAAGATGCGCAGATCGGATCCCGGGATCAGGCGATGGATTTCCTCGGAGAATTCCGGCGCGCAGATCCAGTCGTGCCGGCCCGCGATGATCAGCGTCGGCGCCGTGATGTTCTTCAGTTCAGGCCTGAGATCGTAGCTCCGCAGGAATCCGCCGGGCGCGAAGGCGCGGTTGAGCGCCTCCGGATTCATGATGCCGCGCTCCCGCCCGGCCTTCGCTTCAGCGGCGTTGTACTTCACGGAGTAGAGCGGCCCCATCACCTCGTAGTAGTGGCGGAGCTTTTCGACCGTGTCGAGTTCGCCGGCCCAGAGCTGATCGCAGACCGCCTTCTGCTCCACCGTGCCGCGCTCGGCCACGATCTGCCGCGCGCGGGGAATGAAGCCTGCGTGCGCGGCCGTGACGCACAGCACGAGATGCGACACGGATTTGGGATAGCGCGCGGCATGCGCCATGGCGACCATGCCGCCATAGCTCGTGCCGATGCTGACGATCGGCTCCGAGGCCGAGATGCAGGCGCAGCGCCTCCATGTCCTCGACATTCTCGTCGATATGATATTTGGCGACATCGCCGCGCGCCGAACGGCCCTGCCCGCGATGGTCGAAATAGACGAGCTGCATGCGGTCGCTGAGCGCATTGAAGCGGGTCTTCAGATCGGTGTGGTCGCCGCCGGGGCCGCCATGGATGATGAAGGCCGGCGGCTTCTCGCGCATGCGCGGACCATCGGCGACCAGCCCCGCGCCTTCGATGTCGAAATAGATTTCCGTGTCACGAACTTTGGCGCGCATCGAACACCCCCAAGAACATCCCCAAGCCAAGCGCCCATCCCGGCGGCACGCGGGCGGAAGGCACAGATGGTGCGGGCAGCCGGAATCGAACCGGCACAGTCCTTGCGAACCGAGGGATTTTAAGTCCCTTGCGTCTACCAATTCCGCCATGCCCGCGCTGCGGCGTTGTAGCATCCTCGCGCCGCGCACTCAAAGGCGGCCGCGGAGGGCGCGGACCACCCTGCCGGCGCCGCGCATTGACCTGACGCGACCCCGCGTGCAGCAATGCCGGCCAGACGAGATGACGCCCGTCATCCGCCCACAACAAGACACGCGGGAGGCGCGCATGGCCTATGAAACCATTCTCTATGACGTTGCCGACAACGTCCTCACCATCACGCTGAACCGGCCGGACAAGCTCAACGCCTTCACCGGCACGATGCAGGCGGAGCTGATCGACGCGTTCGATAGGGCCGACAAGGACGACGGCGTCCGCGCCATCATCGTCACCGGCGCAGGGCGCGGCTTTTGCGCGGGCGCCGACCTCTCCTCGGGCGGCAACACGTTCGACCGCGCCGCGCGCGGCCGCGCGGCGCCGACCAAGGCGGACGGCTCGGTGGATTACTCCAACGACCTCGTGCGCGACGGCGGCGGGCGCGTCACCTTGCGCATCTTCGAGTGCCTGAAACCCGTGATCGCCGCGGTGAACGGGCCGGCCGTCGGCATCGGCGTGACCATGCAGCTGCCGATGGACATCCGCATCGCCTCGACCGATGCGCGCTTCGGCTTCGTGTTCTCGCGCCGCGGCATCGTGCCGGAGGCGGCGTCGAGCTGGTTCCTGCCGCGCCTGGTCGGCATCTCGCAGGCGCTGCAGTGGACGTATTCGGGCCGCGTGTTCCCGGCCGACGAGGCGCTGAAAGGCGGGCTCGTCAGCCAGGTGGTGCCGCCGGACCAGTTGCTGCCCGCTGCACGGGCGATCGCCAAGGAGATCGTCGACCACACCGCGCCGGTGTCGGTGGCGCTGATCCGGCAGATGATGTGGAAGATGCTCGGCGCCGACCACCCGATGGAAGCGCACAAGGTGGACTTCGCGCGGCATCTACGCGCGCGGCGCATCCAGCGACGTGAAGGAAGGCGTGGTGTCGTTCCTGGAGAAGCGGCCGGCGAAGTTCACCGACAAGGTGAGCAAGGACATGCCGCCGTATTTTCCGTGGTGGGGGGACAGGAAGTACGAGTGAGTCGTCATTCGAGCGCGTCACCCGCTGAAATGGCGCGCCTCGCCCCTGCGCGAAGACGGGCGTGGAGGCGTTGGCCACGCGACTGCGCGGGTGAGCGGGTGCTCCGCGACGTGTGGTCGGGCACCCCTCACCCGGCAGCGCTGCGGCTGCGCTTCGAGCCCTCTCCCGCAAGGGGAGAGGGCGCTGTTATAGCGCTGCTTCGCTCGCTAATCCATCACCAGCGCCACCCGCCCGATCGCCTTGCGGTCGATCAGCAGGCGCATCGCCTCGGCCCAACGTTCCAGCGGCAGGCGGTGGGAAACGTTGGGCGAGATCCTGCCCTCCTCCGCAAGCCGCATCAGGTCGCGCTGGCGCGGGGGCCCGAGCGTTGGATCGCGGCGGACCGCTTCGCCGGCGCGGATGCCGAGGATGCTGGCGTTCTTGATCAGCACCAGGTTCGTCTGCGCCACGCCTACGCCCTGCAGGAAGCCGACGATGACGAGGCGTGCGCCCCAGTTGATGCAGCGGAGACTTTCCTCGAACACCTTCCCGCCGACCGGATCGAACACGACATCGGCGCCGCGGCCGCCGGTCAGCTCCTTCACGCGCTCACGGAACGGCTCGCCGGACGGCAACACGTGGTCGGCGCCGCGCGCCTTCGCCACGGCACGCTTCTCGTCGCTCGAGGCGAGCGCGATCACGGTCGCGCCATAGGCCTTGCCGAGCTCGACTGCGGCGAGCCCGACGCCGCCGGCCGCGCCGTGCACCAGGAGCGTCTCGCCCGGCTTGATCTGCGCGCGATCGACCAGGCCGTAATAGGCGGTGCCGTGACCGGCCAGGAACGTCGCGCCCTGCGCGTAATCAAAAGTGCTCGGCATCCGCTTCAGGTCGCGTGCCGCCGCGATCACTTCTTCCGTAAATCCGCCGCGCAGCATCACGCGGTCGCCGACGGCAAAATCCGTCACGTCGGGGGCGACTTCCGTCACGTCGCCGGCCGCCTCCATGCCCGGCACGAACGGCAGCGGCGGCTTGTGCTGGTATTTTCCGGCGATCATCAGCACGTCGGGATAGTTCAGCCCGGCCGCGCGCACGGCGACGCGCACCTGGCCCGGCCGCAAGCGGCTTGCTCTCGAACTCTTCGAGATGAAGCTGCTCGGGTTCGCCCAACTCGCGGCAGATGACGTGCCTTGGCATGAAGGGGTCCTTGTTGTTTTTCAGCGTCATTGCGAGGAGCGAAGCGACGAAGCAATCCAGTCTGAACCAAACGCGGATGCTGCGCTTTTTGTTTTGCGCGCTTCGCGCGCGCTGGATTGCTTCGCTTCGCTCGCAATGACGCCGAGGGTCTCGCCGGCTCTCGTTGTCGCGTCTACTTCCGCAATCCCAGCTTCCGCTCCACCGCTTCGCGCAGCAGCGGCAGGCGGTCGTTGCCGAAATACATGTCGGTCTTGTCGACGAACATGGTCGGTGAGCCGTAGCCGCCGCGGGCGATCACTTCGTCGGTGTTCGCCTTCAGCTCGTCCTTGATCGGCTGCTGGGCGATGCCGGCAAGGAACGCTTGCGCGTCGACGCCGACGCGCTCGCAGATCTTCGCCAGCACCTCGTCCCTGGAGATATCCTGATCATCGCCCCAGTAGGCCTCGAAGCAGGCGGTGGCGAACGGCAGCAGCTTGCCCTGCTTGTCCATCAGGATGCAGCCGCGCATCGATTTCACCGCGTTCACCGGGAACACCGTCGGCGGCATCTTGATCTTCAAGCCCGCCGAGCGCGCCCAGTCCTGCAGGTCCTTCGCGCCATAGCGCTGCTTCGCCGGCACCGGCGCGTTGCGGCTGTTGTAGACGCTCGGATTGACCGCATTGAAGATGCCGCCCACCAAAATGGGCCGCCAGGTGATCGGCACATTGTACTGCTTCGCCAGCGGCTGGATGTTGTGGAAGGCGAGATAGGTCCAGGGGCTGGAGCAGTCGAAGAAGAATTCGATCATTCAGGTTTCCGTGCAGTTTCCTCTTGAGTTTCTTGCCGTCATGGCCTGGGCATAGCCGTCCGAGGAGCGCGCGTCGCTTGAGGGCGCAGGCGCTGCGTCTCGAAGGATGATCGACGGGTCTGAGCCTGCGCCATCCGGGCCGTCAAGACGTGGATGCCCGGCATCGCAGCACATGAGTGTTACGCAGTCTGCGCGAGGCAGACTTGCTACTGTGCCGCGTCCTGCTATGCCGCAAAACCTCGCCAAGCTGTGCATTTACGCAAGGCTTCCGAGCCGTGCCAGCTTGCGCGGCAACAAACCACCTTCCGGGGGAAACTCACGTGCTCTTTCCGACCACCATCGCCGGCTCCTTGCCGAAACCAGAATGGCTCGCCGAGCCGAACATGCTGTGGGCGCCGTGGAAGCAGACGGGCGCGGCGCTGGCGGCTGCGAAGCGCGACGCCACCCTGCTTGCGGTCAAGCTGCAGGAAGATGCCGGCATCGACATCGTCACCGAGGGCGAGCAGGCGCGCCAGCATTTCGTGCACGGCTTTCTGGAGCGCGTCGAGGGTATCGACTTCTCCAACAAGGTCGAAATGGGCATCCGCAAAGATCGCTACAAGGCGATGGTGCCGCAGGTGACCGCGCCGTTGAAACTGCGCGGCCGGGTGCACGCGGACGAAGCGCGGCAGGCGCGCGCGCATACGAAGGCGAAGCTGAAATTCACCGTGCCGGGGCCGATGACCATCATCGACACCATTGCCGACCGCTACTATGGCGACCGCATCAAGATGGCGTTCGCGTTCGCCGAGCTGCTCAACGAAGAGGTGAAGGCGCTTCAGGCCGACGGCGTCGACATGATCCAGTTCGACGAGCCGGCGTTCAACGTCTACATGGACGAGGTGCGCGACTGGGGCATCGAGGCGCTGCAGCGCGCAGCGCAGGGGCTCACATGCGCCACCGCCGTCCACATCTGCTACGGCTACGGCATCAAGGCCAACACCGACTGGAAGCAGACGCTCGGCGGCGAGTGGCGGCAGTATGAAGCGACGTTCCCTGTGATCGCGAAAAGCACGATCCAGCAGGTCGCGATCGAATGCCGCAACTCGCACGTGCCGATGGAACTGATGGCGCTGCTCAAGGGCAAGGTGCTGCAGGCCGGCGTGATCGATGTCGCCAGCGACGAGGTCGAGAGCGCGGAAGACGTGGTGAAGGTGATCGAAGAGGCGATGAAGTACGTGCCGAAGCAGAACATCATCGCCACCACGAACTGCGGCATGGCGCCAATGCGGCGCGAGATCGCGGAAGCCAAGCTGAAGGCGCTGGGTGAAGGCGCCAGGCTGGCAAGGCAGAGGTTTGGGTGAAGGCGCGCATTAATGTGCCCTCGCCCCTTGCGGGAGAGGGCATGCAGAAAGCTAACCCCGTGTTCTGCTGGGTGAGGGGTAGCCACGAGCACGGAGCCTGTGGCTACCCCTCACCCATCATCATGTGAAACTGATGCCAACATGCCCTCTCCCGCAAGGGGCGAGGGCGCAGTCATGAGCGCCGTATGACTACGCCGAACCGTCCCGGATCGGCGGCTGGAATGCGAGCCCCGTGTCCCACGGGAAGAATATCCACGTGTCCTGCGAGACCTCGGTGATGAAGGTGTCGACCAGCGGCTTGCCCATCGGCTTTGCGTAGACGGTGGCGAAGTGCGCGTCGGGCAACAGGTCGCGCACCACGCGCGCGGTTTTGCCGGTGTCGACGAGGTCGTCGACGATCAAGAGCCCCTTCCCCGTGCCGCCGCCGAGCTGCATGGTTTGCTCCGACGGCCCCTTCAAGAGCCGCAGCTCGCCTTGCGTCTGGTGGTCGTAGCTGACGACGCAGACCGTATCGATCATGCGCACGCCGAGCTCGCGCGCGACGATGGTGGCAGGCACGAGACCACCACGGGTGATGCCGATCACGGCCGCGAACGGGCCGAGCCCACTCAACCGCCAGGTCAGCGCCCGGCAATCACGGTGGAACTGGTCCCAGGAGACAGGGAAGACTTTTTCGGGGCGCCGGCGGATTGGTCATCGTGCTCGCTCAGGCTTTCGACATCAGTTTCGACATTTCGCTGCTCTGCGCCCAGCCGATCGTCTCGTACATCGGCTTGCCCCTTCGCGTCGCATGCAGGACGGCGAAGGAAACGCCACGCCGTGCAAGCTCCGCTTCGCCGAGACCCATCAGCATTTTCGCAAGTCCCCTGCCCGCGATGCGAGGGCTCGACGAACACATTCAGCACATAGCCGCGCTTGTCCTCCTGCGGATGCGACGGATGCGGCGGCCAGTCGATGATCATCAGCCCGATGCCGGCGACCGCAGCGCCCTTGCTCCTCGGCAATATAGCCGAAATAGCTGCCATCCTTCAGCCGCGGCTCCAGCCAGACCCGGAACGCCGCGGTCATCGTGCGCAGGATCTCGTCCGTTCGTCCCACCGCGTTCGAGGCGCGAAACATCTCCTCGCGATGCCGACAAACAAGATCCAGGTCGCCGGGCGTGACCGGCCGCGTGGTCACCATGCCGCTACCTTGTCACCTTCAACCCGGCCAGCATCACCTGCACCGCATCCATCGCCGCGCGCAGTTTTTCGGGATCGCGCGAGCGGACGACCAGGTTGGTGTTCGGCTTCTTCTCCTCGTCGAGGAACGGATAGCTGCCGATCACGGTGTCGGGGTGCTCCAGCGCGATCTGCCGCAAGGGTCCGCCGATGTCGCCCTCGCGCGCGTTGGCCTTCACGCTCTCCGACAGCATCTTCGTCCCGGATCGCAGCTTTGGCGCGACGATGTCCATCATCGCCTGCATGATGCTCGGCACGCCCGCCATGGTGATGACGTTGCCGATCCAGAAGCCGGGCGCCATGATGGTCGCGCTTTCGACCAGCGCGGCGCCGTCCGGCACCCGCGCCATGCGCAAGCGGGCCTCGTTCAGGTCGGCGCCGAACCGCTTGCGGAAGCGCTCGACCACGTCCGGATGGTGGTTGATGGCCACGCCGAACGCCTTCGCCACCGCGTCGGCGGTGATGTCGTCGTGGGTCGGGCCGATACCGCCGGTGGTGAACACATAGTCGTAACGGCCCCGCAGCGCGTCCAGCGCCTCGATGATCACGTCCTCCTCGTCGGCGACCACGCGGACTTCCTTCAGGTCGATGCCGATGTTGGTCAGGTATTCGGCGATGAAGCCGATGTTCTTGTCCTTGGTCCGGCCGGACAGGATTTCGTCGCCGATCACCAGTATGCCCGCCGTGACGATCTCGCTCATCGCACCAAACTCCCTCGACCGCATCGCAGCAAAGTGCCTGCACAAGCGGCAGACCTTCGCTCATTTTTGTGGCACGCGCCGCTTCGACGCCCTACCAATAGCCCTCTATCAATGAATATCCCGCTGGCCCGCGCCTTGCTACCATGAGTTTCGAGCCTTCCACCTCCAAGGAGCGGGAGGCCTGCGGGGGAAATCTGGCGGCTTATGGCAGCAGCGTTCGATGAGATGAACAAGCCCGACGGCGATCTCCGTCAGGCCTACCAGGAACTCTCGCTCTGGCTGAAAGAGACCCCGCCGGACGCCCTGGAGTATCGCCGCAAGGAAGCGGAGCTGCTTTTCCGCCGGATCGGCATCACGTTTGCGGTCTATGGCGAGGCCGAGGCGCAGGAGCGGCTGATCCCGTTCGACGTCATCCCGCGCATCATCTCGGGCAAGGAATGGAGCATCCTGGAAAAGGGGCTGAAGCAGCGCGTGAAGGCGCTGAACCTTTTTCTTTCGGACATCTACCATGCGCGCGACATCCTGCGCGCCGGGATCCTCCCTGAGGATCTGATCTACCAGAACCCGGTCTTCCGGCCCGAGATGAACGGGCAGGACGTGCCGCACGATATCTACGTGCACATCGCCGGCATCGACATCGTCCGGGTCGATCCGGAAAAGTTCTACGTGCTGGAGGACAACGCGCGCACGCCGTCCGGCGTCTCCTACATGCTGGAAAACCGCGAGATCATGATGCGGCTGTTTCCGGACCTGTTCGCCCGGCACAGGGTGGCGCCGGTGGAGAATTATACCGACGAACTGCTCGCCGCGTTGCGCTCGGTGGCGCCGGCGACGGCCTCGGCGGAGCCGACCGTCGCGCTGCTGACGCCCGGCATCTATAACTCGGCGTATTACGAACACTCTTTCCTTGCCGACAAGCTCGGCATCGAGCTGGTCGAGGGCCGCGACCTCCTGGTCAAGGACGAGGAGGTGTTCATGCGCACCACCGAGGGGCTGAAGCGGGTCGACGTGATCTACCGCCGCCTCGACGACGATTTCCTCGATCCGCTCGCCTTCCGTCCCGATTCCATGCTCGGCGTACCCGGACTGATGACCGCCTACATGGCCGGCAACATCACGCTCGCAAACGCCGTCGGCACCGGCATCTCCGACGACAAGGCGGTCTACAGCTACATGCCGGAGATCGTGAAATTCTATCTCGCGGAAGAACCGATCCTGAACAACGTGCCGACCTGGCGCTGCCGGCAGCAGGACGATCTCAACTACGTGCTCGACAACCTGCATGAGCTGGTCGTGAAGGAGGTGCACGGCTCCGGCGGCTACGGCATGCTGATCGGCCCGTCCGCGACCAAGAAGATGATCGCCACCTTCCGCGACAAGCTGAAGGCGCAGCCGGAAAATTTCATTGCGCAACCGACGCTGGCGCTCTCCACCTGCCCGATCGCCACCGAACAGGGCCTCGCCCCGCGCCATGTCGACCTGCGCCCCTTCGTGCTGACCGGTCGCGAGCATACGGCGATCGTGCCCGGCGGACTGACACGCGTCGCGCTGAAGGAAGGCTCGCTCGTCGTCAACTCGAGCCAGGGCGGCGGCACGAAGGACACCTGGGTGCTGGACGAATGAGAAGACATGCACGGCGTGAAACTCCCCTCCTCCCACGTGCGCAGCACGTGGCGGGGAGGGGTCGGGGGTGGGGGGCAGCCGCTTGCTCCGAGCTCGTGGCTTTCCCCCCACCCCCGACCCCTCCCCGCCACTCGGCTTCGCTTCGCTACGCCGAGCGTGGGGAGGGGCAAGAGGGCGTGCGCGGCGGGGGAACGCGCCATGCGCGTGGAGAACGTAACCATGCTCTCACGCACCGCCGAAAACCTTTACTGGCTCGCCCGCTATGTCGAACGGGCGGAATATCTTGCGCGCACCATCGAGGCGACGTTGCGGGCGACCGCGCTGCCGAGCGCCTATGTGGGGAAAAGCAACGAGTGGGAATCGGCGGTCTATACCGCCGGCGTCGAGGAAGGCTTCTTCAAGCAGTACGCCGAAGCCGACGAGAAGAACGTGGTCGAATACCTCGCCTTCTCCTCAGACAACCCCACCTCGATCCGCAACTGCATCGAGATCGCCCGCATCAACTCGCGCTCGGTGCGCACGGCGCTGACGAGCGAGATGTGGGACACCATCAACGGCGCCTGGATCGAATTGCAGAACGTGTGGCTGCAGGGGGTGGGCAGCCGCGATCACCTGTCCCGCTTCCTGCGCTTCGTGCAGGAAACCTCGCTGCGGTTCGACGGCTCCGCCTACCGCACCATGCTGCGCAACGACGCCTACTGGTACTCCCGCCTGGGGCTGCATCTCGAACGCGCCGACAACACCGCGCGGATCCTCGACGTCAAATACCACATGCTGCTGCCCGAGGAGGAACACGTCGGCGGGCCACTCGACTACTACCAGTGGACGTCGATCCTGCGCTCGGTGTCGGCGCTCACCGCCTATCACTGGGTCTATCGCGAGACGCTGAAACCGTGGCTGATCGCCGACCTTCTGATCCTCAACAACTCGCTGCCGCGCTCGCTCGCCAGCTGCTACGACAATCTCGTGCGCAACCTCGACCAGATCGGCGTCGCCTACGGCCGCCAGGGTGCGGCGCAGCGGCACGCGCGCGGCATCCGCAACCGGCTGGAGCACTCCAACATGGACGACATCTTCCAGCACGGCCTGCACGAATTCATCGAGGAGTTCATCGCCGACAACAGCCGGCTCGGCGACATCATCGCGAAACAGTATCTGCTTTGAGGGTTTTCGGATGAGCAGGGCGTCAAACACTCCTTCACCTCCCCCTGAAGGGCGAGGTCGACATGCGAAGCATGTCGGGTGGGGGTCACTGGCGTCCGCTGCACGGCGCGGCGTGCGCTGCTCGCTGCATCTCCACCGACAGCGCGCGTTACCCCCACCCGGCGCTTGCGCGCCGACCTCCCCCTTCAGGGAGGTGATGACTTCCTTCATGTGGCCTGATCCGCATGCGCCTCAAAATCTCCCACTCCACGACCTACACTTACGACCCGCCGCCGAGCGGCGTGATCCAGGTGCTGCGGCTGACGCCAGGCAACCATGACGGCCAGTACGTCGCCAACTGGCATGTGGACGTGTCGGTCGACGCAAAGCTCGACATGCAGCACGACGCGTTCGGCAACGTCACGCACGTGTTCAGCCACGGCCCCCTCACCGACCTGACCGTGCAGGTCTCCGGCCTGGTCGAGACCCAGGACACCGGCGGGGTGCTGAAGGGAACCGTCGAGCGCTTCCCGCCGACCTTCTTCCTGCGCACGACGTCGCTGACCGAAGCCAATGCCGAAATGGCCGGCCTTGCGCGACAGCTTTTTGAGGAGGCCAGTGGCAACACGCTCGATTTCCTGCACGCGCTGATGATGCAGGTTGCGGATCACTTGAGCTTCGATATCGGCGCGACCCATGTTGCGACGCCGGCCAGCGAAGCCTTCAAGCTGAAACACGGCGTCTGCCAGGATTTCGCGCACATCTATGCGGCCTGTGCGCGCTCGGCCGGCGTCCCGACCCGCTTCGTGTCGGGGCATTTCTACCGCACGGACGGCAGCCCCCCGAAAGACGGCGGACACGCCTGGACCGAGGCGTTCGTGCCGAAGCTCGGCTGGGTCGGCTTCGATCCTGCCAACAGCCATCTGCACCACCGACGCCCACGCCCGCGTGGCCATCGGCCTCGACTATCTCGGCGCCGCGCCGGTACGCGGAACCTATTACGGCGGCGGCGGTGAAACGCTGTCGGTTTCCGTCAAGGTCGATCAGGCGGGCCGGCAGAGCCAGATCCTGACCGTCGTCAAGCGCTGGTCCTGCTCTCCCCTTTCCTGCTAGAAAGCCGCGGACCTGACAGGGCTGATGAATGACCTACTGCTGCGGAATTCTGGTGCGCCAGGGGCTGGTGATGATCTCCGACACCCGCACCAATGCGGGGCTCGACAACATCTCCACCTTCCGCAAGCTGCATGTGTTTCGCAAACCGGGCGAACGCATCATGGCGGTCGCGACCTCCGGCAATCTCGCCGTCAGCCAGTCGGTGCTGTCGACGCTCAGCGAAGGCGTGGAAAATCCCGACACCGGCGAGGTCGAGACGCTGATGAACGCGCCGACCATGTTCAAGGCGGCGCAGCGGATCGGCGCGGTGATCCGCCAGATCAGCGCCACCGAAGGCAAGGCGCTGCAAAGCGAGGACATCAATTTCGACGTCTCGTTCCTGCTCGGCGGGCAGATCAAGGGCTCGCGCATGCGCCTGTTCATGATCTATCCGGCCGGCAATTTCATCGAATGCACCACCGACACGCCATACCTGCAGATCGGCGAGCACAAATACGGCAAGCCGGTGCTTGACCGCGCCATCTCCTACGATGTCGAGCTCTACGACGCGCTGAAGATCGGCCTGATCTCGATGGACTCCACCATGCGCTCGAACCTCGGGGTCGGCATGCCGATCGACGTGCTGGTGGTGCGGCCCGACGTGTGCGATCCCGACCTCAATCATCGCATCGAACAGGGCGAGCCCTACTTCACCGACCTGCGCTCGCGCTGGTCGGCGGCGCTTCGTGCCGCCCACCAGAACATTCCGCGGCCGCCCTACAAGGATGGCGAATAGCGAGTGGCGAATGGAGATGAGTGTGCCGTGCGCCGCTCTCGCTAGTCGCTACTCACTATTCGCATACCAACGCTACGCGGAGGAACTCCCATGGCTGACAAGAAGATCGCGCTCGTCACTGGCGCCGGCACCGGCATCGGCCGCGCGTCCGCGCTGGCGCTGATGAAGGCCGGCTACCACGTGGTGCTGACCGGACGCCGCAAGGAGCTGCTCGAGGAGACCGCGAAGATGGGGCCTCAAGGCATGAGCCTCGTCGTCGTCTCCGACATGCGAAAGCCGGATTCGATCGCCGCATTGTTCGCCAAGACCATGGAGGTCTACGGCCGGCTCGACGTGCTGTTCAACAATGCCGGCGTCGGCACGCCGCCGATCCCGCTGGAAGAGCTCACGCTGGAGCAGTGGCAGGCGACCGTCGACACCAACATCACCGCGCCGTTCCTGTGCACGCAGCATGCGTTTCGCATCATGAAGGACCAGACGCCGCGCGGCGGCCGCATCATCAACAACGGCTCGATCTCCGCCTACGCGCCGCGGCCGTTTTCTTCGCCCTACACCTCGACCAAGCATGCCGTCTCCGGCCTGACGCGCGCCACCGCCCTCGACGGCCGCGCCTACGACATCGCCTGTGGCCAGATCGACATCGGCAATGCGCTGACCCCGATGACCGAGCGGTCATCGGCCGGTCAATTGCAGCCGAACGGCGAGAAGGTGCCGGAGCCGCGCATGGACGTGCAGAACGTCGCCGACGCCATCGTCTTCATGGCCACGCGCCCGCCCGACGCCAACGCGCTGTTCATGAACATCATGGCGACCAAGATGCCGTTCGTGGGACGGGGGTGACGTTTTCCTGCGCCAAGAAACGGCACCTCAGATCCTCATCCTGAGGAGCCGCGCCGTAGCCCGTCAGGGCGAAGGCGCGGCGTCTCGAAGGATGTGGCCCGGGCCGTGCGGCTGGCGCCTCGGCCTGCATGGTTCGAGACGCCCGGCTTCGCCAAGCGCTACGCCGGGCTCCTCACCATGAGGGTTGAGGTTGGAGTGCAATCAACTTCTCGGCCGGCGCAGCATCGGCACCAGCGGTGGCGACGCGCCGGCGCGGATTTCGCCCAGCGGCTCAAAACCGTGGCGGCGGTAGAGCGAGATGTTTCGCGGATTGGTGGACTCCAGGTAAGCCGCCGCGCCATCGCGGTCGCAACGCGCGAGCGCATGCGCCATCAGCGCGTCGCCGAACCCCTTGCCCTGCTGCGCCGGATCGACGCCGATCAACGGCAGGTACCAGTGCGGCTCGTGCGGATGGTAGTCCGCCATCTGCCGGAACAGCGCCAGCGCCTTCTCGAGCTGCTCCGGTGTCAACGTGCTCTGCATCAGTTCGCCGAGGGCCTCCTGGTCGGGCTCGACGCCCGGCGGCAGCCAGAGCGCCGCGCCGGCAAAATCGCCGACGCAGTCGGCGCCGCCGCACGCAAACGCCTTGCCTCCGAAGGCGCGCACCAGGCGCGGCATGGCCGCGAGGTACGTGCGCGGATCCGGCCACGTCCAGCGCGTGACCGGATCGGCTGCGAAGGCCAGCACGATGATGTCCGCCGCGAGTTGCACATCCGCCGGCGTCATTTCCCTGACGGTCGAAGCATGGGTCGAAGGATCGGTCGAAGGATTCATGGCGCGCTCCTGTCCGCTGAAGCATAGCGCGCAGCTCAAGGCCACTTTCTGGCAGCAGGCGCATTTACGCAGATCAGGATATGGCGTGTAAGTTGCCGGTCGGGTACACACAGGGAACGGCGGGCGGGGGCATGCTGCAACTTCAATCTGCGTTTGGAATTCTTGCGCTGCTGGCGATCGCCTTCGCGCTCAGCGAGCGGCATTCCGCGGTGTCGTGGAAGCAGGCGGCCGTCGGTCTGCTCGTGACGCTTGCCACCGCCGTCGTGCTGTTGAAGGTTCCCTACGCGGCAAAAGCCTTTGCCGTCATCAATGATGCGGTCGGCGCGATCGCCAACGCCACGCGCGCGGGCACTGCGTTCGTGTTCGGCTATGTCGGCGGCGGCCCCCTGCCCTTCGAGGTGAAGACGCCCGGCGCGGACTTCGTGCTCGCCTTCCAGGCGCTGCCGCTGATCCTGGTCATGAGCGTGCTGACGACGCTGTTGTTCTACTGGCGCATCCTGCCGCCGATCGTGCGCGGCTTCTCCTACGTGCTGGAGCGGACGCTGAAGGTCGGCGGCGCGGTCGGGCTGTCGGCGGCGGCCAACATCTTTCTCGGCATGGTGGAAGCGCCGCTGTTCATCAAGCCGTATCTGGCAAAACTCACCCGCAGCGAATTGTTCCTGGTGATGACCGGCGGCATGGCCGGCATCGCCGGCACCGTGCTGGTGCTCTATTCGGTCATCCTGGCGCCTCACATTCCCGATGCGTCGGCGCATTTCGTCATTGCCTCCGTGCTCGGCGCGCCCGCGGCGATCGTCATCGCGCTGATCATGGTCCCCGAAACGACCGACAAGAAAACCGAAGGCGACCTCGTGACGCCGCCGCCGCCCGCATCGTCGACGATGGACGCCATCGTGCTGGGCACCACCTCCGGCCTGCAGCTGCTGTGGAACGTCATCGCGATGCTTCTGGTGCTGGTGGCCCTGGTGCATCTGGCCAATGCGGCGCTCGGCCTGCTGCCGGACGTCGCCGGTGCGCCGATCTCGCTGCAGCGCGTGCTCGGCTATCTGATGGCGCCGGTCTGCTGGCTGATGGGCATCCCGTGGGAAAAGGCCGTCACCGCCGGCAGCCTGATGGGGACCAAGACCATCCTCAACGAGCTGATCGCCTACCTCGATCTGGCAAAGCTGCCGGCGGACGCGCTCGATCCGCGCTCGCGCCTGATCATGCTCTACGCCATGTGCGGCTTCGCCAATTTCGGCAGCCTCGGCATCATGATCGGCGGGTTGACGACGATGGCGCCGGAGCGGCGCGAGGACATCGTCTCGCTCGGCACGAAATCGATCGTGTCGGGCACCTTGGCGACCTGTCTCATGGGTGCCATTGTCGGCGTGTTGAGTTGACGACATGACGGTTTGACAGCGTGTAGCGCGTTCAAATAAGTTGTGCTCATGTCATCATGCAATTTCCACTTTAAAGGAGTATTTGATGTTTGCTCCGCAACCAGAGGCAAGTGAAGCGCTTTCAGAGATCGGGTATCCTCCTTAAATACGCAGCCGAAAATCTCTCCGAGAAAGATCAGAAGTCAATTCTCGCCGCTGTTTCGTTGGACATCGAGCAAGCGCGCGCCGCTGCAGACCAGAACCAGTGGACCCCGGAAGTGGCGTCCAAATTCTGGGCCGCATACAATAGCCTGTGTTCACTTATCAGCCCTGTAAGCGTAGACACGCTAACAACCAGCAAAACAGAAAGAACGTTCAAGACTTGGTTTAGGTCGAGCTATACAAGCACGCTTCCGCAGCGGATCGCTTCAAACTATCTCTATCTCCTTTTGGGGCTCCTAATTTCAAGCGTCGTGCTCAGCTTTCTGACGTCCACGGTCACAGCGACGAACGGCGACATCCGGTCGTTGATCAAGACTGGGGATCCGCTGGCCGAAGAAATCGCGCTTGGCCTTTCGCAAATGCGCAGCAAAAGCGTTGGCGACGACGAAGATTTTACAAGAAGCGCCGATAAGGAAGTTCAACCAACCGCAGCCAAGGCTACTACGGCGCTTGGAAAGTTGTACGCGGTCGCCGATCAACTGTATGGCAAGACGACATCACTAACGCCTGTTACTTGGAAACAATATGCAGTTTGCGGCGAAAGCGGAGCGGACGAAAATTATTGCTATCAGAAAGGCCGTGCCGGCATCTCCAAACAAATAAGCAACGCCCAATCGAATTTAGACGACTATCATTTGCTTGCGCGTCGGGCGTCCGATATTGCCGAGCAGGCTCAGAACTCGCGCCAACTGGATTGGATCAACTATATTACCAGTATTGCTGGGTATGACTGGTGCGTGTGCCTACATTGTAAGGATGCTCGCAGAGCAAATTCGAACGAGCTCCTTTTCGAGCACTTCAAATATCAGACATGGCGTTCGGTTGATTCTTGGCGCCCTTGCTGGAGTAGCAATTGGTTTTGGAGGCATCGTTGTTAACAATTCTGTATCGGCTAGTGCGCTCTCCTTTCTCGCTGGCTATGCAATAGAGCCGGTGTTTACGACATTCGATAGCATTGCAGCCAAACTCAAGTGATTGCCCCTGTATCGATCTCGCTCTGGTGATTTGGTGAGTAAGCTGCCAAACTCTCGGCAATCAAAACAAACGGGAGGCACCAATGGCGCGGTTCGACGGCAAGATCATTCTCATCAGCGGCGGCGCACGCGGCCAGGGCGCGGCGGAAGCGCGGGCGCTGGTCGCTGAAGGCGCAAAGGTCGTGATCGGCGACGTGATCGAGGACAAGGGCGCAGCGCTTGCGCGCGAGCTGGGAAGCGCCGCCACGTTCGTGCGCCACGACGTCACCAGCGAGGCCGACTGGGATCGCGCGGTGAAGACGGCGGAAGCCATGGGCGGCCTGCACGGCCTCGTCAACAATGCCGGCGTCTATACGCCGAAGTCGCTGATGGAGACCGACACCGAGCTGTGGGACCGCCACATCCGCATCAACCAGTTCGGCTGCTTCCTCGGCATGAAGGCCGTCGTGCCGGCGATGCAGAGCGCCGGCGGCGGCTCGATCGTCAACATCTCCTCCGGCGCAGGCCTGCGCGGCTCGCCGCAGGCGTTTGCCTACAGCGCGACGAAATGGGCGCTGCGCGGCATGACGAAATCGGCCGCGATGGATCTGGCGAAGAAGAAGATCCGCGTGAACTCGGTGCATCCAGGACCGATCGAAACCGACATGATCAGCTGGCGCACGCCTGAAGAGAACGCCAAGCGTCTCAAGATGGTGCCGATGCGGCGGCACGGCAGCGCCGACGAGGTCGCGCGGCTGGTGTTGTTCCTGCTCTCCGACGAGAGCGCCTACATCACCGGCGCCGAGGTCGCCATCGACGGCGGCATCACGGCATAGCGCCGCACGGGCAAGCTCCGAGCCTTGCCATCAAGGGCAATGCGCGGTTTTCGTCTCGGCGTCCGCTAGTGCAGGCGGAACACGCCGTCGACCGCCTTGAAATCCGCAGGCTTGATCAGGCGCGAATGCGCGACGGTGACCGCAAACAGCGGTCCGTCGAGCTTCGCCTGCCAGAAGGCCAGAAACTCCTGCAGCTTCGGAAATTTCGGAAACAGATCGTAGTTCTGCCAGACATAGCTCTGCAGGAGCCACTTGCGGTCCGGCCTGCGGTAAACGATCTCCGCGGTCGTCAGGCCGTAGCCCTGGAGCTGCTGGACGAACTCCTTCGACACAACGCCAGGTGAACTCGCACCGTCATTCCCAACCATGCCCAACCACCCGTCCGGCATGACAAAATACTGACGCACGACTCAGGAGCGGTGTGAGCTTGCCTGCAGAAGGCGAGAAACTCCTGCAGCTTCGGAAATTCGGAAACAGATCGTAGTTCTGCAGACGTAGCTTTGCAGCAGCACTTGCAGTCGCAGCGGTAAACGATCTCCGCGGTCGTAGACGTAGCCTGGAGCTGCTGGACGAAGTCTTCGAGGCAACGCCACCGAACGCAACGTCATTCCCAACCATGCCAACCTCCATCTCCGGCATGACAAAATACTGACGCACGACTCAGGTTCATTCCAAGCCTAAAGTTTCAATAAATTGTTGATTCTCAAGGCGTTAGCAGCATACCGCAACGCCTGCTAACAGTCTGTGCGCGCGTCACGCGCCGGCCGTTAAGAATGATGAAGAAAATTGGCAAACGCGCTCTTTGAGTGCCAAAATAATTCTGCTATCCCCTTGATCGCCCGCCGGGACTGGCCTAAATCCGGTCTGCCTGCGGGTAGCACTCACCTCAGGCGACTGCTAACACCGTCAAAAACCCAGCAATCACAGTAATTTAGGAGAACAGCGATGAAGTTTCGTCCGCTTCACGATCGCATCGTCGTCAAGCGCATCGATGCCGAAGAGAAGACCGCTGGCGGCATCATCATCCCCGACACGGCCAAGGAAAAGCCCTCCCAGGGCGAAGTGATCGCCGTCGGCCCGGGTGGCCGCGATGAGGCCGGCAAGCTGATCCCGATCGACCTGAAGGTCGGCGACAAGGTGCTGTTCGGCAAGTGGTCCGGCACCGAGGTGAAGATCGACGGTCAGGATCTCCTGATCATGAAGGAAAGCGACATCCTCGGCGTCCTCGAAGGCGAGGTCGCGAAGAAGAAGGCCGCTGACCTGCGAATGCCACCTGAGGCCGCGTCCGAAGGATGGGCCTGAGCCCGGCGACTCGAACGCGGTCAGTGCTCCTCGGATGAGGTTCAGAGAATCAAGGAACGAAACATGTCAGCTAAGGAAGTCAAATTCGGCGTCGACGCGCGCGACAAGATGCTGCGCGGCGTCGAAATTCTCAACAACGCGGTGCGCGTGACGCTCGGCCCGAAGGGCCGCAACGTCGTGCTCGACAAGTCGTTCGGCGCTCCCCGCATCACCAAGGACGGCGTCACCGTCGCCAAGGAGATCGAGCTCGAGGACAAGTTCGAGAACATGGGCGCGCAGATGGTGCGCGAAGTCGCCTCGAAGTCGGCCGACGCGGCCGGTGACGGCACCACCACGGCGACCGTGCTCGCCGCGGCGATCGTCCGCGAAGGCGCCAAGTCGGTTGCGGCCGGCATGAACCCGATGGATCTCAAGCGCGGCATCGACCTCGCGGTCGAGGCGGTGGTCGAGCACCTGAAGGCGAACTCCAAGAAGGTCACCTCCAACGAGGAGATCGCCCAGGTCGGCACCATCTCGGCGAACGGCGACAAGGAAATCGGCGACTTCCTCGCCAAGGCGATGGCCAAGGTCGGCAACGAAGGCGTGATCACGGTCGAAGAGGCGAAGTCGCTCGACACCGAGCTCGACGTCGTCGAAGGCATGCAGTTCGACCGCGGCTACATCTCCCCCTACTTCGTCACCAACGCCGACAAGATGCGCGTCGAGTTCGAGGACGCCTACATCCTGATCAACGAGAAGAAGCTCTCCTCGCTGAACGAACTGCTGCCGCTGCTCGAAGCGGTGGTGCAGACCGGCAAGCCGCTCGTGATCGTCGCTGAAGACGTCGAGGGCGAGGCGCTGGCCACGCTGGTCGTGAACCGCCTGCGCGGCGGCCTCAAGGTCGCGGCCGTCAAGGCTCCGGGCTTCGGCGATCGCCGCAAGGCCATGCTGCAGGACATCGCGATCCTGACCGGCGGCACCGCGATCTCCGAGGACCTCGGCATCAAGCTCGAGAACGTCACGCTCAACATGCTCGGCCGCTCCAAGAAGGTGATGATCGACAAGGAGAACACCACGATCGTCAACGGCGCCGGCAAGAAGAAGGACATCGAGGACCGCGTCGCGCAGATCAAGGCGCAGATCGAGGAGACCACCTCGGACTACGACCGTGAGAAGCTGCAGGAGCGTCTCGCCAAGCTCGCGGGCGGCGTTGCGGTGATCCGCGTCGGCGGCGCGACCGAGGTCGAGGTGAAGGAGCGCAAGGATCGCGTTGATGACGCGATGCACGCGACCCGCGCCGCGGTCGAGGAAGGCATCGTTCCGGGCGGCGGCGTCGCCCTGCTGCGCGCCACCGAAGCGCTGAAGAAGATCCGCACCCAGAACGACGACCAGAAGACCGGCGTCGAGATCGTCCGCAAGGCGCTCTCCTGGCCGGCCCGCCAGATCGCCATCAATGCCGGCGAAGACGGCTCGGTGATCGTCGGCAAGATGCTGGAGAAGGATCAGTACGCCTTCGGCTTCGACTCGCAGTCCGGCGAGTACGGCAACCTGGTCACCAAGGGCATCATCGACCCGACCAAGGTCGTGCGTGCGGCGATCCAGAACGCGGCTTCGGTCGCGGCCCTGCTCATCACCACCGAGGCGATGATCGCAGAGCTGCCGAAGAAGAACGCGCCGGCCGGCGGCATGCCCCCGGGCGGCGGCATGGGCGGCATGGACTTCTGATCCACGCTCCAGGCGATTTACGAGAATGCAAAACCCCGGCAGCGATGCCGGGGTTTTTGTTTTGCCTTTTCTTCGTAGCCCGGATGGAGCGCAGCGTAATCCGGGGCTTGACTTAGTGAGTGCAGCCCGGATTGCGGCATATCCGATGCGGATCATCGTCGCTTCGCGCGAGGCCGTGCCATCCGGGCTACAGCGCCCTCCCACTGGAAACGTTCCATTTCCGCGGCACAAAGCGACACTTGCGATTTCGCATGGGCCTACGGCAACCCTGCCGACATCGATTGCCTTGCGTCTGCGCGAGGTGCCCGCAAAAATACCGCACATCAATCAACTCAAGAAAAGCCGAGCGGGATTTAAGGGCTCAAGGAAACAGCAATGGCAGATGCAGCGGCAGCAACCGACCCCATTCACGTGCCGGAGCCGGCGGAAGCGCGGCCGTCCCGGATCCGCAAATTCGATCCGCTGAAGCCGCCGACGGACAAGCCGCAGTCCTACTACGACGCGATCGAGCAGCGCTTCGGCGAAGAGCGTGACCTTCGCCTCGGCTACCGTCCCGAAGGCAAGGCGCAGTTCATCACCGACCTGGAGAAGGACGCCGATCTCGCAAGGTACGAGACCGATCCGTTTGCCGAAGAGTTCGCCGAGCGCGCGCCCCTCACCGACCATGTCGAGGTGCTGTGCATCGGCGGCGGCTTCTCGGCGCTGCTGACCGCCGCGCGCTTGCGCGAACGCGGTGTCGAAAGCATCCGCATCGTCGAGCGCGGCGCCGACGTCGGCGGCACCTGGTACTGGAATCGCTATCCCGGCATCGCCTGCGACACGCCCTCCTACGACTACATCCCCCTGCTCGACGAAATGGGCAAGGTGCCGCCGAACTACTACGCCAAGGGCCCGGAGATCTACGCGCACTGCCAGGAGATCGCGAGAAATACGACCTCTACAAGCTGGCGGTGTTCCAGACCACGGTGAGACTCCACCGTGGGACGAGAAGGCAAAGCTCTGGCGCATCGGCACCGATCGCGGCGACAGCATGACCGCCCGCTTTGTCGTCGTCGCCAACGGTACGCTGTCGCAGCCGAAACTCTCCAACATCGAGGGCATGAAGAGCTCCGCGGGCCACTCCTTCCACACCTCGCGCTTCGACTACGAGTACACCGGACAGGACCTGTCGAAGCTGAAGGACAAGGTGGTCGGCATCATCGGCACCGGCGCATCCGCCGTGCAGATCATCCCGCGCGTCGGCGCCGCGCCAAGGCGCTGTACATATTCCAGCGCACGCCGTCGGCCATCGACATCCGCGACGACTACGCGACCGACAAGGAGTGGGCGGCGAGCCTGAAGCCCGGCTGGCAGAAGGGAGCGCCGCATGACGCACATGCGCGGTCCGCAGCGCACGGAAGAGGAATTGATCGAACTCTCGAAACTGCCGCGCGAGGAGAAGATCCGGCGCCAGAAGAACCTGAACATCGAGCACATGATGCGCATTCACCGGCGCGTCGATGAGATCGTCAAGGACAAGGCGACCGCGGAAGCGCTGAAACCTTGGTACATGCGCCGCTGCAAGCGGCCGACCTATGACGACGTGTACCTGCCGGCGTTCAACCTGCCGCTAGGTGCATCTTGTGCACACCAACGGCCAGGGCATCACCGAGATCAACGAGCAGGGGCCGGTATTCGAGGGCAAAACCTATCCGCTCGACTGCCTGATCTACGCCACCGGCTTCGTGGTGCAGAAGACCGGCATCTACAACGACATCCGCGGGCTTGGCGGGCTCGAGCTGAACGACAAGTACAAGGACGGCATGCGCACGGTGTTCGGCGTCCACTCCAGCGGCTATCCGAACCTGTTCATCATGGGCGGCTATCAGGCCTCGTTCCAGTTCAACCTGACGTTCATGCTGCAGTCGCAGGCCGACCACATCGCCGAATGCATCTCCTACGTCCGCGGCAAGGGACACACGTTCATCGATGCCGCGCCCGACACCGAGCAGTGGTGGATCGACGAGGTGATCAAGAACCGCGGCGCGCACCAACCGCAACAAGGAGTGCACGCCCGGCTACTACAATTCGAGGGCGAGGAGCAAGCGCCGGCAGGACGGCAACTACAACGGCACCTTCCTGCAGTATTACGAGCACATGAGCTTCATCAAGAAGAACATGGAGCAGCATTACCGGTTTGGTTGATGCCATTTCGTAGCCCGGGAGTGAAAGCGCAGCGTAATCGCGGGATAACTCAGCACCGGATTTCGCTTCGCGGCTCCATCCGGGCTAAAACATTTTTTCTGATTTTCAGAAAAAATAGTCGACAGAATGTTCGTATTTTGTTCTTTGACTAGCCGCGCGATAGGACTAGTATCGTTGCCGCCATCCCGCTCCGGTAAGGGGCGCGTCGCGATCGTCATCGTGACGTGGCAACGGGATGCGGTGGCCGCTACGATGTCGGGCCTGAATGCTGCGAGCTCACGACCGTGACCGACATCGTCGGCACGCTGGGCGAGGTTCCGGACGAAAGTCGGGGATCCGCAGTCGGACAGGAGATTGACGCCGACACGACGGGCGGACAGTCCGAGTGCATGCCCCGTGCGACAGCTAACGGTCCGGGCGGGGTCGGCGCAAGCGACAATTCCCGGTCAGTGATGCAGCAAGCCGACAAATCCATCCGCGTGCGGAACGCAGGCGACGATCTGCGTCCGAGGCCCGGTTCAGCTCAACGATCTTCGACGTTGGGTTGGACCACCGCCCGTGTGCCGCGGCGACGGCATACGGGATGCCCGCATCAAAAGCGGGCGCCGCGGGCGCGGTGAAACGCCCTGTCGTTCCGCACGCCCCTTCGGGGAAAAAGGAACAAGGACGACCGGCGAACCCCGAGCCGGAGATGAAAGAGGGGCGATGATGCGTGTCTGCGCTGTAGCCCGGATGGAGCGAAGCGCAATCCGAGCTACGAGATGCGTCGGGCTGTTTGACAATTGAATCTAGAACGTCGCGATGGCAGTTGCCCCGCGCCGTCATTGCGAGGAGTACGCGGCTCGGCGCGAAGCGCCGATCCGCGTGCGACGAAGCAATCCAGTCTGAGCCTGCCGCGAACGCCGCGCTTATTGTTTGGCGCGCTTCGCGCGCGCTGGATTGCTTCGCTTCGCTCGCAATGACGTGACGGCTTTCGCCGTCGCTGTCAGCATCCGCGTTCTTGCGAGGCGACGCCATCGCTCCGTGCCGCAAATGACGGCTTGGCGCACGCAGGAAAAGGCTACCGCCGCGCGACGGGTACTTGGCGCTATGGCGCGCAGGGCGGAACGTCATGCAGGTTGAAGGAATGACGCCGGAACAGGTCGCCACCGCTGAGCGGCAAATCCCCGACTGCCGGTGCAGGCGGGGATCGTCCTGCGCGACGATGCGGTCGAGCACCATCGCGTAGATCGCGAGCGTCAGCAGCGGATGGCCCTGCTCCGCGCGCTGCACGAGCGAGGATCGGCGGTGCGGTAGCTGGCCGATCAGCGCCGCCTGGAAGGCAAGGTTGGCGAACACTGACGGTGCGGCGCGCGAAGTCCGCTTCGCGCGCGGCCTGCCCGATCGCCAGTTCGAGGCCGCTGCGCGACAGTTTCGCATCGTGCGGCATGGCCCTCACGAACACCGCGCAGCCGACTCTCGTAGGTATCGTCGTTCCAGAGACCATCGATCAGCGGGACGGCGGCGCGCAGGCGTGCTGAGGCCAGCGTCGGCATCGCCAACGAGGACTTGGAGGCGTCCCGGCTTCGGTCGACGCCACGGCCCGGCGATGCCGCTCCTCGTCCTTGCGGCTGCGGGAGATGCCTAAAGGATCCGGCGCGTCCGGCGTTGCCTGGTCGGCCTTTGCCGCCTCCGCGGCCGCGAGCTTTCGCGCTTCGGGCACTTTCTCGTCGAAGGCAACCAGCACTGAGGGCAAATTCCCGCACGGCCTGCCGGCTCTGCTCGAACGTTTCGACCTGCGTCGTCCTCGGCTGCCTGCCCGAGCGACGCGATCGCGGCCTCGGTGACGGTCGCGGCCATGGCCTCGATCTGCGCGCGATCCTCGGCACGTCTGCCGGCGAGGTCGCGCGGTTTTCGCTGCGAGCGCGATGGCGCGCCCCTCGCCTGCTTCTGTCCTGGAGGTCTTCACCCGCTCAACCCAGAGCGAGATGAGCGTGCTGGCTTCGGTCAGCTTGTTTGCGATCGAGTTGAAGCAGGATGGCCTGCCGCAGGTAGTCGGAATATTCGAATTCCTGCGGGTAGCGCAGCCTGTCGAGAAGCAGGGCGCCTGCAACATCGAGGTGGCCGCGGCTGGCGCGCCGCGCGCGCGGCCTGCAGCAGATAGTCGTCCGAGATCGTTCGCCGCCTGCAAAGCGCTGCGAGCTTCGCCGATACGCCCTCAAGCGAAACCGAGCGCCGCCGCACGGCGGATGTGGTCTGCCTCATCCGGGCAATAGCGCAGCTTGCGTTCGCCGACGGTAAACGGCGCATCGAGGAGCCTGTCCGCCTCTGCGGCGTAACCTGTGGCATAGAGATTGGCGGCCGCCAGCGCGATGGCGCTGCCCGACTGTTCGCGCAGGATCCGGTCGTCGACGGTCTCGCGGATTTCGGAGACTCGCCGGCGTCCGGGCGAACTGGATTGCCGGCTTCGGTTTCGCATCTCCACCATGGCGGTACCGATCGCCGGCCGATGCGTCTCCACGCTGTTGAGAATGGCCGCGACGAACTCGCGATCGATCGTCTGCCCGGCATCGATCAGCCCTGACAGGATCTCCGCCTGTGCGGGATAGGCGGGATAGGCTCGCCCGGCGAGCAGGAAGGCTTGGATCGGCCGGTCCCGTGCGAGCTTTGCGACGTCCTGCTTGAAGGTCTGCCCGAGCGACAGGAAGTCCTTGTCGAGGCGCTCTAGCAGCGAAGGCGACAGGAACGGCGACGTGTCGGGGAAATTCCGCCCCCAAAGGCATTGGCGACGCGGCGAAAGGCGAACTCGCGCGATGTCCGGTCGAACATCTTCTCAAGGCTGTTGCGCAGGTCGGCGACGCGCCCGAGCGCGAGGAGCCTGACGAGGACGTCGCCGGGCGTGCTGGTGTTTGCCACCGAAGCAAGCGCGGGGGTCTGCCGCGTGGGCTCCGCGATCTGCTCGACCAGCGCCCGTTTCGTGAACGGACCAATCGACGCGTTGTAGGCGCCGAGCGCCGCCGTGAGCAAGAGCGGACGATGGCGGTCACGCTGGCGATGGTGCGGTTGATCGGCAGCGCCAGCACTCGGGCTCGCCGGACCTTGCGCGGCTCGGCCGAGCGGGTGCAACTCGCGCGCCACGCCTGCAACGCCGGATCGAGCGGCGGCGCTGCGCTGCGGCTCCTGCCCGGCGATGTGGCCCGCGATCAGTTCGACAACTTCCTCCTGCGCGAAGTAGCTCGTATCGGATGAGCTCCTGCCAGCTCACCTGCGCGCCGAAGCTGGAGAACACCTGCTCGGCACCGACGAGGTCGCCAGCAAGCGCGAGCTTCGTGCGGAAGGCAGCCGCGGTGGCCGCCGCCCTCGCATCGGCCGTCGCGGTCAGGCCGACGGCGACCTGCGACGGCAGCGCGCTCCATCCCGGACTTAGAGCGGCGGGACAAGGCCCCGCCTGGACCATGCGCTCGATCGGCGATGTCGACGCCCTGCAGTCGACCCACGCCGACCGCCCAGACGAACTGATCGATCGCGCGCGCGAAGCCGAAATCATGGAAGGCGAGCGCGACACGCTTCAGCCGCGGGGACCCCGCCGCTGCCCATCGCGGCCAGAGCGGATAAGGATCGACCAACGACGCGCGCAAGCCGGCGATCGCCTCGTCGCACTCGTGCCAGAGCGCAAGCCATGAGCCGCCGTACCAGCCTGCCGCCCGCCGCTCCGTCAGCGTCCGGCCCGCGCGACCAAGCAGGCCCAGGACGTGGCCCGCGGCCTGGACGATGAAGCTCATGGTCTGCAGCGCGAGCACGGCGAACAGCATCAGCGTGAAGAGCGCGTAGAGCAGCGGCATGGTGCCCTGCTCCGGCAGGACACGCAGGATGGACGATTGCTCGTTGAAGACTTCGATCAGGGGGCCGCTCGCCCACGCGAGCGCGGCGCACGACATGGTAAGCCCGATGTATTTCCACCAGGCCGTGGCATCGGGCGCGAAGCGAAGGAAGGGCGTTCCGACCGTCACCCAGCTTTTCAGGCCCGACAGCGGCCGCCCCGACCGGGCCGAGCCGACGAGTGCGTGCCAGATCACCGAGCCGCCGTGGCTATGGCCGATGAGGTGATAGGAGATGCCCCTTGCATCCAGCCGCCGCAGCCGCGCCAGCAGTGCGGCGCCCGCCTCCCTGCGGCTCGTTTCCGAATTGTATCCCGTCCAGCGCTGGGGCTTGCCGACGCAAGAGGCTCCGCCAGCCACCTCGCGCAGTCGGCGGGAGAACCGGCTAACCGGCTGCCACCAGTGCGGATCGCCCGCATCCCGCGTCGCCGCGCCCGTGCCATGCACGAAGATGATCATGGTGCGGTGGTGGGGCAGGTCTTCTTTTCGTGCTCAAATATCACCCGGCAAAAAGCTCGCTTGCAAAGTATCGTTGAGGCGATGAAAAATGCAACTGTGCCGCGTTACGCGGGATGGAAGTAGTGCGATTGCCTGAAGGAGAATGATGTCCTGGCGCGAATGACTGCCCGGATCGGAGCGGCGAAGTTTGAGCATTCAATCGCGGTCACTCCACCCGACGCCACATCGGCGGCCGCGCGCGGACCGAATCGAGCAGCGACCAGTCGCCCTGCTCGACGACATGGCCCTTGGGAAACGGCGGACGCGGCTCCTGGCCGAGGGAGCGCATCACCCGGTCGTCACGGTAGTAGCAAAGCAGCACGACGCGGACCACGCGGCCAGCGGCGCGCCGCCGACCTCGCGAAACGCCTCTGCCACATCGGCGCGGCGATCCGGCTCCCAGGTCGGCGAAGGCGGCGCCGCGATCGCGTCGAGATGGCCAGCGCGCGGCGGATGTCGTCGCGGTCGCGCTCCAGGCTGCTGAGGATGTCGTCGAATATCTTCTCGTCGTCGGCGCCCGGCACATCATAGACGGCGCTCGACGGGAATGATCATGCCGGCCAGCGCGCGAAGGTCGCGGACTTGTTCAGCGGTGAGGTCATGGTCCTGCATGGCTCTCAGTCGAACAAATTGGCGAGGCGCTGCTTGATGCTGTCGGCGATGTAGAGCGCCAGCGCCTGGATGGTCGAGGTCGGGTTGACGCCGCCGGATGTCACCCAGATGCTGCCGTCGACGATGAACAGGTTCTTCACGTCATGGCAGCGGCCCCATTCATTCACCACCGAACGCTCGGGGTCGGTGCCCATGCGCGCGGTGCCGAGCAGGTGCCAGCCGCCGTTCAGGATCGGGCTCTCGACCGCGATAATTGCCGGCGCCGGCGGCGGCCAGAACTTCCTTTGCGCGGGCGATGCCGTGGTCCATCATCTTCAGGCTGTTGGCGCTGATGGTGTAGTCGAGTTTCGGCGCCGGGATGCCGCTCGGAATCCTTCAGCACCGGATCGAGCGTCACGCGATTGTGCTCCTCGGGCAGATCCTCGCAGATCGCCGGCAAGCGAGATGCGATGGTTCAGGAGTTTGCGATAACCGGTGATGGTCTTCGCCCCAGGGCAGGCGGCCGGCATTGGAGGAGACGATGGCTTCCATGATCGAACCGACGCCGCGGCCGAACTGAAACGTATAGCCGCGCACGAAATCGCGCTTGGGGTCGGTCTCGTAGAATTCTTGGCTCCACAGGCACAGCGGCGGGCCATGGTTGCCGTCGAGAGGCTCGTCGACATAGCCGTATGTCAGGGCGTAGGGGTGAAACATCAGGTTCTTGCCGACCAGCCCGCTCGAATTGGCGATGCCGTCAGGGAAGTGCGCCGATACCGAGTTCAGCATCAGGCGCGGCGTGCCGACGCCGTTGCAGGCGATGATGACGACTTCGGCGCGCTGAAATTGCTCCTTGCCCTCGGCGTCGTAGTAGACGACGCCGGAGGCCATGCCGTTCTCGTCGACCGTGATCTCGCGGACGCGGCAGAGCGTGCGCAGCTCGACGCCGGCGCGGATCGCATGCGGCCAATAGGTGATGTCGGTCGACGCCTTGGCGCCCTGCGCGCAGCCCGGCGTGCAATGGCCGAGATTGATGCAGCGCGCCCGGCCGTCGTAGTCGGTCGTGGCGATGGTCGAGTCGGATGGCCACCAGTGCCAGCCGAGCTGGTTCATGGCCTTGCCGAAGCGGGCGCCCGATTTGCCCAGCGGCAAAGGCGGCATCGGCGGCTGCTGCGGCGGATAGGCGGGATCGCCCGCCAGGCCCGAGACGCCCATCATGCGGTCGTTCTCGGCGAAGAACGGCTCCAGCGTCGCGTAGTCGACCGGCCAATCGTCGGCGACGCCGTCGAGCGTGCGCACCTTGAAATCCGAGGGGTGCAGGCGCGGAAAATGCGCCGTGTACATGATGGTGCTGCCGCCCACGCCGTTGAAGTTCACCACCTTGATGGGCGAATTGGCGTCGTTGATCGGGTAGTCGGTCGGCCGCGCGCGGCGATTGGGATTGACGGCGAAATCGCTGAAGAGGCGCGCTTCCCAATCGCGGCCGTTGCTCGGATAGTCAGTCGGCTTCACCCAGTCGCCCTGCTCCAGGCAGAGGATGCGCATCCTGGTTTCAGCGAGGCTCCAAGCGACTGCGGCGCCCGACGCGCCGGACCCGATGATCAGGACATCGACCTTGTCGCGCATGGCGTCCTGGGTCGTCCTTCGCGCCCCTGCTTGCAGCCTATCAAGCCGTCATCGCGTGCCGGGCGATCGGCGACGGTCAATCTGCGTTGCCTGTCTGGCGATGTGCTGGACCTGGTCGCAAAGCGAGCTGTTTCGAAGCTTGGCGATGACGGCCTTCACGTACTCGCCGCGTTCCGTCGCGACGTGTTGTCAGCGCAAACCGGCCGACCAGGTTCTCGTAAGGCATGTAGCCGACATGGCGGACAGCACACGGCTGTCGGTGGAGTTGTCGCGGTTGTCGCCCATCATGAAGTAGTGACCGGCGGGAACCACGTACTCGGGCGTGTTGTCGTAGAAGCCATTATCGACGCAATCGAGCGTTTCGTGGGTCACGCCATTCGGCAGCCGCTCGCGCCAGCGTTTCGACGGGCTTGGCTGAACCGGCTCCGCAGACATCCATACCGGACAGGTCGGACACGTCGCTCGACGCGCGCACCGGGCCTGGCCGTTGATGGCAGCAGCTGGCCTGCCTTCATCTGAATGCGGTCGCCGGGCAGTCCGACCACGCGCTTGACATAGTCCGTCGACCGGTCCCTCGGCAGGCGGAAGACGACGACATCGCCATAGGCCGGCTTCGCCCCGAAGACGCGCCCCGAGAACTGGACGAGACCGAAGCGGGAAGGAATAGCGGCTGTAACCGTAGGCGGTCTTGGAGACGATAAACTGGTCGCCCGCGACCAGCGTCGGCGCCATCGAATTGCTCGGCAAATTGAACGGCTGAAACATCGAAGGGTCGCGCACCAGGAGCGCGAGCAAGGCCGCGGGAATCAGCATAACGATCAGAACGCTCATGGGACTTGCCGCCGCTTCAGCGAAACGTGCAGCGGCTTGCGACGCTCGACAACGGATGTGCGGGTTCACCGCCGCCCAGTTGAGCGGAGCGATTCCGTTACCGACGGCCCAGCGCGCCGCGATGCGCAGCCGAGCTTGCGGAAGCTCGATGGTGCGCAGCATTCCTGCGAAGGCCGCATCGCGCAAGCGCCTCCAGGATGACGGAACTGAGGACGGTGCGGTGCACTGCGGCTCGATCTTTCGCAGGTCCGGCTCCCAGAACTTGAAATCGGCCTTGACGTAGTCGTCGATCTTGTCCGGCGCGATCAGCCAGGGATCGTTGCCGGCGGTGGCGATACTGGCGACCATACTCGGGATCCTTGCTGGCCGCCGCGAGGATCGCGTTCAATTTTGCCACGATCGGCTTCGGCGTGTCCGCCCGCGCGAACAGCGCAACCCACGCCTCACCCGTCACATCGGGCATGCCGAGTTCCTTGAAAGTCGGAATATTCGGCGTCAATGGCGAGCGCTCGTTGTTGCGATCGCGATCGGCTTCAGCTTGCCGTCCTTCATGAACGGCTCGCCGGCCGAATAGGCGATGAAGCTCATCTGGATGTCGCCCGTGAGCAAGGCCGTCGCGAGTCGGCCCCGCCCTTGTAGGGAATCTTCTCGATCTTCAGTTTCGAAGAGTTCAGGAAGCGATCCGACAGCAACTGGACCTGTCCCCCGGGGGACAGCGTGCCGATGTTCAGCTTGCCCGGGTTTTTCCCGGCATGGGCGACAAGCTCCGCGAGGTTCGAGACCGGCAGCTGCCGGGACGAACAAGACGTAAGGGTGCTTCGCCACCGGCCGACGGCGACGAAGTCCTCGTACTTGTAGCCCGGGTTCTTCATCAGGACGAGATTGGACGTGATCGGCAGGGTCGAGAGGATCACGTGTGTCCATCAGGTGGCGCTTCAGCACGTGCTGCAGGCCGATCACCGTGGCGCCGCCGGGTTTCGCCTCGACGATCGTGGCGACGGCGCTTTTGCCTGCGCATCGCTTCGCGCAAGAAAGCGGGCAAGGATGTCGTAGGGCCCGCCCGCCGTATAGGGCGAGATCAGCGAAATCGATTTGGTCGGATAATCCTGGGCAGGGCGCACCCTGCCCCGCCATAAAGGCGAAAGCCGCGAGCGCGGCAACAAATAATCGAACGAAGACGCATAAGACCTCCCCAGGGCCTCGGTCGGATTCGGCCCTCCTCTCTCATCGCCGATGCTATCGCACGCAGCAGCTTTTGGAAAGGGCCGGTTTGCCCGGCTCGTGCCACGGGCCGGAACGCTTGCCACCGGAACGTGTCCTCGGGAAAAGCGGACCAAAATAAGCAAAGGAGAAACGATGCCGGACAGCGCCCGCGATATCGTGCTGAATTTCTACAATGCCGCGCTGAACGAGAAGAATCCGGAAAAGGCGCGCAGCTTCCTCGGCGACATCTACATCCAGCACAATCCGCACGTGCCCGACGGCATCGAAGCCTTCCTCAAGTTCGTCAATTTCGCCGCGACAAGTTTCCCACCGCGCGCAACGAGGTGAAGCGCGTGATCGCCGAAGGCGACCTCGTCGTGCTGCATGTCCACTCGGTGGTGATTCCCGGTTCCCCTGGGCGGCAGATCGTCGACATCTTTCGCGTCGAGAACGGCAAGGTGGTCGAACACTGGGACGTGATCCAGGAGATCCCGGTCGCGATCTTTCCGCCGATCAACGACAACGGGCTGTTTGGACAGGAGTGATCCCAGCCATGACCGGGCATGACGCGCCATAAACGCACGAGACACGGGAGCGCATGTTCAAGGACGATGAGGTCGGCGCGCCGCTGCGCGAAAACCTGTTCCGGCGCGTCTGGATAGCGGGCCTGATATCCAACTTCGGTTCGCTGATTCAGGGCGTCGGCGCGGCCTGGGCGATGACGCAGATGGCGGCTTCCCCGACATCGTCGCGCTGGTGCAGACCGCCGTCATGCTGCCGGTCATGCTGATCTCGATCCCCGCCGGCGCGGTCGCCGACATGTACGACCGCCGCATCGTCGGCCTCGTCGCGCTCGCGCTGACGCTTCGTCAGCTCGGTGGCGCTGACGGTACTTGCCTGGTTCGACACGCTGACACCGATCAGCCTGCTGGTGTTCTGCTTCCTGATCGGCAGCGGCATGGCGCTGTTCGGTCCGGCCTGGCAATCCTCCGTGAACGAGCAGGTGCCGCCCAAGATGCTGCCGGCGGCGATCACGCTGAACAGCATCGCCTTCAACATCGCCCGCAGTTTTGGCCCCGCGATCGGCGGCGTGATCGTCGCGGCGTCCGGCTCCGTCGCGGCCTTCTTCGCCAACGCCTTCCTACATTCCGGTGATGGCCGTGCTGTATTTCTGGCGGCGCAAGCCGGAACCGTCGCGCCTGCCGCCGGAAAGGTTGAACCGCGCGATCATTTCCGGCGTCCGCTAATCATTCACTCCCCGCCGATGCGCACGGTGATGCTGCGCTGTACGCTGACCGGCGCGCTCGGCGGGTCGATCTCGCGCTGATGCCGCTGCTGGTGCGCGACGTGCTCGGCGGCGATGCCAAACCTACGGCTTGATGCTCGGCGCATTCGGCATCGGCGCTATCCTCGGCGCGTTCTTCGTGGCAACATGCGCGCAAGCTCGGCAGCAAGGCGCGGTACGCGCCTCGCTGCTGGCGATGGGTATCGGCACCATGGTCGCCGCGCAGAGCCACATCCGGCGCTGACCGCGCGGCCCTGGCGTTCGCCGGCGGCGGCTGGATGATGTCGATGGCGCTGTTCAACATCTCGATCCAGACCGGCGCGCCGCGCTGGGTGTCGGGCCGCGCGGTCGCGGGTTTCGCTCATCGAACTCCGCGGCCTTGCGATCGGCAGCTGGGCTGGGGGTGCTTGCCGTGCACATCGGCATCGACAAGGCGCTGCTGGTGTCCGGCATGGCATGATCGTCTCGCCGCTGGTCGGCGATCTGGCTGCGGGTGCCGGAGGTGGAGACCGTCAGCGAGGACAGGCGCGCACCGTCGCCGATCCCGAGGTGCGGCTCGCGCTGATGCCGCGCTCGGTCCCGTGGTGGTCGAGATCGAGTACCGATCGATCCGGCGAAGGCGCGCGAATTCCACAACATCATGCAGCAGGTGCAGCTCAACCGGCAGCGCAACGGCGCCTATGGCTGGTCGATCGCCCGCGACATCACCGATCCCGAGCTGTGGACCGAGCGATATCATTGTCCGACCTGGCACGATTATTTGCGCCAGCGCAGCCGGCCGACCGACGCGGAGCGCGCGCTGCAGCGGACGGCGACCGACATGCATCATAGGGCCCGATCCGGTCCGCATCCGCCGGATGCTCGAGCGGCCGTTCGGCTCAGTGCGCTGGAAGGAGGACACGCCGGATGTGGCACCGGCGACGCGATCCAGACCGCGGCGCAAAATAGCCCGACCAGCCGCACGTCATCGCTCGCCCAGGAACGAAAAACGGCAAGGGAGAACAACAGATGGGAGCAAAATACGTAAGTACGAGCAGACCGGCGAAATCGTCAAGGTGACGGTCAATCGTCCGGAACAACGGAACGCCATCAGCCGCAACGTCTATGCGGAGCTCGACCAGGCGTTTACCCGCGCCGAAGCCGATGACGGCGTCAAGGTGATCATCGTCGCCGGCGCCGGCGATCATTTCGGCGGCGGCCATGACCTCGGCTCGGCCGAGATGAAGGCCGAACTTGATGGATTTCCGCGCGACACCTCGCCGATGGGGCGATGAAGGACATGGACACCGGCGTGTACTGGCGGATGCACGATCGCTGGCGCAACATCGGCAAGCCGATGATCGCGATGGTCCAGGGCTACTGCATCATGGGATCATGGATGCTGGCGTCGTGCTGCGATCTTGCGATCGCCGCCGAAGACGCGAAGTTCGCCGACCGTTCGGTGCGATGGGGCAGCGTGCATCATGAATATCCGACCCACTTCTTCGATCTCGGCGTCAAGAAGGCCAAGGAGTTCCTTTGGACCGGCGATTTATCGATGCGGCGACCGCGCATCGGCTCGGCATGGTCAACCATGTGGTGCCGCGCGCCGAACTCAAGAGCGCGACGCGCTGGCTCGCCGAACGCATCGCGCTGAACGACCTGCAGTCGCTGAAGCTGTCGAAGATGTCGGTCAACCAGGCCGCCGATATCATGGGCCAGTCGGCCGCGGTCCGCGCCTCGGGGAATTTCTGGCTGCTCAGCCATTCGTCTCGCCGGGAAATGGAGGGCAACGATCGCCTGGAGTGGTCGAAGACGCAGAACGAGCGCTTCAGCGCGCAAGAACGGGCGTCGCCGCGGCCGTGGAAGGACGGCGGCTGAGCGGACACAATCCCGTGGCGGACTTGAGGACGCCGCATTCCAAGGCGCTGCTAGCGCCCGTACGATTTGGGGCCGCGATGCGTATTCGCATTCTTGTTCTGTCTTTTGCTGTCATCTTTCTGTCAATTCGCCTCCGCTGCCGCATCGGTCCGAGGCCGCAGGTCCGCTCAGGGGGATCGTGTGGTCACCGGTGCGACGCACCGGCCGGCGAGGCAAACGGATTCGCGACCGCGTGTTTGCCGGCACGAAAGATTGCCAGGTCCCGGCCGGCCGCGGCCGCTCATCGTCATTTCGCACGGGCGCACCGGCTGGGCGGGCGGCCATCACGACACCGCCGCCGCGCTCGCCGATGCGGGCTTTATCGTTGCCGCAATCGACCATCCGATCGACAGCGGCGCGCTGAAGACAAGTCGCATCGAGGACATCGCCTACCTCGCGGAGCGCCCGGCCGACATCATGCGGCTGATCGACTTCATGCTCAATGCATCCCCGTTTGCTGCAAGCGTCGATCCCGCACGCGTGGGCTTTTTCGGCTTTTCCGCGGTGCCTATCCCGGGCTCGTGCTCGTCGGCGGCAAACCCAACGGCGAGCTCACCCCAAGCGGCCTGCGCTGCGTCCTCCACGGCGGGAGCCCTTTGCGAGCAGAATTCAAGCCGGCAAGTTTCCTCAAGACTTCGTCACTGATCCGCGCATCAAGGCAGCGGTCCTTGCCGATCCCGCACCGCCCTTCGTTTTCGGCCGCGAGGATTTGAAGAATGTGTCGGTACCGCTGGAAATTCCGGCGGTGCCAGACGGGTGGACGGGGCGCCAGCGCAGAAGCGACTGCCAAGATCGGAGATGCGCTGCCGTCGAAGACGAACGTCAGTATCGTTCGCAACGCCGCACATTTCGCGTTCCTGGCGCCCTGCGCCGCGGAGGCGGTGAAGAGCGAGCCTGAGTTCTGCGCCGATGGAGTCGGCTTCGATCGCACAGCGTTTCACAAGCAATTCAACGCGGACCTGGTCGCGTTCTTTCGCCAGCGCCTGGTGCGACCGGGCGATTGATGGGGATGGCGACTGATGAGAATGGCGACGTTCGCTGCTGACGAAATAGGGTGGCGCTGCGCTTAAGCCTACCCCCAAAATGTCAACGACCACGGTACGATCCCGCTTGCGCGTACATCCGGCGCAGGGGGATCGGAGCGTGGTCGTTCCGGCGGTGGAGCTTTTTTCAAAGCATCGACATCGCCGTTCGATGAAATATGGTCCTGCAATTGCGGATTTTCAAGAGGCAATAATGGCCAAAAGTTCCAGTTCAACCAAAACGGCAAAGAAGACGGTTAAGAAGACCGCGAAAGCAGCGCCAAAGGCTGCGAAACCCGAGACCGCAAAAGCTAAGCCCGCAGCCAAAGCCAAGTCCGCGGCCAAGGCGCCGCCAGCAATCAAGGCGCCGCCGGCCGTCAAGGCAAAGCCCGCGGCCGAGATCACATTCGCTGCGCCGCCGAAGCCGCGCTAAAGGCGGATGGCGGCAACATCTTTACCGGGGTCGGCGGGTGGGCGTTCGAGCCGTGGCGCGGCGTGTTCTATCCGACGGCCTGCCGCAGCGGCGGGAGCTGGAGTACGCCTCGCCACCTGACCGCGATCGAGATCAACGCCACCTACTACGGCTCGCAGAAGCCGGAGAGCTTCCGCAAGTGGGCGGCCGAGGCGCCGGACGGCTTCCAGTTCCCGGTGAAGGGCTCGCGGTTCTCCACCAACCGCGGGTGCTGGCCGAGGGGAAGAGTCGGTCGAGCGGTTCCTCAACTCCGGCGTCACCGAGCTCGGCGACAAGCTGGGGCCGCTGCTCTGGCAGTTCGCCAACTCCAAGAAATACGACCGGGCCGACATCGGCCGGCTTCCTCGACTGCTGCCGGCGAAGCCGGCGGGCTGAAGCTGCGCCACGTGCTGAAGTCGCGCCACGACAGCTTCTGCGACCCGGACTTCATCGCGCTGCCCGCGAGCGCGGCGTCGGCGATCTGCTACGCCCACCACGCGACTATCCGAACATCCCCGACGTGACCGGCGGACTTCGTCTACGCGCGGCTGCAGAAGGGCGACGACAACGTGGCGACCGGCTATCCGCCGAAAGAGCTGGAGCTGGGCCGAGCGGCTGAAGACCTGGGCGGAGGGCGGCCAGCCGGACGACCTGGACCGATCGATCCGGCACGAAGCGCCGAAGACGCCGCGCGACGTCTACGCCTTCGTCATCCACGAGGGGAAGGTGCGCGCGCCCGCCGCGGCGATGGAGCTGATCAAGCGGCAGACGTGAGGATGGATTGCGTTCGCGGCACCCTCTCACCGTCGTCCCCGCGAAGGCGGGGACCCATACACCGTGACGGATCTGATACGTGAGGCGCTGGTTGCCTTTTGACAATAACGTCGGAGGCTATGGGTCCCCGCCATAGGCGAGCGAAGCGACGCCGTTCTTCGAACGGCTATGCGCGAGGACGACGGCGGAAAGTGGTTTGAGCTCTGAAGCGATGGCCAAAACTGCGTCGAAGAAAGGCCCGGTGAAGAAGAAGGCCTCGCCGAAGAAGCAAGCTTCGTCACGGAAGAAGCGTCTGTTCACCATCGGCTACCAGGAAACGCCACCGACGGCCGTACTCAACGAGCTCGAGCGCGCCGGCGTGAAACTGCCGGTGGACGTGCGCGCCGTCGCCTCCTCCCGCCGCCCGGGCTTTTCCAAGAACCAGCTCGCGTCCGGCTTGAAGGAGCGCGGCATCGGCTATCTGCACCTGCAGGGGCTCGGCACGCCCAAGGAAGGCCGGCTCGCCGCGCGCTCCGGCGACACCAAGGCGCTGGAGACGATCTACGCGAAGCATCTGAAGACGCCGCTGGCGAAGCAGGAGATGGACGAGCTGTCGATGCTGATCAGGAAGGCCGGACCCGTCTGCATCCTCTGCTACGAGCGCGACCACAGGGAATGCCATCGAAATTCATCGCCGAGATCATCGAGGATCGCGACGGCGTGGCGATCGAGAATTTGGTGGCCCCGCAGTTGTGTTTCCCGTCATTCCGGGGCGCGTCATCGAGCTCGCGCAGCGAGCGCTGATGACGCGAACCCGAAATCCAGAGGTCTGGAGCCTCTGAGGTCATCACTTCGAAATTCCGGGTTCACGTATCAAGTCGGCCATGGGCCGACTTGATGCGTGCCCCGGAATGACGAGCTTAGGTGTGCGCTCCTACGCCAGCCGCCACACCGTCATCGGCTGCTCGTAGCCGCGGACCTCGATCGCGCCAAGCGACACGGCATCCGCATGGCCGTCGCGCACGCTCGCGTAGACGTCTGCCGACACCAGAAGCTGCGAGCCGAATTCCTTGTTCAGAGCCTCCAGCCGTGCGGCGAAATTCACCGTGTCGCCGATCACGGTGTATTCCTTGCGCCGCGACGAACCGACATTGCCGGCAACCACCTGGCCGATGTGAATGCCGATGCCGAGCCTGAGCGGCCAGTCGCTGCCGGCGTTCTCGCGCTCCATCGCCTCGAGGATTTGCCGCCCCGCGGTCACTGCGCGGTGGCCCGCATCGGGGTCCTCGAGCGGCGCGCCGAACAGGGCCAGAAATCCGTCGCCGAGAAACTTGTTCACGATACCGCCGTTGGCGTCGATGATCTCCACCAGCACCTCGAAGGCGCGGTCGAGCCGCTGCACCACCTCCTGCGCCGTGCGCTGACGGGCCGCCGCCGTAAAACTGCGGATATCGACGAACATCACGGCGACGCTGTGCGACTGAGTTGGATCGTCGGACTGCGCGTTCAGCAGCCGCTCGACCACCTGCGGCGAGACATGCTGACCGAACAGGTTGGTGACACGGTCACGGGCGGTTGCAGCAGCGATGCTTGCCATGAACTGCCGGCGTAGCTGCGCGCCGACTGCGCCCGCGGGAATACCACCGCCGAGCAGCATCACGCTGCGCGCGGCGTGAAAGCCAACCTCCGCCCAGGGATCGTAGCTCCCGCCATGGAATGCCGGATAGAACATCGCCATGCCGAAGAACTCGGCGGCCGCGACGAAGCCCGTGAATGTCGAAAGCCAGAAATCGAGCCGCAGGGTCGAGAGAATGATGAACAGGAAGTAGAGCATCGGCACGACAAAGCCGAGCGCACGTTCGTCGCCCATATGCGTCATCTGATGCCGAGCGCGAGGTCGGCAGACTGGTTTCGACGAACGCGTTCAGGTAGCGACGAAAGACCGGAATATCGTGCAGACTCTCCAATTCCCAACCGACCACCGCAAGCGCGATGGACTCGAGCACGATGAACGGGACGAAGATCGCGTAGATATAGATGATGCTGAACTGCTTCCTCCAGACCTGCTCGACGAGCTCGGAAACAGCCAGTAGACCGCCGTCACAAACACCATAAGCATGACCGCCGCGCCGATCAGCGTCTTCATGCGCAACCGTTCGGTCTTCAGCACCTCGCGGACAAACGCCTGGTGAAATTCGGGCGACACCTCCACCTGCACGGCCGGGGCCTTCGGCCGCCACCAGCTTCGAGCCTTGCTCGCTGTGTCTGGTCTGGAGCAAATGTCCCCTCTTGGTCGGGTGCCTTCAAGCTTCACGGCACCACTGCAAAGAACAGGAATACCGCGAAGATGACCAGATGCACGATGCCTTGAAGCACCGTCGTCCGGCCGGTACCCAATGTGATCACGCTGAGAAGCAGCGTCAGCGCCAGCAAGGCTTGATCTTTCCCGTCCAGGCCGAGCTCGAGGGGCTGCCCAAGCACGATCGAAACAGCGGCAACCGCCGGAATCGTCAGGCCAATGGTCGCGAGTGCGGATCCCAATGCCAGGTTCAAACTGGTTTGTAATCGATTGCTTCGGGCTGCCCTGACAGCCGCCAGGCCTTCGGGCAGTAGCACCAGCGCGGCGATGATGATTCCTACCACCGCTTTCGGCACATCAAGCGGGGCTACTCCAAATTCCACTGTGGGAGTCAGAGCTCTTGGCAAGCCCAACAATGGCGACGAGCGAGACGAGAAGAAGACCGGCGCTCAGAACAGCAATTCTGTCGGCGGGCGGTGGCGCGTGCGCCTCCTGGTCGTCACTTTGAACCGGGAGGAAATAGTCGCGGTGCCGCACGGTCTGGATGAAAACGAACGAGCCGTAGAGCACCAGCGACACAAGCCCGGCGAAAACGAGCTGCGGCGTGCTGTACAGCGGGCCGAGTTCGCTTGCCGCGAAGTTTGGAAGAATCAGAGTGAGGCCAGTCAGCGCGGCCAGCACCGCCAGCGCGGCGCTCGCTCCTTGGACCTGAAATCCCTGTTCGTGATGACGGGCACCGCCCGCGAGCAGACAGGCGCCGACGATGCCATTGCATACAATCATGACGGCGGCGAAAACCGTGTCGCGCGCCAGTCCTGCCTTTTCGGCTGGAGCCGCAATCATGACCGAGACAATCAGTGCCGTCTCAATGACCGTTACGGCGAGCGCGAGGACAAGCGTGCCAAATGGCTCGCCGACGCGGTGTGCAACCACCTCCGCGTGGTACACGGCCGCGAACACAGTGCCAGCAGGGCGACTCCGGCAACCGCGGCGATGAGTCCCCCACTGCCGAGAAAGGACGTCACCAACAGGATCACCCAGGCCAATACAGGCCACGTCCATGTCCACCAAGGCGTCTGTACTGCGACCATGTTGATGTCCCCTCTTCTAGTCCAGCGTGCGGCGGAAGCGGGTTACGGCGATGGTCATGGCGAACAGGGTCAGACCCAGCAAGACCAGTGAATCATACTGAAGGTTTTCGAGCGTCGCCCCCTTCAGCATGATCGCCCGCACGATACGCAGGTAATGCGTCAGCGGCAACGCCTCGCCGATCCACTGCGCCCAGGTGGGCATGCCGGCGAACGGAAACATGAAGCCGGACAGAAGGATGTTGGGCAGGAAGAACATCATCGACATCTGCATCGCCTGCAGCTGGTTCTGGGCGAGGGTCGAGAAGGTGTAGCCGACCGCGAGCATCGAGGTGATGAACAGCGTGGACAGCAGCGCCAACGCCATCAGGCTGCCGTAGATCGGCACACCGAACAGGGAAATGCCGAGCCCGATGATCAGCGCCGCCTGCACGAACCCGATCAGCACATACGGGACGATCTTGCCGAGCATGATCTCGACCGGCGTGATCGGCATCGACAGCAGGCCTCCATCGTGCCGCGCTCGACCTCGCGCGTCACCGACAGCGCGGTGAAGATCAGCATGGTCAAGGTCAGGATCGTGCCGGTCAGGCCGGGCACGATGTTCAGCTGCGAGGACCCGGCCGGGTTGTAGCGCGCGTGCGCCCGCACCTCGAACGGCGGCAGCGTGACCTCGCCGGCGACGCGGTCGTGCATCAGCGCGGTCTGGGCGATCTTGTTCAAGGCCGACATCGCCGAGCCGGACGCCACGGGATCGGTGGCGTCGGCGGCGACCAGCAGCGCCGGGTGCTCGCCGCGCCGCACCGCGCGCTCAAACCCGCGCGGGATCTCCACGCCGAACAGCACGGTGCCCGATTGCAGCAGGTTGTCGAACTCTTCTTCGGTGCGGACCTGATGCGTGAAGCGGAAATAGGCGGTGTTCTCCAGCGCCTTCAGCACCGAGCGCGCAAGGTCGCTGTCCTCCTGCAGCAGCACCGCGGTCGGCAGGTTGCGCGGCGTGGTGTTGATCGCATAGCCGAACAGCAGAAGCTGCATCACCGGGATCATGATGATCATCGCGAACGACACGCGGTCGCGCTTGAGCTGGATGAACTCCTTCAGCAGCATGGCGAAGGTGCGCCGCAGCGAGCCGAAGCGCGGCTCGCGCTCCTCTGCGATATGGGGCGTCACGCTCATTGGAAATTGTCCTTCGCGCGGTTCATCAGCTCGATGAACACGTCTTCGAGCGACGGCTCGCTGCGCTGCCATGTCAGATCGCCGCCGCGCGCGATAGGGCGCGATGGTGGCCTCCAGCGCCTGCTCGTCGCGGCCCGACACGTGCAGGCTGTTGCCGAACGGCGCGACCATGTCGATGCCCGGCTTGCCGGTCAGCTCCGCCTGCAGTCCGTTCAGCTCGGCGCCGTTGACGGTGTAGGTGATAAGCGCCGACTGCGCGATCACCTCCTCGACGGTTCCGTGCGTCAGAAGCTGGCCGTAGGCGATGTACGCGATCTCGTGGCAGCGCTCGGCCTCGTCCATGTAGTGCGTGGACACCAGCACGGTCAGCCCTTCATGCGCGAGTGCGTGAATCTCGTTCCAGAATTCACGCCGTGCCTTCGGGTCGACGCCGGCGGTCGGCTCGTCGAGCAAGCAGAAGTTTCGGGCTCGGCAGCGTGCAGGCGCCGAGCGCAAGCCGCTGCTTCCAGCCGCCGGACAGCTCGCCGGCAAGCTGCTCCTCGCGGCCGTTCAGGCCGAGCCGCGCGATCATGTCGCGCGCCGCGTCGCGCGGACGCGAAAGGCCGTACAGGCGCGCGACGAATTCGAGGTTCTCGCGCACCGACAGGTCCTGATACAGGCTGAACCGCTGCGTCATGTAACCGACATGGCGCTTGATCTTGTCGGCCTCTCTGCGGATGTCGTAGCCGAGGCAGGTGCCCTCGCCCGAGTCGGGCGTCAGCAGGCCGCACAGCATGCGGATCGTCGTCGTCTTGCCGGAGCCATTGGGTCCGAGAAAGCCGTAGATCGCGCCACGCTTCACCTGCATCGACAGGTCGCTGACGACCTTGCGGCCGCTGAACGATTTCGACAGGCCGTGCACGTCGATGGCGATGTCCGCGGATACGCTTGGTCTTTCGAGGGTCGCAACACTTGGCATGACGACACCTGCTGTTACTTCTTCACGTCGGACGCAGCGACAGCCGGAGCTGCGGCGGCGACAAGCGTGACGCTGACGGGCTGACCGACACGCAGCAGATCGGGCTTGTTCGGCCGCGCCTGCACCAGATAGACGAGCTTGTGCCGCTCTTCCTGGCTGTAGATCACCGGCGGCGTATATTCGGCGGTCGTCGCGATGTAGTAGATCTTCGCGGTCAGGTCGGCGGCGCAGCCGTCGCAGGTCACGCGCACATCCTGGCCGATGACGAGCTTCGGCAGCTCGGTCTCGGACACGAAGAAGCGCACCTTCATGTTGCCCGGCGGCAGGATCGACAGCACGGGCCGCTGCTGCGGCACCATCTCGCCCTCGCGAAAGTAGATCTGGTGCACCGTGCCCGCGACCGGCGCGTTGCCGCTGCGCCGCGCGAGCCGCGTCTGCGACGTGTTGACCCGCGCCTCGGCGATCCGCAAGCGCCGAGACGGCTGACGTCGTAGACTGGCTTGCGTGCCCGAGCCGGTCTTACTCAGGGCCTGCGCGCGATCGAACGTCTGCTTGCGCGTTGGCGAGCGACGCGGAGCTTTGATTGAGATCGGCCTTCTGCAGGTCGTCGTCGAGCCCGTAAAGCGGCGCGCCGGCCTTGATCGTGTCGCCTTCGCGCACCGACAGGCGGACCACCCGGCCCGCTTCATCGGGGCTGACGAAGATCAGGTCGGCCTCGACCCAGCCCTGATAGCCGGTGCTGGTCTGCTCGGCGCACGCCGCCACGACCGCGCACAGCGCAACCGCCGCAATGGACTTCATGAACCTCATGCTGGCCTCCTCGGGCCGAAAATCAGGTCGACATGCACTTCGAGCATCGCCCTCGGATCGAGCGGCGCGAGCTTGCCGAACAGTCCGTGCCAGACCACCGCGACCAGCGCCGGCGCGACGACGATCTGCGGGTGCTTGATGATGGCCGGGTTGGCGATCTCGCCGCGCGAGATGCCGTACTGGAGCAGCATCTGCATGCCGGCGATGCCGCGGCTGACCACCTCGCGATAGTAGAACTCGGCAAGCGCGGGAAAGCGCGCACCCTCGGCAATGATCAGGCGAATGATGTCGGCGCGGCGGGTCTCGTAGATCTCTCTGACGAACATCTCGATGAAGCGCTCAAACAGCATCCGCGCGGACATCTCCGGCGATGTCGGAGCGCCGAGCTGGCCGACGAGCGGAACGATCGAGGTGCGGATCAGCGCCTGGAACAGCTCCTCCTTGTCCTTGAAGTAGAGGTAGATCGTTCCCTTGCCGACCCCTGCCCGCGTCGCGATGTCTTCAAGGCGCGCGGCCGCAAATCCCTTGGCGGAAAACTCCACCAGCGCAGCATCCACAATCGCCTGGCGCCGCTCCGCCGAGCGCAGGGCGCGTTTCGAGGGCCGAGGCTCGGCCGCAGCTGCATCGGCCGCCGTGCCGGAGCCTTGCCCGGCCTCCGCCGCCCGAAGACGTGACTTTCTGGAATTGGTCTTTGCATTCGTCATGATATCAATATGACTGACCAGTCAGTCATATTCAAGAGGAAACTGGACTGCTCCCGGCCTTGTGATCGGTCGCGTTTTCGGGGCTTAAGTCCCAATCAATGCTGGAGAAACGGCTCTTGTCAGCCGCGAGCGTCGCAGGCCCAGGTGCGGATCACGCATTCCTTGCCGCCGAACTTGTAGCAGTTGCGCGATGGCGCTGTTCTGGGCGGCGGAAATGCGCGGGGCCACGGCATAGCCGTGCGCGCCGCAGGGGTTCGCCATATCGACTGAGAGCGCCGCGCAGGCGCGCTTCATGGGAATGGTCCTGCAGTCGCCCTTGCACTGCTTCTGCGCCGCGTCCATCGCTGCCCGCGCGTTCCTGAAATCAAAGGCGTGGCCATAGGCGCCGCACTTGCCGACCGATAGTGCGCCGGCGGCCTCGGCCGGTGCTGTAAAAGCTGCAATCAAAATCAATGCCGCAACGGCTGCGACCAGCCGCGCAAAAGAACCCGACACGAATGCCCCCTCCCCCGAGATGACCGCTTGAGGCTAAGGGACAGCCGTTGCTGTTTGGTGAAGATTCTGCGATCGTCAATCCGGCGGCGAAATCGAAAGCGGCAGGTCGTGCTAATGTTCGTGGATGGACACGACTCATCGACCAACTCTGTACCTCGTCTGCGGCAAGATCGCCGCCGGGAAATCGACGCTTGCAAGTCACCTGGCGGCGCGCCCCGCGACCTTGCTCATCAGTGAAGATCATTGGACATCGAATCTGTTCGCCGGCGATTTGAAGACGATCGATGACTACACGCGTCTGTCCGCGCGGCTTCGCGCCGCGATGGGGCCGCACGTTGTCGATATCCTGCAGCGAGGCCTTTCGGTTGTTCTCGACTTCCCGGCAAACACCGTCGCACGTCGCCACTGGATGCGTTCGTTGATCGATCAAGCCAAGGTGGACCACGAGCTCCACTTGCTCGACGTCCCGGACGCCGTCTGCAAGCGGCGTCTTGAGGAACGGAATGCGAGCGGCAAGCACCCCTTCCAGGTCAGCGAGACGGACTACAATCTATTCACGAGCTATTTCGTCCTCCGGGGCCCGGCGAGGGATTCAACGTCATCGTTCATACAGTCTGAACCAGGAGATCGTCCGAAGCCCGGATGAAGCCCGCGGGGCGCGCGCCTCGGCCGGCTTGGCTTCACGCGACCATCTAATTGGGCTGAATAACCGCGTCGGCCTGTCGGCTTTTTCGAAGCGAGATGACAATGGCGCCGTTGCGATCGATCTTGAATCGGCCTCCCGCCAGTCTCGGAGACTTCATGGCGATCTGGGACGGCAGAGGCAGCAATGTCATGTCGCGAAGCTCTTCGCCAACGCTGATCGTAGCGGCCACCTCGGAGGTGACGGGCGAGGCTTTGATGTAGCTTCGGATGAGTTGCATCTCGTCTTGCGTGAGCTGGAACGACGGCCGCTCGGCGCGATTTTCGTTGCCCGTATTGTTTTGCGCCGCATTGTTCTGCGCCGTATTGCTTTGCGCTTGCTCGCTGGCCTTGGCTTGTCGCTGATCGAAGTCTTGCAACGCCTTTTCGAGCCGACGTTCAAGCTCGTGTCGCATGCTCCTGGGCAAGCATCAGTTCTTCACGTGCCGCCGAAACGTCGGCCCTCACAGCCTTGAGCTGGCTAAAGGCCATTGCGGCGAGCACCGCGGCGACGACAGAGGTCAGGCCGAGACCTGCAACGAGGATTCCGCCAACCGTTGCGGCCCATCGCTTCATGTCCTGATCCGGCTCCATGGAGGAGCCTGGCAAACGCGCACTCGCGCTCATGTCGAGCATGGCCGTGATCTTCGCCGCATTCTGCATGGCAGCACCCACTCAATACATCCACGATGCCGACTTCCAGGCATCGGTCGGTCGCCGACCAGCTTCCGCAGCTGAGCCGCCACGCATTTGCGTGATGGAGGCCGCTTGTTTCTGTCAGCTTCGGCTTAACGTCGGATTGCCGCTTAACGCGGGATTGCCACGCTTGGTCAATTTTTCGATAACGTCCCGATCAGGAATGCCAGTCGGGCAGTCAGGCCGGGTTCCGCTCGTCAATACTTGGTTAGCCGGGTTCCACTATCGTGCGCGCGGTGGGGGAGTATCTCAGTGCGTGCTCATTGTGTGTTCATCGCGGCGCTGTCGGCGCTGGCGCTCGCGGGCTGCGAGACGTTCAAGCCTGCCGCACAGCTCGAAGACCCGGTAACGACCGGGTCAACGCCGACAGTCCAGGAGCCCGGAGACCTCAAGTATTATCCGTCTGACGAACCCCTCAAATTGGGCATCGAACACTTCAATCGCGGCAACTTCGGATTGGCCGAACGCCATTTTCGCGATGCGGTCGAGAAGGCGCCCAAGGACGTAGCCGCCTGGGTCGGACTTGCCGCCAGCTACGATCGGCTCGCCCGCTTCGACCTTGCCGACCGCGCCTACGCCTCTGCAATTCAGTTGGCTGGCGAGAATACCGAGATCCTCAACAATCTCGGCTATTCGTACATGCTGCGGGGCAACTTCAAGGCCGCGCGCAAGAAATTCCTGAAAGCCTATGCGCGCGAACCTGACAATCCGAGGATCGCCAACAATCTTCGGCTTCTCGACTCAAGCTATCGCTTTGTTCAGCGTTCGTCCGGCCGTTGATCGATTTCGCCGACCGTTGATCCCGGCATCACAGGATGCTCCTGGCCGCGCATCAAGGTGCGCGGCCGACCAGGCCTGACACCGACCAGCCTCACGCTGCAGAGATGCTACTTCGCGGTCACGTTGTTGCTTTGGACATTGGTCGTCACGCCATACTCGGTCGCAATGGGCGGCGGCGCCAGCGGAAGTTTGGTGACGTCGCGATAGCGCTCGATCGCGCCCGACATACGCTGGCCATCACCCGGGATCCGGGTATTGCCGACATTGCGCGGCCACGGATCGATGATGTGCGTGGCGGAATTGACCGCCTTCGCATTGCCGGCGCCGACGGTGACGCCGTCCTTGCGCTCGAAGTACTGCACGAAAGGATCGTCCCAGGGGAACGCCAGACAACAAATCACCATCGCCTGTGCGGCGAAACTTGTTGCGCGAAAGCCGGCTTTCGACATGACGATATCACCTTTTCGCAACGCGACTGCCCGAACCCTGCCCGACTTCGATGATGTGGCCATACGGTCCCTGAACGTCGCCTCCCGCGGCCACGTAGTCCGCCAGCCTCTTCTTCCTCTCCAGCTGGCCCATCAGAAAGACGTCGACGTCGTTTCCTGGCAGGGTTGCATCGAGTGGCGAAGCCATCTGCTGGCCGGGTGCCGCCGGTCTGACCAGATGTGGCGTGACGATAATGACGAGATCGGTTTCGTTTTGAACGTAGCCAGTGCTTCTGAAGAGTGCACCAAGAACCGGGACCGAACCGATCCACGGCAGTTGCGAAACGTCGCCGCGATTGGTCTTCTGGAGCAGGCCTGCGATCGCAAAGCTCTGACCGTCGCGCAACTCGATGGTCGTTTTTGCCTGGCGCTTGGTCAGCGACGGAATCTGGAAGCCCGCGATGCGCACGGCATTGACAAAATCGAGCTCGCTGACCGACGGCGCCAGACGCAGGTTGATGACGCCGTTTGCCAGCACCGTCGGCATGAACGTCAACTCGACGCCGAACGGCTTGTACTGGACGGTAATGAGCGGAAGGCCGGCACCGCTGCTGGTCTGCGCGACGGGGACCGGGAATTCGCCGCCGGCGAGAAAGCTGGCCGTATCACCGGACAGCGCAACGAGATCAGGCTCGGCCAGTCTGCGCACGAGCCCCTTCGACTCGAGCGCGTTCACCATCAAATCGACCGTGGTACCTCCGTTGACAAGATTCGCGATTGCGACTCCGAACGGACCCGATGACGTCGCAGCCAGCGAGCTGATCGCTTGAAAAAGCGGAATGCCGCCCCCTCCGCCCGGCGGTCCGGTTCCGGCCGCCTGGCCTATCTGAGGAGTTTGCGCACCGGTCGTGACGCCTCGACCGTTTTGGCCGACGAACAAGTTGACGCCGAGCTGTCGTCCGCCCTCACGCGATACCTCGAGAAAGCGGACTTTCAGCATCACTTGCTGCGAACTTGCGACTTTCATCGCATTGATAACCGGCGTCTCCCCAGAGAGGCCCTTGGCGACAGAGAGCGCGCGATCGGCTGCGACCGCATCGCTCGCCTCGCCGCTCAGCACGACCTGACCGTTGATGCTCGAAACACGAATGCTGCCGCTGTTGGTGCTGGCGCTGATTTTTTCGCGAAGGCTTCCGGTATCCGGTGTCACTTCGATATCAATGACTCCGACGACCTGCATGTTCGAATCGAACATCGAGATGTTCGTCGTGCCGATCTTCTTGGCCTGGACATAAAGGGTCTTGTCCGACATCGGCAGAATGTCAGCGATCTCGGGCGCCCCGATCAGTGCCGTGGCGAACGGCCGGTCAGTCTGCAGGGTGCGTGACTTGAACAGCGTGATCGCCACCTGGCGCACCGATCTGCTTTCGGTGTCTACCGCGCCGACGACTTGAGCCGCGGCGTTCTGCACGCCCAGGGTCGCAAGGCCAATGGTTGCCATAGCGGCGGCGAGTGCCAGGCTGCAGCGGATTGAATAGAGGTGCTTCCGGCAAAGCCGATACTCACCGGTCCTTCGACCCGTTACGCTTGCTGCATTCTGCATCACAGTACCCGCCCTTACACCGGCAAGTGGTATCATCGAAACCTTACGGGTTGCTGAAGTGACGCACCTCTCGCTTCACGGGCAGCCCGCACGGCGCTCGTTGCGGGGCGCCGTGTGGCGGGCGTGATGCGCGATCGCCGACGCGTTGAAGCGAGCTGCGGCGCAGTTTTCCTTTTCCTTAACCACGATCGGGCGCCGTCTTGAGAAAGCCGGACCGAGCCTGTCGACGACGATCAGGACTCCCGCAGAGCAGGCCCGGGCACACGCCTCGATCTCTTGCGCACGCCAGCCGGCGACAATCCACGGACTGATAACCAACATCGATCAATACGAGGGCGCGCTCTTAAGGGACACCTAACGGCTTTTGATCGAAGCGCTGGCAGGTTCTGCCGACAATCTCTAGACGAAAGGACCCATTTTACGCGAGCGGGTGATGCCTCGCCGCGCAACGGAGAGTGATGCGTATGAGGCGACCACGAGGAACGCGTGCGATCCGCGGACGCGCCGTCGTCCTGGCCATTTCCATGGTGGCAGCCGCGGTCGCTGCCTACCTTGCAAGTGGTGCCGAGAAAGTCGCCGCTGTGGCACAGGTCCCGCAACTTCCGACCGTCGAGATCCTCGTCGCGAAATCCGAGATCGGCATCGGACAGAAAATCACCTCGGAAAGACTTCAATGGCAGGCGTGGCCGCAGTCGACGACGGGCGCCAGCTTGATTCGACGGACCGAACGTCCCAACGCGACGACCCAGCTTGTCGGCTCGATCGCCCGCGCACCGTTCATCGAAGGTGAGCCGATCCGCGATGCGAAGCTCATCGCGGTCAATGGCACCGGCTTCATGGCCGCCATCCTGCCGACCGGCATGCGAGCCGTCTCGACATCAATCTCGCCTGAGACCGGCGCCGGCGGCTTCATTCTGCCGAACGACCGGGTCGATGTCATTCTTTCGAAGAGGGACAAGAACTCCGAATCGGTCAGATCGCAAGTCATCCTCAGCAACATGCGCGTGCTCGCCATCGATCAGGCGCCGAAGGAAAAGGATGGACAGAATTCAGTGATCGGGCGGACGGCCACCCTGGAGGCCAGTCCCGAGCAGGCCGAAACGCTGGCGCGCGCCAACATGCGTGGCACATTGTCGCTCGCGCTGCGCAGCATCACGGACGGTGATCATGACGGCAAGGGCACCAACAAGACGATCGCCATCTATCGTGGCGTGGGTGCTCAGAGCTTGTACAACTGCGCGCCGGTCTGCGATCAACAGTGATCAACGTAGAGACTAGCTAGCCCCGCGCCATCGCGAGCGCCTCCGGCGTGTCGATGTCGAGAAACGCGCTCTGGCCGTCGGTCTCGACCTCGACGACGGCCTCGGCATGACGCGCGATCATGTGGCGCGCGCCGACGTCGCCTTCGAGCGTCATCAGTTCGTCGAAGAACCGGCGCGACCACAGCACCGGGTTGCCACGGCGGCCTTCGGCCGCGGGGACTGCGATCAGCGCGCCCTTGTCGGGTGACAGCGCCTCGATCAGCCGGTCGATCAGGCCGGCGTCGACCAGCGGCATGTCGCCCAGACAAATCACCGCGCCATCGGCTTCGGCCGGCACCGCGGCGATGCCGGCCTTCACCGAGCTTGCGATGCCGTCGGCGAAATCCGGATTGGCGACGAAGGTCACATCAAGGCCGCTGAGAGCTGCGCGCACCTTGTCCGATTGATGGCCCGTCACGACGATCACAGGTTTTGCGTGCGAGGCCAGCGCCTGCTCGACAACGGTCCGGACCAAGGGCTTACCGTGCAAAAGCTCAAGCAACTTGTTAGGTCCGCCCATGCGGCTCGATCGCCCTGCCGCAAGGATGATCGCGGCGACACCGCGATGGCCGTTGGCGCCAGCGGCGACCCGCGGTTGCGGCCGCGTGACGATCTCCATCAGCAACCCGCCGACGCCGAGGCCGGTGATGTCCTCACGCGTCACCGGAAGGCCTGCGAGCAGGCGCATGAGGATCCAGTCAAAACCGTTTTCCTTCGGGGAGCGCGCACAACCCGGCGCGCCCAGCACCGGCGCGCCATCCACCTGGCCGATCAGCATCAGGTTGCCGGGATCGACCGGCATGCCGAAATGCTCGACCTTGCCGCCGGCCCGCTCGATCGCAGCAGGGATCACGTCGCGCCGGTCGGCGATGGCCGACGCGCCGAACACAATGACCAGCTCCGCGCCCTGTTTGAACAGGTCGCTGATCGCCGCGGTCAATTCCTTCTCGTCATGCGCAATGCGCTTCTCGGCGATGATCTTTGCGCCCGCCGGCGCGAGCCGCTCGGCCGTGACCTGCAGTGTCTTCTCGACGACCTTCTTTGCGAGGCCCGGCAGCAGCGTCGAGACGACGCCCACTTTCCTGATGCGATAAGGGGCGATGCGAAGCGCGTTGTGCGGCACCGAGCCGATGGCCTCGTCGCGCAGCCTTGCCGGCATGCCGAACGGCACGATTTTCACCGTGGCGACCATCTCGCCTTCGACGACCGGCTTGAAGTTCGGCAACGTCGCCAGCGTGATCGCTTCGTCGACGCGGTTGATGCGGTCCACCGCCTCGCGGTCAGCCACCAGCACGCCGGCCTGGGCCGCGAACAGGTTCGAGCGGCCGGTGAACGCGCGCTCGACGGTGACGCCCTCGCCGCCAATCGCCGCAGCGATGCTCGCCGCCGCCTCGTCCTCGGAGATGTCGCCCGGCTCGAGCTTGGCGACGACGATCTCATTCACGCCGGCTTTCGCCAGCGCCTCGACTTCGGCAGCGCCGACCACGGTGCCCTTTTTCAGCACCAGGCCGTTCTGGCGAATGCTGTGGACCGTGACGCCGCCGACCGCGTCGGACGGCTTCATCGCGCCGAACTTCATGCCGGTTCCTTCACCGCCGCGGCATCGGCACCGTCCGGCATGCGCAGCTCCGCGGTGATTTCCGCCAGAATCGCAATGGCGATCTCGGCGGGGGAGACCGCGCCGATCGCAATGCCGATCGGCGCGTGAATGCGCGCCAGTGCTGTTTCGGAAACGCCCAGCAGCTTCAGCCGCTCGACGCGCTTCGCATGGGTTTTGCGCGAGCCGAGCGCGCCGACATAGAAGCAGTTCCTTTCAAGCGCATGGACCAGCGCGTGGTCGTCGATCTTCGGATCATGCGTCAGCGCGACGAATGCCGTGTACGGATCGATCTTGAGCGGCGGCAGCGCCACGTCGGGCCACTCCGCTATCAGTGAAATGTCGGGAAAACGTTCGGGACTTGCGAACGCAGTGCGTGGATCGACCACTGTCACGTCGTAGTCGAGCGCGGACGCCATCGGCGCCAGCGCCTGGCTGATATGGACCGCGCCGATGATGACGAGTTTTGCGGTGGGCGCGTGCACGGTGATGAACAGCTTCTTGCCGTCCACCTCGATCATGCCGCTCTTGCCCATGCGCAGATGCCTGTCGAGCTCGGCGGCAAGCCTGTCTGTGGCGATATCCTTCGCCCTCACCAGCCGCTGCTCGCCGCCGGCCATGTCGGTCACGACCAGCGCCGGCCGGCGCGCGGTGCGCTCGGCGTTCAGCTCAGCCAGCGTCTCCGCCTTCACGGCCCGACCTTCTCGACGAATACGCGGATGGTGCCGCCACAGGAGAGACCGACATTCCAGGCAGTCTCGTCGGCGACGCCGAACTCCAGCATTTTGGGCTCGCCGCTCGCGATGACGTCCAGCGCCTCGGTGACGACCGCGCCTTCGACGCAGCCGCCGGACACCGAGCCCAGGAAGGTGCCCTCATCGTTGATGACAAGGTGGGAGCCGGTCGGCCGCGGCGCCGAGCCCCAGGTCTCGACCACGGTCGCAAGCGCGACGCCATGGCCGGCCTTCTTCCAGTCTTCGGCGGTTTTCAGGATATCGTCGTCGCGGCTGAGCATCGGTTTGTTCTCCTCAGGCAGCGGTTCTGTCGTCGAAGCGGCCCCGCGCCGGCGCGGCCGACAGCGCATCGATCAATTCGCCCATCGACTTTAGATTGTGCACGGGACGGAATTCGTCAACGTGCGGCAGCATCATTTTGACCCCCTGCGCCTTGGGCTCGAAGCCGGAATAGCGCAACAACGGGTTGAGCCAGACCAGGCGGCGGCAGGAACGGTGCAGCCGGTCCATCTCGAAGCCCAGGCGGTGGTCGGCCTCGCGCTCGAGCCCGTCGGAGATCAGGAGCACAATAGCCCCCTGCCCGAGCACGCGCCGGCCCCACAGCTTGTTGAACGCGTGCAGCGACGGCGCAATGCGCGTGCCGCCCGACCAGTCCTCCACCAGCGTCGAGCAGCGGGCGAGCGCATCGTCCGGATCGCGGGCGCGCAGCGCGCGGGTGATGTTGGTCAGCCGGGTGCCGAACAGGAACACCGAGACGCGCTTGCGCGCATCGGTCACCGCGTGCAGGAAATGCAGGAACAGCCGCGTGTATTCGCTCATCGAGCCCGAGATATCGAGCAGCGCCACGATCGGCACCGGCTTGTCGATGTGACCGAGGCGATGGAAGTTCACGATCTCGCCGCCGGTGCGCAACGAGCCGCGCAACGTGCGCCTGAGATCGAGCTTGCGGCCATGCGGCAGCGGCTGAAAGCGCCGCGTCGGCCGCTCGGCCAGCGGCAGCTTCAGCCGCTGGATCGCGCGCGTCACCTCGGCGATTTCCGCCGCGCTCATCTGCGCGAAATCCTTCGTCTGCAGCACCTCCTCGTCCGAGACGGACAGATGAACCTCCTGCGCGTAGCTTTCGCGCTCGCGCACCATGTCGCGCTGCGCGAGCGCCTCCTGTACCCGCCGCGAGGCGGGCGGCGGCGGCTTCTGCTCGGGCTGCCCCGGCAGCGGCACGGCGTCGACCAGTTGGTCCCAATTCTGCACCGCGCGAAAAAATATCTCGAACGCCTGCGCAAAGATCGCCGCGTGCTCGTGGCGCTTGACGAACACGCTTTCCAGCGCGGTGAACACGTCCGAACGGTTGTTGAGGCCGACGACCTGCAGCGCCTTCAGCGCGTCGATGGTCGCGCCGGGCCCGACCGGCATGCCGGCGGCGCGCAGCGCCCGCGCAAAGCCGATGATGTTGTCGGCGATGACGCCGGGCGTCACAGGCAGATTCAGATCATCGGGCGCATTTGGCGGCATGATCACGAGTGTATAAGATGCGGCAAACCATATTCAATGTCGTTTGCCCTCCAGCGGACGCTCGATTTCAGCGACTGACAGCATGTCTTCCCGCCCATCAAGACCATCGAGCGTGCCGGCAATCCTGAAGGAGCTGAAGGCCGCCGGAACCGAGAAGAAACGCGCCTCCGCCATCCGCGTCGGAATCCCGATGGACAAGGCGTTTGGCGTCTCGGTCGGCGCCGTGCGCGCGATCGGCAAGACGCTCAAGGGACAGCACGCGCTGGCTGAACCGCTCTGGGCCACCGGCGTCCACGAAGCGCGGGTGCTCGCGACGATGGTCGCCGATCCGAAGGCGATCCGGCGGACCGTCCTCGAGCGCTGGTTGCGCGACGTCGCATCGTGGGATCTGTGCGACCACCTGTGCGGCAATCTCGTGCGCCACCGCGCTGATGCCGCAAACCTGGTCCGGCGCTGGATCGGCAGCCCGAAGCTGTACGTCAAGCGCGCGGCATTCGCGGTGATCGCCGAGTTGGCCGTGCACGACAAGACGATGGACGACGACACCCTGGTCGAACTGACGCAGTTGATCGTCGAGCACAGCGGCGATCCTCGACCGCACGCCCGGCAGGCGGCGTCCTGGGCGCTTCGCAGCATCGGCAAGCGCGACGGCGACAATCACGAACGGGCCCTTGCTGCCGCCGCCGAACTGCTCGAGACCGGCGACGCGACAAAGCGATGGGTCGGCCGGGACGCGATGCGCGAACTGGAGAGCCTGATCAAGGTGCCAGCAGCGCGGCCGCCTGCTGACGTCGAGATCCAAGACGGGCCGCAAGCAATCGCGCGCCGCTTCGCGGTAACGGTCGAAGCCTACTTCGACTTCGCCACCGCCGTGTCGAGCGTCTTCGTCAGGGTCTCGCCCTGCATGCGGCCGATGTCGTCCTGATACTTCAGCAGCGCGCCGAGCAAGTCGCCGACCACTTGCGGCGTCAGCGTCTTGGCGTCGAGCTCGCGCAGCGCGGTCGCCCAGTCGAGCGTCTCGGCGACGCCCGGCGGCTTGAACAGGTCTTCCGCGCGCACCGCCTGCACGAAGGCGACCACCTGCTCCGACAGCCTTGCCGAAATGCCGGACACGCGCGATTTGACGATCGCGATCTCGCGCTCGGCGGAGGGATAGTCGACCCAGTGATAGAGGCAGCGCCGCTTCAGCGCGTCATGGATTTCGCGGGTGCGGTTCGAGGTGACGATGACGATCGGCGGCCGCGGCGCCTTCACCGTGCCGAACTCCGGGATCGTCACCTGAAAGTCGGAGAGGATTTCCAGAAGGAACGCCTCGAACGCCTCGTCGGCGCGGTCGAGCTCGTCGATCAGCAGCACCGGCGCGCCGGCGGGATCCGGCTCGAGCGCCTGCAACAGCGGCCGCTTGATCAGATACTGCTCGGCGAACACGTCGTGCGCGAGCCGCTCGCGATCGGTGTCGCCGGTGGCCTCCGCCATGCGAATGGCGATCATCTGCGCCGCGCTGTTCCACTCATAGACGGCGGACGAGACGTCGAGGCCTTCATAGCACTGCAGACGGATCAGCTTGCGCCCGAGCGCCGCCGACAGCACCTTTGCGATCTCGGTCTTGCCGACGCCCGCCTCGCCTTCGAGAAACAGCGGCCGGCCCATCTTCAGCGCGAGGTACGTCACCGTCGCAAGCGCGCGCTCGGCGAGGTAGCCGTGCTTCAGCAGGAGATCGAGCGTGGCGTCGACCGAACTCGGAACAAGTGCCGTCATGGCCGGGCCTGCGACGCGGGGCGCCGCCTCAAACGTTCGCCGCCTCGACGGCGCGGCGCGCGAGCACGCCAATCAGGTGCGCGCGATACTCGGCGCTGCCGTGCAGGTCGCTGTTGAGGCCGTCGGCGGGGACCGTGAGGCCATCGAGCGACTTCGGGTTGAAGCGCTTCTTCAACGCCTCCTCGAACTGGGTCACACGGAACACGCCGTCACCGCCGGCGCCGGTCACGGCGACGCGCACCTCCGACGGACGCTTTGCGACGAACACGCCGACCAGCGCGTAGCGCGAGGCCTGATTGCGGAACTTGATGTAGGCCGCCTTCTTCGCCAGCGGAAACTGGATGCGGGTGATGATCTCGTCCGGCGCAAGCGCGGTCGTGAACAGGCCTTGAAAGAACTCCTCCGGCTTCAGCTTGCGCTTGTTGGTGACGATGGTGGCGTCGAGCGCCATCACCGCCGCCGGATAGTCGGCGGTCGGATCGTTGTTGGCGAGCGAGCCGCCGATGGTGCCCATGTGGCGCACGGCCGGATCGCCGATCATCGAGGCGAGGTTGGCGAGCGCGGGGATGTTCGCCTTCACCACCGCGGAGCTGCGACGCTCGCGTGCCGCGCCATCGCGCCGATCACCAGCGAGCGGCCCTTCATCTCGATCGTGTCGAGGCCTTCGACCTTCGAGAGGTCGATCAGCTGCGCCGGCCGCGCAAGACGCTGCTTCATCACCGGCACCAGCGTATGACCGCCGGCGATCAGCTTGGCGTCCTCGGTCTTGGCCAGAAGGTTTGCGGCCTGACGCACCGTGGCGGGGCGGGAGAATTTGAATTCGTACATCGCTGTATCCTTGAACGTACTCGGCCGGACCTCAGGCTGCCTTCACGCCGACTTCGCCATCGCCTTCGCGCCGGCGGCGATCGACTTGACGATGTTGTGGTAGCCGGTGCAGCGACAGAGATTGCCCTCGAGCTCCTCGCGGATCGTGTGATCGTCGAGATCGTTGCCCTTGCGATTGACCAGATCGACCGCGGTCATGATCATGCCGGGCGTGCAGAAGCCGCACTGCAGGCCGTGGTTCTGCCGGAACGCTTCCTGCATCGGGTGCAAGCGGCGCGCCGTCCGCCGCAAGGCCCTCGATCGTCAGCACCTCGGCGCCGTCCGCCATCACAGTCAGCGTGGTGCAGGATTTGACCGCCCTGCCATTCACATGCACGACGCAGGCGCCGCACTGGGAGGTGTCGCAGCCGACATGGGTGCCGGTCAGGCGAAGATTTTCGCGCAAGAATTGAACGAGCAATGTGCGCGGATCAATGTTCGCGGAATGAACAGTGCCGTTCACCGTAATAGAAACTTTGGCCACCAGTAACTTCCTCCCTGCGGCGCTAGTTTAATTGCACCACACTTGATCTTCCGGCAATCCGGGCTTTTTGGAAAGGGCAAAGGGTCCTAGCCCCATGATAAGGGGCAATTCGGGGCGGGGCAACCGCAGGTCACGGTTGCTTACCCTGCACGGCTTCGGCGAAATTGGCAAAGAATTCGTCCGCCAGTTTCTTGGCCGAGCCGTTGATCAGGCGCTGGCCGAGCTGCGCCAGCTTGCCGCCGATCTGCGCCTCGACGTCGTAGGTCAGCGCAGTACCGCCGTCCCTTTCGGCAAGCGCGACCGTCGCGCCGCCCTTGGCGAATCCGGCAACGCCGCCCTCGCCTTCGCCGGAGATCCTGTAGCCGTTCGGCGGATCGAGATCGCTCAGCGTGACGCGGCCCTTGAAGCGGGCGGAGACCGGACCGACCTTCATCTTGGCGGTGGCGCGGAATTCGGTGTCCGAGACTTTCTCCAGCTCCTCGCAGCCCGGAATGCAGGCCTTGAGAATTTCCGGATCGTTCAACTTCGCCCACACGACGTCGCGTGTAGCGGCGAGCTGATACTCGCCATTCATGGTCATGGCCATGTGATTGGTCTCCGCGTCTTCCCGTTCAGTTAGTGCACCATTCCGCCGAAGAAAAGGCTATCGCCGAAAAGTCGGAAGGGGCAAATTATTTTCATTCCGCTCCGAGACTTGTCCGAGACTTGGCGACGTTCGGTGGGATAAAACGAGCGCGAAGGACGACTTAAGGGACGAACCGCCATGCCGATGATCGACGCCGACGGCTGTCCGATCCATGTCACCATCGATGGCCGCGAGAGCGGGCCGACGGTGATCCTGTCCAACTCGCTCGGATCGACCGTCAAGATGTGGGAGCCGCAGCTTGCGGCGCTCGCGACCCAGTTTCGCGTGATCCGTTACGATCGCAGAGGCCATGGCAAGTCGGGCACGACCGGCCCCTACTCGTTCGAACGATTCGGCCGCGACGTGCTTGCCATCCTCGATGCGCTGAACATCCGCACCGCGCACTGGTGCGGCCTGTCGATGGGCGGCATGGTCGGACAGTGGCTCGGGGCCAACGCATCCGACCGCTTCGACAAGATCGTGCTCGCCAACACCACCTGCCACTTCGCCGACCCGACGCGCTTTCAGGAACGCATCAAGGCCGTGACCGCGAACGGCATGGCGAGCATCGCGGACGCGGTGATGGCCTCGTGGTTCACGGAGGATTTTCGCGAGCGCGAGGGCGCCATCGTGCAAGAGATCCGGCGCATGTTCATCGCCACGCCGGTTGCAGGCTATGTCGGCTGCTGCGAAGCATTGAGCCGCCTCGACCAGCGCGACCTGTTGCCGAAGATCACGCGGCCGGTGCTGATCATCGCCGGACGGCAGGACACGAGCACAACGGTCGAGCAGGCCGAATTCATGCGCAAGGCGATCCCGAAGGCCGACATGACGCTGCTCGACGCCGCGCATCTGTCAAACGTCGAAGAGCCTTATGCGTTCAATGACGCGCTGATCGGATTTCTCACGCAGCGGTAATCACGACACCGTAGCCCGGATAAGCGGAGCGCCATGCGGGAACCGAGTCAACATCTGGAATCCCGGATATCGCCATAGCCGATGCGAAGCATCGGCGTTCCTAGTACGGCGGCCGAAGGCCGCCTATGCATCCGGGCTACGAGCCTTACGCCGCGGCGGCCTTCGCCTCGAACGCCGGCTCCAGCGCCGCCTCATCCTCTCGCGTCACGCCGTAGCTTTGCGAATCGATCGCGAACACCACGAAGCCGCCGAGCAGCATCAGCGCTTCGGTGGCGTGCTGGCGCAGCGCCTCGCCCTCGCCGACGGATGATGCGGCCAGCATGCTGCCGACGCTGACGATGGCGCCGAGCATGAGGGCCAGCACCAGCGCTTCATCGCCGTCCGCGCGATTGCGATCCTTGCCGCGCAAGGTCAGGACGGCGAACAGGCCAAAGAATCCGACGACGACGAGCTTTGCGACAACCAGCAGCCAGGCGAAGCGCACGATGCCCAGGGTGGTGAACTGAAAGGCGTCGCTGATAAACGTGACAGGACCGATATTGCCCCGCTCATAGATGCCGAGCATCGGATGGATCACGATCCTGAATGCGGAGATCGCCCACGTCGGCACAAAATAGGCGACCAGAAAAAGACCGTTGATGGTGGTGATGCGCCAGCCGCTGCCCGCCATGTTCGCCGCCCTGTTGTTTGGGCTGCGAGCTAACGCCGGTCGAATTGCACAGGCAATTTAAACCCTTTGTTTACCTTAACCGGCCGGTTCCCCTGTGGACAACCCGGCCGCCGCACGGCCGGAACGATGCTCGCGACGCCAAGACAAAGGCCCCGCTTCGGGCGAGGCCTCTGCTTCCCCAGCCGACGACTCTATTCCTGTTTGGAGCGTCTACCGGGTCTTACGCTTAACGCTACGCTACCGTTGCCCCGAGCGCTGGTCTTCCTGGTCCTGCTGACCCTGCTGGCCGGGCTTGTTCTGGTCCTGCTGCTGCTGGCCGGGCTTCTGGCCGCCGCCCTGTTGCTGCTGACCGGGCTTGCGATCCTGCTGATTTGGGTTCTGGTTCTGCTGCTTCATTACGGCCAACTCCTTGCCTGTTGAGCGCCGTATCAACGTCCACCGGACGGATTGGTTGCCGGAACGCCAGGTTCCTCCGAGGCGGCGGTACGGCAAGGTGGTGTCCAAAGGAAGGGGCGGCCAGGAACCCGGGGGCGGTTGCCGTGGAAAGCGCCATTTAGGTCCATCAGTCGCGGTTGCTGCTGCAAGTTCCCACTGTTAAGAATTTTCCGGATCGGGGATGGCTCCCACTGGGCCGGCCCACTCTCTTGCGGCGGCGCATGGAATATTTCACTCAGCAACTCATCAACGGCATCGCGCTCGGCTCCATCTACGGCCTGATCGCCATCGGTTACACGATGGTCTACGGCATCGTCGGCATGATCAATTTCGCCCACGGCGACATTTTCATGATCGGCGGATTCATCTCGCTGATCGCCTTCCTGATCTTCGTCTCGTTCGGCATCACCTCCGTGCCGCTCATCCTGCTGCTGGTGCTGCATCGTGGCGATGGTGACGACGGCGCTCTACGGCTGGACGGTCGAGCGGATCGCCTACCGGCCGCTGCGCCACTCCTTCCGCCTCGCCCCGATGCTGTCGGCCATCGGCATGTCGTTCGTGCTCGGCAACTTCGCGCAAGTGTCGCAAGGCGCGCAGGTGAAGCCGGTGCCGCCGATCGTCACCGGCGGAGTGACGCTGTTCGAGCGCAACAATTTCGCTGTCCAGTTGTCCAACGTGCAGATCATCGTCGTGGTGACGACGATCGTGCTGCTGACGATCTTCTCCTACATCGTCGCCCGCACGCGGCTCGGGCGCGACATGCGCGCCTGCGAGCAGGACCAGACCATGGCGGCGCTGCTCGGCGTCGACACCGATCGCACGATCTCGATGACGTTCGTGATCGGCGCTGCGCTGGCCGCCGTCGCAGGCCTGATGTACCTGCTCTATTACGGCGTGGTCGATTTCTACATGGGCTTCATCGCCGGCATCAAGGCGTTCACCGCCGCGGTCCTCGGCGGCATCGGCTCGCTGCCGGGCGCGATGCTCGGCGGGCTCGCCATCGGCCTGATCGAGACGTTCTGGTCGGCCTACTTCTCGATCGAATACAGGGATGTCGCTGCGTTCTCGATCCTGATCGTCGTTCTGATCTTCATGCCGACCGGCATTCTCGGCCGTCCCGAGATCGAGAAAGTCTGATGGCGATCGACGCCGCACCGCACGCGCAAGTGCGAGCCGCACCGAAATTTTCCGCCGCCTTCGTTCTCAAGAAGGCAGCACTCAGCGCGCTGGTCGCGTTCGGCCTGTTCGCGCTGATGATCGGCGTGCGCACCGAGGCAGGCGCCACGAGCGCGCAGCTCGTCTACTGGACCCGGTTCGAGCAACTGGCCGCGATCGTTGCGGCGGTGTTCGGCGGCAGCATCCTGGTCGAATTGCTGCGGCACAACTTCCGTCACCTGGAGCCTGCGCGCCTCATGCCGCAGGCGCTGGAACGGCCGCTCGCGATCATCCGGCGCCTCGTCGGCCCGGCCCTGCTCGGCTTTGCGCTGATCATTCCGGTGATCTTCTACGATCAGCGCTACGTGCTCGACCTCAGCATCCTGGTCCTGACCTACGTGATGCTCGGCTGGGGACTGAACGTCGTCGTTGGCCTCGCAGGCCTGCTCGACCTTGGCTACGTCGCCTTCTACGCGATCGGCGCCTATTCCTACGCGCTGCTGGCGACGACCTTCGATCTCTCGTTCTGGATCTGCCTGCCGCTCGCCGGCATCCTCGCCGCGTTCTGGGGCGTGCTGCTCGGCTTTCCGGTGCTGCGGCTGCGCGGCGACTATCTCGCGATCGTCACGCTGGCGTTCGGTGAGATCATCCGCCTGGTGCTGATCAACTGGCAGACGCTCACCGGCGGACCGAACGGCATCACCGGCATTCCGCGCCCGACATTCTTCGGCATTCCGTTCAACGCGACCGAGGACGGGTTCGCGGCGCGCTTGGGCATCGAGTTCTCCGCCACCCACCGCATCATCTTCCTGTTCTACCTGATCCTCGCGCTGGCGCTCCTGACCAACTGGGTCACGATCCGCCTGCGCCGCCTGCCGATCGGCCGCGCCTGGGAGGCGCTGCGCGAGGACGAGATCGCCTGCCGCTCGCTCGGCATCAACACGACCACGACCAAGCTCACCGCTTTCGCGGTCGGCGCGATGTTCGGCGGATTTGCCGGCGCGTTCTTCGCCACCCGGCAGGGCTTCATCAGCCCGGAGTCGTTCTCGTTCCTGGAGTCGGCCTTCATCCTCGCCATCGTCGTGCTCGGCGGCATGGGCTCGCAGCTCGGCACCGCGCTCGCGGCGGTGGCGATGATCGGCGGCTTCGAATTGTTCCGCGGGCTCGAACAGTACCGCATGCTGGTGTTCGGCATGGCCATGGTGCTGTTGATGATCTGGCGGCCGCGCGGTCTGGTCGGCCACCGTGATCCGACGGTGTTCCTGCGGCACAAGACCGCGATCTCCTCCTCCCTCGTCAAGGAAGGGCACGGATGACGGCTGTGTCCGACATCATTCTCGACGTCACGCATCTGTCGATGCGGTTCGGCGGCATCGTTGCGATCGGCGATCTCTCCTTCACCGCGGCACGCGGCAAGATCACCGCGCTGATCGGGCCGAACGGCGCCGGCAAGACCACCGTGTTCAACTGCATCACCGGCTTCTACAAGCCGACCGCCGGCATGATGCAGCTCACCCACGCCGACGGCAAAACCTTCCTGCTCGAGCGCCTGTTCGACTACCGCATCTCGAAGCTCGCCAAGGTCGCGCGCACGTTCCAGAACATCCGCCTGTTCGCCGGCATGACGCTGCTGGAGAACCTTCTGGTGGCGCAGCACAACGCGCTGATGCGCGCCTCCGGCCTGACCTTCCTCGGCCTCATCGGCGCACCGACCTTTACCAACGCCGAGCGCCGCGCGATCGATCAGGCGCGCTACTGGCTGGAGCGGATGGATCTCCTCGATCGCGCCGACGATGCGGCGGGCAACCTCGCCTATGGCGATCAGCGGCGGCTCGAGATCGCGCGCGCCATGTGCGCGGAGCCCGCGCTTCTGTGCCTGGACGAGCCGGCGGCCGGACTGAACGCCCGCGAGAGCGCGGCGTTGAACGAACTGCTGCTCGCCATCCGCGCCGATCACGGCACCTCGATCCTGCTCATCGAGCATGACATGTCGGTGGTGATGGAGATTTCCGACCACGTGGTCGTGCTCGACCACGGCGTGAAGATCGCCGACGGATCGCCGGACGACGTTCGCAACGATCCGAAGGTCATTGCCGCCTATCTCGGCGTTGCCGACGAGGCGACCGCCGTCGCCGTGATGGAGGGCCAACGGTGAGCGCCCTCCTCCAGATCACGGGCCTGCGCGCCGCCTACGGCAAGATCGTCGCGCTGAAGGGCGTCGATATCGAAGTGCACCGCGGCGAGATCGTCGCGCTGATCGGCTCGAACGGCGCCGGCAAGTCGACGCTGATGATGTCGATCTTCGGCAAGCCGCGCGCGCAGGCGGGCCACATCGTTTTCGACGGCGAGGACATCACCCACGTGCCGACCCATGCCATCGCCCGCCTGCGCATCTCGCAGGCGCCGGAAGGCCGCCGCATCTTCCCGCGCATGAGCGTGATGGAGAACCTGCAGATGGGTGCGGACGCCGCCGGCGGCGACGGCACCGACACGCCGCAAGTGCTGCAGCGCGTGCTGTCGCTGTTTCCCATTCTCCAGGAGCGGCTGACGCAGCGCGGCGGCACCCTGTCGGGCGGCGAGCAGCAGATGCTGGCGATCGGCCGTGCGCTGATGAGCCGGCCGCGGCTGTTGTTGCTCGACGAGCCGTCGCTCGGCCTTGCGCCGCTGATCACACGACAGATTTTTGACGCCATCCGCCAGCTCAACCGCAACGACGGGCTGACCGTGCTGATCGTCGAGCAGAACGCCAACCACGCGCTGCGGCTTGCCCATCGCGGCTACGTCATGGTCAATGGAACGATCACGCTGAGCGGGACCGGCAGCGAATTGTTGCAGCGCCCGGAAATCCGCGCCGCCTACCTGGAAGGGGGACGGCACTGATGCCGCAGCTTTACGCCGAAGGCTCATTCCTGCACGTGCTGTTCCTGACGTTCGTGCTGGGCTTCGGCTGCGCATGGCTGGCCGGGCGCGCCATCGCAATGTCGTGGCGTCCGGCCTGGGTTGCGGCGGCCGCCATGGTGCCGGTCGGTTTCGCATTGCGGTTCCTGCATTTTGCGCTGTTCCAGGAGGAACTGCTGGAGCCCGTCACGTGGATCTTGGAGACCACATGCCTGATCGCCGTCGCACTGCTGTCGTGGCGTTATGCGCGTGCCGGACAGATGGTCCGGCAGTACTATTGGCTGTATGAGCCGGCAGGCCCTTTGGGCTGGCGGCTGCGCCAGGATGTATCCGCAAAAGGCGGCCGCTGATTAAAGATTGTCGGTGACTTGGGCCGAAAACCGTCCGACAATGGCTTCATCTTGCGCCGGAAGTCGCTCCGGCGCGTGTTGCAGGGAGAGGCGAATGAGACATTTCAAATTGGCTGGCCTGGCGTTTGGCGCTTCGATTGCGTTGACGACGGCCGCTTGGGCACAGGACGTCACCATCGCGGTCGCCGGACCGATGACGGGCGGTGAGGCTGCGTTCGGGCGCCAGATGAAGAACGGCGCCGAGCAGTTTGTCGCCGACTTCAATGCCGGCCCCGGCTTGATGGGCAAGAAGCTGAAGCTCGAAGTGGGCGATGACGCCTGCGATCCGAAGCAGGCCCGCTCCGTTGCCGAGAAGCTCGCGGGCATGAAGGTGCCGTTCGTCGCCGGTCACTTCTGCTCGTCGTCGTCGATCCCGGCGTCGGAAGTCTATTCCGAAAGCAACGTCCTGCAGATCACTCCGGCCTCGACCAACCCGCTGTTCACCGAGCGCAAGCTCGCGAACGTGCTGCGTGTCTGCGGCCGTGACGACCAGCAGGGCCTGGTTGCCGCCGACTACATCGCCAAGAACTTCAAGGGCAAGAACATCGCCATCCTGAACGACAAGTCGACCTACGGCAAAGGCCTCGCCGACGAAACCAAGAAGTCGCTGAACAAGGCCGGCGTGAAGGAGAAGATGTTCGAGTCCTACAACAAGGGCGACAAGGACTTCACCGCGATCGTCTCGCGCCTGAAGCGCGACAACATCGACCTCGTCTATCTCGGCGGCTATCACCAGGAAGGCGGCCTGTTGATGCGGCAGATGCGCGACCAGGGCCTGAAGACCGTGCTGATGGCGGGCGACGCGTTGAACGACAAGGAGTTCGCCTCGATCACCGGTCCTGCCGCCGAAGGCGTGCTGTTCACCTTCGGTCCCGACCCGCGCAACAAGGCGACGGCGAAGGCTGTGGTCGACAAGTTCAAGGCCAAGAACATCGACCCCGAAGGCTACACGCTCTACACCTATGCCGCGATGCAGGTGTGGACGCAGGCTGCCGCCAAGGCCAACTCGACCGACGCCAAGAAGGTCTCCGAGACCATCAAGGGCGGCACCTGGGACACCGTGCTCGGCAAGCTGTCGTTCGACACGAAGGGCGACATCAAGGTGATCGACTACGTCGTCTACAAGTTCGACGCCAAGGGCAACTACGCCGAGATCACGAAGCCGGGCACCTGATCGCGCGAGCGTCGCGAACAACGTTAATCGAAAGGCCGCCCTCCGGGGCGGCCTTTTGTCTGCCGCTCGCCGACTTGGCGGCGCAAGCCTCCTGCTGTTTGCGGCAAATACCCGCATCCGATATGCTCTCGGCAAGGACCGCGGTGTCTTGCTAAGGCGGGGTTGTGGCCTCAAGCGGCTCGCGCGTCAGACGCTGCAAACGGGGGTTCTCAGCAGGTCGAAAGCCGGATTCGAAGGCAGAATTGGAATTCTGCGGCATTGCGTCAAGCACTGATCGAGGGGGCCGATGGACAAGCCTCTGCGGGGCATGACCGAGAACCTTGCTGTCGTGCACGACCGTCTGCACGTCGCGCTCGACAACATGCCCGGCGCGCTGGTCTATACCGATGAAGATTTGAATATCGTCTTCTGCAACAATCGCTTCAGGGAGATGTACCCCGTCCCTGCAGAGCTGCTGCAGCCGGGGCGACCCTATCCCCAATTCCTGCGTTACCTAGCGACGCACGGCTATTACGGCCAAGGCGACGTGGACACGTTGGTTGCGCGGCGCGTGGAAAGCTTGCGCAACCCGACCGGCAAGAGCTTCGACGACGTCACGCCAGATGGCCGGTGCTATCGAATCTACCGTCGCAGGGCGACCGCCGGTGGCACGGTCACGGTGATGACGGACATCACGGAGCAAAAGCGCGCCGAAGAGGATCTTACCAGGAAGGAAGCGGAACTTCACGTTGCGCTCGACAACATGCCAGGCGCGCTGGTCTACACCGATCGGGATCTGAACATCGTATTCTGCAACGATCGCTTCAGGGAGATGTACCCCGTCCCTGCAGAGCTGCTTGAGCCGCGGCGACCCTATCCTCAATTCCTGCGTTACCTGGCGACGCACGGCTACTACGGTGAAGGCGAGGTGGACGACCTGGTCGGGCGGCGTGTGGAAAGCCTGCGCAATCCCACTGGTAAGAGCTTCGAGGACAGGACGCCTGACGGCCGATGCTATCGAATCTCCCGTCGCAGGGCAGCTGCGGGCGGCACGGTCACGGTGATGGCGGACATCACGGAGCAAAAGCGCGCCGAAGAGTATCTGGCTAGGAAGGAAGCGGAGCTTCACGTTGCGCTCGACAACATGCCAGGCGCGCTGGTCTACACCGATCGGGATCTGAACATCGTATTCTGCAACGATCGCTTCAGGGAGATGTACCCCGTTCCTGCAGAGCTGCTTCAGCCGGGGCGGCCCTATCCTCAATTCCTGCGTTACCTGGCAACGCATGGCTACTACGGTGAAGGCGACGTGAACGACCTGGTCGCGCGGCGTGTGGAAAGCCTGCGCAATCCCACTGGTAAGAGCTTCGAGGACAGGACACCTGACGGCCGATGCTATCGCATCCGCCGGCGCAAGGCCTTGTCTGGAGGTACGGTCACGGTGATGACCGATATCACCGAGCAGAAGCTGGCCGAACAGGCGGTCCTTGAGGCGAAGCAGTGCCTGGAAGAGGCAAACGAGAGCGTCACGGAGAAGAACCGGATGCTCGAAGCGCTTTCTTCGAAGCTGTCGAAGTATCTTTCGCCGCAGGTTTATGAGTCGATTTTCAGCGGCGCGCAGACAGTCGAGATTTCCGCCGAGCGCAAGAAGCTTACGATATTCTTTTCCGACATCGCAGGCTTCACCGAGACGACGGACCACCTGGAATCCGAGGAACTGACCGATGTCCTCAATCAGTATCTGACCGAGATGTCGAAGATCGCGCTCGCTCACGGCGCGACGATCGACAAGTATATTGGCGATGCGATGCTGTTATTTTTTGGCGATCCGGAAACGAAGGGCGTGAAGGAGGATGCCAAGACCTGCGTCATGATGGCGATCACGATGCAGCGCCGCATGCGGGAGTTGGAACAGGAATGGCGCGCGCGAGGGCTCGAACGGCCGTTCCGGATCCGGATCGGCATCAGCACCGGCTTCGCCACGGTGGGCAACTTCGGCAGTCCGGACCGGATGGACTACACCATCATTGGCAATCAGGTAAACCTTGCGGCAAGGCTTCAATCGGCAGCCGAACCTGGCGGAATTCTGCTGTCCTACGAAACCAACGCGCTCGTGCAGGAGATCGTCCTCACGGAAGAATACCCGCCGATGACCGTGAAGGGATTCGTGCGGCCCATCAATGTGTACAAGGTTCTCGGTACCTACCAAGGACTTGTCGATGAGGGCAGGGTCGTGCTGCAGGAGCGCGATGGTCTGAGGGTGCTGGTCGATCTGACAAAGCAGGTAAGTTCCGAAGCGATCAAGGTATTGGAGGAAGTGCTGGCGGAACTTAAGCGCCGCAGTTAGCAAGCGGCTCAGCCTTGCCGCACCATGCAGGGCGACTGCCAGCATTCAGGTTGATACGCTTCGCCTCCCCTCAGCCGAACTTCGCCAGCGCCGGGAACGTCTCCAGCATCCAGATGCTGACATGGGTGATGGTGCCGGTGAGGAAGGCGATGCCGGTGACGATCATCAGGACGCCCATGGCGCGCTCGACATTGACGAGCTGATGCTTGAGGCGCTGAAGCAGCGCCGAGAACCGTTCCACCGCGAACGCGGCGAGCAGGAACGGAATGCCGAGCCCCGCCGAATAGACGGCCAAAAGGCCCGCCCCCTTCGTCACCGTCGCCTCGGAGGCGGCCACCGCAAGGATCGCCGCCAGAATGGGGCCGATGCACGGCGTCCAGCCGAAGGCAAAGGCAAGGCCCATGACGTAGGCGCCCCACAGCCCGACCGGTCTCGCCATGCCGGGCCGTCCCTCGCGCATGAGCAGATCGATGCGCGTCAGGCCGAGGAAGTGCAGCCCCATGATGATGATGACGATGCCGGCGATGATCGACAGCTCCGCCGACCAGGTGCGCACCAACGCGCCGACGATGCTGGCGCTGGCGCCGAGCGCCACGAACACGGTGGAGAAGCCCAGAACGAACATTGCCGCCGCCACCATCACCGCGCGGCGCGAGACCGCGCGCGGTTCGCCCGAGGCGACCTGCTCGACCGTCGCACCCGTCAGGTAGACGAGATAGGGCGGCACCAGCGGCAGCACGCACGGGGACAGGAAGCTGATGATGCCGGCAACGAGCGCGGCGAGGATGGAAACGTCGGAAGCCATGGGGCTAGATGCGACGTAACACCCCTCCCATGCAAGAGCGCCAGGAGCCTGTTCCGCGCGTTGTGAGCATGGCGTGATATCATTGACGCAAAGCCGGGCACGCGTTCACCTGGCCTTGAGAAGCGAGACCGGCATGAACAACCTCCTCACCGACATCGCAGGCGTCCACGTCGGCCACGCCGACGACCGCAACATCGGCTCGGGCGTCACCGCGATCATCTTCGACGAGCCGGCGATCGCGTCCATGGATGCGCGCGGCGGCGGGCCCGGGACGCGCGACACGACGCTGCTGGAGCCTGGTTATACGGTCGAGGCCATCCACGGCATCACATTGTCCGGCGGCTCGGCCTTCGGGCTCGATGCCGGCGGCGGCGCCATGTCCTGGCTCGCCGAGCAGGGCCGCGGCTTTCCGATGGGCAATGTGCGCGTGCCGATCGCGCCGGGCGCGGTCATTTTCGACCTCCTGAACGGTGGCGACAAGAATTGGGGCAAATTCGCGCCTTATCGCGAACTTGGGTATGCGGCTGCCGCCGCGGCCCGCGACGGCGTCTTTGCGCTGGGCAGTGTCGGCGCAGGGCTTGGCGCGACGACCGCGAACCTGAAGGGTGGCGTCGGATCGGCGTCAGCGAAAACGAGCACCGGCGTCAGCGTGGCAGCCATCGCGGTTGCAAACGCCGCGGGCAGCGTCGTCATCGGCGACGGCCCGTGGTTCTGGGCTGCGCCGTTCGAGATCGACGGCGAGTTCGGCGGACGTGGACAGCCGTCGTCGTTCACCGCCGATATGCACGCGCTGCGGCTGAAGGGTGGCGCCCGCGCAACGCCGCTGCAAAATACGACGCTCGCGGTCGTCGTCACGGATGCTCAGTTGACGAAGGCGGGCGCGCGAAGGCTCGCGGTCGTCGCGCAGGCCGGGCTTGCCCGCGCCATCAATCCGGTGCATGCGCCGCTCGACGGCGACGTGGTGTTTGCCGCGGCGACGGGAAAGAAGCCGATCGATGGGCCCGTCCCCACGACAGAGCTCGGCATGCTGGCTGCGCACGTCCTGACCCGCGCCGTCGCGCGCGGCGTCTATGAGGCGACGGCCCTGCCCTTCCCCGGCAGCCTGCCGTCATGGAAGGACCGGTTCGGACGCTGACGCCTTGAACCCGAACATATTTCCTCAAGCGCGTGCAGGCGTGAGGCTCAGCGTCGCTCAGGCCACGACAGCAAGCGCACCCGTCTTGCGCGGCGTTCCGACCTCGGAATTGCGCCGATAGGTATCGAGGAAGCTCGTCAGTTCCGCGACGTTGATCGAACTGTCATGGTTCTGGTCGATCCGCTCGAACATCTCGGACGCCTTGCCATCGCTCTCGCCGATCGCGGCGTCGAAGTCGCTCTTCTTGACGCTGCCGTCCTGGCTCGATTGCAGAAGATCCAGCAGCACCGAGATCGAGCGCTTCTTGTCTGCACCGGCTGCGTCTGGCTCTGCGCCGACAGAAGCGTGCCGAGCGCATCCGCCGAAAGGCCTTCGCTTCGCTGGCCGGTGGATGCCGCCTGCGATTGCGTGGACGCAGCTTCCGTGGAGCCGAGGTCCGGGATGCTGAAAGACGACTGCGCGGCAATCCCGGTTCCGCCCTTCGGCTTCTCCGGCTGCAACAGCGACAGCAGATCGACCGCGGCAGACGCCGCAAGCCCTGCGAACATCATCATTGCGCTCAACCCCAGGCGGGCCGCACTCAAGCCGCGGCCCATGGCTCGATGTCATCTTGCAAACCGTATTGCGAACCGTCTTGCAAACCGTATGCCGACGCGCGAACGCTTGAAACATAAGGATTTTCCGGCGCTGCGGCTCGCGCCTGTCTCGGCAAATACCGGCCGTCGCGGCAAAACTTGCCGCTGTCCACCGCCGTTTTTTCCAGCGCCAGCCCCCGCGCATTGCCCCCCTGAAATGCCCATGTTAGGCGGGTCGAACACGTCCCGGAGAGGCCTTCAGGAATGACCCGTCCGCTGGTGATTGCGCCGTCGATCCTTGCTTCCGATTTCTCAAAGCTTGGCGAGGAAGTCCGCAGCGTCGATCGCGCGGGCGCCGACTGGATTCACCTCGACGTGATGGACGGCCACTTCGTGCCGAACATCTCGTTCGGCCCCGACGTGATCAAGGCGATGCGGCCGCATTCAAGCAAGGTCTTCGATACGCACCTGATGATCGCCCCTTGCGACCCCTATCTCGAGGCCTTCGCCAAGGCCGGCTCCGACATCATCACCGTGCATGTGGAGGCAGGTCCGCACCTGCACCGTTCGCTGCAGGCCATTCGTGCGCTCGGCAAGAAGGCCGGCGTCTCGCTCAACCCGGCGACGCCCGCCTCGTCCATCGAGCACGTGATCGACCTGCTCGATCTCGTGCTGATCATGTCGGTCAATCCAGGCTTTGGCGGACAGGCCTTCATCTCCTCCGCGCTGGAGAAGATCGCCGCGGTGCGCGCGCTCTGCGGCGGCCGGCCGATCGACATCGAGGTGGACGGCGGCGTCACCGCCGACACTGCCGCAAAGGTCACCGCCGCGGGAGCCAATGCGCTGGTCGCCGGCTCCGCCGTCTTCAAGGGCGGCAACGAGGCGGCCTACAAGGCCAACATCTCGGCAATCCGCCACGCCGCCGCCGGCGCGCGCGGCGAAGCCGCGTAAGCCAGACGTGACGCTGCAACAGATCGCCGATCGCGCGTTCGAACCCGTCCGCCGTGCGATTGCGCAAGCGCGCATTCCGGGCGCTGTTCTTGGACTGGTGAACAAGGCCGGTGAGCGCGCCGTCCTGGTCGCAGGCAGCGCGCAGCTTGAGCCGGCGAAAATCGCCATGCGGCGCGAGACGGTGTTCGATCTCGCCTCGCTGACGAAAGTCATCTTCACGACGACCGCGATCCTGCGGCTCGTCGAACAGGGCCGTATCACCCTCGACCAGCCGCTCGGCGAGCTCATTCCTGATCTCAGGCAATACGACCTGAAAGCGGCCGAGCGCGCCCTGACGGTCCGCCAGTGCCTTGCGCATCAAACGTTCCTGCCGGCGGTGGAGCCGCTCTACACCTACGGGCAGACCCCGCAGACGCTGCGCGCCTTCGTGCTGCAACGCGACTGGCGGCATGGTCCGCCGGTCTATTCCGACATCAACTTCATCCTGCTCGGCATCGTCATCGAGCGCGTCACAGGCCTGCCGCTGAACCAGCAGCCGCTTCAAGCCGGCTTCACCTTTACGCCCGATCCGCGACACGTGCGCTGCGACGGAATTCTGCCGCTGGCGCGAGCGCATGCTGCGCGGCGAAGTGCACGACGAGAACGCATTCGCGCTCGGCGGCGCGGCGGGCCATGCCGGACTTTTCGGCGCGATCGATCCCGTGCTCGACTTTGCAACGGCCATCCTGAACGGCACGGCCTTGCGTCCTGAAACGATCTCGCTCATGCGCACGCGCCAGTCGGCGCAGCGCGCGCTCGGCTGGGAGATGAAATACGACGGATGGTCCGGCGGCGCGCTCTGCTCCGACGACACGATCGGCCATACGGGCTTCACCGGCACCGGTCTGTGGATCGATGTCCGGCGCGAGATCGCCTGGTCCCTCCTGACCAATCGCGTGCATCCCACGCGCCACTTCGAGTCAGGCATCGCCGAACTGCGCCAGGCCGTCGGCGAAGCCGTGTCGACGACACGGCGCCCTAACCCTTTTGTTGCCGACCCTCGCTCCATCGCAGAGGGAAATGGCGACCCGGCAGAATTCCCCGGACTGCTTCTTCGAACTGTGGTCCCTCGCGCTCCGCAGCCGCCATGAGCGCGTCGGAAAACGCCCATGGACGGGTTACGTCGTCGCCTGGCCACGTCACACCTTGCCAAGCACGCACGACGATCCGGTCCGATATTTCGCGCCCCAAAGAGGACCGCATCTCCCAGAAGAGCGCCCCCCAGACTTTCGCACCATCAAAGAGCGGATCGACCGCCCGCTTCGCTCTCTCGGTTCTCGCTTTGAACTCGGAGAAGCTCTCCACGTTGGCCAGATTCCTGAAGTATGGCTCGTCGGGGTTGGTGACTTGTGCGGCGATTTCGCCGTATAGCGGGTTGTTCAGGAAGCTGCAGGCGAGATAATCGGCAAGACCCAATTCAATCGCGGCGAAATGCCCGTTCCCGTTCCAATCGAGTTTGTGCTTCGTCAACAGCACATGGTGGTTATACTCCCTCAGCAGCACCGAACGGTCCGGGGCCATCTTCGGATCGATGACAATCGTGCCCGGTGGTTTGTAGGCCGAAATCGGCCAGTCCGTGTGGGAGAGGTACTTGATCTCGACGCGATCGTCGGAGTCGAGACCGAGCGCATTCAGCCGTTGGCTGTAGGTTTTCAGCACGCCTTCGAGCGTACCTTTGATATCGGCGTTCAATGCATCGGTGGGATCAAACGACACCCGCCCACCCGCGGCGGGCAACGCAGGTCCAGCACCGGGCACTCTCTTCTCCAAATAGGCCCTCACCCTCTCGACCCGGTCGGGTTCGGCGATCAGACCCGCAGCGAGAAGAAACTTCAGGTTGTTCGCCGCCGCTTCCGTGTCTCCCGTCTTCGTCATCTCGAGAATGCGCGCGGATTCCGCCTTGCTGTTTTCCAAAGCGACCTGCTGCGATCCGTTGACGATCACGACAACCGCATTTCCCATGGCCGCAGCAGCCGCGGCGAGGACTGCGACAACCAGCGGACTTCGCCACTTCGAACCGGCGATGTCGCGCTCCTTCGCCGAGACCTCGCGCGTCCGCACGGCCGTCTCTGCGCGCCACTTTTCCCGCTCGAAATCAAATCTTTCCCGTTCGGAGACAGTCGACATGACTTAAACTCCTTGAAATGACTCCCATTTGAAAATTATTCGACGCATGTACGGCTTGACCGAGCACGTCATCGAGGTCGTCGACACGTGCGCTGACAGCTTCGTCAAAGAGCGCCATTCAGCATCATCCCAATGGATGACAACGCGCGGACGCCGTTCGACTTCAGCGCACCCGCCACGGCGTGGAGGCGAACCGCTCCTGCAGGAAATCGAGAAACACCCGCACCTTTGGCAACCGATGCCGCCCCTCGAGATAAAGTGCCGACAACCGCAAGGGTTCGGCATAGTGGACATCGCTCAGCAGCGGCACGAGTGCGCCATTGGCGATTTGTTCAGCGACAACGATGTCGCCCAGCCGGATGATGCCGCCGCCGTTCAGCGCAAGACGTAACGCGGCCTCGCTGTTGTCGACCGTGAGACGCCGCGTCAATTCCACGTGGATGATCCCATCCGCCGTGCGGAACGGCCATCCGCGCCCGATCTGACTGGCGATGACGATGCAGGTGTGGTTGGCAAGTTCTGCGGGCGTGCGCGGCGTGCCCTGGCGAACCAGGTAGTCTGGCGACGCGCAAACCACGCGCTCGAAATCGGCGATCTTGAACGAGAGCGCGGCGACGTCGCCGACCGGTCCCGCGCGGATGATCACGTCAGCCGGGTCGACGCTGATATCGACGATGCGGTCGGTGATCGAAAGGTCGATCTCGATGTCCGGATAGCGCGCGATGAAGTCCGGCAGCGCCGGCGCAAGCTGATGGATGCCAAAACCGTTGCTGGTATTGATGCGCAGACGTCCGCGCGGTGCGCCGCGCGACCGGGTCACCTCGATCTCAGCCTCGGTGATGTCGGCGAGGATTTGCCGGGCGCGGGCGAAATAGACCTCGCCTTCCGATGAGAGCGACAGCCGCCGCGTGGTCCGATGGAGAAGCTGCACGCCGAGCCGGTCCTCCAGCCGCGTCACCAGCTTCGAGACCGCGGACGGGCTCAATCCCAGCATCGAGGCGGCAGCGGCAAAGCTCTGCTGCTCCACCACCGCTCACCAACGCCCGCATCTCGCCGGTTGCGTCCATATTCGTTCCAATAATTCATGAATGAACACAGAAATCAGCTAATTATATCGACTGGAAGGCACAAATACAATCCTGGCCAACTCGAACCTCGGGTGCGCGCCATGACCTCCCCTTCCGACTTCCACCGCAACGCCGACGGCTCGATCGACTTCGATTTCTATCGGCGCGAGGCGGCCCGGCAACGAGGTCTGGCGCAGCGCCGTGCAGGCCGCCGATTACGGCGAGCCTTGAGCCGCGCCGCCCGGGCCGCGCTGGCGCCGATCTTGAGCGTGCGTCCGCCGCACATCGCCTGGGAGAAGCGATTGACCTGACAGTCGCGGCAGAGGCCGAACTTTTTGACCGCCCGGGCGACCAAGGGTCATGTCCCGCCACAGCCTTTGCGCGCTTGCCGGCCTGACCTTTTTCACGGCCGTGTCGATCCTCGCGGCGCCCGCGCAAGCGGGCGATGCGGCTGCGCGAAAAGTGCTGGGCTTTTCGCCGGACGGCACCACCTTCGCGTTCGAGCAATATTCGACGCTGTACGACTCCACCGAGCAGATCGTCGAGATTCAGGTCATCGACACCCGCACCGACAGCTTCGTCAAAGGCTCGCCCTTCAGCGTCCGCACAAAGGATGATGACGAGCGCGAGCTCGATGCCGTTCGCGCGGAGCTCTTGAAGAAGGCGCAGCCGACGTTGACCCGCCTGAAGGTCGGCGAGGCCGGCAAACATCTTCCCGGCAAGCCCTCGATCGATCTCGACGAGGTCGGTATCTATCAGATGGCCAAGGACCCGCTGGCGAAGACGCAGGAGCTCGTCCTGCCTGGCGGACGCAAGGCAAAACTCGACATCACGGAAACCGCGCTCGGCAAGGCCTCATGCTATGGCGCCGGCGGACGCGGCACGTTCGGTGACGTCATCGTCCAGGGTTTCACGCTGACGCTCACGCTGGACGACGGCGCATCGACGATCCTGCAGATGGACAAGCGGCTGCCGAAAAGCCGGCGCTGCGTCACCGAGTATGGCATCGCCGAAGCCTGGCTGCATGAAGCCGCCGACGGCACCCCGACGCTGGCGGTACTGATCGAGACCGTCGACGCGCATGAATTTCATGCAGGACCGAACCGTCGTTTCATGGCGGTGACGAAGCGGCTGTCGCAATCCCGGTAATTTCATGGCCCGCATTCCATCTCCCCTTCTCAAGCTGCTTGCCGAGACCATCGATGACGACGAGCGCGTAATCTGGCAGGGCCGCCCCGACGCGTGGACGGACATGATGATGTTGCGCTTCCTGTGGTGGATCGGTGTGCCGTGGCTGGCGCTCGCCGTCGTCGCCACCCATCGCGGCTGGATCGACGAATCCGCCTTCTTTTTCCTTATCACCGGTGTGGTCATGCTCGCCGGACCGTTCATGCTCTACATTCATAGCCTGCAGATGCTGTTCGTCATCACCGACCGACGCGCGCTCATTCTTCGCAGCGGATGGGTCAGGAAGAAAAAGTCCGCCGACAGCACCTACTACGCCGAGATGGACAAGGAGCTCGAGGTGCTGCCGATCAGGGGCCATGTCGGCCACCTCAATTTCGCGTCCGGTGTTTCCACCAGGTCGCCTGACGCCGACTACACCGGCCGGTACGGTTTTCGCTGCGTCAAGAACGTGGAAAAGGTGCGGGATCTGCTGGCCGGCGCGATCGCGAAGTACGCCTGAGGACCAGGCATCTCCTCGTTTTGAGGATATCACTGCGACGGCCTTTCCGTGGCAATTGCCGCGGCTTTTTCCGTCTGCTAAATGCTTCTTTTAAGCGAGAAAGCCGCGCCCATGATTCCCCGCTATTCCCGACCTGAAATGGCTGCCATCTGGGAGCCGCAGACCCGATTCCGGATCTGGTTCGAGATCGAGGCGCACGCGACCGATGCGCTCGCCGAACTCGGCGTGGTGCCAAAGAGCGCCGCCAAGGCCGTCTGGGACAAGGCCAGGAACGCCACCTTCGACGTCGCGCGGATCGACGAGATCGAGCGCGAGACCAAGCACGACGTGATCTCCTTCCTGACGCACCTCGCCGAAATCGTCGGACCTGAGGCGCGCTTCGTGCACCAGGGCATGACCTCGTCCGACGTGCTCGACACCTGCTTCAATGTGCAGCTCGTGCGCGCCACCGACATCCTCATCAAGGACGTCGACGCCGTGCTCGCGGCGCTGAAGAAGCGCGCGATCGAGCACAAGATGACCCCGACCATCGGCCGCTCGCACGGCATCCACGCCGAACCCGTGACGTTCGGCCTGAAGCTCGCGCAGGCCTATGCCGAGTTCGATCGCTGCAAACAGCGCCTCGTCGCGGCGCGCAAGGAAGTCGCCACTTGCGCGATCTCCGGCGCCGTCGGCACCTTCGCCAACATCGATCCCCGCGTCGAAGAGCACGTGGCGAAAAAGATGGGCCTTGCGGTCGAGCCGGTCTCGACCCAGGTGATCCCGCGCGATCGGCATGCGATGTATTTTGCGACGCTCGGCGTCGTCGCCTCGTCGATCGAACGGCTTGCCACCGAGATCCGTCACCTGCAGCGCTCTGAAGTCTACGAGGCGGAAGAGTTCTTCTCGGAAGGCCAGAAGGGCTCGTCGGCAATGCCGCACAAGCGCAATCCGGTGCTGACCGAAAACCTCACCGGCCTCGCGCGCATGGTGCGCGCCTACGCGGTGCCGGCGATGGAGAACGTCGCGCTCTGGCACGAGCGCGACATCTCGCATTCGTCGGTCGAGCGCATGATCGGCCCGGATGCGACGGTGACGCTCGACTTCGCGCTGATGCGGCTTGCCGGCGTGGTCGACAAGCTTCTCGTCTATCCGCAGAACATGCAGAAGAACCTCGACCGCCTCGGCGGCCTCGTGCACTCGCAGCGCGTGCTGCTGGCGCTGACGCAGAAGGGCGTCAGCCGCGAGGACGCCTATCGCCTCGTCCAGCGCAACGCCATGCCGGTCTGGCGCGGCGAAGGCGATTTCCTGAAGCTGTTGAAGAAGGACGCCGAGGTGAAGGCGAAACTTTCGGACGCCGAGCTCGAGGACCTGTTCGACCTCGGCTATCACCTGAAACACGTCGACACGATCTTCAAGCGCGTGTTCGGAGCAGCGTGACACGATGGGCATCATCACCGCGGTCAGCCTCAGTCCCGGTCATCACTTCTCCAAGCCGAACCTCCTGAGCATTCGCCTGCTCGCCGGCCTCGGCGTTGAAGGTGACGCCCATGCGGGCGAGACCGTGAAGCACAGATCCCGCGTGCGGCGCGACCCCACCCAGCCGAACCTGCGCCAGGTGCATCTGGTGCATTCCGAATTGTTCGACGAGCTTCAAGCCAAGGGCTTCACGGTGACGCCCGGCGACATCGGCGAGAACGTCACCACGCGAGGGATCGACCTGCTCGCGCTGCCGACCGGCACGCGCCTGCGGCTCGGCGAGGCCGCCACGGTCGAAATCACCGGCCTGCGCAACCCCTGCGTCCAGCTCGACACCTTTCAAAAAGGCCTGATGGCCGCGACCCTGGACAAGGACGCGGACGGCAACCTGATCCGCAAGGCCGGCATCATGGGCGTGGTGCTGGTCGGCGGCGAGGTGCGGCCCGGCGACGCCATCGCGATCGAGCTTCCCCGCCGGCGCCCACCGGCCGTTGCAGCCGGTTTAGCGGCCGAGCGCTGCGGAAAGACAACTGAACGGTAACCCCGGATCGGCTAAGCTCAGGTCATCGTGGCGCAGCATCCGACCATTCTCGTGTTCGATTCCGGCCTTGGCGGGCTGACAGTGCTGCGCGAGATCGTCGACGCGCGCCCGGACGCCCGGTGCGTCTATGTCGCTGACGACGCCTTCTTTCCCTACGGGCACCACGGCGAGGATGAGATCGTCGGCCGGGTCGTACCCATGATCGGCGATCTGATCGCCGAGCATGACCCCCGTCTTGTGGTGATCGCCTGCAACACCATCTCGACGCTGGTGATGACCCATCTGCGGGCGAGCTACACCGTGCCGTTCATCGGCACGGTCCCTGCCATCAAGCCCGCCTGCGCCTCGTCGAAGACCAAGCGCGTGTCCGTGCTGGGCACCAAGGGCACCGTCAAGCGCGAGTACACCCAGCGCCTGATCAACGATTTCGGCCAGGGCTGCGAGGTGACGCTGGTCGGCGCGGCCAATCTGGCTTCGCTTGCGGAAGCGGCGCTGCGCGGCGACACCGTACTGGATGCCGATATCGAGGCCGAGATCGCGCCCTGCTTTGTCAACGGCCATGCGCGGACCGACACCGTCGTGCTCGCCTGCACGCACTATCCGCTGCTGCTGGACCGGCTGGCACGGCTCGCGCCCTGGCCGGTCGACTGGATCGACCCCGCACCTGCGATCGCGCGGCGCACGTCCGATCTGATGGGCCCTCCCACGACGCGCGAGCCCGGGCCGCAGCCGCGCATGTATTTCACAGCGGGCCGCCCGGCCCTGCCTGACGAGGTTCTGGCGCCCTTCTTCGGCGGCCGCGTCGCGGCCTGACGGCCGGTCTGGCTATAATTGACAGCCTGAGGGTTTCTGCTAGAACGCCCCTCGCTCGCGGGCCGTTTCGGCCCGCGTTGCGTTTCGCGACCCGTGGTTCCGCCCTTATCTGCTTTAGGATCGGAACCTGTCGGCCCCGGGCCAGTCCCGGCGCAGCAGGAGGGCGCGTTTCCTCAAATCTATCAATGACTTAAAAGAGGACGCGAATGACAAAGCGCAGTGAGTCGAAGTACAAGATCGACCGTCGTATGGGCCAGAACATCTGGGGCCGCCCGAAGAGCCCCGTGAACAAGCGCGAATACGGCCCCGGCCAGCACGGCCAGCGCCGCAAGGGCAAGCTCTCCGACTTCGGCGTGCAGCTCCGCGCCAAGCAGAAGCTCAAGGGCTACTACGCCAACATTTCCGAGCGGCAGTTCCACGGCATCTACGTGGAAGCGACGCGGCTGAAGGGCGACTCGGGCGAGCACCTGATCGGCCTGCTCGAGCGCCGTCTCGACACGGTCGTCTATCGCTCGAAGTTCGTGCCGACCATGTTTGCTGCCCGCCAGTTCATCAACCACGGCCACATCAAGGTGAACGGCAAGCGCGTCAATATCGCCAGCTACAAGCTGAAGGCCGGCGACGTCATCGAGGTGAAGGAGGCGTCGAAGCAGCTCGCCATCGTGCTGGAATCGAACGCGCTCGCCGAGCGCGACGTGCCGGACTTCATCGAGGCCGATCACGGCAAGCAGACCGCGAAGTTCACGCGCATTCCGAACCTGTCGGAAGTGCCCTTCCCGGTCATGATGGAGCCGCACCTGATCGTTGAGTATTATTCGCGCTGATTATTCCTTGCAGCGCACGAAATTTGCACAAGGGCCCCGGCGCAATCCGGGGCCTTTTTGTTTAGACTGACGTCGTGACAGTATGAGGTTCATCATGGTCTACACGCCCGTCCCGCCCGACAAGTCTCTTCCCCCTGTCCGCATCAACATGCTGTCGGACACGCAGACGAAACCGACGCCGGCGATGCGCGAGGCGATCGCCCGCGCCGAAGTCGGCGACGAGCAGGTCGGCGACGACCCGACCGTGAATCTGCTCTGCGAGCGCGTCGCCGATCTGCTCGGCAAGGAAGCGGCGGTGTTCCTGCCCTCCGGCACCATGTGCAACGTGGCCGGCATTCTCACCCACTGCCGGCCGGGCGACGAGATCCTGGCGCACCAGACGGCGCACATCATCACCAGCGAAGGCGGCGTGCACGCAGCCCTCGGCGGCTTCCAGATCACCGGCCTCACCGGCGCCAACGGCCAATACTCCGTGGAGAGCCTGCGCGCGGCTTTTCGCGTGCCGAGCCGCTACGCGCCGCCGCAAGCGCTCGTCTGCTCCGAGCAGACCGCCAATATCGGCGGCGGCACGATCTGGCCGAAGGCCACGCTCGACGAAGTCTCACGCGTCGCCAAGGCGCAAGGCATGGCGACGCACATGGACGGCGCGCGGCTGCTCAACGCCTGCGTCGCCACCGGCATCTCCGCGCGCGACATGGCGGCGGGATGGGATTCGGTCTGGATCGATTTCACCAAAGGCCTCGGCGCGCCGATTGGTGCGGCGCTCGCCGGCTCGCGCGACTTCATCGATCAGGTCTGGCGCTGGAAGCAGCGGCTCGGCGGCGCGCTGCGCCAGGGCGGCATTGCGGCGGCCGGCTGCCTGCACGCGCTCGATCATCACGTCGAGCGGCTTGCCGACGATCACGCCAACGCCCGCGCGCTCGCGCGCGGCCTGAGCCAGATCGAAGGCCTCGACGTGCAGCAGCCGGAAACCAACCTCGTCTATATCGGAGCCAAGGGCGGAAGCCTGACGCCGGCAAAACTGCAGGCCGAACTGCGCAAGCGCGGCGTGCTGGTTTCGATGCTCGGCGGCCGCGTCCGCGCCTGCACGCATCTCGACGTCACTGCGGCAATGGTCGAGGAGACGGTCGCGCTGGCGCGGGAGATCGCGCGGGCTCAAGCGTAACAGCTGCGCCGCGTGGTCTCCTACGTCATGGCCGGGCTCGTCCCGGCCGTCCACGTCTTTCTTGCGGAGCGGCTGTTAGGACGTGGATGCCCGGCACCATGAGGCGGCAGCTGGACAGCATTCGCGGCGGTTAATACCGTGCTCACTTCCCGAACGCGTCGTAGACGATCTGTTTCAGCATCGGCTTGATCCGCTCGGCCCATGTCGGCGTCTGCATCAAGAGGATGACGAACATGTCTTCCTTCGGATCGATCCAGAAATAGGTGCCGAGCGCGCCGTCCCATTTCAGCTCGCCAATCGAGCCCGGCGGATTGGCAACGCCGCGCGCGGTGCGCACGGCGAAGCCGAGGCCGAAGCCAAAACCGTCGCCGGGGAAATAGTAGGCGCTCGGATTGACGTTCGATTCCGGCCACAGGCGGTTGGACGTCATGATCTTGAAGGTCTCAGGGCTGAGATAGCGCCGTCCGTCCAGCTCGCCGCCGCGCAGGATCATCTCGCAGAAGCGCGCATAGTCGGAGACGGTCGAAACGAGGCCGCCCGCGCCCGATTCCCAGCGTCGCGGCAGGCGCGGGTCGCGCGGAAAGGCGTTGCGGACAACATTGTCCTCGGGCAGCCGTTCGGCGAGCCGCTCCTGCTTCACGTGATCGAGGACGCGATAGGCTGTATCCTTCATCCCGAGCGGATCGAACAGGCGCGCCTTCTCGAACTCATAGAGCGACTGTCCGGACACCACTTCGATGACCCGTCCCAGGATCTCGGTCGAAAGCCCATAGTCCCATTCCGTGCCGGGCTGCCCGGCCAATGGCAGACGCGCGACGCGCTCAGCGAGCTCGGCATTGTCGAAGTCGCCCGCGTAGAGGCCAGCCCTGGCGTAGGCCTTGCGCACAAGACTGTCGCCGTACCAGCCGGTGGTGATGCCGGAGGAATGCCGCATCAGGTCCTCGATCGTCATCGGCCGCTCCTGCGGCACGAGCTCAAGCACCGTCTCGCCGCGCTCGTTCTTGCGCTCGACGCCGACCTTGGCGTCTGCCCGAATGCCGGGATGTATTTCGCAACCGGATCGTCCAGCTTGAGCTTGCCGTCATCGACCAGCAGCAACGCTGCGACCGTCGTGATCGGCTTGGTCATCGAGTAGATCTGGAAGATGGTGTCGGTGGTCATCGGCACCTTCCTGGCTTCATCGCGCCAGCCGAAAGCCTCCAGATAAACCGTCTTGCCCTGCCGCTGGATCATCACCACCGCGCCGGGGATGTGCCGTTCGGCGATCTCGGTCCTGATCAGCGTGTCGATGCTGCCGACGCTCTCGCGCTTGAGCCGTCCGTCGTCCTGCGGGTCGGTCGCGTACGCGACGCCGAGACCGGCGAACAGAAGCACAAACGACAGGGCAAACCGGCGATCGATCGCTCGCAAAGACCAGGTCCCTGGCATTTCGATCAATCGCCTTCCATTCGTCAGCCGGGCGGCTGCCTCTCAATTTGGTTTGTCGAGCGAAGTATAGACCAGGTTCTTGACCATGTTCCGAAAACGCACCCGCTGCGCAAAACTCTGGATCATCAGCACCGCGAACAGCTCTTCCTTCGGGTCGGCCCAGAAATAGGTGCCGCCCGCGCCGCCCCAGTACAGTTCACCGACCGATCCCGGCACGGCGGCGGCACCCTGCTCCAGACGAACGCCAAAACCAAGGCCGAAGCCGAAACCGGGGCCTGGCAGGAACAGGTTGCCGGGCGAGATGCCCGTGGAGGGGCTGACGTGGTTCGACGCCATCCAGGCGAAGATCGTCGGGCTGAGATACTGCCTGCCGTCGAGGGTGCCGCGATTGGTGATCATCTGCGCAAATCGCGCATAGTCGTTGATCGTCGAGACCAGCCCGCCGCCGCCGCTGTGCCACTTCATCTCGTTGCGCGGATTGAACATCGCATTCTCGCCGGAGCCGCCGTCGGCCGGCAGAGGTTCGGCGATCAGCGGATGCCTTGACGCGTCGGTCACGTAGAACGAGGTGTCCTTCATGCCGAGCGGATCGAACAGGCGCGCCTTCATCACCTCGAACAGCGGCTTGCCTTCGGCCACCTCGATCACGCGGCCGAGCACGTCGGTCGAATGGCTGTATTCCCAGGTCGTCCCCGGCTGCTGCGACAGCGGCAGGGCGGCGACGCGCTCGGCGAATTCCTCGTTGCCCAGCCGCGTCGCCTCAAAGCGCGCTTCCGCGTAGCGCTTGTGAACGAGCCCCTGGCCCGCGAAGTCGTAGGTGATGCCGGATGTGTGCCGCAGCAGGTCCTGGATCGTCATCGGCCTGCGGACGGGGACAAGCTCGAGCATCGGCTTGCCGTCGTCGCCCATCTTCTCGACGCCGACCTTGGTGAGCGCGAACGCCGGGATGTATTTCGACACCGGCTCGTCCAGCGAAAGCTTGCCGTCCTGCACCAGCATCAACGCCGTCACTGAGGTGATCGGCTTGGTCATCGAGTAGATGCGAAACAGCGTGTCCGGCGTCATCGGCGCCTTGGTCGCGACGTCGCGCACGCCGAAGCTCTCGAAATAGGCCGGCTGACCGCGGCGTTGCACCAGCAGCATCGCGCCGGGCACCTTGCCGGCCGCGACCTCGGCCTTGAAGAATTCGGTCAGCGCATTGAGTCTGGTCCGTGCGAAGCCAAGCTGCTCGGGCTGGCTTTGTCCGATGCTCTCGGCGGTCGCCGGCGCAACAGCGACCAGCAATGACAGCACTGAGGCGATCGCGAACGACTGCAGTGTGCGCATGAACTCCTCCCCAATTGTCCGGGTCGTTGAACCTCCGGTTGTCCTGCAAGAGTAGCGGCTGACTTGACGGCCGCAAAGAACCATCGCGTCAAATTTGGGCCAAAGCCGCACGATGCAGCCGCGCGCTCTCTTCAGAAAAGCAGCAGAAGATCAGTCGCTTGATCGAAGGAGCTGTGGCCAAGCAATCAGTCGAGGTTTTCACAGCAATCGCAGCTGCCCGCTCAGCCGGGAAACGATAGATGCCGGTCGAGATCGCCGGAAATGCGATGGACGCAAGACCGTTGGCTTGCGCGATCTCGATGGCGCGGCGATAGCATGAGGCGAGCAGCTCGGGCTCGTTCTGCTTGCCGCCATGCCAGACCGGGCCGACGCAGTGGATGACATGCTTCGCCGGCAGCTTGTAGCCCCTGGTGATGCGGGCATCGCCGGTGTCGCAGCCGCCGAGCGTGCGGCATTCGGCAAGCAGCTCAGGCCCGGCAGCGCGATGGATCGCACCGTCCACGCCTCCTCCGCCGAGCAGCGTCTCGTTGGCGGCGTTGACGATCGCATCGACGGCGAGCGTGGTGATGTCGGCGACGATCACCTCGACCCTGGCGCCGCTCTCGGCCGTCATTTGGCGGCCGCAGCGGCGACCGGTGGCGCGAATTCCTTCGCAGCCTTGGCCGCTTTGACATAGGCCACTGCATCAGCCGGCAGCAGCAGCCGCTCGGCCACAAGCCGATCGACGCAGGCTTGTACCTCAGTGACATAGTCGTCCAGTGACCGATAGCGCTCCTGCAGCGAGAGCCTCGCATCGCCACTCGCTTCGCGCTCCGCTCTCGTCCGTGCAAACGGCACGCGCGAGCCGTCGCGATCGGCGAATTCGTCAGGCTGGTCGGCAAACACGTTCCACCCGGTGAAGGTGGCAAGCGGCACGGCCACCGGGGGCAGACGAATGCCCGCCACCTCGTTGCCGTCCACATCGACCGCTGAGACCAGCGTGACGTAGGTGCCGTCCGGTTGATCGTTTTCGTGACCCGGGCTGCCTGGCGGATCGACCCAGTCGACCGGCGTCGTGCGGATCGCACCGCTTACATGCGGAAGCGCGAAATCCGGCGCACTCGGAAAGCGGACTTCTGACCGCGCGACGGCCGTGCGGTCCTTGACCTGCGGCACGCGGCTTGCGGGCGGCGCGATGCCGCGCACGACCCAGTCTTCCATCGCCGACAACAATGCACGCACCGCCGGCAGCTGGCTTTGCCAGTTGACCGCATTGGCGTTCGGCCCGCGCGGCGCGGTCGGCAAGGCACCGGCGTGCTGCGTGCCGGCGATGAGATAGGCGCGTGTCGTTTCGGGCAGAACAAGGTCGGCCTTGCCGAGCCCGTCGATCGTCAGCAGCGACGCGCCCTTCTCCCAGTATTCGGCGGATGTGTTGCTCTGGATCAGCAGCGGATCGGTGCCGTCGCCGCGCAGCAGCGATCCGGTCTTGCCGCTGAACGGATCGGTGCTCGTTGCCGCGGAGAACGGAAACCACGCTTCGGGATAGAGATGATCCACATGCTGCGAGGTCGTGCGGTTCGGCTCGGCGAACGAGTGATTGATGAAGGTCTTGCCGTCGCCGCCGGTGTGGGCGTGCACGCCGTCGAACACCCGCCGTCCTGCAAGGTCGCGGTTCATGTGCAGATCGAGGAAGTGGCGCAGGAAACGTCCGCTCTGCGAGATGCCGAAGGCGATCGCGTGGCGCGGCTTGCTTGCCGCAAGCGGCGAGTCCGGCGAATGACGCAGGAACGACACGAGATCGCGCACGGCCGCAAACGCAATGCCGGCGACGCGCGGTTGGGTTGCCTCGTACCAGAATTCGTAGATCGTCAAAGGCGTTGGCGCCGTGCCTTCGGGCAGAAGGCGAACACGCCGCGCATCGACGAATTCCCACTTGTCATGCGGGATTTCCGTGCGCTGGTCCGCTTCGCGCCGGCGCATCATCAGTCGCGCCTTGGTCTTGTCGAGCGACGCGGCCGGATAGGTCAGCACGATGGTGTCGGACGAGGGAATGCGTTTTCCGGTCTGGAATTCCTCGCGAATACGACGAACCATCGGCTTGCCGTTCTCGAGCGCGAGCGGAAAGCGGACGGTCATCTGTCCATTGCGGTCGACGACCGTCGGGTCCCAGCCCGACCAGACCACGCTCATGCCGCGCTCGAACAGGAAGCCGGTCCCCGCATGGGCGTGCGTGACCGGGTCGTTGAGCTCTGTCGGATTCAGTGGGTTCGCAGGGACGACGCCGTTGAGCCGGCCGATCAGCTTGTTGCCGCGGTTGGTGACCTCGTAGAGCACGACACCACTCGCGCGCGCAGGATCTGCGGGCCGAAGCATCTCGACGTCGATCTCATACGCGACAAGGCCCTGCGCGTTGCGCTCGGCCTTGTCGAGATCGACGATGCAGGAATTCTGAGGGTTCTGCGGATCGAGCGTGCCGCGGGCGACACCTTTAAGTCGCTCGTACGGTCCTGCGTTGCCGAAGGCCTGGCCTTCGGCAAATGACTGTACGCTATCGATTCTGATGTCCATTACGCGGCCCCCACGTCGTGTCGTGCGCCGCGTAAAAGATTACTCCGCGGCCTGGCGGGTGGCGATGCCCTTGTCGGCGAACATCTGCTGCAGTTCGTTCGCCTGGAACATCTCGCGGATGATGTCGCAACCGCCGACGAACTCGCCCTTCACGTAAAGTTGAGGGATGGTCGGCCAGTTCGAATAGACCTTGATACCGTTCCGCAGCTCGTCGGAGTCGAGCACGTTGAGGCCTTTGTAAGGCACGCCGATGTGGTCGAGGATCTGCACGACCTGCCCCGAAAATCCGCACATCGGAAATTGCGGGGTGCCTTTCATGAACACCACCACATCGTTGGATTTCACTTCATTGTCGATGAATTGTTCGATGCTCATGATCTCGTCCTGTTACGGCCGGCCGGTGACCCTGCCGTGCGTCGCGGCATGCTGACAATATATGTCACCATGACCATATATGCATCATATTATCCGGAAACATATCTGCCGTCCCAAGCGAATTTGACAGTCATGGAATGCCATTAAGCTGCCTCCATACTCGCCGTTGAAGGACTCGATCGCCAAAATCGCCTGTTCGGCCGGTCCGGGCCGGACCTATCCTTGAAACCAAGGCGTTCTCCGGAACGCATCTGCGAGAACAACGTTCTTTTGCCAAAGTGGGGTTCCGCGTGATGAACGTAGCTGCCAAAGCCCAGCCCGCCCTGCCGGCTGACGACAATCAAAGCAGGACGGAGCGGCTGGTGGCGGCCTTCCGTTCGGTCCGCGCTGAGACCGAGCGACGCGCGGCGCCCCTTTCCGCTGAAGACCAGCTTGTCCAGTCCATGCCCGACGCGAGCCCGATCAAGTGGCATCGCGCGCATACGACATGGTTCTTCGAGCAATTCCTGCTGGTGCCGCACGTGAAGGGCTACAAGCCCTTCCACCCGGACTTCGCCTTCCTGTTCAACTCCTACTACGTGACCGCTGGCCCCCGCCACGCGCGGACGCATCGGGGCGTCGTCACCCGCCCGTCGGTCGACGAGGTCACCGCCTATCGTGCCCACGTCGATGCGGCCATGGTGGCTGCCCTGCTGTCGGCGGACGATGCGCTCATCGCGACACTCGCGCCGCTGATCGAGATCGGCGTCAACCACGAGCAGCAGCATCAGGAGCTGATGCTGACCGATATCCTGCACGCCTTTTCGCTCAATCCGGTGTCGCCCGCCTATGATGCCAAATGGCAGTGGCCGGCGTCTGCGCGCAACGGCGGGGCGATCGAACTTGCCGAAGGCATTCACACCGTCGGCCACCACGACGACAGCTATTGCTTCGACAACGAGCGCCCGGCGCATCGCACGCTGGTCGGCCCGGTCAGGATCGCCCGCGACCTCGTCACCAACCGTGAGTGGCTCGCCTTCATGGAGGATGAGGGTTACTCCACCGCTACGCTTTGGCTGATGGATGGGTTCGCGACGGCGACGTCTGAAGGATGGAATGCGCCGGGGCACTGGCGCGAGATCGACGGCGCGTGGCACGTCATGACCCTTGCCGGGCTGAAGAAGCTCGATCTCGATGCGCCGGTCTGTCACGTGAGCTACTACGAAGCCGATGCCTTCGCGCGCTGGAGCGGCAAGCATCTGCCGACCGAGATGGAGTGGGAAGTTGCCGCGCGCACCGGCCAGCTCAACGATGCCTTCGGCATCGTCTGGCAATGGACCCGCAGCGCCTACTCGCCCTACCCCGGCTACGCGCCGGTGGAAGGCGCGCTCGGTGAATACAACGGCAAGTTCATGGTGAACCAGCTGGTGCTGCGCGGCTCATCGCTCGCCACGCCCGAAGGTCACAGCCGCCTCACCTATCGCAACTTCTTCTATCCGCACCATCGCTGGCAGTTCATGGGATTGCGCCTCGCGGATTACCGGGCCTGACCATTCAACCCTGACCATCCAACAACCTGACCATCCAACACTGTGTGTGGCGTCGCATTGAGGATCAACGATGAATATTCACATCAATCGATTGGAGACCGCACCCCAGCTCGATCAGCAGACATCGGCGTTCGCGCTGGAGGCGCTTGAGGGCCTGACACAAACACCGAAGACGCTGTCGCCGAAATATTTCTATGACGTGGCAGGCTCTGACCTGTTCGAGCAGATCACGCTGCTGCCGGAATATTACCCGACCCGCACCGAGCTCGGAATCCTGCGCCACCGCGGCGCTGAGATCGCCAAGCTCATTCCGAAAGGCGCGGCGCTGGTGGAATTCGGCGCCGGCGCGACCACGAAGGTGCGGCTGCTGTTGAAGAGCTGTTCGTTCGCGGCCTATGTGCCGGTCGATATCTCCGGCGAATTCCTGGCACTCGCAGGCCAAGGGGCTGCGGCAGGATTTCCCCGAGCTTGCCGTGCATCCGGTAACCGCCGACTTCACGCAAAGCTTTGAGTTGCCCGCCGACGTCCGCGACATGCCGAAGGTCGGATTCTTCCCCGGCTCGACCATCGGCAATTTCGAGCCGCAGGAGGCCTCGCGTTTCCTGCGCCGTGCCGCGGAGATCCTCGGCAAGGGCGCGCTGTTGATCCTCGGCGTCGACCTCGAGAAGGACGAAGCGGTGCTGCACGCCGCCTATAACGATGCGGCGGGCGTGACGGCAAAATTCAACCTCAACCTGCTCGTGCGCATGAATCGGGAGCTGGGCGCGAATTTCGACGTGTCGTCGTTTGTCCACCGCGCGGTCTACAATCGCGACCAGCACCGGATCGAAATGCACCTGTTCAGCCGCAAGGCGCAGAAGATGCGGCTGTGCGGGCGGACGATCTCGTTCGCCGCCGACGAAAGCATCCACACCGAGAACAGCTACAAGTACAGCATCCCGCGGTTCGGCGCGCTCGCCCGCGCATCCGGCTGGCGGCTCGACACCTCCTGGACCGACGCCAAGGGCATGTTCTCAGTCCACGCGCTACGCGCCGTCATCTGACACGCGCGGCAGCGTCCGCTTGTCGCCGATCGAGACCGCCTCCCAGACGCCGACAACGAGAAGGATCGCCGTCGCGGTCGACGACAGGATCAGCGGTGACAGCAGGTGGCCGAACGGCGCGAGCACGATGAACGCGGCGATGCCGACGAGATGCGACAATTGCCACCGGCCGTGGATCGTGTGCTTGAACAGGATCACGCCGACGAGAAACAGCAGCGATCCGCCGAGGATGCTGATCACGGTCTTCGCATCGGCATGGCCGGAAGGGTGCGCGAGCACCAGTTCGTCGCCGACGGCGACAACGACGATCCCGGCGACGATCGGCATGTGCAAGTAGGTGTAGGCCAGCCGCGCAATTCGACCGGGGTCCCTCACCTTCGAGATGTTGTGCGCGCCGGCTTCCGCGCCCTTGTGGAAGTAGATCCACCACATCGCCAGGCTGCCGGCGAAGGCGACGAGGAATGCGCCGACGGCCTCCGCCGACCATTTGAGGTTCGCAAACGTCGCACCGGTGACGAGGATCGATTCGCCGAGCGCGATGATGATGAACAGCGCGCAGCGCTCGGCCATGTGGCCGCCCTCGACCGACCAGTCGCTCGTGGAGGAACGCCCGAGGCCCGGCGTCCAGAAGCCGGCTGCGGGCGACGCATATTCGATCGCAAGCGCCGCGCCCCACAGCAGCAAACGCACCTCGCCGTGGGCAATGCCGCCGGCGACCCAGAAGATGCCGCTCACCGAAAGCCAGACGAGGATGCGGATGAAGTTGATGCGCAGCGCATGCTGCTCACCCGGCACCGCATAGACCATGAACAGCGTGCGGCCGACCTGCATTGCTGCGAACGCGACGCCGAACGCAAGCCCGCGCTCCTCGAACGCCTTCGGGATCGAGGTCGACAGCACAAGGCCTGCGAGCATCAACACGAACAGGAGGACGCGCACCGGCGTCCGCTCAGGATCGAGCCAGTTGGTGATCCAGGATGTGTAGATCCATACCCACCACACCGCCAGGAACAGGATCGACACCTGCAGGAAGCCGAGCGGCGTGAAGTGTTCGAGCAGCGTGTGGGAGACCTGCGTGATCGCAAAAACGAACACCAGGTCGAAGAACAGCTCGACATAGGTCACGCGATGGTGACCGCCCTCCACGCGCTCGCGCATCAGCGACACGCGAGGGCTTTCGGCGCTGGGCGTCATCTCCCGTTCTCGCGCGCCCTACTTTTCAGGAGGGCTGGTCTGCAGTGCGAGCGCATGCAGCGCGCCGCCCATCTGCCCCTTCAGCGCCTGATAGACGATCTGATGCTGCTGCACCCGCGACTTGCCGCGAAACGTCTCGGAAATCACGGTCGCGGCATAGTGGTCGCCGTCGCCGGCAAGATCGCGAATCGTGACTTGCGCGTCCGGGATCGCGGCCTTGATCATGCTTTCAATATCCCGGGCATCCATCGGCATCAGTCGGGGCTCCATTCTCGATCCCGGCGCACTATATTCCCCGAACACCCCGTTGGACACAGGATGCCTCATGAAAATTCCCGGTCCCGATCACCCCATCACCATTACACCAAACCCGCGGCGGGTCCGCATCATCGCCGGCGGCAAGGTCATAGCCGACACGACGTCCGCGCTGGCGCTGAAGGAAGCGACCTACCCGGTGGTGAACTACATTCCGCGCCAGGACGCCGATATGTCGGCCCTGAAGCCGACGGAGCATTCAACCCATTGCCCCTACAAGGGCGACGCCAGCTATTTCAGCATCGAGACCGACGGCAAGACGCTGGAGAATGCGGTCTGGAGCTATGAGACGCCGTTTCCGGCGATGAACGGGATCACGGAATATCTCGCGTTTTACCCGAACAAGGTCGACAAGATCGAAGAGCTGCCGGCGTAAGCGTCATTCCGGGGCGCGCCAATCGGCCGCGCAAAGCGCGGCGCGTTGGCGCGTCCCGGAATGACGGGAACTTGGCACCGAACCTGCATGAGCCCGGACGGGCAACATACAGGGCAATGGACCATGTTCACCGATATGGCGGGATTTTTCGTCGGGATGGCGCTCACGCTGACGTTGATGGTGGCGATCTGCGACCTGGACCCGTCGTAGACTGGTATTCCGGGTTCGCTCGCCCCGCGGAATGACGGCGCGCCTTACGCCGCCACCTCGCCGCGCATGTAGGCGGGGAACCACTGCTCGAACGTTTGGCTGAGCTTTGCGATCGCGATCGCGCGCACGCCGGCAACGTCCAGGGCAGCCCCGCCGGTGGTGCCGATGCGCGCGCAGGGCACGCCTACAGCTGCGGTCTTGGCGAGAATGCTCTCGACCTGATCCTCCGCCACCGTGACCAGGTAGCGGCCCTGGTCCTCGCCGAACCACCACGCATGCGGCACGATCGAGGTCGGCGCCGCGTCGATCTTGGCGCCGATTTTTCCGGTGATCGCCATCTCGGCCAACGCGACCAGCAAGCCGCCATCGGAAAGGTCGTGGACAGCCGTCGCGGTGCCCGCATGGATCATGCCGCGCACCACATCACCGTTGCGCTTCTCGGCCGCGAGATCGACCGGCGGCGGAGCACCCTCCTCGCGGCCGCAGACGTCGCGCAGCCAGATCGACTGGCCGAGCCAGCCCTGCGTATCGCCGATCAGCAGGATCGCCTCGCCTGCGCGCTTGAAGGCGAGCGTTGCGGACTTCGTGAAATCGTCGAGCAGGCCGACACCGCCGATGGTCGGCGTCGGCAGGATGCCGCGGCCGTTGGTCTCGTTGTAGAGCGAGACGTTGCCGGACACGACCGGGAAATCCAGCGCCTTGCAGGCTTCGGAAATGCCGCGCAGGCAGCCGACGAACTGGCCCATGATCTCCGGCCGCTCGGGATTGCCGAAGTTGAGGTTGTCGGTCAGCGCCAGCGGTCGCCCGCCGACGGCGGTGATGTTGCGCCAGGCTTCCGCCACCGCCTGCTTGCCGCCCTCGAACGGATCGGCCTCGCAATAGCGCGGCGTCACGTCGGCGGTGAGCGCCAGCCCCTTCGGCCCCTCCAGCACGCGCACCACCGCGGCATCGCCGCCCGGCCGCTGCACCGTGTTGCCGAGGATGACGTGATCGTACTGCTCCCACACCCAGCGGCGCGAGCACATGTCCGGCGAGCCGATCAGCTTCTCCAGCGCGTCCGCATTCGACATCGGCGCCGTCACGTCGCGCGCATGGATCACCGGCAGTTTCGGTGCATCGACAAACGGACGATTGTAGAGCGGCGCCTCGTCGCCGAGCTCCTTGATCGGCAGGTCGGCCATCACGTCGCCGCCGTGCTTGATGACGAAGCGCTTGCTCGGCGTGGTGTAGCCGACGACCGCGAAGTCGAGGCCCCACTTCTTGAAGATCGCCTCGGCCTCTTGCTCCTTCTCGGGCTTCAGCACCATGAGCATGCGCTCCTGGCTCTCCGAGAGCATCATCTCGTAGGCGCTCATGCCGCTCTCGCGGGTCGGCACCTTGTCGAGATCGAGCTCGACGCCGAGGTCGCCCTTGGCGCCCATCTCCACCGCCGAGCAGGTGAGCCCGGCCGCGCCCATGTCCTGGATCGCGATCACGCAGTCCTTGCCCATGATCTCGAGGCAGGCTTCGAGCAGCAGCTTTTCGGCGAACGGGTCGCCCACCTGCACGGTCGGACGTTTCTCTTCCGACGAATCGTCGAACTCGGCCGAGGCCATCGTCGCGCCGTGGATGCCGTCACGTCCGGTCTTCGAGCCGAGGTAGACGATCGGCATGTTCACGCCGGAGGCGGCCGCGTAGAAGATCTTGTCGCTTTCGGCGAGACCGACCGCCATCGCGTTGACGAGGATGTTGCCGTCGTAACGGGTGTGGAAACGCACCTGGCCGCCGACGGTCGGCACGCCGAACGAATTGCCGTAGCCGCCGATGCCGGCGACGACGCCGGACACGAGGTGGCGTGTTTTGGGATGCGACGGCGCGCCGAAGCTCAGCGCATTGAGGCAGGCAATCGGCCGCGCGCCCATGGTGAAGACGTCACGCAGGATGCCGCCGACGCCGGTGGTCGCGCCCTGGTACGGCTCGATGAAGCTCGGATGGTTGTGGCTCTCCATCTTGAAGACCACCGCCAGCCCATCGCCGATGTCGATCACGCCGGCGTTCTCGCCCGGCCCCTGGATCACCCATGGCGCCTTGGTCGGCAGCCCGCGCAGGTGCACGCGCGAGGATTTGTACGAGCAGTGCTCGTTCCACATCGCCGAGAAGATGCCGAGCTCGGTGAAGCTCGGCACCCGGCCGATCAGCTTCAGGATGCGCTCATATTCGTCCGGCTTCAGGCCGTGGCTGGCGACCAGATCGGCGGTGATTTGGGGCTCGTTCTTGATCATCAGTCCCTGTCGTCCGGGGCATGCGGGGGCCGGTCCGGAAAGGCCCTTACTGCACGCAGGGCCCAGCAATCGCAAGCTTCAGTTCGGGGCAAATCACACCCCAAAATGGCGCCATTGCGCCCCGCCCCGGCGACCCTCTAAGAGGGGTTCCGAGATCTTGTAACCCCTTGGGAGACCTATGGTGAGTGCCGTTCCTCAAAATGCCGTTCCCCGCCATGACGGGGCCGTCCAGGCGACCTCCGGCGAGTTCGCCGGCTGGTGGACCTGGACCCGCGACAATTTCGAGGTCGCCAACGGCCCGTTCTGGCACCGCGAGGAGGACAACGGCCAGATCCGCTGCGCGTTCCGGCTGGAGAAGAAGCACATCAACGGCGGCGGCGCCGTGCACGGCGGCTGCCTGATGGCGTTCGCCGACTACTGCCTGTTCGCGCTCGGCAACAAGGTGCTGGAGGACGGGCGCGGCGTCACCCTCTCCTTCTCGTCGGAATTCATCGACGCGGCCTATGAGGGCGAACTGATCGAGGGACACGGCGAGGTGGTGCGCGCCGGCCGTTCGATCGTCTTCATGCGCGGCACCCTGAGCAGCGCCGGCCGGCCGATCCTGACCTTCTCCGGCACCATCAAGCGGATCAACGCGCCGCGGAAGCCGGCCTAATTCTATTTCGCCAGCAGCTTGCGGAATTTCTCGATCTCGTCCGGCACGAGCTTGGCGATGAAGGGCTGGGTCTGCTCCTCCGCGGACGGGATCACCGACGACAGGTCGCCGAAACGCTTGACGACGGCATCCGATGCGAGCGCTTTTCGCGCCGCCTCGTTCAGCCTGGCGATGACCGCGTCGGGCGTGCCCTTCGGCACGAACAGGGCGTTCCAGCCCTGCGACTCGAACTCCGGCAGGCCCGCCTCGGCGGCGGTCGGCACGTCGGGCAACGACGGCAGGCGCACGGTCGAGCCGGAGACGATGCCGTTCACCTGCTTGCCGAGAATCAGCGCTCGACAGCGAGGTCGCGGTGTCGCAGACGCCGTCGATCTGCCCGCCGATCAGATCGTTCAGCGCCGGTCCCGCGCCGCGATAGCCGACCAACGTTGCCTCGATGCCGGCGGCCTTCACGAAGGTCTGACAGATCAGATAGTTCGAGGAGCCGATGCCGGCGTGCCCCAGCGTCACCTTGCCCGGATTGGCCTTGGCGTGGGCGATGAATTCCTTCAGCGTCTTCGCGGCGAAATCCTTCTTGATGGCGATCAGGCCGAAGGTCTTGGCAATCATCGCAACGGGAACGAACGACTCCGGCTTGAACGTCAGGTCCGTGTGGATGGTGTAGGTCGCGGCATTGGTGCCGGCATTGCCGATTGCGATCGTATAGCCGTCCGCCTCCGCGCGCGCAGCACGCGCCAGTGCGGTCGCCCCGCCGGCCCCCGCAATGTTCTCGTTGATGATGCGCTGGCCGAGGATGGTCCCCATCTGCTCGGCGACCACACGTGCAAGCACGTCGGACGTGCCGCCGGCCGCGAACGGCACGATCATGGTGATGGGCCGGGCTCGGATAGGCGTCCTGCGCCGCGGCCGGCGCGAGAGGAGCCGCCGACAGAGCGCACAGCAGGCCCGCCAATCGGAGAAAGGATCGCATCACGCCCCCGTTGTCTGATGCGCGGCGGAAGCCGCGCGCCAGGGGACGTTAGGCGGCCAGATACTTTTCTGCAATCGCAAGCCACTCGGCCTGCATCTTGCGGACATGCTTCGGCGCGCGCTTCATCTGGATCAAAAGCTCGGTGAACATCACCTTGGCCTCATTCACGCGGCCCAGCTGATCGAGCAGCATGCCGTAGCGGACACGGGCCTCGGCGCCGGAAAAGTACTGAGAGACCTCCTGGAACTCCTGCAGGGCCTCCTCGGTGCGGCCGGCATCGGCAAGCGCGCGGGCATAGAGCAGATGGCCTTCCGCGGATTCGAAATCCGGCCAGCGGTTGCGCATGGCCTCGAGGGTGGCGATCGCGTCCGCCGGCAGGTTGAGGCCGTATTCGGCTTTCGCCTTTCCGAGCGCGTAGATCGGCTCGTCGCCCGCCTGTTGCTGCAGAATATGCTCGTAGTGCCGCCGCGCTTCATCGAAGCGCGCCACCTCCAGGCACTCGGCAGCGAGCGCCACACGGTTTGCGACGGTGTCGGCCGTCGCGAGCTGGTCCGACAACAGGCGATAGTGCTTTTCCGGATCGAGCTTGTTGGCGATGCGGCGCCGGGCTTTTTGCGCCTCAGGCCCGCTCAGCAGTTCAGGGACCAATTCAATGACGATGTAGGCCAGCGCGCCAATCGCCCGGCACCATCAGGATGATGAACGCCCAAGGCCGCACACGCCCCGTTTTGACGGCGTGATAGACCAGTGTGACGTCAAGCAGCACCAAAATAAGCGCGAGCGGCATGGCAGCCCCCAAAGCCGATGGGCGGGACGCCCATTTCTATCGTCGCGAGAAAACAGTCGTTGGTTCGAGCAATACCGGAGAATTTTGATGATCTTTAGACGGCTAGTGCGCTGGATTTGACGTTCGTACCAGCATTGCCGCAAAGTCCGCGGTACGAACGTCAAATCCAAAAAGCGCACTAGCTTCATAAAGTTGCTGGTGTCCCTCTGTGGTTCTAACGTTCGCAAACGAGGGTGCCGCAATGTGATGCGAACGTTAGAGCCGGACCCGCGATCAGGCTGCGCGGCCGAGATGGTCGGCAAGGCCCGCGAACAGCCCACGGCCGTCGGTGCAGCCCATGATCTCTTCGACGTGGTTTTCCGGGTGCGGCATCATGCCGAGCACGTTGCCCTTGTCGCTGACGATGCCGGCGATGGAATTGGTCGCGCCGTTGATGTTGGAATCCTCGCCAAGTTCGCCCCCCGGCGAACAGTAGCGATAAAGCACCCGTCCCTCGCCTTCGAGGCGCTTCACGGTCTCTTCATCGGCCTCGTAGTTGCCTTCACCATGCGCGACCGGCACGCGGATCACCTGCCCGGCATTGTAGCCGCGTGTGAACGGCGAATCCGAGCGCTCCACGCGCAGGTGCACGTCCTTGCAGATGAACTTCAGCTTCGCGTTGCGCATCAGCACGCCGGGCAGAAGGCCGGACTCGCAGAGTATCTGAAAACCGTTGCAGACGCCGAGCACCAGGCCACCTTTCGCAGCATGCGCGCGCACCGCGTCCATGATCGGCGCCCGCGCCGCGATCGCGCCGCAGCGGAGATAATCGCCGTAGGAGAAACCGCCGGGCACGACCACGAGATCGGTGCCCTCGGGCAAGCGCCGTGTCGGCGTGCCAGACCATGGCGGCGTCGCGCCCTGAAGCGAGCTTCAAGGCCCGCGCCATGTCCTGCTCGCGATTGATGCCGGGAAAGACGAGGACGGCGGATCTCACTTGAAATTCCAGAACTGGAGGGATCGGCGATTCACGATCAGCAGGCATCACATACCCATTTGACGGGTCGATTTCCAGTGCTAGCGTTGTTGAAAAGCCTTGCAAATTGGCTGATCAGCAACACGGGAGGGAAGCATGAACGTAACCTCGACTGCCGTGTCTCCCGCCGAGACTGTCCCATCCGACGGCGTGGTCGCATCCAGCGTCTACGTTGATGGCCGACGCGTTGCCAACATCGCGATCGAGGAAGCAAGCAGTTGGCGCAGCAAGCCTGGACATGTGGTCTGGATCGGCCTGCACGAGCCCGAGATGTCGGTCCTGGCCAGCGTGCAGCGGCAATTCCAGTTGCATGATCTTGCGATCGAGGACGCCGATCATGCGCACCAGCGGCCCAAGATCGAGCAATACGGCGATGGCCTCTTCATCGTGGCACGGACCGCGCAACTGGTCGACGGAGATATCAGCTTCGGGGAGACGCACCTGTTCGTGGGCGAAGGGTATCTCGTTTCGGTGCGCCACGGTTCATCGATCTCCTACGCTCGCGTGCGCGAGCGCTGCGAAAGCTGTCCGCGCGCGCTCGCCCGCGGCGAGGATTACATCCTCTACGCGATCCTCGATTTCATCGTCGACAATTATTCCCCGGTGCTCGAGACCATCCAGGAAGAGGTCGAAGCGATGGAGCAACAGGTGCTCGCAAGCGGAATGGGGCGGGCGCAAATCGAACGGCTGTATCTGCTGCGGCGAGACCTGCTGCGCCTGCGCAATGCCGTCGGCCCGCTGGTCGAGGTGTGCCGCAGGCTCGAGCACGACAGCCTTCCGATGATCCGCCCGGCGATGCAGCCGCTCTTCCGCGACGTCACCGATCACGTCAGGACGGTCCAGGAACAGATCGATTCGCTGCGTGAGGTGCTGGCATTCGCCTTCGAGGCCAGCCTGCTGGTTGGACAGGCGCAGGAAACCGCGGTGTCGAAGAAGCTTGCATCGTGGCTGGCGATCATCGCCGTGCCAACGGCGATCGCCGGGCTCTACGGCATGAATTTCAAACACATGCCCGAACTCGAACTCACATACGGCTACTACACCGTACTCGCCATCATCCTGACGGCGTGCGGCGCGCTGTTCTGGCGGTTCCGGCGAGCGGGGTGGCTTTGAGCAATGGAAACTGGCCGACTGCCGAGCCTGGCGGTCGACCGCGCTATCACATGACCTCGACGCGATAGTTTTCAATCACAGTATTTGCGAGCAGCTTGTCGGCGGCCTCTTTCAGCGCCGCCTCCGCCTTCGCCTTGTCGTTGCCGGCGATTTCGATGTCGAACACTTTTCCCTGCCGGACGCTGGCGACGCCGTCGATACCGAGCGACTTCAATGCGCCCTCGATGGCCTTGCCCTGCGGATCGAGAATTCCGGACCTCAACGTAACGGTGACGCGCGCTTTCATGCCTCTGCCCAGTGGCCCCATCCTTCGAGACGCCCGGCTTCGGCGGGCTCCTCAGGATGAGGAGAGCCTCATCCTGCCGTACAACTCCAGACCCTCATGGTGAGGAGCATCGCGATCGATCCCGGGTATACCCGGGGATCGACATTGACAATGCACAAGTCGGCTACAGCCGACTTGTGGCGATGCGTCTCGAACCATGCAGGCCGAACGCTAACCCTTCACCAGCACCGGACCGGTGCCCGCCGGCCGCTCGTTCTCGGTCATGATGCCGAGCCGCTTGGCGACTTCGGTATAGGCCTCGAGCAGGCCGCCGAGGTCGCGGCGGAAGCGGTCCTTGTCGAGCTTCTCGTTCGACTTGATGTCCCACAGCCGGCAGGAGTTCGGGCGAGATCTCGTCGGCGACGACGATTCGCATCATCTCGTTCTCGTACAGACGGCCGCACTCCATCTTGAAGTCGACGAGGCGAATGCCGATGCCGAGAAACAGGCCGGACAGGAAGTCGTTGACGCGGATGGCCAGCGCCATGATGTCGTCGATCTCCTGCGGGGTCGCCCAGCCGAACGCCGTGATGTGCTCTTCCGACACCATCGGGTCGTTCAGCTGGTCGTTCTTGTAATAAAATTCGATGATCGAGCGCGGCAGCTGCGTACCTTCCTCGATGCCAAGGCGCTGCGACAGCGAGCCCGCCGCGACATTTCGCACCACCACCTCGAGCGGCACAATCTCCACCTCGCGAATCAGCTGCTCGCGCATGTTGAGACGGCGGATGAAGTGGGTCGGCACCCCGATGTCATTCAGGTGCTGGAACACGAATTCCGAAATCCGGTTGTTCAGGACCCCCTTGCCCTCGATCACCTGGTGCTTCTTGGCATTGAACGCGGTCGCATCGTCCTTGAAGTGCTGGATCAGCGTGCCCGGCTCGGGGCCTTCATACAGAACCTTCGCCTTGCCTTCATAGATGCGACGCCGACGGCTCATTGGGATGTACCGTGTGTTGTTGAAATCCATGGATTGGGTTTGCTCCGCTTATTGAACACGACCCGCGACGGAGCTGCCGCGAAAGGCGCTGGAACCGATGGAAACGAAACGCGAACCGCCTTGTGGGCAACCTAGCCGATTGACCCGGGCAGCACAATCGATCGGAAGCGGTTTTACAGCCTTCCTGCGACCGCTTGTGCGGTTGCTCCACACCGGCGAACCCCTATATGAAGCCGGCCAAGTTTCGCCCGGCTAAGGCCTTTCACCTGATGGATGAGGATATATGACGACTTTTGACAAGCGCGAGGAAGGTTTCGAGAAAAAGTTCGCCCTGGACGAAGAGCAGAAATTCAAGGCGCTGGCGCGGCGGAACCGGATGCTCGGAATGTGGGCAGCCGAAAAGCTCGGCATCACGGGCGACGAGGCAGCCGCCTATGCCAAGGAAGTCGTCGCGGCGGACTTCGAGGAGGCCGGCGACGACGACGTGCTGCGCAAGGTCGAGAGCTGATTTTGTGGCGAAAGGCATCAAGCTGGACGGAGCCGCGATCCGCGCCAAGATGACCGAACTGCTCGCCGAGGCCGTCGCCCAGGTGAAGGCAGGGTGACGCGCCTCTAGCGCATCATTCCAGGCCGCGCCAGCCCACGCGCATCCGACGCAATGCGTCATGATTCCGGACGCCTGATTGCGCCGCGTGGCGATTCCGCCGAGTGACGTGCCGTTAAGTGACGTCGAACCCTCATCCTTCCTTGAAGCCGTACTCCGGCACGTTGCCGGTGGCGCCGTAGTATTTGTATGGCAGGAATTTGCCTGACATCGTGATCTTGACGCGGTCGCCCTTCGGATTCGGCAGCCGCTCCATCACGAAGTCGAAGTCGATCGCGCTCATGATGCCGTCGCCGAACTCTTCCTCGATCAGCGCCTTCCACGCCGGACCGTTGACCATCACCATCTCGTAGAAACGGTAGATCAAGGGATCGGTTGGCGGCATCGGCGTGCCGTCGCCGCGCATCGGAATTTCGTTGAGCATCGCCGACTTCGGATTTTGACAGGCCAAACAGCTCGCCCGCATTCGCCGCCTGCGGTTTCGTCAGCTTCATTTGTCCCAGGATCGCGCCGACGATCAGCACCTCCGAGTAGCCGCCGATCTTGTCGCAGATATGCTTCCACGACCAACCCTTCTCGCGCTTGATGTCGAGAAGCTTTTCCGTGAGATCGCTGCGCTTCATGCTGGTTTCTCCCAATCTGCAAGGATGCGTGTGGCGTGACAAGCCGCCCGCTCAGGCGGCCGGCTCGTTGATGATGGTCGGTTCGGGCAAGGCGGGTCGCACGACCGGAACGTGACGCGGATCGCGGTTGGTCAACGTCTGTGTGAACGTCTTTGAACGGCTGACCAGGAAGTCGATGATGTGGTTGCGCAGGCCGTAGTAGTGCGGATGGCGGTGGATATCGATGCGCTGGCGATGCTTCGGCAGCGGATTTTCCAGGATCTCCGCCAGCACGGCGCCCGGTCCGTTGGTCATCAGGATGATCTTGTCGGCGAGATAGATCGCCTCATCGACGTCGTGGGTGATCATGAACGTGGTCTGCCCGGTCTCGAGGCAGATGCGCCGCACCTCGTCCTGCAAGGTGCCGCGCGTCAACGCGTCGAGCGCCGAGAACGGCTCGTCCATCAGCATCATCTTCGGCGTGATCGACAGCGCACGCGCAATGCCGACGCGCTGCTTCATGCCGCCCGACAGCTCCGACGGCCGCTTGTGCTCGGAGCCGGTGAGACCGACGAGGTCGATGAATTTCTGCGCCTGCTCGCGCACCTGCTCGGCCTTCCAGCTGCGCCACTTCGACGATACGGCGAACGCGACGTTGCCCATCACCGTGCGCCAGGGCAGCAGCGCGTGGCTCTGGAAGATCACCGCGCGATCGAGGCTCGGTCCCTCGATCGCCTGCCCGTCGACGATCACCGCGCCTTCGCTCGGCTCGTCGAGGCCGGCGAGGACGTTCAGCACCGTGGTCTTGCCGCAGCCGGAGTGACCGATGATGCAGGAGAACTCGCCGCGCTTCATCGACAGCCACAGGTCCTCGAACACGGCCGTCGTGCCGCCGGCGGGATCTGGATAGCGCTTGGCGATCCCCTCGATGGAGATGAATTTCTCGTCCGCTCATCGTCGCTATTCCGGAAAGGTGACCATGCGCGTGAAAGCGCGCGAAGGATCTGATCGAGGACCATGCCGACGAGGCCGATCACCAGGATGGCGATGATCACGTTGGTGATCGAGAGGTTGTTCCACTCGTTCCAGACGAAGTAGCCGATGCCGGTGCCGCCGACGAGCATTTCGGCCGCGACGATCACCAGCCAGGCGATGCCGATCGAGATGCGCATGCCGGTGAGGATCGTCGGCGCAGCCGCAGGCAGGATCACCGTGAAGGCGCGGCGAATGGTGCCAACCTCCAGCGTACGCGCGACATTGATCCACTCCCGGCGCACCGCCGCGACGCCAAAGGCGGTGTTGATCAGCATCGGCCACAGCGCGCAGATGAAGATGACGAAGATCGCCGACGTGTTGGAGTCCTTGATGGTGTAGAGCGCCAGCGGCATCCAGGCGAGCGGCGAGATCGGTTTCAGGATCTGGATGTACGGATCGAGCGCCTTGCTCATCAGCGGCGACATGCCGATCAGGAAGCCGAGCGGAATGGCGACCGCGACCGCGATCAGGTAGCCGAGCAGCACGCGCGCGATGGAGAAGCCGAGCTGAATGCCGATGCCCTTGTCGTTCGGACCCTTGTCGTAGAACGGGTTCTTGATGTGCTCCCAGAGCTTTGCGCCGACGTCGAGCGGTCCCGGCATCGCCGACTTGCCCTGCGTCGCCGTTGCCCCCATCAGCCGCGCATATTCCGGGCTCATGTTGGCGGCTTGCCCGGTGCCGCGCGTGGCGATATGCCAGGCGCCGAGAAACAGGGCCAGGAACAGCACCGAGACGATCGCGGCGCGGATCGTGAGCGAGCTCGACACCGTCAGCTCGCCTTCCTGATCTTGAAGCTGTTGAGATAGTCCTCCGGCTTCGCCGGATCGAACACCTTGCCCATCACCGAGAATGTCTTGGTGGTGGATGTCGGAGGGGTAAGGCCTGCTTCCTTCATCAGCTTGGTCGTATCAGTCGCGAGATAGACCTGCTTGGCAACGCTCGCATAGTCGACATCGCCCTTGATCTGCCCCCAGCGCTTCATCTGCGTCATGATCCAGATCGGCAAACGACTCCCATGGGAACGGATCGAAATCGACGCGCTTGGCGTCGGTCTTCACGTTGCCAAGACCGTCCGCGAAGGTGCCGGTGAGGATCTGCTCCAGCACGATCTCCGGCTGATTGATGTAGTTCGCCGGCGCGATGGCGGCTGCGATCTGCTTGCGGTTCTCGGCCTTGGCTGCGAACGCGGTTGCTTCGATGATGGCGCGCAGCAAGGCCGAATAGGTGTTCGGCGCGGTGGTGATGAACTCCTTCGACGCCGTGAACACGCAGCACGGATGCCCTTCCCAGAGCTCCTTCGACAGCACGTGGATGAAGCCGACGCCGTCATAGACCGCACGCTGGTTCATCGGATCGGGACCGAGGAAGCCGTCGATGTTGTCGGCGCGCAGGTTCGCGACCATCTCCGGCGGCGGCACCGCGCGGATCTGCACGTCGACGTCGGGATCGATGCCGTGCTCGGCGAGATAGTAGCGCAGCAGGTAATTGTGCATCGAGAAGTCGAAGGGGACCGCGAACTTGAACCCCTTCCAGCTCTTCGGATCGCGCTTGTCCTTGTGCTTCACCGACAGCGTGATCGCCTGGCCGTTGATGTTCTCGATCGCCGGCACCGTGTAGGGCACCGCGTTGGAGCCGACGCCCATGGTGATGGCGATCGGCATCGGCGAGAGCATGTGGGCGGCGTCGTATTCCTTGTTCAGCGTCTTGTCGCGGATCACCGCCCAGCCGGCGGTCTTGATCACTTCGACGTTCAATCCCTGCTTCGCAGTAGAACCCCATCGGGTGCGCCATGATGATCGGCGTGGCGCAGGTGATCGGAATGAAGCCGACTTTAAGGTCCTTCTTCTCGATCGCGCCGCCCTGCGCGAACACGTCCGTGGCGGTCTTGAGCGGGAAGAACTGCGAGATCGCCGCAAGTGCCGTGGACGCGCCGACCGATTTCAGGAAAGCCCTGCGGCTCGCGTCCTGCGGAAACATCGCCCGCATGACGGCCGAGGCCACGACGCCCTCGTAGCGTTTGTCCTCGCTTTCGACCGCGGCGCACTGGAGCTGCTGTTGCTGATCGAGCTGATGGTCGCGCTCGGTCGCGTGGCGGCCGCAGCTACAGCCGGACGTCAGCGGACGATCCGGGTCGAACGGGTTGTCGAACGTCGGCATGAAAGTCTCTCCCTGCAGAGGCGATTGCCTCCGGAATGAGCAAGGAGCGTGCCATTGGCGGTGGCGCCGAATTCTTCAGGTATCCCAAGAACACTGCGACAAGTTGGCCGTTACGATTTTTCGTGATACACGAAAAGTCGTAGCATCAATTACGATTTTTCGTAGGCCGCCATGAACGTCAGCCTGTTGCCCCAGGGCGCGAAGATCTCCTCCGAGGAGGCCGCCGCCCGCGCCGCCGCGTTCGATTTTTCCATCGACGCCATGCTGCTGGTCGACCCGCATGCGGACGCGATCCTCGAGGCCAATACGGCCGCCTGCACCCTGCTCGGCTACGACCGCGCGGCACTGCGGCAGATGCGGCTGACGGCCCTGCACGCGGGTCAGGTGCCGCAGCTGATCGTGTTCACGCAAGCGGTGATGGCGAAGGGCACCTACTGGACCACGTCGCTGAAGCCGCGCCACACCACGGGACGGCAGCTGTCGCTCGAATATGCCGGCTCGCTGATCCCGCAGGACGGCACGCCGCTGGTGCTCCTGACGCTGAGCGACCTCGAGCAGCGGCGCAGGCGCGGCCTGGACGCGGTTGCCGAGGACCACATGCGTAGCGGCATCGCCGCCTGGCAGCGGATGGAGCGCGTGTTCCGCGATATCGAGCGCGAGAACCAGCTGATCCTGCGCGCGGCCGGCGAAGGCATCTACGGCGTCAATTCCGAAGGCAAGACCACCTTCGTCAATCCGGCGGCCGAGCGCATGCTCGGCTGGCCGGCGGACGAACTTGTGGGCCGTGACATTCATTCGATCGTCCATCACACCCACCACGACGGGCGTCACTACCCGCACGAGGATTGCCCGATCTATGCGGCGTTCCGCGACGGCGCCGTGCACCGGGTCGACAACGAGGTGTTCTGGCGCAAGGACGGCCAGCCGGTGTGGGTCGAATACACGTCCACGCCCATTCGCGACCGCGGCATCGTCGTCGGCGCGGTCATCGTTTTCCGCGACGTCAGCGAACGGCGCGATGCCGAGGAGAAGCTGCGGGCCGCGCTTGCCGAGGTCGACCGGCTGCGCGAGCGGCTCGAGCAGGAGAACGCCTACCTGCAGGAGGAGATCCGCATCGAGATCTCGCCGCACGGCATCATCGGCCACTCGGCCGCGATCCAGAAGACGCTGCGGCAGGTGCAGCTGGTCGCCCCAACCGACGCCTCGGTGATGATCACCGGCGAATCCGGCACCGGCAAGGAGCTGATCGCCCGCGCCATTCACGAAGCAAGCGAGCGGCGCGACCGGCCGCTGATCCGCGTCAACTGCGCGGCGATCCCGCGCGAACTGTTCGAGAGCGAATTCTTCGGCCATGTGAAGGGCGCGTTCACCGGCGCACTTCGCGATCGCATCGGCCGGTTCGAGCTCGCCGACGGCGGCACGCTGTTCCTCGACGAGGTCGGCGAGATCCCGCTGGAGCTGCAGGGCAAACTGTTGCGCGTGCTGCAGGAAGGCCATTTCGAGCGCGTCGGCGAGGAGCGCACGCGTGCCGTCGACGTGCGAGTCATCGCCGCCACCAACCGCGACCTGAAGCAGGAGGTGCAGCGCGGCCGCTTTCGCGAGGATCTGTATTTCCGGTTGAACGTGTTTCCGATCGAGACGCTGCCGCTGCGCGAGCGGCGCGACGACATCCCCCTGCTCGCCCAGCACTTCCTGTCCAACGAGACGTCCGAGCGCAAGACCGGCCTGCGGCTCCTCGAAGCGGACGCGCGGCGGCTGTCGCGCTACGACTGGCCGGGCAACGTGCGCGAACTGCAGAACGTGATCGAACGCGCGGTGATCCTGTCGCACAACGGCCGCCTGCGCATCGACCTGCCCGACCAGACCGCGCATGCGCCGGTCGCGGTGCGCGAAGCCGCCAAGGAATCCGTGGTCCTGACCGACGACGAGGTCCGCGCTTACGAGCGCGCCAACATCATTGCCGCGCTTAAAACCTCCGGCGGCAAGGTTTTTGGCCGCGGCGGCGCAGCCGAACTGATGGACATGAAGCCGACCACGCTGGCTTCGCGCATCAAGGCGCTGAAGATCGAGGTGCTGGCCTTAGCCCCACTCGTCATTGCGAGCGAAGCGAAGCAATCCAGCTGCGCGCCGGCAGGCGCGCTTACAAAATGCACTGAATTCGCGGCTGACGCCGCGCTTTTTGTCTGGCGCGCTTCGCGCGCGCTGGATTGCTTCGTCGCTTCGCTCCTCGCAATGACGGCAGGTTACGACGCGTCCTGCGGAAAACTCTTCTCGAGCGCCGCCAGCACGGCGTCCAGATCGCTCACCACATCCGCTTCGCACACGTCCACCACCCGATAATCCCGCTGCTCCAGCCACGCGCGGCGTTCGCTGCGATCTTTCGCAACCTCCGCGGGCTCGCCCTCGGCGATCAGTTCGATCGTCACGCGATGGACGAACGACACGAAATCCGGAATCTGCCGCCCCACCGGCGTCTGGCGCTTGAACCGGCCGGCGAAGCGGCGGTCCTTCGTCAGCGCCTTCCACAGCATGCGCTCGGCGTCCGACGTGTTCCGCCTGAGCAGCCGCGCGAGCCCGCGCACCGGTCCCTGCTCGTCCGGCATGCGGCCGGCGCCGGTGGTCGCGAGCAGCGCGCGCAAACGCGACGCCTCGTCGCTGTCCAGCACGCCGCCGCGCGCGGGGCCCTTGCTGCCTTCGGCGATCGCCTTGATCGCGCCGTGCAGCGTCTGCATGTCCTGTTTGGTCGGCTCCATGCGCGAGAAGATATTGCGCAGGTTGACGATCATGGTGTCGCGCTTTTCCGGCGGTCGCAGGAATTCGACGCGATCGAGCTCGGCGACCAGCGTGTCGAAGAACGCCTGCTCCTGTTGCTTGCTGGCACGCACCGAGCGTTCCGTCGCCGCATACGGCAGCACGCCGCCTTTGGCGCATTTGAACCACTCGTAGCCCACGAGCAGCACGGCCTGGGCGAGATTGAGCGAGGCGAACTCCGGATCGACCGGAAACGTGACGATGCGGTCGGCGAGCGCGACCTCCTCGTTGGTCAATCCCCAGCGCTCGCGGCCGAACAGGATCGCGACGCGTCCTTCGCCGGCGATTTCACCCGCCATGTCTCGCGCCGCCGCCTCCGGCGCCAGCACCGGCTTCGCCTGGTCGTGCGCCCGCGCCGTCGTTGCCAACACGAGTGTGCAGTCGGCGATGGCCGCCGCGGCGGTGTCGAACAGTTTTGCGCCGTCGATAATGGCATCGGCGCCCGACGCCGCGCGGCTCGCATGGATGTTCGGCCAGCCGTCGCGCGGGTTGACGATGCGCAGTTCCGACAGGCCAAAATTACCCATCGCGCGCGCGGCCATGCCGATATTCTGCCCGAGCTGCGGCTCGACCAGCACGACGATGGGCGCGGCGACCTTTGCGCCGGCAGTTTTGCTCTCGGTATCTCGCATCGCATCCATTTCCACGCGTATCCGATTGCCTTTTCAGCGGAATTTCTCAAGCAAAATAGTGCGCGAGAGACAGCAGGCGGTGCCGGCTTCGGCGCGGACGCGCGAGCACGCCGAGCCCGGCACCGGTGCGGTCATTTGCGCCACGGCCTCCGCAAGGCCCGTGCGAAGCTCGCCCTGCCTACCTGATGCATTGCGCCTAAAAGGCTATCAGCGAGCCTGCTTCCAGCCTGCCTCTGCCGATGCTATAGCGGCCTGACCCGGCTCGAATCCGGCCCCGCCCCGCGTTCCATCCCAAGGTAAGGCTTTGTCCCAAATGGCAAAAATCAAGGTCGCCAACCCGGTCGTCGAGCTCGACGGCGACGAGATGACCCGGATCATCTGGCAGTACATCAAGGACAAGCTGATCCATCCCTACCTCGACGTGGAACTGCTCTACTTCGACCTCGGCATGGAATACCGCGACAAGACCAACGACCAGGTCACGATCGACGCGGCCAACGCCATCAAGAAGCACGGCGTCGGCGTCAAATGCGCGACCATCACCCCGGACGAAGCGCGGGTGAAGGAGTTCAACCTGAAGGAAATGTGGAAGTCGCCGAACGGCACCATCCGCAACATCCTCGGCGGCGTGATCTTCCGCGAGCCGATCATCTGCAAGAACGTGCCGCGCCTGGTGCCAGGCTGGACCAAGCCGATCATCATCGGCCGCCATGCCTATGGCGACCAGTACCGCGCGACCGACATCAAGTTCCCGGGCAAGGGCACGCTGTCGATGAAGTTCGTCGGCGAGGACGGCACCGTGATCGAGCGCGAGGTGTTCAAGGCGCCGGGCGGCGGCGTCGCCATGAGCATGTACAATCTCGATGCGTCGATCACCGACTTCGCGCGCGCCTCTCTAAACTACGGCCTGCAGCGCAAATATCCGGTGTACCTGTCGACCAAGAACACCATCATGAAAATCTATGATGGGCGCTTCAAGGACATCTTCCAGGACATCTTCGACCGCGAGTTCAAGAAGGATTTCGACGCGAACGGCCTCACCTACGAGCACCGGCTGATCGACGACATGGTGGCGTCGGCGCTGAAGTGGTCGGGCGGCTATGTCTGGGCCTGCAAGAACTACGACGGCGACGTGCAGTCCGACACGGTCGCGCAGGGCTACGGCTCACTCGGCCTGATGACCTCGGTGCTGCTGACGCCGGACGGCAAGACCATGGAAGCCGAAGCAGCCCACGGCACCGTGACGCGCCACTACCGCGAGCATCAGAAGGGCAAGGAGACGTCGACCAACTCCATCGCCTCGATCTTCGCCTGGACGCAGGGCCTGTCGCATCGCGCCAAGCTCGACGACAACAAGGAGCTCGCCACCTTCGCTGAGACGCTGGAGAAGGTCTGCGTCGACACCGTCGAGTCCGGCTTCATGACCAAGGACCTGGCGCTCCTGGTCGGCGCCGAGCAGCGCTGGCTCTCCACCACCGGCTTCCTCGACAAGGTCTCGGACAACCTGACCAAGGCGCTGGGGAAGGCGTAGGCCTTCCGCACCAGCGCCCGGTCGCGCTGGTCGATGCGGGCTTGCGCCTGCATAGAAATCCGCAGCGCGCCTCAGGACGAATGTTCTTGATTTGTTCTCTTCGTTTGTTATCCTCGCTGGCAACCAACGTCAGCGTACAGGGGAATGAACGATGCTGGGCTACATCACGATCGGCGCGCGCGACACGGCGCAATCAAACGCATTCTATGACGCCGTGCTCGGCACCATCGGCTACAAGCGCTTTGCCGAGTTCGGCGCGTTCACCGGCTACGGCATCGACGGCAAGAGCGACGGCCAGTCGGTCTGGATCTGCAAGCCGTTCGACGGCAAGGAAGCGCACGCCGGCAACGGCATCATGGTCGCGTTCAACGCGGCCGACCGCACGCAGGTGAATGCGTTCTACGATGCGGCGATGAAGCACGGCGGCAGCGACGAAGGCCCGCCAGGCCTGCGCGGCAGCTACGGGCCGAACTGGTATGCGGCTTACTTGCGCGATCCGACCGGCAACAAGCTGGCGATCGTCTGCAACAAGCCGGCGTGAGCCGCGGGCGCCCTGCGGCGATCAGCTTGCTGCAGCGGTGGTCGTTCTGTCTGTGCCGGTGATGGCGGCGATCATCGCTTTGGCGATCTCCTCTTCGCCCATGATGACGAGATTGGCGCCGTGCCGTTTCAGGTGGGCGACCTCCTCGTCCGAATGCGCTCGGGCGATGATCGTCAGATCCGGCCTCGCGGTGCGCGCCTTCAGCACCACCTGGCCGCCCTCGAACGCATCGGGAATGGCGACCAGCAGCGCGCGGGCGCCTTTCACGTTCGCGGCCTCCATCATGTCCGGTGCGTTGGCGTTGCCGGAGATGGCTTCGACGCCCTGCTTCTGCAGCCGCTCGACGAACTCCGGATCGTCCTCGATGACGAGGAACGGCAGTGTGCGCCTCGCGCAGCGCCCGGCCGACCACGCTGCCGACGCGGCCGTGGCCGACCAGCACGATGTGATCGGAAAGCTGCGTCATCGGCAGCGGCTCGCGCGCCTTCTCGACCGGCTCGGCGCCCGGCGCGCCCTTGCCCTCCCCGCTTTCGAGCAGCCGATCGACCAGCGCGAAGATCAGCGGATTGAGGAAGATCGAGACGATTGCGCCGGCGAGGATGAGATCGCGGCCGCGCTCGGGAAGAAGTGCAAGCGATACGCCTAAGCCCTGCGAGGATGAACGAGAATTCGCCGATCTGGGCGAGCGACGCGGAAATCGTCCAGGCGGTGGACGACGGATGGCCGAACGCGCGGACGATCAGGAAGGCGGCCGCCGACTTGCCGATCACGATGATGAACACGGTCGCCAGCAGCGGCCAGGGGTCGCGCAGCACGATCGCGGGATCCACCAGCATGCCGACCGAGACGAAGAACAGCACGGCAAAAGCGTCGCGCAGCGGCAACGTCTCCTGCGCGGCACGGTGGCTGAGCTCGGATTCGCTCAGGATCATGCCGGCGAAGAACGCGCCGAGCGCGAACGACACGTCGAACAGGACCGCAGCCCCAAAGGCGATGCCGAGCGAGATCGACAAGCACGGCCAGGCGGAACAGCTCGCGCGAGCCGGTGTGCGCCACGTAGTGCAACATCCACGGGACGAGCCGCCGGCCGATGATCAGCATGAAGGCCACGAACGCGCCGACCTTGGCGAGCGTGATCAGAAGCGGCAGCGCGACGCCACTGAGGCTCCCGCCGCCCTCGCCCTTCAACAGGCCGGCCAGCGCCGGCAGCAGCACCAGCGTCAGCACCATGGCGAGATCCTCGACGATCAGCCAGCCGACGGCGATGCGCCCGCGCTCGGTGTCGACCAGCCGCCGCTCCTGCAGCGCGCGCAACAGAACCACGGTGGAGGCGACCGACAGCGCCAGCCCGAACACAATGCCGCCGCCGAGCGGCCAGCCGAGCCAGACGGCAAGGCCGAGACCCATCAAGGTCGCCACAGCGATCTGCACGATCGCGCCGGGCACGGCGATCGCGCGCACCGAGAGCAGATCCTTCAGCGAGAAGTGCAGGCCGACGCCGAACATCAACAGGATCACGCCGATCTCGGCGAGTTCATGCGCGAGATGCTGGTCGGCGACATAGCCCGGCGTGAACGGCCCCATCAGCACGCCGGCGAGCAGATAGCCGACCAGCGGCGAGATGCGGAGCCGCTGCGCCAGCGTGCCGAATACGAACGCCAGCACGAGGCCGACGACGATCGTCGAGATCAGCGGCGTGTTGTGAGCCATGGCCCGCCCTTGAAAAGATGTGGCGCGCCATCACGCCGTGTTCGAATGCAACGTCAGTTAAATACCTAGTGCCGCATGGCGCGCGCGACAACCCGACGCGGTGCCGCACGCGGCGTTGCATGCGCGTGGAACTTACGAGGTCCGCTGTGCGCGTGAGGTGTTTGCAGCCACGTCCTGCAGCGGCGCGCCCGTCTTGATCGCCTGTTCGAACTCATCGCGCATGCTGGCAAGGCGGTGCGCGACCGCATCGTCCGAGGCGCCCAGCGCCTCCAGCACACGGCCGCCAAGCTGCAGGCTCGCTTCGAAGGTTTCGGGCACGACCTCGACCGCTCCCAGCTGCATCAGCCGTCTCGCCCCCTCGCGATCGATGGCGCGCGCCAGCACGACGGCATCGTCGCGAAACTTTTTGACCGCGGTCACCATCCGCTCCGCAGCTTCGGCCTCATCCAGCGTGACGATGAAGGCGCGCGCGCCCTTGGCGCCGGCGCGCTCGAGCAACTCCGCGCGGCTCGCGTCGCCGAAATACACTGGAACGCCCTGCTTGCGCTGCTCGGCGACCAGGCCCGCATCCATGTCGAGCGCGAGAAACGGCACGTTCTCGGCGGTCAAAAGTCGCGCGATCGTCCGTCCGACGCGTCCGAACCCGCCGATGATGACGTGGTCGGTCATGCCGTCATGGTCGGGCAATTGCCGCGACGCGTGGTTGAGCGTCTGCTCGAGCCTGCGTGCGGCGAGCCGCGCAACGCGGGCAAGCAGCGGCGTGACGATCATCGTCAGCACCACCGTTGCGGTCAGAAACTGAACGAGATCGGGGTCGAGCAACTGGCCTGCGGCCGCCACCGCGAACACGACGAATGCAAACTCACCTGCCTGCGACAGCAGCAGCGCGATCTCGAGCGCGGCCGGGCCGCCGACAGCGAACGTGCGCGCGGCGAGATAAAGGATCGCGGCCTTGACGATGATGACGGCAGCAGCAACCGCAATGACTTGCGGCAGCCATTTCAACAGAAACGCGAGATCGACGGTCATGCCGACGCTGATGAAGAACAGCCCGATCAACAGCCCTTTGAAGGGCGAAAGATCGATCTCGACCTGGTGGCGGTATTCGGTCTCGGACAGCAGCAATCCTGCGATGAACGCACCCAGCGCCGGCGACAGGCCAAAGCGCGCGGTCAGGATCGAGAAGCCGACCAGCACCAACAGCGAGATCGCCATGATCAATTCGCGGCTGCCGGTCTGCGCGGCCAGGCGGAATACCGAGGCGAGCGCGTAGCGGCCGCCGACGACGATCACGGCAATCAGGGCAAATCCTTTTGCGGCGATCCAGCCGAACTCCGCCAGCGAGCCGCCGCCGCGGCCGAGAAATCCGACCGCGAACAGCACCGGCGCGACCATGAGGTCCTGCAGCAGCAGCACCGAGAGCGCGACACGGCCGATATGTGTGGCGCTCCGCCCTTCCTGCTCGATGATCTGCATGACCACCGCCGTGGACGACATTGCCAGCGCAAGGCCGATGACAATCGCGGCAGAAGGACCCGACCCCAGCAGCGCTGCGCCCGCGCCGATCACCGCGGCGGACAAGGCGAACTGCATGCCGCCCACGCCCGCCACATATTTGCGGAGCGCCGCAAGCCGGCTCCACGACAGCTCCAGGCCGATCAGGAACAGCAGCGCCATCACGCCGAGCTCGGCGAACGGCACGACGCGCTGCCGATCGTTCAGGGTGAGATGACCGAGCCAGGAATAGTCGTCGGCGAGCCGTCCAAATCCGTACGGCCCGACCGCGATACCGAGCACCAGGAAGGACAGCACCTGATTGACGCCGAAGCGGTGCAACAGCGGCACGGCCAGCGCCCGCGACGCCGAGAAAGACCAGCAGATCCTGGATCCAGGGGACGTGTTCCACGTCAGAGACCCTGTGGCCGGGAAAGCGGAACTTGCCGCGCGCGGCCGCGATGCGGACGCACCGGCGATGATGAAAGGCGCGCCTTGTTTCAGCGACGCGCCTTGCACCGGCTCAGGACGCCAGCGCCGCGGAGATGGCGTCGAGCGCCGCGCTCGCCTTCGAGCCGTCGGGGCCGCCCGCCTGCGCCATGTCGGGACGACCGCCGCCGCCCTTGCCGCCAAGCACCTCCGAGCCCATGCGCACGAGCTCGACCGCGTTGAAGCGCGACGTCAGGTCGGCGGTCACGCCGACGACAATGCCGGCCTTGCCGTCCGCGGTGGCGCCGACGATGGCGACCACGCCCGATCCGAGCTGTTTCTTGCCGTCGTCGGCAAGGCTCTTGAGATCCTTCATCTCGATGTCCTGCACGGCGCGGCCGAGGAACTTGATGTCGCCGATGGTGCGGATGTCGGACGCGGCACCGCCGGCGGACGCACCGCCGCCGCCCATGGCGAGCTTCTTGCGCGCGTCGGCAAGGTCGCGCTCGAGCTTGCGGCGCTCCTCCACCAGTGCGGCAACCCGCGCCGGCATGTCCTCGAGGCTGGTGCGCAGCTCGGCAGCCGCAGCCTTCGCGGTCTGGATGCTGGCGTTCGCCGCATGGCGCGCGGCGTTGCCGGTGAGCGCCTCGATGCGGCGCACGCCGGAGGCGACCGCGCTCTCGCCCATCACCGAGATCAGGCCGATGTCGCCGAGGCGCTTCACATGCGTGCCGCCGCAGAGCTCGACCGACCAGCCGAGCGTGTTGCCGCCGCCCGCGCCCATCGACACCACGCGCACCTCGTCGCCGTATTTTTCGCCGAACAGCGCGCGCGCGCCGGAGGCACGGGCATCGTCCACCGCCATCAGCCGCGTCGTCACCTCGCCGTTCTGCAGCATCACGTCGTTGGCGATGTCCTCGACGCGGCGCAGCTCGTCGGCACTGATCGGTTTCGGATGCGCGAAGTCGAAGCGCAGACGCTCGGATGACACCATCGAGCCGCGCTGGGCGATATGATCGCCGAGCACCTGGCGCAGCGCCTCGTGCAGCAGATGGGTCGCCGAGTGGTTGGCGCGGATCGCCGAGCGGCGGGTATGATCGACCTCGAGCGACAGCGCAGCTCCAGCCTTGAGCGTCCCCTGCTCGACGCTGCCGACATGCGCAAACAGATCGCCCGCCTTCTTCTGCGTATCGGTGACGCGGAAGCGGACGCCCTCGCCGACCAGGACACCGGTGTCGCCGACCTGGCCGCCGGACTCGCCATAGAACGGCGTCTGGTTGAGGACGACCACGCCCTTCTCGCCGGCCTTCAGGCTGTCGACCTGCTTGCCGTCCGCGACGAGGGCCGCGACCACGCCTTCGGCAGTCTCGGTCTCGTAGCCGAGGAATTCCGTCGCGCCGAGTTTTTCACGCAAGGGGAACCAGATCGTTTCGGTCGCAGCTTCGCCCGAGCCCGCCCATGACGCGCGCGCCTTCTCGCGCTGGCGTTCCATCGCATCGGTGAAGGAGCCGAGATCGACGCTGATGCCGCGCGAGCGCAGCGCGTCCTGCGTGAGATCGAGCGGGAATCCGTAAGTGTCGTACAGCGTGAACGCGGTCTCGCCGTCGAACATGTCGCCCTGCTTCAGCGACCCGCTCTTCTCGTCGAGGATCGACAGCCCGCGCTCCAGCGTCTTGCCGAAGCGGGTCTCTTCCAGCTTCAGCGTCTCGGAGATCAAGGCTTCGGCGCGCGACAGCTCCGGATAGGCCTGGCCCATCTCGCGCACGAGGCTGCGCACGAGCTTCCACATCAAAGGCTCGCGCGCACCGAGCAGCTGCGCATGGCGCATCGCCCGGCGCATGATCCGCCGCAGCACGTAGCCGCGGCCCTCGTTCGAGGGCAGCACGCCATCGGCGATCAGGAACGACGACGCGCGCAAATGGTCGGCGATCACGCGCAGCGACGCCTTCTGCGGCCCCTGCGGATCGGCGCTGGTCAGTTCGGCGATGTTGCCGATCAGGGCCGCGAACAGGTCGATGTCATAGTTGTCGTGCTTGCCCTGCAGCACGGCCGCGACGCGCTCCAGCCCCATGCCGGTGTCGATCGACGGTTTCGGCAGCGGGTTGCGCTCGCCCGGCGCGATCTGCTCGAACTGCATGAACACGAGATTCCAGATCTCGATGAAGCGGTCGCCGTCCTGGTCCGCCGAGCCCGGAGGTCCGCCCGGGATCTTGTCGCCGTGGTCGAAGAAGATTTCCGAGCACGGACCGCACGGGCCGGTGTCGCCCATCGCCCAGAAGTTGTCGGAGGTCGGAATGCGGATGATCCGCGACTCCGGCAGACCCGCGATCTTCTTCCAGAGATTGAACGCGTCGTCGTCCTCGGCGAACACCGTCGCCGTCAGCCGCTCCTTCGGCAGGCCGAAATCCTTGGTGATCAGGTTCCACGCGAGCTCGATCGCGCGATCCTTGAAGTAGTCGCCGAACGAGAAGTTGCCGAGCATCTCGAAGAAGGTGTGATGCCGCGCCGTGTAGCCGACATTGTCGAGGTCGTTGTGCTTGCCGCCGGCGCGCACGCATTTCTGCGAGGTGACCGCGCGCGCATAAGGGCGCTTCTCAAGACCGGTGAAGACGTTCTTGAACTGCACCATGCCCGCATTGGTGAACATCAGCGTCGGGTCGTTGCGCGGCACAAGCGGCGACGACGCCACAACCTCGTGGCCGTTCTTGTGAAAGTAGTCGAGAAACGCCGACCTGATCTCGTTGACACCGCTCATTTGCTTTTCAATCGCGTTTTACGTGTTTCGGTTCAAGCGTACCCGGTGGAGTGGATTTGACATTCGCGACCCACCTGGCCGCGACGTCTCGACGCGAATGTCAAATCCAGAACTCCCCCGGCAAGTTAAGGTTACTAATGGTCCTTTGGGTTCTAACATTCGCAAACGTGCGTACCAAAGCGGGATGCGAATGTTAGAACCGGACCATTAGTGCTCAAAACGTGTGCCGAACCTGCCCATCATTTCCCCGGCCACGCTTTTAACGGCGGGGTGCCGCACTGTCCAGAAAACGCCAGTCGTCCAATGGTTTGCAAGAACGGTTGATAAGCCATTCCAGGCGGCGCAGAGGTTGGCAACGGGCCTTTCATCCTGTTATATAAGGGGTGTGGCGAGCGGCTCAAACGAGCTTTCGCCATGGCCACGATCGGGAGAGACCGGCAGCCTTAAATCCTAGCTTGAGATTCGAGCCTGGATTTGCGGCATCGCCGGCGCCGAAGGAGCAACCGCCCCGGAAACTCTCAGGCAAACGGACCGGCTGGCTAAACTGCATCTGGAAAGAGACGTGGCCGAACTCTTCGGTATTCGCGTCCGCCGACGGGATAATACTCTCAGGCAAAGCGACAGATGGGGCTTCGATCGGAGGCGGAGGAATCCGCCTGCACCGCCGGAGCCTTTGCATGTCTGCGTCACGTCAAGACCAAACCCTGAAACGCACGCCGCTTTACGCGCTGAATGTCGCGCGCGCCGGCAAGATGGTCCCGTTCGCGGGCTACGAGATGCCGGTGCAGTTCCCGCCCGGTGTGCTGAAGGAGCATCTGCAGACGCGTGCCTCGGCCGGCCTGTTCGACGTCTCGCATATGGGCCAGATCGCGCTGCGCGCGAAATCAGGCAAGGTCGAGGACGCAGCGCGGGCGCTCGAGCGGCTGGTGCCGCAGGATATTCTCGCCGTAGCGCCGCGACGGCAGCGCTACGCCCAGTTCACCAACGAGACGGGCGGCATTCTCGACGACCTGATGGTCGCGAATTTTGGCGATCACCTGTTTCTGGTCGTCAACGCCGCCTGCAAGGCGGAGGACGAAGCGCACCTGCGCAAGCATCTCTCCGACGCCTGCGACATCGAGCCGCTGACCGATCGCGCGCTGATCGCGCTGCAGGGGCCGAAGGCCGAAGCCGTGCTGTCCAAGCACGCCGAAGGCATCGCCGGCATGACCTTCATGGACGCAGGTCCCCGCAAGGTGATGGGCCTCGACTGCTTCGTCTCGCGCTCGGGCTACACCGGCGAAGACGGTTTCGAGATTTCCGCGCCGGCCAGGGACGCGGAAGCGCTGGCCAAAACCCTGCTCGATGATCCGGCCGTGCTGCCGATCGGGCTCGGCGCGCGCGACAGCCTGCGTCTCGAGGCCGGGCTCTGTCTTTATGGTCATGACATCGACACGGCGACCACGCCGGTGGAAGCGAACCTGAACTGGTCGATCCAGAAGAGCCGTCGCACGGGCGGCGCCCGCGCCGGCGGATTTCCCGGCGCCGAAAAGATCCTGAAGCAATTCGAGGCAGGCGCGCCGCGCAAGCGGGTCGGCATCAAGCCGGAAGGCCGCGCGCCGGTGCGCGAGAACGCGGCTCTGTTTGCCGATGAAACATCGCCCGAGCAGGTCGGCACCGTGACGTCGGGCGGGTTCGGACCCAGCGTCAACGGACCGGTGGCGATGGGTTATGTGCCGTCGCAGCTCGCCGCCAATGGCACGCTTCTTTTTGCGGAGGTGCGCGGCCAGCGGCTGCCGGTTCGCGTCGCCTCCCTTCCCTTCTCATCCCACACCTACAAGCGCTGAGGATTGCATGACCGTTTTGTACACCGCCGATCACGAATGGCTTCGCATCGAAGGCGACATCGCAACCGTCGGCGTCACGGACTACGCGCAGACCCAGCTCGGCGACGTGGTGTTCGTCGACCTGCCGAAGGTCGGCCGCGTGGTGAAGAAGGCGGAAGCCGCAGCCGTGGTCGAAAGCGTGAAGGCCGCCTCCGACGTCTATGCGCCGATCTCGGGCGAAGTGCTCGAGGTGAACGAGACGCTGGGCTCGGAACCGGGACTGGTGAATTCCGATCCGACCGGAGGCGCATGGTTCTTCAAGCTGCGCATCGCCGACAAGAAGGAGCTCGACGGGCTGATGGATGAAGCCGCCTACAAGGCGCACACGGCCTAAGGAGAAATTGAGTTGAGAAGGCGCGAGCAATCATTTTCAGCCGTCATGCCCGGCCTTGTGCCGGGCATCCACGCGCTTGCTGCCCGGCCATGACGAGATCATTTTCGTTTCGAGGAAACCCCATGAGCATTGACCGCAAGAACTCAGGCGACGTTGCCAAGGATTTCGCCCGCCGCCACATCGGCCCGTCGCCGCGCGACGTCGAGGCGATGCTCGAGGCCGTGCATGCCAAGAGCCTCGCCGCCTTGATGGACGAGACGCTGCCGGCCTCGATCCGTCAGAAGGCGCCGCTCAATCTCGGACCTGCATTGTCCGAGCCCGAAGCGCTGTCGCACATGACAAAGCTTGCGGAGCAAAATCTGCAATGCACCTCGCTGATCGGCCAGGGCTATTCCGGCACGATCCTGCCGGCGGTGATCCAGCGCAACATCCTGGAGAATCCCGCCTGGTACACCGCCTACACGCCGTATCAGCCGGAGATCAGCCAGGGCCGGCTGGAAGCGCTGTTCAACTTCCAGACCATGATCTGCGACCTCACCGGGCTCGACGTCGCCAACGCCTCGCTGCTCGACGAAGGCACGGCTGCCGCCGAAGCCATGGCACTGTGCGAACGCGCGGCGCAGACGAAGAGCAAGACGTTCTTCGTCGACCACGAGACGCATCCGCAGACGATCGCGGTGCTGCGCACCCGCGCCGAGCCGCTCGGCTGGTCGCTTCTCGTCGGCGATCCGGCCAGGGATCTCGACAAGGCGGATGTGTTCGGCGCGCTGCTGCAATATCCCGGCACGCACGGCGCGGTACGCGACCTGCGCGGCGCGGTCGCTGCGGTGAAGGCGAAGGGCGCGCTCAGCGTCATCGCCGCCGATCCGCTGGCGCTGACACTGCTTGCCTCGCCGGGCGAACTCGGCGCCGACATCGCGATCGGCTCGACGCAACGATTTGGCGTGCCGATGGGCTATGGCGGGCCGCATGCGGCCTACATGGCGGTGCGCGATGCGCTGAAGCGCTCGCTGCCCGGACGCATCGTCGGTCTCTCCGTCGACTCGCGCGGCAACCCGGCCTATCGGCTCGCGCTGCAGACGCGCGAGCAGCACATCCGCCGCGAGAAGGCGACCTCGAACATCTGCACCGCGCAGGTGCTGCTGGCGGTGATCGCCTCGATGTATGCGGTCTATCACGGGCCCGAGGGCCTCGCCCACATCGCCCGCGGCGTGCATCGCCGTGCGGCCGTGCTGGCCGCGGGCCTGCGCAAACTGGGCTTTGCGCCGCTGCATGACAGCTTCTTCGATACCGTGACGGTCAGGGTCAACGGCCAGCACGATGCGATCGTTTCGCATTCGGCGCATGAGAAGATCAACCTGCGCCTCGAGCCAAAAACCGTGAGCATCGCGGTGGACGAGACGACCAGCGCTGCGACCGTCGAAGCGGTCTGGCGCACCTTCGGCGGCAATCTGGCCTACGCCGACGTCGAGCGCGAGGCGCACGACGCCCTGCCCGCAGGTCTTGCCCGCGCAAGCGAGTTCCTCACCCATCCGGTGTTCCACAAGTATCGCTCCGAGACCGAGCTCTTGCGCTACATGCGAAAACTCGCCGACCGCGATCTTGCGCTCGACCGGGCGATGATCCCGCTCGGCTCCTGCACCATGAAGCTGAACGCGACCACCGAGATGATCCCGGTGACGTGGCCGGCGTTCGGCGCGCTGCATCCGTTTGCGCCGCGCGAGCAGGCGGCGGGCTATCACGCGATGTTCGAGCAGCTGAAACAGTGGCTGGTCGACATCACCGGCTATGACGCGATTTCGCTGCAGCCGAATTCCGGCGCGCAGGGCGAGTATGCGGGCCTCTTGGCGATCCGCGCCTATCATGTGTCGCGCGGCGAGAGCCACCGCACCGTCTGCCTCATTCCGTCATCGGCGCATGGCACCAATCCTGCGACCGCCAGCATGGTCGGCATGAGCGTGGTGGTCGTCGCCTGCGACGCCGAAGGCAATGTCGACGTGGAAGATCTGCGGAAGAAGGCTGCGGCCAACGCCGACAAGCTTGCGGCGATCATGATCACCTATCCGTCCACGCACGGCGTGTTCGAGGAGGAGATCCGCGAGATCTGCGACATCGTGCATGCGCATGGCGGGCAGGTCTATCTCGACGGCGCCAATCTGAATGCGCAGGTCGGCCTGTCGCGGCCCGGCGACTACGGCGCCGACGTCAGCCACCTCAACCTGCACAAGACGTTCTGCATTCCGCACGGCGGCGGCGGTCCGGGCATGGGCCCGATCGGCGTGAAGAAGCACCTTGCGCCGTTCCTGCCCGGCCACCCGGTCGTCGACGGCGGCACAGCGCCGGTCGGCCCGGTGTCGGCCGCGCCCTACGGCTCGGCGTCGATCCTCGTCATCTCCTACATCTACATCCTGATGATGGGCGGCGACGGGCTCAAGCGCGCGACGGAAGTGGCGATCCTCAATGCCAACTACATCGCCGAGAAGCTGCAGCCGCATTTTCCGGTGCTCTACCGCAACCACAAGAACCGCGTCGCGCACGAGTGCATCGTCGACCCGCGCGGCTTGAAGGCCTCAGGCGTCACCGTCGACGACATCGCCAAGCGGCTGATCGACTACGGTTTTCATGCGCCGACGATGAGTTTTCCGGTCGCCGGCACCTTGATGATCGAGCCGACCGAATCGGAATTGAAGGCGGAGCTCGACCGGTTCTGCGATGCGATGATCGCGATCCGAAAGGAGATCGCCGACGTCGAGCGCGGCAAGTGGGCGATCGGCGATTCGCCGCTGCGCCACGCGCCGCACACCGTGCACGATCTCGCCGACGATACCTGGACCAGGCCATACTCGCGCGCTGAGGCCTGTTTCCCGGACGGCGTCTCGCGCACCGACAAGTACTGGTGCCCGGTGGGGCGCGTCGACAACGTCTTCGGCGACCGCAATCTCGTCTGCTCGTGCCCGCCGATGGATGCGTACAAGGAAGCGGCGGAGTAGCGGCCGCACCCACGCGCCGCGGGCGGAATGGCAGCGGCGGGCGCCGTGCGACGTCGGGCAACTCGACGCCACACAACACCCGCCGTTTCTTAAAACCTTTGCGCTTCAAGCGAGCCTTCAAGCCACGCGTCCAGCGAACCGTCCGAGGGTCAGAGTGCGCGCCAAGAACGCGGCGCGCTCCACGCCTTGGCAAGCGAGGCTTACGCCTCGGCCTCGCCTTCGTCCTCATCCTCGCTGCCTTTCTCGCCTGCGAGGATCTGTTCGGCGATGACGCCCGAATTCTGGCGGATCACGGCCTCGATCTTGGCGGCCATGTCCGGATTGGCCTTGAGGAAGGTCTTTGCGTTCTCGCGGCCCTGGCCGATGCGCTGGCTGTCGTAGGAGAACCATGCGCCGGATTTCTCCACCACGCCGGCCTTGACGCCGAGATCGAGGATTTCACCCATCTTCGAGACGCCCTCGCCGTACATGATGTCGAACTCGACCTGCTTGAACGGCGGCGCGAGCTTGTTCTTCACCACCTTGACGCGGGTCTGGTTGCCGACCACCTCGTCGCGCTCCTTGATCGCGCCGATGCGGCGGATGTCGAGGCGCACGGACGCATAGAACTTCAGCGCATTGCCGCCGGTGGTGGTCTCGGGCGAGCCGTACATCACACCGATCTTCATGCGGATCTGGTTGATGAAGATCACCATGGTGTTGGACTTGTTGATCGAGGCGGTGAGCTTGCGCAGCGCCTGGCTCATCAGCCGCGCCTGCAGGCCGGGCAGCGCATCGCCCATCTCGCCCTCGAGCTCGGCGCGCGGCACAAGGGCTGCGACCGAATCGACGATCAGCACATCGACCGCGCCGGAGCGCACCAGCGTGTCGGCGATCTCCAGCGCCTGCTCGCCATGGTCCGGCTGCGAGATCAGAAGCTCGTCGACATTGACGCCCAGCTTGCGGGCATAGACCGGGTCCAGCGCGTGCTCGGCGTCGATGAAGGCGCAGATGCCGCCCTTCTTCTGCGCTTCGGCCACGCAATGCAGCGCCAGCGTGGTCTTGCCGGACGATTCGGGTCCGTAAATCTCGACCACCCGGCCCTTCGGCAAGCCGCCGATGCCGAGCGCGATGTCGAGCCCGAGCGAGCCGGACGAGATCGCCTCGACGTCCATCGACTTGTCGTTCTTGCCGAGCTTCATGACCGAGCCTTTGCCGAACTGGCGCTCGATCTGTGACAGCGCCGCCGACAGCGCCTTTGACTTATCCATGGACGAACCTTCAACGATACGCAGGGCGGGCTGGGACATAGAATAGGCTCCTTATGAACGGGATTCGCCACCCCGACAACGAAACCGCCGGCCGGGCTGAGCGCTAAAACTCACAGGAATCTTTGTACACCATCTGTTCTTTGTTCGCAATATGTTCTCACCAGAAATTTGGTGCTTGGCCCCTTTCCATCATCCATCTGAGTGACCCGGTCCCTTTTGTTCTGAGGGGTGGCCCCTTTTCCAAAGTCCACTTTTGAACTGTGCTTCATCTTGTGCGTTGCCGTCGTGGGACAGACGGGAAGCCGATCCAGCTATGTGTGAGAAGTGCGTCGAGCTTGACGAGAGGATCGCGCATTATCGAAGCTTGGCCATACAGGTCATGGACGACTTGATGGCCGAAGGGATCGGCAAACTCATCGCCGATCTGTTGGCCGAAAAGGTCGGCCTGCATCCCACCGACGAGGAAGAGAAGTAAGGCCGCCTCAGTTGGCGGCCTCTTTCTTTTCAGCGTCCTCGACAATCTCCCATAGCTCTTCCTGCTCGCCAGACCCATGGGTTGGCCCCTTTCGGGCCGGGGGCCAGCACCAGAAATTTGGTGCTGTCCGTATTTAAAGCCGAGTGTCCTACTTTGAATCTGTGAGTGTCCTAATTCAGCGAAGCAGCGCGACGATAATCGTTCCGACTACGAACCACAGGACAAGGCCGAGCAATATCGCGATCCACTCCGGTACGGAGCTGATCCCGAATAGACGCAGGAACAGCCGCGCGGTCTTTGTGTGCGCCATCTCACCGAACGCCGCTGCAGAAGCGCGCATCGTCCCGGTCACGAGCTGCACGACGCAGCCGCACACATGGGACACTCAATGAAATCCTCTCGCATCGCTCTGTATCGCTTTCGCCGCCATCGTTGGTCTCGGCACGCTCGCCGGCTCGGCGCAGTATTCGCCTGCGTCCGCCGGTCAGTGGGACTGGCTCAGCAACAAGCCGTACGTGGACTGCCTCAAGCTGATGAACTCCATGTCCCGCGGCGGCGGGATCTGGGGGCCCACCCGCACGCCGGCGCAGCAAGCGGCGGGCTACGACCGGGGCCGTCGCCAGTGCAATCAGAAGTATTACGGTCACCAATAGCGGCGTGGCGTCATGGAGGCCGTCTCGAGCCGAGCTGCGGCCTCTTTCACATTAACGATTGCCGCCTCGTTCTCCTCGAATCCCGAGTTCCGCCTCACGGTCCGAAATGGATGCCGTCTTAACTGCGTCCCGCGTAATTCGAAGGGCGCACTGGACTGGTTTGGCTTCAGTTCCTATATTGATGCGATGGCTCGCAAACCTGATCTCTTGAAAAAGACGCCCGAACAGAAGAAAGCCGAGGCCGAACAGGGCCTTGCCGAGTACCGGGCAAGGCAAGTGGCGGTCAACAAGAACATGGAACGGCTGCGGGCGCTGAGGCTCGCGCACGAGGCGGCGAACCCGCCGGTCGAGAAGCCTGCACCGGCAAGCCGCGCTCTCAAGAAGAAGGCCGTCAGCAAGTCGTAAGGTGAGCTCTGTCGCGGGCCTCTTCGTTTGTCTGAGCCGAACCTAATCCTCCGCTCCCGAGCCCCTCCACGCGCAACCGCGGCCACCTGGACCGCCAGCGCTTGTCTTCGATCCTGCGCGCGACAACGTCCGTCTTCGAACGAAACGCCGGCGTCGGCCGCGCGATCAGCGCCAACAGATCGTCGACGCCGTGCGGCGCGATCAGCTCGATGCGACTGGACGTCTTGCGGACCGCAATCGCCGTTGCCGTCTCCGGCCAGCGCGCGATCGCATCCTGCATGTTCAAGTAAGACGCCACACCATTGCGGTGATGCATCCGCGCCTGATTCTTGACGTCCCAGTGCATTTCGGGATCCGCCGCCTGCAAGCGCTGTTCGATCTCCGCATCGCGTTCAGTGCGCACATCTGCCGGATCGAAATACGCAACGTCGACATCGTTATCGCCGCCCAAGGCGACGCCGTGCAGCGCGTCCCACACGGCGTTGCGGACAAACCCCGCGCCGATCCAGCAATCGGGCAACGCCAGGCTCTCGACCAGATCGAGCCGCCGCATTATGTCGGGCCGCCGCGCGATGAAGTGGATGATGTCGTCGATCGTCTGCATGACGCCTCCCTTGGCGAACAGGCACGCAATCAACAGCGACACTCATGGCGACACAGCGGTTGCGCGCCGCACGCTCTCAAGACAACTCAGCCGTTGCGGCAGCTTTTCGTGCGGTAGTCGTCCCAGATCCAGCCGCATTTGGTGCAGCCTGAACCGGACAGCACGGCGGCGAGCAGAAGCGCAGACAACAAGATACGCATGTGAGTTCCCCGACTGCTCAAGTCTTAGCGCATCTTCGACGAAAAGTCTCTGCGGCCGTCGATTGTCGCGCGTGCCAGCGCGCATTTCACCCGTCATTCCGGGTTCGGGCTTCGCCCGCCCCGGAATGACGGAGCCCTAAAATCTCACCTGCACGCTCTGGAATTTGTTACCGGCCGGCGCGCCGTCCGGATACATGTCGAAGGCGAAGACGTTGCTGGCCTCGTCGGTGCGGAACGAAAACTGCGCCTGCCCCTCGCCCTCGTCATAGGTCTGCACCGTGCCGAGGATGCGGACGCATTTCAGGAAGAAATTGTATCTCGTGTTCGGCGCCGCGGTGATGCCGACCTTCACGGTGGTGGTGCCGTCGGTGTTGCGCATCAAGATGACGGTGCCGCCGACGCGCGACGGATCCTGATCGCTCACATTGTCGTTCGGACAATCGGCGACATCCTGCCGGACCAGCGAGACTTCGCGCATGTTCGAACTTTGCGCGGATGCTGTTGCGCCGAGCGCCAGAAGCACAACGGCTGCGGCAGTCAGATTGCAAGAAAGCCTGGTCCAGGAAAGCCTGATCCAGGGGAGCCTGCGCGGGGTTCGTCGCATCGGTTAGCCTCCGTAAAGACACGGAAACGATACAACCAAAGATAGAAAGTTGGAATATCCGTTTCTGCAGGTGGCCGACGCGCGCGGCCAAGCGCGCCACGCCTCGCGCCGCACGCAAACGCAGGCACGGCGAGACCGATATCCTCAGGGCCTGCCACAACTTCTTGTGCGATTGAACGCGCGGATACGCGGGCCGCGCTGCTAGTTCGTGCTGGCGGTGCCGAACGAGGTGTTGATCGCCATGCCGATCGCGTTGAGCGAGGCGATAATGGCAACCGCGATGCCCGCAACGATCAGCGCGTATTCGACGGCGGTGGCGCCGGATTCGTCGGCAAGGAAGTCGGCCACAATAGTGCCAAGTCCGCGCATCGACATCTCTCCCCCAACCGGCGCCGGAGCTCCCGGCAGCGCGGAAACTACGGCCGGAAAGGCTAAGATCGGGCCAACAAACAGGATGAACGATCGGTGAAGGCCCATCGTCGCGCGGCGCGCCTGAAACAGAAACTCTGTAGACGCAGCCATCGTCCTCACGCAGGATCCGGCCTGTCGAGATAGGGCGCGACCACCTCGCGCGTCTCCTTGCTCGGCACCACCGGCACGATCTCGAACGTGACGCCGGACCCGCGCGCGTTCAGGATCCATTGCTGCAACAGCCGCAGGTCGTCGCATTCCATCAGCTGAAAGCAGCGATCGAAATTCGGCTCGATCCAGCTGTCGATGTATTTCAGGCCGTCGGGAAGGCCACGGCCTGTGTCGCGCACGCGCCGGTAGACCGGCACGGCGTCGCGATCCTTGAAACGCTCGACAATCATGAAAAGCATGCCTGCCTCCTTGCCCTCCGCGCGCACGCGAGCCGGCCCCGATCTGATATCCTCACGTCGCTCAGGACAAGGGAGAAAACCAGATGACTGCAAAACCGCCTGCCCCCGGCGACCATATCCGCGACATCGCGCCAAAGCTTGCCGACCTCACCCGCGACGTGGTGTTCGGCGACATCTGGGAACGGCCGCAGCTGAAGAAGCGCGACCGCAGCCTCGCCACCGTCACGGCGCTGATCGCGATGAACCGGCTCGAGCAGCTGCCCGGCCACATGACCCGCGCGCTGGACAACGGCGTGACCAAGGAGGAGATCATCGAATTGATCACCCACCTCGCCTTTTATTCCGGCTGGCCGAATTCGATGTCGGCGCTGACCGTCGCCCGCAAGGTGTTCGACCAGCACGCGGCGCGGGGCTAGTTTCCGCGACATTTCGGCGGCCTTGCCCGCGCGTTCCCTGTGATATCCAAGGTCCTTGACCGCGATGTGACTTGCTCCGCTGCGGGCCACGGCGCTAAGAATCCTGCATGTCCGGGAGACGACCCATGAAGACCCTGTCGGCGATCGCCGTTGCGCTGTTCGTATCCGCTGTCCCTGCGCAGGCGCAGACCGTATCCGACCTGCTCGCGCAGATGAAGACGACGTGGAACGCGCCGAGCGAACCCTTCAAGGTCATCGACAACGTCTACTACGTCGGCACCGCGGGCCTCTCCTCGTTCCTCGTGACATCGCCGGGCGGGCACGTGCTGATCGACACCGGCCTGCCCGAGGCGAACCCGCTGATCAAGGAGAACATCACCAAGCTCGGCTTCAAGGTGTCCGACATCAAATATCTGCTCAACACCCACGCGCATCTGGATCACACAGGCGGCCTGGCCGAGCTGAAGAAGGAGACCGGCGCGCAGATGGTGGCGAGCGCCGGCGACAAGCCGCTGCTCGAAGGCGGCTACTATCCGGGCGCGGAGGAGGAAGAGGCACTGAAGTTTCCGCCGGTGAAGGTCGACCGCGTCGTCGGCGAAGGCGACAAGATCACGATCCCCGACACGATAGGGAAAGGCCGGGCGAAGCGCGACCTGACGCTGGTGGCGCACATGACGCCGGGCCACTCGCCCGGCTGCACCACCTGGACCACGGTCGCGCGCGAGAAGAAATGGAACCACACCGTGGTGTTCTTCTGCAGCGCGACGGTGGCGCTGAACAGGCTGGTCGGCAAGCCGACCTACCCCGGCATCGTCGAGGACTACAAGAAAACGTTCGTCGCGGCGAAAGGCATCATCGCCGACGTGTTCCTCGCACCGCACCCCGAGATGTTCAAGATGGAAGACAAGCGCGCGGCGATCGGCAAGTTCGGTGTCAATCCGTTCGTCAAGGCCGGCGAATTCCACGCCTTCATACGCGACGCAGAAAAAGCTTTTGACGAGGGCCTGGCGAAGCAGAAGGCCGCGGTGGAAGCGAGCAAGTAAGCGCCAGGCTCGACTTCGCAAAACCGGTTCTCGCGAGCCATCCCGCCGCAGTTGAAGCGCTACTCGTTTACCGCCCGTTTACCGTCGAGGCGCACGATTTGACGGCGGCCGTTCGCAAGGGCCGGCGCGAAGCGAACTACCGTATTTACGTCAAGTGCGCACGATCTGGCCGACGGCGGCCGGGACCCTGCAGGTCCCCTCGCTGATCGGACTTAAAGGTTCACGTCATGACCGAACATCGCACTGCCCCACGTCACCGCGTGCTGAAGGGCGGCAGCATCAGGTTCAACGGTACAGTCGTCATCAGCTGCACCGTGCGCAACCTGTCCAACGCAGGAGCAGCACTCGACGTCAGTCCGGTCGGAATTCCACCCGCCTTCACCCTCGTGATCGACGGCGAGCAAGCCGGAAGACCGTGCCACGTCATCTGGCGCAAGGAAAAGCGCATCGGCGTCGCGTTCGATTGAATAGCCCCGCCGCTTCTTTGTTCGTCATGGCCGGGCTTGACCCGGCCATCCACGTCTTCACGAGGTCGCCGCAAGACGTCGGATGCCCGGGACCATAGGCGGAGCAGCGACGCCGTTCTTCGAACGGCTATGCCCGGGCATGGCGGAGGATAGCAAACGGGCTTCTTACGCCCGCGCCTTGACCTTGCCCTTGGCGGCCGGTTTCTCGATCGCCGCCCATTCCATCGTCGGCGCATAGCGCTGGATCGAGCTGCCGGAGGCGAGCGGCGGTGCGCCTGGCTTGATTTCAACGCCCATGACCACGCGCGTCGGGCCAAGGCTGATGACGACGATGTCGCGCGTGCGCTGACCCGGGCGCGGCTGGGCGTCCTCGATCACCAGCAGCCCCGGTTCGTTGATCCGGAAGACGCCGGCGCGATACCACTTCTTGGCGCGCGCGTCGCGGAAGTCGTCGACCAGTTCGCTGGTAAAGGCGATCTGCTGCACCGACACGCGGTAACCATAGCGCGCAAGATGGCCGACGATCTCGCCGTCGCTCATCTGCAGTCGTTCGCGGGCTTCGTTCATCGCATTTGGCTCAACAAATTTGGCGTAACGGTTTCAGGCAATTTACGGTGAAAACCTTGGCAGCGATTTCCGAGTATTTCGTTACCGCATGTCAAATATGTTCCGCCGCGCCGCTTAGCGGGGCGCATGGTTAGCGCACGGTTAACGGCAACGGCGGCATTTGAAGTTCCCCTCGAACCCTATCTTTGATCGTCTCGTCTAGCGTCACGCTCGCAAAAGCGAAGGCGCGACCGGCATCCGAACGCGTTCGCTTGCAGTGGCGGGGAACGGGACGTGGTGGAGATCGGCAACGCCGCGCATGCGGGGCAGACGAAGAGCGGTGCGATTGCGCGCACGGCCCACGGCCAGCTGGCCGCGGCGCTGCGTGACGCCCGTGCGCTTCGGCCGCTGCGCGCGCTCCCGCCGGCCGACTGGCTGGCCCTGAGCCGGCACGCGATCGAGCCGAACGGCTACTTCCTGCCTGATTGGGAATCTGCGGTCGACGCATCCGCGCGCGGACGGACCGACGTGCTCGCACTGTGCGGTCGCAACGCTGCGCGCACCCTCACCGCGCTGTTGCCGGTCGTCTCCGCCTGGCGCGCCTTCAGGCTGCCGCTGCCGGTCCTCGTCTCTGCCGATCCGTATGGCGATCTCGCCACGCCTCTGATCGACGGCCGCGCGCCGGTCGATGCCGCGCGCGCCCTGCTGGCGCAGGCACGCGCAAGCGGCGCCCATGCCATCGTGCTGCGCCATGTGACGATCGAGGGCGCGGCCACAAATGCGCTCGCGATCGCGCTTTCGGAAAAGGACCTTGGCCCCATCGTGCTGCGCGCCGAACAGCGCGCCTGTCTCGACGCCACGACCGATGCCGAACAGCTGCTGCGCGACGCGCTTGGACCCAAGAAGCTGAAGGAACTGCGCCGGCAGCACAATCGTCTCGCCGAGCACGGGCCGGTCACGTTCAAGGTCGCGACGACGCCTGACGATGTGGCTCGCGCGCTCGAAACCTTCCTTGTGCTCGAGGCGAGCGGCTGGAAGGCCGACCGCGGCACCGCCTTGATCCAGCATGACGGCGACGCCGCCTTCATGCGTCGCGCCACGGCCGCCATGGCGGCGCACCGCCAGTGCGAAATCATCACGCTGCACGCAGGTGAAGCAGCCGGTCGCCGCCGGCGTCGTGCTGCGGCATCAGGACCGTGCCTTCTGGTTCAAGCTCGGCGTCGACGAGCGTTTCGCAAAATATTCGCCGGGCGTGCAGCTCGCGCTCGAGCTGACGCGCCATCTCTGCGCCGATGGCGGCATCTCGCTGGCCGATTCCACCGCCCTGCCCGGTCATCCGATGATCGAGCCGATCTGGCGCGGCCGGTTGCCGATCGGCGACCTCGTCATTCCGCTGACGCGCAACGACCCGGTCGTCGCGCTCACTGTCGCAGCCTTGCGCGGTCGCGCGCAGCTGCGCACGCGCCTGCGAGACCTCATCCAAAGCGTGCGAAATTTCAAGGAGAAACGTCAATGAACGCCGGAACCACGGTTGCCCCGGTCATCGTCGCCGGCAACGACGCGTTGAAACGCGACTTTCCGCTCAAACCGTTCGGCATCCGTCACATGCTGAGCGACCACCCGCTGCTGTCGCTGCCGCGCATCGCCCAGCTCGCCGCCGAGCTGCCGCGCGACCGCATCGAATTCAACTCCGGCGACGCCGCGGTCAGCCAGGATCCGAACAAGGTGAAGTCGGTCGACCTCGATCCGGTCGAGATCGTCGAGCAGATCGAGACCGCCGGCGCCTGGATGGTGCTGAAGCGGATCGAGAGCTCCGCCGAATACGCCCAACTGCTCGAGGACTGCCTGATGTCGGTGGCCCGCGCGCGCGGCTTCAACAGCCTGGAGGATGCGGATTTCCGCGAGATCGAAGGTTTTCTGTTCGTCTCCTCGCCGAATTCGACGACGCCGTTCCATCTGGATTCGGAAGACAATTTCTTCGTGCAGATCCACGGCGAGAAGTTTTTCCGCATCTACGACAACGAGGACCGTACGATTGCCGACGATGACGCGATCGAGCACTCGCTGACGAAGCACCGCAACCTGAAATACGACGACGCGTTCAAGCCGCGCGGCATCGAATTCCACCTGTTCGGCGGCGACGGCTGCTACGTGCCGTACAAGTGGCCGCACTGGGTGCGCACGGCGAACGAATACTCGATCTCGATGGCGATCACCTGGCGGTCGAAGGCGGTGCACCGCGACATCGACCTGCAGTTCTTCAACGCCATGCTGCGCGGCCTCGGCTTCCCGCAGGCCGCCCCCGGCAAGAACCCGGCATGGGATCAGGTCAAGCTCGCGTTCTATCGCGCGGGGCTGGCGGTGATCCGCCCGCTGCGCTCGTCGCAGCTGCTCCGCCGCATCCTGCGCCGCATCGCGCTGGGGAAGAACGCGAATTATTATCTGAAGGGGGCGTAAATGTGAGCAAGCGACGACATAGGTAACAGCTGTGACCGACGACATGGGTAACACAATTCTCGTTTCGTTCAGGTCTGTTGTTGCTGGAGCCTGTGGGCCTTGTGGGCAACGCCCTTCGCGTTGTCCACAAGTCCACAGGATTTGCGTTTTGGTTTGTTCAGGCGATCGCCGCGGTGAGTGATCACGCCGAGCTCGATCCGCCCGTAGCTAACGATCCAGCGTCCCGCGTCGTCTTCGAGGAGACCGATCGGCTCGCCGACGAGAGCCTCGGTGATGTAGATCGTGCTGCCGTTCCACTTGATCTCGCCGTTGTGACGCACGCGCCTGACGAGATGATCGACGCTATAACCGGGTTCGCGCAACACGCCGTCGTTGCGACGCGGGGAAGCCGTATAGCGATCGGCCGGTGTGGCGTTGTCGAGCGCCTGGTGCGGACGCTGATCGTTGTAAAGACGCTGGAAGGCCTGCAGGCGCCTGATCTGCTCGCGCAGAGTTCGCGCCGGCGGATTGGCGGCCTCCTTCAATAACGTCAGGTGCATCCGCTCGTGCCGTCCATTCTGTTGCGGCTTGCCCGGCGCAATGCGTTCGGCGTGACGCCGGCCTTGATCAGCTTTACCGACAGCCTCGACAACCGCCGCGCGCGCGAAGCAAACGGTGAGCCATTGTCGGAGCGCAGATAGAGCGGCAGCCCAAATTCGCGGAATGCCGCATCGAGGATCGGCCACACAGCTCGGTGTCGGTGCGTGGCGGCACCTGGCAGCGCAACAGATAACGGCTGTAGGCGTCAGTGAGCGTCAGCGGTTCGCAACGGCTGCCGTCGCCAGTCAAGAACCAGCCTTGAAGTCGATGCACGAGACGTCGTTGGCAGTCCCACAATGCGCAAACGGTGCGCTCGAGGGCGGGCTGCGCCGCGCAGCTTCCGCCTGACCGTCAGCCCTTCGCGATCGAACAAAGCGCCGATGTGCTTACTGCAGGCCAATCCTTGGAAGGATGGCGCGTTCCAGATAGGCGCGGACCTTCAAAGGCCCCAGCTCGGATGCGCCCGCCGCACCGCAAGGCACTGCTCGAAAATATGCTCCGCTATCGCGTGCGGATGGTGATGCGGCGCGCGCGAGCGGTCCGACAGGCCCTCGATGCCTTCATCCTCATAGCGTTCGAGCCATTTGTATCCGGTCTTCCGGCTCGCACCGAACCGCCGGCAAATCGCTGCAAACGACTCCTGCCGCTCCTCGACCGCCATTACAAAACGCATCCGCTCTTCCACGGCACAGGTTCCTCCAAGTCCCATCGGCAAGGCCCTCCCTGCCAACCAGTTGACCTGTTACCCATGTCGTCGGTTTGGTCTGTTACCATGTAGTCGGTCAGGACCAATGCGCCCTCGCCCCTTGCGGGAGAGCAACTGTGCTGAAGTAGACCGGCGATCGGCCGGCCTCAAGGCTCGCGCGACGCGCGCCCGCCTGCGGCGGCTGCGGCCTTGACCCCGTCCGCTCACCGGTCTTTGAGGGCTGGCATGCGCTCGGCCGGAGACCGAGCGCGGTAGGGCGCGCTCATTCAGCTTAGCGCGTAGCGGCTGGGATCCCATTTCTGCCGGCGTGCGAGCATGGTGTTGAGGATGACAATCAGCCTGCGCATGCAGGCGACGAGCGCCACCTTCGGCTCCTTTCCCCTGGCGATCAGGCGCTGATAGAAGGCTTTCAGCACCGGGTTGTGCTGCGTGGCCGCGCCGAGACAGGGCATGTAGAAGGCGTTGCGGACCCAGCGACGACCGCCCTTGATGTGGCGCACGCCGCGACGGTTGCCGCTATCGTCATCATAAGGGGCGGCGCCCAACAAGGCTGGAGCGATCTTGTCACTGACGTGACCGAGCTCCGGCATTCCTGCAAGCAGATTGGCGGAAGTCGTTCGCGCGAGCCCCGGTACGCTCTCAATGATCTCGGCGCGCTCGGCAAGGTCTGGCGTGCTCTTGATCTTGGCAGCAATGGCATCCTCGAGCTTGGCAATCTCTCTGGCCAGGCTCTTCAGAATGCGGGCCTGCGCCTTCTGAATCGGTCCCGGTGCGATGCGTTCGCTTTGGCTTTGCAGTCGGGTCTGCAGGTCAAGCAAGCCTTTGCGCGCTTTCACCAGGGCCAGCAACTCCTCGTGGGCGGCATCGCGCGCCTGGCTATGCGCTTGGCTGAATGTCGCAGCGAACCAGGCGATCATCTCTGCATCGATCATGTCATTCTTCGCAAGCCGTCCGGCCGACAGCGCGAAGGCGCGAACCCGCTTGGGGTCGACGATCCGCACATCGATGTCCGCATCACGCAGCGCCCTGGCCCAGTCACGCTCGTAGCCGCCGCTCGCCTCCATCACCGCCTTGGTCACCTCGTGCTTGCGCAGCCAGGCAATCAGCTTGCGGTGCCCTTGCTGCGTGCTCGGGAACGTCTGCCGCAGCGACAGCTTCCGAATGCACCCATCCACCTTGTCCTTGGCCACATCGATACCCACGACAACGACATCATTTTGTGCCATCTTCAGCTCCCTTCCTTGCTCGGTACGGGCTCGAACGCCCTTGCAACTGTTCGGGTTGAGGAAGACACCGGAGCTGTCCCTCGCTCTCCCACAGGCTCGATCGCCTTTGGGCATCACGGGCTCAGTTCCAGCAACGGGCGGTTGGTCAGAACCGCCCGTTTGCACATTCTGTCAGAATTTCCGAACACAAGGGCATGAAGAGACCAGCCCCATATTCTGCTGGGTGAGGGGTCGCCACAAGCACTGAGTAGTGCTGGGGCGACCCCTCACCCAGCATCATTCTGGATTGATGCCTACATGCCCTCTCCCGCAAGGGGAGAGGGCCCACTTAAAGGCGCCTCGTTCAAAGCTTGTCACAGCGGTCGAGTTCGGGTTCGCGTCTCGCGCGCACACTACTCCGCCGCCTCTCTTCCCCAATGCCGCCACCTGGCGGATTGCGCTTGCGAGCTGATCGGCGGGTTGCGCGCCGGAGATGCCGTACTTGCCGCCAAGGATGTAGGTCGGCACGCCGTTGACGCCGGCATTGGCCGCCGCTTGTGCTGCCTGCGAGATCATCTCGACGTCCTCGTCGGTCGCAAGGCGTTCGCGAACGGCGTCCGGATCGAGCCAGCAGTCCGCCGCCGCCTGCACCAGCACTTCCGTGTCGGTGAGGTCGGCGCCCTCCTTGAAATAGAGGTCCATCAGCCGCTGTTTCATGGCGCCTGCCCGGCCGCTCAGCTCGGCCCAATGGATCAGGCGATGGCAGTCGATGGTATTGGGCTGGCGGCTGATCTTCGATGAATTGTATTCGAGGCCTTCGGACGCGGCGGCCTGGGCGACGTTCGAGGCAATGTTCTTGTAGGCGTCGACCGATCCGAACTTCGCCTGAAGATATTTGTCGCGCTCGATGCCCTCGCGCGGAATCCACGGATTGAGGAAGAACGGGCGCCAGCGCACGCTGACATCGACGTCGTCGAGCAGCTTGAGCGCGCCTTCCAGCCGCTTCTTGCCGATGTAGCACCAGGGACAGACGACGTCGGAGACGACGTCCATGTGCAGTCGCAGTTTCTCGCTCATCGGACGCTCCTTAGCCCGGTTCCGACGTAATAGCGCAAGAATTAAGCCCGCGAGACAAGCGACACAAGTGGTTACATCGCGGTTCCTGCCCTTGGACGCGAGCCGTCAGGTGTCGTCGGAGTCCATCACGTCGATTTTCACGCGTCTAGGTCGCGGGCTTCGATTCCGGCTCGGCCTTTTCCTAATGGTTCGGCTTCACGTACCGCGACGAGCGCTTGGTCACAGCTCGTCGACTGGCGCCCAATGCGGCACGTGGCCCGCGAGCTTGTCGAGCAGGCGCTCGAATTCGCTGCGCTCGGACCGCGTCAGGCACGACAGCATCGCCCGCTCGCGCTCGCGCAGGTGCGGAATGTACTGCGCATAGAGCGCGCGGCCCGCGGGCGTGATGTACAGCAGCTGACGCCGATTGTCGGCCTTGTCGGCCTCGCGGCGCAGCAGCTTCTTTTTCTCCAGCGCAATGATGCCGCGGCTGATGTTGGCCTTGAGGTGACCGGAGAACTCGCAGATGTCGCTTGCGGTCACGCCTTCGCGAAAATTCAGGAAGATCAGCGTGACGATCTCCGGACGCGTGATGCCGAGCTCCATCTCGATCTTCCGGAACGACGGCTCCCGGTAGAAGTTCAGCACATAGCCCATCTTGTAGGCGATCTTGATCTCGGTCCCGCCGAGCACGCCGGCGATCTCGTTCGCCTCCCGGTCCTGCGCGTCGCGTGCAGTCGCGGCTTTCTTCGCGTCCTTCGATAGTCTCATATGTGACTTTCTGCTTGCGCCCTGGCCGGCGCCATCCTAACATCGCGGCACAAAGTAAAAGAACGATCGACATCGACAGCTGGGAGGTTTGCATGCATGCCGTGCAGGCCCGGCCGGGGCCCATGCGCGCCTTGTCCGGGGACGCGCCGCGCTGCTTTTACGCCGGGACGGACGCCCATCCGATCTATGTCGATCAGGTGCAGCCACGAGGCGCATCGACGAAGGCTCCTGTCGTGATGGTGCATGGCGGCGGCCACACCGGCGCCTGCTACATGGCGACCCCCGATCTGCGTCCCGGCTGGGCGCAACGCTTTGCCGCCGCGGGCCGCGACGTGTTCGTGCCGGACTGGCCGGGCCATGGCCGCTCGCCGATGCGGCCGGATTTTCCGACGCTCGGAACCGCGGACGTCGCCGCCTCGCTGCTCGCGCTGCTGGAGGAGATCGGGCCCGCGGTGCTGCTCGTGCATTCGGCGAGCGGCCCGATGGCCTGGTGGATGACCGAGCAGCGCCCCGAACTCGTCGCCGCGGTCGTCGCCATCGCGCCGGGGCCGCCGGCGAATCTCTTGCGGGACCTGCCCGACGATCCCGCAGCCATCCTCGCGCTGCGCGATGACGCGAACGCCGGTCACCCCGTCTATGCCATCGAGGACAAGCCCGTCTGGTTCAGCGCCGAATTTGCTGCCGCCTATTGGGCGAACGCGCCGCGCTTCCCCCACCACGCATTCGAGAGTTACCGCCGCTCGATCGTGCCGGAGAGCGCGCGCATCCTGAACGAGCGCTTCAACATCGGCGGGCGCGGGCTGAAGATCCGCGACCCGAACAGCCTCGCCGGCCACCGCATCCTGATCGTCACCGGCGATCACGACCCGCGCCATCCGCGCGCGGTCGACGAGGCGACCGCCGCCTATGTCGGCGCAGAATTCATGTGGCTGCCCGACCGCGGCATCCACGGCAACGGCCACATGATGATGATCGAGGACAACAGCGACGATCTCGCCGCGATGATCCTCGCCTGGCTCGACACCAACAGCTGCTGACGCGGCGAAAACGCTCAGACAATACAAAGACATCGGAGGAAACAAGATGAGACTGAAGACGATCTGCGGCGGCCCTCTTCGCCGCGATGCTTCCCCTTGCGGCCCACGCCCAGATCAGCGGCGACGTCGTCAAGATCGGGGTTCTGACCGACATGGCGGGCGTGACCGCCGACATCACCGGCAAGGGCTCGCTGCTCGCCGCCGAAATGGCCGTCCGCGAGATCGGCGGCACGGTGCTCGGCAAGCCGGTGCAGGTCATCTCGGCCGACCACCAGCACAAGGCCGATGTCGGCACCGCGATCGCCCGGCAATGGATCGATGTCGAAGGCGTCGATGCGATCGCGGACGTGCCGAACTCCAGCGTCGCGCTCGCCGTGCAAGGCCTCGCGCGCGACAAGAAGCGGATCGTCCTCTATTCGGGCGCAGGCACGACCGCGCTGACCAACGAGCAGTGCTCGCCCTACGGCTTCCACTGGACCTACGACACCTACGCCGTGTCGCACGGGACCGCGTCGGCGGTGGTCAAGGCCGGCGGCACGTCGTGGTTCATTCTGGCGTCGGACTACGCCTTCGGGCACCAGCTGCAGGCCGACGCGACCAAAGTCATCGCAGCGGCGGGCGGCAGCGTGCTGGGTGCGGCACGTCATCCGCTGAACACGGCGGATTTCTCGTCGTTTCTGCTGCGCGCGCAATCCTCCGGCGCAAAAGTGGTCGGCATCGCCAATGCCGGCAACGACACCGTCAACACGATGAAGCAGGCCGGCGAGTTCGGGCTCGTGCAGGGCGGGCAGAGTCTCGCCGCCCTGATCCTGTTCCTGCAGGACGTGCACGCGCTCGGGCTCAACGTGGCGCAGGGAACCTACCTGACGACCACCTCCTACTGGGACATGAATGACGCCACGCGCGCATGGTCGAAGGAATTCATGGCCAGGACCGGCATGATGCCCTCGATGCTGCAGGCAGGCGTCTACGGCGCCGTGCGCCACTATCTCAAGGCGGTCGCCAAGGCCGGCACGGACGATGCCGACAAGGTCGCAGCCGCCATGCGCACGATCCCGATCGAGGATATCTTCTCGGAGAACGCGCGCATCCGCGACGACGGCCGCGTCACGCGCACCATGTATCTGGCGCGGGTGAAGAAGCCGTCCGATTCGAAGTATCCGTGGGACTATTTCGAGATCGTGCGCACGATCTGCGCCGGAGGAGACCGTGTGGCCGCTCTCGGAGAGCAAGTGCCCCCTCGTCAAGAATGCGACGCGTTGAGGCTGTGATGAGTTCAAGTTTGTGTGGGCCAGCACAACTCTTTCGGTGTCGTCCCCGCGAAGGCGGGGACCCATACCCTCCGAGCCAGTGAGGCCACTGGCGCTCGTCACCTCGCAAGCGACACGGCGTATGGGTCCCCGCTTTCCAGGCTGTGCGAAAAGTCACTGAGTTAGGGTAGTTGTGCCTCGATATTTTGATTCGAGGTGACCGGTGGCGCACGTTGGCGGACAGTCGCGGTATCAATCGACGCTTTTCCCGGAAGTTCTGGACGATTTGGTTGGTGTTGACGATCCAGTTCGTGTGATCGATGCGTTTGTTGACCGCCTGGATCTGGCTGAGCTGGGTTTTTCCAAGGTTGTGGCGGAAGAGATGGGCCGTCCGCCTTATGCACCGGGCGACCTCTTGAAGCTCTATGTTTATGGGTACCTGCACCGGGTCCGCTCAAGCCGTCGGCTTGAAGCGGAGACGCATCGCAACATCCAGGTGATGTGGCTGATCAACAGCCTGACGCCTTCGTTCAAGACCATTGCGGATTTCCGCAAGGACCACACGAAGGGAATCGTCGGGGTGTGCAGGGCATTTATCCGGTTCTGCCGGGAGCAATCGCTGTTCGGGGGCGAGTTGCTGGCGATCGACGGGACGAAGATAGCGGCGGTGGCGAGCCGCAAGCGGGTGGTGACGCCGAAGCGGATCGAGAAGATGAACGCTGCGATCGATCGCAAGATGCGGATTATCTGGGATCGATGGATGAGGCTGATCGAGAGGAGCCGGGAGCGGCGCTGCACAAGTCGATGTGGCGGCAGCGATTGAGGCTCTTGAGGCACAAAAGCTGCAACTGCAGCGGCAGGCGGAAGAGCTGTCGGAGCGCGGGCTTAAGCAGTTGGTGGTGACCGAGCGGGAGGCGAAACTGATGCGGACGCCGCATGGCCATGCGGTTTGCTATAATGCGCAGACCGCGGTCGATGCCGAGCACAAGCTGATCGTCGCGTTCGAATTGACCAATGAGGGCAACGACTATCGGCAGCTGCATCCGATGGCGATGCTGGCCAAGGATGCCGTCGGCGCCGATGAGGTGACGGTGGTCGCCGACACCGGCTACTCGAACGGCGAGCATGCGGCGCAGTGCGAACAGGACGGCATCACCGCCATCGTGCCGCGTGCCGAAACGGTCAACCCGAATGGAACCCAGTACTTCAGCCGCGACCGCTTCAGCTACGATCGCGACAGCGACAGCTGGCGTTGTCCGGCGGGCGCCACGCTGAAGCTGTTCAAGACGTCCCATACCCAGAAGAAGAAAGAGTACACGAGCACAGCGTGCGGCAGCTGCCCGCTGAAGGGGCAATGTACCGGGGCGGCGCGCCGGGTCATCGTGCGCGATTTTTACGAGGATGAGCGGGAGGCCATGCACCAGCGGGCGATCACCGATCCCCAATGGATGAAGCATCGGCGGGAAATCGTCGAACACCCCTACGGGACGATGAAATGGCTGATGGCCGGCCCCCGCTTTCTGGTCCGCGGATTGAAAAAAGCGAAAGCCGAGCTGGCCCTGGGCGTTCTGAGCTACAATCTCAAGCGGGTGATCAACCTTCTAGGAGTACCCGCCCTGTTGCTGGCGCTCAGGCCCGCCCCAGCCTGAGAGCGAATGGCCAATCCTCGCAATCACTGCCGTGCCAACAGTCGATTGATCTTCGACTTCTCGAACAGCCTGTTTCGCGGGGACGACAATGAGAATGTGATATCGCCGCGAGCTATCGTCTAACCCGCCGTGCCCGCAATCTCCCGCAGCTTTTGCGCGGTCCTGTCGTCGGCCGGGTAGAACGCTTCCAGCGCCAGTTCCGACAAGGTGACCTCGAGCGGCGTGCCGAACACCATGGTCGTCGAGATGAAGCTGAGGATCTCGTTGCCGAAGCGCAGCTGGAACGGCACGACGACGGTGTCGGGGATTTTCGGCGGCGGGCCTGAGCGCGGCGGCACCGGATAGGCTTTCAGCTCGTCGTGCAGCGCAATCAGCTCGGCGTCCGCGGTCGTCTCGCACTGGCGGTGCAAGCGCTCGAGCAGATGGCCGCGCCATTCGTGGAAGTTGACGGTGCGCGGGGCGAGCCCGTCCGGGTGCAGGCCGAGGCGCATCACGTTGATCTTGCCCTGCAGGAGCTTTGGCGCGACGCCGCCGAGCAAGGGCGTCACCATGCGATTGGCCGACACCAGGTTCCAGTGCCGGTCGATCGCCAGTGCCGGGTTCGGCTCATGCGCCTTCAGCACCGCTTCGAGCGTCTCGCGTGCGATCTTCATGGCCGGATCATCCAGGGTTCGCTGCGGAAACGCGGGCGCAAAGCCGCCGGCGACCAGCATGACGTTGCGCTCGCGCAAAGGGATGTCGAGCCGTTCGGCTAGCCGCATCAGCATCTCGCGCGAGGGCGCGGCGCGGCCCGTTTCCATGAAGCTCAAATGCCGCGCGGAGATTTCCGCATCGAGCGCAAGATCGAGCTGGCTCAGATGCCGGCGCTGCCGCCACTGCCTTAGGTGCTCGCCGACGTGTCCGGTGTGAATGTTCATCATGGCCTGGAACGTACCATGCAGGTTTCACAGCTTCCATTACCTGCCAGGTAATCGCATTCGGATAGCAGCTCCCCCATCCTCCGCAGCATCAAGCCAGCGTCGGCTTGCGCGACAGGAGACGGTCCGATGCTTCCCCTCACCTTCGTAGCCACGCGTGCGGTTGGCTCCATGGTGTCCAACGTATTGCTGCCGTGGCTGGCAAAATTCGCAACACGGCTGGTGGCGCGCCGTCTCGACGTGCCGGAGATCGTGGTGCACGGCATCTGCCTCTACGTCGCCGCCTATGTCAGCGAAGTCGAGCGCAATGCCTCGCTCGTCTGCCCGCTGCGCGTTTTCCTTGACCTCCGAGGTAATCGATTTGAGCCGAGCGCACGGTCATCCTCTGCGCGTCGCTGCGCGAAGCCGAACACACACGCAGCGTGATGCAACTGAGTTCACAACCCCGAAGGAGCCTTGCCATGATCAACCCCTCCCTGTTTCTCCGCCGCGCCATCGTCGGCGACGCGGTCATCTCCGGTGCGATGGCCGTGCTGCTGGTCGCAGCCGCCGGCTTTCTCAGCCCGCTGCTCAACCTCCCCGAGAGCTTCCTGCGCGAAGTGGGCATCTTCCTGATCGTCTATGCCGCGCTGGTCGGCTTCCTCGGCAGCCGCGAGCTGATGCCGAAGCTCGCCGTCTGGCTCGTGATCGGCGCCAACGCGCTCTGGGCGATCGACTCGATCGCGCTTCTGTTCACGAGCTGGGTGCAGCCGAACATGCTCGGCCAGGCGTTCGTCGTCATGCAGGCCGTGACGGTCGCGGTGATTGCCGAGCTGCAGTACATCGGGCTGAAGCGGAGCGAGCAGCCTGCGATGGCGCGATAAGACCCAACCAACAACCAACGTCATGCCCGCGCTTGTCGCGGGCATCCACGTCTTCGCAAATCGAAAGGTCGGCAACGCCAACCTTCGCGCGATTTGTCGCAAACTGTCGCCTTCGCACGCACGCTCCGCAAACCACATTCTCCGGGCGCAACCCCGCCTCACTACCGGCGCTGACGCCTGCTTGCCACATCGACTGAGTGAGACGTCGATCATCCCCGCCGGGCGATTGCCTGACTGCCGGCCGATGAGACCGCGAAAGGCCCGGCGCGCCTGATCCCGTCAGATTTGCACGGAGAGCAGACATGGCCACCTATGACACGACATCTCCTCTCACGGCGCCGCCGACCTGGGTTCGTATCCTCCTGGGCGTTGTGCTGGTCCTGGCGGGGATCTTCGTCCTCGGCGACATCGCGCTCGCGACCCTGATCAGCACACTGTTCATCGGAGCGATGGCGATCGTCGCCGGTGCCTTCGAGATCATTCATGCCTTCTGGACCAAGGGATGGGGCGGCTTCGTGTGGCAGATCATCCTCGGGGTCCTGTACGTCGCATTCGGCATCGTGCTGCTGAACCAGCCCGTCTCCGGCGCGCTGCTCCTGACCTATATTCTCGGATTGATGCTGATGATCTCCGGGCTGGTTCGGGCTTACCTGAGCGTGACGCACTGGCGCGAAGCCGGCTGGCTCATGCTGCTGTCAGGCGTGTTCGGCATTCTCGCCGGCGTGGTCATCCTGACCGGGTTCCCGATGTCCGGGCTCTGGGTCCTCGGCCTGCTGCTCGGGATCGACCTGATCTCCCACGGCGCGGCCTGGCTGACCTACGCGTGGCTGTCCTCGACCCGAGCCGCCTAGCATGATCCGGAAAAGTGGGCACCGGTTTTCCGGAAAGATCATGCTCAATCAAAAAGCTAGAGCGCGATGGCGATCGAAACTGATCGCATCGCGCTCTAGGCTCAACGTTTGCCTGACCGACGCGGAGAGGTTTCCGCCGCCTTCTTCGCTTTGTCGAGGATGGCGTGGCCGTTCAGCGCGTGGCCGTTCATCTTCTTCAGCGCCCGCTTCTCCGCTCGCGCCTTTGCGCGCTTCTTCGCGAGCCGCGCCTCAGCGCGCTCCAGCTTGCGCTTGTTCTCGCAATGGGCGCACTTGCAGCCGATCGGCTTCAGGTAGCTCTTGAAATAGTCGGTGCCGTAGTCGTAGGTGATCTCGTCGCCCGGCTGGATGTTCCTGATGGCGCGGATGAAAACCTTCTTGTTGCGCGGCTGCACATCGCTTTCCGCGTTCGGCCGGCAGGCATGGTTGGCATAGCGAGCGAGGTTGCGGCGGACCGAGCCGTCGATGGTCCAGCGGCCGTTCAGCTCGAACAGGTACTTGTTCTCGATCGCGTCCTGTTCCTTGATCCGGCAGTCGAGCAGCGGACCGAAATATTCGACGATCCGCGTCCCCTTCTTGATTTCCTTGGTGGCGAAGAGGCCGAGCCCGGTGCGGGAGCGGCCGACGCGATAAGGTTTTCGGGAGGAGGTGGAGGGCATCACACTGGCAAACGACACGGCTGTTGAAGCGTTCCTTGAGGGACACGGTGTTCTAGTGCAATTCCGCGCAAATGGCACGCTTTTCAATGCGCCATCTCGAACCGCCCCCAGATTGGTCACGTCATAATCCTCATAGTAGGATATTCGGATCGCAGGAAGAGCCGCATGCGCGCATTCGTCCATTTGTGCACGCCTCTCGCCGCCAGTGTCGCAACCGGTATTGTCGCAATCGGTATGGGCACAATCGGCCTGTGCGCAAGCGCCGAGCCTGTCCGCGCGCAGGCTGCCGAAATTATCAGCACCTACACATCGACGGCGAAGAAGGATTGCCGGGTGATCGAGGCGCCGAAAGCGGAGCCGGGCGAGGATGGCTTCCTTCACGTCTGCAAGGGAATGGGCAACCTGATCGTCTACAATGCCGAAGGCGATCTGCGCGAGGTGGTCTCGGTCGGAAGGACGCGTGCCGCCGCGCAGCGGGAACCCGCGGGGCAGGCGTTCTTCGGTCCCTTCAGCTCGACCACCAATACCATCGAATGGCGCCATCCGAAGGGCGGCGCGCCGTTCGCCATCATCCAGCGCTGGCATCTCGCCGACAACGATGATCCCGGTCCGGATCACCGCCCGCGCACGAAGCAGATGCTGGTGGTGACGCGGCTGCCGCCGGGCCCGGTCTGCCATGTCGCCTATGTCGACGTGAAGGCGAATGCGAATGCGAACGAGGTCGCGCGTCAGGCCGCCGACAAGGCCCGCGACTTCACGTGCGGCAAGGACAAGGTGCGGGTGGAAGGCGCAAGCGGCCGTGCGGTGGAGTTGGCGCTGCCTTGAGGTAGACCTCACCGGTCGCCACCGATCAGGCCTTCGGTCCCTTCATGCCGAGCATCGCGCGCAGAAGCGTGCGTTCGTCGGCTCCGTCCGGCAGGTGCGACAGCACACGCTCGAGCCGGTGGTCGATCATCAGCATTGCAAAGCCGTGCACCATCGACCAGGCGCGGACGATCTCGGCCGTCAGCGCCAGCGGCGCTGATCGCGCCTCCCCCTCGTGCCGCGCGCTGACGCCGCGCATCAGCAGGCCGAACGACTCTTCCACCGCCTGATGCAGCGCGGGGCGCGTCATATCCAGCCGCTCGCTGCGGAACATCAGGAGAAACATCGACGGATGCTCGCGGGCGAACATGACGTAGGCTTCGCCCATGACATCCATGCGCTCGCCCGCCGACGTCTTGGCCGCGGCGGCCGCGCTGAGCGCGGCGCCGAACTTGCGAAAGCCCGCGGCGGCAAGCTCGCTCAAGAGACCGGTCATGTCGCCGAAGTGATGCGTGGGAGCAGCATGCGAGACGCCCGCCTCGCGCGCCGCCGCGCGCAGCGTCAGTCCCTGCAGTCCGTCGCGCTCCAGAATGGTCTCGGCCGCCTGCAGCAGCGCCTCATGCAGCGCGCCATGGTGATACGGCGCGGCCGCTGCGGCCTTCCGCCTCGCCCCGCGCTCTGGTCCGGTTCCGTGCTGGCGCTTTTTCTGCCGTTTTTCCAACTGCTTGGTTGCCATGACGAGGGTTATCCCGCGCGGTTTTGACAGTGTCAAGATTCCGCTTGACGGCATCGTGCGACATGCCTACTGTATCTTTACGATGTAAAGATAGCGGCAGATCAGGAGCGGTCCAGGTCATGAGCTCTCGCACATTCGCAAAACAGCATTTGACACGCCGGCGCTTCATGGCCGGTGCCGCAAGCGCCGGCGCGCTGACGCTGCTGAACGGCAGCGACGTCGCCCACGCGACCAGCATTTCAAGGGAGGCGAAAATGCAGCCACAGGCTCAAGCCGCAGCGATCAACAATATTGCGCCCATCCCGATGGAGTGCGACGCGCCGTTCCTGAAAATCGTCGGCGAATTGCCGCGCGAGCTGAACGGCACGCTCTATCGCAATGGGCCCAACCCGCAGTTCGATGCGCCCGGCGCGCACTGGTTCGTCGGCGACGGCATGCTGCACGCCTTTCATCTCGAAAACGGCCGCGCCAGCTATCGCAATCGCTGGGTGCGCACGCCGAAATGGCTGGCCGAGCATGACGCCGGCCGCGCGCTGTTCGGCGGTTTTGGCCGCAAGCTGCCGGATGCGCCGCAGCACCGCAACCACTGACGGCGGGGTCGCCAACACCAACATCATCTTCCATGCCGGCCGCCTGCTGGCGCTGGAGGAAGGCCATCTGCCGACCGAGATCGAGCCCGGCACGCTGAAGACACGCGGCTATGTCGACTACGACCGCTCGATCGCCGGCCCCTTCACGGCGCATCCGAAGGTCGATCCGGTGACGGGCGAACTGATGTTCTTCGGCTACAACGCCAAAGGTCCGCTCACCGCCGCGCTGTCCTACGGCTCGGTCAATGCGAGCGGCGTGGTGACGCGCTTCGAGCGGTTCGAGACGCCCTACGCCAGCATGGTGCACGACTTCATCGTCACCGCGAACCACGTGCTGTTCCCGATCCTGCCGCTCACCGGCAGCATGGACCGCGCGATGAGCGGCCGGCCGCCCTATGCCTGGGAGCCCGACAAGGGATCCTACGTCGGCGTGATGAAGCGCAACGGCTCGCCGAAGGACATCGTCTGGTTCCGCGGCGAGGCCTGCTATGTCTTCCACGTCATGAATGCGTGGGAGGACGGCAACAAGATCATCGCCGACGTGATGCAGTTCGAGGAAGCCCCCCTCTTCCCGCATCCGGACGGCCGCCGCACCGACCCGCAGAAGTCGCGCGCAAGACTGTGCCGCTGGACGTTCGACCTCGCCGGCAACACCGACCGTTTCACGCGCAGCTATCTCGACGACGTGACCGGCGAGTTTCCGCGCATCGACGACCGCAAGGCCGGCTTTGCCAACACGCACGGCTGGTACGCCTGCGCCCGTCCGGAGCACGATTTCGTCGGTCGGCTCTCGGGCGTCGTGCATGTGAACGAGAAGACGTCCGCACGGCTTGCGCAGTACTTCCTGCCCGAAGGCGACACGATCTCGGAGCCGGTGTTCGTCGAGCGGGCCAAGGATGCTGCCGAGGGCGACGGCTGGCTGCTCGCCGTGGTGTGGCGCGCGCGCGAAAACCGCAGCGACCTCGCCGTGTTCAACGCGCTCGATGTCGGCAGCGGCCCGGTAGCGCTGGTGCAACTCGGCCACCGCGTGCCGGACGGTTTCCACGGCAACTGGGTTGGGGCGAGTTGACGCTCGGCGAGCGTGGCCTGCTGACGTCATTGCGAGGAGCGAAGCGACGAAGCAATCCAGCTGCGCGCGAAGCGCGCCAAACAAAAAAGCGGCATCAACGGCGAATTCTGCGCATTTTGCAGCGCGCCTGCCGGCGCGCGGCTGGATTGCTTCGCTTCGCTCGCAATGACGCCGGCGCTACGCGCCTGCGTCACTTCCTTCCGAACGAGTGGCAGAGGTGCACGAGTTCATCCTCGAACTCCTGCGTCTCGAGGTAAGGCGAATTCTCCAGCACCGCGGTGCGGATCACGCCGGTCAGCGCGCGCGTCAGAACGTAGGCCGAGACCGGCGTCACCGGCCGCCCGTCCTTCACCTTGGCCTTGGTTCGCACCGCTGCATCCACGAGGAATCGCGCCACCTCGTCCGCGCCCTTGTCGGGCGTGTCCTGCCAGCGCCGCAGCATCGTCATCAGCACGATGCGCCGCGCGCGTCGCCGCCTGGCGAACGCGCCGACCATCGTGCGAATGACTTCGCGCGTTACGCTTTCGAAATCGTCCGACTTCACTTCGCTCAAGGACTTCAGGATCGTGGCGACGACCCTGTCGCGCTCGCGCTCGGCGACCGCTTCGACGATCGCCTCCTTGTCGGCGAAATACTGATAGAGGCTGCCGATGCTGACGCCGGCGCGCTCGGCGATGCGGTTGGTCGTCAGCCGCTCCTCGCCGTCACTCTGCAGAATCTGAATGGCCGCCTCGACGATCGCGTCGACCGTCTGCGCCGCCCGCGCCTGCGTGGGCGATTTTCTCATGGTTTCAGTACGTTGAGCTGCAATTTGCGCTGCCATGGGAGCACCCTTGAAAGCGAGTTTGAAAACTGAGGATAGCTCATATACTGGACCAAATCGGAAATCGTTCAAGAGCTTTCGATGCCGACCACGCAACAATTTTTTTGGGTTGGTCTGCCGGTCTTCGCAGGCTTCGTTGCGCTGGAATTCGTCAACGCCGCAGGGCGGCAAGCCGTCCGGTTGACGTAAGCACTGAACTCGGCCACGAGTTCGTGCGGCCTTTTTCCATCAAGCCAATGAGGATCAGATGTCGGTTGACGGTAACTGGAACATGACGATGAGCACGCCGATGGGTGAGCGCAAGGCCACGCTGAGCCTGAAGAGCTCCGGCGGCACGCTGACCGGGACGCAGGCCGGCGAGCAGGGGTCCGCCGAGATCGCCGACGGCAAGGTCGACGGCAACAAGGTGGCGTGGAAGGTCTCGATCCAGAACCCGATGCCGCTCACGCTCGAATTCACCGGCACCGTCGAGGGCGACGCCATGAAGGGCGAGATGGGCGTCGGCTTCATGGGCAGCTTCCCGTTCACGGGAACGCGGGCCTGACGCCAGCGCGCGGATTTTAAGAATCGTCATGCCCAGCCTTTATGCCGGGCACGACGGCCAGACGAACAAGAAAGAGACCGCGCGCAGCAGCACGGCGCCACGAGGGGAATCGCGCCATGGCCGACACCTATCGCCTGCACGGCGCCAATCCGTCGCCCTATTCGCAGAAGATGCGCGCGATCATGCGCTATCGCCGCCTGCCCTTCGTCTGGGACAACGACGGCACGGCACGCGACGTGGCGATCAAGGCGCAGCTGCCGCCGGTCATTCCGGTCTTGAGATTTCCCGACGGCCGGCTGATGAACAACTCCACGCCGCTGGCCTACGAGCTCGAGCGCCTGCATTCCGAACGCAGCATCGTGCCCGATGATCCCGCTCTCGCGTTCCTGTCCGACCTGATCGAGGATTTCGCCGACGAGTGGGTCACCAAGATGATGTTCCACTATCGCTGGTTCTATGCGGACGACCGAAAATTCGCGCAGCTCTGGATCACCGGCGACCGCATGATCGGCGTTGCTCCCGAAAAGCGGCAGGCCGCGATGACCGCGTTCAACGACCGGCAGGTCGGACGCATGGCGCTGGTCGGCTGCACCGAAGCGAACCGGCCGATCATCGAGGAAAGCTATTTTCGCCTGCTCGATATCCTGAACGCGCATGTGGCGCAGACGCCGTTCCTGTTCGGCTCGCGGCCGTCGCTCGCCGACTTCGGCCTGTTCGGCCAGCTCATCATCCTCGCGACGGATCCGACGCCGGAAGCGGAGATGCGCCGCCGCGCGCCGGACGTCCTGCTCTGGCTGTTGCGGCTCGACGACGCCTCCGGCGTCGAAGGTGCATGGATCAAGCCAGCGGACGCGCTGCCCCGCGCCGTGACCGGGCTGCTGCGGCTCGCCGCCGACTACTACCTGCCGTTCCTTGCCGCCAACAACGAGGCGTTCGGCCAGGGCGATCAAGAGGTGGTCGTGACGCTGACGGGCCAGCGCTACGCGCAGGCGCCGTTCCGCTATCAGGTCAAATGCTACGACGGCCTGCGCAAGAAGTTTGCAGCGCTGCCGGCGGACGCGCGCAAGCGGATCGAGCCGGTGCTGGCCGAGACCGGATGCCTGCGCTGGCTCGCGTGACGGAGACAGAAGATGACGCTCACATACGATCTCTACTGGTCGTTCCGCTCGCCCTACTCCTATCTCGTGACGCCGCGCCTGGTCGCGCTCGAGCGCGACTATGACGTCCGCTGCAATGTGCGCGTCGTCTATCCGCTGGCGGTGCGGACGCCGGAATTCTTCGACCGCAACGATCCCCTGTGGCAGCAATATTTCATGCGCGACGTTTTCCGCACCGCGGAGTTCGTCGGCCTGCCGCTGCGCTGGCCGCGGCCGGATCCGGTCTTCCGCGACATGGCGACGGGGAAATATCCGAAGGAACAGCCGCACATCCATCGGCTGACGCAGCTTGGTGCGGCGGCGACGGCGCGCGGCAAAGGTCTTCCCTTCCTCGACGAGGTGAGCCGGACGATCTGGAGCGGCACGGTCGACAACTGGCACCAGGGCGATCACCTGGCGCAGGCCGCCGCGCGCGCCGGGCTCGACTTCGCCGAGCTCGACGCGGAAGTGGCGCGGGATTCGAACAAGCTCGACGCCATCATCGTCGCGAGCCAGGAGGCGCAGCGCAAGGGCGGCCACTACGGCGTGCCGCTGATGGTGTTCGACGGCGAGCCGTTCTTCGGCCAGGACCGTTTTGACCAGATGAAATGGCGGATGCAGCAGAAGGGGCTGGCGAAGCGCGCGGCGTAGAGCATGATCCGGAAAAGTGGGTCCCGGTTTTCCGAAAAGATCATGCTCCGAACATAAAGCGCCATCAATACCAGATCTGCATCTTCAGCCCTCGCGCATCCTTCGCCGCGCCGTTGCGCGGCAGCACGTGGCCCGACGTGAAGTCGCGGGCAGCGATCGCCACGGCGCAAGCGTCGAGAATGTCGTCGGCTTTGACACCAGCCGCCTTGCGCGCGATCCAGTCCTTCAGTTCGACAAACCCCTCGCGCCGCAACAGCCTGATCCGCAACGCGCGCCCCTCCTCCGTCTTCTTCGACGGCAAGGGCCTGCCGAAATTCAGGCGCAGAAACACCAGTTCCGGATGCGCCTCGCGAATGCGCTGCTGCAATCGGTGTGTCATCATCGCATCGACGTCGAGGATTTTCGGCCCGAGATTCCAGAGCTGGATCGAAACGCCCGCCTCACCGCGCCGTTTCAGCGCCTGATTGGCCGCGCCAAGCGAAGCATGATCCCACAGACCCCGCCGCGCGCCGGTGAACACCCGCGACGCATGCGGGCGCAGCATTGCGCGCGCCTGCAGATCGCAGTCGCGCAGGCCGCACTCCGGCAGTCCGATCGGCATGTCGATGCCGGCGCGGTCGAATTTCATCGCGGATAGTTCGGAGATCGAGCCGAGCAGCCGCAGGTCACGCCTGCCGCCGTCGATCCGCACCGCCACCCATCCCCTGCTGTAGCCGTCGAGCCCAACCACGATCATGCAGCCGCTCATAGCACGGCGAGATGAATATTGGACGCGCGGGCGTTCGTTGACGGGCGTGCCTGCCGGTTGCACAATGTGCCCGGCCGCAGAAGGCGAACACTCCGCGTGCAGCAACACTTTGCGCGGATGCCGACGAGGTTTATGGAATGCATCCGAACAAGGGCAGCCGTGCGGCCTGCTTCGCTGGGGCGCTGACTGCTGCGCTGCTGTTCAGCGCTGCGGCCTCGTCCCAGCCGACCGTTGCGCCGAACGGGCCGGCCTGGAAGGTCAAGCCCGCCTTCGAGAAGACCGACAAGGTGCGCGAGGCGATCAGCGGCGCTGCTTGCGCGCTGACGCTGCCGCCCACCTGCCTTGCCGTCAACGACGAGAAGAGTTACGCGCAGTTCTTCGCCATCAAGGGCCGCAAGATCGTTCCGCACCGCTTGATCCGGCTGGTTCCGGACGGCACCGAGCCCGGCGAGCTCGACATCGAGGGCGTGGCCTATGACCGTGGCTTCTTCTATGTCACGGGCTCGCACGGCGCGCCGCGCAATCCCGGTGCAGCTATCGATCCCTCACGCTTCTTCATCTTCCGCTTTCGCGTCAACGAGCGGACCGGCAAGCCGCGGTTCCGCTTCGGCGACGACGGTCGTCGACACCACCGCGATCGTCAAGACCAACGCGCTGCGCGAGGTGATCAAAGCCACGGCAGAGATCGGCCCGTTTGCGGAAAAGCCGCTCGGCCAGAACGGCGCCAACATCGAAGGCATGGCCGTCAGGGACGACAGGATCTATCTCGGCTTTCGCGGCCCCTCCGTGGACGGACGCGCCTTCATCCTGGCGGTCAACACAAACGGCGTCTTCGGCAACGAGGCGATGAAGGAGAAGGTTCACCCCATTCAGCTCGGGCCCGCGACCGGCATCCGCGACCTCGCCGTGCTGCGAAAGACGCCGGGAATGCTCGTGCTCGCAGGCCCCGTAGGGGAGTCCGGCGTCTATTCGGTGCACTACTGGGACGGGCAATCGACCGAGACGAAGCCGCTCGCCAATCTCGGCGGCGTGCCGGCCGACGGCAAGCCCGAGACCTTGCTGGTCCTCAGCGAAAACAACGCAAAATATTATCGCGTGCTGGTGCTGATCGAGAGCATCGCCAACGGCAATCCGCTGGAATATCTGATCCCGCGCTGACGGGCTGCGAACGCGCAGACCCCTGGTCAAGCACTGATCGCGAAAGCGTCAGTCAGCCACCGCTTTCGGCGGCCGCGGGCTCGACATGTGCGCGGCGCTGCGGACGCGCGCCGCCGACAGTTCCTCCGTTCGGAGGAAGACATCATTCAACTTGGTCGATCATATCGCGTGGTCAACACGCAGAAGGGGTCGATTATGAACAGGCACCTGCACGCGAATCCCATCAGCTTGCCCAGCGGTCTCGTTGCCGCACTCGTCACCAGCTTGATCTGCACGACACCCGCGGCGACGCAGCAACAGCGGCCGCAGGCGCTGAAGCCGGCCGGATCGCCCTGGAGTGTCAGCCCGGCCTTTGCAAAGGATGAGAAGGCCCGCAAGGCGATCAGCGGCGCGGCATGCGCGCCGACGTCGCCGGCCGTCTGCCTCGCCGTCAACGACGAGAAGAAGTACGCCCAGTTCTTCTCGCGCGAGAGCCACAAGCTCGTGCCGGGCGAGCTGATCCGCCTCGTGCCGGACAAGGAGGGTGAACTCGAATTCGACGAGCTCGACACGGAAGGCGTCGCCTACGACGGCGGCTTCTTCTATGTGATCGGCTCGCACGGCGCGCCGCGAAAAGCTGGCAAGCCGATCGACCCATCCCGCTTCTTCATCTACCGCTTCAAGGTGGACGAACAGACCGGCAAGCCCAAGTTTCCATTCTCCGGCGACGAAGCCGCCAAGGACATCGTCAGGACCAACAAGCTGCGCGATGTGATCAGGAATGCCGAAAAGATCGGACCGTTCGCGGAGCAGCCACTCGACAAGAACGGCGCAAACATCGAAGGCATCGCCGTCAAGGCCGGCAAGATATTCCTCGGCTTTCGGGCTCCGTCAATCGACGGGAGCGCCTTCATCATGGAAGTCGACGCGAACGCCGTGTTCGGTACGGGAGCGATCGAGGCTACGGTCCACCCGGTTCGGCTCGGCAAGGACGTCGGAATCCGCGATCTCGCCGCGGTGCAATCCGGACTGCTCATTCTTGCTGGCCCGGCGCCGGACGTGCCTCCGGCAACAGAGACGACCGAGGTCGACTATCCGGTCTTTCACTGGGACGGAAAGTCTCCGGACGTCAAACCGCTCGGACGTCTCGGCAGTGTCCCGAAGATCGGCAAGCCCGAAACGCTGCTCGTTCTCGACGAGAGCGACCCCAGGCACTATCGGGCCCTGGTCCTGATCGAGAGCATCGATAATGCCCGTCCGACCCAATACGCAATTCCGCGCTGATCGTCGTCACCATTCGCGCCAACGTTCGTCCAGAGGGAGAAGCAACATGAAAGTCTGCATCGATCCGGGACATGGAATGAGCAACCGAAGTCCCGGCGTGTTCGATCCGGGCTGCACCCATCGCGAGGGCGGTACGCAGTTCAGGGAGTCCGACATCGTTCTGAAGTATGGCCTGACGCTCAAGGACATCCTGCGCTCGCGCGATATCGACGTATTCATGATCCGCGATGACGAAACCGATCCGGCGCCGGTCGTTCGCCGCGCGAAGATGGCGAAGGACGCAGGGTGCAAGAAGTACGTATCGATCCATGTCAACGCCGCTGAGGTCGAACAGGCGAAGGGGATCGAGGTTCTCTACAACGACGAGGCCGACAAGGCGTTCGCGCAGAAAGTGCAGACCGCGCTGGTTGCGGCTTCCGGCCTGAAAGACCGCGGCGTGAAGAAACGGCCCGATCTCGCCGTGCTGAAATTCTCCGGCCCTGCGGTGCTGATCGAGCTCGGCTTCATCGCCAACGACGACGACCGCAATACGTTCCTGGATCCGGTCGTACGCGAGAAGATGTGCACCGCCATCGCCAACAGCCTGTAGGCCTGTCGGCCCCGGCGCTTCGCCTTGATGAACGCCCGGGCCTGCATCCTTCGAGACGCGCGCAAGAGCGCGCTCCTCAGGATGAGGAGAACCGGCGTCAGCCCAAATTCAATTCCTTGAAGAAGTCGTTGCCCTTGTCGTCGACGACGATGAAGGCCGGAAAATCCACGACCTCGATGCGCCAGATCGCTTCCATGCCGAGCTCGGGATATTCCACCGTCTCGACCTTCTTGATGCAGTGCTCGGCGAGGTTGGCCGCAGCTCCGCCGATCGAGCCGAGATAGAAGCCGCCGTATTTCTTGCAGGCGTCGCGCACGGCCGGCGCGCGGTTGCCCTTGGCCACCATCACCATCGAGCCGCCCGCCGCCTGGAACTGGTCGACGAAGGAGTCCATGCGGCCTGCCGTGGTCGGCCCGAACGCGCCCGAGGCGTAGCCTTCCGGCGTCTTGGCGGGACCGGCGTAGTAGACCGGGTGGTTCTTGAAATAATCCGGCAGCCCCTCGCCGCGATCCAGCCGCTCGCGCAGTTTTGCGTGTGCGGAATCGCGCGCGACGATCATCGTGCCGGTGAGCGAGACGCGGGTCTTGATCGGATATTTCGTCAGCGCTGCGAGGATCTGCTTCATCGGCTGGTTCAGGTCGATCTTCACCACCTCGCCGCCGAGCGAGCTCTCCTGCACCTCCGGCAGATATTTTTCCGGGTGATGCTCCAGCTCCTCCAGGTAGACGCCGTCCCTGGTGATCTTGCCGAGAATCTGCCGGTCCGCCGAGCAGGAGACGCCGAGCCCGATCGGCAACGACGCGCCGTGCCGCGGCAGGCGGATCACCCGCACGTCGTGGCAGAAGTACTTTCCGCCGAACTGCGCGCCGACGCCGAGCGACTGCGTCATCTTCAGGATTTCCTGCTCCATCTCGAGATCGCGGAACGCGTGGCCGTCGGCGCTCCCTTGCGTCGGCAGCGCATCGAGATAGCGCGCCGAAGCGAGCTTCACCGTCTTCATCGTCAGCTCGGCCGAGGTGCCGCCGATGACGATGGCCAGGTGATAAGGCGGGCACGCCGCGGTGCCGAGGGTGAGCACCTTCTCCTTCAGGAACGCCAGCATGCGGTCGCGCGTGAGAATCGACGGCGTCGCCTGGAACAGAAAACTCTTGTTGGCCGAGCCGCCGCCCTTGGCCATGAACATGAACTTGTAGGCGTCCTCGCCCTCCGCGTAGATCTCGCACTGCGCGGGCATGTTGTTCTGCGTGTTCTTCTCTTCGAACATCGACAGCGGCGCCACCTGCGAGTAGCGCAGGTTGCGTTTCAGGTACGCATCGCGCGCGCCCTCGGCCAGCGCCGCCTCGTCGTCACCCTCGGTGATGACGTTGCAGCCCTTCTTGCCCATGATGATCGCCGTGCCCGTGTCCTGGCACATCGGCAGCACGCCGCCGGCGGCGATGTTGGCGTTCTTCAGGAAATCGAAGGCGACGAACTTGTCGTTGTCGGAGGCTTCCTTGTCGTCGAGGATGTTGCGCAGCTGCTGCAGATGCCCCGGCCGCAGGTAGTGGTTGATGTCGATGAAGGCTGCCTCCGACAGCGCCCGCATCGCGTCGCGCGACACCACCAGCATCTCCTTGCCGAGGATCGTCTCGGTGCGCACGCCGTCGGCCGATACCTTCTTGTAAGGCGTCTCGTCCTTGCCAAGCGGGAACAGCGGCGTGTGCTTGTAGGGCGGGATTTTCGGGGACGTGACGGGGGCGTTCATGGAGCAATCCGGAGAGGTTCTAAGTTCCAGTAGGCCGCTTTTAGACGCTAAGCCAACCGAATAAAAGCCGGGGTGGCGAGAACCAAAACCCGCTTTCCGAAGCAAATCGCCGGCCACAGCCGGCGATTTAAGATGATCCGAGCGACAAGTCTGCCCTACTTCGCGAACGGGATCAGGTGGTGGTACTCCTTCGGCACCGAGCTGCGGTAGCGCGAGGGTACGGTGCCGCTTTCGATCGACTTGTCGACCTCCTGCTGGCGCGTTGGCTTCTTGCTCTTGTTGCTCTTCGTCGTCTTCGGCTGGGTCGCGGTCTGGTCCTGGACCAGCATCAGGTCGGAGCTGGCCGCGGTTTGTGCCGCGCCGACGGGCATTGCGGCCTGCGACGGAAGCGATGCGGCGGTGAGCGTGCCGGCGGCTAGCGCTGCGATCAGGGCTGAAGCTCGGCGGATCATGCAATACTCCCTCTGTGCTTTAGGCTCTTTGGGCGGCAGCCGTGCCGCACGACCTTCAGCCTAACCGGCTGACGGGAACCCGCAAGGGCTCCCCAGGCTGTCCCGCGCCATTCTCCGGCGCCGGCCGGCCGCATCCCCTCACACCGGCCGCACGCGGCGCGGCTCGCCGAGCGCGCATTCCAGCGCCGCACGATCCCACAGCGCGAGGTCGGCCGCAGCGTCGTAGGTCGTCTGCAGGAAATCCAGCAGCGCGCGGTTCGGCTCACGAGCGCGCCGAACGGCGTCATAGGGCAGGACGAATTCGCCGAGCTCTTTTGAATAGAACGCCTCGGCGGGCGCAACCTTCGCCTCCGCAAATCCTTTCGGGGCCGGATAGGCGTAGGAATAGAACGCCGGATAATCGATCGCGCCGCCGCCCGGCCAGAAGCCGGCGCTGGAGACCTCGTGCGAATAGGCCTCGCGGGCGACCGTGTCAGGCAGGTTCGGCACGCCGCCCGGATGCGGTGGCGCGCGGCGGCCGGAAAACCGCGTGACCGCCAGGTCAAAGCTGCCCCAGAAGAAATGCACCGGGCTCGATTTGCCGAGGAAGCCGGTGCGGAAATGCGTGAACACGTCGTGGCAGGAGAGCAGCACGCGGTGGAAGCGGACGACCGCGGCCGCATCGTAGCTCGCATGCACCGTGTCCTCGGAGAAGCGGATCGGGTCTGCGATCTCGTTCGGCATCTCGTTGATGCGCACATCCGCGCCAAGCGCGCGCAGCGCCGCCATCGCCTCGGTGTAGAACTCCGCAACCGGCATCGACTTCAGCATCAGTTGCCGGAAACGGCCGTCGCTGAGCCGCAGCCACAGCACGTGATCGAGAAGATCGAAGTCGATCTCCAACTCGCGCCCCGCGAGCGGCATCGGTCCGGTGCCGAGCCCGCGCGCGGTGACATAGAGCGTGACGTGCCATGAGTGGTTGAGCCACGGGGTGAGCGCGAGCCGCACCTTGCCGACGATCTGCGTCCACAGTTGCAGCGTCGTGGCCGTGTCCTTCCACGCGGCATAGGGCAGCTCGGGCCAGGGATCATTCGAGGGCATCGGGTTCTCTCTTTGCGCTCCGCGGTCGCCCCCGCCTCGCCTTATAGCGCGAGCGGTTGCAGCAGGGATACCTCGCCGCGCATGACGTCAGCGGACGGGCGACGCGTCTCGTCATCACCACGAAGCTACTGAAGGCTTTCGTGCAGCCGGCGGCACTTGCCGTCGCAGCCATCGTTGCAGCCAGGTCCAACGGCACCTTGCCGTTGCGACGGCTGCCGTCATGCTGCCGCGTTCGCCATTGGCGTCGCGATCGACGGGTTCTGAAAAGACGCTGGCTGCGGTACTGCGGCGAGCGGCCGCTCTCCACGGTGGATCACGACGACCGCCGTCGAGATCCGCCCACTGCGGCGATTGCGGCCGCATGGGTCAAGCGACATTTCGCAACCGCAACGGTCGCGGTGACGCTGCCGACGCTCATCGATGCGGCCGGCTTGGCCGCTTTCGCCATCGGCGTCTTCTTGTACGGGTTCTGAAGGGTCAGGCCGCGAGCGACTGCTCGTGCTGCGGGTAGACCGCGGTGCAGGTGAACTCGTAGTCGCAGGCGTGGCATGCCCAGACATACGTAACACAACTCTCCCCAGGCTCCGACCAGATCGGCTGTGCGATCGGCTTGCCGCACTGGGCGCATGGATTGTCGTGAGGAACGAACTCGGACGCGTACGCTACACTCTGCGTCATTATGCGCCTCCCAAGAATTTTGCCGGTTGGATTTTCCTGACCCGCGCGAATCATTACCGAAGCGCGCCATTCGTCAAGGCAATTCGCCGCTGCATCGCATCGAATGGGTCAGCGTCACAAACGTTTTGACTGCTGCCACTCGACATTGAAACGGGACTGACGGTAAATTGAAGATATTCCGGTCGTGTGACTATTGTTTGTCCTGCAGGGGTGTCGATGCGAATTTCGTTGATTTTTCTGATCATTTTGTTTTCAAGCCATTTGTTTTCGAGCCATGCCGCGATAGCGCAGACCAGGACAGTCATTGCGGGCAAGCCGTTCAAGCTCTTCTCGGCCTCTTCCCTCAATCCCGATTGCAGTGCATACGGCGATGTCGTCATCCGCGTCGTTTCGCCGCCGAGCAACGGACGCGTTTCTATTGCCCGAGGGGGCGTGTTTCCAAGCTTCCCGCCATCCAATGTGCGCAGCGACTGCAATCGGCGCCGGGTTCCAGGCACCACCGCCATCTATACCGCCCAGCGAGGCTATACCGGGCCGGATTCAGTTTCGCTCGAAGTCATCTATCCATCCGGCCACCAACGGCAGGCGAGCTACAGCCTCATGGTCCGCTGACATCATCCAGCACGAGACGGAGCCGAGCCATGTCCAGCGAAGCGCAGAACGTCGAAATTCTGAAAGAGGCGTATCGGCAATGGCACGAGACGCGCGGCGGCAGCGTTGACCATTTCATCAGCATCGTCGATGAAAACATCAGCTTCGGCTCGCTGCCGCGCGGCGAGGCGCCGATGCAGTTCGCCGCGCAATACGACAACCGCGAGGTGCTGCGCGGCTATTTCAACGGCCTGCTCGCGCAGTGGTCGATGAACTACTACGACGTCAAGCAGTTCATCGCCCAGGGTGACATGGTGGTGATGCAGGGCAGCGTCTCATGGACCAACAAGGCGACGGGAAAGACCTGCGAGACGCCGAAGGTCGACATCTGGCGGTTCCGCGACGGCAAGGCGGTCGAGTTCTATGAGCTGTTCGATACCGCTGCAGCCTTCAAGGCCGCGACACCCGACACATGACTTTCCCGGTGCAGCAAAACCGCGATTTCCGTTGATCCTTCCGATGGCGCATGCGTTATACGAGCTCCGTTGAGCTGCGCCCTGCCGGAGGAAACGACATGCCGGAACCCAGAACCTTCACCGGCGGCTGCCACTGCGGTCTCGTGCGCTACGAGTGCACGAGCGACCTTGCCATGGTGACGGCCTGCAACTGCTCGATCTGCACCAAGAAGGGCCTGCACATCGCCTTCGTCGATCCAAGAAGCTTCAGCCTCGCCGCCGGCGAGGAGTCCTTGAGGGAATACAAATTCAACCGGCATGTCATCGCGCATCAGATGTGCAGCGAATGCGGCGTCGAGGCGTTCGCGCGCGGCCAGAAGCCGGATGGCACGCCGGTCATTGCCGTGAATGTGTCGACCATCGACGGCATTGATCTCGCCGACGATCAAGATGACGCCGTTCGACGGGAAGAAGCTTTAGGCCGTTACGCGACGGTCTGCCGCTCACCACCGTCATTTTCAGCTTCGCGCGTCGCGCGCGGCGGAATGACGGCGCCCCCCTACCGATCCAGCGCCTTGTAGCGGCGGAAGATGCCGTGCTCGTTGAAGGCGATGCGCTTGTCGGAGCCAAGGTAGGCCTTGACGCGCGGACGCGCCGCCACGCGATCGCGCAACTCGAGCAGCAGCGGCACGTTCTTCTCGAAGCGCTGCATTCGCTTCGGGAATGCATAGCGCAGCCCCTCGATCAGCTGGAACAGCGACAGATCGACATAGCCGAGCCTGCGGCCGAGAACGAAAGGTCCCCGGCTCCGCTTCACCACGCGCTCAAAATAGCCGAGATATTTCGGCACCCTGTGCTTCCAGAATTCGTCCGTGCGCCGCTTCGCCGCCGCGCGCTGCTGCTCGTAATAGAGCGTCGGTCCGAGCGGATGATGGGTGTCATGCACCTCCGAGACGAAATCGGTGATGGTGAGCTGCAGGCCGTGCAGCCAGAACCGCTGCGCATCGGCCTTCGGCGCCAGTCCGTGCCGATCGCCGAGGAACAACAGGATGTTGGCCACATGGCCGATCACCATGTCGCCGGACTTCAGAAACGGCGGCGCGAAGGGCGGCGTCGCAAGCCTGTCGCTTCCCATCAGCTTCTGCATTTTCGACATGCCGTTCTTGCCGCGGCGGACGACGTCGACATAGTCGACGCCTGCTTCCTCCAGCGCCAGGCGCACGAATTCGCCACGCCCCTGGATCATCGGCCAATAGTGGAGCTCATAAGCCATGGCGCCGCCTCCTCGTCCCGATCGTTTCGCAAAGAAGACACGGCGGGGCCCGGCGGAGTCAACAGAGGGGAGCGGACGCGCGGGTGACGATGTGGCTTGCGCAACCCAAATGAAAACGGCGGCCCAGAGGGCCGCCGTTTCGAACTCGAAAATGTAACGCCGCTCAGCTCGTCTGCTGAATGGCCGACAGCATCCAGCTGGCGTTGTTCGGGCGCACGAACGTCCACAGCTCGGTCGCCTCGATCGGCTGGTCGCTGCCGTCGACCACGCGGCTGGTCGCCTTCTCGATGGTCTTGTCGACCAGCGAGAAGCGCATCGCAACGGTCGCGTAGTCGTCGCTGCCCTCGTGCCAGGCTTCCGCGAGGTCGCCCTGCAGCAGCTTGACGTCGGTCACCTTGTTGACGAGGCCCTTGGCCGCGTTGTCCGCGAGGTCGGCGGTGAAGTACGACTCCATCTCCGGCGTGGTCAGGCGCGCGAGCGCCGCCTTGTCCTCGTTCGACCATGCGGTCTGGACGTCGCCGAGCAGACGCTCGAACGCGTCGTAGTCGTCCGGCGTGATCTTGATCGGAGCCAGTGGCGACAGGCGCTGCTGCGGCAGTGCCGGCGCCCATTCCGCCGAAGCCACCAAAACCGCCACCCTGCTGGCGCGGCTGCGGCGCCTGACCGGCGTCAAAGTTCGCCGGGCCGCTGGCATAGGACGGCGCGTTGCGGCTGCGCCACCAGCGCAGCGCGAACATCACCACCAGCGCGATCAAGCCGACCTGCAGCAACAGGCCGAACATCGAGGCGAGACCGCCGAGGCCGCCGAACATGCCGCCACCGAACATCATGCCGAGCAGGCCCGCGCCGAGGAAGCCGGCGGCGAGGCCGCCGAGCATGCCCATGCCCGGGCGGTTGAAAAATCCGCCGGCAGCCGGAGCGGCAGCAGCGGGCGCACCCGCTGTCGGCGTGGTCGGCTGCGCCTGCGTGCGCTGCATCGGCTGCGCCGCGGTCGGCGCCGTCTTGGTTGCCGGAGGCGCAGAAAACGTGTTCGAGCCGCGCGAGCCCGAGCTGCCGCCGCGGTTGGCGCGCGCGTCGGCGACCGACGAGATCGCGATCGCCGCCGGCAGCGCCAGCGTCATGACGACGGCCAAGGTCTTGAAAGATGCGCGAATGCGCTTCGAAGACATCATCATAAATCCCTTCAATCCCCGGCATGGGGACGTGGCCCATAACTTGGGCATTTGCCGAGGAAAGTGAAGGGTTTGTACGCCGCATACCTGCGGCTCTCGGTCGCGGCGGGAGTCTTTATATATTAAAGAACCCGTCGCCTGGAACACCTTGTTGCGGCGCAACAGGTTCCTGAAGCCGCTACGGTTTCGCGATCGTCTCCTTCACCTGTGCCACGAGCTGCGACAGCGTGAATGGTTTCGGCAGGAAAGCGAACTGCTCGTTCGCCGGCAGGCTCTTTTCGAACGCGTCTTCGGCGTAGCCGGACACGAAGATCACCTTCAGCGTCGGGTTGCGGCCGCGCATCTCCTTGAGCAGCGTCGGGCCGTCCATCTCCGGCATCACCACGTCCGACACGACGAGGTCGATCTTGCCGTCCTGCGCTTCCAGCACCTCGATCGCCTCGACGCCGTTCGCCGCCTCCACAACCGTGTAGCCGCGCGAACGCAAACCGCGCGCATTCAGCGATCTGCAGCCCGTCTTCGTCTTCGACCAGCAGGATGGTTCCCTGCCCGGTCAGATCGGCCGGACGCTGATCCTTCGTGGCGTCATGTGCGGCGCCGTTGACGACGGCGCGTCTCGGCTTCCGCATGACGCGGCAGGAAGATGCGGAACGATGTTCCCTTGCCCTCTTCGGAATCCACATAGATGAAGCCGCCGGTCTGCTTGATGATGCCGTAGACGGTCGACAGCCCAAGCCCGGTGCCCTTGCCGACCTCCTTGGTGGAGAAGAACGGCTCGAAGATCTTGTCGACGATCTCGGCGGGAATTCCGGTGCCGGTGTCGGCCACTTCAATCAGGACGTAATCCGCCGCCGGCATCCCCTTGTAGGAGAGGCGTTCCGCCTCCTGCGCGGTGACGTTCGCGGTGCGCACGGTGAGCGTTCCGCCGTCGGGCATCGCGTCGCGCGCATTGACCGCCAGGTTGACGATCACCTGCTCGAACTGGGACACGTCGACCTTGACCGGCCACAGGTCGCGGCTGTGCACGGTCTCGAGCTTGACCTTCTCGCCGATCAGCCGGCGGAGCAGCATCGTCAGGTCGGACAGCGCATCACCCGGATCGAGCACCTGCGGCCGCAGCGTCTGCCGGCGCGAGAACGCCAGCAGCTGCCGCACCAGCGAGGCTGCGCGGGTCGCATTCTGCTTGATCTGCATGATGTCCTGGAAGGACGGATCGGTCGGCTTGTGCGCCGAGAGCAGGAAGTCGTTGGCCATCATGATGGCCGACAGCACGTTGTTGAAATCGTGCGCCATGCCGCCGGCAAGCTGGCCGACCATTTCCATCTTCTGCGCCTGGTTCACCTGGTTGACCAGCGCCCGCTTGTCGGTGGTCTCCAGCATGTAGACGATCGCAGCTTCCGTATCGCGTTCCTCGCCCTCGACGCCGGTGACGAAGAATTCGGCCGAGCGCTCCTTCGGCCCGGCAAGCGTCGCCTCGACCGGCTTGATGTCGCCCTGCCCTTCGGCGGCCTTGGCGATGGCCGACGTCAGCTCGTTGCCGTCGCGCTCACTGAGCATGGCGCGAATTGACTTCCCGCTCGAAGCCTCGACCGCAAGAGTCTGAGCGAGCTTGGCAAAGCGTGCATTGGCGCGCACGATCGACCCGGCCTTGTCGACGGTCGCGATCGCCATCGGCGTGTGGTCGAAGAAGCGCATGAAGCGCACTTCGGCGGCGCGTTGCGGATCGGCGCTGCTCGTCGCGCGCGCGGTTGATCACGATCGAGCGCGACGCGCCGGCGGCGCCGTCGGCGCCAAAGGCGAGCTTGTGATAGATGCGCACCGGCAGCGTCTTGCCGCTGCGCGTGCGCAGGTCGAGGTCGAACACCTCGGTCTTCACTTCGCCCGGCACCGGCACGATGCCGGTGAGCAGCGCCGCGCCGTCCCCGGACACGATGTCGGTGAGCTTCAGCCCGCCCGATCCGATCTCGGCCAGGTCGTAGTCGAGCCAGCTCGCCAGCGTGGCGTTGACGTAAGGAACGGTTCCCGACGGATTGGCCGAGAAGAAGCCGGTCGGCGCATGGTCGAGATATTCGATCACCTGCTGCAGGTCCTGGAACACGCCCTCCTGCCGTTCGCGGTCGCGCGTGATGTCGGCGATGGACCACACCGCATGCTTCTGGCGTCGCCCAATGGCCGAACGCGCATCCTGAGCCAGCGTCCCGAGACGCCGTCGGGCGCAATCACGCGCACCTCTTCCTGCTGCCGCTTGCCCTCGCGCGAGGCCTTCAGCAGGCGGAACACCACCTCGGACACTTCCGGATTGCCGACGAAGACCCGTTCGACCGGCCGCGCCTCTTCAGGCCGCTCGGCGCCGGTCAGCGCCAGGTAGGCGCGGTTCGAATAGGCCACGTGGCCGCGGCTGTCGACGACCACGATACCTTCGGGCGACGAGTCGCCGATGCTGCGGGTGATCGGATCGTCGGCACTGCGATCGGCAAAGCGGACGATGCCCGCCGCAAACGCGAACAGCGCGAACAGGCCGACCATCGCCAGCAGTGCAAGCAGGCCGAGGATGTAGGGCTGGGCCTGGGCGCGGCCAAGCCACATGAAGCCGATCGCTGCCGCCACCACCGCCGCTGCGACCGCCAGCACCAGCGGTACACTCCCGCCTCGCCGTGTCCCGCCGCTCGGTTCGGCAAGGGGACGCGGCTGATCGCTTCCGAGAGTCATTGTCATGCAGCCTGCGCCACGTCCTTTAGCTCGATTATTGCCTTGTACGCACGCGAATCAATGCCTCACTGCCTGATTTGCCGGCCCAAGCCAAGAGTCCGCGAATCGAAAATCGCGCGCGTGAGTCAAAAATGCATCGCGAAAATCAACGCCGCTCAACCGCTGCGGAAGGCGTGCGCAGCAATCGGGGACAGCTGCCACTCCGTGTGCGAGGTACCTCGGACTCTCCCGCAAGCGGGGCGAGGGAGCGCTAAGGCGGCCGCTTCGCCTACCGCCGCAGCCCGGCAAAACCGCGCTTCAGCCGCATGACGTAGCCGATCACCTCGGCCACCGCCTGGTAGTGCTCGACCGGGATTTCGTCGTCGATCTTCACCGCGGCGTGCAGCGCCCGCGCCAGCGGCGGGTTCTCGATCACCGGCACGTCGTTGTCCTTCGCGACCTGCCGGATCTTCAGGGCGATCGAATCGACGCCCTTGGCGACGCAGACCGGCGCCGCCATCCCCCGCTCGTACTTCAGCGCCACGGCAAAGTGGGTCGGGTTGGTGATGACCACCGAGGCGGTCGGCACCGCCGCCATCATGCGCTTCTTGCGGCGGGCGTCGCGCAGCTGCCGCAGCCGGCCCTTGATGTGCGGGTCGCCTTCGGTCTGCTTGAACTCTTCCTTGATCTCCTGCAGCGACATCTTCTGCCGCTCGAACCAGGTCCGGTACTGGAACAGGTAGTCGGCGATGGCGACCACGGCGAGCATCGCCACCACCGTGCCGAGCAGTTGCAGCGACAGGGCCCTCGTCGCATCGACGATTCCCATCGGGTCCATCCGCACCATGGCGTCGAGCTTGTGCCGCTCCGGCCAGAACACCATCGCCATCACCGCGCCGACCGCGATGACTTTGAAGAGTGCCTTTCAGCAGGTTGGCCCAAGCCTGCTTGCCGAAAAGCCTTTTCGCGCCGGCGAGCGGCGAGATCTTGTTCAGCTTCGGCATCAAGCTCTCGGCGGTGAACACCAGCCGATGCTGCACCACGTTGCCGCAGATCGCCGCGATCACCAGCACCAGCATCGGCACCCCGAGCGCCGCGATCAGCGCGTGCTCGATGTGCTTGAGCAACAGCAAGAGCGAGGTCCCGTCGGTGCGGATGCTGTGCGCGTTGGCGAGCAGGTCGCGCAGCGAAACCTTGATGCTGCCGAACGAGCCGGAGAACGCCGAGAGCGCCAGTGTCGCGCCGGCGATGATGAACCAGGTGTTGACCTCCTGGCTCTTGACGACGTCGCCCCGCTCCAGCGCGTCGTCGAGACGTTTCTGGGTCGGGTCTTCTGTCTTTTCGGAAAGGTCGGTTTCGTCAGCCATCGCCAGCTAGAGTTTGATCAGCATCGCTGACTCAAACTCGTCGCCTCTCCTTTTGTTGGGCATGATCTGGCTGAACCGTCCACTTTTCGGGATCATGCCCTTTTTCGGGCATGATCCGATCCGAAAACCGGTTCCCGCTTCTCGGGATCATGCCTACCTTCTCGGCGTGAGCTCGTGCATGATGAGCACGAAGTAGTCGAGGAACGTTCCCATCATGGTTGCGATCACCGCGACAAGAATCAGAAATCCAAGCAGGATCGAAAGCGGCGCGCCGACGAAATAGACCTGCATCTGCGGCATCAGCCGCGCCAGGACGCCAAGGCCCAGATTGAACACGAGACCGAACACCAGGAACGGCGCGGAGAGCTGCACGCCGACCTTGAACGCCAGCGCGAAGGTCTTGGTCGCAAGCGAGGCGACATCGCCGGACGGGATCAGCTCCCCCGGCTTGAAGATCGTATAGCTCTCGGTGAGCGCCGCGATCACCAGATGATGCAGGTCGGTCGCGAACAAGAGCGTGATGCCGAGGATGGTCAGACAGGTTGCCGACGACGATGCCCTGCTGGCCCTGGGTCGGATCGACGGCGGTCACAAAGCCCAGCCCGAGCTGCTGGGCGATCACGGAACCCGCAACCGTCAGCGCCGAGATCGTCACCCGCGCGGTGGCGCCAAGGATCAGGCCGACCAGAATTTCGTGCACCAGCAGCACCGGCAGCGGCCCGAGGTTCTCCAGATTGACCTGATAGGCGGCGCGATGCAGCGGCAGCAGGATCAGCGTCAGCGCGAGCGCGATGCCGAGCCGGATGCGGGTCGGGATGTTCACCTCGCCCAGGCCCGGCATCAGCATGATCATGGTACCGATGCGGGCGAACACCAGCAGGAAGGCCGCGGCCAGCGCCGGAAGGAAGGAGACGTCGATGCGCACAGGCTTCGCCCATATGGATTGCGGACGCCGCTACCCTCCGATGATTCGCGAGGAGATGCGAAGCATATGGCTGTGCAGCGCGTCGGCCATGAACGGCAACGCGAGCACCATGGTGACGAAGATGGCCAGGATCTTCGGCACGAAAACCAGAGTCATTTCCTGGATTTGCGTCAGCGCCTGAACAAGCGAGATGACCACGCCGACGACCAGGCCGACCACCATCAGCGGCGAGGAGACGAGGACGATGGTCCAGATCGCGTCGCGCGCGACGTCGAGCACTTCGGGGCCGGTCATGAAACGAACTCCTCGTCGGTCTGCCTAGTGTTGAAACTCGGCCTCATCCTGAGGAGCCCGGCGTAGCTCGAAGAGCGAAGCCGGGCGTCTCGAAGAGCCTGCCCCCGGACTTGATCCGGGGGATGGTTGCTGGGTGCTGAACCGCCCCGGCCTCATGGTTCGAGACGCGCTACGCGCTCCTCACCATGAGGGTCGAGGATCAGATCGGCATCCGCATGATTTCCTCGTAGGACTGGATCACCCGGTCCCGCACCGACACCAGCGTGCCGACCGCGACCTCGGTTTCGGCAACCGCGGTGACCACGTCGACGACGTTGGCCTTGCCCGACGCCATCGCCATCGTCTGGCCATCGGACTTCCTCCCCGCCTCGACGACGCTGCCGATCGAATCCTTCAGCATCGCCGCGAAGGACTGTTCCGCCGGCTTCGGAGGTCTTGCCGGCGGAGCCGACGTCGACGATGCGCGCGAGGTTCGCGTAGGCGTTTGCCGCAATGGATGGCGATGCCATGGTTCAGCTGTCTCCTTGCAGTGCTCAAGATGTCCGGATCATGCCCGGAGGATGTCGAGGGTGCGTTGGATCATCCGCCGCGTGGCGGTGACGATGTTCAGATTGGCTTCGTAGGAGCGCTGCGCCTCGCGCAGGTCGGTCATTTCCACCAGCGAATTGACGTTGGGCAGTTTGACGTTGCCGCTGGCATCGGCGGCCGGATGGCTCGGATCGTACTTGACCTTGAATTCGGACCGGTCCTGGGCGATGCGCCCCATCTTCATCACGCGGGCGTCGAGCTCGCGGTCGAGTTCGGATGAGAAGGTCGGGATCTTGCGCCGATAGGGATCGCCGCCGGGAGCCGCGGCCGTCGAGTCCGCGTTGGCGATGTTCTCCGAGATGACGCGCATGCGGCCTGCCTGCGAGCGCAAGCCGGACGCCGCGATCCCCATCGATTTGAGAAAGTCCATGACGCGGTCCCTTCAGTTCCACGTTTTCGGGATCATGCGCTAGCGCTTGCCGATGGCGGTCTTCAGCAGGCCGAGGCTGCGGGTGTAGAGCGAGGTCGCCGCCTGATAGTCCATCTGGTTCTGCGCAACCTTCAGCATCTCCTCGTCCAGGCTGACCGCGTTGCCGCTGGGCCGCGTCTCCCAACCGCCCTTGCGATCGAGCGCGAAGCTGGGATCGCCGTTCGCAAAGCCGATGTGCGCCGTGTTCGTGCGCACCATGGTAAGGCCGGGTCTCGCGCCCTTGGCGAGCCCCTCTGCGGTCGGCCGCACCAGATCGCGCGGCTGATAATTCGGCGTGTCGGCGTTGGCGACGTTCTCCGCCAGCACCCGCTGGCGCTGCTGATGCCACTGCATGCTTGTGCGCAGGGCCGACAGACCTGGTATGTCGGAAATTGCCATTCCGCTGCCTCTGGTTCCGCCCTGCGCGGCATCGCGTCAGGTCGGCAGAATTTGCCGCGTGTATGGTTAATAATGGGTTAAGGCTTGCGGACTGCCCAATTCCGCCATTAACGCGCTCTTAACCACCCAAGCCGTTGAATACAAACGCCTCGATAGTATTTCAGTCTCTGGCGTTATTGGTTTATTAAGAGACAGGGCAGCTTGACTCGAAGAGGAACGGGGCAAGTCTTGCCGCTCGCAGTTAACCAACGGGTTAGCGCTTCGCTTATCGTTTGCGGTTTCGGCCGGCAGCTTTAGGGCTTGATGCGCGCAGATCCTTCCTGGTGGGGACAATGGAAATGCAATCGGCCGCAGGTTTCTTTTTTGCGTTCATCGCCGTGCTGGCGCTGATCGGTCTGGTGACTTGGCTGGTGCGCCGATTCGCCGGCGAACCGGCTCGGCACCGGCGCGAATCGCGGACGCATGCCTCGCCTGGCTGTGATCGACGCCGCCGCGGTCGATGGCCGCAGGCGGCTGGTCCTCGTCCGCCGCGACAATATCGAGCACCTGCTGATGATCGGCGGACCGAGCGACATCGTCGTCGAGCCGAACATCGTGCGCGCATCCCCGCCGCAGCAGCAGATGCCGCCGCGCACGCCGCTGCCGCCCGCAGCCGAGCAGGCGTGGGAGAGCGAGCCGTTCCGCATCGAGCCGCTCGAGCATGATGAGCCCGCGCCGCTGCCCGAGCCGCCGCCGCGCCCTGCCCGCCCCGCTTTCGCCGAAGACATGCGTCGTGCGCCGCAGGCAGAACGGCGCCCCGATCCGATCGCAGGCTTTGCGCCCGAACCGATGACGCGGCCGGAGCCTGCCTTGCGCGAGGTGCCGCCGCGGGCGATGCCGCGCGCCGAGCCGCCGCCACTCGCGCCGCAGCGCCCCGCGCGTCCGGAGCCGCCGAAGGCTGCTCCGCCCGTTCGTCCGGCCGAGCGCCCGGCCGCCGCACGCGGCGCCCTCACCGGCATCGGCCGCCGACAAGAATCTCGCCGAGATGGCGCAACGGCTCGAGGCGGCGCTGCGCCGGCCCGGCGCGAACCCGGCTGCAGCCGATCGCGCGCCGCCGGTCGCACCTGACGTGCCGTCGAACCGCACCGCGCCACCGCCGCGTCCGGCTGCAAACGAGCCTGCGCCAGCGCCTGCGGCTCCGTCTGAAGGCGAAAAGCCCGCTGCCGATGCGCCGAAGACGCAGTTCAAGAACCTCGAAGACGAGATGGCAAGCCTGCTCGGCCGCCCGAAGACGCCTTCGTGAGGTCATCGGGCAGCACGCGTAGAGTATCTTTTCCTCGTTGCAATCGTCTCTGACCGCGGGCCTCCTCGCGCAGCCCGCGCTTGCCCAGGACATCAGCATCAATCTCGGCCAGGGCGGCGGCGTCACCGAGCGCGCCGTTCAGCTGATTGCGCTGCTGACCATCCTGTCGATCGCTCCCTCGATCGTCGTGATGATGACCTCGTTCACGCGCATCGTCGTCGTGCTGTCGCTTCTGCGCACCGCGCTTGGAACGGCGACCGCACCGCCCAACGCGGTCATCATCGCGCTGGCGCTGTTCCTGACCGGCTTCGTGATGGGACCGACGCTGCAGCAGTCCTACGACAACGGCATCCGCCCGCTGGTCGCCAACGAGATCGGCGTCGAGCAGGCGCTCGAGCGCGCCGGCGGTCCGCTGCGCACGTTCATGCAAAAGAACGTGCGCGAGAAGGACTTGAAGCTGTTCATGGATCTTTCGCGTGAACCGCCGCCGGCGACGCCGGAGCAGATGTCGATGCGCATCCTCATTCCGGCCTTCATGATCTCCGAGTTGAAGCGCGCGTTCGAGATCGGCTTCCTGCTGTTCCTGCCGTTCCTGATCATCGACCTCGTGGTCGCATCCGTCTTGATGTCGATGGGCATGATGATGCTGCCGCCGGTGGTCGTGTCGCTGCCGTTCAAGCTGATCTTCTTCGTGCTGGTCGACGGCTGGACGCTGGTGGCCGGCAGCCTCGTGCAGAGCTACGGAGGGAGTTGACGGCCTGCGTCATTGCGAGCGAAGCGAAGCAATCCAGCGCGCGCGAAGCGCGCCAAACAAAAACGCTGCGCTCGCTGCAAATGCTGCGATTTTTATTTTGCGCGCTTCGCGCGCGCTGGATTGCTTCGTCGCCATAGGCGAGTAAGCGACGCCGTTCTTACGAACGGCTATGCCTCGCAATGACGCCAAGGGCGTCACCGCTTCGCCTCGGCCCGCCGCAGTCCCCTGATGGCCGGCAGCGAGCCGGTCGGGTTCGGATCAGCCTTTGCCTTCGCCGCCGCGGGCAGCGGCGTGCGCGAGGCCATCTCCGGGAAGCGGTGCCGCATCTCGCGGAGGAAGCCGTCCAGCGTGTCGACCGAGGCGGCCATCCTGGCGATAGCTGCGAATTCCGCGCTGTTGGCCGCAGCGAGCCTGGTCGCCGCCTCGAACGCGGCGCGATCGGTGTCGGCGTCGAGCTTCGCCGCATACTTCTCCTTCAGGCGTGACAGCCCGATACCATCGTCGGACAGCGAATAGCCGATCGCCGCGCGAATGATGTCGGACTTCTCGTACTCCGTCAGCGGCGCGAAGTCCTTCCAGCGCTCGCCGTAGAGCAATTCGATCTGCTCCGAGGCCTCGCGCCAGCGCCGCGCCGCCCAGTGGATGTCGGAGCGCAGCCGGATCGCCTCGCGGCCCACCAGATTGGAGATGATGTCGAGCGCGAGATCATGGCGACCGACGTCGCTCTGCGCGCGTGCTTCAAGCAACAGCCGTTGCTGGCGCAGTTCGCCGGCGAGATCGGCGATACGCGTCGCGCGAAGCGCGGCAAGCGCGCGGTCCGGCTTGCGGTTGGTGAGGTAGATCATCGCCAGGCGCGAGGCGACATGGGCGCGCGCCGAACCGTCGAGGCGGTGCTCGACCTGGTATTGCAGCAGCTCGCCGGCCTGGTCGAGCAGATCGACTGCGGCCAGGCGATCGGCAAGCCGGCGGATCATCTCGTCGCCACGCCGGCCGATCGGCGTCAGTTCGCGAAACTCGTAGAACAGCGCCAGCGCCTGCACCGCCGGCATCTCGTCCGCGCGCGAGCCGTTGAACAGCTGCGAGAACAGTTCGGCCGCTTCATCCTGCATCTGCCGCGCAACTTCCGAATTGGGTTGCAGCTTGGTGGCCATGCGCGAGGCCAGCAGCGCCTCGCGAAAGCGGCCTTCCTTGCCATAGATGCGGGCCAGAAGCTGCAGCGTCTTGACCTCGATCGCGTCGCCGCGCCAGGTGACGGACAGCGTCTCCAGGTCGGCTTGCGCCTGCTCGCCCGACATCTCGCCGCGCTTCAGCGCGAGCTCGACCTCGTGGAGTTTTGCTTCCGACGCCGACGCGCGGTCCGGCGACGCAATCGCCCGCCGATAGTCCACCAGCGCATCGTTCTCCCGACCGAGCGCCTGCGCCATCCGTCCGCGCAGAAGCGCGACATAGCCCTCCTGCTCCGGCGCGACGCCGACGATGTCGAGCTCGTTCAGACGGGTGGACACGCCGGCATAGTCGCGCACCTCGAGCGCCGCGCGCAGCGCATCGATGACCGCGATCCGCTGCAGTTCCAGGGGCAGCGCGCCGAGCGCGAAATCGACGCCCTTGAACAGCTCGCGCGCCTCGGCCCACTTGCCGAGCCGCACATGCGCCATCGCCCGCCACAGACGGGAGTCGTAGCCGGCGCCGATCGCGGGGCTGGCGAGATCCTTCAGCCCCTGCTCCGGGCTTCCCGCCAGGATGCATGCCAGCGCGTGCACGATCAGGAGGTTCGAGTCCTCCGAGCCGGCCGGCTGATCGGCGAAAAATGCGTCGATGGCGGCCCTCGCCTCCAGGTAGAAGCCGTTGGCGATGTAGAATCGCGCGAGCTCAAGCCGCGCCGGCACGCGGGCTTCGGCGGTCGCCTGCACGGCCTGCGTCCACAGCGCGTCGCGGCGTTGAATGAAGTTGGCCGCACGGTCGTCGCGCCAGGTAGCGACGTCGAGCAGCAGCTTGGTTGCAACGATTGCACGTTGCTGCGTCACCTCGACGACCGACAGCGTCAAACCGCCCGGACGCCCGATGACGACCTTGTCGGGCGCGAGCTCGGCCTGCACGTCATCGGAATTCAGCTGCACGGCCAAGCCGTGTGCGGATTCGAGCAGCGCGAACTCCACAAGGTTCTGCGGCTTGACGAAGCCGCGCGCGGGCAGCCTTGCCGTGACGATGAGGACCGTATCCCCCGCATCGGGATCGACCAGCCGATGCGTGCGTCCGGGCTCGTCGAGCGGTACCGTGACGCTGGCGCGCGCCGGATCGGCGACGTTGCGCACCGCCGACAGCGGTTGCGGCGGCGACGGCGAAACATCCGCGGCATGCACCACCCAGGAGGTAGCGTCTCCGGTAACACCGACAAGCTGCGGACGATTGAGACGAACGCGAACGGCCTGCCCGCGCGGCAGCGCCATCTGCAGCGCGTCACGCACGCTCGCGCCGCCGTCGCGCGCGATCTGGCTGACGTCGAGCGGTATCTCCGAGTCAAACACCATCCACAGCGCATCGGCGCGCGTGAAGACGGCAGCCGGCGTTGCCTGCGCAAAGGGAATAGTCAGCCGGAGTCCTTCGCTGCTGCGGCGGGCGGTGATCGCCGTGGAGTCGCCGGTGATCTGCGGCGCGGCGTTCGTATCTGCGCCGGCGAGCGCCATCTTTTCGGCCGCGGGCTCGGGCCTTTTTTCGGATGCCGCCTCGACCTTTGTGTCCGCGCGCTGTGCCGGCTGCGGTGCGGCCGGCGCAGGAGACTGCGGAGGAGCAGTCTGTGAAGGAGCGGCCTGAGCCGGCGCCGGTGGCGACGCGCCGAGCGGCGCTGCTGGAGCCGGGCCCGCCTCCTTGATGATGTCCGTCGGAGACTTGACCTCGCTTGCGCGTGGCGCAGCGGCAGGCACCGTCGCCGGCTGCGTTTCCGGTTTCGGCGCTTCAAGCTTCGGCAGGCTCTCCTGCTTCGCGGCGAAGCCGATGTCGACCACGTAACTCCGCTCCTCGCGGAAGGAATGCACGTCGGCATCGCCGAGCAGCGCGAACTCGACGACCGTGCTCTCGCCGTCGACCTTCTGGGTGATGGCGGAGATGTTCGGCGCGGTGGCGACCTTCGCGTCGGCAAGGTCGAACGTCAGGCCGGAATCGAAGTTCAGCGTCAGCCGTTCCTTGTTGAGGATGGTCGAGACGCCGGCGCCATCGGGCAGCTCGAACACGTAGCGCGTAAACGTCGGCTGCGTGGACGCGCGCACGCGGATCGGCGGGCGTTTCTTGGTGGCGCGTGCCGCTTCGTACTGCCGCAGCAGCCGCTCGGCCTCCTTCGCGCGCTCGGCCAGTTCCTTGATGACGTCCGGCGGCAACGATGGCGGCGGGCCGCTCCAGGTATCGGGCAACAGGTCGATGAACAGGCGCTCGCCCGCCACCATGACGTTCGGTGTGGCCTTGCGTGCCAGCGCCAGGCGGAGTGCGCTGCCGTCGGGATCGACACGGGCGGAGCTGACGAAATCGGGAGCGCCCTCCCACAGCTTGTCGACCGGGACGTCGATCGGGCGGACGAACTTGATGACGACAATCATGCCGGAGGTTCGCACTTCCGCGTCGACCTGCCGGTGCAGTTTGACGACGAGGCGCGCATAGTCGCCCCCTTTCGTCAGCATCGCCTGGCCCTTGACCGGCTCCGCGGCGGCGGGCGCAGCGGAGGCAAGCCCGAATGCGACCAGACCAAGCGAGATCGATTTGGCGAAGACGCGCGCAAGCGCGCGCGCGACAAGGCGAGCGCTCGACCAGGATTCGCGGGAACCCTCACGCGTCATGCTTGACGTTTCTCAGCCCCAACGGCGTTGCGCCGCTGCTTGCAGTTCCGACCCTAGAATCGCGCGCTTAAGGGTTTGTTAACGACGGTTGTCCAGCAGCGCACAAACGGAATGGGAACGTCATTCCAAGAGCGGCATTGAGCGTGAGGGAAATGCTTTTGCGGAGAACACCATGCGCGGCATTCTTCAGGCGACGATCGCAATCGCTGTGGCGCTCTTGAGGCCGCAGCATTAAGGCCTGTGGGACCTCTCCCTGCGCCGAGGGGCACTATTAACGCGCGGATCGAGAAGCCGCGCCAGGCCCGTCATCAAGGCATTGATCAGAATCACCGCCGCTGCGATCACCACCACGGCCGCCTGTGTCACCGGATAATCGCGGGCAAGCACCGCGTCGAGCGCGAGCTTGCCGAGGCCGGCATGCCCGAACAGGACCTCCATGGTCAGTGTTCCGCCGACAAGTCCTCCCATCACCAGCCCCGAAAGCGCGAGCAACGTCGAGACCGCGTTCGGCAGCACATGGCGGAAGACGATGGCAAGCCGCGACACACCCTTCGCGGCTGCCGTCCTGACGTAAGGACTGCCAAGTTCCTCCTCGAGATCTTCCAGCAAAGGTTTTGCGAGCTGCCCCGCGATATCGATCCCGATCACGAGGGCCGGCAGCCAGATATTCCCCGAAAGCGGAGTCCAGCGCAGCCAAAGCACAAAAACCAGAATACCGATCAGACCTACGCAAAAAGTCGGCACGGCGATCGACCAGACGTTGATCGCCTCGACGAGCGAACGCAGACCGGAGCGTGGCCAGGCGGCCGCACCGACGGCCAAGGCGATACCGAGAAGAAGCCCGATCGCAAACGCCGGAATGGCGAGGCTGACTGTCGGCATGACCGCTCCCGCGAGCATGTCGGAGATCGGCTGCTGGAACCGCAACGACATGCCGAGATCGCCCTGGAGCACGCGCATCAGCCACAGCACCAACTGCTCCCACACCGGACGGTCGAGCCCGAACTCGCGCCGCATTTGCTCCATCATCGGCGTGGTAAAGCCGCCTTCGCTTGCCACCTGATCGATGATGTCGCCGGGCACGATGCGCAGCAGAATAAAGACGATGACCGTCATTCCGAGGATGGCCGTCATGGCCGCGGCCATCCCCCTTGCGGCGTCAACGACCCTTGATCCGAGCCGCCGGCAGCCACGCCATCATCGTCCACGCTCCCCTCTACGCATCGGATCGAGCCGGCGACGCATCGCCGTGCCGATCACCGCCAGCGAAAGCGTGAGGATGCCGGTGGCCAGGGTTGGCGCCATGACCGCGACCGGATTGACCTCGAAAAACCGGGAGGCCTGGGCGATCATGCGGCCCCACGTAATCATGTCGGGCGTCGCCCCGAGGCCAAGAAAGCTCATGACCGATTCCGTGACAATGCAACGCGGCAGAACGATCGCCGCTTGCGTCACCAGGGGACCCGCAATGTTGGGCAGCACGTGGTGGAAGCTGACGCGCAGCGGGCCGGCGCCAAGCCCCTTCAGCGCTTCGATGTACGGCTTGCCGCGTTCGTGCTGATAGGCCGCGCGAGCCACCAAGGCAAAGGTAGGCGCAAATGTCAGCCCGACGGCCACCGACAACGGAATGACACCGGCCCCGAGGACAGCCGCGAGCACCAGCGCGAGAAGAACGCCGGGCATCGCTCGCAGCAAATCGACAAGCCAGACCAGCGTCTTCTCGATCAGGCCGCCCGCCGTCGCAGCAATCAGCGCCGGCACAATGCCGACCGCTGCGGCAATGACCAGAGCGATCGCGGCCACGGTCAAGCTCATGCCAAGGCCGGCGACCAGCCGCGCCAGGACGTCACGTCCAAGGTGATCGGTGCCGAGCAGGTGCGCGACGGATGGGCCCTGATTGCGCAGACGCAGCAGCTGCGCCGTGGGATCAAGATCGAACGCTTCGGGGCCGAGAAGCGCAAGAACGATCGCGACGACCAGCGTCGCGACGGAGAGCAGCAGGGGCGCCGACCAGCTGGAGTTTCTCGTCGGCTGCGTGTGTTGAGGCAATGCGGCGGTCAGCTCGCCAGCCATGTGAAGGCGAGCCCGCCGTCGACCCGGTGCGGCGACCAGGTGAAGCCGCCGGAGAAGCCGCGCACCTCGGGTCTGCCGGCGAAGGTGTCGAAAGCGTGGCCGGCGACCACCGTATAGTATCCGTCGATCACGCGCTGCCAGGCCCGAAGATAAAGCTCCTTGCGTTTGGCGTCGTCGATTTCGGCGACGGCGGCGAGCGTCAGCTTGTCAAACTCGGGATCCTGCACGCCGCCCCACAGCACGGGATTTGGGCCATCCGACATCAGGCGCACGTACCGCAGGAAGATGTCGGCGCGCGGGCCCGAGCCCATCGGTGCGAGGTCCCAGTCGTACTCGCCCAACCGCCGCTGGGCGCTCAGGTCATCGAGCGCCACATGCTCGACCTTGAAGCCGAGTGCGCGCACCGATTGCGCAGCGACTTCGGCGTAAGGGTTTTGCCAGGAGACGATGCGCAGCGCGCGTCGCCTTCGGGTCGACGCCCTCGGCCTTGAGCAAGCTCTGTGCCTTGGCGAGATCGGGCTTGGCGTGACGGTCCGCGTCATGCAGGGCTTTGTCGAAGTAGAAATTTCCCGGCGCCACCCACTGATTGGTGACGATGCCACGCTCGCCGCGATGAACTGCATGTAGCCCTGCTTGTCGAGAGCATAAGCGACCGCTTCGCGAACCCTGACGCGGTCGAATGGCGGGCGCGGCTTGCGATTGTTGAACGACCAGAAGTACCAGGTGGAATCTTTCAGCGGCATAAGCTGAAAGCCCGGCTGCCTGGCGATCTCGGCGATCTTGTCGTTCGCAATCCGGCCGACGTGGAGATCGCCTGAGCGCAACGCGAGCTCATTCTGCTCATTGTCGCTCAGATCGAAACGTACGGCGTCCAGATATGGTTTTCCGGCCTGCCAATATTCGGCATGGCGCGGCGCGACCAATTCGACCTTGGGCGTCCAGCGCTCGAATTTGAACGGGCCTGTGCCGATCGGCCGCTTGACGGTCTCGGCCCAGCCCTCGCTTTCCGGCGCGACGATCCACAGCTCCGAAATCAGGTTCAGGAACGGCGCATAAGGCTTCTGCATTCGGACGACGAATGTCGCAGGATCCGGCGCCTCGAAGCCGGCAACCTGTTTCATTGCCGACGCGAGCCAGCCGCCCTGCACTTTCGTTTGCACGCGCTGGAAGTTGGCAAGGAAGTCGGCCGAGGTCATGACGCGGCCGTTGTGAAACTTGACGTCTGGGCGAACCTTGAAAGTGTATGCAAGCCCGTCCGGCGCAATCGTCCAGCTCTCCGCAAGGAACGGCTTGACGCTGCCGTCGTCGGCGATGGAGGTCGGCGCTTCGACAATGACCTGAGGCACGCCGATCGAGCCGGTATGCCGATGGAAATCCGACGTATCCAATCCGAGCGTGGCGAAGCGCAGCGTGCCGCCACGCCTGACCGATTGTTCAAGTCCGGTCCCGACGGTTGCCGTTTGGGCGGCGCTGCGAACGCGCCTGGGCCCACCAGGCCCAGGGCGGCAGCGGCTTCAAGAAAGCGGCGACGGTTCAGCGGGCTGGTCGGCATGTCGTCTCCTGATGTTGCGCGCCGAACCGGAAGCGTTCGGCGTAATTTACGGCATGCTCTGAAGCGGTCTGCCGTCCATCGTCTCGGCACCGTCCAGTCTCAGATGCGTCAGAACCGTCGGAGCGATGTCCACAATCGAGGTTGCCGCGTCCTGCCGCGTGCCAGGAGCAAATCCTGTCCCCTCGATCATCAGAAACGGCATCTGCTCATAGCGTCCGAGCCCCCCGTGCTGCCCGCAATTCAAGCGGTCAGGCTTTCCGCTGCCGGGCTTGACGGCAAGGCTCGAGCCCGGAACGCCAAAGCTGTTTGGCTTGTCATCGGCACGCATCGATATGGCGAAGGCCAGAGCGTGATGGCGTGGCCTGACCAATGCGAGCAAGTTCATCGCCCTCCAGCACCTCGCCCGCCCAGGATCGGCTCCGCAGGAACTCTGCAAGGCGCATGTGACGGTCCGCGCAATCGGGATGCAGATAGACAAGAGCCGCAGTGCCGTTCGCGGTAACCACCACGTCGCCCGAACTGGTCGAGCTTTTCAGTCCCGCCGCGATCAACTCGTCTTCAATATCCACGATTTCGGTGACGGTCTGGTGGCCATGGTCGGAGCCGATCATCAATAGAAATTCGTCGCCGCCACCTTTCAGGCGCGCGACGGCGTCCATCACCATTCCGGCATGCCGGTCGGCCTCATGCAAAACGGCGATATGCTCGGGAGAGCCCAGCGGCACCTCGTGCTGCGTCGTATCGGGGTGTCCAAGCCAAAGAACCGCGAGGGCCGGTCGGCGCTCGGCCAGGATTTCCGACACGAACCGCCCGGTCATCGCCCGGTCGCCTGCAAGGTCAGGGCCGACTGCCAGACGATCGGGTGCCGGCAGCGGTTTGCGACCCGGACCGAAAGAGCCGTCGCGGTGATAGACGTGACCATGCCCATCAGGATCGTGCGCATAGGTCGCGCCGGGCGAGACGTTTGCAAAGACGATGGCGCCGCCGGTGTCGCGCACCCGCTCCGCCAATGTGGGGACGGCGAGCGAACGCCCTGTCACTCTGCGCTTGTGCTGGAGGAAGTCGGGATGACCGGCGTCATGGCAAACCAGATGTCCGTCCTCGATCAGGGCCAGGCTGTTCCCCTGCAATTCATGACGACCCGGATAGCAGCCGGTGGCGAGGCTCGCGGTGACGACGCGCGTGGCGGAGGGAAACACCGAGCGATGATTGGCGAAGGTCGCGGCCCGCTCTCTTGCAAAACCCATCAGGTTCGGCGTGTGTTCGTCGTTGACGCAATCGCGTCGCAGGCCATCCAGAATGACAATGATCGCGCGTCGCATTAAGCGCTCTCCGGCTACCGCGATCTGGCTTCAAGTAACTGTCACAAACGGCGATTAGCGTTGCCGGATCGAAGAAACGCCGCGCTGCCGGTCTTTTTCCATCCATGTCGTGCGGAGTAAATGGAGAAGAATTCGGTGATGCTTGAGCGAAACTCACATGACAAAGCGATTACTGCCGCCGCTCAAATCCCTCATCGCGCTTGAAGCGGTGGTGCGGCATGGCAGCGTGACGACTGCGGCCGCCGAGCTCTGCGTCACCCACGGCGCCATAAGCAAGCATCTCGCCAGCCTGGAAGATTGGTTGGGCCTGCAGCTTTTCCTGGATAATCGGCGCCGGATGGTGCCGACGGACGCGGCACTGACTTTGGCCGAGGGGACCGGCGCCGGTCTGGCGGCAATCGAGCGTCATTGGCGGCGATCCGCCCGGCCGGACGGACGGCGCCGGAAGGCAAGCGACGCGGTTTTTCAGATCATTGCTCCGGCGACATTCGCGATGCACTGGCTGATCCCGCGCCTGCCCGATCTGAAGCGATCGGGGTCTGCGCTGAAGGCCCGCGTGCGCCCGACCCACACGCCGGAAAATTGGCGGGAGCTGACATGGGACCTTGCCATCCGCAGCGGAGACAGAGCCTTTCCTGCGGACCTCACCGCAATTCCGCTGTTTCGTGACGCGCTGGGCTGCTGGCCGCGCCGGGGCTGTATGAAAGCCACTGCGACCTGCGCAAAATCAAGTTTCTGGAGAGCGAGACCCGTCCCGGGGAGCTCGATGATTGGCTGGCCGCTGCCGGGCTTGGCCGCACGGAGATCTCGGCGATTGAGACATTCGAGCACAACTATATTGCGCTTGAAGCCGCCTTGTCGGGAGAAGGGGCCGTGGTCGCACCGCTCGCCGTTGTTGCGGGCCAGATCGAGCGTGGGACCTTGATCCGGCTTGCGCCTGAACTGGTGGCACCAGGACCGCTATTCACCGCCCTGTTCGATCCGCGCAGCGCGAGCGAGCGCCACGCGCGAACGCTGGTCGCATGGCTGAAGAAGCAGATCGGCTCCCGCCTCGCGCTGGTTGCTTGATCCTGGCTAACCTAGTTCTTCCCGTTCGTGCGGCCGGCCCTCGATCTTCGGCAGCGACGACATCGACGCCGACATGCCGACGCCGCCGGAGCGGCGCGCGAGCTCGACGGTCAGCTTCTCGGCCGCCTCACCCGACATCTGCGCCAGGATGTCCGCCATCTTCTGCGGCTTGATGCGCGAGGCGACCTCGATCAGCACCGACATGTCGAGCCGGTCGAAGATGCGGCCCGCATCCTTCGGCTTCATGTTCTCGTACATGGTGACGATGCTCTTGAAGCGGGCGTTGTCGGCCTCCTCCTTCTGCTGGGCGGCGGCGGAAATGCGGCGTTTCCACGCCTTTCATCTCGTCGACCTTCGACTCGATGCGCTTCTCGGCCGCTTTCAGCAGGCTCTCGCGGATGTCGACCTCGCGCGCGCGCGTCTCCAGTTCCTGCCGCCGCTCCTGCAGCCGTTCCAGCACGGCGCGTTCGGTCGGCGACACCTGCTGCGGCGCCTGGCTACGACGGTTTCCGCCGGCCGCGCCTCGCTGGCGCTCTTTCTGCGGCTCTTCCTTCTTGGCGCTCCACCGAGCCCGTCACCTCGGGCGGCTCGATCTTGCCGCCGGGCACGGGATAGTTCAGCGTCTGCTGCGCCCAGGACAGCTTTCCGGGGCTGCGGTCTCGCCGATCAGAGTGTAACCGCCGTCGAGCACGATGCCGGCGATCTTCAGCACCGCCAGGCAGGCGATGGCGACCAGCAGAACAGGGATCAGGCGAAAGTCGCGGCGGCGCTTCATGCGGCGAGACCGTTCGCCCTCTTGCGCTCGGTGAAGGCTTCAGCCGCCGCGACGATCGCCTTGGCGTTCTTCGAGCGCGCCTCCGCTTCCTCAGGCTGCGCCCGCGCCGCGATCGCGATGCGCGACAGGCGATGCAGCACGGTTTCGCCGGCATGGATATGCGTGCCGAGCCGGTCGCACATTTCGGATGCGCTTGCGAGCTGTCCGCCGAGGTTGTCGTTGCATTCGCGCACCGTGACCTTCAGTCCGGCGATCGCGCGTTCGGCGATCTCGGTTGCGGTGATGAGCTCGCCGATCGTCGCCTTCAGCGACTGCTCGTCGGCGCGCAACAGCTTCAGCCGCTTGTTCAGCATGATGCAGTAAGCGATTGTCACCAAAAGCAAAGCCGCAACCAGGCTCTCGATCACTAGTGCCGAATGTCGGGCTCATTGCGCCTCCATCATCTTGGTCGTCTCGTCGGCCTTCTCGAACATGGCGTAGGTCGTGTGCGGCTTGCGCAAGGGTTTGGTGACGCGGATCGCGACGCGGTCGCCGACGCGGCCCATGCGCCCCTCGGTCAGCGTGACCGCGCCGCAGCGCACCGACACCAGCGCATCGGGACGCATCTCCAGCGGCAGCGTGTCGCCGACTTCGAGCTTCATCAGCTGCCGCAACGGGAATCTCGGCCTCGTAGAGCACCGCGTCGACGGCGATCTGCGCCTTGCCGATCTCGGTCGCCAGATGCCCCTCCCAGATCGGATCGCGTCCGAACTTTTCGCCCATGAACATCTGCAACAGCACGTTGCGGATCGGTTCGATGGTCGCGTACGGGATCAAGAGCTCGACGTTGCCGCCGCGGTCTTCCATGTCGATGCGCAGGCGCACCAGGATGGCGGCGTTGGCGGGACGGCTGATCGCGGCAAAGCGCGGATTGGTCTCGAGCCGGTCGATCGTCAGCGTCACCGGCGACAGCGGGCGGAACGCCTGCTCGGTGTCGGCCAACACCACTTCGATCAGGCGCTTGACCAGGTTCGTTTCGATCGTGGTGTAAGGCCGGCCCTCGATGCGCAGCGAGGTCTGGCCGCGCCGGCCGCCGAGCAGCACGTCGATCATCGAATAGATCAGGCTGGAGTCGACGGTGGCGAGCCCGAAATTCTCCCACTCCTCCGCCTTGAACACCGCCAGCACCGCCGGCAGCGGGATCGAGTTCATGTAGTCGCCGAAGCGCACCGAGGTGATGCGGTCGAGCGAGACTTCGACGTTGTCGGAGGTGAAATTGCGCAGCGAGGTCGTCATCAGCCGCACCAGGCGGTCGAAGACGATTTCGAGCATCGGCAGACGCTCGTAGGACACCATCGCCGAATCGATGATGGCGCGAATGCCGGAATTGTCGTCGAGGTTGACCTCGCCGACGCTGAAGCCGAGCAGGTTGTCGATTTCTTCCTGGCTGAAAGAACGCGTTCGCCGCTGGCCTTGTTGGACAGGTTGCGGCTGCCGTCGTCGACCATGGCCGCCCACTGCTCGGCCATCGCCTCCGACAATTCATTGGCTGCGGCTTCCGCTGCTGCGGCTTCCGGGTCCTCCGAATCGAGCGATGCGCCCCACTGTTCGGCTAGTGCATCCTGGTCGACGTTATCTCCTGGCGCCATGATCGTTCAGTCCGTCACTGCACCAGGATTTCCTTGAACAGCACCGCGCTCACCTGATGCGGCGCGATGGTGGAGTTGACGCGCCGCGTCAGCTCCTCCTTCAGGCGGAACATGCCGGCGGAGCCGGCGAGGTCGCCCGGCCGCACCTCGCGCAGGTAGGTCTGGAAGATGTCGACCATGCGCGGAATGTTCGGCTGGATCTGCGCGACCAGCGGCTGATCCTTCACTTCAAGAACGATCTTGATCTTCAGGTATTGCGTGCGTTCGCCGGGCTGCGTGCTCATGTTGACGAGCAGGTCCGGCATGTCGACGAACAGCGGCTTCGGCGGCGGCAGGTCCGCCATCTTGGCCGGATCCTTCTTGGCGAAGAACAGGAAGTAGCCGCCGGCCGCTCCGCCGAGCAGCACGAGCATGGCGGCGGCGATCATGATCAGCTGCGCTTCACGCCGCCGGACGGCGCCTCGCCTTCGCCTCTTCGGTCTGTTCGTTGTCCGCCATCGCGCCCCGATCCGTCAAGCCGGATGGACCCGATGCCGCCAGACAGGCTTCAACGCAGTACAACGCCCCCGACGCACGCGCGCCCTTTGATGACGCGACACGCTGAGGCCGCAATGGTTAATGGAATCTTTAATTCATCCTTCAACTGGGAAAAATTTGCCGACAAACATGGTCAATAATTCCTTAGTGCCGCGTCGCGGCGCCCGACACTTGCGCTCAACCGACTGAAAAACATGAGATTTCCGGGTTGGCACGGCTTTCGCTGAATGAGCCTTCGAGCCGCGGGCTTGGGAGAGCAGGCAGGCTCGAGGCGGAAACGGACCGGCTTGGGAGAGCCTGTCCGTTTCACATCAGGGGAGATCGGCCGATGGAGAATACGCTTCTCGTCGGATTGTCGCGGCAGGTCGCGCTCGAACGCCAGCTGGCGTGGTCGCGAACAACATCGCGAACGTCAACACCACCGGCTACAAGTCGGACACGGCGATCTTCGAGGAATACCTCCGCTCGCCGGCGCACATGCGACAACTTCACGGGCACCGACCGGCGCCTCAGCTTCGTCGTCGATCGCGCGACGGCTCCACGATTTCGGCCAGGGTCCGGTGGAGCGCACCGGCAACCCGCTCGATCTGGCGCTCGACGGCAAGGCCTTCTTCGTCGTCCAGGCCAACGGCAACGAGCGCTACACCCGCAACGGCGCGTTCCAGATCAACTCGCAAGGCCAGCTCGTCACCAACGACGGCCACCAGGTGATGGGCAATAACGGGCCGATCACCTTCCAGCCCGGCGACCAGGACATCTCGATCGCCCGCGACGGCACCATCACCGTGCGCGAGGGCAACAACACCAACGTCGATTCGAACCGCGGCAAGCTGCGGCTCGTGAGCTTCGACCAGCCGCAAAGGCTGCCGAAGCAGGGCGCGAACCTGTTTTCGGCGCCGAACGGGGTGGTCGCCCAGGCAGCCGTCAATGCCGGCGTACACCAGGGCACGATCGAGAAGTCGAACATCAACGGCGTCGCCGAGATGGCGAAGATGATCGAGGTGACGCGCGCCTACACCGGCATCGCGTCCATGATTCAGCAGCTCAACGACGTCCGCAGGGCGTCGATCGAGCGTCTTGCCGACGTTCCGGCGTAACGACTTTACGGAGCACACAGCATGCGCGCACTCCACACCGCCGCGACCGGAATGATGGCCCAGGAGCTCAACGTCCAGGTCATCTCCAACAACATCGCCAACATGCGCACCACCGGCTACAAGAAGCAGCGCGCCGAGTTCCAGGACCTGCTCTATGAAAAGGTCAGCCGCGTCGGCACGCAGACGTCCGACCAGGGCACCGTGCTGCCGGTCGGCATCGAGATCGGCTCGGGCGTGCGCACCGCCGGCACGCCGCGCGTGATGAGCCAGGGCAACATGCTGCCGACCTCGAAGGACCTCGACGTCGCGATCCGCGGCGAAGGCTTCTTCAAGGTGACGCTGCCGGACGGCCGCACCGCCTACACCCGCGACGGCTCGTTCGAGCTGGACGCGCAGGGCCGCCTCGTCACCTCGCAGGGCTACCTGCTGCAGCCGGGCATCACCGTCCCGCAGAACTCGTCCGGGCTCAGCATCAACGCGCAGGGCTCGGTCTCGGTGACGCCGGCCGGCACCACGACGCCCACCGTCCTCGGCCAGATCGAGCTGTCGATGTTCATCAACAAGGCCGGCCTGCAATCGCAGGGCGACAACCTCTATCTGGAGACGCCCGCTTCCGGCACGCCGCAGAACGGCGTTGGCGGTCAGGCGGGCTTCGGCGACCTGCTGCAGGGCAACCTCGAACAGGCGAACGTCGAAGCGGTGTCGGAAATCTCCGACCTGATCGCCGCCCAGCGCGCCTACGAGATGAACGCCAAGGTCATCAGCGCGACCGACCAGATGCTGCAGTCCACCTCGGCGATGATGCGGTAGTGCATGATCCCGAAAAGTGGAAACCGGTTTGGGAATGGATCATGCACAAACAGAAGATGAGCGGAGACGCCTCATGATCCGAACGCTTCTCGCCATTGCGATCGTGCTGCTGAGTGCGTCAAGCGCCGTCGCCCAGACGACGCCCACCCTGCGCGCCAACGTCAGCGTCAGCGGCGATCTCGTGCGCGTCGGCGATTTCATCGACAATGCGGGCGACCTGGCGCAGATCCCGCTGTTCCGCGCCCCCGACCTCGGCACCACCGGCGCGGTGCCGGTGGCGCAAGTGCTCGACGCGCTGCGGGCGAACAACGTGATCGGCGTCGCCACCGGCGACATCCGCGAGGTGCTGGTGACGCGCGAGGCGCGCACGCTGTCGCAAAAGGAAATCGAAACCGAGGTGGCGCGCGCGCTCGAACGCCGCAACGGACTGGGCAACGCAGCCGATCTCGTCGCTCACTCTCGACCGCGACGTGCGCGTCATGCAGCTCGACGCCAACCATCGCGGCGGGCTTCGCCGGTCGCGGTCCGCTACGATCCACGCAACGCCCGCTTCGACGTCACGTTCGAGATCGGGCGGGAGCAAGGCGTTCACCGACCCGCCTGCGCTTCACGGGCACGGCGGTCGAGACGGTGGAAGCCGCGGTCGTCACCCGCAGCGTCGAGCGCGGCGAGATCCTGAAAAGCGCCGACGTCGTCCTCGAACGCCGGCCGAAGGCGGAGGCCGGCTACGATCCCGTGCCGCGCGAACGCGTCGTCGGCATGCAGATGCGCAAGAGCGTGCGCGCCGGACAGTATCTGCGCATGGCGGACCTTGCGAAACCCGACCTCGTGCAGCGCGATCAGAACGTGACGCTGATCTATGAGACCGGCGGCCTCTACCTGACGATGCGCGGCAAGGCGATGGACGCCGGCTCCGAAGGCGACACCGTCAACATCATGAACCTGCAATCCAAGCGCACCGTGCAGGGCACCGTCACCGGCCCCGGCCAGGTGACGATGTCGGTCGTCGCCCCACGTCTCACCGCGTCGCTGTCGCAGGCCGAGCCTGCGGCGAACGCGCCAATCAAAGAGTAAGTGATCATGTCCCCGGTTCAATCGAAGCTGCGTTTCCTTGCAACCGTCAGCATGCTCGCGCTGGCGGCTGCGACCGGCGGCTGCTCGTCGATCGAGCGGCTGTCGGCGATCGGCGAAAAGCCCTCGCTGTCGGCGATCGAGAATCCGACCGCGCAGCCGGGCTACAAGCCGGTGCAGATGCCGATGCCGACGCCGCAGGCGGCGAGCTACAGCCCGAACTCGCTCTGGCGCAACGGCTCGCGCGCCTTCTTCAAGGACCAGCGCGCGCGCCAGGTCGGCGACCTGCTCACCGTGCAGGTCAACATCACCGACAAGGCGACGTTCGACAACGAGACCAAGCGCAGCCGCAAGAACACGGAAGATTCAGGCGTCAGCGATTTCGCCGGCAGCAAACTCCTGACCGGCAATGCGGCAAAGGTGATGCCCGGAAAGATTCTCACCGCCGCGTCGGTTGCGGAGAGCGAAGGCAAGGGCTCGGTGAACCGGCAGGAGGCGTTGCAGACCAGCATCGCCGCCGTCGTCACGCAGATCCTGCCGAACGGCAACCTGGTGGTCGAAGGCCGGCAGGAAATCCGCGTCAACTTCGAGGTCCGCGAACTGATCGTCGCCGGCGTCGTCCGGCCTGAGGACATCCAGAGCGACAACACCATCAACTCGACCAAGATCGCCCAGGCGCGCATCGCCTATGGCGGCCGCGGCCAGCTGACCGACGTGCAGCAGCCGCGCTACGGCCAGCAGGTGCTCGACGTGCTGCTGCCGTTCTAGCCTCTTTTACCAGCTCCCACGCCAACGCCGCGGTCGCGAACGCGGAAGAGGCGACGCAAGATGGCCGCCGGCAGCTCCCCTGCCGGCGGCTATCGCGCTTTGCAAGGTCCTGTGGAGGCGACCTCGCCGGACTTCATGGTCTCGATCCGGAACAAGCGCGGCTGACACCGCCGGCCGGTCCGCACCATCGCACCGGCGGCGCGCAATCACCTATGCGGGTTTTCCCTAAAAGGTCGCTGCGGGCTCTCCGAGGCGAGATCAAACGATCATGACGCGGGTCAAGAAGTTCCGCACCCGACCCGTCTGCCGACTATGCTTTTTCGCGCCCTTCGCGATGCGCCTGCGATGCCGCCAGGCAATAGAGGCAGACGGCGATGGGAACTGCGAAGTTCAGCCAGGACAAGCCGTCCCAGACGCCATCGCCGACCAGCGCGGCGACAAGGCCGACCGTCGTCAGGATCCCAAGCAGCAGCGGAACCGCAAAAATCTGCCACAGCGACCGCGGCGTGCGTTGCGCGTCTGCGCGTCGTCATGTGGCAGGCGCCGTTTGTCGCGACGCTTTGGCCATCGCCACCATGCGCCGGACGCTGTGCGCGGTACGCCTGCGACGGAGCCAGAGATAGAGCCCGGTGATCAGCACGGCGATCGTGAAGACATCGAGCACGGCCCAGATGATCTTCATCGGCATGCCGCCGTAGTCGCCGAAATGCAGCGGCTGCGACAGCAGCAGCGTCGAGACGTACCATGGCATCTCGCGGCTGTCGGTCACCTGGCCCGTCTCGGCGTCGATCAGGACGGGCTTGAGCATCCGCGACGTCAGCGGCGTGTTGCCGCGCAGGAAGACCGCATAGTGGGCCTTGCTGGAGAACAGCGTTCCCGGGAATGCGATGAAGCTGGGTTTCATGTCGGGTTCGACGGCAAGCGCCGACCGCATCGCCGCATCGAGCGATGCCGTCCTGGTGACCAGCGGCTTGTCGCGATAGCTGGCGGTCATCTCGGCGAGCTGGCCGTACTGCCACATCTTGACGACCAGATCGGCCCAGGTGTTGATGACGCCGGTGAAACCGACCACCAGCGTCCACATCACCAGCACGACGCCTGCGAGATTGTGAACATCCAGCCAGCGCACGACGCGATTGCGGTCGCGGCGGTAAGTGCCAAACTGCAGCTTCCGCATGGACGGCGCATAGACGACGATCCCGGAAATGATCGCGACGCAAAACAGGATGCCCATCAGGCCGAGGAACAGTTTTCCGGGCAGGCCGGCAAACAGGTCGACGTGCAACTTGAACATGATGTAGGTGAAGCGGCGGGTGAAATCCGGCGTATCGAGATAGTCCGCGGTATGCGCATCGACGCGGACGAAACGATTGGTCGAGGGATCGACGTCGATGGATTTGCCGACCGACAGGAAAAGCGTCTTGTCCTCATGCGGGTCCCATATGAGGAAGTGGATGACCTGCCCCGGCGCGGCTGGCGAGGCCGTTGGCGAGCACCCGGTCGAGATTGGCTTTCGGCGTGCCTTCGGGCACGTCCGCCGGCTTCACCTGCTCATGCAGGAGCTCGTCGATCTCCTCGTGAAAGATCAGCGGCAGCCCGGTCACGCACAACAGCAGCATGAACAATGTGCAGACGAGGCTGGACCATTTGTGGACCCAGCTCCATTTGCGGAAGGCTGTGCGCGATGCGGCCATGGCTATTTCTCGCTCCATGCGTAGCGCAGCGTGCCGAGCACGCGGCGGGACGCGCCGAGGCTGCAGTAGGCGAGCCCGGTCGCACACGACGACACGTAGTAATGGTCGCCGATGTTGGTCGCGTTGACCTGGACGCTCCAGCCCTTGAGATCGGGCCTGAGATAGCGGAAGTCGTAGCTGATCGCCGCGTCGAACAGCGTGTAGGAGGGAATGCGAAGGGTGTTCAGCGCGTCGCCGTAGTTCTCGCCCACGTAGCGGACGCCCGCGCCAAGTCCGAGCCCCGCGAGCGGGCCGTCGTACCAGGTGTATTTCGCCCAGAGCGAAGCCTGCTGCAGCGCCACCTGGGGGAGGAAATTGCCGACCGTGCCGTCGTTCGATTTCGTGATCTTCGGATCGAGGTTGCTGTAGCCGCCGACGATCTCGAGCTCGCGCGTGACGTTGCCGCGGGCCTCGAACTCGACCCCGCGGACCTTTGCCTCGCCGGTCTGCACCTGGAAGAAGACGTTGGCCGGATCGGCCGTGAGCACGTTCTGCTGGACGATCTCGAACACCGCCGCGGTCAGCATCAGGTTCATGCCGACCGGCTTGAACTTGACGCCGATCTCCTTGCCCTCGCCGGTCGTCGGCTTGAACACGTTGCCGGAAAGGTCGGCGCCGGCGATCGGCTGGAACGAGGTGGTGTAGCTCGCGTAAGGAGAGAGACCGAAATCGAACAAGTAGTTGATGCCAATGCGGCCGGTGGTTGCCTGGTCTTTCTGCAGCTTCGTCCCCGTGAACGGATACACCGCCGTGCTCACGGTCTCGGCGTCCGCCCAGTCGTGGCGCCCCGTGAGCGACAGCGTGAAGCGGTCGATCTTGATCTGATCCTGCAGGTAGACGCCAACCTGGTCCTGCGTGTTGGTTTGCTTGATGAACGGCGCCAGCGTGTCGGCCGGCGGCACGGCCGCGCCGTAGACCGGCGCAAAGGCATCGATGGGGGCGAGGAACCCGCTGCGGTATTCGGAGCGGTTATCCGAATGGATGTAGTCAACGCCGGCGAGAACCTTGTGCGTGAACGGTCCGGTCGCGAAGTCCGCCTGCAGCTGGTTGTCGAGCGCTGCGTTTCGCGCCGCCGACCAGACATAGTTGAAGCTGCGCGCCACCGAGCGGAAATCCGGCAACAGCCCTTCGGAGCGGTGCGCGGCGAAATCGTTGGTGACGTCGGTGTAGCGAAAGTTCTGCCGGACCTGGAAGACGTTGTTGAAGCGATGCTCGAACGCGTAGCCGATCGCGCCCTGTTCGAGCTTGTAGCGGTCGGCCGCAGGCTCGCCGATGTAGCGGCTGTAGGGAACGCGTCCAAAGGGATTCGGCACAAGCCCCGCGACGCCGCCCGGCACGTATTGCTGGATGCCGTTGTTGTCCTGGTTGGCGTAGTGCCCAAGGACCGTGAACGTGGTGTTCGCGCTCGGCGCCCACGTAAAACTCGGCGCGATGAACAGCTTGTTGTTGGTGACGAAGTCCTGCTGCAAGTCGCTCATGCGGCCGAGGCCGACGACGCGATAGAGAAATTCGCAATTCTTGTCGATCGGTCCGCCGACGTCGAACGCGCCCTGAAACCGATCGAACGAGCCGAACGTGCCCTCGACCGAATAGTGCGGGAACCACAGCGGCCGTTTGCTGATCATGTTGATCAGGCCGCCCGGCTCCGTCTGGCCATAAAGACCGGACGATGGTCCGCGCAGGACCTCCAGCCGCTCGAGTCCGTAAGGCTCGATGCGCGGATAGGCGAACTGCGTGCCCGGATCGAGCGGCAACCGCAGCCCATCCAGATAGCGCGGCGCATCGAAGCCGCGCAGCTTGACGGCATCGAAGAAGGTGGTCGCGCTGTACAGATCGAGGCTGACGCCCGGCGTGTAGCGAAGCGCCTCGCCGATGTCCTGCGTCTGTTGCGCGACCATCTGATCGCGCGTCACCACCGAGATCGACTGCGGCGTCTCGAGGATCGGCGTGTCCGTCTTGGTGCCGGTCACGCTCTGACTGGCCACGTAGCCTGTGACGGGACCGGTCCCGCGCTCGCCGCCTTGCGACGCAGCCGGCGACGACGGCGCTTGCGTCTGCGCCGCGGTTTGCGTCCCTGCCCGCCGCGCCGGCCGCGCGCGCGTCACGCGCTGCTGCTGGGGCGCACGCACGCGAACCTCAGGCAGCGAATCGGACCGCGACGCAGCTGGTGCGGACGATTGGGCCTGCGCGGGTGAAGGAGCGCCCTGACTTCCTATGATTGCCGCGCCGGCAACGAGACCGAGCCTGACGACACTGTTCCAGCCAACAACAAACCCTTGCATTGCCCCATCCCGAAGTGATCCCCGAGATGCCGTCTGAGCAAATTGCGAAGGATGATGCCTTTGCGATTGTGCAAAATGCCTTTGAGCGCGTTTTGATTATCTCAAAACAGGACGTCCGCGAGCACGCCTGCGCTCAGACGGCCTTTTGCCTTCTGCACGCACTCGGCGGAACCCCAAAATGCCGGCGGAACGCGGTGGCAAAATTCGCAGGGCTGGCATAGCCCACGAAGTAAGCAGCGTCGGTGACCGACATGTCGCGATAGATCAAAGCCTCGCGCGCCACCTCCAGCCGCCGCGTGCGAAGATAGTCGACCGGGCTCGCGCCATAGGCCGCGGCAAAATGCTGGTGGAACGAGCGGCGGCTCAGGCCCGCATGCCGCGCCAGTTCGGCGATGCTCCAGGGATATCTGAGATCGGAATCGATCAGGTCTTTCGTCGCTTGCAGCCGCAGCTGGGTGGGATTGGCCACCGAATGCAGATCGGCGCGTTGCTGCAAGGCTGCGATGGTGCGCGCCAGCAGCTCAAACGCCTGCGCCGACAACAACAGCTCGCCCGCCCTGCCCTCGATCGACGGATTGAGCATCTCCAGCGCGATCGCCTGGATGCGCGGATGCGCCTTGAACTCGATCGACAGCGCCGACTGTCCGTCATCGAACAGTTGCAGAAACTCGTCCCTGAGACCGAGCCGTTCGATCGACTTGATCGGAAACGCGAGGCCTGCCGCGCGCAGATGCGCACCACGTGGCGCCGAATCGCCGCAAGCGGTCGGCTCGCGCAGCGCCATCACCACCAGCGTGTTCTCGCTGTACGCGAATCGGCCCGGACCGTTGCTCGGACCGCCGGAGCCGTCGCCGGAGAGGACCACGGACAGGTAGAGCCCGGCCTTCACGACGGCCGAGGTGTGAACGTCGGACGGCAGATGGAAATCGTTGCTCTGGAACAGGCAGCCTGGAAGCTCGAGCCAGCGCGCCGCGCGCGGGAATGTATCTCCGACGGAACGCTGCTCGCTATCGACGACGCGATACTCATCGTAGATGAGACTGTAAGGATCCAACATCAACCCGCGCCGACCGAACTCGAAACGGCGATATTAGCGTCCCGGCCGATCCTGCACAGAAGGTTGATTTAGAAGCGCTTGAAAGAGCGCCAATAGCGAGTAGCGAATACTCAGCGACCCTTTATTCGCCGCTCGCAATTCGCCACCGCGCCGCTCAGCGCAGATCGACGAATTCGCGGCCGGCGCGGAACTCGATGCTCGAACCGGCAAAGTCGTCGCCGACCGGCTCGACGCGCCCGCCGAGATGCTTGCCGAGAAAGGCCTCGATCACCGCGTTGAACGAGCGGCGGTTCTCCGGCCGCATGAAGCCGTGGCCTTCGTCGCTGTAATAGACGTAGGTGACCGGCAGGCCGCGCTGCTTCATCGCGGCGACGATCTGCTCGGATTCGGACGCCTTCACGCGCACGTCGTTTGCGCCCTTGCGCGATCAGCAGCGGCCGCACGATGCGGTCGACGCGATTGAGCGGCGAACGCTCCTCCAGGAATTTCCGGCCCTCTTCCGTGGTGTAGTCGCCCATCCGCGCCTTCCACACCGTCTGTCCAGGGCTTCCAGTAGGTCGGGATCGTGTTCGATCGATGGTGTTCAGGTTGGAGATGCCGAACACGTCGATGGCGCAGGCGAATTTCTCCGGCGTGAAGGTCGCGCCGACCAGCGCCGCGTAGCCGCCGTAGCTTGCGCCGTAGATCGCGACCTTGTTCGGCTCGGCGATGCTTCTGCGCGATCGCCCAGTCGACCGCGTCGATCAGGTCGTCGTGCATCTTGCCGCCCCATTCGAGGTTGGCGGCGTTGACGAACGCCTTGCCGAAGCCGGTGGAGCCGCGGAAGTTGACGCTCAGCACGGCGTAGCCGCGGTTGGCGAGCCATTGATGGGCGGAGTTGAAGCGCCCAGATGTCGCGCGCCCCACGGCCCGCCGTGCACCAGCAGCACCATCGGCGCCGGCGTGCCGGCGCGTGCTCGCGCGGGCGCGACAGGTAGCAGACGAGATCGAGGCCGTCGCGCGCGCGTGACGACGACCGGCTGCATCGGCACCAGCGGCGCCTCCTGCGAGCGCGGGACGGGTGACGAACAGCATGCGCCCCTTCTTCGCTGGCGCGATCGTAGTGGAAGATACTGGCCGGGCGCGGCATCGCGCTCGACATAGACGAGCCAGTTGCGCATGTCGCTGGACGGCTGCACCGACAGGGCATCGCCGTCCGAGAGTTTCGCGATCGCCGCGAAATCGTCGGCATAGGCGGCATCGAGCGCGCGCCAGTCGCCGACGCAGATAGGTCGACGATGCGGCCAGCGGCGGCAGACTGACCGGCTTCTGGATCAGCGCGTCGAAAAATCCGCCTGCGCGTCTTCGGCAAGCACGCGCATGCGCGCCGCTCGCCATGTCCTGCGCGACGACCGCGGCCTTGTCGCGCCCGCGCGAGTCGAGCCAGTAGAGCTCCTTGCCGTCGTCGCTGAACTCGATCGGCCGCGTCGTCATCGCGTCCTCGACGTCGACCGCGCGAGAACAGCTGCCCATTCGCCTGTCGGCGTTGCGCTGCAGATACTCGTGGCCGCCGTCGTCGTCGACAACAGGCCGAAGCGCACCTTGAATTGCGGATCGGTGAAGATGCTGGCTGAACCGATCGTTCGCTTCGAGCAAGCGTGCTTTCGCCGGTCAAGAGCGTTGATGCGGTAGACGTCGAAGTAACGCTTGTCGCGCTGATTGTGCGAGACGAGCAGCTCGTCGGGGAAATGCGACCGAGAGCTGCTGCAGGTAGCTGCGGACGCCGGGTCCGGGCGTCAGCGGCGATGACGTCGCCGCTATCGACGTCGACGCGATGCATCTGCCAGTTTTCATCACCGCCTTGCTCGCGAACGAAACAGATGTGGCGGTTGTTGTGCAGCCAGAAGTACGAACCGACGCGCGCGATCGGTGAGGCGCGTGAGCGGGCGCGCATCGGCGACATTGTCGATCGGCGCGATCGACAGACGTTGAGCACGCCGTCCAGCGGCGCAAGATAGGCGAGGCGGCGGCCGTCCGGGCTGATCTGCACGCTGGTCTTGTCCGGATCGCCGAACAGAAGCTTGCGCGGGATCAGCGCCGCGTCCGGCGGCTTCGGCTGCGCGCGGGCTGCGCCGGCGAGCCACGCCGGCCGCCAGGCCGGACACGAGTTGACGGCGATCAAGGCTGATCATCATGAGGCCACCGCGTACAATAAACGGTTAGCGGATGATTCCGAAAAGTGGGAGCGATTTTCGGATTAGATCATGCACAAACAGATGGATGAGCGACAAGTCTAATTCGGCGAAGCTGGACCAGACTCTAGCGTCGGACTTCGGCAAAAATCAGAAAATAGATGCAGCGCGAACCGCCGCCCTACTCGTCGCGATAAACTTTCTCGCGCTTCTCGTGGCGCTCCTGCGCCTCGACCGACAGCGTCGCGATCGGGCGCGCTTCGAGGCGCTTGAGCGCGATCGGCTCGCCGGTCTCCTCGCAATAGCCGTAGGTGCCGTCGTCGATGCGGCCGATGGCGGCGTCGATCTTGGCGATCAGTTTGCGCTGGCGGTCACGCGCGCGCAGCTCGATGGCGCGGTCGGTCTCCGACGAGGCGCGGTCGGCGAGATCGGGATGATTGACGTTTTCGTCCTGAAGCTGGACCAGCGTCGCCTTCGCTTCGCGCAGAATGTCCTCTTTCCATGCGAGCAGTTTCGCGCGGAAATATTCGCGCTGACGCTCGTTCATGAACGGCTCCTTTTCCGAGGGCCGATAGGGTTTCTGCTTCTCCGTCACAGGCATCGAAGGCATTTGGTCCGTCCGGCAAGGCAAAAGCTGCCCCGCGCGCGCCGCTTATATAGCGATGATTCATGACAGACAATATCGCTGACAAAGACCCGGTCAGGGCTGTGGAGCGACGCCACGCCGGGACCCGAAAAGCGCCGCAGATGTGCCGAGAAACGGAACAAATCGGTTTTTGCAGTGCGGAAATAACCCAATAAGCTCAGATACTTCCGGCCTTCGCGAGTTCCACCTCGACCCGCAGCTCAATCTCGGCCAGGACCGAATCAAGCCCCTCGTCGCCGGAGTTGGTCTTGAGCTCGGAGGCGGCCGCGCGCAGCCGCTGCATGGTGCCCGAATCGAGCGAGCCGGACAAAAGTCCGATCTTCAGGTCGTCGAGAACGTCCAGCGCGTCGCGCCCGCGCCTGACCGCACGCTTGCGCCGTTCCGTCGGGTCCTCGACCCCCTGCAGGGCCAGCAGCGCATCGATGCTGGAGACCCCGACCGGCGCCGCGGCCGGACGGCTGTCGCTGGTCTCGGTGGCGCTCGGCAGCGAAAACGAGGAGGAGGAACTGCGCCGCGCGTTCGTCGTGGAGGCCGCAGGGGTCGTGCCATTCGGGCCGTAGATTCGCATCGCTCATCCTCGATGGGGTTGGGCCGGACCTGACGCCCTGAACTCAGCCAACGCGGCCTTAAGGTTCCGATGCGCGGAAAGCTCGTATTTTATGGTTAATGATACGTAAACGACGCGGCAGAATTTGCCGCCTCGCGGCAAATTCCGGCTTCGCGGCGTCTCCGCCGGAAACCGCGCGAAACAAATTTTACTCAGTATAATCAATCACATACGTCCAGCGACGCGACTGGCACGGCGTTCGCTAATGAGATTGTGGCCGGCATCGCGTGGGGAGCACGGGAGGCTGGGCCAAGCGAAGCTTTCGTGGGAGCGAAGGATGCCAGGCGCATTTCGGATCGCAGGCTTGGCGATCGCGCGCCCTAAGCCTTTTCATCGTGCCTGCCGGCGCGACGTCGCGGATCAAGGATCTCGCGAACATCGAGGGCGTGCGCCAGAACCAGCTGATCGGCTACGGCCTGGTCGTCGGGTTGAACGGCTCCGGCGACACCCTGAACAACGTCCCCTTCACCAAGCAGTCGCTGCAGGCGATGCTCGAGCGCATGGGCGTCAACATCCGCGGCGCCAACATCCGCACCGGCAACGTCGCCGCCGTGATGGTCACCGGCAACCTGCCCGCCTTCTCGACCCAGGGCACGCGCATGGACGTCACCGTGTCTGCGCTCGGCGACGCCAAGAGCCTGCAGGGCGGCACCCTGCTCGTCACCCCGCTGCTCGGCGCCGACGGCAACGTCTACGCGGTCGCCCAGGGCTCGCTCGCGATCGGCGGCTTTGCGGCGGAAGGCGAAGCCGCGAAAATCGTGCGCGGCGTGCCGACGGTCGGCCGCATCTCCAACGGCGCGATCATCGAGCGCGAGATCGACTTCGCGCTCAACCGCCTGCCGAACGTGCGGCTTGCGCTGCGCAACGCCGACTTCACCACCGCAAAGCGCATCGCCGCCGCGGTGAACGACTTTCTCGGCAACAAGACCGCTGAGCCGGTCGATCCGTCGACCGTGCTGCTCAACGTGCCGAAGGAGTTCAAGGGCAACGTCGTGGCGCTGCTCACGGAGATCGAGCAGCTGCAGGTCGAGCCGGACATCGGCGCCAAGATCGTGATCGACGAACGCTCCGGCATCATCGTCATGGGACGCGACGTGCGCGTCGCCACCGTCGCGATCGCGCAGGGCAATCTCACCATCACCGTCTCCGAATCGCGCCAGGTCAGCCAGCCGCTTCCGTTCTCGCGCGGCACGACCGCGTGGTCCCGCGCTCGCGCGTCGGCGTGGAGGAAGAAGGCAAGCGGCTGGCCGTGGTGAAGGACGGCGTCTCGCTGCAGCAGCTGGTCGACGGGCTGAACGCGCTCGGCATCGGCCCGCGCGACATGATCGCGATCCTGCAGGCGGTGAAGGCGGCGGGCGCGATCCAGGCCGACATCGAGGTGATGTGATGAGCGTCATGCCGAAATCGTCGACGCCGCACGATCAACGGCCGTCCGGACGTCGCGCTGATCGAGGCGTTGAAGAAGGTCTCGCCGGAGAAGCAGCAGAAGGCCAAGGCCGCCGCGCAGGATTTCGAATCGGTGTTCCTCAATTCGATGTTCCAGCAGATGTTGTCCGGCGTGAAGGGCGAAGGCCCGTTCGGCGACACGCCGGGCACCGGCCCCTGGCGATCGATGCTGACGGAAGAATACGCCAAGGGAATCTCGAAATCCGGCGGCGTCGGCATTTCCGACGACGTCTTCCGCACGCTGATCATGCAGCAGGCCGCGCCGCGTCTCCTAACCAGAACGAGCAGATCCCATGAACGCCCCGCTCCGCCCCCCAGCATCCAGCCCTCGGTTTCCAACCCGCGGACGCGCGCAAACTCGCCGAAGCGCTGATGCGGATCATGGACGAGCTGTTGAAACTGATCGAGCAGGAAACCGCGCTGGTGCGCGCGGGCAAGATCCGCGACGCGATGCTGCTCGATGCCGCCAAGACCGACCTGTCGCGCCGCTACGTCAGCGCGATCGCGGGGCTCGCGCCAACCAGCGCTACATGGCGCAGGCGACGCCCGATCTGCTCGCCGCCTTGCACCGCCATCACGACACGTTCCGCGCCATGCTGCAGGTCAATCTCACGGTGCTGGCGACCGCGCATGCGGTGTCGGAAGGCATCGTCCGCGGCGTCAACGGCGAGATGCAGCGCCGCGCGGCGCCCTCGACCTACACCGCCGCCGGCCAGAAGAGCGCCGCCGGCACCCGCCACGCCGCGCCGCTGACGGTGAGCCGGACGTTGTAGACTGATGCTTCCCGCTTTCCTCGCGAGCAATCCCTGACCCTCATGGTGAGGAGCATCGCGCAGCGATGCGTCTCGAACCACGAGGCCCGGACGCTTCGCCGAGTTACGTGGGGGCCTACATCCTTCGAGACGCCCTGCTTCGCTCTTCGAGCTACGCAGGGCTCCTCAGATATGGGGCGACGGGTGGTCAGGAGGTAGGATTGAGTTTCCAGACCATTCCAACCTCGGAGGACCAAGATGTTGAAGCTCGATCGCACTGACGCACCGTCGCGCCGAGTATGCCACGGTGCAGGTCGCGTTTGAACTGAGCAAGAAGAAGTGGAAGCTCGGCGTGCTGCTGCAGGGCTCGCAGAAGTTGAGCCGATACGCGATTGCGGGCGGTGATTTGGCCGAACTGACGAAGCTGTTGGCGTTGGCGCGGCAGAGGGCGGAACGCAGCAGCGGCAAGCCAGTGCGCGTGCTGGCGTGCTACGAGGCCGGCTATGACGGACACTGGCTGCACCGCTGGCTGACGGAGCAAGGAGTGGTCAACCACGAGATCGATCCGTCGAGCATCGAGGTGAGCCGGCGCGCGCGGCGCGCCAAGACCGACCGGATCGACTTGGAGAAGATGATGCGGGCGTTCCTCGCGTATCTGCGCGGCGAGCCGCGCGCCTGCAGCGTGGTGCATGTGCCGTCGGTGGAGGACGAGGATCGCAAGCGGCGCAACCGCGAGCGGGATCGCCTGAAGAAGGAGCGCACCGCCACACCAATCGCATCGGAGGCCTGCTGCATGCGCAAGGCGTTCGCGATGCCCAGTCGATGACGCGTGGCTTCATCGCCAGTCTCGACCGCGTGCGCACCGGTGACGGACGGCGCTGCCGCCCAAGCTCAAGCAGGAGATCGTCCGCGAACACGCGCGGTTGATGCTGGTGGACCAGCAGCTGAAGGAGCTGGAGGCCACGAGCATGGCCGAGGTGAAGGCTGCGGCGCCCGGCTCGGCCGAGGCCAAGATCAAGCAGCTCATCGAGCTGAAGGGCCTTGGGCCGGTCAGCTCGCAGGGCTTCGTCAACGAGGTGTTTTACCGCTCGTTCGCCAATCGCCGCGAGGTCGGCGCCTGTTTCGGCTTGACCGGCACGCCTTCAACAGTGGCAACAGCGAGCGCGACCAGGGCATCAGCAAAGCCGGCAACCGTCGGGCGCGCGCGCTCGCTGTCGAGCTCGCCTGGCTATGGCTCCGACATCAACCCGACAGCGAGCTCAGCCGCTGGTTCCGTGCACGCGTCGGCGATGAGAAGGGACGCGTCCGGCGGATCGCTGCTGTCGCGCTGGCGCGCAAGCTGATGGTCGCGCTGTGGCGCTACTTGACCACCGGTGTGGTGCCGACCGGCGCCACGCTGCGTCCGGCTCACTGATCGGCGCGCGCAAATGGCGGCCGACGTGACCGGGATCGACGTGTGACCGTTCCTCATCCAGGGACAACACAACCCGTTTCCTCAGAGGGGTCCCGTCTTTCTTGGGCCATGCCTTCACTCGTGCATGAAGGATTAGGGCACCGGGCGATCGAGCCCGACCGGATACAAGGTGATGCGGTGTTGTTGCCGCATGCTTGCAAAACGGCCCAGTCCAGGGATCACGTCATGCCGCTCATCGCGCGCCTCATCGTCCCGACCATCCAGCCTCGCGCCGGGCTCGCCGCCGTCAAGGCGTGGCCTGGCAACCGCGGAGCGTGCGGTTCCCACGCAGCGACGGCCAGCCTTGACTGCGGCTGCGCGCGGCGCTCCCGCAGGATCATGGTCGGGACGGAGAAACGGCTCTCAGTCGAACAAAGAAACTGACCACGGAGTCTGCTGCCATGCCGTAAAGCTCGCCCCGCATCTACCCCTTGACTTCCGGGCTCCCATACAAGGATGAGGAGAAAAGTTTGCATTTGAATCAAATCCCCCGCCCCCGTGCGGGAACCATTCAGCGCGTTTCTCAACGCGATCTTAGAGCCGCTTGACCGATTATGCAGGCGGAGGGAGTGATTTGTCTCGAAAGGCCAGGAGGCCGTGATGAGCGCAGATTTCTCAGTCAAGCCGGTCGGGGTACCGGCTTCCACGCATATCGTTCGCCCGGCTCCGGAAGCCGCGCGCGAAGCCGTGCGCACGCAATTGCCGCCGGCGCAAAGCGTGACCGCGTCGGAAACGACCAAGGCGTTGCGCCGCGACAGCGTGCAGATCGACCGCGAGCGGCTGTCGCGCCAGATGGTGTTCGACGAGGACAGCGCACAGCTCGTCTATCAGGTCGTGGACGAGCGCACCGAGGACGTCGTGGCGCAGGTGCCGGACGAAGCACAGCGCCGTTCGCGCGCCTACTTCCGTGAGATGGAACGCGCCAAGGAAGCGAGCCGGCAGCAGCGCACTGACCTCACGGTCTGAGCACCCCAATCACATGATGAGGTCGAATCGACTCACGGCGTCATGCCCGGGCTTGTCCCGGGCATCCACGTCTTTTCAGCAGGTGCCGCTGGCAAGGCGTGGATGGCCGGGACATAGGCGAGCGAAGCGACGCCGTTCTTCGAACGGCTATGCCCGGCCATGACGAAGTAAGCGCGCTTGAGCGCCTAACCGTTTTGCTTGGCGTAGGCGGTCTCGATGGTCGACGGCTGGCCGTCCTTCATCATCACCGTCTTGATCTCCGCGGTGCCCTGCTTGGTCAGCCTGAATTTGGTATCGCCGACGCGGAAGGACCCGTCGTTGGCGATCAGCACGTTCTGATACTTCACCGTGCCGCCGCTTTCATACCTGGCCGTAGCACGAAACCCGTTCACGGCTGAAACACCGACGGCGAAGGACTTTCCGTCGGCATACTTGCCCCGCCAAGTGCCCTCGAACAGCGCCGGATCGACGTTCTCGTACTTCTTGCCGGCAGTGGCGTAGAGCGAGCCCATCGCCACATAGTTCGAGGATATGGTTGCCAGAAGATCAGCCATGCCGGCGGCTCCGTCAGAACGCGATCACGCCCGGCCGCTGAGGCCGGCGGCGAGGTTGCGGTTGATCTCGATCAGCGACTTGAAGTGTTCCGGCTGCGGATTGAGCTGCAGCGCCGCGGTCTGGGTCAGCACGAACACGCCGATGTTGGCGATCTTCTGCCGGACCTCGAGCGGTTGCGGATTGTTTTCGTCACGCAGTGCATCGCTCATGAAGATCGACCAGAGCTTACGATTAAAAAGCAGCGCATCCTTGGTGCGCTCCCCGGTCTCGTCCGCATTGTTCAGAACGTCCTGCAGCTTGTTTGCAGCCTTCAGCAGAGCCTGCGCCTCGATCTCGCGTGGTGCAGCGGTGGTGGTCGCCACGCGGGCATAGGCTTTGGCGGCGTCGGACATTCCTCACCTCAATTTTTATGCATACCGCACGAACCGTGCGCTCGAAGAAGAAGCTTAATGGTTGTAGCGGGTGGGTTTTAAAAGATGGTTATCGCGCGGCAGAAAGATTGTGGAATCAAGGCGTAAGCGCAGATCGCCAGTGTTGATTGCGCGCGAAAGCGGCGAGGCTTCCCTCGCCGCTTCGCTTGGCGTTCATTTCGCTTAGCGCAGCAGCTGCAGCACGCTCTGCTGCGACTGGTTGGCGAGCGCGAGCGCGGAGACCGCGATCGACTGACGCGTCGCCAGCGCCTGGCTGTTCGCCGCCTCTTCGTTGGTGTCGGCAAGCGTGAGATTCGCACGATCCGGTTTGCAGCACGTTGATCAGGTTCTTGGAGAACTCCTGACGGATCTGCACGATCGACAGGTTCGAACCGAGTGCCGCCGCCTGCGAGCGCAGCGAGTTGCCGGCGCTGTTCAAGCGACGTGAGGACAAGGTTGGTTCGGTTGTTGTCGATGAAGTCGGTGCCCGAGGTCAGGTTACCGAGACCGAGACCGGCGGGCGTGAAGTTCACGCCCTGGATGTTGAGGACCGACTTACCGGTTTCGTTGAACACCAGCTTCAGCGTGTCGCCGGCCAGCAGGTTGATGCCGTTGAACGACGCGTCCTGCGACGTGGTGGTGATGTTCTCGATGATCTTGTTGTACTGCGCGACGAGATTGGCGCGCTGCGTCTGGACGGTCGGATCTGTAACCGGAGCGCCGGCAGTCAGGCCGTTGAAGGCCTCGCCGACGCCGGTCGCCGTGCCGCCGATCGTACCGATCGTTTCCGACGCCGCATCGTTCGACGTCGTGATCGTAATCCGGCCGGTCGTATCGATGCTCGCCAGCAGGAAGTTCGGCGCGAGCGCGGCGTTGAGCTGGTTGAGTGTCGCAACCTGGCCGAGGCCGGTGCCGAATGTAATGTTGGTGGCGGTGCCTTGCGCCGTCGCAGGAATCGTCAGCGTCAGGCCCTCAGCCAACTGGTAGTCGCGAACGTGAGTGGTAGCCAGCCGTCAAGCCCATACGGCCAAGACCGCTGCCGCTGATGACCAGATCCTGATTCGTGCCGGTCTGAAGTGCACCCGCCACCGGTGCCGTTGACGGTCGAAGCCACGGTAGTACCCGTGATCGGCGTCGATCGCATCAAGCAGATCGCCCACGTCGCTGACGGTGACGTCGAGATCGAGCGTTCCCGCTGTCGCCGAACCGGTCGTGCCGCCGCCGCTGTTGAAGTTGATGGTGACACCGTTGACGACGATCGTGTCGGCAGCGAGGACGTTGTCAGACAGGTTGTCCGACGCTGCGCCAGCCGGCCGGCCAGCAGGGTCGTCTTCGAGTGATGGCGACCGCAGTGCCGGTGTTGTCGTTCAGTTCGTTACCGCCGGTAACAGTGACGTTCGGCGTATTGCCGAGCAGGTTGTTGGCCGTCGCGCCGGGGATGACGGCCGTGGTGACGGACGATTTCTGCCGAATAGGCTACTGCGCTCTGCAGGGCCTGGTTGGCAACCGACTTGGCGCTGTCGATCAGCTTCTGCAGCGAGGTGATGCCGGTGTTGGCGGCCTGCAGGATCTGCACGCCGTTGCCGATGCCGTCCAGCAGGTTGTTGATGTCGCTGGCCCGGGCGTCGAGCGAGGCGGCCGTGAAGTAGTTGGTCGGATTGTCCAGCGCGGTGTTGACCTTCTTGCCGGTGGCAAGGCGGCTCTGCGTGGTGGCGAGCAGGTCCGCGGTGGACTGCAGCGACAAGAGGTTCTGGCGAACCGACGCGCTCAGCACGATATTGGACGACGACATTTCTGGGCCTCCTGGATTCACGACGCCAGTTGCCCCAACGCCAGGAAGGGCGATCCAGCGAGTCGATTTCGTTTACTTTTCTAGGAGGCAGGCTCTTAAGGTATGCTTAACGCCGGATTAAAATTTACCGTTAATAAACCGTGAAACAGGATGGGTCGCCTCATCCGCAAGCGCAGGTTCGGCCGCTAACGCGTTGATGAAGCTGGATATTGGCCACATCGCGGCCGACAAACTCAGCCGTCGTCCCCGCGAAAGCGGGGATCCATACGCCGTGTCGCTTGCAGGGCTGACGGGTGCCAGTGGCCTTTCACTGGGTCGGAGGGTATGGGTCCCCGCATTCGCGAGGACGACAGAAAAAGAAAAACGGCCGGGGTTTCCCCGGCCGTTTCGTTGTTTGAGCTTTCGCCGAACTCAGCGGAGCAGCTGCAGCACGCTCTGCTGCGACTGGTTGGCCAGCGCGAGCGCGGAGACCGCAATCGACTGACGGGTCGACAGCGCCTGGCTGTTCGCCGCCTCTTCATTGGTGTCGGCAAGCGTCAGGTTGGCCGAGCCGGTCTGCAGGACGATGATCAAGTCACGCGAGAACTGCTGTCGCGCCTGAACGATCGACAGGTTCGAACCCAGCGCCGATGCTTCGGACCGCAACGACACGGTGGCACTGTTCAAGGCCGCAAGCACGGTGTTGGTGTGGTTGTTGTCGACGAAATCGGTGCCGGCCACGAGCGTGGAAAGGCCGAGACCTGTCGAATTGAAGTTCACGCCCGTGATGGTGAGCGTCGATGTGCCGGTCTCGTTGAACACCAGCTTCAACGTATCGCGGCCCAGCAGGTTCACACCGGCAAACGACGCATCCTGGGCGACGTTGGCGATCTGGCGGATGATCTCGTTGTACTGGCTGACGAGGCCGGCACGGGTCAACTGAGCGGCCGCATCCTGCACCGGGGCGGACACGGAGACACCGTTGAAGGCCTCACCCGAACCGGCCGCCGTGCCGCCGATCGTGCCGATCGTGGAGGAAGCGGCGTCGTTCGACGTGGTGATCGTGATCAGCGCCGTTTGAGGCGATCGTGGCCTGCAGGTTGTTCGCAGAGATAGCCGCGTTCAACTCGTCGAGCGTGTCGACCTGGTTCGCACCATGGCCGAAGGTGATGCTGGTGGCGGTGCCGTCGCCGGTCGCACCGACCGTCAGCGTCAGGCCCGGCGACAGCTGATTGTCGCGGGCCACGTTGATGGCGGTTGTACCGGTCGTCAGGTTCAAACCCGCCAGCAGTGCGTAACCACCGGTCGTGCCGGTGATGCTCAGGTCCGACGTGGTGCCGGTGTTGAGCGTCACGACACCAGCGGCGATGCCGTAAGTGGCGCCGCCCGTAATCGCGTCGATCTTGCCCAGCAAGCTGCCGATCGACTCGTCGAGACGGACGTGGGTCGCGTCCGAGGTACCTGTGGCGGCCGTGGTGAAGCTGATCGTCGTACCGTTGACGGTGATCGTGTCCGACGTCGTCAGCGCACCGGTCGCGAGGATGGTGTCGGTGTTGGCACCGCCGACCAGCGTCGTCGCCGAGGTGATGGCGACCGGCGAGCTCAGGCGGTTGTTGACGGCGCTTGAGCCAACCTTTGCCACGCTGATATAGTCGCCGAGGATGTTGCTCGCGGTGGCGCCGCTGATCGCAGCCGAGGTCACCGTGGACTTCTGCGAATAGCCGACCTGGGTCTGCAGCGCCTGGTTGGTGACGGATTTCGCGTTGTTGACCAGGGTCTGCAGCGAGGAGATGCCGGTGTTGGCGGCCTGCAGCACCTGCACGCCGTTGCCGATGCTGTCCAGGAGGTTGTTGATGTCGCTCGCGCGATTGTCGAGGGCGGATGCGGTGAAATAGTTGGTCGGATTGTCGAGGGCCGAGTTGACCCTCTTGCCGGACGCCAGGCGGGCCTGCGTCGTCGCAAGCAGATCCGCTGTCGACACCAGCGACAGCAGGTTCTGGCGAACCGACGCCGAGAGAACGATTGATGACACAACAAACCTGCTGGTACGCGATACAAGTCCAGCAAACAGCGGACGCTCCAAATATGAACGTTAACCATCAATATTCTGTAAATTGCCCCTTATCGCCCAGGAAAGCTCTTGCACTTCAAATCGTTGGACCGCCCTTCCAAAGACCAGCCTTCAAAAGAAAAACGGCCGGGGTTTCCCCCGGCCGTTTCGTCGTTTGAGCTTTCGCCGATATCAGCGGAGCAGCTGCAGCACGCTCTGCTGCGACTGGTTGGCGAGCGCGAGCGCGGACACCGCGATCGACTGACGGGTCGCCAGCGCCTGGCTGTTCGCCGCCTCTTCGTTGGTGTCGGCGAGCGTCAGGTTGGACGAGCCGGTCTGCAGCACGTTGATCAGGTTCTTCGAGAAGTCCTGGCGGATCTGCACGATCGACAGGTTCGAACCCAACGTAGACGCCTGCGAACGCAGCGAGCTCGAGGCGGTGTTCAGCGACGCCAGCACCGTGTTGGTGGCGTTGTTGTCGATGAAGTCGGTGCCAGCCGTCAGCGTCGCCAGGCCGAGGCCAGCCGGGTTGAACGTCACGCCGGTGATGCTCAGCGTCGACTTGCCGGTTTCGTTGAACACCAGCTTCAGCGTGTCACCGTTCAGCAGGTTGACGCCGTTGAACGACGCATCCTGCGAGGTGGTGGTGATCTGCTGGATGATGTTGTTGTACTGCTTCACGAGGTTGCCGCGGGTCAGCTGCGCCGCGGCGTCCTGCACCGGAGCCGCAGCGGTCAGGCCGTTGAAGGCCTCGCCCGAAGCAGCCGACGTGCCACCGATCGTGCCGATCGTGGCCGAAGCCGCGTCGTTCGACGTGGTGATGGTGATCGCACCGGCCGTCGAGATCGTCGCCTGCAGGTTGTTCGCAGCCAGAGCCGCGTTCAACTCGTCGAGGGTGTTGACCTCGTTGGCCGCGGTGCCGAAGGTGATGCTGGTGGCCGTTCCGCCGCCGGTCGCACCGATCGTCAGCGTCTGACCGTCGGGCAGTTCGTAGGGAACGGCGGTGGTGCCAGCCGTCAGGCCAAGACGGCCAAGACCGGCGCCGCTGATGACCAGATCCTGATTCGTGCCGGTCGAAAGCACCACGCCACCGGTGCCGTTGACGGTCGAAGCCACGGTAGTACCCGTGATGGCGTCGATTGCAGTCAAGCACGATCGCCCACGGTCGCTGACGGTGACGTCGAGATCGAGCGTTCCCGCTGTCGCCGAACCGGTCGTGCCGCCGCCGCTGTTGAAGTTGATGGTGACGCCGTTGACGACGATCGTGTCGGCAGCGAGGACGTTGTCAGACAGGTTGTCCGACGCTGCGCCAGCCGTGCCGGCCAGCAGGGTGTTGCGAGTGATGGCAACCGCAGTGCCGGTGTTGTCGTTCAGTTCGTTACCACCGGTAACAGTGACGTTCGGCCTATCTGCCGAGCAGGTTGTTGGCCGTCGCGCCGGTGATCGCAGCCGAGGTCACCGAGGACTTGGTCGAATAGCCGACCGTGGTCTGGAGCGCCTGGTTGGCGACCGACTTGGCGCTGTCGACGAGCTTCTGCAGCGAGGAGATGCCGGTGTTGGCAGCCTGCAGCACCTGCACGCCGTTGCCGATGCCGTCCAGCAGGTTGTTGATGTCGCTGGCGCGGCTGTCGAGCGAAGCAGCCGTGAAGAAGTTGGTCGGGTTGTCGAGGGCGGAGTTGACCTTCTTGCCGGTGGCAAGGCGGCTCTGCGTGGTCGAGAGCAGGTCAGCGGTGGACTGGAGGGACAGCAGGTTCTGGCGAACCGATGCTGAAAGGACGATGGAAGCCATAAGCATACTACCTTTCTGGTGTGTACTAATACGCGTCGTCCGACTTTCGTGTCGGATAGCCCACGGAGATTGGGCGCAAGGCTTAAAAAAAAGGTGAAGCGGCAGAACCAAATGCCGCATTTCGGGTGTGATTTCGCGAAAGGCAGCGGGTTCGAGCGGCGAAAGTCGCGCAAGGATTAGGACAAAAGGCGAGTTTTTCCGCCAATGCACGCGCTGGAAGCGCGCGTTTACCGAACATTAACCATACTGGCGAAGGAATACCGCCGGGGCGGAACAGGGACTTAAGGCGAAGGCTTCAGGCTTGGCTTCGGCATTCCGAAAGGCAGACGAGATGGCACTCAAGGTGGAATTGAAGCCGCACGAGCGCATTATTATAGGCTCGTGCGTCATTACCAACGTCGACCAGCGCGCCCGGCTCCTTATAGAGGGCGAGAACACGCCGGTCCTGCGCGAGAAGGACATTCTCACGCCCGCGACCGCGGACACGCCGGCGAAGCTGATCTACCTCGCCGTCCAGCTGATGTATCTGTCGCCGGACCCGAAAGAGCACCACCCGACCTACTTCACGCTCTTGAAGGACATGCTGACGGTCGACCCGAACGCGTGGCCGCTGATCGAAGGCATCAACAACTTCATCCTCGAGGGCGATCTCTACAAGGCGCTGAAGGAAGCAAAGAAGCTGATCGCGCACGAGAAGGAATTGCTGGAGCTCGCGGCGCGCGAGCAGGTGCGCAAGTCGGCGTAGGCCAATTGTAGTCGTCTGGCGCGCGCTACACACTCCGCCGTCATTGCGAGGAGCGCAGCGACGAAGCAATCCAGCGCGCGCGAAGCGCGCAAACAAAAAAGCGCAGAACTCGCAGCGGGCTCCGCGCTTTTTGACTTGGCGCGCTTCGCGCGCGCTGGATTGCTTCGCTTCGCTCGCAATGACGCCTGCGGCGTCAACATTCGTCAAATAAACTTCACCAGCGTCGTCTGATACAGCATCGACGTCACCTGATACGACGCCTGCAGGTTCGTCTGCAGCGCGAGGATCTTTGCGATCACTTCCTCGTTGTTGATGCCTTCGACGCTGTCGAGCATCGTCTGCGTCATCGTCGTGGTGAGCGTCTGCCGGTCTTTTGCCGCTTCCATCGCGCCTTGCGCGCCGGCCCATTCGGACTGGATGTCCTGGATCGACTGCTGGCCGAACTGCGGCGCGAGATTCGCGGACGCGCGTTCGTTCAATGCCTGCACCTGGTCGCGCGCGTTCGGATCGGTCGACGACGTGGTGACCGCGGCATACGTCGCAATGATCTGCACCTGGTGGCGCAGCGCCTGTTCGTTGGCGCGCGCGCCATACTGCACGGTGATCGACTGATCGATGCGCGCCACGGACGTGCCGCGCGCAGGATCGGTGCCGGTCTCGCCGGTGTACCAGGTGACGGTGTTCGCCGGCGTTCCTGCAACAAGCGTGGTCGCGGTATCGAACGGCGGTCCGTTCACGCGCAGCGGCGGCGATGAATTGAAGAAGTTGTCGGACGCCGTGAACGCGGACGCTGCAACCAGCGGCCCGTTCGCGAGCTTGCCGACCGCTGCCGTCAACGCGGTCTGGAAATTCGTCGCCGTCACGTCGCTGGTGGCGCCGATCGTGAACTCGCCCGTCTTCGGCGGCGTGTTCGTCGATGCGGTGAGCTCGATCACCTCTGTCGTGCCGTCGGGCATATCGAACGTGAACTTCACCTTGTCGCCGGCATTCGGATTGACCGGAAAGTCGACGCTGATTGCAGGCGGCGTTCCGGCCGGGCCCGCGACCGTTGCGCCCGTCAGCGACGACGTGATCGCGTTCAGCTTCAACCCGAACGGCAAGGGATCGGCCTCTTCCGAAAACTCCACTGTCGTCGGCGCAGGTGGCGGCGCCGTGAAGACCAGCCGGCCGAGACCGGCGGCGCCGACATCGGCCTGCTTGCGCTCGGCGATCATCTGCTTCAGGCCGGCGCGCGCGCCGTTGCCTTCGAGAACCTCGCCGATGTCCGCAACCGCCTTTGTGTCGGTCGCGCGTCCGGAGAACAGATAACGGTCGCCGGATTGAATGTTCAGGAGCTGCAGCATCTCGGCGAGCAAGTCGCGCGCACGCACCTGCGACATCGTCTGTCCGGAATTCTCCAGTTGCGTCGACGAGCCTGACGCCGACGTCTTGATGGTGGCGCCGATCTCGATCAGCCGCTCCAGCACGGAGTTGCCGACGCTGAGGCGCGTATTGACGTTCGTGATCGTGTCCTTGTAGCTCGCGAGATTGCTGAGCTGCGTGCGCAGGCCGATCGCAAAGCTGCGTTCCGTGCCGAGGCCCGCATAGGTCTCGGACTTCTTGCCGGTGCCGAGCTGGCGCTGCATCTCCTCCAGCTGATCGCGAACGTTCAGCAGCGCATTGCCGATGAACGACGATCGCATACCAATGCCTTCGATTGCCATCGCGGCCTCACAAGATCTGCATGAGCGCTTGATACATATCCTTGACGACGCTCATCACGCGCGCATTCGCCGCATAGGCGTTCTGCAGCGCCAGCAGGTGCGCCATCTCATCGTCGATGTTCACGCCGGCGGTGTCGGCGAACTTTTGTTTGAGCGTCTCCAGCACCACGCTCTGTCCTTCCGACAACAGCTTTGCAGCGCTGGCCGATTCGCCCTGCGCGCTGACGAACTGCTGGGTGAAGTTCAACAGCGTCCCCTTGAACGGCGCCGTCGATGTGCCAAGGCCGGATTCCGGCGAATAGAAGTACGAGCCGGAGGTCAGCTGCGAATAGATAAAGTCCGGACGCGTGGTGTCGCCCGACGGCGTCGATGCCGCGTATTGCACCAGCTTCGACGGATCATTGAGGATTGCGGTGTTCACGCTGATCCTGCCGGCAAAACCCTGGACCTGCGCGCCGGTGGCACGGAGCGCGCCGGTGTAGAGATGGCCCGCATCATTGAACAGCGGCAGCTGCGCGACGCCGCCGGTCAGCGACGACAGTGTGGTGGTCACCGATGCCGCGTTGACGTCCGACAAGCCGCCCGCCCCGTCGTCGAGCACGGTCAGCGTCGTGCCGACGTTCGAGAACGCGATGTTGGCGCCGCCAAGCGCCGCATTCAACTGCGTGACGACCGAGGCCATGCCGCCCGAAAAATCGATGCCGATCACCTGATCGTTCGGATCGTTGGTGGCGTTGTTTGCAAGCGGCAGCAGCGACGGATCGTCGACACGAACGATCGACACGCGGCTCTGCGCGCTGGTGAGCGAATTGGTGTAAGTCAGGCTGACGACGTTGCCGTTCTGCAGGCCTGCAAGGTCGAGCGAGAATCCGGTCTGCAAGCCCGACGTTGCCGGCGTGCCGGCGACAGTCTGATCGGAGAGCGCGCTCGACAAGGCCGCGGCGAACTGATCGAGCTGCGCCTGCGCCTGCACCAGCGTGTGGTCGCGAAGCTCGACATAGGCGGCGATCTTGCCGGAGCGGAACGTGTTCGAGGCGAACAGATCCATGCTGCCGCCGTGCGGAAAGTTGACGGTGATCGAGCCCAGCGTGCTTTGCGGACGAATCTGCGTTCCACAGCGTGTTCGCCGTCACCGTGCCCTGCGCATTGAACGTCAGCTGCGAGGCCTCGGCGCCGACGAGCTGGACGCCGGAGTTGGTGAAAATGTTGACCTGGCCGTCCGCGTTGGCGACGACGCGGACGTCCATCAATTCGGACAGCTGTTCGACATAGCGATCGCGCTGATCGAGCAGCTCGGCGGCGGCGCCGTCGGTCTGCCCGCCGCGCAGGATCTGCACGTTGATGTTGGCGATCTGCTGCATCGCGTTGTTGGCGATGTTGACCGCACCGCTCAGGCCCTGCTCGGCGTTGGCGCGCAGGCTCTGGATGCCCCGCGTCATGCTGTTGAGCTGTTGCACCAGCGACTGCGCCGCGTTGACGACGGCAATGCGCGCCGACTGCGAGTCCGATGAGGTCGAGAGCGCCTGCACGGAATTGGTCAGCGCGTTGAAGGCGCTTTCCAGCGTTCCGGCCGATCCCGGCGTTCCGTAGACGGCTTGCAGCTGATCGAGCATTTCGGCGCGGAGGCCGGAATAGGCGGCGCCGGCGATCTCGGTGCGAAGCTGCCGCTGCAGATACACGTCGAGCTCGCGATTGATACCGGCGACACGCACGCTCGAGCCGAACTCGCCCGACGAGACCGAGACCTGGTTCGACGTCTTCTTGATGTAGCCAGGCGTTTCCGCGTTGGCGACGTTCGACGAGACCAGGCCGAGCGCGACCTGGTTCGCGCGCAAACCGGACATCGCGGACGCGAGAGCTTGGCTCAGACTCATGACATACTGCCCATCTCAGTTGGACGGTCACAACCATTCTCAGTGTCGTCCTCGCGAAAGCGGGGACCCATAGTCCCGAGCACTAGCGAATGGCCACGAACTCTCGTCGAACATGGATCCGCTATTCGCGATGGATGCTCAGCTATTCGCAGTATCTGCCCGCACTGATCGCTATTCGCATCACCCATCAACGCAGCATGTTCAGCAGGTCCTGCACCATCTGGTTCGACGTGGTGATGACGCGCGTGTTGGCCGAGTACGCCTGCTGCGTGACGATCAGTTTCGTGAACTCGTCGCCGATGTCGGTGTTCGAGCCTTCAAGCGACGAGCCGACGATGCGGCCGGCCGCATTGGTGAGCGCGGGGCCCGATTGATCGGTCACCTCGAACGCGCCGCCGTCGACGCGCCGCAGGAAGTTCGGACCGTTGAAGCTTGCGAGCTGGATTTCGGCGAGGTCGAGGTTGCGGCCGTTGGAGTAGTTGCCGACGATGCGGCCGCGATCGCTCACCGAGACCGACTGCAGCTGGCCGGCGGGGAAACCGTCCTGCTGCACCTGGTTGACCTGCACGTTGCCGTTGGCGTCAGCGAATTGCGTCAGGCCGCCGGCGCCGAAGTTGAGCACGACGTCGCCGAGCGTCACGCCGTTCACTGTCGGCGCGGTCAAATTGACGGCGACCACCGGCGGAGCCATCTGTCCGTTCGGACCGAAGTTGAAGTCCGTGTTCACGTTCTGCCAGGCGACCTCCACGCCGGTCGCTCCCGAATCGACCTGATAGAACAGGTTCCAGGTGTCGGAGTGACCGCCGCCGAGCGAGGTCGAGTCGATCTTGGCCCAGCGGAACTGCAGGTTCACCGGCGAGCCTGCGATATCGAACGCTGTCACGGCGCCGCCGGCGATCGAACTCGTCGAGGAACGCCTGCAGGTCGTTGCCGATCACCTGGCCGGCGCCGGCCGTGCCGCCGCCGCCGCGCGCCTGGCTGACCGGCGCTGAAAAGCCGAGAGCGTCGAGCGCACCTGCGTTGGTGGAGGTGATGGTCAAGTCCGCGATCGTGCCGGTGTGCAGCGTGATCGCGCCGGTCGCCGAGATCGTCGGCGCGACGCCGGTGATGGCTTGTATGGCGCTGGTGATGTCGCCGACGGTGGCCGTGGCGAGATCGAGGTCGAGCGTGCCTGCGGTTGCCGAGCCGCTATGACCGCCGCCCGTGTGGAAGTTGATGGCAAGTCCGTTCACGGTGAGGACGTCGGCGTCCACGAAGTCGGTGGTGATCGAGTTGGTGCCCGCTGCGCCGGCCAGCAGCGTTGCTGCGGTGATCGCAGTCGGCGCCACCAGCTTGCTGGCCTCCGCGTCGCCCGTCACCGTCGCGTCGGTGTAGGCCGGTGCCGGCGTGCCGACCGAGAGCGGATTGTGTCCGGTCGAGAAGCTGGCAGGACGGAGAAGTTCTGAGCCGAGCACGGCCGTGTCGTGCGCGGTCGTCAGCGGATAGCTGGCCAGGTTGGCGCGGTAATCCACCTTGGTGGTTTGCTGCGCGGGCAGGAAGTCGCTCTGGAATTGCAGCACCTGCGGCGTCGAGCCGACCAGGTTGCCCGTGGTCGGGTCGACCGGGATGCCCATCAGGTAGTAGCCGGCGCCGTTGACCAGGAAGCCCTGCTTGTCGAGCTGGAAGTCGCCGCGGCGGGTGTAGCGATCGACGCCATCGAAAATCGGCGCATTGTCGCTGAAGCCGCCGGGCTTCTGCACCGAGAAGAAGCCGTCGCCGTTGATCGCCATGAAGGTCGCGACTTGGGCGGCCTGCACGTCGCCCTGCACGCTGTTGGTCGAGCGCGACATCGCCGTCACGCTGCCGGCGAGCTGCCGGCTGGTCCCGGTTTCCGGGATCAGGTCGAGGAAGCTGGTGTCGATCCGCTTGAACGCGGTCGTCTGCGAGTTGGCGATGTTGCCGGAGATGTTTTCCAGCGCAAACGACTGCGCCCGCATGCCCGCAACCGACGTGCTCAGTGCTCCGAAGATACCCATGACAATCGTCTCCAGCTTCTCTTCCGGGCGGCCAGCCGGACGTTCGATGCGAAAAGCCGCGGTTGGAGAGAAGTGAGCAAGCGATGTGCCAGTGGGATAAATGCAGGTAAATCAGTGACTTGAAGAAAAACGCCGGCCCAAAGGGCCGGCGCGGAATTGCCTAGCTGGCAAGATTTGCCGGGGCACTCCCGTAGCCCGCATAAGTGAAGCGCCATGCGGGACTGAGCCTCGATAGCAGCATCCCGGATGTCGCTCCGCTCATCCGGGCTACAGGCTGCGCGGTCCGCTCACGTCCCCGACGCCACCGCCGGCTTGAAGCTCAGCGCGACGCCGTTGATGCAGTAGCGCAGGCCGGTCGGCTTCGGGCCGTCGTCGAACACGTGGCCCTGGTGGCCGCCGCAGCGGTTGCAGTGCACTTCGGTGCGCAGCATCATCAGCGAGCGGTCTTCCGTGGTGCCGATGGCGTTCGCCAGGGGCTGCCAGAAGCTCGGCCAGCCGGTGCCGCTGTCGAACTTGGTGTCGGACGAGAACAGCGGCAGGTCGCAGCCGGCGCAGGCGAAGGTGCCCTTGCGCTTCTCGTCGTTGAGCGGGCTCGTGAACGGACGCTCGGTGCCGTGCTTGCGCAGCACGCTGAACTGGGCCGGCGTCAGTTTTGTGCGCCACTCGGCCTCGGTCATCTCCACCTCGAATTTTGTCTTGGCGTCCTGCGCGGCATGTGCATCGCCGCCGCGCAGCCAGCGGAATGCGAACAGCCCGCCAAGCCCGGCGGCAGAGAGAAAGAGAATACGGCGGTCGATCATGTCGGCGCTCCAGACATTGGTTGCCCTAGAGATACGTCAAAGACCGCCGAAAGGTTACCTACGATCCGCGGCCAGGGCACCAACGCCTCACGATCCCGCGAGCTACGTCTCTGCGGTCGGCTGCAGCAGGCGGGCGCGGTCTTGGTCCCGTCCTGGTCCCTGCCCCGGCACCTGCATGTTCCTGACCGCGAGATTGGCGGCGGCAAGGCGCGCCTCGCGCTGGCGCTCGCGGACCCGGGCGCGTTCGCGGTAGCGCGCCAGCGTCCCGGCAACGGCCGCCTGGCCGCGCGCCCAGGAATAGACCGCCTGCCCCGCGATGCGGCCGGCCGGTCCGCCGGCCCAGACGAGTTCGAACGGCGAGAACAGCCGCCAGCGATCGTCGCCCGCCATCATGCCTTGCGAGATCAAGCTGCGCCGCCATCGCCGAGGTCGAGAGCCCCTGCCGGCCAAATCCGCTGGCGACCCAGAGGCCGCGGCGCAGCTGGCCGATCTGCGGCATGCCGTGCACGGTCTCACCCGTCGCGCCGCTGAAGACGTCGGCGACCTTCACGTTGCCGAGCTGCGGGAAGACGCTGCGGATGTGCCGCTCGATGCCGGATGCGAGGCGGCGCGGGGCGACGTTCCAGGTGGTGACGGGTCCGGCCCACAACAGCCGGTCGCCGTCGATGATGCGATAGTGGTCGATGCCGGAGCTCTCGCTGACGGCGCCGCGAAAGTCGATCGCAGCGCCGAGCCGTTCGCCCAGCGGCTCGGTCACCGCGGCGTAACGCCAGACCGGCAGCAGCGTGCGCGCCAGGCGCGGAAACAGCGCGCCGAGATGCACGTTGCCGGCAAGCACGATGGAGTCCGCGCGCATGCGCGCCGCGGGCGTCACGATGCGCTTGCGCACGCCGGCCGGATCGATGCTGACCACCGGCGTCTCTTCGAAGATGCGCACGCCGGCCTGCTCGGCGAGCCGCGCAAGGCCGCGCGCATAGTTGAGCGCGTGCAGATGAAACGCCTTCGGATAGTGCACGGCATGAAAGTAGCGCTGCGTCTTCAGCGCCGCGCGCACGCGCTCGACCTGCCAGGCCTCGACGTCGGCGCCGAACTCTTCGGCGAGCAATTGCAGGCGGCCGACCAGCTGGTCGCCGCTGTCGGTGTTGGAGACCTCCAATACGCCGTCGGTCAGCGCCACACCCGGCATGCCTTCCGCCGTCGCGCGGACATGATCGACGCCCAGCTGGGTCAGCCCCCACAACTCGCGGGTATCATCGAGGCCGCTACGCCCGATCAGATCGGTGATTTCGCCGCCGAAGCCCGGCGACACCGTGCCCATGTTGTAGCCGGACGCATTCCAGGTGACCCGCCGCTGCTCCAGCACCGCCACCGTCGCACCGAGTTTGGCAGCCTCGAGCGCCACGGAGAGGCCGGCGATCCCGCCGCCGACCACGCACACGTCGACATCCAGGTCGAATGTCAGGCGCGGCCGGTCCTCACCTTCCACAGCGGACGCTGTGAACCACCCCGATGATTGGCCCGTGGTCGTGCTCATTTTTGCCGCGGCTATCCGTCACTCTGCTTGATCGAGCACGATCGTTCGGAAAACCGGTAGTTTCCGGATCGTGCTCTTAACGCTTCAGGCTGCATTCTTTATGAGGCATGCCAATGGTTGTCACGCCGCGCAGACGGTAATCGTACAATAATGGGCAGATTCGATCCTGGCCGGGAAACGTCGAGGTTACAAAGCAAGATGCGCCGACTGCTTTTGCTGCGCCACGCAAAAACCGAACGTGACAGCCCGAGCGGCTATGATCGCGACCGCCGGCTCGACTCCCGCGGCCGCACCGACGCGCCGGAGATCGGGCGCTACCTGAGCGACCACAAGCTTGTGCCGGATCTGGTGCTGGTCTCGCCTGCCGCACGCACGCGGGAGACCTGGGAATTGCTCGCGCCAACCCTGACGCCTGAGCCCGAAGCGGAATTCGTGTCCGATCTCTACGGCGCCGACGCGCGCGACCTGCTGCAGATCGTGCGCGCGGCGTCCGGCCGCGCCGACGACAAAGACCTGAAGAGCATCATGGTGGTGGCGCACAATCCGGGACTGCACGAGTTGTCGATCGACCTGATCGGCAAGGCAAAAGCCGAAGACCGCGAAGCGCTGGAAGAAAACCTGCCGACCAGCGGGCTTACCGTCTTCAAATTTGCAATCGACGACTGGAACGACGTTTCAGTCCGGCACGGGACGCTGGACCGATTCGTCAGTCCGCGCCGCCTCAAATTGCAGCGCGAAAGCGATTGAACGCGCTTGGCCGGATGGGGAGACCTGTGAGAGCATGGCGCGGGGACAGAGCACTTCCGGTCATAGCTTCGCCCGGACTTGATCCGGGACTGCCATGCGACGCCGGCAGGCTCTCAGAATCGTTTGCGCGCGTTCGACGCAATGCCGGTGCGCCAGGCGGTCAGCAACGGAGGCGCACGTGTTCAGGAACATACTCGTCCCGGTCGATCTCGCTGACGCGAGCTACGCCAAGCCCGCGATCGCCAATGCGGCCGCGCTCGCCAACACGTCGGACGGCAAGGTGAGGTTGCTGAATGTCCTGCCGATGACGCCGGTGATGCTGGCCGAGTACGTGCCCGCCGATTTCGACACGCAGCAGCGGCAATCCGCCGAAGAAGCGCTCGCCATCGTCGCCACCGAGTCCGGCATCGAGGGGAGCCGCATCAGCGCCGTGGTGCGCCAGGGCGGCATCTATCACGAGATCCTCGAAGAGGCCGCGGCCTTCAAGGCCGACCTGATCGTGATGACCTCGCACCGCCCGGCGATGCGCACCTATTTCCTCGGCTCGAACGCCGGCCACGTGGTGCGCTACGCGAAGTGTTCGGTGCTGGTGGTGCGGCAGTAAACGCCAACGCCGTCATTCCGGGGCGCGAGCGCAGCAAGCGAACGCGGACTCAACCGCTCGACTAGCCATGAACGAAGCGCCCGTAGATGCGCCCTCGCCCCTTGCGGGAGAGGGCATGTAGGCATCAGTTCGGAATGATGCTGGGTGAGGGGTCGCCCCAAGCACTGAGTCTGTGCCGTGCGGCGACCCCTCACCCAGTAGAATATCGGGTTGGCGCTCTGCATGCCCTCTCCCGCAAGGGGAGAGGGCGCATTTACGGGCGCAGCGCGACGAGGGATATTGCGAATGATGAACACACCCTTTCGGATGAGGAGAAATGCTACGGCAACAACTGCGGCGGCACATGCTCCGGCTCATACCGCTGCGGCTTGTTGCGCATCAGCCAGCTGCCGATGTACCAGGCCGACCACGCGATGAAGCCGAGCAGGAACAGCACGGCGACGAAATCGCCGGCCACGAGCGCGCGCACGAGCAGCGTGGCGATGGCGATGGCGATCGCGCCGAACACCGCAACGGCCATCGCAAATGCGATCGGGTTAAGCCCCGCGACACACACCACGCCGCCTCCCGCGGCAGCGACGCGCCGGTGCAGTTCCTCGATGAACGCACGATAGCTGTCGTTCTGCGGCATCATCGCGAGGATACCGGCAAAGGTTGCTGAAAAGATCTTCAGCGTCCTGCCGTCCTTGTGACGGATGTCGGCGCGAAAGCGATGCCGCAGCATCGACACCGGACGATAGGTCAAGCGAATGCGCGCGATGTCGCCGTAGTGCCAGACACCCGAACGAAATCCGGTGTGGAACGACATCCCCTGCCCGGTCAGTTCAAAACTCTGCGGCGAACCCGCCACCGATGCCTTGTAGGCATAGCGCAGAGGCGCTGGTTGTTCACCGTCGGTCATCGCTTCCGTCATTGCGTGTCTTGATTGGCGTGTCTTGCCTTCGTGTCGACGTGTATCCTAGAAGCGGAGCGACGGGGTTGGAAATCATCGGATGGCCGAACAGGAAATTTATCCGCGCAACATCGTGCTCGCAGGCGCGATGGGATGCGGCGTGCTGGTCGCCCTTGCGGTGCATATGCTGGGCCAGCGTTTCGGGCTCGACCTGTCAGGGCTCTGGCGCAGCGATGAGGTCAAGATCGTCCCGATCGGCGCGGCCATCGCCTGGTGGCTGATCGCCACCGTCGGCTTCGCCGGCGGCTACATTGCCGCAACGCTGATGGTCGGCGCGGCGTCGGGACAGATGTCGCGCGCCATGTGGCAATTTCTCGCAGCCGTGCTGGTGTTGCTGCTCGCCGGCGCGGGTCTGAGCGCGTCCGGGCCCTCGACCGGACCGGTGATGGCGCGGGTCCTGGCCGGCCTGATCGCGCTGTTCCTCGGCGCCGGCATGGCGTTCTGCGGGGCGCACTTTGCCACCCGCCGCATATAGAATGAAGGCAGAGTTGAAGGCGCAGACGTTCACGGCCTGTTCAGCGCGGATGGGGTATTCCGTCGCAGATAGGGCCGATTGCGCATTTGTCATAAATGACAGGGCGTTGGGGTGCTAGATGCGGACTGCGCGAGCGCATTGCGACCGTTTGTTCCAGCGCCGGCCGCAAGATTTAGCTTGTTGATGCACGCGGGAGATTTGTGCTCTATGCGCATCTGCAAGAGGGCGGGATCTCCGCTATTTGCACGATCGTGGGCTTGCGTACGTTTGCCTCAATCGGCTGTCAGACTGCCTGCGTCCCGCCGGGAGGGCGAATGTATCGTTTTCTGACCGCGCTTCAGCGCGGTTTCCACGACTGGATCGGCTGGAAACGCCTCGGCATCGCGGCAAGCATTCTCATCATCGTCATTGCGATCTCGACCCTCGTCCGCATGCTGAAGGGCGTCGACATCAACGTCGTGCTGCTGGCGTTGCGCGACACCTCGCCGATGCAGGTCGTGCTGGCCGCGCTGTGCTGCGCGTGTGCGTTCTTCACCCTGACCTTCTACGACCTGTTCGCGCTGCGCACGATCGGCCGCAAGCACGTTCCCTATCGCATCGCCGCGCTCTCGAGCTTCACCAGCTACACGGTCGGCCACAACGTCGGCGCCACGGTATTCACCGGCGGCGCGATCCGCTTCCGCATCTATTCGGAATGGGGCCTCTCGGCGATCGACGTCGCGAAGATCTGCTTCGTGTCCGGCCTGACGTTCTGGCTCGGCAACCTGACCGTGCTCGGCCTCGGCATGATCTGGCACCCGGAAGCGGCAACGCCGATGAACCTGCTGCCGCCGGAGGTGAACCGCCTGATCGGCGTCGGCTGCATCGCCGGCATCGCCGCCTATCTGACCTGGCTGTCGCTTGGAAAGGGCCGGCGCGAGCTCGGGCAGAACGGCTGGAAGGTGGTGCTGCCGTCGACGCGGTTGACGCTGCTGCAGATCGCCATCGGCGTGGTCGATCTCGGCTTCTGCGCGCTGGCAATGTACATCCTGATGCCGTCCAATCCGCACATCGACTTCCTGTCGCTGGCGGTGGTTTTCATCCTGTCCACCCTGCTCGGCTTCGCCAGCCATGCGCCCGGCAGCCTCGGCGTGTTCGATGCGGCGATGCTGGTCGCGCTGCCGCAATTCAGCAAGGAGCACCTGCTCGCAGCGCTTCTGGTGTTCCGCCTGCTCTATTTCGTGATCCCGTTCATGATCTCGATCACGCTCCTGGCCTCGCGGGAACTCTGGTTCAACGTCATTCAGCCGTGGCGCGACCGCCGCAGGATCAATTCTGTCGAGACTGTCGCATCCCCCGGGGAATGAACAGGCCGGGTCTGGATTCAAAGTCGACACGTCTGGATTCAAAAGCGCGTCAATCCCATATTTCCGCCTCAAGCTGCAGCTTAACGGGTGCGGTGGAAGGGATGCCACGTCCGCGATGACCCGGGTTCATTTCAGTTTCTTCTCTCTCCTCTGCGCAGCGATGCTCGCAGTGCTCGTTGCCGTGCCGTCTTCCGACGCACGCGCGCAAACCTCCGGCGCGATGCAGATCAGCTGGGAGGTGCGCAATCGCTTCCGCCTGTTCAAGGAAGAGCGCGATTTCCTGCTGCACGTCGAGGCGGCGAGGAACCGCAGTATCCTCGAAGCCGAGCAGGCGCTGGCGATCCAGAGCGACGGCCGCGGCTGGGCGCGCAACACGCTCGCGCGCCTGTGCATCGACCAGGCCGGCAAGATCAGCCAGCCATGCACGCGCGACAATGTCGGCGAAGATTATCTCACGCCGGCCGACCACAATGTCACGTTGCGCGTCACGGGCCAGGTGCCGGCCGGCGCGATCTGCGCCTGGAGGTTCGAGGAAAGCGGCGCCGCGCAGGAATCCTCGTTCGATTGCGCCGAGCCGATCAACATCCGCGTCCGCTACGGCGTGCCGACGATGGTCACCGTCGACGTCAACACCGGCCCCGAAGTGCCCGAACGCCTCACCGACGAAATCCAGGTCCGCGACATCCTGATCGCAGGCCTTGGCGACTCGATCGCGTCGGGCGAAGGCAATCCCGACCGGCCGGTGGAATTGTCGGGCGGCGGTTTCTGCTTCCGCAACTATCTCGGCGGCGGCGAGTATTATCGACCGGGCCGCGCCCGCTTCGACGGCGACAAGAGCTGCGGCACCGGCGGCGCGCTGCCGCAATGGCAGCGCTTCAACGCGCAATGGTCGAACGCGGCCTGCCACCGCTCGCTCTACAGCTACCAGACCCGCGCGGCGCTCGCGCTGGCCGTCAGGCATCCGCACATCGCCGTCACCTTCCTGCCGCTCGCCTGCACCGGCGCCACCATCGGCAGCGGCCTGCTCGGATCGCAGCGCGCGCGCGAATGCCTCGTCACGCGCAACGGCGTCACCTGCCAGGGCACGCTCAATCCGCAGGTCACCGAGCTGCGCGAGGCGATCGCGGCGGCGAAGAAGCGGCAGCCGGAACGGCAGATCGACCTGATCTTCCTGTCGGTCGGCGCGAACGACATCGACTTCTCCGGCCTCGTCGCCGATGTGATCGTCGAGAAAACGACCGAGCGCGCGCTGTTCAGCCGCGGCGGCGTGCTGGGCTCGGTGGACGAATTCGCGCAGCGCGCTGACGCGCAGCCTGCCGCAGGATTTCGCCAAGCTGCGCGAGGCGCTGAAGCCGCTGGTCGGCGGCGACCTCTCGCGCGTCGTGTTCGTCTCCTACGCCAATCCGGCGCTCGCCAATGATGCGCCGTGCGCCAGCGGGCGCGACGGCTTCGACATCCACCCGGCCTTCAACGCCGATCCGCAGCGGCTTGCGAACGTCGTCAGCTATGTGCAGGAGGAGTTCCTGCCGCAGATGAAGAACCTGGCCCTGTGCGAGGGCGGCGTGCTGTGCCGCGATCCTCGCCGCGACCGCATGACGCTGGTCGACAGCCATCAGCCTGCGTTTGCCAATCACGGCATGTGCGCGCGCTCGGGCAACGATCCGCAATTCGACCAGCAGTGCTTCTCCACCAGGGGCGAAAGCTTCCAGATCGATCCGGTGGCCGGCGCCACCAACCCGATGGTGTGCGGCGAAAGCGCCGTCCGAATTCCGCGCCTACTCGCCGCGCGCCCGCTGGATCCGCACCGCGAACGACAGCTATTTTGCGGCGATGACCTATCCGCAAGGCCTGCAGTCATCGATGCAGCCGTCCGACATTCACGATGCGACCTGGGGCGTGCTCTCGGCCGTCTATGGCGGCGCGGTGCATCCGACCGCCGAAGGTCATGCGGCGATGGCGGATGCGGCGCTGCCGGCCGCGATCAGCGTGCTGGGCCTCGCCGCCGCCTCGCGCGCCGGCACCGAGGAACTGGTGCAGCGGCCGCTGCGGTAGGCGAGATGGCGAATGGCGAGTAGCGAATAGCGCATCGACGAGCAGCCTTTCCTATTCGCTACTCGCCTATTCCCTACTCGCGTCACGCGCCGCCTTGCGCGCCGCTGCCGCGGCAGCCTCCGTGGCGCTGCCGTACAGGAGCGCCTGGCACATCTGCCGGTAGCGGGCGGGCAAGGACGCCGAGGGCACCGGCGGCAGGCTCTGGTTGATGCCGCGAACGCCGTCGCCGAGCATTTGCGCAAGCTGCGCATGCGTGACGCCGGCTTTCATCTGCAGCCGCCCGGCCTTTTCCAGATCGGCGATCACATTCTTCAGCCCGGTTGCTGAACACCGCCGCGGAGCGGACCATGATGATCATGGCAGAGGCGGAAAGCTTCGTTGTTGATCTCGAGCGCATGCGGCGAACGGGTCAAACGGTGCCGGACCGTCACGTAGCGGACGACGAGGACCTCGGTGACAACGTCGAGCGCACTGGCGTTCTGCTCCATCAGCGCGCGGCCGGCCGCGATGCCGCGCCGCCCCTGCTCGGCGTTGGTATACTGGATCAACGCGCGAAACGCGTCTTCCTTGTTGTTGAAATAGTTATAGAGGTTGCGCCGCGTGTAGCCGCAGGCTGCAGCAAGGCCTCCCATCGACAGCTCACGGAAGCCGTGGGCGAAAAACGCCCCGCGCACGCGATCCATCATCTCGTCGCTCGGCTGCATCATCGCGCGTGCCGTTTCCCCGGCTTTTTCCACGTCTGGACGCCCTCGTGTCCGTTGATTCCAGACACTAGCAGGAAGGTTGGCCTACCGCGAGAACGGTGCAAACGGCGAGCCGCGAGCGCCGCCCGCGCAGGCGCCTGCTTTTTTCCGAATTCCGTACGTCGGCCCGTGGTCTGCAACTACCAGGAGTAGCGGACAATGCCCTTGCCCGCGTAGCCGCGGGTCTGGCCGGAGAACTCGCCCTCGAACACGCCGGCGAGCGAGAAGCCGTTGGTCCACTTCACGTCCGCCGAGGCGCTGACGAGCGCCGCGTCGCGCGCCTGCGCGGCGCCGGTGACGACGAAGGCAGGTGCCGGCGAGCGTCTGGAAGCTCGCCGTCAGCGCGCGATTGTCGTCAAAGTAATGCGCCCAGGCGGCACGGCCGCGCAGCGTGACGAGCGCCGTCTGCAAGGCGAACGACTTGTCGGTGCGAAGCCCGAGCTCGGTGCGCGCCGAGGTGATGTCGCGTGAGGCATAGTTCAGCGCAAACGTGTTCAGGCCCAGTGCGACCTGGTCCGCCATAGCCCGGCTGAGAAGTAGGTGATCGCCTGCGCGGCGGCATACGGCGTCACGCCCATCCACGGCGTGGCGTATCGATAGCCGCGCTTCGCCGCGCACACCGAGCGAGTTGGCGTTGTAGCGTCCCTCCAGCTGGTCGAGGCCGGCGACGGTCACCGTGCGATCCGTCGTCACGTCGTGCCAGCCGTAGGCGATCGCGCCCTTGATGTAGCCCTGGCCGATGTTGTGGCGAATGAAAGCGCCGGCCTGGAACACGTCCGAGCGGCCGCTGCCGCCGCTTTGCGCCAGCGAGAAGCTCGTTCCGCCGCCGCTCATCGCAAAGCCGACCAGCGTGTTCGGCGAGAGCCGATAATCGGCGCCGGCGGCAAAGCCGAAGGCGCGGGTCGATGCATCGCGCGAGCCGACCGCCGCATTGCCGTCGGCTTTCAGTTCGCCGCCATAGGCCGCGCCCCAGACGCTCCAGCGCGGATCGAACAGGTTGTTGCGCGCCACCGCCTTGCGCGCCATCGCCGCATAGGCCTCCTGCTCGCTCGCCGAACGCGCTTGCGCTTGCGGCATACGCGTCGGCTTCGACGTCCTCGCTCGCATACTGGTTCGCGCCCGGCCCGCCGTCGAGCGACGTCACCGCCGCGGCTGGAGACGAACGGATCGAGCATCAGGTTGAGGAAGTGATCGACCGAGCGTGAACGCGGCCTGCGCGCTCTGCGTCGCGATCTCGCCGGACAATGCGATCAGCGCGTTGCGCAGGTCCGCTGCCGGTCAGCGCAGAACAGCGCGCCGAAGCGCTCCGAGAGCGCGCCGCCGCCGTTGAAGACGGTGTTCAGCGAGGTCGCGACGTTCTGCTGGTTCTGGTTCAGGCCCTGGCCGAAGCCGAGCACCGCGGTCAGGTTCAGATAGACGTTGTTGGGATCGTAGGTGAGGCTCGCGGACACGCCGGCCGGCAGGTTGACCGACGTTAAGCGTGCCGAAAATGCCGATCGACGCCGCCGTTGGCCGTCAGGATCGTGTAGCGCTGCTGCAAGGGCGCCGCGACGAAGACCGCCTGCACGGTGCCGGCGATCGATGCCGTGCCGGTGACGATGCGTGCGGTCGGCGCTCACAGCGCCGATCTCGACGGCGTAGGCCGCGGCCGCCGACAGCACGAGATTGCCGTTGATCGTGAGCGTGCCGATCGAATTGCCCGGCGCCAGCGTGCCGCCGATTGATGGTGGTGTTGCCGACGGTGCCGGTGCCGCCGAGCGTGCCGCCCGCATTGACGGTCACCGCGCCGTTGACGGTGCCGTTGTTGACGAACACGCCGCCGTCGACGGCGACCTCCCGTTGATAATGCCGTTCAGCGTCAGCAGCCGCCGAGGACGTTCCAGTCCTGGTTGCCGATGCCGGTCAGGATCCAGTGCGATGTATCGATCTTGTTGAAGGTGGCGAAGCCGTCATACTGCTGGCCGGCGCCGATCAGGCCGAGATTGAACGTGCCGGTGCCGGTGCCGCCGAGCTGGAACGCCTCGGTGTTGGTGCCCTGCACCAGGCCGTTGATGACGCTGGTCGGCGCGAGCGTCAGCGAGCTCGCCGGGCTGCAGAAGCAGAACTGGATCGCGAACGCTGCCGTCGCCGCGTTGATGGTGCCGGCGTTGAAGACCGAGCCGTCGTTGTAGACCGAGATGCCGATGCCGGTGCCGCCGGCGCCGACATTGATGGTTCCGGTGTTGATGATCCGATTGATGCTGCCGGGCGCGAAGCGTCGTGGCGTCGATGCCGATCGAAAGCCGTCGCCGACGTTGATCGTGCCGCTGTTGATGATCGTGTTGCTGTCGCCGAAGACGGCGATGCCTGCAGCCAGATTGCCGACCGGTGATGATCCTGCCGTATTGCTGATCGTGTTCGACGATCCGCCCACCACGATGCCAGCGCCCACGTCGCCGGCTGGTGATCGTTCCCGTGCTGACGATGCTCGAACTGTCGCCCTGATGGTTGATGCCTGCGCTCTGATCGCCGCCGGTGATCGTGCCGGTATTGGTGATCCGAGGCTCTGTCGCCTTGCGTGCTGATGCCGACGCTGAAATCGCTGTTGGTGATGGCGCCGTTGTTGGTGATCGTGATGTTGTTGCCTTGCGCGAAGATCCCCTGGGCAGTCGCCGCCGGTGATCGAAGCGCCGGCCGCGTTGAGGATCGTGTTGCCGTCGTTGATGGCGATGATGCCGCCTGAAAAGCCGTGCTGTCGCCGGTGACGATCGTACCGAGGTTCGTGACCGTGCTCGCGCCGGCGACGAAAACACCACTGCCGTCGTTGCCGAGCGTGAGGATCCCTGAGTTCGTGATCGTGGTCTGACGCCGCCGAATATGCCGGTGCTGCCGAGACCCCCGTCATCGTCCCGCTGTTGGTGACCGTGCTGTTGTCGCCGACGTCATGCCGACTGCGTTCGGCCGAGGTGATCGTGCCGATGTTGACGACGTATTGGTTCCGCTGGTGATGGCGATCGTGTTGTCGCTGGCCGTCACGGTGCCGCGGTTGGTCACGGTGTTGCCGTCATTGACGCTGATCGCGTCGTGCCGTTGTCGAACACGGTCGCGCCGGGCTGGACATTGACGGTCAGGTTGTTGACGCCGCCGCCGGCCGCAAACCCGTCCGGGTCGTTGCCGGTGCAGGTGACGGTCTGGCCGCTCACCGCCGGGTCGGGCACGCATTGCGCATGCGCGGCGCGACGCTGCGACAAAGCATCGCGGCCGCCGAAACCAGCGCAACCGCCAAACAACGACCCGAGCCGCACCCACGCCCCGCATTCCAAATCTGCCAAACGCCAGCGCGGCCCGGAAACGGTCCGGACCGCGGCCCCTTTATCGGAATTTGGAACTCAAGTTACCGGCGCCGGAGCCAGCGGTACAATTGGCCGGAGCCTGTGGGAAATCTCATTGTTCTGCAATGCGATGATTCCGCCACAGTACCGGACGGTGTCGGAGCGCCCTGTCAGCCGTCGAGCCGACGCGATCAAGTGTCCGTCACAGCTTTCCCACAGAGTGACGCACGCTTGCGGGCCTCAGCGGTGCGGCGCGAAAGCCTCATCGTGCGGCCCCTCACCCGACGCCGAGCTTCTTCTGCAGGCTCGACGACGAGGTCGTGTACTGAAACACCAGCCGCTTGTCGGGATAGATGTAGCGGTGCGCCTTCTGCGACATCAGCGCGCCTTCGTGGAAGCCGGAGAGGATGAGCTTCAGCTTGCCCGGATAGGTGTTGATGTCGCCGATGGCGAAGATGCCGGGCACGTTGGTCTCGAACGCCGAGGTCTCGACCGGGACCAGGTTGTTCTCGAGCTTCACGCCCCAGTTGGCGACCGGGCCGAGCTTCATGGTCAGGCCGAAGAACGGCAGCATGGTGTTGCAGTCGACCTTGAAGGTGGCGTTGTCGTTGCCCTTGACCATCGCGCCGGTGAGCTGGCCGCCCTCGCCCTCCAGCGACGTCACCTGGCCGAGCTTCATCTGCATCTTGCCGGCCTTCACCAGCGCGCGCATCTGCTCGACGCTGTGGGGAGCTGCGCGGAAATCGTCGCGCCGGTGCAGCAGCGTCATGCTCTTTGCGATCGGCTGCAGGTTCAGCGTCCAGTCGAGCGCGCTGTCGCCGCCGCCGACGATCAGGATGTCCTTGTCGCGGAACGTCTCCATCTTGCGCACGGAATAGTACACCGACTTGCCTTCATAGGCCTCGATGCCCGGCACCGGCGGCCGCTTCGGCTGGAACGAGCCGCCGCCCGCGGAGATGATCACCACCTTGGTCTCGAACACCTGGCCCGCATCGGTGGTGACGCGAAACAGCGGATCGCCAATCTTCTCAATCGTCTCGACCATCTCGTTGAGATGGAACGTCGGCGCCGAACGGCTTGATCTGTTCCATCAGCGCGTCGGTCAGCCCCTGCCCCGTCACCATCGGAATGCCGGGAATGTCGTAGATCGGCTTCTCCGGATAAAGCTCCGCGCATTGCCCGCCGATCTTGTCGAGGATGTCGATGAGGTGGGCCTTGATATCGAGCAGGCCGAGTTCGAACACCGCGAACAGTCCGCAGGGGCCCGCGCCAATGATCAGCGCATCAGTCTTGATCGTCTCACTCATGGTCGCTCTTAGAAAATCGATGAAAAAGCGGGCGGCAGCGCCCGGACGGCGGGTTGGTGTAACCAAGCGCGGCCGTCCGGGGAAAGGGCAAATTGCTCGCCTTTAGCCTGCAGGAACGGCTTGTAAGCCCTGCAAATTTGCCTGTAAGGCCAAGGCGCTGGAGAACAACGACGTGAATGCACCTGAAACTGGCAAGCTCGCGCGCGCCCTTCGCAGCCCTGGAGGACTTCCCGCACCGGACGACCGAGAGCATCCGCTTCGGCGATCTCGACAGCAACAACCACGTCAACAACGCGGTGTTTTCGAGCTTCTTCGAGGCCGGGCGGGTGACGCTGTTTCGCGATCCGAAGCGCGGCGCTGATGCCGGACGGACTGATCTGGACGCTGGCGCAGATCACCATCGACTATCTCGGCGAGATGCACTGGCCGGGAACCGTCGAGGTCGGCATCGGCCTTGCGAGCCTCGGCCGCACCTCGGCCGTGTTCGAGCAGGCGATGTTCTTCGAAGGGCCGTTGCACGGCGACCGCGCGAGGCGGTCAACGTGCTGGTGGATCACGGCGACGCGGCGGCCGACGCCGATCACCGACGAGATCAGGTCGAACTACCAGCGCTGGATGTTTGCAAGGGGCTGACGCGAATGGTCCGCGCAGCGATTGTGTTGGCGATGCTGTGCGCGATGCTGGCTCCCTGGGCGGCGGCCGCGCAGGACTATACGCAAGGAACCTTGCGGATTCCGTTTGCCGCCGCCGGCGCGCGCGGACTTGAAGCGCTGCTGGTGCGCCCCGCCGATGGTCGCCGCTACCCGCTGGCCCTGATCACCCACGGCAGCCCGCGCGATGCGGAGATGCGGCGGCAGATGACGCCGGGCCGCTATCACATGCAGGCGATCGAATTCGCGCGGCGCGGATTTGCCGTGCTGATCGTGATGCGCCGCGGCTACGGCGATTCCGGCGACGCCTATGCGGAGAGCAGCGGCTCGTGCGGCCAGCGCGATTATCTGAAGGTCGCAATGGCATCGGCGGACGATCTTCGCGCAGCGATCGAGGCCATGCGCAAGCGCAGCGACGTGACGACCCAGGGCATGATCGCGATCGGCCAATCCGCCGGCGGCTTCGCATCGGTGGCGCTGGCGGCCAATCCGCCACCGGGGCTTGCCGCCGTCTTCAATTTCGCCGGCGGCCGCGGCTCGCGCGGCGACAACGACGTGTGCGATCAGGACAGCCTGGTCGAAGCGTTCGGCGCGCTGGGACGGACCGCACGCGTGCCGATGCTGTGGGTCTACTCGGAGAACGACCTGTACTTCTGGCCGGATCTCTCAAAGCGCTTTCACACCGCGTTTCAAGCCTCGGGAGGACGCGCGAAATTCGTCACGGCACAGCCCTTCGGCCGCGACGGTCACTCGCTGTTTTCGCCGCGCGGCGCATCGATCTGGCTGCCGATGGTCGATGCGTTCCTGAGCGAGCAGAATCTCGGCTTGCGCAACCCTGCTGCCGCCGCCGTCAGCCGATGCGCTGCCGCCGCCCGCCGCAGCTTGTCGGCACCGGACGCGAGGCCTTCAAGCAGTTCGTGCTGGCCGGCGATCACAAGGCGTTCGCGCTGTCGACGGTGGCCGCCGCTACGGCTGGCGCGCCAGCATGCGAAGCGAGCGCGAGGCGCGGGTCGCGGCGCTCGAAGCCTGCGAGCGCGGCGGGGAGAGCTGCAACATCTATGCGGTCGACGACGAGCTCGAGAGCGATCGTCTGCGCGGACGCTAGGCCTGCCGTTCCGGCACGGTGACCTTGAGCCCCTCGAGCTCAGGCGCGACCTTGATCTGGCACGACAGGCGCGAGGTCGGCCGCACATCGAAGGCGAAATCCAGCATGTCCTCTTCCATCGGCGAGGGAGCGCCGGTCTTTTCCTTCCACTCTTCATCGACATAGACGTGGCAGGTCGCACACGCGCAGGCGCCGCCGCATTCGGCGAGAATGCCCGGAACCGCATTGCGGATCGCGGCCTCCATGACCGTCGAGCCAGGCTCCGCGTCGACGGTTTGAGTCGTGCCCTTGTGATCGATGAAGTTGATTTTGACCATGATTTCGCGCCGCGGGAGGGAATGGGAGGTCGTCTATAACCGTTCCAGACAGGGGGCGCTAGCCGCATGGACGCAGGGAAACCACGACCGTAACGCTTGGGCGCATGGCGCTCAGAGTTCGTGCAGCCGCTCGGCGATCGCGGCCAGCGCGGAGCCGACCGATTGCTGCAGCGCTGCGACCTCGGCGGTAACCGGAAGCCCCTGCCGCAGCCTTTGCTCAAGGTTATCCGCAGCTTCCGCCACCGCGAACGCGCCGATCCCGCGTGCGGACCCTTTCAAGCGTGTGGGCAAGCGAGGCGCCCTCGCGCGGGAGCTTTTCGAGCCGCGCCAGGAGATCCGTGGATTGCTGCGTGAACAGCGTCAGCACCTCGCGCTCCAGTTCCCGCTCGCCGAGCGTCATGCGCGCCAGATGGTCGAGGTCGAGCGCGGGTCCGTCCGGCACAAGCGGCGGCGAAACCACCCAGTCTGCGGATTTGGGGCGCGGGCTCATGCGGCAAAGCAAGCACGGTGTTGGTTAATGAAACGTTTCCCGCGCAAGATTTGCCGCCACAAACGCGCCACAATTTGCTTCGCCCGCAGCCCCGCGCCGGCGTCAATTGTGTCAGCGGTGGACAAACGGTGCAAAGCAGCTGTGCGACGCGTGTCTCTGTTGAATTAACGATGATTAAAATGTTCTTAACCAGTGACCGTTTCATTCGCTCCGGCGAGCCAATAGGATGCTTTGCGGAAAATGGGGACAAGTCCTGCACCGGGGAGCGGCCTGGCGGCGGGCAGGGTCGCTTACGGGGATGCAATCTGCTGCGCAATGCCGCCACCGCGGCGTCGCATTTGCGTCCCCACAAGTGGATGAGGGCGTAAGTCGACATGGCGAACAATCCCAAAAAGGTTAAAGACCCCACCGAAGTCGCGCTGTCCGCCATCCAGGAAGCGCTGAACATCGCGGACGCGCCGTCCGGTCTGAATCTTGAGCGCGCGACCAGAAGGATCGCGGCGACCGCCCTGCTCCGCCCCGCTCCGAAGCGATGACGCCTGCGCCGAGCGAACGTCTTGCGCCGTCCTTCGACGAGGACGTCACCACCGACCAGATCGATCTGAATCGCGTCGAGGCTGCGCCTGCGGCGCGCCGTCGCGGCCAACGACGATCGCGAGACCATCGGTCAATTGCTGCAGGCGATCCAGAAGGGCCGTCCGCGCCGCAACGCCTACACCTTCGCAACCATCTTCTCCGGCCTCTGGCTCGTCGGCATCGGCGCGCTCATTGTCGCATTCCTGCCCTCGCTGCAGACGGTGATGGCGCAAGGCGGCGGCATCCTGGTGATCGCGGGCCTCGCCGCGCTGCTGTTTGCGCCGATCCTGCTGTTCTATTTCCTTGCGAGCCTCTCCTGGCGCGGCCAGGAGCTCAGCATGATCGCGCAATCGATGGCGCAGATGGCGATCCGCTATTCGGAGCCGGAAGGTTCTGCGCGCGAATCCATGGTCACTGTCGGCCAGGCGATCCGCCGCGAGGTCGCCGCGATGGGCGACGGCGTCGAGCGCGCGATCGCGCGCGCCGGCGAGCTCGAAGCGCTCGTCTCCAACGAGGTCGCAGCGCTTGAACGCGCCTACAGCGACAACGAAGTGCGCATCCGCGCGCTGTTGCAGGACATCGCCCACCAGCGCGACAACCTGGTCGGCCAGGCCGAACAGGTCCGCAACGCGATTTCCGGCGTGCAGATCGACCTGCGCCAGGACATCGCCGTGATCAGCGATCAGATCGCCTCGCGCGTCGACGAGGTGGCGAAAAGCATCACCACCGGCCTGCAGGACCGCGGCGAGCACATCACCCGCGCGCTCGGCAACGCCGGCGACAGCATGATCCTCGCGCTCGGCGAGCGCGGCGGCGACCTGCTCGACCGCCTGGAAGAGGCGAGCCAGGAGACGACGCGCGCCGTGCTCGAGGCGAGCGAACGGCTGACCGCCAGCCTGAACTTCAAGACCGGCCACGTGCACGACGACTTCGTCGACCTCACCGACCGCATCCACGACATGATGGACGAGCGGCTGGAGCGCATCACCGCCGAATTCCAGAAGAAGGCCGATTCGATCGTCGACGGCATCACCGAGCGCACCGAGCAGGTGCACGACTCGCTGAAGGCGACCGGCGAGTCGCTGATGCTCGAGCTCGACCTGCGCACCAACGATCTGTCGACCCGCATCGAGGAATCCGGCGCCAAGCTCGCCGAGCAGATGCTGACGAGCGGCGACAAGGCCGCCGAAGCGCTCGACGTCACCGTCAACTCGCTGGTTGCGAAGGTCGCCAGCGAGGCGGACAACGCCAACGACACCCTCGCCTCGCGCATCGCATCGCTTCGACGACTTGATGAAGAACCAGGGCGCCGAGCTCTCCGAGAAGTTCGCCCGCGACTCCGGCACGCTCGGCGCGCTGATCACGCGCCACATCGCCGAATTCGACCGCACCGTGAAGACGTTCGGCGGCGAGATCGTCGACCGGCTCGGCCAGCGCACGCAGGACATCACCGACAGCCTGAAGAACTACGTCGATACGTTCGACACCCGCGTCTCGGCCAACACCGCCGAGATGAACGCGTCGTTCGAGAAGCACCTCGGCGCGTTCAAGTCGGAGGTCGGCGATCGCGTCAACGCGCTCGACGAGCACCTCGGCGCCTTCAAGGCGGAACTGGACACCCGCGTCACGACGCTGGACGCAGCCCTCGATACCCGCATCAAGTCGATGGACGACACCGTGTCGTCGCACCTGAGCCAGTTCCAGAACACGTTCGACAGCGCGCGCGCAAATCGATCAACGACGCGATCGCGACCCGCCTTTCGAGCTTCACCACGTCGCTGAACCAGAACAGCGCCGAGGTGATCGCCGCCCTCGACACCCGCATCGCCGGCGTCGTCCGAGACCATCGACACCCGCCTCACCCAGGTCACCGAGAACATCGACGGCCGCAGCAACTATCTCGCCGAGACGGTCGCCGCGCGCTTCCAGAACATCCACGAGAGCATCGAGAACCGCGCAGGCGCCGTCGCCAAGGACATCGAGACCCGCGTCGGCCAGCTCGAGGATCTGCTCGGCACCCGCGTCGAGATCATGACCAACCGCATCGAGACCTCCGGCCGTCATGCCAGCGACGTGCTGGTCTCGCGCGCCGACGAACTCTCGCAGGCGATCAAGGCGCGCACCGACGACGCCGAGCGCTCCCTCACCTCGCTGATGACGAACACCAACGAGCAGATCCAGGCGACCGCACGCGCCGCGCAGGCGACGCTCGGCTCGGTGTCGACCGACGTCGGCACGCAGCTGAAGACCACCGCCGCCGACATCGAGCGCTCGCTGACGACGCTTGCCGACGGCGACCGGCGAATCGCTGCAGACCAATGCGCGCGAAGCGCAGGCCACGCGATCATCAGCGCGTCGGACGGCGTGACGCAGAGCCTGAGATCGACCTCGGGCGAGGTCGAGCGGACGCTGATCGGGCTTGCCGCCTCGACCGCCGAGAAGATCCAGATCCCATGCGCGCGACGCGCAGGTGGCGCTGATCACCGCATCCGACAACGTCACCACGCAGCTGAAGACCAACGCGGCCGAGACGGAGCGCGCCCTCATCGTGCTGTCCGCCAACACCAGCGAGGCGATCAAGGTCAGCGCGCGCGATACGCAGACGGCGCTCGTCACCGCGTCCGACAACGTCGTCGCCCAGCTGAAGCAGGCCTCCTACGAGGCCCAGCATGCGGTCGCGACCGTCGCCCAGTCCACGAGCGACGGCCTCAAGAACTCAACGCCAGCGAGATCCAGACCTCGCTGTTCAAGACCTCGGACGGCATTGCCACGCAGCTGAAGGCGGCCGCCGCCGACGCCGAGCGCGCGATCGCAACGGTTGCGGTCACGACCGCCGACGCGATCCGCGCCAGCGCCACCGACGCGAACGCATGTCCCTTGCTCTCGACTCGATCCGCACAGCGCGACCGATGCGAATCGCCGAACGGCTCGACAGACCGACCAGCGAGTCGCGAAGCGGAACGCGCTCATCGCCAACGTCGCGGTCACGACCACGGATTCGATCCGCTCCACGCGCGAACGATGCACGGGTTGCGCTCGTGTCCTCGTCGGACGACATGGCCGTCAAGGTGCGCACCGCCTCGACGCGACCTCGAGCAGTCGCTCGTGGCTCTCGCCACCAACACCTCCGACCAGCTGCGCAACAGCGTGGTCGACGCCAACGCGGCGATGATGGCCAACGCGGCCAGCGCCGGCAGCCAGCTGCGCGCGACCGCGTCCGAACTGGAGAGCGCCCTCACCCAGATCGCCGGCAACGCCGTGGAGGCGCTGAAGTCCGGCGCCAGCGCGTCGCAGAGCGCCCTGGTGTCGACCTCGAACGAGGTCAGCGCGCAGATCAAGGCGGTAACGGCGGAGGCGGAACGCAGCGTGTCGACGTCTGCGAACATGCTCGGCATGACGCTCTCCGGCAAGGCCGAGGAGATCGTCGGCGCGGTGCAGGGCCACACCGAGAAGCTGGCGCAGATGATCGACGACAAGCGCGGTTCGCTGGTCGAGGCGATCGGCGCCAAGGGCCGGCCAGCTCACCGCCGACATCGGCCGCACCACCGACGACGCGCTGAAGGCGATCGAAGGCAAGGGCTTCATCTTCGCCCAGTCGATGACCAACAACTCGGCCGACATCGCCCGCATGATCAACACCGCGAGCGAGGTGGCGACCGGCGCGATCAACAAGTCGCTGAAGGACATCGAGCTGACGAGCCGCAACGCGATCGACCAGTCGCGGCAGGTTTCGGTCGCGGCCGTGACCGAGATGCAGGAAACCAGCAAGATGCTGCGCACCGATACGGTGGCGCTGTTCGAGCGGCTGCGTGAGGGCAACATCCTGCTGCAGGAGGTGCTCACCGGAGCGCACGCGAACCTGAACTCGCTGGAGCAGGCGCTGGTGTCACGCGTGGCGGAATTCGTCTCCACCATGAACGACGTCTCCACCCGCACCGGCACGCACGACCAAGGCGCTGGACGAGCAGATCCGCGCGTTCAACACCACGACGTCGGGCGCGCTCGAAGGGCCTGCAGGCGCTGTCGGGCCAGTTCGACCTGCACGGCCGCACCCTCGCCGACGCCGCCAAGGCGATCGAGACGAGCAACAGCAGCACCAGCGAGACGATCGAGGCGCGCAAGTCCATGCTGGAGACGCTGGCTGCGACGCTGGAGCAGCGCACCGCCGATCTCGATCAGCGGCTGACGCGCTTCAACAGCCTGCTCGACGAATCGATGCAGGCGGCCGAAGGCCGCGCACGCGAGATCGCCCGCGATGGTCGCCGAGACCGCCAGCACCGGCTCGAATGCGATCAGCCAGCAGTTCGAGACCGTGCGCAACATCGCCGAGGAGGAGCGCCGCATCACCTCGGAGGCGATGCAGCAGGTCTACCAGCAGGGCATGCAGGAAGCCGACGCCATGTTCGGCCAGGCCGCCGATCGCTTTGCCTCGATCGTGCAGAACATGCGCCAGATGGCGTCCGAGATGCAGAACGAGCTCGGCGCCGCGCGCCAGCAGATGCAGCTCGAGCTCGAGGCCACCCGCGTCGAGCTGCGCCGCGGCGTACTCGAGATGCCGCAGGAGGCCGCCGAGAGCACCGCGCAGATGCGCAAGGTGATCGTCGACCAGATCGAGGCGCTGGCCGAGCTCAACCGCATCGTCGCCCGGCACGGCCGCGGCCTGGACGTGGCCACGACCACGTCGCGCGCAAGCCAGCGCGAGGAAGAGCCGATGCTGGCAAGCGTCGGCGGCAGCTCGCGCGGCGCGACAACAGCAGCGCCTCCAGCCCTGCCCCCGCCGGATCTCGGCGCAGCACCGGCGCCGCCGCGCCGCACCGAAGCGCCGCCGGTCAGCCCGGCGGATCGGACGCCGGCCGCGACGGCTGGCTGTCGGACCTGTTGAACCGCGCCGACAACAACGACGACGAGCGCCGCGCCGCGGCGCCGCGAACCGGCCGATGGCGGGCAATCCGCTCGAGTCGCTGTCGCTCGACATCACCCGCCTGCTCGACCGCGATATCGCCGCCGACATGTGGACGCGCTACCAGCGCGGCGAGCGCAAGGCGTTCTCCAAGCGGCTCTACACGCCGGCCGGCCAGAAGACGTTCGACGAGATCAGCCGCAAGTACCGCGCCGACCGCGCCTTCAAGCAGACGGTCGACCGCTACATCGCGGAGTTCGAGCGGCTGCTCGACGACGTGGCGCGCGATCCGCGCGGCCCGTCGGCGCTGGCGAGCTACCTCGCCTCCGAAACCGGCCTCGTCTACACCCTGCTCGCCCACGCCTCGGGCCGGCTGGGGTAAGGCGACGCATCGAAGCCGGGCTCGTCCTCGAGCCCGGCTTCGGCCTGCGAGAAAATCGAGCGGCCGCGTTTGCTGGTCCAGCGAATCATTTGCTGAATTCCGCCGTCCGAACGATTTGAGAGCGTCCCGCCTCTCATTCGTTGTTCGCAGCGACGCTCGTTTTGCTATCGTCAATCAAGTGGCGTAAAGGCAGCGTCGCTGACGATCCTGCCCCAGCGCGCCGTGTCCGTGCGGATCAGTCCAGCGAACTCATCGCCACTTATGCTGGAGATGTCGAACGCCTGCTTGGCGAGCGCCGCCCTCACCTCGGGCTTCGCCAGCGTGCCATTCACAGCGCCCGTCAGCTCGTCGACAATCCTCTTCGGTGTCGACGCAGGCAGGAACAGGCCGAACCATTCGAGCGACTTCCATTCCGCCGAAACCTGCTTCCCGCACCGTCGGCAGGTTCGGCAGCAACGCACTCCTTTCAGGCGCGGTCGTCGCCACCGCCCGCAGGCTGCCGCCCTGCACCTGAGAGATCGCATTGGCAAGCACGGTGATGACGGCCGGAATCTGTCCACCGAGTACCGCCTGCAGCGCGGGTGCGCCACCGCCGAACGGCACGTGCGCGATCTCGGCTTTCGCCTCACGCGCGAACAGCGTGCCAAGAAAGTGCTGGCGCGTCCCTGCTCCCGCAGAACCGAAAGACGCGAGTTTCGGGTTGGCGCGGCACCAGGCAGCGAAGTCGGCGAGCGTTGTCACTTCGCGCGGAACCATCGGCCCCACGATGATAACGAACGGGAACGTGCAAACGGTGGTGACGGGAATGAAATCGCGCTGTGGATCGTAGGACAGCTTTTTGTAGATGTGCGGAAACAGGGTGATCTGATCGCCCGGGGTGATCGCGAAGGTCGTACCATCGGGCTCGCTTCGCCTCAGGCCGTCGAGCGCAAGACGCCCGCCAGCGCCGACACAATTCTCGACGATCATGGACGGCGCAAAATCCTTCATGTTTTCGGCGATCTGGCGCGCGACGATGTCGACGGCGCCGCCGGCCGGAAAACCAACCAAAAGCCTCGCGTTCCGATCGAGTGTCTGCGCGCCAAGGAAGGTCGGCGCAGCTGCGAGTGAGATGCCCCCGCCCATGCCCGCGGCGAGGAAACGACGCCGATTGATCAGTTGCTCGATCATGGCCTGGCACCTCACGTCGCGATGGCCGGAAAAATCATCCTTCCCGGCCGTACCCACAAGCTCTAATATCGAACATCCTGTTAGCCATTCAGGTACGTTCCATGCACTGGTCAGACCGGATTGGACGCCGCCTCAAACCGCAGGAACTGCATATCTTCCTGGCCGTGGTCGAACATGGAAACATGGCGAAGGCGGCCGAGCACCTATCGATATCCCGGCCCGTGGTGTCCAAGGCCGTCGCAAGCCTCGAACGAATCGTTGGCGTGCGGCTGTTCGATCGCACCAGCAGCGGCGTCGAGCCGACGCGCTACGGTGAAGCGCTCTTCAAACGAGGCGTCGGCTTGTTCGATGAGTTGCGGCAAACCGTGCGCGAGCTGGAATTCCTTGCCGATCCCAACAGCGGCGAGTTGCGCGTGGGCTGCACCGAAGTGACCGCTGCCGGTTTCGTATCGGCACTGATTGCGGAAATCACGAAGCAATATCCGGGTCTCGCCATTCGCACCGAGCTTGGAAGCGTCGTGCAACAATATCCCCAGTTGCGAGAACGCCGATGCGAATTGTTCATTGCACGAGCGCCCGCCGCCGAGGTTGAGCCCGATACGGAGCGCGAACTGCTGTTTCACGACTGGCCGCTGGTGGCGGTCGGTCCCCACAGCAAGTGGGCCAAGCGGCGCAAGGTGGAGCTCAATGATCTCGCCGAAGAGAAATGGATTGTATCACGAAGCGAGGCGCTACCGGACGGCCTTTTCCCGCGCGCCTTCTCAGACGCCGGTTTGTCTACGCCAAAGGTCGCAGTCCTGAGCGACTCCTTAAACTTACGAAACAGTCTGCTTGCAAGAAGCGCGGAGTTCGTGACCTTCGTACCGGGCTCGGTGCTGCACTTCGGGACGACATATCCCTCCTTCAAGGTGCTGCCGATAAAGCTCCGCAGATGGACATTGCCAATCTGTATCGTCACGCTCAAGGGCAAGACGTTGAGCCCCGTCGCTAGCCTCTTCATCGAACGCGCCCGGCGGTTGGCGAAGACCGTACGCGAGTCGCAATCAGCTCACCGGACGATGGCGCATCCCTCGCCCTCGTAGCGCCAGGCGCTCGAACCGGCTCCGCACGTACGAGCGGTCAAAGCGGGCACGAAGACGCGGGCGGTCCTACTACCGCCGCTGCTGTGTCGCGCCCTGCGCGCGGGCTTCGGCGTTCTCCGGCGGGGCGCCGCCGAACAGCAGGCGCGACGGGTTCTTGTCGAGGTTGCGGAAGGCGACGCTGATGTCGCCGAGCGTCTTGCGGGCGTCGGACACCAGCACCGAGATTTCCTTGGTGCCGGTCGCGGTCAGCTTGTTCACGCCGGCGGAGATTTCGGCCGTGCGCTTGTCGAGGTTGTCGCTCAGCTCCTTGAACGAGCCGATGGCGAGCTGCAGATCGCCCTTGTTGTCCTTGTTGATCATCAACTCGAGGCCGGCCATGACGCTGTCGATGCGCTTGGAGTTTTCGGCCAGCGTCGCCGAGAACGTCTTCCACGCCCTTGATTGCGTTGCGGATCGATTCCTGGTTGTCGGTCACGAGCTTGTTCACGTTCTGCAGCACCGCGCGCGCAGCTTCGGTGAAATCCTGGCTCGAGTTGGTATCGGCGTGCAGCGTCAGTACGCCGTCCTCGTCCGGCTCGACCTCGGGCGCATTCACATCACCGCCCTTCATCGAGATCGCGGCGATGCCGGTCAGGCCCTGAAACTCGAGGCCGATCTGCGTGTCCTTGCGCACCGGCGCCTTGCGCTCGACACGGATCATCGCCACGACCGTGTGCGGGTCGTCGATCTTGACGGAGGCGACTTCGCCGATGCGGATACCGTTGAAATTCACGTTGGCGCCGGTGCGCAGCCCAGTGACGGCGCCATCGAACACGATGCGATAGCCGATGCGCGTCTTCGCCGTGCCCATGTTCTGAAACCAGATCACGAAGCCGAAGACGGCCGCCAGCACCGCCAGCGTAAAGCCGCCGATCAGCGCATAATTCGCCCGTGTTTCCATATACTTACTCCGGATTAGCCGGCCGCCGCGCGGCCGCGTTTGCCGTGGAAATACGACTTCAACCAGGGATGCTGGGAGGCTTCCATGTCCTTCGTCGTGCCGATGGCAATAACCTTGCGGTCCCCCAGCACCGCAATCCGGTCGCACGACGTATAAAGCGTGTCGAGATCATGGGTTACCATGAAAACGGTCAGCCCCAAAGTCTGCTGCAGCGTCCGCACCAGGTCGTCGAAGGCGGCAGCGCCGATCGGGTCGAGACCCGCGGTCGGCTCGTCGAGGAAGACGATCTCGGGATCGAGCGCGAGCGCGCGCGCAAGCCCGACGCGCTTGATCATGCCGCCCGACAACTCCGACGGATAGAGGTCGATCGCCTCCTGCTTCAGGCCGACCATCGAAAGCTTGGTGAAGGTGATCTCATCGAGCAGCCGCTGCGATACATCGAGATATTCGCGGATCGGAAACTGGATGTTCTGGCGCACCGTCAGCGAGGAGAACAGCGCGCCCTGCTGAAACAGGATGCCCCAGCGCCGCTCGACGTCGCGCCGTGCGTCGTCGCCCACGGCGCCGAGATCGACGCCCATCACCTCGATGCGGCCTGCGCGCTTCGGCATCAGCCCGATGATGGTGCGCATCAGCACGGACTTGCCGGCGCCGGACGGACCGACGAAGCCCAGGACCTCGCCCCGCCTGACGTCGAGGTTGAGCTGATCGAGGATCAGGTGATCGCCGAAGCCGACCGTGAGGTCGGAGACGCGGATGATGTGATCGTTCGCCGCGGCCATCGTCAAAGTCCGATCGAGGCGAAGAAGATCGCGAACAGGCCGTCGAGCACGATGACGAAGAAGATCGATTGCACGACGGATGCGGTCGTGTGCTGGCCGAGCAACTCGGCCGAGCCTTCCACCGCCAGTCCCTGCACGCAGGCGATGGTGCCGATCACGAACGCCATGAACGGCGCCTTGACCATGCCGACGATGAAGTGGTCGATGGTGATCACTTCGCGCAGCCGGCCGAGAAACGCGTCCGGCAGCAGGCCGCCATACAGCCAGGCGACGAGGCCGCCGCCGAACAGCGCGGCGATCACGCCGAGAAAGGTCAGCATCGGCAGCGCAATGATCAGCGCCAGCAGACGCGGCACGATCAGCACCTCGGTCGGGTCAAAGCCCATGGTGCGCAGCGCGTCGATCTCCTCGCGCATCTTCATCGACCCGAGCTCGGCGGTGTAGGAGCTGCCCGAACGGCCCGCGATCATGATCGCGACGATCAGTACGCCGAGCTCGCGCAAGGTCAGCACGCCGAGCATGTCGACGACGAAGATGCCGGCGCCGAACTTCGAGAAATGGAAGATGCCCTGCTGCGAGATGATGCTGCCGACCAGAAACGTGATCGATCAGGATGATCGGCACCGCGCGCCAGCAGACATACTCGAGGTGATGGACCAGCGACGTCAGGCGGAAGTGACTCGGGTGACGGATCACCTGGTAGGCGGCATAGACGATCGCGCCGGTCATCGCCATGAGGCCGTAAAGCGTAGCGCCGATATTGTGATAGAGACCGACGACCGCGCGGCCGACCCGGTCGAGCGAACCCAAGGATCGACAGGCGCGAACGCTCTATCTCCGTCCGGCTTCTGGACCCGGCTGACCTCGTCGACCAGCGGCGAATAGGTCTCCGACAGGCCCATCACCTGCGCCCGCCGCCGCCCTGCCGCGTAGCTGCGCCGCATGCGCTCGATGAACCAGGCGCCGAATGTATCAAGTTGGGACACGCGCGAGACGTCGATCAGGACGCCGCTGGCGACCTGCGGCAAGCTGCTCGGCCTTGCCGACCATCTGCTCCAGATCGGCAGCATGATGCGCCGTCCACGCGCCACCGGCCCGCAGCGCGATGCCATCAGGATAGACGACCTGCTCGAGTGTAGGTCCGCCGCTCATACCGTGATTGTAAACCCCTGCCACGCCAATCCGACCCGTCTTCGGATGCCGGTTCCCCTCAACGGACGCGGCTTGCGATGCCCCCTCTAAGAGCCATACTTGCCGCCGTCCCGCAACCCTTTCCAACGTCGCAGCCTCGAATTTCTCGAATGACTCCAGCAACATCCTTAACTCTGTTGGTCCGAATCGAGAGCTGGCCGATCGCCGGCTCCTTCACCATCGCCCGCGGCGCGAAGACTGAAGCTGCCGTAGTTGTCGCGGAAGTCAGTGACGGGGTTCACAGAGGCCGCGGCGAATGCGTGCCGTATCCGCGCTACAACGAAACGCCGGACGCGACGCGCGCGCAGCTGCGTTGCGATGACCGACGCTCTGAAGCGCGGCATCGATGCGCTAGGCGCTGCAAGCGATGATGCCGGCGGGCGCGGCGCGCAACGCGCTCGACTGCGCGCTGTGGGATTTTCGCGCCAAGGCGAGCGGCACGCGCATCTGGGATCTGCTCGACTCGCGATCGCGCCAAAACCATTGACGACCGCCTACACGATTTCGCTCGGCACACCTGAAGCGATGGCGGAGGCCACCGCGAAGGCCGCGCACCGTCCGCTCCTGAAGATCAAGCTCGGCGGCGACGGCGACGAAGCGCGCATCAGCGCGGTGCGCAAGGCCGCGCCCGACCAGCGAATTGATCGTCGACGCCAACAAGTCGTGGACGGACGACAACATCGCCCGCAATCTCGACGCCTGCGCCGCCGCCGGCGTGACGCTGGTCGAGCAGCCGCTGCCGGCAGGCCGCGACCAGGCGCTGGCGAAACTGCGCCGCCCGATCGCCGTGTGTGCCGACGAGAGCGTGCACGACCGCGCGTCCCTGCCCGCGCTTCGCGACCGCTATGACGCGATCAACATCAAACTCGACAAGACCGGCGGGCTGACCGAGGCGCTGGCGCTTGCGGACGCAGCCCGCGCACTCGGCTTCGACATCATGGTCGGCTGCATGGTCTCGACCTCGCTGTCGATGGCGCCCGCGATCGTCGTGGCGCAGCAGGCGCGCGTGGTCGATCTCGACGGCGCGCTGCTGCTGGCGAAGGATCGCGACGACGGCTTGCGCTATGACGGCAGCCTCGTGCATCCGCCGTCGCGGCTTTGTGGGGTTAGCGGGTGACGCGCCTGACGTGATCACTCGATGTTCAGGCTAGTCCCGAGCGCCTCGGTGCCGCCGCCATAGCCGAAACCGTGATGCCGCGAACAGCACTTCGGGCATGCGCCGCGTCGCATCGTTGATCGCCTCCATGCCGCTCTGATGAGGCCGGATCATGCCTGTGCCATCGCTTTCCCGATGACGTGCCGCGCGGCGAAAACGACGATCGTCCCAGCAAGCGCCATCGCGGTCATGCCGTAATAGATCGACTGGCCGAGGCTTGCGAACACGAAGCCGCAGACGACGCCGGTCGAAGCCATGACGATGCCGGTCGCGGTCGCGACGTAGCCCTGCGCGTTGGGCATGATGCGGCCGGGCACGAGGCGCGCGAGCAGGCCCATGATGCCGAGATGCGTCGCACCGAACGAGAGCGCATGCAGCAGCTGCGCGAAGCCAAGGACCGCCAGCGGCGGCTCCTGCGTCATGATCAGCCAGCGCACCACCGCGCCGACGCCGCCGAGGCCGAGCAGCGCCGCCGGCGAAAGATCGAGGCGCGGTGAAGCGGCGAACAGGACGATCTCCGCCACCACGCACAGCGCCCACAGCACCGAGATCGTCGTGCTGCTCATGCCGGACGCCTGCCAGGAGATCGACGAGAAGATGTAGTAGGCTGAATGGCTGCCCTGGATCAGCGCCGTGCCGACCATCACGGCGAGGAACGCCGGCGTGCGCAGCAGCGCCGTCGGCTTCGCGATCTGCAATGTGCCGGCCGCGGCGGGACCCGGACGGCGTGAGCGCGAAGCTCGACAGCGCCGCAAGCCCGGCAATCGCGGCGATGATCCAGATCAGGTTGATCGCGCCGACGAGGCTTCCGACCAGGCCCGCAGCAAGCGCTGCCGCGATATAGCCGACCGATCCCCAAAGCCTGATCGGACCATAATTCTGCCGATACCAGGCGACGCCCCGCAGGGCGTAGGCGTCGGTCAGCGGCACGATCGCCGTCCACGGCCACGAGACCAGCCACAGCACGACGGCAATGGCGATTGCGCTGCGCATATTGCCCAGCAGCAGCAGCCCAGCGAAGGTGAGAACGCCCATGCAGACGATGGCGCCGCGCAAGGCGTCGCGCCGCCCGACCCAGGCGGTGATCAGGGGGACCGCCAGCAGCCGCGCGAGCGTTGGGGCCGCCATAATCAGGCCGATCAGCGCCGGCTCGAGGCCGGTGGCCTGCAGCCAGACCGGGAAAAACGGCATGTAGGCGCCGGCGATCGCGAACAGCGCCGCATAGAAGACGGCCAGCCGGACCGCGAATCGGCGGCCTCCGATGGGGATTGCTGGCGTTTGTCGGCATCAATTCAATTGCGATTCGGTCAACGTTCATGGTGATCGTTAGAGCAAGGCGCGGTGATTTGCGCCATGAGAAATCAATGGCCGACGAAGCCTTCGCCCTGTCTCCGATCCACGCCCGCGCGTCGCTGCCGACCGACGGGGACTACGACGCCATCCATGAAGCGTTCATGGAGACGTCGCGCGGGCGCTGGTTCCTGACCGAATACGCCAAGCGCAACCGCAACGCCGACACGCGCATGGTGCTCGATGCGGTCGAGCGCCTCGAGGCGGGCCTCGCAAGCCAGAGGCAGGCGCAAGCCGAAGCGGTGGCTGCGGCGGTCGAAGCGGCCACCGCGCAAGCCATGGCGGCCCAGGCGCCAGCGGCAGAGGCTGCGCCGCGCGTCGATCTCTGGCCGGAGCTGGCAAAGGCCTTCACCAGGGCGCGGATCGAGATCGCGCAACGGCTCGTGCGCGAGAGCAACGACGCAGGCGTTCGAGGCGATCCGCGCCAGCGCGGAGACGATCAAGAGCATCTCATGGGCGCTGCGCGAGCGCGGCTTCGATGCGCGCATCTGCGACTTCCTCGATATCCAGGTGAACAAGATCACCGACGGCTATACCGGCTTGATGGCGGAAAGCTCGGTCGCCGGCGAAACCGAGGCGGAAATTCTCGCCGCCTTCGACGATCTGATCGAGCATGTCGAGGGCCTGACCAGCAGCGGCGACGCGGAGATGGACGCGCTCGACGTCGTGGTCGATGCGGTCGCCGACGCGATGAATGAGGACGACGTCGCCGACGCGATGGCCGCAGAGGACGACGAAGCTGCGGCCGCGATCGCGTCGGTGGATGACGTGACAGCCCCGGTCGTCGAAGCCGCGCCGCCGGACGAACGGACGGCGGCCTTCGGCGAACCTGCATCGCCCGAGATGTCCGCGACCACCGAAGTGGTGCCGCCGATCGGCGCCTATCCTGACGCGGCGTTCCACGAAATCTATGGCGACGACAGCGACATCGAGATCGTCGACGTCGCGCCGATCGAAGAGCCACCCGCCCCACCGGCACGGCCGACCGAACCGGAGATCAACAAGCAACGGCTCTATGAAGCCAAGCTCGGACTGTATCGGGCTTCCGCCGCCATCGCAGAGGCAACTGCGAAAGCAGGCGCAAAAATTGTTTCACCCGACGACATCGAAATCGTCGATGTGGCGAATGTCGATGTGCCGCCTTCGGCACCCACCGCGATCGGTCAGAATGAGCAGCCTGTGGCCGAAGCCGCGGCAGCGCCCTCTAACGTTGCGGACGCGCCGCCCGCGTCAAGCAAACCTTCGCTTGGGCAGGCGTTGCTCGACAGCGGCATGGTCCAGAACGCCGACAATCGATCCGATCCGCTCGCATCCTTCCGCCGCATGAGCCAGGCGGAGAAGGTCGCGTTCTTTACGTGATCGTCATTGCGAGGAGCGCGCCGCGAGGCGAGCGCGCGACCTTTGACCCTCATGGTGAGGAGCATCGCATCGATCTCGGGTTTACCCGAGATCGACATAACTAAATGCACAAGTCGGCTATAGCCGACTTGTGGTGCGATGCGTCTCGAACCACGAGGCCCCGGCGCCTCGCCGGATAACGTCCGGGCCTGCATCCTTCGAGACGCCCGGCGTCGCTCTTCGAGCTACGCCGAGCTCCTCAGGATGAGGAATTAGTGCGGCACTTGTGGCGAGTTCAGACCGTATCGCTTCGCTCGCAATAGCGGCTACCCAATCAGCTTCGCGAACAGATCGGCATCGACGTTGCCGCCGGACAGCACGATCGCGACCGTCTTGCCCTTCGCGTTCAGCTTGCCGTGCAGCAGCGCGGCGAGCGCGACCGCCCCGCCCGGCTCGACCACCAGCTTGAATTCGCGGAAGGCGAACTTCATCGCCTCGCCCACCTCTGCGTCGGAGGCGACGGCGCCGGCTGTCACAAGCTTTTGATTGATCGAGAAGGTCAGCTCGCCCGGGATGGGCGACATCAGCGCATCGCAGATGGTGCGCCCCTTGCCTCCGATGCGCCTCCCGGTGGCCGCTTGCGAGCGAGCGTGCGTGATCATCGAAGCCTTCGGGCTCCGCGGTCACGATGGTTGCCTCCGGAAAGAGGGCCTTGATGCCGACGGCAACGCCGGCCATGAGCCCGCCGCCGGAGGCCGGACCGCCACGAGATCCGGAACGATGCCGAGCGCCGCCAGGTCGTCGGCGATTTCGCGGCCGAGGGTGCCCTGGCCGGCGATGATCTTCGGATCGTCGAACGGCGGCACCAGCGTCGCGCCGTGCCTCTCGCAGATCCCGCGCGCGATGGCTTCCCGATCCTCGCGGTCGCGGTCGTACAGCACCACCTCCGCGCCAAAAGCCTTCGTGCGCTCGCGCTTGGTCTTCGGCGAGTCGGCCGGCATCACGATGGTCGCCGGCATGTTGAACAGCCGCGCCGCGGCGGCGACGCCCTGGGCGTGGTTGCCGGAGGAGAACGCCACGACGCCGGCAGCGCGGGCGGCGGGCGGGATCGAAGCGAGCTTGTTGTAGGCGCCGCGGAACTTGAACGAGCCGGTCCGCTGCAGCATCTCGGGCTTCAGGAAGACGCGCGCGCCGGTCGCCTCGTCGAGCGCAGGCGATGACAGCAGCGGCGTGCGCACCGCAAACGGCTTGATCGTCTCGCTTGCGGCCAAAATGTCCGCCGGCGTCACCGCCAGCGCGTTCAGGTCGAGGCTGGTCATCCGCCTTGGTTAGCGCGGTCGGGACCGCGAAGGCAAGCCTCAGGCGGAAACGTGATTGGACGCCGCAACCGGTTCCGGGCCACCGGTCAGGCTGCGCGCCGCGTTGTGGATGTTGTTCAGAAACGCCTGCGCGGAGGCTTCCCAGCTTCGTTCCAGCGCAAAGGCGCGGCAATCCTCCCGCGACAGCCGCAAAGCCGCGAGGCAAGCCTCGCGCAAATCATCATGAAGCACGCCGACCGGCGCGTTGCCGATCACGTCGCGCGGCCCGGTCACCGGGAACGCGGCCACCGGAACGCCGCTGGCGAGCGCCTCCAGCAGCACGAGGCCAAAGGTATCGGTCTTGCTCGGAAACACGAACACGTCGGCCGCGGCATAGGTCTCGGCCAGCTGCTCGCCGAATTGCTCACCGAGAAACACGGCATCGCGATAGCGGCGCTGCAGGCTCGCGCGCTGCGGTCCATCGCCGACCACGACCTTGGTGCCCGGCAGTTCGAGATCGAGGAACGCTTCGAGATTCTTCTCCACCGCAAGCCGCCCGACCGAGAGAAACAGCGGCCGTGGAAAGCAGAGGTCGATCGAGCGCGGGCGAAACAGCTTCGCATCGACGCCGCGCGGCCAGATGCGCACGTTCGCAAAGCCCCGCTCGGAGAGTTCCTGCGCCAGCGGCGGCGTCGCCGCCATCACCGAGCCCGAAAGGCTGTGAAACCAGCGCAGCATCGCCCAGACCCAGCTCTCCGGAACGGGCAGACGCGCCGAAACGTATTCGGGAAAACGGGTGTGGAAACTCGAAGACACCGCCACTCCGTGCCTGCGGCAGTATCGCCGCACCAGCATGCCGATCGGACCTTCGGTGGCGATGTGGATCGCGTCGGCGTTTGCTTCCTCGATCAGCCGGGCAATCGTGGCCGGACGCGGCAGCGCGAGGCGGATGCCGGGATAACCCGGCATCGCGACCGTGCGGAACGATTGCGGCGTGAGGAACGCCATCTCGACGCCGAGCGCCTTGGTCGCGTGCGACATCATCGCCAGCGTTTGCACCACACCATTGACCTGCGGATGCCAGGCGTCCGTGGCGACGAGAACTTTCATCAGGCGGCCTGCACCGCAAGCGGCGCGGGCACGGAAACCGGCGGCGACGCGTTGGCCCAGTTGATGATCTCGAACGTGCCGTCTTCGTGCTCGACGACGGCGGTGCAGCTCTCGACCCAATCGCCGCAGTTGATGTAGCGGATGCCGTGTTCCTCGCGAATGACGGCAAAGTGGATGTGGCCGCAGATCACCCCTTCGGCCTCGCAGCGGCGCGCTTCCGCTGCAAGCGTGCGCTCGAACGCGCCGATGTAGTTGACCGCGTTCTTCACCTTGAGCTTCGCCCACTGCGACAGCGACCAGTACGGCCGGCCGAACATCTTGCGGAACATGTTGACGAAGCGATTCATCTGGATCGCAAAGTCGTAGGCGCGGTCGCCGAGATGAGCGAGCCATCGCGCGTTCTGCACCACGAGGTCGAAGATGTCGCCGTGGATGATCAGATAGCGCTTGCCGTCGGCGCCGTCATGCATGGTCTGCTCGACCACCTCGATGCCGCCGAAATGCGTGCCGTAATAGTTGCGCAGGAATTCGTCGTGATTGCCGGGAACGTAGATGATGCGGGTGCCCTTGCGCCCCTTGCGCAACAGCTTCTGCACCACGTCGTTATGCGCCTGCGGCCAGTACCAGCCGGCGCGCAGCGCCCAGCCGTCGACGATGTCGCCGACCAGGTAGATGGTGTCGGCGTCATGGTATTTCAGGAAGTCGAGAAGACGGTCCGCCTGGCAGCCGCGTGTTCCAAGATGGACGTCAGAAATGAAAAGCGTTCGAAAGCGCCGCTCCGGCTCGCTTTCGGTCATCCCGTCACTCCACGAGTATTTTTTCCCCACTTCGCAGTTAGCGGAGTCGGGTGACGGTGGGATGACGCTCAAACGTTAACGGCAGTCGGCTCCGTCCGCTCGAAGCTGACCAGCGTGTAGATGCCGAACGGCTTGATCTTGCGCCGCTCGACCAGCGCCGCCTCGCTGTTGGCCGCAGCCCACGCCTGCAGCCGCGCGAACGGAAATTCCGGCCTGAGCCCGAGTTTTCGGGTCTTTTTCGCAGCCCACCGCTCGACCGCGGCCGCGACGCCGCGCTCCGAATAGAGATGGTTAACGAGGATGATGCGCCCGCCAGGCTTCACCACCCGATGGCACTCTGAGAGCACGCGCTCCGGATTCGCCACCAGCGTGATGACGAACTGGGCAACCACGCAGTCGAACGACGCGTCCGCAAAGGTCATCTCGTGCGCATCCATCTGCAGCACTTTCTTGACGAACGGATAGCGCCCCGTGGCGAGCTTCTCGCGCGCCTTCTGCAGCATCGGCTCGGAGAGATCGATGCCGGTGACCGAGGTCGAACGGTCGTAGTCGTCGAACGAGAGGCCGGTGCCGACGCCGACTTCGAGGATGTCGCCGCCGACGCTCGCGCGCTGCCTGCGCCGCAGCCCGGCGGCCCATGACCATGATCGGTCCGCAAACGGCGTCGTAGATCGGGGCCCAGCGCGCATAGGCGGTTTCAACGACATGCCGTTCGAGGTCGACGCTCATGGATGAAGATGCTCCGCGATGTGAATTCTCGGCAACGGCGGATATCAATGGGCGATGACAGTTCCACGACAGGCCGAGGCGGCGGTCGCGGGCTAAGCTGTGGCGTCGTTCCGCGTCAAGCGGGCGCCTGCCGCGTGGACGACTTTCGATATGACGACAACAACCGGAGTGCGGTGTCCTCTCCTCCGCTCCTAACTCCGTACATCCGCCGATCGCGGATGAAAGCGAACGCGCAAACTTGAAGGAGAGCGATCATGTCGAAGCAAGACGACAACAAGGCCATCGTCGGCCGCTGGTTCACGGAATTCTGGGGCAAGACCTGCAACCTTGCCGTCGTCGATGAACTCGCAGCACCGGACATGCTGCTGCAGTATTCGCTGCACGAACCGCGCCGCGGCCGCGACGACATCAAGGCATTCATGACGGACTTCCGCGCTGCATTCCCGGATTTGAACTTCTGGGGGGCGGCAGATCTTATCGCTGAAGGCGATTACGTCGTTGGACGCTGGGAAGGCGGAGGAACGCACACCGGTCCGGCCTTCAGCGATTTCCTTCTTGGATCGCTGCCGGCCAGCACCGGTCGAATGATGAAATTCACCGGCACCACCGTGCTCAAGCTGAAGGACGGGAAGATCGTCGAGGAAATCGGGCTCGACGATGGTGTCACCGCGCTGCAGCAGCTCGGCCTCATCCGCGCCGCGTAAGTCGATCTCGGACCGCCGCCGGGTTTCCCGGCGGCGGTGTTTGCAGGAATCGGGTGGTTGCGCGGCCTTCACAGCGACATCCTCGGCATGAACATCACCAGTCGAGTGAGCCGCCATGACCGCGCCCCTCACGACCGTCCTCTCCAGCCGCCGAAATCCACCGTGGCGGACGATCCGCGCTGGGCTCGCATCGTCGCGCGTGATCGGACTGCCGACGGACAGTTTTGGTATTCGATCGCAACGACCGGCGTTTATTGCCGGCCGTCATGTCCATCGCGCACCGCCAATCCGAAGAATGTCGGGCTGCACGACACGCTGCAGCAGGCAAAAGCCACGGGCTTCCGCCCCTGCAAGCGCTGCAATCCCGACGGCGTTTCGGCTGAGCACGACAACGCCGCCATTGTTGCGCGCGCCTGCCGGCTGATCGAGCAGAGCGAGCGGGAGCCGTCGCTGGCCGATCTCGCCAAAGCGGCCGGCCGCAGCGCAAGCCGCTTCCACCGTCTGTTCAAGGCGGTCACCGGCCTGACGCCGAAGGGCTATGCGGCCGCCCGTCGCGCGACGAAGGTTCGACAAAGCCTCGCGCATGGCAACAGCGTCACTGAGACGATCTACGGGGCAGGATTCAGTTCAAGCGGACGCTTCTACGAGAAGGCTACCGGCATGTTGGGAATGACGCCGAGCCAATATCGATCCGGTGGGTGCAACGAGGACATCCGCTTTGCCGTCGGTGAGACTTCGCTTGGCACAATCCTTGTCGCCTCAAGCCGGAAGGGCGTTGTGTCGATCCTGCTTGGCGACGAGCCGGAGGAACTCGTGCAGGAGCTGCAGGACCGCTTCCCCAACGCGCACCTGATCGGCGCTGACAGGAGCTATGAGAACCTGGTCGCGCGCGTCGTCGGCTTCGTCGAAGCGCCCCGTGTCGGTCTCGACCTGCCGCTCGATGTGCGCGGCACCGCCTTCCAGCAACGGGTTTGGCAGGCCTTACAGCAAATCCAGATCGGGCGGACCGTCTCCTACGCTGACATCGCCCGCAACATCGGCGCGCCGAAGGCGGTGCGCGCCGTTGCCCGTGCGTGCGCGGCCAATCATCTTGCGGTCGCAATCCCCTGTCACCGGGTGGTGCGAAACGACGGTTCGCTCTCGGGCTACGCGTGGGGCGTGGAACGCAAGCGCAAGCTCCTGAAGCGCGAGATGGCGCACGATCGCGATGTCACGCGCCAACAACGGACACCAACACCGGCATGAGAGATCTTTTCGACGCCTTTCGGCCTGACCACGCGTCCCGCGAAGCGATGGCGGAAGGCGCCGTGATCCTGCGCGGCAAGGCGCTCGCGTTCGAGACGGAGATCCTTGCCGCGTTGCAGGCGATCACGGCCGTCTCGCCGTTCCGCCGCATGACGACGCCCGGCGGGTTCGTCATGTCGGTGGCGATGACGAACTGCGGCGCTGCCGGCTGGGTCACCGACCGCACCGGCTATCGCTACGACCGCATCGATCCGCAAACCGGCCAGCCGTGGCCGGCGCTGCCGGATTGTTTTCGCGATCTCGCGATCGCTACTGCCGCGAGCGACGCCGGCTATCCGGACTTCGTGCCGGACGCGTGCTTGATCAATCGGTATGAACCCGGCGCCCGCCTCTCACTGCATCAGGACAAGAACGAACGCGATTTCGCCCAGCCGATCGTCTCGGTGTCGCTTGGGCTGCCTGCAAATTTCCAGTTCGGCGGCATGGCGCGCAACGCGCCCGTCCGCAAGTTCGGCCTCCGCCACGGCGACGTCGTCGTCTGGGGCGGCGCGTCGCGGCTCTGCTACCACGGCGTGACGGAGTTGAAGGACGGCGAGCACGAGAAGCTCGGCCGCATGCGGATCAACCTGACGTTTCGCCGCGCGCTTGTGAGCGGCGCGGCGCGTCACAGGCTTCCGCGCGAATCCAGCACCGCCCTCACCGAGACGTTCGCCCACCTGCCCGCGCGCTCGCGGAAGCCGGTATAGGACTCGACGATCTTGCGCGCGATCTCGCTCTTGGTAGCGATCTCGCCGGTGATGTCCCTGGCGTGGCCGCGCGCGGCTTCGATCATCGCCGGTGGAAACGTCCTGCAGCTTCACGCCGTTGCGTTCGGTCAATGCGGCGAGCGCCTCGACGTTCAGCCGCTCCATCTCGTTCAGCGCGAAGGCCGCTTCCGCCGCGCAGGCGTGCGCGACGATCGCCTTCTGCTGCGCGTCGAGCGCGTCCCACACCTTCAGCGCACACGATGCACTCGCCGGTGCCGTTCGGCTTGTTGAAGCCGGGCCCGTAGTAATTCGGCGCCAGGCGATAGAGACCGAGCGCGATGTCAGACCCGGGCCCGACGAATTCCGCGCCGTCGACCAGGCCCGACTGCAGCCCGGTGATGATCTCGCCCGGCGACGTGGTCAGCGGCACTGCGCCGAGCCTGCGGTAGATCTCGCCGCCGAGGCCGAGCGAACGGATCTTCATGCCCTTCAGCGCGGACGCATCCGCGATCTCGTTGCGAAACCAGCCGCCCATGCAGACGCCGGTGTTGCCCGCCATGAACGGTTTCACGCCGAACGGCTTGTAGAGCTCGTCCCACAGCGCCTGCCCGCCGCCGGCGTCGATCCAGCCGGTGTGCTCGGCCGGCGTCATGCCGAACGGCACCGTGGTGAAGAAGGCCGAGGCCGGCTGCTTGCCCTGCCAGTAGAAGGCCGCCGTGTGCGCCATCTCGGCCGTGCCGGAGGAGACCGCATCCAGCGTCTCCAGCGCCGGCACGATCTCGCCCGCCGCATGCACGGTGATCTGGATGCGCCCGCCGGACAGCGTCGCAATGCGCTCGGCGACGCGCTCGGCCGACATGCCCGGGCCCGGCAGCCGCTTCGGCCACGAGGTGACCATGCGCCAGCGCACGGTCTGCGCGCGCGCGACGCTCGGCATCGCCACCGCGCCGGCGGCAGCTGCTCCGCCGCCGATCAGCTTTCGTCGCGACAGTCTGCTCATGATGTCCCCTCGAAGCTCAGGCGACGCGGCCGTGCCGCGCTCGAAAGCATAGAAGTGATGGACCGGCCCGTGGCCCTTGCCGACCTCGAGACGATCGGCCGCGGCGATCGCCGCGCTGACATAGGCTTTTGCGTCGCGCACTGCCGCATTGAGCGGCTCGCCCTTGGCGAGGCCGGCAGCGATCGCCGACGACAAGGTGCAGCCGGTGCCGTGCGTGTTCTTCGTCTTCGTGCGCGGCGCGGCAAGCCGAAGGTTTGCGCTGTCCGTGACCAGATAATCGACGCTTTCCGGGCCCTCGCCATGCCCGCCCTTGATCAGCACCGCCGGGCAGCCGAACGCCAGAAGCTTCCTGCCCTGCCCTTCGATCTCGGCTTCCGTGGTCGCGATCGGCAGATCGAGCAGCGCTGCAGCCTCCGGCAGGTTCGGCGTGATCACCTCGGCGCACGGAATGAGACGCGTGCGCAGCAGATCGATCGCGTCGGGCGAGAGCAGCCGGTCGCCCGACGTCGCCACCATCACCGGATCGAGCACCACATGCGCGGGCTTGAAGCGCTTCAGGCCGTCGACGATCACCGTGATCGCATCGGGGCGCGAAACCATGCCGATCTTCACGGCCTTGATGTCGAGATCGCCGAACACCGCGTCGATCTGCGCGGTGATGAAATCCGGCGGCGCGTCATGGATGCCGGTCACGCCTTGCGTGTTCTGCGCGGTCAGCGCGGTGATGACGGACGCGCCATACACACCGAGCGCGGAAAATGTCTTCAGGTCCGCCTGAATGCCGGCGCCGCCGCCGGAGTCGGAGCCTGCGATGGTGAGAGCGATCGGAATCTTCGTATCCTTGCTCATGCCTCGGCCCACGCGTCCTCCACCACCATGTCCGCCGTCATGGCGTGCAGCGAATCGAGGATCGCCACAGCCAGGGTGCCCGGGCCGTTTGCGCTCTTCCGCCGCAAGCTCACCGGCGATGCCGAACACCATCATCGCCGCCGCCGTCGCGAGCCAGAGATCCTTCTCGACCGCAAGGGCACTCGCGACAAACGCCGATCCCGCGCAGCCCATGGCCGTGACCTTGCCCATCAGCTCGTCGCCGTTGTGGACGTTCACGAGCCGCTTGCCGTCGGTGACGACGTCGACTTCGCCGGTCAGCGCAATGATCGCCCCGGTTTGTCCGGCAAATCGTCGCGCACAATCCGGCGACGCGGCCTCGCCGGCCAGCGCGGCGAGCTCAGCCGCATTGAGGCGGATCACCGCGGGCTTTCGCGCGACCAGCGTGCGTGCGAATTCCAGCCGCGACGGCGAGCGGTCGACGAACACCGGATCGAGCACCCATGACAGCCGCCTGGTCGCAGCCGCGTCAAGCGCGACGCCGATAGCCTCGCGCCGCTCGCGGTCGAGCGTGCCGAGATTGACGAGCAGGTTGTCGGCGGTCGCGACGAAGCCCGCGATCTCCTCCGGCGACGTCGTGACCGATGGGGTTGCGCCCGCGGCAAGCAACGTGTTCGCCGTGAACGCCTGGGCCACCGTGTTGGTGATGCAGTGCACGCGCGGATTCTTCGCGCGGATCTTCGGCAGCAGCGCTGCTGCGTGTTCAACGACTTTGGAGACAACGTCGAGGACTTCCGACATCTCAAGCTCCCTCCGCCGGAATGACCCGGATCAGGTTCGATGGGTTGGCGGATCGCCTCTCAGCCCGAACGATGGGCACCCCAATGAGATCAGATTGGCCCGTTCTAACGCCTCCCATCGGCCCCAGCAAGGCTGGCACCCGGTTTTCTAACGCCTTGCCAGCGCAGCCGGTTTTTGCTGGATTGCAACAAACGTCATGCCTTCTGGAGGCCCGCGATGGTACCGTTCTTCGTGCAGATCAAGTGCGAGCTTGGCCGCGCCTACGCCGTCGCCGACGCGCTGTCGCGCGCGGAGATCGCCTCCGAGATCTATTCCACCGCGGGCAACTACGATCTGCTGGTGAAGTTCTACGTCGAGACCGGCACCGACATCGGCCACTTCATCAACGAAAAGGTGCAGGTGATTCCCGGCATCAAGGACACCTACACGATCATCACCTTCAAGGCGTTTTGATCCTCGCCGTCATTCCGGAGCGCGTGAACCCGGAAGCGACGGACTCCAAGCGGCGCGATCTCCCGCTCCGCGGGCCATCGCGCCGGCGCCTGCCGGGCTTGCCTCCGCGCCACGCACTCGTCTCCGCAACCTGGGAAGGTACGATCTAGCCTTACGGCCGATCCAGTACTCGCTGGACGAGCATCGGGAGCGCGGAATGCAGGTCGGCGCTGCATCAGCAGCATGGCCAGCGTCGTGAAGATGAGCTGAAGTTTGGGTGAAGAATGCCTGAAATTTGGCTGAAAGCATCGGGTATAGTGCCGGCGCGCACGGCCCCACGAAGATCGGGAGCATGTCAGCTAAATCGATACAATTTCAATCGTTTGTTCTCGACCTGGACCGCTTCAGCCTCTACGGACCTTCCGGCAGGCTGGACCTGCGACCCAAGAGCTTCGAGGTGTTGCGGTATTTGGCGGAGCACGCCAGCCGGCTCGTGACGAAGGACGAGCTGATCAAGGCCGTCTGGCCTGATGTCGCGGTCACCGATGAGTCGCTGACGCGTTGCATCAGCGATGTGCGTCACGTGCTCGGTGACGAGAGCCAAAGCATCATCAAGACAATTCCAAGGCGCGGCTATCGATTTGACGCTGCGACGACCGCAAGTGACGGCATCACCGCCCCCGCACGCGTCGCGCCGGAGTTGCTGCAAGCTCCGCAGCGGGACAGCCCAGCCGCACTCCGACTTCGCGCCCGTCCATCGCCGTTCTGCCCTTCACCAACATGAGCGGGGATCCCGAGCAGGAGTACTTCAGCGACGGGATCACCGAGGACATCATCACCGACCTGTCAAAAATCTCGGGCCTGCTCGTCGTCGCGCGCAATATGACGTTCGCCTACAAGGGCGAGCCGGTAAAAATTCAACAGGTCAGCCAGGATCTCAACGTCAAGTTCGTTCTGGAAGGAAGCGTCCGCAAGGCCGGCTCGCGCGTGCGCGTGACCGCACAACTCGTCGAAGGCAACGGCGAAGGTCACCTTTGGGCGGAGCGCTATGATCGTGATCTGACCGACATCTTCGCCATTCAGGATGAGATCGCCCACGCCATCGTGGACCAGTTGAGGGTAAAGCTCCTGGCCGAAGAGCGGCAGGCCATCGAGCGGATACCGACCGAGAGCCTCGATGCCTATGGCTACTACCTCCGAGGCCGGCAGTTCCTGCATCGCCACTCCAAATCCTACTACCCCCTCGCAAAACGCATGTTCGCCAGGGCGGTCGAACTCGACCCGCTCTACGCCCGCGCCTATGCCGGAATTGCGGACTGCGATTCGTTTCTTTTCCTTCACTACAATGCGGACGTCTCGCTCGACGACATCCTCGCAACCAGCGCCCGCGCGCTGGAGCTGGACGCGAGTCTTGCTGAAGCGCATGCGTCGCGCGGACTGGCCCTGTCGCTTCGTGAGCGTTACGAGGAGGCGATGGCTCAGTTCGAGCAGGCGATCGCCCTCGATCCCAATCTGTTTGAAGCCCATTATTTCTGCGCCCGCGCCTTCTTCGCCCAGGGAAAGCTCGACCAGGCGGCCGCGCATTTCGAACGCGCCGCGAAGATCAAGCCCGACGACTACCAGGCCTTGCTCGTGCTGCAGGGGGTCTACAGATCGCTGGGGCGCGAGCAGGAGATGAAGATTGCCGCCCGGGAAGGCGTCGCTCGCGCGGAGCGCGCACTTGCGCTGCACCCCGAGAATTCAAGACCTGCCTATCTGGGTGCTCTCGGGCTTACGGTGCTCGGCGAGATGGACCGTGCCAAGGACTGGGCGGAACGCGCACTGGCCATCGATCCCGAGGACGGTCTGGCAAAATACAACGTGGCCTGCTTCTATGCCCTGCTGCGGGATCCTGAACGAGCGATCGACCTGCTGCTGGAGCTCCTGCCGACCGCCACTCATGAACGAAAGAGATGGGTGAAGCACGACTCCGATCTCGATGCCATCAGGGGGCACCACGCTACTCGCAAGTCCTCGAATTCATCGAGCAACCAACACCGCCGAAGCAAGGCTAGTCGGGGCCCAAAGATGGCCAACTCACTTGCGATTTCAATCGTTCACGCTCGATTTGCAGCGTCTTTGTCTGCGCGGCCCCGCCGGCGAGGTGGACTTGAGGCCCAAGAGCTTCGAGGTGTTGCGATATCTTGCCGAGCACGCGGGCCGCGTCGTACCGAAGGAAGAGGTGATCAAGGCAGTCTGGCCTGATGTGACCGTGACAGATGAATCCCTGACACGTTGCATCAGTGAGGTGCGCCGCGCCATCGGCGACGACGCACAGGAGATCATCAAGACGGTCTCGCGGCGCGGCTATCTGTTCGACTCACCCGATTTGGCAGGTGGCCACGTCGAAGCCCGCCGACGCGGCCGCGCCGCCGCCTTCTCAGCGGCGAGGCAATCGTCCACGCGCGACCCTTCCACCAATCGACCGTCGATAGCGGTGCTCCCGTTTGCCAACATGAGCGGTGATCCGGAGCAAGAGTACTTCAGCGACGGCATCACCGAGGACATCATCACCGATCTATCGAAGATCTCCGGCTTGTTCGTGGTCGCGCGCAATACGACGTTCACCTACAAAGGCAGGGCCGTGAACGTCCGGCAGGTGAGCGAGGACCTGAACGTCAAGTTCATCCTGGAAGGAAGCGTCCGCAAGGCCGGCTCGCGTGTGCGGGTCACGGCACAGCTCATCGAGGGACAGCGACGGCGGCCACCTTTGGGCCGATCGCTACGACCGCGATCTGAGCGACATCTTCGTGATCCAGGACGAGATCACCGCACGATCGTGGATCAATTGAAGGTCAAGCTGCTGCCGGAGGAGAACAGGGCCATCGGAGGGACGCCGACCGAGAGCGTCGAGGCCTATGCGTACTACCTCAGAGGGCGGCAGTTCCTGCATCGGCGATCGAAGACCTTTCTCGAACTGGCGCAGACGCATGTTCGCCAGGGCGGCCGAGATCGACCCGCTCTATGCCAGAGGCCTACGCCGGGATAGCGGACTGCAATTCATTCCTCCGTCTTCACTATGGGGCCGAAGTGTCGATCGAGGGCATTCTGGCGACGAGTGCCAAGGCGCTGGAGCTGAAAAGCGGTCTCGCCGAGGCGCATGCCTCGCGCGGCCTCGCGCTTTTCGCTGCTCGGTCGATATCCGGAGGCGATGGCATGAATTCGACGAGGCGATCGCCGTCGATGCCAATCTGTTCGAGGCGCACTACTTCTGTGCCCGCGCCTGTTTCACCCAGGGCAAGCTCGAGGACGCGGCAAGTCACTATCAGCGTGCCGCGGACATCAACCCTGACGATTGCCAGGCCATGCTCGTCTTGTCGGCGTTTTCCGGTCGCTCGGGCGGACCCAGGAGATGATCTCGGCCGCCCGGGAAGGCGTTGCGCGCGCGGAACGGGAGCTCGCGCTGCATCCGGAGAATCCGCGCCCCGCCTACCTGGGCGCGGTCGCGCTTGCCGAGCTTGGCGAAATGGATCGGGCCAAGGACTGGGCCGCGCGCGCGATCGCCATCGATCCGGACGACGTCCTGACCCAGTACAACGGGGCCTGCTTCTACTCGATCGTGGGCGACCATGACCGCGCGATCGACTTGCTCCTGGCGGTCCTTCCGCGGGTGGATCGCCAAACAAAGGAATGGGTGAAATACGATTCCGATTTGAACCCGCTGCGCGCCAATCCGCGGTTCGCAAAGGTGCTCGAGCTGCTGGATTAGTCGCATGGCACACCCTGCACGCCGATTGGGCAGGTCGCCTCTTTCTTGACCAATGCTCCATCGAAAATACACAACGTTTCAGGTCGTTCAGCCAAATTTCGGTGAAGCTTCAGCGCAGTTTCACGACTGGGCTGCCCGGCATGGTCCACTTCAGCCTGTCACCACCCTCTCAGATGGTAGACCAGCACTGCGAGGATGTCATGATGGACCATCCGCCACCCGGATCGAACGTTAAGTGTTCGAGCTGCATCCCGCCCCGCCGCTGCTGCGGATCTCGCTTCTTGGCGGCATGGCCCTGCACATCGGCGACCGGGAAATCGTCCCTGAGCAACCGCAAGGCAAGGGCATTGATTGCCTATCTCGCGGTAACACCGGGAATGCGAGAAACGCGGGATCGGCTGGTCGGTTTGCTTTGGAGCGAGACAGAGGATGGCAAGGCGCGCGCATCGCTTCGCCAGCTGCTGCACGCTCTACGCGACGCCCTGGACAAGGAAGGCGTCGCAGCGCTTGTCGACCGACAACCTTCACGTCAGCCTCGACGCGTCTCTCATCGTGACCGATCTGGATTGCGCGTTGGCAAGCATCGATCGAGGCGACCCGGCAGACTGGCTCGTCAGGGAGCCGCATCATCGAGGATGCATTCCTGCGCGGCTATGACGACGTCGACCCCTCTTTCGGCAGCTGGCTGACAACAAAGCGCGAGAATGTTCGCCGACTGCTGATCCAGCGCCTGGAAGCGCAACTGTCGGACACGTGCGGATCATGCGGAGGCGACAAAGCGCATCGCGCACGCACTCTTTCAGATCGACCCGACGCATGAGATCGCCTGCCAGCACCTCATGCGTCTCTGCATCGCTTCAGGCAACACCGGCGGCGCGCTGGCCGTGTACAAGCAGCTGTGGACGTGTCTGGAGCAGGAATACGACATCGAGCCGTCGGCGGCGACGCAAGAGCTGGTTGTCGCGATCAGGAACGGAACCTATCGGCCTGCCATCGCTCATCTGGAGACACGCAAGGCCGTCGACTCACTGCGAACATCGAAGACATCGATTCGGTCGTTCGTCTGGCGGTGAAGCTCGCAATCGCCTGGGCAACGAAATCGGAATCAGGTGTGCCACTCGACGCGTCTGGTCTCATGCGCCTGGGGTGAGGTTCGGCAAATGCCGGGGATGGCGCCCTCGAAGTCACCCCCGCGGCGCGGCGATCTCCTGCTCCGCGTCGGGCCGCTTCAACCCGAGCTGGCGCTCGCGCCAGACCACGAACAGGCCCGCGGCCGCGACGATGACGGCGCCGACCGCAACCAGCGCCGCCGGCACCTCGCCGAAGAACAGGTAGCCGAGCAGGAAGCGCCCAGATCATCGACGAGTAGTCGAACGAGACCAGGAACGATGCCGGCGCATAATGGTGGCTGCTGGTCGAGATGATGTGCGCAATGCCGCCGGCAGATGCCGGCGCCGATCAGGCAGGCGAGCTCGATCCCGTTCGGCATGGTCCAGCCGAACGGCAGCGTCACGAGCCCGCCGAGCGCGATGAACATCGAGAAATAGATCACGATGGACGACGTCGTCTCCGTTTGCGTCAGCCGCCGCACCTGGATGACGGCGATGGCGGAAAAGATCGCGTTGCAGATCGCAAGCGCAAGGCCCGACCGTGAGCACGCGTCGACATCGCCGCATGCTTGGACACGTCCAGGTAGGGGATCAGCATCACGATCACGCCGGAGAAAGCCGACGATCACCGCCGACCAGCGGTAGATGTGCACGACCTCCTTCAGGAAGATCGCCGCCAGCACCACGACGATCAGCGGCGTGACGAACGAGATCGCCGTGACATCGACGATCGGCAGCCGCGCGAGCGCGCGCGAAATAGCAGAACGACGAGGCGATGCTGAGCGTGCCGCGCATGCACGTGACCCGAGAAGCGCTTGCGTCTGCCAGGACCGCGAAAGCTCGCCGAGCGCCGCATAGAAGATCAGGATCGGGACGAAGGCGAAGATCGCGCGAAAGAAGATCACCTGGCCGACCGGAAAGCGGTCGCCGAGATAGCGCACCTGCACCGCCATCGCGGCGAACAGGAACGCCGTGGCGAGCTTCATGACGGCGGCAGTGACGAAATCTCTTGGGCTGTAATCGGTCATCGCGCGGGTATGCGCGGAAGCCTTCGCGCAAATCGATTGCGCCTAACAAACACGCTGAACGGCTTGCGAAAACCCCGCAAAACGCATGCCCGCATGCGGCGCGGACGCTGCTTTCACACCGCAACAATCACGATTTCGGCGTCTGATTTTTCCGGGCGTTTCGGGCCTTCGATCGCCGGCAGCGATTTCAGATAGACCGCCATCGCCTTGCGGTCGGCGGCGCTGAGCTGCGACGATATTCTCGATCACCCGCGTCCATCGAGCCGCCGAGACCGAATCGAACTTCCGGCGTTTGCCCGGTTTCGAGGAAATAGGCGATGTCCTTGTCCGACCACGCCGACAGGCCCTTCTGCGTGATGTTGGGAACCCAGCCCTCGCCTTCCGGGATTCGGCCCGCCGGCGAATCGCTGCGCGGCGACGATGCCGCCGAGCGCGTTGCGCGGGCTGTGGCATTCGGCGCAATGGCCCGGGCCATTGACGAGATAGGCGCCGCGGTTCCACTGCGGCGGACTTCGATGCGTCGGCGACGAACGGCTTGTCGTCGAAGAACAGGAATTTCCAGCCGCCGACGTTGCGGCGGATGTTGAAGGGAAACGGCACGTCGTGGTCGCGCACCTTGCCCGCCGCCTGCGGCAAGGTCTTCAGGTAGGCGAACAGGTCGCGCACGTCCTCGAGCTTCATCTTCGCGTAGGAGCTGTAGGGAAACGCTGGGAAGTAGTGCGTCCCGACGGCGACGTGCCCTTCAGTCATCGCGGTGACGAAGTCGGCTTCCGACCAGCGGCCGATGCCGTCGACCGGGTTCTGCGAGATGTTCGGAACGTAGAAGGTGCCGAACGGCGACGGCAGCGCCAGGCCGCCGCCGAGAAGCGTGCGCTCGTCCTTGCTCGTCGGCGTGACACGACACGCAGCCGCCCGCATCGAACATGGTCTTGCCGTTGGCGACGTTCGGCGTGTAGGCGGCAAGCGCGCTGGCCGGGATGGTCGAAGGTGGCGTCACGAGCCAGTAGATGCCGAGACCCGACGACTGCGGCCACGATGACAAGCAGTCAGAAGTTTCTTGAGCATCGCACAATGTCTCGAATCGGTCGCTAAGGCCTCGGCCGACATCCGGCCATGCAAAAAGGGCGGGATCGCAACGCGATCCCGCCCTTCGAACACGACGCATGCAGACGCTTACTTCTTGACCGGTAGGTCGTCGTGACAGCCGCCGCAATTTTGCGTTGACGTCGCCGAACGCGGCCTTCAGGCTGTCGAGGTCGGTGATCTTGCCCTTGGCGGCCTTGATCCGCGCCGAACTTCGCGAACCTTGACGTCGAAATCGGCCTTGTTCTCCCAGATCTTCGGCGAGGCGCGTAGTGCTCGTCCGGCCTTCTCTTCGGGTTGGCGGGAACAGCGCCGGCGATCTTCGCAGCCGTATCCATCGAAGGTCGTGAACGCGGCTTCGACTTGGCCTGATCGAACGGCTCTTCGCCCTCGACCATCTTCGACAGCACGGCCGTACTGGCCTTGCCCGTGGCCTTCATCAGCGCCTTGCGCTGCGGCGATTGCATCCTGCTGGGCAATCACGGTCGTCGCGCCGACCGCCACAGCGGCGACGGCAATCAGGACACGAAATATCAAGCTTCCCTCCGTTTCGCGGCTCTACACACGCCAGAACCCGGCACGGCCCCTCGCCGCCCGGTGTCAGCATTCCGCCAACACCAGCTAGCTAATTTTATTCCAATTCTAAACTCACGATCCCGGTACCATACCGGACCGTAAGGCACCGGCGATCACAGCCGGTGCCGCTTCTCGTGCTCGCGGATCGCCACCCAGACCCGTTCCGGCGTGGCCGGCATATCGATGGTGTCGATATGGTATTCGCGCCACAGCGCGTCGATGACGGCGTTCATCACCGCCGGGCACGCGCCGATGGTGCCGGCCTCGCCCGCGCCCTTCACGCCGAGCGGATTGGTGGTGCAGGGCACGTTGTGGGTCTCGAAGGCAAAGGACGGCGTATCGTCCGCGCGCGGCAGCGCATAGTCCATCAGCGTGCCGGTGACGAGCTGGCCGTCCTTCGGATCGTACACCGCCTGCTCCATCAGCGCCTGGCCGATGCCCTGCGCCGCGCCGCCGTGGATCTGGCCTGCGAGCAACAGCGGATTGAGCGTCACGCCGAAGTCGTCGACGATCACGTAGTTGGCGATGCGCGTCATGCCGGTCGACGGGTCGATCTCGACCTCGGCGATGTGCGTGCCGTTCGGATAGGTGCCCGCGGTCGCGCCGAACTGTTCGCTCGCCGACAGCTTCTCCGAATTGCCGTTCGCGCGCTTGGCGAGGTCGGCGAACGAGATCGTGCGGTCGGTGCCGGCGATGCGCAGGCTGCCGTCGCTGATCTCGATGTCGGCGGCGCTGGCTTCGAGCGCCGCTGCCGCAAGCTCTTTCAGATTCTCGCCGAGCTTCTTCGTCGCGCGCTGCGACCGACACGCCGCCGATCGGGAATCGAGCTCGAGCCGCCGGTGCCGGCGCCGGTCGCGATCAGGTCGGTGTCGCCCTGGACGACGTTGACGCGATCCGGCGTGACGCCGAACTGCTCGGCGACGAGTTGCGCATAGGCGGTGTGGTGCCCCTGCCCGGTCGACTGCGAGCCGATCAGGACGGTGACGTTGCCGTCCTCGCCGAGCTTGACGATCGCCGTCTCCGGTCCGACCATGCCGCAGATCTCGACATAGGAGGCCATGCCGATGCCGCGGATGAAGCCTTTCTTCTTCGCCTCCTTCGCGCGCTTGGGAAATCCCTTCCAGTCGATGTTGTCCTGCGCGAGCTTCAGGTGCGCGGCGAACTCGCCGGAGTCGTAGACCTTGCCGGTCGCGGTCGTGTACGGCATCGCCTTCGGCGGGATGAAGTTCTTCTTGCGCACCGCGTCCGGCGTCATCTCGAGTTTTCGCGCGCAGGCATCGACCAGCCGCTCGATCACATAGGCCGCTTCAGGGCGCCCCGCGCCGCGATACGCATCGACCGGCACGCTGTTGGTGAAGATCGCCCGGACCCGGCAGTGGAACGCCGGGATTTCGTACAGTCCCGGCAGCATGCCTGCGCCGCCATACGGAATGTAGGGACCGAACATCGACAGATACGCGCCCATGTCGGAGAGCATGTCGACGTCCATGGCGAGGAACTTGCCGTCCGCATCCAGCGCCATGCGCGCGTGGGTGACGTTGTCGCGGCCGTGGGCGTCGCCGAGGAAGTGATCGGCGCGGTCGGCGACCCACTTCACATTCTTCTTCAGCTTCCGCGCAGCGAACGCGGCGAGGAAATATTCGCGATACGGAAAGATCTTCGTGCCGAAACCGCCGCCGACGTCCGGCGTGATGACGCGCACCTTTTCCGGCGGCAGGCCGAGGATCTGGCAAAGCACGTCACGCTGGCGATGGCGCCCTGGCTGCCGAGCGTCACCGTGAGGTGGTCGCGCTTGGCGTCGTACTCGGCCACCACGCCGCGCGTCTCCATGTAGTTGGTGATGAGGCGCTGGTTGACGATCTTCACTTCGGCGATCGGCATGCGCCTTCGCGAAGACCGCATCCACCTTCGCCTTGTCGCCGAGCGTCTTGTCGAACAGCACGTTGCCCGGGAAGGTCGGCCAGATCTGCGGAGCCCCCTGCTTGACCGCGGCGCTGACGCCGGTCACCGACGGCTGCGGCTGCCAGTCGATCGGCGAGCGCTTCGGCGGCATCGCGCGCCTCTTCGACCGTATCGGCGACGACGAACGCCACCGCGTCGCCGACATGGCGCACTTCGTCCTTCATCAGGATCGGATAGTCCGGCACCTTGAACGGATCGTCCGGGAAATTGAACAGGCACGGCAGATGGCCGAGGCTCGCGACATCGTCCGCGGTCAAGACGGCTGCGACGCCCGGCATCGCCTTCGCGGCCGACGCATCGATCTTGAATTTGGCGTGCGCATGCGGCGAGCGCACGATCACCGAGTGCAGCAGCTTCTCCGGTGCATGATCGCCGGTGTACCGGCCCCGGCCGCGAATGAGGCTGTCGTCTTCCTTGCGGACAACGCTTTGCCCGACGCCGAATTTCACTGTCATGTTGGGTCCGATTGCAATTGGGGGCTGGCTGGTGAGGGGTAATGTAAGGCGATTTTCTAGCGTGGCAAACCGGCTAATGAGCGGATTTGGCACTTGCGAACCTATTCGACTAACGAATGAGCGAGGTCAGCCAGCGCCGGCCAAATAAGGCCAGCACGGTAACGACATAGGCAATGGCGCCGGCCGCGATCAGCAGCGCCAGCGTAAGCTCGTCCCGCGCCGCGCGCGATGTCCGACAACAGCGCCGGCGCGGCGAATTTGGCGGTGGCCCACAGCACGGCTGCGAGCAGCAACCCCGTGACCGCAAACTTCAGGAGCACGAGCTGCAGCGGCCGGTCGAACGCCATGTACTTTGCACGCACTGCAAGGAACAGCACGATCAGCAGGTTGACCCAGGCGCCGAACGCCGTCGCCAGCGCCAGCCCCGCCTGCGCCAGCGTGCCGGCCAGGGCGATCTTTGCCGCCAGATTGAAGCCGACGCCGATCAGCGCGGCCTTGGCCGGGGTCGCCGTATCCTTGCGCGCCTGGAACGACGCCACCGCGCTGCGGATCAGCACGAACGGCAACAGGCCGACCGCATAGGCCGCCAGCGTCATCGCCGCATTTTGCAGCATCGGCCGCCGAGAACGCGCCCCGCACAAACAGCGCGCGCATGATGACATCCGGCACGACCAGGAAGGCGACGAGGAACGGAATTGTCAGCAGCAGCGTCAGATCGAACACGCGACGTTGCGCAACGGCCGCCCCCTGCTCGTCGCCTGCGGCGAGAAGCTTCGACATCGTCGGCAGCAGCACCGTGCCCGCGGCGACACCGATCACGCCGATCGGCAGCTGGTTGAGGCGGTCGGCATAGTAGAGCGCCGCCAGGGCGCCGGTGGCCAGAAACGAGCCGATGATCGTGTCGGCGAGCACCGCGATCTGCGGCCCCATCGATCCGATGGTCGCCGGGCCCAGCGCCTTGAAGAAGGCGCGCACATCGGAATCGAATTGCGGCCAGGTCAGCCGCGGCAGCACACCCTGCCGCCCGGCGTCGATCGCAAGCAGCAGCACCTCCAGCACGCCTGCGATCAGCACGCCCCAGGCGGCGGCGTGCCCGGCGGTGGGGAAGAACGCGGCGAGCGCCAGCGCAACGATGATCGAGAAGTTCAGCAGGATCGGTGCGGCCGCGGCACTCGCATAGCGGTTCATCACGTTGAGGATCGCGCCATAGAGCGTGACGACCGTGATCAGCAGCAGGTAGGGAAAGGTGATCCGCGTGAGCTCGATCGCGAGCGTGCGCCGCTCGGGATCGTCGGAGAACCCCGGCGCCAGCAGCGTCACGATCTGCGGCATGAAGATGAGCGCAAGCACGAGCAGCAGCGCCTGCACGATCAAGAGCAGCGTGAAGATGCGGTCGGCGAACTGCCGTGCGGCCGCATCGCCCGCGCCGCCGCGCAGATGCGCATAGGCCGGCACGAATGCGGCGTTGAACGCGCCTTCGGCGAAGATCGCCCGAAAATGATTGGGCAGCCGCTGCGCGACCACGAACGCGTCCGCCAGCGGCCCGGCGCCGAGGATCGCGGCCATGACGATGTCGCGGGCGAACCCCGCAAGCCGCGACAGCAGCGTGAAGCCGCCGAAAGTGAAGATTCCCCGCAACATCGGCTGCTTTTACAGGAAGCGGCAGGTCCGCAAAACCGGCAAGACATGCTGCCCGCACGCTGCGCACAGGATGACGTTCTTCGTCATGGCCGGGCTTGTCCCGGCCATCCACGCCTTCGCCGCGGAACGGCCTCAAAGACGTGGATGCCCGGGACAAGCCCGGGCATGACGGCCGGGCATGACGGCTGAGTTCGAACGGACTACACGCGCCTGCGACGCGGCGCAGCTCCGGCTTGCTCGCGCTTGGTCGACGAATCCAGGCACTGGATGGCGATCTCGAGGCTGGCGACGCCCTCGTCGCCGGTCACGGCCGGGCTCCCGCCGGAGCGGACCGCGCTGACGAAGGCGGCAAGCTCGCTGCGCAAGGGCTCCTCGTAGCCGACCGACAGGTGGCGCATGGAATAGCTGCCGTCCGGCTGGAAGCCGAAGCATTCGGTCACCTGCCGCGTCAGCAGATCGCCCATCACATACTTGCCGCGCGTGGCGACGGTGACGTTGCGGGCCTTGAACGGCGTCAGCCAGTTGGTGTTGATGTGCGCCAGCACGCCGGAGGCGGTGCGGAACTGCAGCAGCGCAATGTCCTCGCGCTCGGCGACCGCGCTGGAGAGCTGCGGTTGCACCTCGATGATCTCGGATTCGGTGAACCAGCGGATCAGGTCGATGTCATGCACCGCGAGGTCGATCACCACGCCGACGTTCGACATGCGCGGCGGGAACGGGCCGACGCGGGTGATGGCGATCGACAGGATTTCCTCGCCCTTGATCGCCTGCTTGATGGTTTCGACCGCCGGATTGAACCGCTCGACATGGCCGACCATCAGCGTAACGCCCGCGCGACGACGCGGCGGCGACGATGTCGCGTCCCTCCTGGACGGTGGACGCGATCGGCTTCTCGACCATCACGTGGATCTTTCGCGCGATGCAGTCGAGCGCGATCTCGTGATGCAGGTGGGTTGGGGCAGCGATGGTCACCGCATCGACGCCTTCGCGCAGCAGGTCCTCGTAGGTCTCGAAGGTCCGGCATCCGATAAGATCGGTCGCGCGCGTTGCGATGCGCATCCAGCGGATCGGCGATGCCGACCAGCGTGACGTTCGCCAGCCCGCCGAACACGCGAGCATGGTTTGAGCCCATGACGCCCGCGCCGATGACGCCGACGCGCAAGTTCTTGCTCAGTCGAAGCAGTCCCTGCCAGCGCCATCCGCCGTCCCTGTACTCATACCCCAAAGCGTCAGTCGGAAGGAGGCGCGACCTGCCCTTGCACCGACTCGTAAACCGTCTAGCACGCTCGTTCGGGGCGCGCTAATTTCCGCCGTCGATCGCGCAAACACCTTTTAAGTCAGACGATTACACTGACTTGGCGTGTCCGCGCGACATCATTCGGCGGCGCGCAGCTTGTCCGGCAGCGGCAACGTGATGCCGGCCGCCAGCGCATCATCGCGAAAAGCCTTCACGGCGCCGAGCGCAAGCTCTGCCCCGGTCTGCTTGCCGATGCCGGGCAGCTTGTTCAGCACGTCCGCGGGCGCGGTGATGATGTGGCACCCCATGTCGTGCGCCTCGATCACGTTGAACACTTCGCGTGTCGAAGCCCAGATGATTTCCACGTTCGGCGTTGCGCGTGCACGCGCGACCGCATCCACGACGATCGGCCGGTAGTCGATGCCGACATCGCCGAGGCGACCGGCGAACACGGAGACGCAGGCCGGCGCGCCGCCCTGCAGCGCGGTCACGGCCTTCGCCACCTGCTCGGAGGCGAAGATCGCGGTCATGTTGATCTTGATGCCGTCGTGCGAGAGGCTGCGCACCGCCTCGAACATCGGCTCGCCGCGCGTCGTCGACACCGGTATCTTTGCGTAGACGTTCTTGCCCCACGACGAGATCAGCCGCGCCTGGGCGATCATCTCCGGAATGTCGTCGGAGATCACCTCGAACGAGATGTGCCGGTCGGGAACTGCCGTGACCAGCTCCTGCGCGTAAGCGACGTAGTCGGTGACGCCTGCCTTCTTCAGCAGCGACGGATTGGTCGTGAAACCGGAAATCCACGCATTCTTGGCCATGGCGACGATCTGCGCCTTGTCCGCGCCGTCGGTGAAAAGCTTGACTTTCAGGGATTCCAGACGGGGAACCATCGGTTTGCCTCCGTTGCTTTATCCCACCCTTTACGCGCTCAATCTTTGTGCCGCAACAGCCACATAAGCTCGCGTCGGGCTTGTTAACCGGTTCTCCGGTTCATGCGCCGTTCAGCCGTCATGCTGCACTTGCAAGATCGCAACCCAAGCCATACCAAGGCTTTGAACGCTCGCTGACGGGCCGCGTTCCGGCCCCTGTTCCCATCCGCAAAAGACCGCCGACGGCATGCGCCAAATCGTCTTCGTGATCCTGAAAATCGCGATCTCCGCCGGCCTGCTCTATCTGGCGCTCGCCGGCGTGAACTTTCCGGCGATCCAGGCGCGGCTCGGGCAAATCAACCTCCTCTGGATCGCCGCGGCGATCGCGGCAGCGCTGCTGCAGATCGGCGTTGCGGCGTTGCGCTGGCGCGAGATCGCCAACGTCTGCAACGCGCATCTTTCGGTCCACAGCGCACTGCGGTTCAACCTGATCGGCGCATTCTTCAATCAGACCTTGCCGTCGACGATCGGCGGCGACGGTGCGCGGCTATGGCTGCTGCAGCGGCATGGCGCAAGCTGGCAGGCCGCGACCTATTCGGTGCTGGTCGATCGCGCGGTCGGGCTGATCGTGCTGGCCGTCATCATCGTCGTCAGCCTGCCGTGGAGCCTGCGGATGATCGACAGCGACCACGGGCGCATCGCACTCGCCCTGCTCGATCTCGCGGCGCTCGGCGGCAGCATCGCGTTCCTGGTGTTCGGCCGGCTGACGTGGCGCTGGATCCAGGACATCTGGCCGGCGCGGCATCTGCACGGATGCGCGAAGCTCGCGGACCGCGTGATGTTCGATCGGCAAATCGGTCCGCGCATCCTGTTCCTGGCGGTGGTCAATCATCTGTTGTCGGTCGTTATCGCGTTCTGCGCGGCCTTGCGATTGCGGCTCCCGTTTCGTTCGCCCAGATGGTGCTGCTGATCCCGCCGATCAGCCTGATCACGCTGATACCGATCTCGATCGCCGGATGGGGCGTGCGCGAGCAGTCGATGCAGGTCGCCTTCAGCTACGCCGGCCTCAGCGCCGCCGACGGCGTCACCATCTCGCTGTTGTTCGGCGCGGTCTATTTCATCGTCGGCGCCGCGGGCGGGCTTGCGTGGCTGCTGAGCTCGGAGAAGGCGGCGAAGGGTGCGGACGCGATGGTGATCGAGGAAGCGAACTCGTAGCCCGGATGAGCAACGCGATATCCGCGGACTGAGGCGAGCCCCGCATATCGCTTCGCTCATGCGGGCTACGAGCTTCATCCGGGCTACACGCCACCCTGCTTCGCGCGCTCCACCAGCGACGTGGTGCTGAAGCCCGGGACGATCTCGACCAGCAGCACTTCGCCGCCGATCGCGTCCATGATCTCGTGGCCGACCACCTGCTCGCGGGTGTAGTCGCCGCCCTTCACCAGCACGTTCGGCTTGATCTGCTCGATCAGCCGCAGCGGCGTGTCTTCGTCGAAGAACACCACCAGGTCGACCGCCTCCAGCGCTGCGAGCACTTCCGCGCGCGCGCGCTCGTTCTGCAGCGGCCGGTCGGCGCCCTTCAGGCGCTTCACCGACGCATCGGAGTTCAATCCGAGGATCAGCCGGTCGCAGGCGGCGCGCGCCTCGGTGATGACCCTCACGTGGCCGGGATGCAGGATATCGAAGCAGCCGTTGGTGAAGCCGACGCGCAGACCCTGCTTGCGCCAGGCTTTTACGCGCGCCTCCAGCACGTCCCTTGAGAGCGCGATCTTCTCCTCGTTCACCAGCGAGGCGTGCGGCAGGATTCTCGCGCGCAACTCGGCAAGCGATGCCGTCGCGGTTCCCTGCTTGCCGACGACGACGGACGCCGCCGCGTTGGCCCAGCGCAACGCAGTCTCCCAGTCCGCGCCCGCCGCCATGGTGACGGCAAAGGTCGCGACGACCGTGTCTCCGGGACCCGACACGTCGACCACAGGTCCCGGATGGGCGGGAACATGCACCGCGCTGCCGTCGGCATGCACAAGGCTCGCGCCGTGCTCGCTGCGCTTGACCAGGAGGCCTTCACCTTCGAACAGCTTGATCGCCTCAAAACCTGCATCGGCGACCTCAGCGTCGCTCCCGACATGCCGGCGCGTCGCTTCCGCAAGCTCCTTGCGATTGGGCGTGACGATGGTGGCGCCGCGATAGACCGACAGATCAGGGTTCTTCGGATCGACGATCACCGGCTTGCCGGCCTCGTTCGCAGCATCGATCACCTCGCGGATCACGCGCTGCGTCAGCACGCCCTTGGCGTAATCGGACAGCACCACGACGCTTGCCCGCGGCATCGCCGCAAGCGTTTTGTCGATCAGCTCCTGCTCGATATCGGCCGGCGCCGCATGCGCGAACTCCCAGTCGGCGCGCAACAGATGGGTCGAGAAATGTTCCGACACGAAGCGCATCTTGCGCGTGGTCGGCCGCGACGGATCGACCACCAGCAGCGGCTCGATCGACGGCTCGCGCGAAAGTTTCGAGGTGATGACATGCGCCGCTTCGTCGCGGCCGATCAGCGCGACGAAAATGCATCTTGCGCCGAGCGACGCGATGTTGCGCACCATGTTGCCGGCGCCGCCGATCATGATGTCGGTGTGGTTGACCGCGATGACCGGCGCCGGCGCTTCCGGCGAAATCCGCGACACTTCGCCATAGACGAATTCGTCGAGCATCAGGTCGCCGACACACAGCACCGTCTGGCGCGCGATGGCGGAGGCAAGCTGATCGAAATTGAACATGAGAGCGATCTTGTCCTCAGCGATACGGGTCGGCCTTGTCGAGATAGTCGGTCACGTATTGCCGAACCGCATCTTCGAGCGAGCGTGAAGCCGCCGTTGTAGCCCGCAGCGAGCAGCCGCTCGACCTTGGCTTGCGTGAAATACTGATAGCCGGCGCGCATGTTGTCCGGCATCTCCACGTATTCGATGTTCGGCTTGGCGCCGAGCGCCGCGTAGCCGGCCAGCATCAGCTCGCGGAAGCTGCGCGCGGTGCCGGTGCCGACATTGAAGATGCCGCTGACGCCCGGCGCGCCAAGCAGCCACAGCAGGACGCGCACGACGTCGTCCACATAGATGAAATCACGCCGCTGGTCGCCGTCGGCGATCCCGTCGCGATACGACTTGTAGAGCTGCACCGGCCGTCCCGCCTTCAGGTCGGGAAAGCGCTTGGCGAGCACGTTGATCATCGAGCCCTTGTGATACTCGTTCGGACCGAACACGTTGAAGAACTTCAGCCCGGCCCAGTGCGGCGGCATGTGCTCCATTCTTCGTCGCGCGTTCGGACACGAGCAGGTCGAACAGGTTCTTGCTCCAGCCGTAGAGGTTCAGCGGCCGCAGCTTCTTCAGCGCCGGCCACCGACCAGTCGTCGTCGAACCCCTGCTCGCCGTTGCCGTAGGTCGCAGCCGACGACGCGTAGATGAACGGCGTCGACGTCGTCGTGCACCAGTCGAGCAGCTTCATCGGCAGCACGAAGTTGGCCTGCATCACCCGGTCGCCGTCGGTGGCCGTGGTCTCCGAGATCGCGCCGAGATGGATGATGGCGTGGAGCTTGCGGTTGTGCAGCCAGCGCAGCAGCTCGTCCGGCGGGACGAAGTCGGCCAGTTGCCGCTTGGCGAGATTGCGCCATTTGCCGTCGCTGCCGAGGTGATCGCAGACGGCCACATCCGCGCGGCCGGCGTCGTTCAACGCTGCGACCACATTCGATCCGATAAATCCGGCTCCGCCGGTCACCAGCAGCATGACGCGTCTTTAAGTCCCTGAATTGCACGCAACCATTGCCCCAGACCCGCCGTGCGGGCAACCTCCGTTCGAAGACGTGGTGAAGCCGCCGACAGCCTTTACGGGAGACATCGAAACGGCTAACCGGCACGGCTGGGCGCGACCCGCCCGGGAAAAGGCAAGCCATTGAAAGAATGAGCGAAATTTCGACCAACGGGAACAGCGGCAAGATCAGCCCGATCCTGCTCGTCCCCTATGTGTGGATCGGCGACTTCGTGCGCTGCCACACGGTCGTGCGCGTGCTCAAGGAGCGCTGGCCGGACCGGCCGGTGGACGTGCTCACCGACAAGACCTGCGCGCCGCTTCTCGACTACATGCCGGGTGTCCGCAAGGGCATCGTCTGGGATCTGCCGCGCGCGGCAGCTCGCGCTGGGCAAGGCAGTTCGGCCTCGCCGCGGAACTGCGCAAGGAGCGCTACGGCAGCGCGCTGATCATGTCGCGCAAATGGAAGGCCGCGCTCGCGCCGGCGCTTGCCGGAATTCCCGAACGAACCGGTTTCGTTGGCGAAGTTCCGCTTCGGCCTGCTGAACGACTGGCGGCGCGGTGAGAAGGAATTGCCGCGCATGGTCGACCAGTGCGCGGCGCTGGCCCTTCCCGCCGATGCCGCGCTTCCAAAAGAATGGCCGCTGCCGCAGCTCGTCGTCGGCGCCGACGAAGTCGCCGGATGGCGCAAGGCGAACAACCTGGGCGATGCGCCGGCCATCGCGCTCGCGCCCGGCGCGGTCGGCCCCTCAAAACGCTGGAGCTATTTTGCCGACGCCGCGACGAAAACTCACCGAGCGCGGCTACGACGTGTGGGTCGTCGGCGGTCCGGGCGAAAAGCAGATCGCGGCCGAGATCGCGCGGCGTCGGCGGTCGCGCGCGTGCGCGATCTCACCGGCACCGATCTGCGCAACGCGATCATCGCGCTTGCGGCCGCGCCGCTCGCGATCTCCAACGACTCAGGCCTGCTGCACGTGGCCGCCGCCATCGGCACGCCCGCGATCGGCATCTTCGGCCCGACCAGCCCCTATCACTGGAAGCCGCTGAACCCGATCGCCGCGGTGATCCAGAGCAAGACCGATGTGCCCTGCCGTCCCTGCCACAAGCCGGTCTGCCGGATGCAGCATCACGCCTGCATGCGCGACATCTCCACCGGCGAAGTGATCGACGTCGCGCAGCGCGTTCTGGCCGAGGCCGGGCTCGAAGGCACGACCGTGGCGAGGCAATCGCTGTGACGAACCGAGCCTGCCGCATTCCTCGACCGCGACGGCGTCATCAACCACAACGACGACGGCTACATCGGCACGCGCGAGCGCTTTCGCTGGATGCCGGCGCGTGGTCGACGCCGATCCGCATGCTCAACGATGCCGGCTATCTCGTGTTCGTCGTCTCCAACCAGTCCGGCGTCGCGCGCGGCTATTTCACCGAAGACGACGTGCGCGAGCTGCACCGCTGGATGGTCGGCGAGCTCGACCCGCAAAGGCGCGCACATCGACGACATCCGCTATTGCCCCTACCTTGCGGATGCGACAGTTGCGGCCTATCGCAAGGACAGCGACTGGCGAAAGCCGAAGCCGGGCATGATCCTCGACCTGATGGAGAACTGGCCGGTGGAGCCCGCGAAGAGCTTCCTGATCGGCGACAGCGCGAGCGATCTTCAGGCTGCCAAGGCCGCCGGCATCCCGGGTTATCTGTTCGAGGGCGGCGACTCGCGGCCTTCGTCGCGGCGAATTGCCTGACGCGCGTCAGCGCCTGCGACGATCCGCGATAGGTTTTCAGAGCAGCCGTCTCCACCGCCGACGCGGAATGACCATATCGAAGCAATCGCTCCACCGCCGCGATCGCTTCCGTCGCACGGCGCGCTCTCGACGCCGCCGACGATGACGATCGGCCCGCCCCCACCGGCCCGGTCAGACCCGGATCGGACGCACGAAGATCGCCGGCCAGCGGCACCTGGTAGGCGGCGGCCAGATGCAGCAGTCCGGTATCGACGCCGACGACGAGCGACGCGCCGGCGATCACCTTCGCCGTCGCATCGAGCGGCTGCCGCTCGAGCACGCGGCTGTCGGGGATCGCCGCGCAAAGCCGTTCGGCGCGCAGCTTCTCGATGCCGTCACCCCACGGCAGCACGCACTCGAAACCTTTGCCCTGCAGCCAGCGCCCGAGCTCGATCCAGCAGTCTTCCGGCCACTCCTTCGAAGGACGCGAGGTGCCGTGCAGCAGCACCGCGTAGCGATCCGACAGGCTTCGGCAGGGCAAGCAGGCCGTAGTCGATCGCTTGCGCCGAGCGTCGTAGCCGAGCGCAAGCGCCGGTCAGCGCGCGATTGCGGTCGACCGCATGCAGCGCGCGCGAGACCTGTGTGCTTGACGTCGTAAAACCGCGACGCGAACGGCTCCTTGATGCTCTGCGGAGTCATAGCCATGGCGCTCGCCGCGCGCGGCGCGCGCGATGATCGCCGAGCGGATGAGCCCCTGCACGTCGATCACCTTGTCGTAGGCGGACGGCCGCAGCAGCCGCCGGAACGCGGCGATCTCCTTCCACGTCTCGCGCTTGAGGAATTGCTTGCGCCAGCGCCGCGTCGCCACAGGAATGACCGTGTCGACGGCCGGATGCAGCCCGACCAGCGGCGCGAACGCCTCCTCGACCACCCAGGCGATCTGCGCATCGGGAAAATGCTGCCGGGCGTCGGTCGCGGCCGGCATGTGGTGGACGACGTCGCCGAGCGACGAGGTTTTGATGAAGAGAATGCTGTCCATTGACGACTTCAGAGCCTGGGCATTTGCCGACTGAGTTCAGAATTCAGCAACCATACCGCATGCAAAACCGCGGCGCGAACGCCTGTTCTGCCACGCCATAACCACCATTCCACATTTGGCCGCGACAGTCGCAGCGACAGCAGCGAAGGAAAGTCAGCCCATGACAGTGCTCGTGACAGGCGGCGCCGGTTACATCGGCAGCCACATGGTGCATGCGCTGGCCGATGCAGGCGAAAGCGTCGCCGTGGTCGACAACCTGTCCACCGGTTTTTCGCATTTCATCCCCGAAGGCGTTCCGCTCTATATCGGCGATGCCGGCGACGAGAACCTGGTCGAGGGCGTGATCCGTTCGCACAATGTCGATGCGATCATCCATTTCGCCGGCTCGATCGTCGTGCCCGATTCGATGCGCGATCCGCTCGGCTACTATCGCAACAACACCATGACTACGCGCAACGTGCTGGCGAGCGCCGTCAAATGCGGCGTGAAGAAGTTCATCTTCTCCTCGACCGCGGCCGTCTACGGCAATCCGGACCGGACGCCGGTCGCCGAAGATGCGCCGACGCGGCCGCTGTCGCCTTACGGCACCTCGAAGCTGATGACCGAGATCATGCTGCGCGACGTCGCCATGGCGCACGAGCTGAACTATGTGGTGCTGCGCTACTTCAACGTCGCCGGCGCCGATCCGAAGCTTCGCTGCGGCATCGCCGTTCCGGGCGCGACGCATCTGCTGAAGGTCGCCGTCGAGGCGGCGACCGGCCAGCGCGCCAAGCTCGACGTGTTCGGCACCGACTATCCGACGCCGGACGGCACCTGCATCCGCGACTTCATTCATGTGAGCGATCTGGCGCAGGCGCATCGCGCAGCGCTCGACTATCTGCGCGGCGGCGGACGTTCGGAGACGCTGAACTGCGGCTACGGTCACGGCTACTCGGTGCTGGAAGTGATCGAGGCCGTGCGCCGCGTCTCGGGCCGCACCTTCGCCGTCAATCAGGCGCCACGCCGGCCGGGCGACATCATGACCATGATCGCCGAGACGCGGCGCATCCGCGCCGCGCTCGACTGGACGCCGCAATTCGACAATCTCGACACGATCGCCGCGCATGCGCTCGCCTGGGAGGAAAAGCTCCTCGGCGAACGCGCGACCGAACAGCGCGAGGCAGTTCCCGCCTGACGCCATTTGGCGTGTTTATCCGCCTGTTTTGACTTGAAAATCTGCCTGCAAGCGGGCAATAAGGCCGCATGCTCGGGGCACGCTCCCTGCAAGGCAGGATGGCCGCGATTTCCAGTCCGAACGACAGCAACCCTTCGATCACGCAGGACCCCTATGGCGCGGCCCGGCTGATCCGGCGGTTGATCAAGGAACAGGGCGCGGCCTACTGGCGGCCTTATGCTGGTTTCGTTCGTGCTGATGGCGATCGCGGCGGCCGCGACCGCGCTTTCGACCTACCTGCTGAAGGACGTCATCAACGCCGCCTATCGCGATCGCAACTTCAAGACCATCGTCTGGCTGTCGATCGCCATCGCGGTGATCTTCACCATCCGTGGTGCTGCGACCTACGGTCATCGGTCAACCTGTCGCGCATCGCCAACGCCATCCTCGCCCGCAACCAGCGGCAGCTGTTCGCCAAGCTGATGCGCGAGAACATCGGCTTCTTCTCCGACCGGCATTCCTCGGAATTCCTCGCGCGCATGACGATGGGCGCGACCGCGATCGCGCAGGTGCTCAACCTGATCATCACCTCGGTCGGCCGCGATTTCCTGACGCTGATCGGGCTCCTGATCGTGATGGTGTTGCAGGATCCGATGATGACGCTGTTCGGCCTGTTGATCGCGCCGCCGGCGCTGCATCGTGCTGCGCAAGCTGATGCGGCGCATGCGCGGGCTCGCCGGCAACCAGTTCACCGGCAACGCCAACATCCAGGAGACGATGCTGGAGTCGCTGCAGGGCATCCGCACCGTCAAGGCCTTCACCCTCGAAGCAGAACATGCAGCAGCGCATCGACAGCAACATCTCACGCGGTCGAGGCCAACTCCAACAAGATGGCGCGGGTCTCGCAACCGCTCCGGTCCGCTGATGGAGACGCTCGGCGGCCTCGCGATCTGCGCCACGCTGATGTATTCGGGCTACCGGATCGTCGAGCACAATGCGACGCCCGGACAGTTCATCTCGTTCCTTGCCGCCTTCCTGCTCGCCTACGAGCCGGCCAAGCGCCTCGCGCGGCTCAACATCGACCTGAACGCCGCGCTGGTCGGCGCGCGCAAGCTGATCGAGATCATCGACAGCCCCTCGACCGAGCCCGATGACAGCGACAAGCCGGCGCTGCGTGCTGAAGGACGCCCGCGTCGAACTGCGCGACGTCACCTTCGCTTACCGGCCGGGCGAGACGGTGCTCGATCGCATGAGCCTCGTCGCCGAGCCGGGCAAGGTCACGGCGCTGGTCGGCCCCTCCGGCGGCGGCAAGTCGACCGTGCTCAACCTCGTGCTGCGGCTCTACGAGACGTCGGGTGGCGAGATCCTGATCGACGGTCAGGACATCGCCCAGGTCTCGCGCCGTTCGCTGCGGCAGCAGACCGCCTATGTCGGACAGGACGTGTTCCTGTTCCACGACACCATCCGCGAGAACATCGCGTTCGGAAAGCCGGGCGCGACCGACGAGGAGATCATCGCCGCCGCCAACGCCGCCTGCGCGCACGAGTTCATCATGAGCTTCCCGCTCGGCTACGAGACGCCGGTCGGCGAGCGCGGCCTGCAGCTGTCCGGCGGCCAGCGGCAGCGCATCGCGATCGCCCGCGCGCTGATCAAGAACGCGCCGATCATCCTGCTGGACGAAGCGACCGCCGCGCTCGATTCGGAATCCGAGCGCCAGGTGCAGGAGGCGATCGAGCACCTCTGCCAGGGCCGCACCACGCTCGTGATCGCCCACCGCCTGCAGACGATCATGCATTCGGACACCATCCATGTCATCGAGGGCGGACAGGTGGTCGAGTCCGGCGCCACGACGACCTGCTGCGCCGCAACGGCCGCTACGCATCGTTCTTCCGCCTGCAGTATCACGACACCCGCCCGCTGGCGCTGGCCTCCAGCAATGCCTAAGTTGCCGTCTCCGACTTCCACCGTCACCTTGCGAGATCATCCATGAGCACTTCGTTCGTCATTGCGCCGCTCGCGCAGCCGCAGATTCCCGTCGCCGGCACCTCGCAAACCTTTCCCGTGCGCCGCATCTGGTGCGTCGGCCGCAACTACCTCGAGCACATCCGCGAGCTCGGCAACGACGAACGCCAGCCGCCGTTCTTCTTCGCCAAGCACGCCGACATGGTTGCGCCGGACGGCGCGGCCATCCCCTACCCGCCGCTGACCAAGGACCTGCACCACGAGGTCGAACTGATCGTCGCGCTGAAGAGCGGCGGCGCCAACATCGATCCGGCGAAGGCGCTGGATCACGTCTACGGCTACGGCGTCGGCGTCGACCTGACGCGCCGCGACCTGCAGATGGCGTCGCGCAAGAAGGAGCAGCCCTGGGAGATCGGCAAGTCGTTCGATCAGTCCGCGCCCTGCAGCGCGCTGCGGCCGGCCTCCGAGATCGGCCATCCGAATAAGGCGCGCATCTGGCTGAAGGTGAACGGCGAGACGCGCCAGGACGGCGATCTCGAGCAGATGATCTGGAACACCGCCGAGATCATTTCAAAACTGTCGCAGCAGGTCTCGGTCGGCGCCGGCGACATCATCATGACCGGCACGCCGGCCGGCGTCGCCCAGATCGCCAAGGGCGACAAGATCGAATGCGGCATCGACGGCATCGGCACGATGAGCTGTTCGATTGCGCTAGTCGTCATTGACGTCGTAGCCCGGATGCAGCGAAGCGAAATCCGGGATTCTTCGTTCGCAGAGTCAGCACCGGATTTCGCTTCGCTGCATCGCGGGCTACGGCGCTACGCCGCCAGCGCCTTCTCCACCGCCGCCGCGACCTGAAACAGCTTCCGGTCGTCGCCGTGCCTGGCGAACAGCATCAGCCCGCACGGCAACGCATTGCCGAGCCTGATCGGCAGGCTGATCGCGCAGAGATCGAAGAAGTTGCCGATCGAGGTGTTGCGCAGCAGCAGCACGTTGCGCGCGGCAAATCCATCCGCGGTGGCGACCTCCTCCATCGTCGGCGCGACGATCGGCGTCGTCGGCAGCGCCAGCACGTCGAAATTGTCGAACACCGCGTTCATCCGCGCGATGCCCGCCTCGCGGTCGCGCATGTTCTGGATGTAGTCCGCCGCACGTCATCGTCGCCGCCCGCATGATGCGCGCGCGCACGAACGGATCGACGCCGTCGCCGTCCTCGGTCAGCAAGCGTGCGGTTGATCGCGTAAGCCTCCGGCGGCGCAATGCCGCCGCGCTCGTTGACCCCCGTCATGATGCCCAGCGCGTCGAGCGTCACGTCGGCGCGTTTCGCCGCCGCAAGCTTTGCCAGCGCCTTCTCGTAGGCGGGCGCGACGATGCCGTCCATGTTCTCCAGCACCATGCCCTGGACGAGGCCGACGCGGACGTCGCCCAGGTCCGCCGCTTGCAGCGGCTCGAACTTCTCGGCCGCCAGCACCGCGTCGGTCCGGAAGACAGTCGGCGACGCTGCGCGCCATCGGGCCGATCGAGTCCAGCGCGAACGAGAGCGGGTAGGCGCCGTCGCGCGGGATGCGCTTTGCGGTCGGCTTGTAGCCGACGATGCCGCACAGCGCGGCCGGAATGCGCGTCGAGCCGCCGGTGTCGGTGCCGATGGTGATCTCGCCGATGCCGTCGGCGCAGGCGACCGCGCCGCCGGAGGACGAGCCGCCGGGAATGCGCTTGCGGTCGGCCGGATTGCCCGGCGTGCCGAAATGCGGATTGGCGCCGACGCCGGAGAACGCGAACTCGGTCATGTTGGTCTTGGCGACGATCACCGCGCCGGCCTCGCGCAGGCGCTTGATCGCCGGCGCGTCGGCCGCCGCCGGTCTTGCCGCGCTTCGCCAGCATGGCCGAGCCCGCGCGCGTCACTTCGCCTGCGACATCGAACAGATCCTTGATGGTGATGACCGCGCCGTCGAGCGGGCCGAGCGGTTGGCCGGCTTTTGCGCGCGCGTCGGCGGCGTCGGCGGCGGCGCGCGCAGCGTCCGCATAGACGGTGAGGCAGGATCGCTTGCCTTCGCCGGCCGGATCGGCGATGCGGGTAAGGGCGAGTTCGGTGCGTTCGCGGGATGTTGTCATGCGGGAAGGATCGCAACTCGCCGCGGCGACGCAATGGCGAACGGCCGTGCCCGACCGGCGGCATGAAAACCGCTTGCACAAGCAGAAAATCGCCGCGGATCTCGCCGTATGTGATCTATCTCACATACGGTCCTTCACGGCTTCGTCATCCTGCGCCGGGGGATGGAGAGGGCGATGAGAGATTTGGCGATACTTGCCGCGGTCTGGCTGGGGATGTTCTTCGCGCTGAGCCGCGCGGCGCGCTATCCGGTGATGTGGGCTGCGGTCGGCGCAGGCGCCATGACCGGCTGCGTCGGCATCTACGTCTTCTGGCTGGACTGGCGTCCGCCGCTGCACTGACGGCGTGACATCGGAGCGGCTTGCGTGCGCGGCCGAGCCCGGCCGCGTCTCGCTCGACGAAGCCTCAAGCCGCCTGGCCGCCGCCGCCCGCTGCATCGCGCGCGCGGCAAGCCGTCCCGACAGCGACACGATATGCGCCGGACCGCGAGGCGCAGCCGCTCTTCGCGCGCGCGCGGCTCTCGACGTCATCGGCCAGCCGGTGCAGCAGGCTGATGATCGTCTTGTTGGTTTCGCGCGCGGCGAGACGCCGGTAGCGCAACGCCTTGGCAAACGGGGTCATCGATCTGCTCCTTCAGTCGTCTTCGCGCGCAGGCTTTGCGGTGCGCGGGGTCGGCAGAAGTCCGCTTGCGATGATCATCGGCAGGAAGAACAACAACGGCATGTCAGCCTCCATCCCAGTTACGATGATCAACGCCGGCCGGTTTCCGCCGGTTCCGGTGTTGATGTGTGTTGGCCGGTACGCGGCCAATATGGTTCAACCGCCCACGAGGATGTGATGGACCTCACGCCGGTTGGCGTGATTCGATAACGGCCGTGTGACGCCGCTCTGCGCTGTGCAAGCAGGCTGCGCAGTCAGCTGATCGCGCGCGGCGCGCACGAAACATCAATGAAACAGAATTGAAACAGCAAGGAAAGGAAGTACGATCGGGCTCTGGCCCGCACCCGGAATGACAGCTCACGAATACTGCATCACGCCGTCGTCGATCTTGCCGAAGCGCAAGGTGACGATGTCGAGCACGTAGTTCTGGTAGAGCTTCCAGGGCCGCTTCGAGCCCTGCTTCGGAAACTTCGCCACCGAGCGCTGCACGTAGCCGGAGGTGAAGTCGAGCCACGGCGCTTCGGTGACCGACGGATCGGTCTGGCGCGGCACGCACGGTCCGGTAGCCGCGCTTGTCCATGTGGTTGAGCAGGCGGCAGACATATTCGCAGGTGAGGTCGCACTTCAGCGTCCAGGAGGCGTTGGTGTAGCCGGTCGCGGTCGCAAGGTTCGGGATGTCCGAATACATCATGCCCTTGTAGCTCATGAGCTTCGCCGGCTCGATCGCCTTGCCGTCCACGCGAGCGCCATGCCGCCCATCACCTGCAGATTGAGCCCGGTCGCGGTGACGATCATGTCGGCTTCGAGCTCGGAGCCGTCCTTCAGGCGGATGCCCTTTTCGGTGAAGGTATCGATGTGGTTGGTCACCACCGAAGCACGGCCGTCGCTGATCGTGCGGAACAGGTCGCCGTCCGGCACCAGGCACAGCCGCTGCTGCCACGGATTGTAGCTCGGCGTGAAATGCGTCTTCACGTCGAAGTCCTTGCCGAGCGCCATGCGCACGCCGCCGAGCAGCAGCTGCTTGGCGCGCTCCGGCTTGCGGCGGCAGAGCTGGAAGAAGTACATGCCGAACAGGACATTGCGCCAGCGGATCATCTGATAGGCGAAGCGCGCGCCGAAACGCTTGCGCAGCTTGTTGGCGCAAGCTCATCCGATGCCGGGACGCGCGACCACATAGGTCGGCGAGCGCTGCAGCATCGTCACATGCGCGGCGGTCTTCGCCATCTCCGGCACCAGCGTCACCGCCGTGGCGCCCGAGCCGATCACGACCACGCGCTTGCCGGCGTAGTCGATGTCCTCGGTCCACTTCTGCGGATGGACGATGCGGCCCTTGAAGTTCTCGATGCCCTTGAACTCCGGCGTGTAGCCCTGCTCGTAGTCGTAGTAGCCGCTGCACAGGAACAGGAAATTGCAGGTGAAGCTGACGGCTCGCTGGCTCTCTCCCCGCTCCGCCTCCACCGTCCAGCGCGCATCCTGCGACGACCACGAGGCGCGCTTGACGCGATGGTGAAACGGATGTGCTGCTCGATGCCGTTGTCCTTCGCGGTCTGGCGAATGTAGTTCAGGATCGTCGGGCCCGCTGCGATCGCCTTGTCGTCCGTCCACGGCTTGAACGAATAGCCGAGCGTGTACATGTCGGAATCCGAGCGGATGCCGGGATAGCGGAACAGATCCCAGGTGCCGCCGATCGCTGCGCGGCCTTCCAGGATCGCGTAGCTCTTGTCCGGGCATTTCTGCTGCAGGTGATACGCCGCGCCGATGCCGGAAAGCCCGGCGCCGACGATCAGCACGTCGACATGTTCGTTTGCCATGGCCGTCTCCTCTGCAACCGTATTTGACGCGGCCGGCGGCAATTGCAACTCGCATTTGGCGAGGTGCTGCCGGCATTACGGGGCACGCTATGCCGCTCATTGGGAGCGCGATCCCGAATCTCGTGAGCTTGCGAACTCGAATGCATCATACCGGGTTCGACGCTTCGCGTGCGCCCCGGAATGACGGCTTGATTCCACTATATTGGAACATATGATGCCTATATGAGATCGACCACCACCGACATCGACCAACGGATCGGCACGCGCATCCGCGAGCTGCGCAGCGAAAGGGCCTGACGCTGGATGCGCTGGCCGAGCGCGCCGACGTCAGCCGCGCGATGC